>NZ_JBIBBW010000007.1:140681-361912 GCF_042900885.1 Streptomyces sp. NPDC012835
CGGGCGGGCATACGGGGCCCGGCGGGCGGCTGTGTTTTGAGGGGTTGTCCCCCGTCCCCCCGGGCCCGGGGGCCGCCCCCCCCGGGGGGCGGGGGCGCCCCCCCCCCCCCCCCTCTCTCGTTCTCACTCTTGCCGCTTACCCTGCTCGGGCTTGGGCTCTCCTCGGCGCCGCGCCTGCTCTTGATCGCCGCTGTGGGGGGCAAGGGCGTTCAAGACGAGTTCGAGCGCGAGAGCGCCCGTGTTCGTGATGGAGCGGTCATCGAGGATCACGTGCCGGTCGTCGCCGTTGGCGACGCCGCCCGCTGTTGCTTTGTCATCGAGTCGGGTACGGGTGACGCGGTACAAGATGCCCCCCTTGTGGCATGGCCGGGACTTTGCCTCGAACACATGTGCGAGGCAAAGTCCGATCCACAGTACTCGCACGGACACCGCAGGTCACGCGCTTACGACTGCCCGTTACCGTCCGTTCCGCTTACGACCTGCGCGTTCCCGAGGCCAAGTTCCTTGAGCTTCTCTTTAAGGATCGGCAACTCTTCCGGCGTGGTCCCTGACGCGTACGCGACGACAACCGTCGTTCCGGCAGTGCTCGCCTTGAGGGGGTCGCCGACAACCAAACCCGTCCACTCCTCCGCCGCCGCCGCCTGCACCGCGGCGAGGTCGCGGCCGACCCCCGCCGCCACCGCTCGCACGAGCCACCGCTCGCGCTTGTAGCTCTGGCCGTTGGCGATCTTCCACAGCGTGCTGTGCCCAACTGCCTTACCTGTCTCGGGATCGATGGAGCGCTCGGCAAGTCTTCGCAGCGTCTCGCCCTTGACCGCCAACGCCCCACGGACGATGTCGGCGAAGGGGGCGGACTCGGCGCCCTCGATGGGGATGTCGTTCTCCGACACGGTCTCATCTCCGTTCTTGTCGCAGAACGCGAACAGCCTCATCTAAGCAGCCATCACCCCTTGATGCACATGAGACAACGCCGTTGACGTGGTGATCTCGGTTCCCTACTGTCGTTCTTGTTCGAGAACAGAAACAGGCATAACGCCTAGTCGGGCAGTCGTGCGCCCTACACTGTTCGATTTTTGAAACAGGCATGAGGGGGATCATGTGGCTGTCGACTTCATCGGCCCACCGCCGCGAAGCAAGAACACAAAGCACTCGCTGATCGCGAGCGAGCTCAAGGCGCACCCGGGATCGTGGGGCGTCGTACAGAAGTCGGGCAACATCGCTCGCGCCTCGTCGGCAGCACAGGCGATTCGCCGTGGCCGGCTCTCCGCCTACCTTCCGGCGGGAACCTTCGAAGCGGTCGCCCGCACTGTCGTCGAGCACGGGGTCGTCGAGCACCGTGTGTACGCCCGGTACGTCGGGGGTGCGGAGTGATCACCGCCCCGCCGGCCACCGTGACACCGACGGGCGTCGTCGTGGCACTGCCGAACCTCGACCGCGAGCAATGGCTCACCGTTCGCCGTACGGGAGTTGACGGCTCGGAAGTCGCCGCGGTACTCGGCATGAGCAAGTACACCTCGGCGCACGAGGTCTACCTCGACAAGCGGGGCGAGCTGCCGCTCGACCGTCCCCAGCACCCGGACCTCGCCGAGGCTGCGTTCTGGGGACTGGCACACGAGCCGACCATCGCCCGCGTGTTCTCCGAGCGCTCCGGCCTAGCCGTCGTCGAGGGCCCGGGGACGCTCGCGCACGTCGAGCGCCCTTGGATGCTCGCCAACGTCGACCGGTACGTGCTCGACGAGGGCGCGCGGCCGTCCAGCCTCTTGGAGATCAAGACGCGCTCGGCCTATCAGCTCGACGAGTGGCTCGACAGCGTGCCGGACGGGCCGGCCCTACAAACTCACTGGTACCTCGCCGTCACCGGCTACTCGCACGCGCACGTCGCCGCGCTGCTCGGCGGTAACCGGCTGCTGATTCACCGCGTCGAGCGCGACGAGGCCCTCGTCGAGCACCTCGTCGCCCTCGTCGGCGAGTTCTGGCAGGGAGTACTCGACGGCACCCCGCCGCCGGTCGATGGGTCCGAGGCGACCGAGGAACTGCTCGGCCACCTCTACAAGGTCAAGGCCGATGCCGTGACCGTCGCCGACCCGTCCGAGGTCGAGCCGCTGCTGGAACGCCGGCGCGAGCTCAAGGCCCGCGAGGCGAGAACCGCCGACGAGCTGCGCGAGGTCGACAACCGCTTGAAAGCGGTCGCCGGCGAGGCCGAGATCGTCAAGACGCAGGGCGCCGTCGCCTTCACGTGGAAGCAGAACGGCCCGCTCTCGACGAAACGGTTCACCGCCGCGCACCCGGACCTCGCACAGCAGTACACGCACCGCGTCGACGCGCTCGATACCAAGCGCCTCGCCGCCGAGCACCTCGACGAGTTCCGGGCGCACCGCGCCCGACGCCTCGTCGTCCCGAAGGAGTCCGCAGCGTGAGCACCAACCTTGCCGAGCGCGTCGCCAGCAAGCGCACCCGGTCGCACTCCCCGGCCGTCCAGCCCAACCGCCCCGCGCAGCCGGCAACGCTCGTGCAGTTCGTGCAGCAGATGCGCCCGGAGATCGAGCGCGCCCTGCCCGCGCACCTCGGCGGCGCCGACCGGATCGCGCGCATCGCACTTACCGAGCTGCGCAGGGTCGAGCACCTCGCCGAGTGCACGCAAGAGTCGTTCGCCGGCGCGCTGATGACCTGCTCGGCCCTCGGCCTCGAACCGGGCGGCGTGTCCGGCGAGGCGTACCTGCTGCCGTTCTGGAACAAGAAGGTTAGGGCGTACGAGGTACAGCTCGTCATCGGCTATCAGGGCATGATCAAGCTGTTTTGGCAGCACCCGCTCGCCGCCGGCCTCGACGCGCACACGGTGTACGAGGGCGACGATTTCGAGTACGAGTACGGCCTCGAACCGAAGTTGACGCACCGGCCGGCGCGCGGCTCGGCCAAAGGACGGCCGACGGACTACTACGCCGTTGCGCGCCTGTCGAACGGCGGTAGCGCGTTCGTCGTACTCGACGTCGACGACATCGAGACGATTCGAAAGCGCAGCAAGGCCAAGGACTTTGGGCCGTGGTCGACGGACTACGACGCGATGGCCCGCAAGACCGCCATTCGCCAACTCTTCAAGATCATTCCGAAGAGTGCCGAGCTCGCTCGGGCGGTCGCGCACGACGAGACCGTGCGGCGTGATGCGTCGCCCGAGGGGCTCGACGTGCCCGGGGACTACATCGAGGGTGAGACCGTGCCGCAGCCGGCCCCGCAGGGCACCGAGCAGGCCACGGTCGAGGACGTGCCCTCGCAGTTCTCCGGATGGCCCGAGGCCGCCGAGCCAGCAGCGGCCGACGCCGCGCAGTGAGCCACGGGCCCGCCGTCCCGACCCATTGCGGGCATTGGGACGGCGCCGCCGGCCGCCACTGCCGCGCCGCCGACGGCGTGCGCCACTACCTCACCGGCCACCGCTGCCCCGCCCATACTCCCGCCGCACTCGCCGGCCGCCCCGAGGCCTCCGGCTCACCAACACCCGTAAGGAGAAGGACAGTTGAGCCGCGCCGCGACGGATTGGGTATGGGACCACGCCACCGCCCGAGGTACCGCTCGAACGGTGCTGCTCGCCATCGCTGACAAGGCAAACGTCGACGCCACCGCCTACGCCGGTACCGCGATGCTCGTGCAGCGCACCCGCGCCGCCCGCTCGACCGTGCGGGACGCCGTCGACGCGCTGCTCGACTCGGGCGAGCTCGCCGTCATCGAGGACGCCACCGGGCCTCGCGGAGAGACCGTTTACCGCCTGCCACTCGTCACCGCGACAGTCCGCACGGAGGGGACCGGAAATCGGCCCGGGCCGGATTCCGACCCGGGCCGAGGATCGGCCCCCCGGGGGCCGGAATCCAGTACGGAGGGGGACCGGAATCCGGCCCGAGGGGGAGCGGAAACCGGTCCCCAGAACAAGAAGAACAAGAGAGAACAGGAAGCACAGCAGCAGCCGCGCGCGAACACCCCCGCTCGGTCCCCGCTGATACCCGAACTGCACCCGCTCGGCGACGCCCTCGCCGCCGCCGGCGTCGCCGTCCGCTGGACGCTCGGCCTCGGCGAGCAGCGCGACGTATGGCGCCTCGTCCAGCAGCACGGCGTCGAGGCCCTCGTCGAGCTCGCCGCCCGCCGCACCCAACCGGGCACCGACCCGAAACCGGCCCGCTACTGGCTGCGTGTGTGGGGCGACCTCGACCGCGCGCTGTCCGCTCGCCCCAGCCCCAACGTCGTGCCGCTGCACTCGCCGGCGCCCGCCGCCTACACAGACAACCTCGCCGCCGGCCTCGCCCTGCTGAAAGCCCAAAAGGAGGGCACCCCGTGATCGACGAACACATCGCCGCCCTACTCGCCTACGCCGGCCGGCTCGACTCCCGCGTGCGCCGCGCTCTCGCCGACCCGCAGCAGTCCGCCCGCACCATCGCCGATTGGACGGCCGCCCTCGCCGAGGTACCCGCCACCCTGTCCGACACCGGTTGGGACGCCTCGCAGGCCGTGCGCCGCTACTACGAACAGCGCGCCGGCGACCGGTCCGCCCAGTTCCGCGCCGTCGAGCCGCACGACGTGCTCGCCGCATGGGCACCGCACCGCGGCGAGCTCATGAACCGCCACACCGACCCCGTACCGGCCGCGGACCCGGACGACCCGCAGGCATGGCGCGAGGAACTGCTCGGCACCCGAGCCGCGGTCGCCCATGGGCACACCCCGCCGGCGCAGTACCGCGCCGAGATCAACTCAGCAGGGCAGAAACGTCTCACCGCCCTCATGTCGGGAGTCGGCAACGGTCCGCGCCGCTACATGCCCGAGCACGTCGCCCGCGACCTCGCCCCCTACCGGCCGGCCCGGGCCCACCGCGAGGCGATCGTCGCCGAGGGCATCCCCGACCCGCTCGGCGTCCGCTGCCCGCACTGCCACGCGCAGCCCGACCAGCCGTGCCAGAGCGGATACCGACGCAACGGCAAGGGCCGCCGCGCGCTGTCCGGCGTTCACCCCTCGCGCATCGAGGCCCTGATCGCCCAACTCGACCCAACCGACGACGAGCAGGCCGAAGCCGAGCAGGTCCGCCTCGCCCGCCTCATGTGCCAACCACCCGCCCCACGCGAAACCCGCGCCCGCCACACCTCGGGAGGAAACCGCCGATGACTCCCGCAGCCGCACGCGCAGTGATCGCCGCCCACTTGACCGACGCCCTCGACGTGCACCCCCACCTCGCCACACTCACCGCGGCCGAGCTGCTCGACCGCCTCGCCATTGAGGGATGGGAGATCAACACCACCCGGCACGCGCGACCGGTCGCGCCTCGCGCGCGGGAGACCCGCGGCGCTCGGCGCCTCGTCGCTCGCCTGTTTGCCCTGCGCGTATTCCACGTTCATCGACTTCCGCACGAAGAAAGGACGCCTGCCCGATGACCGTCGACCTCGTCGCCACGCTCGTCGTCGCCTCGGGCGTACCGCTCGGCCGGCTCGCCTGTCGACGAGACCCCGGGCCGCTGCGACGACACCCGGCTGATGCCTGCGGCGCCTGCCCGCCGCGCTTCACCACCTGCACCGCACTGAACGAGGGGGAAACACGATGAACACCCGCACCCGTACCGATTCCCGCCGAGGCCGCCGCGAGCACCGCGAGGTCGAGCGCGACGCCCGCCGCTCTCGTCTGCGCGCGCTGCTCGCCCGTGCCGACCGGGGCGTGCTCACCCCCGAGGAATCCGCCCTACTGCGCGGCGACGTCGAGGCCGAGATCACCGAGTGCGACACGCACCGACGCAGCGCCGGCGGACAGCAGGCAGCAGCAATGCGCCTGCACAGCCGGATCGACGCCGCCGAGCAGTGCATTGCCGAGACCGAGGCCGAGCGCGACGAGGCTCGGGCGCAGCTCGCCCACGGCCACACGAACAGTGGTTCGCCGTCAACACGATGAAACCTGCATTGATCCACTTCCGAGTCACCGTGACCGCCGACAACCGGCTGATGACCAAGGGCATTCGTGTGCGTCGCTCGCGTGGTCACGGACATGCCGCATTCCAACGCACCGAACAGGAGCAGCGCCGATGACCTACGCCACCGCCGTACACGAGACCGTCGCCGCCCTGCGCTCCATCCGTGAGCAGTGGGCCGAGCTGCTGCTCGCCATCGAGACCCCGCCCGCGGACGTCTGGCCACCGCGGCAGCTCGGGCACACCCTGCGCGCCGTCGACGACGAGCAGCTCGTCGTCGAGGACCGGGCGCCGCTCGTGCTGCGCGAGCACCCCGCGCCGGCCAACCTCGACGCTCTCGACGCCGGCCTCGCCATCGAGCGGCAGGTGTTCGCCCTCGCCGACACCCTCGCCGCCGCCGTCCAGCACGCGAGCCACGGCGACCCGCGCCGATGGGAATACCAACACCCGGGCGCAGCAGACGCACGGGGCGCGGCCGGCTCGCGCGCGCATGGCTTGCACTTCGCGTGCGTGTGGGTCGAGGGGCGCGTGCTCAACGAGGACACCGAGCCCGAGCAGCAGCTCGACGGCGCCCTCGCCGCTCCGCCGTTCGCTCCCCTGCCCCCGCACCTGCTGCACGAGGCACGGCGTACCGCGCGCCTCGCCGAGGGCCGACTGCTGCGGACCCTCGGGCTCGACCAGCGCACCACGCCCGTCCCCGACCGGCCGTGCCCGTGGTGCGGCGGCGAGCTCACCCTGCACACCGACCCGGACGAGGCGCCGAGGGTGACCTGCTCGACCGGCGAGGACTGCACCGCACCCGTACCCCTCGACGAGCACGGGTGGCGCGTATGGGGGTGGGCCGATCTCGTCGGCCTCGTCGTCGCACTCGCCGAGGCCGATGCCGTGCCCACTTCGTAGGTATAGCCCAGACTGCACAGCCCTAACGGTCAGTGCGCCACCCAGTAGACGACGGCCGTCACGAGGGCGCTGCCTGCCGCTGCGGCAGCGCCCCTGACTGCCGCGAAAGCGGCTGCCCGCATGAACCGGCGTGCGCCGCGTCGTCCGCTGTTCCCCATTGGTCTCCTCCATTGCGTCGTCAGGGCCACCCCTGTTGGGCGGCTTCAACCACTGTGGCCAGCGCAGGCGTTGGATCGGACGTCAAGCAACGGGCGCCAATGTCATCAAACGTCTCGCGACGACTCCGGACGGTTGCGATGATGCCCGGACAGTTTCGAACGGTTTCAAACGGTGGAGGCACGGGTGGGGCGAGCGGGTCGTCTTCGCAAGCCGGAGTTGCACGGGAACCACAAGGAGCTCAACAGGGCTTTGCACGAGCTACACAAGGGGGCAGGGTTGCCGTCGCTGGCGACGGTGGCGACGGAGCTGAAGGGCGCTGGGATCTCGCGCAGCACGATCTACGATGCCTTCTCCAGTACGCGACTTCCGAACTGGCACGTCGTTGATGCCCTGGTGGAAGTCCTCGCTGCTCGGCATCCCCGAACTGCGCCCGAGCAAGAAGCCGAGTCCTTCCATGCCCTGTGGCTACTGGCAGTTGACGAGGAAGACGACGACGCAGACCACGCCCCCCGCAGTGCGCCCGAGGAGCCTCAGGACGACACCGGGGACCGCCTCACTGTCCGCCTGCCGGACGGTACGTCGACAACCCTGAAGCCGAGCGGCATCGACACCCTCGCAAGCGCAGGTGCCTCCGCAATTGTGTCGTCCATAGGGACCGAGGCGTGGTCCCGAATGAGAGAGCAAGTCGGCGCGATCTTTAACCGGCGATACGAGGGGCGAATATGGCTGCATGTGCCGTATGAGCTCAAGGACCGAGCCAAGGAGTTCGGAGCACGTTGGGATGCCGACTACAAACTCTGGTTCATCGAGGAGCCGGTACCCGAGCTCATGGAATATCAGGTGCCCGGCCCTCACCCGCCCGATATCCAGCTAGGGGAGATCAGCACAGGCTGAGCCCCGAACCCTCTTGCCTCGTTACCTGTTCGTGACCTAGAGTTGGAGGCGCCTCCGGCGTGCCCGGAAACGGAACGCCGATCCAGCTGAACGCCCCGCCGCTCTCCCCCATAGCAGCGAGGCGTTCGCTCTACCTAGCGCAGTCCATAGACCTCGCGAGCCACGTACCTACAGGTCTCGACAAAGTCGCGCGCCGCCGCCGGAGTCACTGCCTCTCCATGCACCGCCTGATTCCTCAGCCGTCGCAGATCGTTGAAGATCGAAACCCCACGCGAGGAAAGGCCGATCCCCTCCAGTGCCGGAATCAGCTCAGTCAGGAGGGGAGGAGCCTCGCGCCTGTATCTGCTCTGGGGCATGGCGTCCTTCAGCTGAAGAGTTGTCCTGGTTATCTCTTCGAGCACGAGCCAAGCCGAGATGACCGCCCCGATGGGCGAGGCATCCGCGACGCCCCAAGCCTCTTGGAAGACTCCAAGCCGTGCATTGCCGTCGGTAGCAGAGTCTTCCTGTTGCGCGCCCTGTGGCTGCGCTAGCCCCTCTGCCTCTCGCCGCATCTCACGGGCATCTGTCGCAAACTCGATCGACCCAGCGGGGGTTTCGAGCCGGGTCATGCGCGCGAAGGCTTGCTGAATGTGGCTGCGGAGAGCCCAAGCGACGCCAACCGTCACGGCGGGCCACGCCAGCGCCTCTATGTACTTCAAGACCAGCTCTGCAACTTTCACCCCGCCATGTTGACGGCCACCGCGCCCTACCAGGTGTTCAGAGCGGATCTGTGATCGAGGTGAGACATGGGCCGCCCCATCGACGACCGCGACCGCGAGCGGGTCCGCCGACTGCACTCTGAGGGCGAGAGCCGTAACCAGATCGCCCACAGCATCGGGCGAAGCGCAGCGAGTGTCTCGAAGATCGCACGCGAACTTGGACTCACCTTCAACGGCGGCGCCCGCGTTGCCGCCGCCACCGAAGCGCGACGAGCCGACGCTGTCGCACGGCGCGAGCTGCTCGCTGACGAGGCACTCGACGGCGCCCTCGGGCAGGTCACCAAGACCGCCGGTGCCGAGTCAGCACGCGATGCCCGCGACCACGCCACCGCTGCCCGCGCACTGACCGAGGTGCACGCCCGCGTCGCCGAACTCGCCCGCCAGACCGGCACCGGGAGCAGCGGCGGCTCGATGCTCGACCGCCTCGCCGACGTCCTGCTCGGACCGAGTGGGGGTGCCGGACAGGGGGTGTGATGGCTGCGCCTCTCCCTCTGTCCGACAAGCAGCTCGCATCGATCCGGGGCGCCACGGCTCGTATCAACATCTGGCACGGCAGCGTGCGGTCGGGTAAAACGATCGCGAGCCTTGTCTGCTTCCTGCTCATGGTCCGCAGGGCGCCGGCCTCGGGCTTGATCGTCATCGTTGGGCGCAGCTTGCAGACGATCGAACGCAACTGCCTTGATGTACTGCAAGACCCGACGCTGTTCGGCGAGCTCGCCGCCGAGGTCCGCCACACACGCGGCGCCACAACCGCCGTGATGCTTGGTCGCGTTGTGCACCTCGTCGGAGCGGCGGACGCCCGGGCCGAGGGGCGGCTGCGCGGCATGACCGCCGCCCTCGCCTACGCCGACGAGGTCACGCTGCTGCCGGCAGCATTCTTCCGGCAGTTGCTCGCCCGCCTGTCCGTGACCGGCGCGAAGCTGATCGGGACGACCAACCCGGACAGTCCGCGGCACTGGCTGCGAACCGACTACCTCGACCGGGCCGGCGAGCTCGACCTCGCCGAGTTTCACTTTCGGCTCGCCGACAACCCGAGCCTTTCTGAGGCGTACGTCGCCTCGCTCGCGAAGGAGTTCACCGGCCTGTGGCGTCGGCGCATGATCCTGGGCGAGTGGGTCGTCGCTGAGGGCGCGATCTATGACGCGTACGACGAGCAGCAGCACGTCGTCGACGAGCTGCCCCCGATGCGCCGGCATTGGGCCGGCATCGACTACGGCACGAGCAATCCGTTCTCGGCACTGCTGCTCGGCGCCGGCGACGACGACCGGCTGTATGTCATCAGCGAATGGCGCCACGACGCCCGGGCCGCGCACCGTCAGATGACGGACGCCGCATACAGCCGCGCCGTGCGCAGGTGGCTCGCCGAGCAGCAGGTCGAGCCCGAGTGGACGTTCATCGACCCGAGCGCGGCGAGCTTCTCCACACAGCTTTGGGCCGACGGACACCCGGGCGTGACACGCGCCGTGAACGACGTTCTCGACGGCATCCGCTCGGTATCGGTGGCCCTCGACTCCGGTCTGCTGCGCATCCATCGCTCGTGCGCCGGCCTGCTCGCGGAACTGCCCAACTACGTGTGGTCAGAAGAGGCCGCCGCCCTCGGCGAGGACAAGCCCGTCAAGAAAGACGATCACAGCGTCGACGCGCTGCGCTACGTCATCCACAGCACCGCGCACGAGTGGCGAGGACTCCTCGCCCAAGCCGGGTAACCCTTCCCGCTCCGCCCCGGCCACCCCTGTTGGCGCCCTGGGCCTCGTCATGAGGGGGCGGTGCACCGTGCGTGCTGACTGGGCCGACCGTTTCCTCGCCACCGTTACCGACGCCCCGGGCGGTTGCTGGCAGTGGACCGGCTACCTCATGCCCAACGGGTACGCCCGCATCAGCGTCGACGGCGAGCGGCAGTACGCGCACCGCATCTCGTACGAGGCGTTCGTCGCCCCCATCCCCGACGGACTCGTGATCGACCACTTGTGCCGCAACCGGGGGTGCGTGAACCCTGCTCACCTCGACGCCGTGACGCAGCGCGTCAACGTGTTGCGCGGCGAGTCGCACGCCGCCACCCGGGCCCGACAGGTCTCGTGCCTGCGTGGTCATCGGTTCGACACCACCAACACCTACGTAGCAAGCAACGGCACCCGCAAGTGCCGACGATGCCGCGCCGCCGCGCGCGAGCGTTCACGACTTCGGCGACAGGGGGTGCACTGTGCCGCTGCCTGAGAACGGCGCCCCGTGGCCCCCGCCGCACCTCGCCGTGCCGTACCGAGAGATGAAGACCAACGACGCTTGGTACAGCGGGAGTCACAAGCGACTGACCAACGTCTACCGCCACGGATCGCAGCGCCGCGAGGACGGCCGCCGCCGCCTATGGGGGCGCCACCGACAGCCGCACCCGGGCAAGCCCGACCGCCGGCTGCACATCCCCCTCGCCGGCGATATCGCGAGCGCCTCGGCCGCGCTGCTGTTCTCCGAGCCGCTCGCCCTGGCCGTGACCGACACGAGCACGCAGGACCGCCTCGACGAGCTCGCCGAATCCGGCGGACTGACCAACACCCTATTGGAGGCCGCCGAGGTCTGCGCGGCTCTGGGCGGGGCGTACCTGCGGTGCACGTGGGATACCGAGCTCGTCGACCGGCCACTGCTAACCGTCATGCAGCCCGACCGGGCCGCGCCCGAGTTCGCGTACGGGGTGCTGCGCGCGGTGACGTTCTGGCGCGATCTGCATGGCAGCGACACCGCGACGGTATGGCGCCACTTGGAGCGGCACGAGCGCGGGCGGATCCTGCACGCCCTCTACTCCGGCACCCCCGACTCGCTCGGGCGGCGTGTGCCACTCACCGAGCACCCCGACACGGCCGGCCTCGCCGGCTCGCTCGGCGCCGACGGCGACGCGATCGCAACCGGCATCGACGCCCTGACCGCGGTCTACGTGCCCAACCTGCCGAGCCGGATGTACCGCGGCTCGATGTTCGGGCGCAGCGACTACGACGCCCCGATTCATGACCTCATGGACTCGCTCGATGAGACGTGGTCGAGCTGGATGCGCGACATTCGCCTCGCCCGGGCCCGGCTGATCGTGCCGGACTCCTACCTACGCGATCACGGGCCCGGCCGCGGCGCCTCATTCGACGACGACCGGGAAATCTGGCAGGGCCTCGCGATCCCACCCACCGAGAGCGCCGGCATCACCTTGTCGCAGTTCGCGATCAGGGTCGCCGAGCACGACGCCACCGCCGACCGAATCGTGCGGCAGGCCGTGCAGTCCGCCGGCTACTCCGTCGCCACGTTCGGCATGGAGGACGTCGCCGCAATCACGGCAACCGAGGTCAAGGCGCGGCAGCGCAAGAGCATGACCACCCGGAAGCAGAAGGCCGGTTACTGGGCGCCGGCGCTCGCCGACATCCTGCACGCGCAGCTGATGATCGACCGCGTCCTGTTCTCCCGCGGCATCGTGCCGGAGCGACCCCGTGTCACCTTCGGGGCAGCAGTGAGCGACGATCCGACGAGCATCGCGCAAACCCTGTCACTGCTCACGCAGGCGCAGGCGGCGAGCGTCGATACGCGCGTGCGCATCCTGCACCCCGATTGGGACGACGAGCGCGTGCAGGTCGAGGTCGAACGCATCCTTGTCGAGACCGGGCAGGCTGTTCCCGATCCCATGCAGTCAGGGTCGCTTGTCTAATCAGTGGGCCCGGTCAGACGCACCCCACGCCCACAGGTTTGAGCCGCTACCGAATGATTCCAGCCAAAAGTGCGACGAGTTTGTCAGAGTTCCAAGCACGTCGCATATTGCTTAATTAAATTGATCGCAGCTATCAAGGTACAGGGACGGCGCAGGTCAGGCCGTGCGGCAATTCCATAGGACCGAACAATGGTCCGGAATTGTTCTGCTACACCCATGCCAAAATTCGATACGAATTCCTTCTCGGCGGCCGTTTGCGCTGGTCAGAGGCCAGATCCATGCTCTGCCCCATGGACGTCACTACCGGCGCGATCATCGCTGCCTTCGGGATTCTCGGACTCTTGATCACCCTCACGGCATCGACACTGCGCCAACTCCCGGACCTCATCCACGCGTTCCGAGAGGTACGGCGCTGCCTCCGGAGCGAGACACCCGAGGGCTCGGACGATACCGAGAGTTGAGCACCTGTCAGCTCTACAACAGCACGGCGCAGTGGTTGCCCAGCCTCCGTTAACCGGGCAACCACTGCGAATGCCTAACCCGCCGTCCAGCCGACGAACTTGTCGCCGTCCTCGTAGGCAAGCTCCATACCGGCGTGCACGACGAGCTCAGCCAAGTCATCGACCGGCTTCTCAGGGAGCATCACGACGAGCCGCGCATCCTTCTTGGGCATGTGGCGGCTGTAGTCGTGCAACTGCCCGATGGCCATCCGCACCGCGTTACGGCCGCTGCTGCCCTTGAGCTCGTAGAGCACGTTGTCGGTCACGTCGTACAGGTCCGTCCAGAACGTGGCGGTCAGACCCTTAATCCGGATCTTGACGCGCTTGACCTCGTGGCCCTGGCTCTGGAGGAAGGCGAGGAACCGGTCGCTCAGCTCCGCCTCGCGCCACGTGATCTCGACGGCGTCGCTCGCCTTTCGGGTGACCTTCTTCTTACTGTTCTTCTCCGGCTTGGTGACCTGCCCCGTGGTCGCCTCGGCCGGCTTGAGTTCGAGCAGCGTGGGGTCGCTGATCGGCACCGCCGGTACGGTCTCGATGTCGTCCTCGGGTGCCGCGGACACGAAGTCTTCGGCGACCTGCTCGACCTCGGCCACGGGACGCAGGCGGAAGACGTAGACCCACCGAAGCTGGTCCTTGTTCTGGTCGAGGGCGCGGCGCCGTACGAACGGCTCGTCGTCGTCGAGCGTGAACTCGCCTAGGTACCGGTGCTTCTTGGTTCCGCTGTTGCCCTTGACGTACCCAACGCAGACGAACACTCGCAGCGTGCGGCCCTGTTCGACATGCAGCGCGACGGCCTTGTTCCGGTCGGTCAGGGTCTGGTCACCCTCGACCCCCTGCCCCGTGTACTCGAAAACGGGGCCCTTCTCGTCTTCTTCGGCAATCCACCCATCCTGATAGCCGTAGTCCTTGCCGCTGTCGTGATCTGCATAGATCAGGACGTTGGGGGTCGTGCTGGACGGGATGATGCCGCCCTGGGGGCCACCGCCGAACATCACCTGCATGTCCGCGCGCGTAACAACATCGCCGAGCTTGAGCTGCACAGAGGTCATGCTCACGACCGTACCGACCACCACTGACAATCCGTCCCGGTCAAGGGTGGGGGGTGCCGTCCTGTGCCCATCCACCCCGGCATGGTCGAGGACCTCTCGGCCGGCGTACGCGACCTGTACGCGGATGCCGAGCAGCGGCTGCTCGGCATCGTGGCGCGGCAGCTCGCCGACGGGTTCGAGGCCCCGGGGTGGGCAACCAACAAGCTGCGCGACATACAGGCCCTACGCCGCGGCGCACAGGGAGTCGTCGACGCTCTCGGCTCGGCAATGCAACTCGACGTGTTCGACGCTATCGCCGAGGCATACAACACCGGGGCCCGCGCCGGACTGGCCGAGCTCGGCGCACTGCACGACAACGATCTGCGCCGCCTCGCCGACACCACGCCCAACACCCGCACCGTTGACCGTCTCGCGCAGGAAATCGTCGACCTCGTCACCGCCACGCACCGCGGCATTCTCCGCGGCGTCGAGGACGGATACCGGCAGGTGATCGCCGAGGTAACGGCAACGCCGCTGCTCGGCATCGACACCCGCCGGCAGGCGACACAGCGGGCAATGGAGCGATTCGCCGACCGCGGACTGCGCACATTCGTCGACCGGGGCGGGCGCGCGTGGCAGATGACGAGCTATGCCGAGATGGCTGTACGCACGGCGACCGGCCGCGCCGCGGTCGAGGCGCACGGCGACAAGCTGCGCGCCGCCGGCCTCGACCTCGTCATCGTCAGCAACGCCCCGCACGAGTGCCCCATCTGCGCCCCCTACGAGGGCAAGGTGCTCTCGCTCGACGGCCCGGGCGGCGCCCACACCATCGAGACCGAGCACGCCACCGAGGACGACCGCACCGTGCGCGTGCACATCGCCGGCAGCGTCGACGAAGCGCGGCAGCACGGATTCCAGCACCCCAATTGCAGGCACAGCCTGTCGGCGTACCTGCCCGGGGTGACCCGCGCACCGGTCGAGGCGTCCGAGGACCCCGACGGATACGAGGCCACACAGAAGCAGCGCGCCATCGAGCGCGGCATACGTAAGTGGAAGAACCGCGCCGCCTCGGCCGTGACACCCGAGGCCAAACGGTCCGCCGAGGCCAAGGTGCGCCAGTGGCAGGCCAAGCAGCGCGAGCACCTGCGCCAACACCCCGAGCTCATCCGCAGGCGCGAGCGCGAGCAGCCCGGCGCAAGCAATCTCCCCCCGACGAGCGGTACCGCGGGCCGCCCCGGTACGCCGAGTGGCCCGGGGTCAGACCCGTACGAGGCCGCGCGCGTCCGCTCGGGAGACGAGCGCACGCTGCCCGAGATGACCGACGAGCAGCTCGGCGCCGCGATCCGGCCCGGGGTGCTCGACGAGCGCGACCTCGACCGCATCCGCGGCGAGGGCGACCGGCGCGACGAGCAGGCCCTGCTCGACCGCATCCGGCCGAACGGCCGGCTCGTCGACAACCTCGCCGAGTTCAGCGACGACGAGCTCGCCCGCGTCTCTACCCACCTCGACGACGACGACATGCTGCGCGTCATGGCCGAGGCCGACCGGCGCGACTTCGACGCCGCCCTGCCCGGGGCACGACGCGACCTCGTCGGCATGTCCGAGCAGGACCTCGCCGTCCGCGCTCGGCACGTCGAGGACGACCGGCCGGCGATCGGCGCCGAGATCCACCGCCGCCGCCTACTCGCCGAGGTGTTCCCCGGCGGTTGCCTCGCCCGCGATCTGTCCAGCGTCGGCGACGACGTGCTCGGGTGGGCCGTGCGCTACGCATCCCCCGAGGATGCGGCGCGCATCGCCGACGAGCTCGACGGCCGGTACCCGCCCGCCGCGATGCCGGAAGCGGCCGGCGCGCACACCGTCGAGGGACAGCTCGCCGACCGCGCCGCCGTCGACGAGGCCCTCGCGCCGGCCGCCGAGCCGGACGCGTGGAACGGCCTTTCCGTGGACTGGTACGCCGGCATGTCCAGCACCGAGCGATGGATCGCCGAGCGCGAGTACGCCGACATGCAACAGCGCACCGCATACACGCGCGAGCAGCTCCGCGACATGTACCGCGAACACACATGGGCGCAGTACATGGACGCCGAGGACGCGACGAACGGCTATCTCCTGTCCCGCGAGGCCCGGGCCGCCGGCGTCGACCCGGGAACGCTGTTCTCGGGGCCGGCGCACGTCGCCTACGCCCGCGCCTCGGAGGAGCTCAAGCGGTATTGGGCGGACCACCCGCGCATGACGTTCGTGGAGTACGAGGAGATGGTCACCGGGCAGCGCAGCGCCGCCGCCGAGACCGCCCGCGTCTCTCGCAATACCCAGAACAACCGGCTCTAGGGGGTGGCTGTGGGACATCGAGGCGACCTCGTGCGCGCACTGCGCGCCGGTATCGACGCCGGCCGCGCCGCTTCCCCCGTGAGCTCGTGCCCCTACCCCCGCGGCGACCTGCGCCGCTCGGCATGGGTGCGCGGTTACGCCAAGGCCCGAGCGCTCCCCGCCGCCACTGACAGCGGCTAGGCCGCCCCCTTCCCCTTTTCCCGCAGCATCGGAGGCACCCGCCCATGTCCGACACCCCGCCGATCGAGGCCCCCGGCACCGACCCGGCCGGCCAGACAACGAGCACCCCGCCCGCACCGGCACCGCCGACCCTCGTCGCGCCGCCCGCGCAGCCGGTCGCACCCGCGGTCGATCCGGCCGCCGAGCAGCAGCTCGCAGACGCCACAAAGCGCGCCGAGCAGGCAACGACCGAACGCGACGAGTTGCTCGCCGGCCTGCGGCGCGTGCTCGATCCGTCTGGCGCGGCAGGCGAGCAGGACCCGGCCAAGCTCGCCGAGCACACCGCCACCGAACGCGACGCCGCCCTCGCCGAGGCGCGTCGGCTGCGCGTCGAGCTCGCCGCCCACCACGCCGCGCACAAGGCCGGCGCCGACCCCGCGCGGCTACTCGACTCCCGCAGCGTGGCCACACAGCTCGAATCCCTCGACCCGAGCGACGCGAAGTTCGCCGAGCGCCTCGACTCCATGATCGCCGTCGCGGTCGAGACAAACCCGCTACTGCGTGCTGAAGGCAGTACGCCGACCGGACCGCCCAAGGGTGGTGCCGACTTCACCCCCGGCGCCCCGGCCACCGTCACGCCCGAGCAGTTCGCGCGCCTGACCTATGCCGAGCGCGTCGACCTCCACCAGTCCGACCCCGATCTGTACCGGCAGCTCTCTGCCGCATCCGAGTAAGGAGGCCGCCGCATGGCGACTGGAAAGACCACCGCGGCACAGATGATCGTGCCGGACGTCTGGGCCGACATGGTGCAGGCGAAGTTCAAGGGCGCACTCGTGCTCGGCACGATGGCGCTCAACGACACCACCCTCGAAGGCAAGCCCGGCGACTCCGTCAACTTCCCCAAGTGGAAGGCCCTCACGGAAGCCGAGGACCTGACCGAGGGCACGCCGATGACGCCCGAGCAGCTCGGCACCGACCCGGGCAACAGCGCCACGATCAAAGAAGCCGGCAAGGCGGTTGAGATCACGGACAAGGCGAGGCTCGTCGCGTTCGGCGACCCGTACGCGGAGACGCAGCGGCAGCTCGGCGTACTGATCGCCCGGAAGATCGACAAGGATCTGACGGCCGCGGCCGAGGCCGCCGGCGCCATCACCGTCAACGCAGCCGATAAGGCACTGTCGTGGGATGTGATGGTCGACGGCATCGCACGATTCGGGGATGAGTGGGAGCCGGACAACATGGCCGGCCTCGTCATTCACTCGCTCCAGCGTGCGAGCATCTATAAGGACCCGAACTTCCTCAGCGCGGACAAGGTCGGCGCGAACGCAGTGATCCCGCGCGGCGTGATCGGGCAGATCGGCGGCGTGAACGTGTACGTCTCCGACCGTGTCACCACCACCCCGGGCGCCGAGGGCACGCCGGCGACGTACAACGCGCTGATGGTGCGGCGCGGCTCCCTGGGGCTGCTCTACAAGCGCCGGCCGATCGTCGAGACCGACCGCGACATCCTCGCCCGTACGACCGTGGTCACCACGAACGTGCACTACGCGACGCACCGCCTCGACGACGAGGGGATCGTCGTTCTGACCACCCGAGGGGCGGCGTGATGATGCTCCGCCGCTACTACCACCGGAGAGGGAACCATTCTCCGGGCGAGGACGACGAGCAGACAACGGAAGACGAGCAGGACAGCGGGCCGCCGGCGAAGAAGCCGACGGCCCGTTCTGCTGCCCGCAGCAAGAGGGGGTGATCGTGGCCCGCCTGCCCTACGCGACCCCCGAGGCCCTCACCGCATGGACTGGCCAGCCGGCCCCCGCGGACGCCGAGCGGCTGCTCGCCCGGGCCGGCGAGGACATCGACTCGGCGCTGCTCACCGCTGTGTACGCCGTCGACGAGGACGGCGACCCGACCGACCCGGACGTGCGCGCCGCACTCAGCGACGCCACGTGTGCACAGGTCGAGTACCAACTCGCCGCCGGCGACGACGGAACGGGGGCCGGCGGACAGTGGGACTCGGTCAGCGTCGGTCCCGTCTCCCTGTCCGGGCGCAGCTCGACGTCCGCGGCGACGGCCGGCGTTGGCCTCGCCCCGCGCGCCGACCGCGCACTGCGCCGCGCCGGCCTGACCCCGGGGCGGGTGATCGCATGGTGACCCGCGTCCCCGAGGTCCTACTGCGTCACCGCATCCGTATCGAGCCGTACCTCGCCGACACCGCGTACGGGCTGAGCTACGGGCCCGCCGTCGAGGCCGTGCCCGCGCTCGTCGACCCCTCGCCGCGCATGGCCCGGGCACCGGACGGGCGGGCGTTCACCGCGGCGGCGACGTTCATCGCCGCCCCGGATCTCGACTGCCCGCTCGGCTCGCGCATCACCCTGCCCGACGGACGCACAGCGACCGCGACCACAATCGCCCGCCACACCGCCCCGGGCCTACCGGTCCCCGCCTGTACGGAGGTGACGACCGAATGAGCCGCGCCGCCCGGGCCCGCGTCCGCTGGAACGGCGAGCAGGTCCTCGGCCGCGCCCGGCAAGGCGCGCTGCGTGGGCTGTTGCTCGGCGCCGAGCACCTGCTCGCCGAGTCTCGCAAAGAGGTGCCGATCGCCGAAGGCACCCTCGAACGGAGCGGCGCCACCTCGGTTGACGAGGCGAACCTCGTCGCCGGCGTCACCTACGACACCCCGTACGCCGCGCGCGTGCACGAGGACATGTCTGCCCGGCACAGCCCCGGGCGTAAGGCCAAGTTCCTTGAAGACCCCGCCAACCGCGAGGCCGATGCGATCGGCAAACTGATCGCCGCGCACGTACGGCGGGCGCTGCGTTAGAGAGGCTGCGCTGCCGCCCAATGCACCAGAAAATCCATCCCCTTGTCTGTGAGTTTGACGACCTTCGAATTCCGCATCTGCTCTTGCTGTTGCAGCTCTCTGCGATTCTCGACGCGAAACTCAATGATCCCGTCATCCAGGAGATTTGAGACGACCCATTCCATGTCAGCATACAGGCGAATACGTCCGCCGCCCAGCCAATTATCAAAGTCACGCAGCGGGACTTGCGGGAGAATCCGCTGAAACCACTCCAACTTCCGCAGGAACGCCTTCAAAAGCTGCCGTTCAATGTCCGTATAACGATGGTTCAAAATCTCAAGATTCGCCTTGTACTGAAGCATCGACTTTCGATCCATCTCGCCACGATCAAAACGCGTATGACAGGTTGGGCAGAGTGCGATGAGATTGTCGAACGTGTGCTCTTTCACCTTGGCCCACGGAGTTATGTGAGCCAATTCCACAGGTGTCTGCCTGCATGTGGGGATCGCGCATCGGTGGCCGGCCTCTACGAGCACAGCCCGCTTGAGTGCCATAGGGATATCGGGTCGGTCTTGCGTCATGCGCCAGAGCATAGGCAACAGCAGAGACAAAGTTCATGAGCATTGATCTTCTCGACGGCATCGCCCGTTACCTCGACGAGCAGCACCTGCTCGTCTACGACCCGACCGGCACCGCCGGCGACACGTTCATCGAGACCCTGCCGCCCGAACCGGCCGAGGCCGTAGGGCTGTGGCTGTACGGCGCCGCCGAGCAGGACTCGCGCAACGGCTACGACGTCCGCTCGCTACAGGTGCGCGTGCGCGGCACGGCCGACCCGCGGGTTTCCCGCCGCCGCGCCGAGGCCCTGTACGGCGCCCTGCACGGGCTCGCCGGCCTCGAACTGCCCGACGGCACATGGCTTGTGCTCGCCGTCGCGCAGCAGACCCCCGCCCCGCTCGGCACTGACGCCTCGGGCCGGCACGAGCACACGGTGAACGTCCGCCTCGACGTGGCCAACCCCACCCCACACCGCCCCGACTAGGAGGTGCACCTATGGCCGCGAACAGTCGGCCCATTGACGCCCGCGGTTGGCTGTTCGAGGTCCTCGACGCCACCGTGACCGGCACCGAGACATGGCTGCCCATCGCCGGCCTGACCTCGTTCACCCATAATCCGGGCGAGAACGAAGAGACCGCCGAGACGACCGCGTTCGACAGCGAGGGCTATTACGAGCAGGACGTGATGCAGCGCGGCGCCACCCTCGAAATCGAGGGTCTGTACCGCATCGACCCGACCACCAAGGCGCAAGATGCCGGACAGGCGTACGTCGACAACGTATGGGCCTACCGGCTCGGCATCGACTCGAACAACAAGGTCCGGTGGCGCCACAAGTCGCAGACGGATTGGGTCGTTTGGGATTCCACGGTGACCCCCGGCGAGCAGAGCGGCGAGACCAACGACAAAACGTCGTGGTCCGCCACGATCACCCGCTCGGGTAAGCCGACCACCGAGCCCGTTGCCGGCGGACAGACGCTCGCCGCCAAGACCGCGGGCAAGTCGGGGGGTGACGCGTGAGCGAGGCCCCCGAGCAGCCGCTCGTCGAGACCGCCGACTTTGACGCGTTCTTCGCCGAGCAGACCCCCGGCCGGCCCCGGGCCGCGCTCACCCTCTACGAGCGCGAGTACGTACTGCCCGACTCCCTGCCGCTGCTGTTCACGCTCCAGATGGAGCGCGTACAGGACAGCTCGGACCCCAACGACGTGCGCCGGATGCTCGCGACGCTGTTCGGCGAGGGCGCCCTCGACACGTGGGCCGAGCGCGGCATGACCGACCGGCAACTCGCCATCGTTCTTATCTACTCGGCCGCCAACATCCGCACGCCCGGCTCTCTGTCCATGCAGCGCGCGGCCGAGCTGCACGACGAGCAAGACGCCACCAAGGCGGGAAAAGCATCGCCGGCGAATCGGGCGCAGCGTCGGGCCGGCACGAAGAAGAAGGGGAAGGGCAAGGCGCGTTCTGGCGCGCGGTCCTAACCCACTGGGGCGCCGTCGAGTCTGACCTCGCCCGCGAGTACCACCTCGGCGCCGAGCAGGTCGACGACCCCGCGGAAATCGCAGCAATCACCGGCCTACCCGCCGGCTGAACCGCACGACCGGCGACCGCGCCGGATGACCCCCGTTAGGAGGTGATCCGGTGGCGCTCACCGTCGCCGAGCTGCTCGCGACGATCGACGTCGACGACGCCCCCGCCGCTTCCGGCCTCGCCCGAGCCGAGCAGCGCGTCGTCGCCGCAGCCGAGAGCATCACCGCCGAGGCCGCCCGCGCCGGCGACGCCGCCGGACAGCGGCTCGGCGAGGGCGTCGCCGACGGCGCCGAGGACGGCGCGCAGGAAGCCGGCGGACGACTGCGCGACAAGCTCGGCGCGTTCGGTTGGGCCGCGGTCGGCGCGAGCGTCGGCGCCGCGGTCCTCGCCGGCGTCGGCGAGGCCATGCAGCAGCAGAAAGACAACTCGCTGCTTGCTGCGCAGCTCGGCGCCGACCCCGCGCAGGCAAAGCGCCTCGGCAAGGCCGCCGGCTCCCTCTACAGCCAGGGGTACACAGACTCGGTCGCCGACGCGAACGAGGCCCTCAAGTCCCTTTGGCAGCAGGGTCTCGTACCCGCGGACGCCACGCAGAAAGAGCTCGAAAAGGTCGGCGGGCGCCTCTCGCAGGTCGCGCAGATCATGGGCGAGGAAGTCGGCCCGACAAGCGTCGCGGTCGGCCAGATGCTCAAGACGGGAATGGCCAAGAATGCCGACGAGGCATTCGACATTCTCACCCGAGGAACGCAGCTCGGAATCAATAAAGCCGAGGACCTGCTCGACACCTACAACGAGTACGGAACTCAGTTCCGAGACCTCGGCATAAACGGCAAGGAAGCCTTGGGCATCATGCACCAGGGCTTGCAGGCCGGCGCCCGCGATGCGGACATCGTCGCGGACGCAATGAAAGAGCTGAACATCCGCGTTAAGGACGGCTCGGCCGCCGACGGATTGAAAGCTCTTGGGCTGAACGCCGACCAAATGGCGAGCGCGTTCGCCTCGGGCGGACCGAAAGCGCAGGCCGCGCTCGACACCATTACCGACCGGCTGCGCGCGGTAAAGGACCCGACCGAGCGGTTCCGCCTCTCGCAGCAACTGCTCGGGACGCAGAGCGAGGACCTGTCCAAGGCCCTCATGGCGATTGACCCGAGCAAGGCTGTTGCCTCGCTCGGCAAGGTCGACGGCGCCGCCCGGCGCGCCGGCGACACGATGCGCGACAACGCCTCGACCAAGGTCACGCAGTTCACGCGTTCCCTGCAACAGGGGTTCGTCGAGGTCCTCGGGAATCAGGTCCTGCCCGTCCTCACCACAGCGGGCGGGTACCTCGTCAGCTTCGGCGCCGGCATTGCGACGGCCGCCGGTTTCGTCGAGCAGCACGGCACGGCCTTTAGCGTGGTCGCCGGCCTTATCACGCTGGTCATGCTGCCCGCGCTGATACAGCTCGGCACCCGCGCCACCATCACCACGGGGCAGATTGTCGCCGGCTGGATCACCCAAGGAGCGGCCGGCGTCACCGCGGCGGCGAGGTTCGTCGCCACGAACGCTCTGATCGTCGCCGGCTGGATCGCGCAGGGCGCCGCCGCGGGCGGAACCGCGCTGCGCGTGGTCGGCGCGTGGGTCCTCATGGGCACGCAGTCGTTGCTACAGGCGGCGCGCATGGCCGCGGCGTGGCTGATAGCCATGGGCCCCGTGGCGCTGATCGTCGCCGCGGTAATCGGCCTCGTCGCGCTGATCGTCGCCAACTGGGACACGATCAAGAGCGCGACGCTCGCCGTCTGGAACTGGATTTGGGAAAAGATCAAGTGGGTTGGGAACAAGCTAGTCGAGTTTTTTCTCAACTTCACCTTGGTTGGCCTCATAATCAAGCACTGGGATTCTATCCGATCCGGAACGGTGCGCGTCTGGAACGCCATTGTCGATTGGGTCAAGGGGCTCCCACAGAAGCTGATCAGCTTCTTTCTTAACTGGACTTTGCCGGGCCTGATTATCAAGCATTGGCAGTCCATCAAGGACGGCTCGGTTCGCAAGGCAACCGAGCTCGTCAGTTGGGTGCGCGGACTACCGGGCCGGATCGGTTCCGCGGTCGGAAATCTCGGACGGCTCTTGTACGACAAGGGAACCGACGTTGTCCGCGGCTTGTGGAACGGCATCAAGTCCATGGGCAGTTGGCTGCGGTCGACGCTGATCTCGTGGGCGAAGAATCTCATTCCGGGGCCGATCGCAAAGGCGTTGGGCATTCACAGCCCAAGTCGCGTTATGGCAAGGGACGTTGGCCGCTGGATTCCCGCAGGCGTCGTCAAGGGCATCCGCGCAGGGCAGGGCGCCGTCGCGCGCACCATGCGCACGCTCGTGCCCTCCCCGAGCCTGCCCACTGTCGGCGCGCTGCCCGCGGGCGCCGGATATGGCGCGGCCGGCCCATTCGGCTCGGCCGCGGGCGCCGGCCCGTCCGTGCATATCGAGCACTGGCACGGCGGCGACCAATCCCCCGAAGAGAACGCCGCCGCCTTGCAGTGGCGCATGAAGGCAAGGGGGTGACGCCGTGGCGATGGGCGACCGCGTCACCGCGCCCGGGCACGTGCAGCTCGGCGAGCTGCTGCTCGGGCGCGGCACCCCCTACCGGTGGCGCTCCCTGTCCGGATGGGAAGACCTTCCCGCCCTCGACTCAGGCAGCGTCAACCGGGCGGACGGGCACGGCGCGATACTCGGCCGGCTGCTCGCGCAGCCCCGCGTCGTCATTCTCGACGGCATGGTGATTCGCGCCCGCCCGGACGAAATCGGCGGCGTCGTGCAGCAGCTCGGCACCGCCACGGGCGTCATGGACGGCGAGCAGCCCCTCGTCGTCCAGATCGACGAGCGCGGACCGCTGCTCGCATGGGTGCGCGTGACCAACCGCGCCGTACCCGTCGAGCTCGGGTACCGGGTCGGCACCATCACCGGCGCCGCCCTACAGCTCACCGCATCCGACCCGCGCCGGTATGAGCTGCTCGAACGCACCGCGCGGGCATCCCTTCCCATCGCCGAGCCTGGCCTCGACTGGCACGCCGAGCCCTCGCAACAGCACTTCCCCGACGAGCAGGCCGCCGGCCGCGCCTCGGCCGCCTCGTCGTTCTGGGCCATGTCCGGCATGACGTTGGGCAACAGCGCCGGCGCCCTTACCGCCACGATCACCGCGGCGCAGGCCGGCCTCGCCTGGACCAGCGGACCGGGCCTGTTCTCCGGGTTCCCGATCGACGCAGGGCAGCGCGCGACGTTCCTCGCCGACGCCCCGCCGGCCGGCTCCGTCTGCCTGTTCCACTGGCTCGACGACTCTGGCGCGTACGTGTCCGGCACCACGGGCACACGCGGGCAGGTCACCGGCACGGCGCCGGCCGGCGCCACGCAGGTACGACCGGTCATGCAGTGGGCGACCGTGTCCTCGCCAGCAACCGCCACGATCGGCCCCTCTCGGCTGCTCATTCCGGGACTCGGCGCCGAGGGACTCGCCGAGCCGTACGACTTCGGCCCGCCCGGCAGTACCGGCGCCCTCACCGCGACCAACAGCGGCGGCGCCCCCGCGCACCCTGTGATCGAGTTCCGCGGCCCCGTATCTATGCCGAGCCTGACCAACATCACGAGCGGCGATGTCCTCGAATACGACCTCGACCTCGCCGAGGGCGACGTGCTCACCGTCGAGACCGCCGAGGGCACGGTGACGCTCAACGCGACGACGTCCCGCCTCTACACCGCCACCGCCCGCAGCGTGCCCGAGCAGTCGTTCGCGCTCTGGCCAGGAACCGCGGATATGACGTACCGGGCCGCGCCCGGATCATCCGACCCCGCCGCATCCGTCACCGTCCGGTGGCGCTCGGCCTACTGGTAAGGAGGGGCGCCGACTTGACCGTGCGCGCCGCGTGGCTGCTCACCGGACCACCCAACGGGCAGACCCGCACCGACACCCGACTCGCCCCGCTCGGCACGATGGCACCCGAGGGCGAACTCACGACCCGCGACGGCGTGATCGCCGGCGGCGCCCCGCTCATGGCGAGCGGCGCCGGCGCCATGCAAGTACAGCTCGGCATCGGCCGCGCCCTGGTGCAGGGAACCACCGCGCAGGGCGCCTATCCGGTCGCCGTGAGCGTGCCCGAGACGCTCACCGTCACCGACGGCGACGCGCAGAACCCCCGCGTCGACAGCCTCGTACTGCGCGTGCGCGATGGCCTGTTCGACCCGACCGCGCCCGGGCAGACAACCGTCTCGGCCGAGCTGCTCGTCGGTACGCCGGCGCCCTCGCCCACCGAGCCGACCCTGCCCCCGGCGTCCCTGCGTCTGTGGTCCATCACCGTGCCCGCCGGCGCCTCGGCCGGCACGGGCGGTCTCAACTGGGCGAGTGCCCTCGCCGATCGGCGACGCTTCACGAGCGCGTACGGCGGGATCATCCCCCGCGGCTGGGGGTCCTCGTTCAGCGGCAGTTACGACGGGCAGTACCGCGACGTCGACGGCACCCTCGAACGCTGGAACGCCACCGCCGCACGATGGGAGACCTACCGCCCGCCCCTCGCCGTCGAGTCCTCGACGGCCGGTTTCAGCGTGGCGAGCGGCTACACCCTCAACACCTACAGCGCACGCCGCAACCTCGCCGCCGGCCTCTTCTCGTTCCTCGTCGAGGTGACCCGCAAGGGCGCGCAGCTCGACGTCGCCGCCGCCGGCAACATCAACGACGAGGTACTCGGCACGCTCCCCTCGGGATGGCGCCCCGCCCTCGACGCCGAGCTCAGCGTGTCCGACGGATTCGGCGAGGGCACCGCCCGACTCTCCACCGCCGGCGTGATCACGCTGCGCACATGGTCGGGAAACGGCGCCCTGCGCAACGACCGCAACATACGCACGTCAGGGACGTTCATCCTTGGCTGACGGGGGAGCACGTGACCCCTCCCCCGTCCAGGCTGCTGCTCCTGTTTTCCGAGAGTCATTCGAGCAGGCGGAAGGCTGAGAGCACCGATACGCACAAGGTCATCCACACTGCGAAGGCGCCGCCACCGTAGAGGACTGACTCGGGCATCGATGAGCCGGATGCATGGGACAACATCCCGCCTATCAGGGCTACAAGCAGGGCTGAGAGGAACGCGCACAGAAAGATCAGCACGCGTCGCGAGGTCTGTGTTTGCTGCAACGTGGGGTCCCTTTCGCCGGGACCGAAGGCACGCATGCAAGGGCCCCGGACATCGAAGTGTCCGTGATCCTTGCTGCGGTGGAGGCTCGCAATACCTCGGGCTCCGAGTTCGACTTTGGTGGCTTCGTGTAACTGCCACTTCAAGAGGCCGAATCAAGGTCCAACGATTTACACCTGCCAGCGTGGTTTGAGGAGCTGGCCGCAGCAGTGGCCCCCTCGGGTAAGGCTCCTCGTCTCTCAGTGTGACTGAACACCCCCTGTGATCACAAGTAGTCCCAGACCATGCCGTTCGTTACAACGGCCGGATACAGGAGGTGCCTTGATCATTCCTGCGTATCGCGCCGTGTTCTGTGACCTCCGATCAGATCAAGTTCTCGACGCTCTACCCGTGCAGCAGGTCAGCCTCGATGACTACATCGGCAAGGCCGGCGCTATGTCCGGCACGGTCCCCGTACCGAACTCCGCGATAGCCGCTCGCGCCCGCGCTGCGATCGTCCCCGGACGCACCGCGGTATGGCTTGAGCGAGGGCGCGAAATCTGGTGGGGCGGCGTGCTCTGGACTGCCTCGCTTGCCTCGGACTCCCGAGGATTCCTCGGCGTACAGGTACAAGCCGGAACCTGGGACACCTACCTGTCGCACCGGCTGCTGTACGACACGCTTACCGCCACGGGAACCGATCAGTTCGACATCGCCCGAGGCTTGATCGACTACGTGCAGAACACCCGCGGCGGCGACATCGGCATCGAGTACGACACCGACGTTTCGGGAGTCCTGCGCGACCGCACTTACAGCCGTTACGACCTACCGGCCGCGCGGGACCTACTCGACCAACTCGGCGCCGTCGAGGACGGTTTCGAGTGGCGCATCGCCTCGTACCGCGACGCCGACGGCCGCCGCGTCAAGCGACTGCAACTCGGTTCCCCGCAGATACGGACCGGGCACAGCGAGATCGTCCTCGACCACCCCGGGCCGATCCTCTCGTACACGTGGCCCGTCGACGCCACGGTGCGCGCCAACGCATGGCAGAGCCGCGGAGCGAGCGACAACACCAATCAGGCCGCCGACTCGGTCCCGCTCATGTCCGCGCAGCAGCTCGCCGAGCAGGACATAGAGGACGGATGGCCGCGCCTCGACGGCAGCAGCGATTACTCGACCGTCGACCAGCAACCCACCCTCGACGCGCACGCCGCGGCCGATCTCGCAGCCTCCCGCGCCGGAACGGTGATTCCCGAGGTGACCGTCGACATGTCCCGCGCCCCCGTCTCGCCGGCGCTGCTCGGCGCGACCGTACGTCTGCGCATCCGCGACCTGTGGCACCCCGAGACGCTCAGCGCCCGCTATCGCGTGGTCGGTCTGGCCATTTCCCCGCCCGAGCGCGGCCGATCGGAGTCGGCCCGCCTGTACTTGGAGGCCGCCTAGTGGCTGCTGTACCGCAGGACCTGCTCGACCGCGTCCGCGCGCTCGAACGGCAGGTGCGCGAGCTCACCGGACGCGCACAGATGCGGCCGGCCCTCGACAAGATCCTGCACGGCGACATCGTGATCGGCGAGGGGGGCCGCATCATCGCGCAGGCCCCGAACGGCAATCGCATCTTCATGACCGGCCAAACGCCGGAGGGCGATTGGGCCGTCGGCATGGCGCGCGAGACCGGACAGGCAGCTCTAACCGTCGGCGACGACGTAAATACGGGTGGTCAGATGGTGCGCATTTTCAACCGCACCGGCGAGGTGATTGTCATGGATGACGCCTACGCCGACGGATACCTCGGCCGGCCATGGGTGCCGATCCCCTGCGCCCCGCTAATCCAGTTCTCGAACGACGACGAGTTCGCCCTGTACTCCGGAAACATGCTCACGCAGCACAAGGTACTGCGCGTGAACATGCAAATCTCGGGCCCGTCCGGCACCGCCGCACAGGTGGTCATGCGGATCGGGAACACCCAGTACGGGCCCACGTGGACGCTGAGCAGCTCGGCCACGGTCCGGGACGTCAACGAGCGCGTTCCCCTTCCCGCCGGCGACTTCCCATATGGCCGCGAGGCATCCGTCGTCATGTGGGCACGGCGCACGTCCGGCAGCGGCACATGCACCCTGCGCGTCCGCGGGCTGTGGGGCGTCAACACCATCACCGAACCAGAGTCCAACTAGGAGCCCCGCCCCGTGCTGCCCGAGTCCATCCCCACCGTGACCGTGCGCGGCCGATTTCTCTCGCCCGACGGTCGGCCCCTGTCCGGCAGCGTGACCTTTCGCGCGCCGGCGCAGATTACCTTTCCCGACGCCGACGTGATCCTCGGCGGTCCCGTCGTTGCGCAGCTCGACGCGCAGGGACAGATCAACGCAACCCTGCCCGCGACCGACGCCCCGGACATGGACCCGGTGGGATGGTCGTACACCATCGCCGAGCAGCTCGTCGGCATCCCGACAGGCCGCTCGTACAACATCCTGCTACCGGCTGAGCAGCCGCTCGTCGACCTCGCCGACATCGCGCCTACCGATCCGAGCAAACCCAACTACATACCGGTAGTCGGCCCCGAAGGACCGCGCGGCCCCGCCGGCGCGAGCGCTTACGAGGTCGCGGTCGCCGGAGGCTTCACCGGCACCCCCGCCGTCTGCCTCGCGAGCCTCGTCGGACCCCGCGGCGCAACCGGCTCGACCGGCGCGCAGGGCATACAGGGGGTGCCCGGCAAGGACGGAGAGGACGGCGCCACCGGCGCCCCGGGCCTCGTCCAGTCCGTCAACGGCAAGAGCGCCGCCTCGATCACGCTCACCGCCGGCGATGTCGGCGCCCTGGCGACCACGACGGCCGGCACGGCGAACGGCGTGGCCACCCTCGACACGTCCGGCAAGGTCCCCTCGGCGCAGCTTCCGGCAGCGAGCGGGGATGCCGTGACGTCCGTCAACGGTTACACCGGCGTCGTAGTCCTCGCCGCCACGGACGTCGGCGCCGCTGCCACCTCGCACACTCACACCGCGGCCCAAGTCGGTGCCCTCGCCACTTCCGCGCGCGGCGGCGCAAACGGCGTTGCCCCGCTCGATGCGGCGTCCGACGTCCCCGTCGCCAATCTGCCCGACCTCGCGATTCCGGCCTCGTTCGCGCCGGCCGACCTCGGTCTCAAGGCGTGGGCGTTCGACCCCGTCACTGCCCTGTCGACGACTGCGTTTACCGGTAACGCCTCCTTGCGCTTCACCGCGGTAGTGCTGCGCCAGACCACGAGCGTAAGCAAGATCGTGTTTCAGCTCGGCGGATACGCCGGCACGATGAACGCCGGCTCGTGGGCCGCGATCTACGACAGCACCGGCGCGCGCAAGGGTGCCACGGCGGACATGGCCGGCGAGGCAGTCATACCCGGAGTGCACAACGCCGGCGGCGCCGCGGTCACCGCCGCACTCACGTCGAGTGCGAGCCTGCCCGCCGGCCTCTACTACATCGCGTACGTCTTCCGGTACTCGGCCAGCGACGGACCGATGCTGTTGCAGTTGGAGAACGGCGCCGGCGCCCCTCCCAACGTCTTCGGCCCCTCGAACGTGAAGCGGTTCGGCGTCTACACCGCCACCGTGCCGACCACCCCGCCGGCCTCCATCACTCTCGCCAACATCGACAACGGCGCTAACCGCTTCTGGGCCGGCCTCACCTGACAGCCGCCCCTTCCTCGCACGCCCCGAGCCATCCGGCCGGGGCTTTTTTCATGTCTGGAGACACTCACCATGGCAACCCCGCTGACTGCCGATCGCCTCGTCGCCGCACTGCGCGCCGAGGGGGTCAAGGTCATCGAGTACGGAAAGTGGCGCACCCACAACCGCGCCGGACACGGCGCATGGGGCCCGCTCAACGGCGTGATGATCCACCACACCGTGACCAGTGGTACCGACGCGTCGGTGCGCATCTGCTACGCCGGATACGCCGAGCTGCCCGGCCCGCTGTGTCACGGCGTGATCGCCAAGAACGGCGACGTCTACCTCGTCGGCAACGGCCGAGCTAATCACGCCGGCCTCGGCGACGACGACGTGCTCGCCGCGGTCGTGGCCGAGCGCAAGCTGCCCACCACCAACGAGAACAACGTCGACGGCAACAGCCGCTTCTACGGGTTCGAATGTGTCAACCTCGGCAACGGCGCGGACCCGTGGCCGGCCGAGCAGCTCGACGCCATCGAGCGCGTATCCGCGGCGATCTGCCGCGCATACGGATGGAGCGCGGCGAGCGTCATCGGGCACAAGGAGTGGACAAACACCAAGGTCGACCCGCGCGGTTTCTCCATGACCACCATGCGCGAGCGCGTCGACCGCCGGCTCGGCACCAAGCCGGGCAAGCCCGTACCGGCCCCGAAGTTCGAGCCGTTCCCGGGCGCCGACTTCTTCAAGAGCTACCCGCACTCGCCCATCGTGACCGCCATGGGCCGGCGCCTCGTCGCCGAGGGCTGCTCGGCCTACGCGTCAGGCCCGGGCCCGCAGTGGACCACCGCCGACCGCGACAGCTTCCGCAAGTGGCAGAAGAAGCTCGGCGACGCCCCCCAGTTCTGTGACGGATGGCCCGGGCGCAAGCAATGGGACGCGCTCAAGGTCCCCAAGGTCTGACCCCACCCCGCGCCCGCCCGCACTCCCGCGGGCGGGCGCCCCTGTCCCCACCCTGTGGAAAGAGGTACTGCCCCATGACCGACGCCGCCCGCCGCACGATCCGCACCGTTGTGCAGACCGTGCTCGGCCTCGCCGCCGGACTCCCGCTCATCATCGACGCCGCCGGCATCCCGCAGACCGCGGCCGGCGTAGGTGTCGCCCTCGCCGTCGCCGGCGGACTCACTCGCGTGATGGCGCTGCCTGTCGTCGAGAACCTGCTGCCCGCATGGCTGCGCGCCGAGCCGAACACCGACGACGGGCTGCTCGCCCTGAACCGGAAGGATGACCGTACCGAGTGACCGCGACGACCGGCGTCGACCCGATCGACGCCCTTGTGCTCTGGTCCGGCGCCGTCGTCGCAATCTCGGGCGCCCTCGCCCTCGCATGGCGCGCGACCCGATCGTTCCGCCGCATCGGCGGAAAGGTCGAGGACTTCGTCGACGACTGGCAGGGCACCGACCCGCGCCCCGGCGTCCCTGGCCGCCTGGGCGTCATGAGCCGGCTCGGCGCCATCGAGGAACGTCTCGCTCGCGTCGAGCATGAGCTGCACCCCAACAGCGGCAGTAGCCTGCGAGACGCCGTCGACCGCGTCGACCAGCGCACCCGCCAACTCACCGACGACACCCCCTGACTCACTGCGCCCCCGCTACCGGCCTCGTGCCGGTAGCGGGGGCGCCTTTCTCGTTTGCGCCCTATCAGCTTGTCGGCGTTGCGCGCTTGCCTTCCGCGTACTCTGGCTGTAGACCCGCGTCCTACAACCCACGCAAGGGGTGCCGGTGAACGCCTTCACGAGTGAGATCACCACGGGCGACCGGATCAAGCTGTACCGAACGCGCAAGGGGCTTTCACAGGCCGCGCTCGGGGGCCTGATCGGCCGTTCGGAAGATTGGGTAAGCAAGGTCGAGCGGAATGTGATTCCGGTCGACAAGCTCTCTGTCCTGCTACAGATTCAGCGCGTGCTCGACATTCGGGAGCTCGCCGAGCTGACCGGCCGCAGTATCGCGCTCACCCCCGACGGATCACCCGAGCACGCGTCGGTGCCCGCGATCCGTCGCGCGCTGAACACGATCCCCTCGCGGCTCGGCTCTGACCTACCGGGTAACCCGCTGATGGCCGACGAGCTCGTGCAGCGCGTTGACGACGCGTGGCAGTCCTACGAGCACGACGTCGAACGATACGCAGTCGTCGGCCCGCAACTCCCGATCCTGCTCGCCGAAGCCCATTACGCCTCGCGCAACGCAGCCGGACCCGACGAGCAGAAGGTCGCGCGCGCAGTCATCAGCCTGTACCACCTGCTACAGGTGTATTTGCGCCGCGTTGGCGAACAGACGCTCTCGCGCGTCGCCGCCGACCGCGCTCTGTCGCTCGCCGACCAATCGGGCGACCCGGTACTAATGGGCGCCTCGGCCTGGAATCTGTGCCTCGTGTTGACCAGTACCGGCGACGTCGCCGAGTCGCGCGAACTCGCTCTGTCCGCCATGGAAGCCACCACACCCGACGACGACGCGAGCCCCGAACTTCTGTCCGTTCACGGCTCGTTGCACCTCACAGCAGCCGTTGCCACCATGCGCGACGGCAAGGCGCCGGCCGCATGGGACCTGCTTCACGCTGCGGACTCCATCGCCCGCCGCGCGGGCGTTGACCGCAACGACTGGCGTACGGCCTTCGGGCCGACAAACGTCGCCATGCACGGCGTACACCTTGCTGGCGAGGAAGGCGACGCCACCGAGGCACTGCGCCTCGCCGACACGATCGAGGACGACAATCCCGTTCTTCCCCTCGAACGGCGGACCCGCTACCTCGTCGAGGTCATGAACGCCAACCGGCTCAAGCAGGACGACTATGCGACGCTCTACATGATCGGCAAGATCCGGAAGACGTCCCCCGAAGAGGTGCGATTCTTCCCGCTGGTTCGCGAGGCCCTTCGTGACCTCCTCAAGCGTGAACGCCCCACCTACCGCACTGAGTTGCGCGAGCTCGCCTCTCATGTGGGAGTGCTCGCGAGCTGATTCCTGACCCGGAAATAAGGCGCCCCGTAAAAAGTTACGGGGCGCCTTTTGGCGTGCGCTCTACGGTCTGACGGGTGGTGAACTCTCAGCGCACGACGACGAGTCGAGGGGGATCAGTGACCGCGAACCGTGTGACCGGATGGCGCATCGAGCGGGTACCCAAGCCCATGGAGCGCACCAAGGCCGGCCGCTTCGCCCTGCCATTACGCCTCGTTCGAGACGGCGAGCACATCGAGTTCGCGGCTCTCGTACTCAGCGGCGACGAGGCCGAGCAGTTGCTCGGCGACCTCTCCCGAATGTTGGGCGGCAAGCCGTGCCCCCCGCCCGCCCTCGATGCCGTAGGGGGGCCGACGACATGAGCGCCGTACCTCACAGCTCGTATCCCTTCCTTGGCTTCACGTGTGCGCACCGTGTTGTCGAGGGGAACGTCGTCCTCGATGACAACAAGTGGCAGGAAGTCGCCGAGGTCCTCGACGAGCGCCTGCATGTAGGGGCTCCGATCCTCACGTTCAACGTGGGCGGCGCCTTCCTGCACATGCGGCCAGCCGCACGAGTCCTCGTCGCCGCCATGGAAACCCCCGCGGACTGCAACAAGCACCACACCCCGCAACCCCTCGCCGGTCTCGACGGCGCGACCTCGTCGGCCGCCCCCAGCCCGAGTGCCGAGAGGTGATCGGGACCGTGAACGTCGCATCTCAAAAGTTCGAGCGCACCACCGAGGCGGTACCCGCGGCCCGCGTGTTCGCCCAGAAGTCCTTGGAAGTCGTTTCGGTCGAGCAGCGCGACGACATCCTCGTTTGTGTCTCCGAGCTCGCCACCAATGCCGTGCAGCACGGCGTACCGCAGGGCGGGAACTTCCTGCTCAAGGTCGATACCGACGCTCACCGTGTACGCATCGAGTGCCACGACGCGAAGAGACAACGCCCCCGCTTGCGCAAGCCTGACGGCAACGACACCCACGGGCGCGGCCTGCTGCTCGTCGAGGCCCTCGCGTCTCGCTGGGGAGTTGGAACGCGCCCGTTCGGAAAGTTCGTGTGGTTCGAGCTGGACCTCGACCGACAGGCGGGCGGCGAATGCTGATCACCACAGTGCAGCCATCGGGCGGCCTGCTCGCCTCCGTAGTGATGGCGACGTGGCTTGAGCAGACCGCGGCCGGCCCTGTCGCATTCCTGCTGATCGCACACCCGCCGGCCCGCAGGCAAAACGAGACCGCGGAACGGATCGAGCAGGAGATGTGCGGTCTCGCCGAGGCTCTCGGCCTCGGCGAGGGCCTCGACAAGATGCGGGACGCTGGTTGTCGTGTATGGCTCCGCGGGCAATCCGGCGCCGCACTCAAGCTCGACGGTACGCACCTGCCCATGCAGCTTCCGCCGGTCGGCCCCGAGTGGTCGCGGTTCGTCGCCGAGGGTGGGCCCGTTTGCATCGTGGTCGGTCTCGACCCGCTAGCGGCCGGCGCTCCCCGCGAGGTAATCGAGTGGTACCTCGCCGACGTCATCCCCCATGGTCGTTCCCTGATCGGCAGTGCCGCGGTCGCTCCGGAATGCCTCGCATGATCGAGAGGCCCGAGCCCGAGCAGCCGACCAGTGCGCCGCCATCCATCACCGACCCGTGCGCCGAGCTCGACCGCGCTCCGTGCCGCGATCCGTGTGCGCCCTGAGACCAACCAAGAACGCCCCAACGGCCGGTGCAACGGCCGCCGGGGCAGTACGCCATCAGCCGACATCAAGGGACTGATAACGCAATGCGCGACCTTATCGCCTGCCTCATCATCTGGTTACGGCCGGGTCTGAGCCGCACTCTGCTCGCCGCTCATCGACGCATCCGAGCCCGACTTGTCTCGCCGCCGCTCCCCGTACTCCCTGCCATCCCCAGGTACGCGCGCGGCCCGCTTCCTGCCCATGTGATCGAGCGCCGCAAGCCTCTCGACGGACACGCGATTCCTCTTATCCGCCCGTATCTAGTCGCGTACGAGCAGAGCATCGCCGCCGAGCAGGTGCGCCTCGTCCAGAGGGAGCGCCGCACCGCCGCCGCTCTCGCGAGCCTCGGCATCGACTACGACCAAACCCTCGCGCTCGCCACCGACACGGCTCAAGCCCTTCAACCGGCTTAGTTCGCCCGCCACTTCAACCAGGAGGCGCCATGCCTGAGCTCATCGCGAGCCCGTTCCTCGACGAGTACCTCGTCTTACGCCCGGGCGATTCCAGCGGCGTGAAGATCAAGGCGCATCACTACTTGGAGTTGCAGCAACGCGCGCAAACGGGCGCCCCCTTGCCCGCCTGGCTGCATAACGCCGCCCGCCGCCGATGGGGGCTTGACCTCGGCGACCGCCCGACGGGCGACTCGCTACTGATTCGCGACCCCTCGCCGTACGGACACGGCCGCGCCTCGTACGAGGTGAACAACGGGTGCAACTGGGCGTGCGATCACTGCGTGTACGGCGCCAAACGGCACGAGGGCCTCGCGTGGCCCGCTCGCGCGCGACTGCTGCGCATCCTCCGTGACGCCGGCGTGCTCTGGATCGAGCTCGGCGGCGGCGAGGCCACCATCGACAAGCACTTTCCAGAGACGTACGCGCTCTCCTACGACCTCGGCATGATGGTGGAGTTCCTCACGAACGGGTCGACGCTGCACCGCCCGGACATGCTCGACCTGCTCACCAATCGGCGCCCCTATCGCGTGACGCTCAGCGTCTACGGCGCCACCGAGGAGACGTTCGATCGCTTCACCAACCGGCGCGGCGCCTTCAAGAAGTTCATGCGTGGGTTGGCCGCAGCGCGCGAGGCCGGCCTGCCTCTGTCTCTCAGCGTGGTCATCACCGAGAAGAACGCGCACGAGGCGCCCGCCATGCGAGCACTCGCCGAACGGTTCGCCTCCCGCGTCCGCGAGTACACACACATGTCGCCCACCTTCACCGGTGACTCGGAACCGCTCGCGCAGCAGGCCCCCGAGTACCTGCACAACCGAACGCCTTTCACCGGATGCGACGCCGGCCACACGTCCTTGAACGTGAACCCTTTCGGTCTGGCGACCGTCTGCAAAGTCTCCCGCGACCATCCGATTCCACTCCTGAAAGAGGGGGTCGCGGGTCTTGCCCGGCTCGGGGGTATCTCCGACCGAGCGCTACAGCGTCACAGCGGTTGCAGTGGCTGCGCTCTACAGAAGACGTGCACCACCTGTATGCCGCTCGTGAACCTGTACCGCAAGGCCGGCTCGTCCCTGGACCGGTACTGCCAACACGCATGAAAAGGAGACAGCCATGGCACCGCCCGTAGCGACTGCGCCCCCCGCCGTCGCGTCCAAGCCCGTCCCCGTGCAGATCCTCGGCAGGCCCGAGGTCGACGACGAGATCGAACTCGTCGACGACCTCGACAACCTCGCCGGCAACGAGGTGATGCGCGGCTGCGGCAACGACAACCCGTACTAAGCCGAACCGCGTTCCGTGACACCGAGGCCGCCCGCCGCGCGCGGGCGGCCTCGCCCCTCTCCGAGCCCTACACTCCCGCCGTGGTGACCATGAGAATGCACTGGGAAGACCTTCCGCCCGCCACCCGCGCCGCCGTCGCCGCCCGAACGGGCCCCATCTACGCGACCACCAGCACCGACAAGGGGATGAACAGCGAGCTCGCCGCCACCCTCGACACCCGCGCCGGCCGCATCTTCGTCAAGGGACTGCGCTGCGACCACCCGCGCGTGTGGACGCAGCAGCGCGAGGCCACCATTAACCCTTACGTCGCCCCCCTCGCTCCGCGCTTGCTGTGGACGATCAACGATGGCGAGTGGAACCTGCTCGGATTCGAGCACCTCGACGGCCGCCCTGCCACATACGCCCCGGGCAGCGACGACCTGCCCCTCGTCGCCGAGGCAATCGTCACGCTCGCCGGCGTCCGTGCCCCCACCGACGTCGAGCTGAAACAGATCGAGCAGCGATTCGCCGACTACGTCGACCACCCCGACGACGCCGCACTGCTGCGCGGCGACACCGTTCTGCATACCGACTGGACACCGGACAACGTCTTGATCGTGGACAACGCCGCCCGCGTTGTCGATTGGGCATGGCCGACCCGCGGCGCCGCATGGATCGATGCCGCCTGTTGGGTGGTCTGGCTCGTCTCCGCCGGCCACACGCCCGAAGACGCCGAGCTATGGGCCGCTAAGACTCCGGCATGGTCCACCGCGCCGGCGCGCGCTCTCGATGTGTTCGCCACCGCGCAGCAACGACTCTGGGCCGGCATCGCCGCGGACTCCCCCGAGGTCGCGTGGAAACAAACGCTCGCCGACGCCGCGCAGCAGTGGCTCACCTACCGGCAAGCCTGACGAGGGGGCACGATGACCGACCCGACCATTCACCCGCACGAGACGCTCACCACCCCCGCCGGCGAGCGCGTACAGATCGACGAGGACATGTCGCCAATCGTCCGTGATCTGTGGCGCCTCGGCTACGCGACGAGCGCCTGCTGCCAAGACGTCGGCGAGGCGACCGCCGGCGTTCGAGAGAAGCGCACAGACCCGCTCGGCTACGGCGGCGACCCATTCATCGACTATCACCGCGGATGGGCACTGCTGAAACTTCCGATCCCGGACGCCATGCGCTTCGTGGCGATGCTCGCCGAGACACCGGCGTTCGGTGAACGAGTCCGCGACCGGTGGCGCCCCGGTTCATGGCGCATGAACGTGCCTCTCGAACCGGACGGATTCAGCGACGCTGCTCTGCTGCACTTCCCGAAACAGCAGGTCGCCGAACTTGCCGAAGTTCTACGCAAGCAGTGACCCGCTCTTGAACCTCCGCCCGTCGGTGCCTTCCCCCCGTGGGCCCGGCGGGCGGAGTCCTTCCCGGGTCACGCCTCGGCTGTCGCGCCCTCGTCGACGGCCCCGACGCCGAGGTGCCGGTGAAGGTCGTAACGGGTGACCTTGTACTGCCGACCGTGCCGCAGCACCCGGACCGGATAGCAGTTCCGCCGCGCGAGCGCGTAGCCGTTGGTTCGGCCAATCCCGAGCGCCCGGTTCGCCGTATCGAGCGTCACGGCCACAGGGAGGGACATCAACTCGTCATGCGTCATGTCGTGCGCCATCGCCCATCCTTTTCGCGTCGTCGATATGCACTGTGAACGGCGCAGATCGAACCATCAGTACGAACAAGTTAGCGAGACAGGATGACACTGCGCAATGCGCACTGCTAGCGTGTCGATATGCACAGTCATCCAACGGCAAGCGACGTCATCGCCGCACAGGTACGCCGCCACCGAAACCGCCTCGGACTAAACCGCGAACAGCTCGCCGAAGAGTGCGCACGCCTCGGCGCCGACGAACTCACGTACGCAGCCCTGACGAACATCGAAACCGGCCGACGAGGCAAGGACGGTAAGCGACGCCGCGAGGTGACCGTCGACGAGCTGCTCGTGCTCGGCATCGCCCTCGCCGTTCCTCCTCTCCTGCTGACGCTCCCGCTCGGAAGCGAGCAGGCCGTGCCTACGGCGCCAAACCGGGACCACCGCGACCCGTACACCGTGTGGAAGTGGTGGACAGGCGAGGAGACACCCACGCTCGGCGGGCCGCTCGATGGCCGCTACTTCCCCGAGGTCCAACCGATCGGCGAGAACGGCCCGAGGTGGTCCGCAGCATGGGCAACAGCGGCCTACCCGGCCTCGCTGTACCCCGAGTTCGAACGGCGCCGCCGCGAGGTCCAGAAAGCCCAGCAGCTCGCCGACGACCGGTCGACAGACAAGGAACGCAACGCCGCGGAGCAAACCGCGTACATCCAACGACTCGACGAACTCGCCCGGCACATCAACGACATGGCACGGGCGGGTCTGACCGTCCCCGATCTGCAAGCCGGCTGGATCGAGGACATGCGGGGGCTCGACATGCTCGACAACCCCGACGAACTCACACCGAAGGAAGACGACTGAGTGAACGGCTCGACGACGAAAGCCTGCTTCTGCCGCGACCGCAACAGCGGTAAGCCCTTGGGCAAGAAGTGCCCCAAGCTCACACAGCGCGCGCACGGCGTATGGAGCATCCGGCAGGAACTGCCGGCCGACGAGGAAGGTAACCGCCGCCTCTTCCGCCGGGCCGGTTACGAGACCAAGGAGAAGGCGCAGGGCGACCTCGACAAGGTGCGCGCTCTGCTGAACATCACCGACAAGCACGACACCGAGGGACGCCGCCGCATCGGCGACCTGCTCGTCACCATCATGGCGAGCAAGGAAGACATCCCGAACTACGAAGAGACGAAGCGGAAGTTTGCGACCGGCCAGTCACTGACGCAGCACACGACCGTCGGCGAATGGCTCGAACTCTGGCTCGCCGGAAAGAAGGCACTTCGCAAGAGCGGCAAAGACCGGTACGAGGTCGACATCAGGTGTCACCTGCTGCCCCGGATCGGGAACATACGGCTCGACCGCCTCACCGTGCCGCACCTCGACGCCATGTTCGAGGGCATCGCCGAGACAAACGTCGAGATCATCGACGCGAACCTGCTCCGCCGCACCGCGCTCGACGAGTTGAAGCGCATCGCCTGGAAGGGGCAGGAGAACCGCGCCCGCCGTAAGGCGATGAAAGAGACCATCGAGGCGATGCCGCCGTTCCGGCGCATCACCGGTCCCGCAACGCAGCAGCACATCAAGGCGACGCTACGCGCCGCACTGAACGCCGCCATCGCCCGCGGGATCATCACGTTCAATCCCGCCGCTTACGTCGAGTTGGTCGCAGCGAAGCGGCCCAAGGCTCTCGTATGGACTGACGAGCGTGTCGAGGCATGGCTGCGGACCGGCGAGAAGCCGTCCCCCGTCATGGTCTGGACTCCCGAACAGGCCGGCGCATACCTCGACTTCATGGCCTCGGATCGGCTGTACGGACTGTTCCACGTCATCACCTTCCGAGGGCTGCGCCGCGGCGAGGCGTGCGGCGTCCGCGACGAGGATTACGTGCACCTGTCCAAGTCCCTGACGATCGCCGTACAGCTCGTGCAGGACGGTTGGGACGTCGTCGAGAGCGCGCCGAAGACAGACAGCGGCGAGCGCATCGTGACCGTCGACGAGTACACCGACGAGGTACTGCTCGCAACCCGAGCGCAGCGCGAGGCCGAGCGCGCCGAGTGGGGCGAGGCATGGCAGGAGACCGGTCGGTTCTTCACCATGCCGGATGGCTCTTGGATTCACCCCGGTTGGCTCTCCGACTACTTCGAGCGCACCGTCGAGGCCGCCGGACTGCCCCCGATCAGGCTGCACGATCTGCGGCACGTCGCCGCCTCGCTCATGCTCGCCGCCGGCATCGACGTCAAGATCGTCTCGGAAACCCTCGGCCACAGTGACAGCCGGATCACGCGAGACATCTATCAGTCGGTCATGCCGAAAGTCGCCGCCGAGGCCGCCGAGGCAACCGCCGCCATGGTGCCGCGCGGCACCTCCCGACGCCCGGCACCGGAGCCGGACCCCGAGCCGACCGAGGTCGCCGTTCCCAACGTTGTTGAGGAACTTGTTCCGACCGATGGGCAAGCAATGGGCAAGCACGGGGGCGCGAAGATCATCGCGTTCCGGCCTCGCAAGGTCCCGGCATAAGAAAAACCCCAGGTCACGGCGAGTGAGTCCTAGGGTTCTTCCGGAGCCGCCTTCGGGATTCGAACCCGAGACCTACGCATTACGAGTGCGTTGCTCTGGCCAACTGAGCTAAGGCGGCGCTGCTGTGTGCACCATGGTGCGATCAGCGGCGCGGCCAAGTCTACACAGTTTCGGAGGGTGCTTCGTACCCGCCGGCGGGGATGGGCTCTGGGCAGGTCAGGAGCACTTCTTGGCGGCGGTGGGGGGTGTGCCCTCGACCAGGTAGGTGTTGATCGCGGTGTCGATGCAGTCGCTGCCCCGGCCGTACGCGGTGTGGCCGTCGCCGTTGTAGGTGAGGAGGGTGCCGGAGGATAGCTGGTCGGCCAGGGAACGGGCCCATTTGTAGGGCGTCGCGGGGTCGCGGGTGGTGCCGACGACGAGGATCGGGGCCGCGCCCTTGGCCTCGATGCGGTGCGGGGCTCCGGTGGCCTCGGTGGGCCAGTAGGCACAGTTCAGGGAGGCCCAGGCGAGGTTCCTGCCGAAGACCGGTGACGCCTTCTCGAAGGAGGGGAGAGCCTGGGTGACTTCCTTCGGACCGGTGAAGGCGGACGGCAGGTCCAGACAGTTCACCGCGGAGTTGGCGAACATCAGATTCTGGTACGCGCCGTCGCTGTCGCGCTCGTAGTACGAGTCGGCGAGAGCGAGCAGGGCCGCGCCGTCGCCGTCCATGGCGTTGGCCACGGCCTCGCGGAGCTGGGGCCAGCCTGACTCGTCGTACATCGACGCGATCACGCCGGTCGTGGCCAGGGACTCGCCCAGCTGTCGGGTCTCGCCGGTCGGTACGGGCTTGGCGTCCAGGTCCTTGAAGAACGCCTTCGTACGGGTCGCGACCTCGGCCGGCGACTTCGTGCCGAAGGGGCAGTCGGTCTGCTTGACGCAGTCCCGGGCGAAGGACTGGAAGGCGGTCTCAAAGCCGGCGGTCTGGTCGCGGTTGACCTCCCGGGACGGGAGGGACGGGTCCATCGCGCCGTCGAGGACAAGGCGGCCGGTGCGCTCGGGGAACAGCTCGGCGTAGGTCGCGCCGAGGAACGTGCCGTACGAGGCTCCTACGTACGAGAGTTTCTGGTCGCCGAGCACCGCACGGAAGATGTCCATGTCGCGGGCGGTCTCGACCGTGGAGACATGCGGCAGGATCGCGCCGGACTTCTTCTCGCAGCCGTCCGCGAACTTCTTGAAGGCTCCGGTCAGCCGCGCGGTCTCGGCCGGGTCGTCGGGGGTCTGGTCGACCTGGGTGTACGCGTCCATCTCGGGGCCGGTGAGGCACTCGACGGGCTCACTGCGGGCGACCCCGCGCGGGTCGATGGCCGCCATGTCGTACCGGGCGCGGACCGGCGCCGGGTAGCCGATGGCCGCGTAGCTCTGGAGGTAGCCGATGGCCGAGCCGCCGGGCCCGCCCGGGTTGACGAGGAGGGAGCCGAGGCGCTTGCCGGGGCCGGTGGCCTTCTTGCGGGACACCGCCAGGTCGATCTGTTTGCCGTCCGGCTTCGTGTAGTCCAGCGGTGCTTTCATCGTGGCGCACTGGAAGCCGGAGACCCCGCACGCGCGCCATTTGATCTTCTGGCCGTAGAACTTCTTCAAGGCCGCCGGATCGACGGAAGCGGAGCCCGAGCCCGTCGCGGAGCCGGCGCCCTCGTCCGACGAACCGGAGGGCGAGCTGCCGGAGCTGCATCCGGTGATCAGCAGACCGGCCGCCATGAACGCGGCGGAGAGACGGAACAGGCGCCTGGATTCCATCCAGGGAGCCTAGCCGCCCCGCCTCGTCCACCGTGGGTCCGCGCTCGTACGGGTGAGTCCCGTACACGTGAGTCCCAGCCGGCCCGTCCTGGCCGGAGCGGCCCGCCCGGCCGTGCGGTGGATCCGGCCACTGCGTGCGGTGGTTCCCGTCCCGCAGTCGGGCGCGGCGGCGACGCTCGGCCCCGATCAGCTTCAGCCCCCGGCCCCGCCCCCAGCCCGTCGTTCGAGCCTCCGGCCCCCGTCAGCCCGCTCTCAGCGACACCGCCATCGCCTCCACCGCCAGCAGCGGCGCCACATTGCGGTCCAGCGCCTGGCGGCACGCGCCGATGGCCTCTATCCGGCGCAGTGTCCGCTCCGGCGTGGAATCCCGGGCGATCCGCTCCAGCGCGTCCCGTACATCGCCGTTGGCGAGCGCCACCCGCGAGCCGAGCTGGAGGGCGAGCACGTCCCGGTAGAACCCGGTCAGGTCGGTGAGGGCCAGATCGAGGCTGTCCCGCTGGGTACGGGTGGAGCGGCGCTTCTGCCGGTCGGCCAACTCCTTCATCACTCCCGCCGTGCCCCGGGGCATCCGACCGCCGGCCGAGGCTCCGAGAGCGGCCCTCATGTCCTCCGTCTCCTTGGCGTCGACGTCCTCCGCGACCTGCTTGGCGTCCTCGGTGGCCGCGTCGATCAGCTCCTGCGCCGCCTTCAGGCAGCCCCCGATGTCGGCCACGCGCAGCGGCATCTTGAGCACCGTGGCCCGCCGGGCCCTGGCCCGTTCGTCGGTGGCGAGGCGGCGGGCCCTGCCGATGTGTCCCTGGGTGGCCTGGGCGGCGGCCTGCGCGGCGGCGGGCTCGATCCCGTCGCGTCTGATCAGGACATCGGCGACGGCCGCGACGGGCGGGGTGCGCAGGACGAGATGGCGGCAGCGGGAGCGGATCGTGGGCAGGACGTCCTCAAGGGAGGGCGCGCAGAGCAGCCAGACCGTACGGGGGGCGGGCTCCTCCACCGCCTTCAGCAGGACATTGCCCGCGCCCTCGGTGAGGCGGTCGGCGTCCTCCATCACGATGACCTGCCAGCGGCCCACCGCCGGGGAGAGCTGGGCGCGGCGGACCAGCTCACGGGTCTCCTTGACGCCGATGGAGAGCAGGTCCGTACGGATCACCTCGACGTCGGCGTGCGTGCCGATCAGGCTCGTGTGGCAGCCGTCGCAGAACCCGCATCCCGGCTCGCCGCCCAGCGCCCGGTCCGGGCTGGTGCACTGGAGGGCGGCGGCGAAGGCCCGCGCGGCGGTGGATCGGCCCGACCCCGGCGGTCCGGTGAACAGCCAGGCGTGCGTCATCTTGGACGCCTCGGGCGGTGCGGTCCCCGTGGCGTCGGCGGTCACGAGCGCGTCGGCGTCGCGGGCCGCCGCGGCGAGCGCGACGTGCACGCGGTCCTGTCCGACCAGTTCGTCCCATACGGTCATGCGCCGTCACCGCCCCGTGCCTGTCGTGTCGTGTCATGTCATTTGCGTCGTGTCATGTGCGTCGTGTCGTGCCGTGCAGCTTGTCCATGCGTGGCGCCGCGCCGTGCGTGTCGTACGCGTCTTGCCGTGTACGTCGTGCAGGTGCCGTGCGTACCGTCCCGAGCCCCGTCGCCCGGACCCGCCGCCGGATTCCATTGTGGGGCCGGGGTCTGACATCCCGGCCCCACTGGCAACAACACGCCACACCAGTTCGACCGCGGACGTGCGGTCGAACGGCCTGTTCTCAGCGGCGGCGACCGCCCCTGCCGTTCTCGTCCTCGTCGCGCGAGCCGAGCAGTTCGTCGGCCAGAGTCGGGAGGTCGTCCAGCGGGGTCTCCTCCGCCCAGTCGGAACGCCGACGCGGCCGCTCACGCTCCGGCTCCCGCCCCGGCCCGGCCTCCGGGTCGAACTGCGGCAGTTCCCGCGTCCGCTCGTTGCCGCTCTCGGCGGGCGCCGGGCGGCCCTCGTCGCGGAAGAAGCCACGCGGCACCCGGTCCGCCGGATCGGAGTTCCGTACGGGCGGAAGCACGGCGGTCTCATCCGCAGCGCGAGAGTCCCAGGAACCACGTGCGTCCCGAGCGTCCCGGGCATCCCGCGGGCCCTGCTCGCCCCTCGGCCCCCGCGCGTCCTGACCGCCCCGGCCGTCCTGACCACCTCGACGGTCCCGACCGTCACGACCGCCCCGATCGTCCCGACCGTCCCGACCGTCACGACCGCCCCGATCGTCCGACCGGCCGCCGTCCCGCGGCCCGTCGTCCCGTACCGGCGGAAGCACCGTCGTCTCGGCGGCGTCGGAGGCACCCGCACCGTCACCCGACCGCGGCTCACCCTGCGGTCCCTGCGGTCCCTGCGGTCGCAGGTTCTCCGGACGTACCGCCGGAACCTCCTGCGTCACATCGTCCGGGGCCACCGTCCGCTTCCGGACGACCGGCGTGGGCACGGTCAGCTCGTTCGGCGAGTGGGCCGGCGGCTCCGGGTGGCGCGAGGACTCCTGAGCACTCGCCTCCGCGGCGGCGGCGGCGGCAGCGGCCGCCTCCTCGGCGACCCGCCGCGCCTCTTCCGCCCTGAGCAGGGCCTCCTCCGCCTTGCGCTGCTTCTCGCGGCGTCGCTCCTCGGCCTCCGCGCGAAGCCTGGCCTCTTCCTGGGCCTGCTTCCGCAGCCGTTCCTGCTCCGCCTCGTACGCCCGTTCCTCGGCCTCGCGGCGCTTGCGCTCCTCCTCGGCCTTCCTGCGCTCCTCCTCGGCGCGCAGCCTGGCCTCCTCCGCCTGCCGCTCGGCCTCGCGCTGCCTGGCCTCCTCCAGCTCCCGGCGCTTGCGCTCCTCCTCCTCGGCACGCAGCTTGGCGAGCTGCGCCTCGCGCTCCCGCGCCAGCCGCTCCTCCTCCGCCTTGCGCGCCGCCTCTTCCTCGGCCTTGCGCCGGGCCTCCTCGATGGCGGCCCTGCGCGCCTCCTCCCGGGCCCGTACCTCGGCCTCGGAGAGCGGCAGCAGCTGGTCGAGCCGGTGTCGTACGACCGTGGTGATCTCCTCCGGCTGCTGGCCGGCGTCCACGACGAGATAGCGCGACGGGTCGGCGGCGGCCAGGGTGAGGAAGCCGGTGCGCACCCGCTGATGGAACTCGGTGGGCTCGGACTCCAGCCGGTCGGGCGCCTCCGTGAAGCGCTCGCGCGCCGCCTCCGGGGAGACGTCCAGCAGTACGGTCAGATTCGGTACGAGCCCGTCCGTCGCCCAGCGCGAGATACGGGCGATCTCGGTCGGCGAGAGATCGCGGCCCGCGCCCTGGTAGGCCACGGACGAGTCGATGTAACGGTCCGAGATGACGATCGCACCGCGCTCCAGGGCGGGCCGCACGACCGAGTCGACGTGCTCGGCCCGGTCCGCCGCGTACAGCAGTGCCTCGGCGCGGTTCGACAGACCCGCGCTGGACACATCCAGCAGGATCGAGCGGAGCCGCTTGCCGACCGGTGTGGCGCCCGGCTCGCGCGTGACGACCACTTCGTGCCCCTTGGCGCGGATCCACGCCGCCAGCGCCTCGACCTGGGTGGTCTTGCCGGCGCCGTCCCCGCCCTCCAACGCGAGGAAGAAGCCCGTCCCGGACGGGACCTGGACCGGATCGGCGCCGCCCCGCAGCGCGTCGCCCAGGTCCCGCCGCAGCGGCACACCGGACCGGTCGTCCGTCTTGGCGAGGACCACCGCAGCGAGCGGCAGCAGCAGCGCGCCGACCAGCATCAGTGTGAAGGCGGCTCCGTCGTGGGCGAAGACGAAGGTGCCGCTCGCGAGACGGTGCGGGCCGATGGCCGCGGCGAGGAGCGGGGCGACGACCACGCCGAGTCCGATGAAGACCCTGACCACGGCGTGCAGGTGTTCGGTGACCCGCCGACGGCGGGGCTCCTCGACCTCCACATCGATGAGGGAGTGACCGGTATTCGCCACGACACCGGCGGTGAAACCGGTGAACAGCGCGAGGAGCAGCACCGTCGCCGTGTCGGGCACGAGCCCCATGGCCAGCAGCGCGACACCGGTGACGGCGATCGACAGCGCGAACAGCCGGCGCCGGGAGAGTGCGGGCAGCACCTTGGCGGCGTTGCGGATGCCGAGCCCCGTACCGCCGGTCAGCGCGAGTACGAGGAGGGCGAAGGCGACGGGACCGCCGCCGAGGTCCTTGGCCTGGAGCACGGATACGGCCACGGCCGAAGCGACGGCCGCCGCGATGGCGGCGCAGGCCAGCACGAGCAGCGGCACCGCGCCCGTACGGCCCTTGTCCCCGGCGCGGTCGGCGGCGGCGCCACCGGGGCCCCGCAGCCCTTCGAGCGGGGAGCGCGGCCGGGGCGTGTGCCCGTCGGGAAGCTCAAGGAAGTACAGCGTGGAGACGGAGGCGGCGAACAGCCCTGCCGCGACGTAGGACCCCAGGGCCGCCTGGTGCAGCGAGAACCAGCCGATGCCCGTGCCCAGCAGATTGCCGATCAGGGTGGCGACGAGCAGGACCGTGGCCGCCGCGGGCACCGCCAGGAACGTCGTGCGCAGGGAGAGCTTGCGCAGCGCGTCGAGGTGGTCGGGCAGCGGGCGGACCGCCGCGCCCTCCAGAGGAGGCGCGGGAAGCAGGGCCGGCGCGGCGCTCTCCTTGGCGACCGTCCAGAAGCGTTCGGCGACGCCGAGGACGAAGACGGTGCTGAGGAGGATCGGAAGCGCGCGCTCCGGCGTCCAGTCGAGCCACAGCGGCGCGACGATGAGCAGACCGAGCCGGAGTACGTCCGCGACGATCATCGTCCAGCGCCGGTCCAGCGGACCGCCGTCCCGCTCCGGCTTCGCGGGCTTGCCAGGAGCGGCCGTGGCGCCGGAGAGGTCCGGTTCGCCGTGGGCTCCCGAAGCCGCCTTCTCCGCCGGGGCGGCGGACTTCACCAGCCGTACCGGCCGGCCGGGGCGGTTACCGCTGCCGGGCGCGACCAGCGCCGACAGCGGACCCAGGAGCACCGCCCCGAACAGCAGCGTGGCGAGGATCCGGGCGCCGAACACGGCGGCGACGGCGAACGCCGCACCCCGGTATCCAGCACCGAACGAGCCCTCGGCGATCGCCGCCTGCAACGACAACAGCAGAAGCACGAGTACGGCGAGTACGTCGCCGGTTCCGCCGGCGAACTGGGCGCCCCACAGCCGCCGCAGCGGGGGAAGGCGCAACAGAGATCGTACGGCGCGCTCTCGTGAGTCTGCGGCAAGTGCGTCGGAGTCGGAGGTGGGGCTCACGACCGTTGGCTGCTCGGCTCGCGTCATCCGCCCAGCCTATCCGGCCCCACTGACTCCCCGACGCCCCCGTCCGAACATACGAACGTGTGACGCGGCGGACGGGCACAGAAGACGGACGCGGGAGACGGAGGCGGGAGGCGGGCCGGTCGACGCGTACCGACGACAACGGGACGAGGCCCGGCGCGGTGCCGGGCCTCGTCCCGTTGTCGTCAATCCCCACGCTCCGCGTGGGCTCCGTCCTCAGCCTTCCGATCCACTGGCACCGGCCCCTGTCCCCGGATCCGGCCGGATCAGCAGAAGAGTCCCTAACCCTCGGCCTTCGCCGCCGACGACTTGGCCGTGGTCTTCTTCGCCGTCGCCGTCTTGGCCGACCCGGATGTCGTCTTCTTCGCGGCGGTCTTCTTCGCCGTCGTGGTCTTCGTTGTCGTGGTCTTCGCCGTCGCCGTCTTCTTGGCCGCGGTCTTCTTCGCCGGAGCCTTCTTCGCGGGCGCCTTCTTCGCCGCCTTCTTGGCGGTCTTCTTGGCCGGGCCCTTCGCCCGCTTCTCCGCGAGCAGCTCGTAACCCCGCTCCGGAGTGATCGTCTCGACGCTGTCGTCGGTCCGCAGCGTCGCGTTCGTCTCGCCGTCCGTGACGTACGGGCCGAAGCGGCCGTCCTTCACCACGACGGGACGCTCGCTCACCGGGTCCGTACCGAGTTCCTTCAGCGGCGGCTTGGCCGCCGCGCGCCCGCGCTGCTTGGGCTGGGCGTAGATCGCCAGCGCCTCGTCCAGCGTGATGTCGAAGAGCTGGTCCTCGGTCGTCAGCGACCGCGAATCGGTGCCCTTCTTCAGATACGGGCCGTACCGGCCGTTCTGCGCGGTGATCTCGACGCCTTCCGCGTCCTTGCCCACCACACGCGGCAGCGACATCAGCTTGAGCGCGTCGGCGAGCGTGACCGTGTCCAGGCTCATCGACTTGAACAGCGAGGCGGTACGGGGCTTGACCGCGTTCTTGCCGGTCTTCGGTGTGCCGTCCGGCAGGACCTCGGTCACGTACGGGCCGTACCGGCCGTCCTTGGCCACGATCTGGTGGCCGCTCTCCGGGTCGGTGCCCAGCTCGAAGTCGCCGCTCGGCTTGGCGAGCAGCTCCTCCGCGTACTCCACCGTCAGCTCGTCGGGGGCCAGCTCCTCGGGCACATCGGCCCGCTGGTGGCCCTCCTCGTCCTTCTCACCGCGCTCGACGTACGGGCCGTAGCGCCCGACGCGGAGCATGATCCCGTCCCCGACGGGGAACGAGGAGATCTCCTTGGCGTCGATCGCGCCGAGGTCCGTGACGAGTTCCTTGAGTCCGCCGAGGTGGTCGCCGTCGCCGTTGCCCGCGCTCGAAGCGGCGCCCGCGCGGTCGTCGCCCTCACCGAAGTAGAAGCGCCTCAGCCACGGCACGGCCTGGGCCTCGCCCTGGGCGATCCGGTCGAGGTCGTCCTCCATCTTGGCCGTGAAGTCGTAGTCGACGAGCCGGCCGAAGTGGGTCTCCAGCAGGTTGACCACGGCGAAGGAGAGGAAGGACGGGACGAGGGCCGTGCCCTTCTTGAAGACGTAGCCGCGGTCGAGGATGGTGCCGATGATCGAGGCGTAGGTCGACGGACGGCCGATCTCGCGCTCTTCCAACTCCTTGACCAGCGAGGCTTCGGTGTAACGGGCAGGCGGCTTGGTGGCGTGCCCGTCGACCGACATCTCCTCGGCCGAGAGCGCGTCGCCCTCGGCGACCTGCGGCAGCCTGCGCTCACGGTCGTCCAGCTCGGCGTTCGGGTCGTCGGCGCCCTCGACATACGCCTTCATGAAGCCGTGGAAGGTGATCGTCTTGCCGGAGGCGGAGAATTCCGCGTCCCGGCCGTCGCTCGACGTGCCGCCGATCCTGACGGTGACGCTGTTGCCGACCGCGTCCTTCATCTGGGAGGCGACGGTCCGCTTCCAGATCAGTTCGTACAGCCGGAACTGGTCGCCGCTCAGCCCGGTCTCGGCGGGCGTGCGGAAGCGGTCGCCCGAGGGACGGATCGCCTCGTGCGCCTCCTGCGCGTTCTTGACCTTCCCGGCGTAGGTGCGCGGCTTGTCCGGCAGGTAGCTCGCGCCGTACAACTGCGTGACCTGCGCACGGGCGGCCGAGACAGCGGTGTCGGAGAGAGTCGTGGAGTCCGTACGCATGTACGTGATGAAGCCGTTCTCGTACAGCTTCTGCGCGACCTGCATCGTGGACTTCGCGCCGAAGCCCAGCTTGCGCGACGCCTCCTGCTGGAGGGTGGTCGTGCGGAAGGGCGCGTACGGGGAGCGGCGGTACGGCTTGGACTCGACCGAGCGGACGGCGAACGAGGCGTCCGCCAGCGCGGTCGCCAGAGCCCGCGCGTTCTCCTCGTCCAGATGCAGCACCTGGTCGGACTTGAGCCGGCCGTCGGGACCGAAGTCCCGGCCCTGGGCGACACGCCGGCCGTCGACCGAGTTCAGGCGGGCGACCAGCGAGGACGGATCGGAGGCGTCGCCCGCGCGGCCGGTGGAGAACGTGCCGGTCAGGTCCCAGTACTCGGCGGAACGGAACGCGATGCGCTCGCGCTCACGCTCGACGACGAGACGGGTCGCGACGGACTGGACACGGCCGGCGGAGAGGCCGCGCATGACCTTCTTCCACAGGACCGGCGAGACCTCGTATCCGTACAGCCGGTCGAGGATGCGCCGGGTCTCCTGGGCGTCGACCATCCGCGTGTTCAGCTCACGCGGATTGGCGACGGCGGCTCTGATCGCGTCCTTGGTGATCTCGTGGAAGACCATCCGGTGGACCGGGACCTTGGGCTTGAGCACTTCCTGGAGGTGCCACGCGATGGCTTCGCCCTCGCGGTCCTCATCGGTGGCGAGGTACAGCTCGTCGGACTCGGCCAGCAGCTCCTTGAGCTTTCTGACCTGGGACTTCTTGTCGGCGTTGACGACGTAGATCGGCTGGAAGTCGTTCTCGACATCCACGCCGAGCCGACGCACCTCGCCCGTGTACTTCTCGGGCACCTCGGCGGCCCCGTTGGGGAGGTCACGGATGTGCCCGACGCTCGCCTCGACGACATAGCCAGGGCCGAGGTAGCCCTTGATCGTCTTCGCCTTGGCGGGCGACTCGACGATGACGAGTCGACGGCCGCCGTGTGCGGTCTCGCTGGTCGGGGACAACTTCGCTCTTCTCTCCGGTCGACGCTCGGTGGGCCCGTACGGGAGTACGGCAGTGCGGTACGGCGGGCCGCGGACGGCCCGGCGGTGACGCTGCTTCGCTGCGGAGTGTGACGGTACAACCCGCCCCCGTGTCAAACGGCAAAAGCCCGCAGCGGCCACTCGAACGGTAACCCGACTCCGGACGTTCCCGCCGCCCGGACCCCCGTGCCCGTCGCGTCGCACCGTTCGGCGGGCGATTCCGGGCAGGGGCGCCGAGGCGGTCGGCGGAACGGGCCGTCCGGCCGGTCCCGCGCGGGTCCGGCCCAGGTCCTGCCCAGGTCCGGGACCCTGTCGGCGCCGCCGGGCCGGGCGGTTCGATCATGGTCGGGAGGGTTCCGGTACGGCTCGGGGGACGTGTGGATCACATACGTCCGAAGCACCAAGCGCCGAGGGCGAGAAAGACCACGCCCGAGAGTGTCGCGCAGACGAGGGAGACCGAGAGCCGGACCCCGAGGGCCACCGGCTCGCGGCGGACGACGCGGGCTCCTGTCCACAGCAGTAGCCCCGCGCCGAACAGCGCGAAGGTCGTTCCCGCGAAGATCGCCGGCCCGTTCTCCATCGTCCCGCCCCGTCCTTCCGCGACGCCCGCTCCGGGGCGCCGAGACCCTGAAGGCCGAGGCTGGCACGCCGGGGCGGCACCGGCGCGAACTCCGGGTGAACGACGTACGCGGGTCGCCCCGCCACGCGGCCGTCCGCGCCACGTGCCCCCGGCGGGCGCTCCGGCCGCGGCGCGGCTGCCGGTGTCGGAGCCGCGCCGGCCCCCTTCGTCAGCGCGGCTCCGACACCGGCACCGGCTCCAGGAAGCCCTCCTCCACCAGCAGCCGGATCGCCTGTGGCGTACGGTCGCGGAGCAGCACCGGGTCCTCCCCCGTCAGCTGCGCGATCGCGTCCAGAATCCGTCCGGCGCTCAGGGTCCCGTCGCAGACTCCGGCGAACCCCGCCGCCACGGTGTCGACCTTGGTCGCCCGGCGCATGCCACGGTTCTGACGGAGCACCACATGCTCCGGGTCCTCGGCGCCCGGGAGCCCGACCTGCTCCTGGACCACCTCGGGTGCCAGCGTGAAACGGCCGGCGAGGAGTGCGGCGTCGTCGTGCGTCCGCAGATACTCCTGCCGCTCGAAATGCGCCCGAACGGTCGCGCCGAGCGGCTGCTCCACCGGGTGGGGCCACTCCTCCACCACGACCGAGGGCCGCTCGCTGTCCGATTTCCTGAGCGTGATCCAGCCGAAGCCCACCGCCTTGGTGTCGCGCGCCTCGAACTCGTCCAGCCAGGCTTCGTACCGCGCGGCGTACGACCGGGGGTCGTCGCGATGGTCGCCGCTGTCGCGCAGCCACAGCTCGGCGTACTGCGTGACGTCCTGGACCTCGCGCTGCACGATCCAGGCGTCGCAGCCGCGTGGCACCCAGGAGCGCAGCCGGTCCTGCCACTCCTCGCCCTCCACGTGCTGCCAGTTGGCGAGGAAGTGGGCGAACCCGCCGCTGCTCAGCCGCTCGCCGGCCTGCTGGACGAGCGTGCGGCACAGATCGTCGCCGCCCATCCCGCCGTCGCGGTAGGTGAGCCGGGCGCCCGGAGAGATCACGAACGGCGGGTTGGAGACGATCAGGTCGTACGACTCGTCCGCCACCGGCTCGAACAGCGAGCCCTCCCGCAGCTCGGCGGGCGCCGCCTCGGAGAGGGCGAGGGTCAGCCGGGTGAAGCCCAGCGCCCGCGGGTTGAGGTCGGTGGCGGTGACCCGGGTGGCGTGCTGCGCGGCGTGCAGCGCCTGGATGCCGGAGCCGGCGCCGAGGTCCAGCGCGCTGCTCACCGGTGTGCGGACCGTGAGCCCCGCCAGGGTCGTGGAGGCGCCGCCGACACCGAGCACCACGCCCTCGCCGTGGCCGCTCGCGCCCGAGGCGCCGCCGACGGAGCAGCCCAGATCGGAGACGATGAACCAGTCCTGCCCCTCGGGTCCGCCGTACGGCCGTACGTCGACCGTCGCACGAACCTCCTCGCCGTCCCGTACGACCCAGCCGTCGGCCAGCGCCTCGTCCAGCGGGAGCGCGGCGTCCGCCGCCGCGTGCGGGACGGAGCCCTGGAGGAGGAAGAGGCGTACGAGCGTTTCGAGCGGGGTGTCGCCGCGGGTGGCGCGCAGCGCGGGCACGGTCTCGCTGCGGGCGAGCGCGGCGTAGGCGGAGGCGCCGAGCAGGTCCAGCAGACCGTCGGCGGTGAAGTCGGCGGCGAGCAGGGCCGCACGGAGTCGGGGCGAGTGGTCGGACGCGGGAAGGCTGGTCGTACTCACCCGTCCATTGTGGCCGCTCCCACTGACAACGGCTCGCGGCCCGGCCCCCGATTCGGGGGCCGGGCCGCGTATGTCACCTTCGGAGCTGTCCGCCGACGCCCTGGTCCGGGCGGCGGCGGCGCGGTACGGCGGTCACGCGCGCGGCGGTACGGCGCCGTGCGATGCCGAGCGACGCCCTGCGCGATGCTGTTCGACGCCCTGCGCGATGCCGTGCGACGCGAGGGAGCGGGATGCGATGCGGCGGAGGCGGGAGGAATCCGTCAGGACTCGCTGCCGGCCGCCGTCGGAGCGCTGGAGGCTCCTGTGGAGGCCGACGGCTTCTGGCAGCCGGGCTGCCGGGCCATGGCCTTGCCGACATCACCCGACTGAAGTCGCTGGAGGGCCTGGTCGCCGCTCTCGCTGAGCTTCTCCAACTCGTCCGCGACACCCTTGAGACCGTCGGCGAACTTCGCCTGGTCCTTGGTGTCGAGCGCGTCGACCTTGGACTTGAGGCCGGCGTACGCCGTCGAGGTGGTGTTCAGCTCCTTGACGGCCTCCTGCTGGGTCTTCTCGCCCTCGTCGCCGGGCGGGGCACCCGCGCTGTCCACGGCGGTGCCCAGCGCCTTGTACGCCTGGGAAATCGACTGGAAGGCGGCGGAATCGGTCTGCTGGACCTCGGCGGGCTTGCTGCGGTCCGAGGTGGCCTCCTGAATGGAGGTGTTGGCACTCGCGATCTTCGTCAGCTGCGGCTGAACCTGATCACACACCTTCTTGGCCCAGTCGTTCACCTTGCTGTCAGTGTCGTCGCCACCGCCGCAGCCGGACAGCGCCATGAGCAGTACCGCACCGCCGGACAGCGCGGCTACAAGCTTCTTGTTCACCGGATGGGTCCCTTCCAAGGCTCTCGGCCCCGGAACATACACGCCGAAGGGACGCCAACCGTATGCCGAACGTCCGATCCATATGCTATTGCAGCCATTTGCACCAAGGGAGAGACACCTCACGCCCGCCGCCCGTTCCGCCGGGCGCGAACAGGGACGGACAGGGACGGACAAGGAGCGGCGGACGCAGGCGGGCGTACGCGGGCGGGGCGGGCTCCGTGCCAGTCCACCCCGCCCGCCCCGCACTTGTCGCGCCGCCCCGGCGAAGAGAGGGCGCTACGTCGCGGGCGACGGCCTCATGACACCGGCGCGCCGTCGTCCACCGTGACCGAGCGCCGCTTGGACACGTACACCGCCCCGATGATCACGAGGAGGGCGAGGACCGCCACGACGGCCCGGATTGCCGCGCTCGCGTCGCTTCCGTAGCTGAACTGCACGATCGCGGGGGCGATGAGCAGCGCCACCAGGTTCATCACCTTCAGCAGCGGGTTGATGGCGGGGCCCGCCGTGTCCTTGAACGGATCCCCGACGGTGTCACCGATGACCGTGGCGGCGTGGGCGTCGCTGCCCTTTCCGCCGTGGTGGCCGTCCTCGACCAGTTTCTTGGCGTTGTCCCAGGCACCGCCGGAGTTGGCGAGGAAGACGGCCATCAGCGTTCCGGTGCCGATCGCGCCCGCCAGGAAGGAACCGAGCGCCCCGACTCCGAGCGTGAAACCCACCGCGATGGGGGTGAGGACGGCGAGCAGACCGGGGGTGGCCAGCTCGCGGAGCGCGTCCTTGGTACAGATGTCGACGACACGGCCGTATTCGGGCTTCTCCGTGTAGTCCATGATGCCGGGGTGCTCGCGGAACTGCCGCCGTACCTCGTAGACCACGGAACCGGCCGACCGCGAGACCGCGTTGATCGCCAGCCCGGAGAAGAGGAAGACCACGGCGGAGCCGACGATCAGTCCCACCAGGTTGTTGGGCTGCGAGATGTCCAGACTGAGCGTCAGCCCGCCGGCTCCGGCGCCGACATCGGCCACGGCCGTCGCGATGGCGTCCCGGTACGAGCCGAACAGCGCCGCCGCCGCGAGGACGGCCGTGGCGATGGCGATGCCCTTGGTGATGGCCTTCGTGGTGTTGCCGACCGCGTCGAGGTCGGTGAGCACCTGCGCGCCGGCGCCCTCGACGTCGCCGGACATCTCGGCGATGCCCTGGGCGTTGTCGGAGACCGGGCCGAAGGTGTCCATGGCGACGATGACGCCGACGGTGGTGAGCAGCCCCGTACCGGCCAGCGCGACCGCGAACAGGGCCAGCATGATCGACGTACCGCCGAGCAGGAACGCCCCGTACACCGCCAGCCCGATGAGCAGAGCCGTGTAGACGGCCGATTCGAGACCGATGGCGATACCCGCGAGAATGACCGTGGCGGGACCGGTCAGGGCCGATTTCCCGATGTCCCTGACCGGGCGCCGGGTGGTCTCGGTGAAATATCCGGTCAGCTGCTGGATCAGCGCGGCGAGGACGATGCCGATGGCGACCGCGACGAGCGCCAGCACCCGCGGGTCGCCGCCGTGGCCGAGGACGGCCCGGTCGCTCACCCCGTCCAGTTCGGCGTAGGTGGACGGCAGGTAGACGAAGGACGCCACGGCCACCAGGACGAGCGAGATCGCGGCGGAGATGAAGAAGCCGCGGTTGATGGCCGTCATCCCACTGCGGTCGCTGCGGCGCGGGGCGACCGCGAAGATCCCGATCATCGCGGTGACCACGCCGATCGCGGGGACGATCAGCGGGAAGGCGAGCCCGAAGTCCCCGAACGCCGCCTTGCCGAGGATGAGCGCGGCGACCAGCGTCACGGCGTACGACTCGAAGAGGTCGGCGGCCATGCCGGCGCAGTCGCCGACGTTGTCGCCCACGTTGTCCGCGATGGTGGCGGCGTTGCGCGGATCGTCCTCCGGGATGCCCTGCTCCACCTTGCCGACCAGGTCCGCTCCGACATCGGCGGCCTTGGTGAAGATGCCGCCGCCGACGCGCATGAACATGGCGATGAGGGCGGCTCCGAGCCCGAACCCCTCCAGGACCTTGGGGGCGTCGGCCGCGTAGACGAGAACCACGCAGGAGGCGCCGAGCAGGCCGAGTCCCACCGTGATCATGCCGACCACGCCGCCCGTGCGGAACGCGATCTTCATCGCCTTGTGGGACACCGTGGTCAGATCCTTTTCCGGCTCGCCCGCCGCCGGTGTCGCTTCCCGCGCGGCGGCGGCCACCCGCACATTGCTGCGCACGGCGAGACGCATGCCGATGTAACCGGTGGCCGCCGAGAAGAAGGCGCCCACCAGGAAGAAAAGCGAACGCCCCGCACGCTGTGACCAGTTGTCCGCCGGTAACAGCATCAGCAGAAAGAACACCACGACGGCGAAGACGCCGAGGGTGCGCAACTGCCGCGCCAGATAGGCATTGGCGCCTTCCTGTACAGCCGCCGCGATCTCTTTCATCGAACGGGTGCCCTCATCGGCGGCCAGTACCTGGCGCACGAGCAGTTGTGCGACGAACAGGGCCGCCAGCGCGACGACGGCGATGACGATCACGATCAGCCGGTTGCCGTCGGTGAGTACCGCGGTCGCGAGAGAAGGGGGGTGCTCGGACAGGTGTGGATGGAAGTGCCCCGCCATTCGTCCTCCTTGACGCTCAGCGTTCAAGATGGACGGATTGTAGGGAGCCGGACCCGATCAAAACAGAGCACGCCACAGGGCAGAATCACCGGCGACTGATCAATAACCCGAGAAATGTCATAGGGAAATGAAGAAAGACCCTGCTCGGCAGTTCGGCAGGGCCTTTCTCAAGATCGGAAGAATCTTTCCGGAGGATGGCCCCGAAAGTGATCGGAAGAGGGGTACGTGCGAAAGGATCGACGCTTCCCGGCGCCGTCCGGACAGTCTCGGCCCGAAACGCCTCAGCCGGGCACGCCTCAGCCGGGCATGACCGCCTTGAGGATGGCTGGTCGCGCGTGACCGGTCGGGTGTGCTCGGTCGCGTGTGATCGTCGCGTGTGATCAGGGCAGCCTGACGGCCGGTGTGGTGGGCCAGCTCATCCGGATCACGCCGCCCTCGTCGTCCGAGGTGACTTGCACATCGTCGACGAGGCCGCTGATGACCGCGAGGCCCATCTCGTCCTCGCCCTCCGTGTCACTCTCATGGAGGTCGCCCGAAGAGGCCCCGTCATCACCGGAGGATTCCCCGGCCGCGCCGGTCACCCCGTCGCCGACCTCGATGGAGAAAACCTTCTCCTCCTCGGTCAGCACGACCCGCACCGGGGCGGTGATGCCATGCCCCCGGTGCAACCCGACCGCTCGGCTGCACGCCTCGCCGACGGCGAGTCTGACCTCGTCCAACACAGCCTCGTCGACGCCCGCCCGACGAGCGACGGCAGCGGCCACCAGACGGGCCGTCCTGACGTGTTCGGGCTGGGCGCTGAAGCGGAGTTCAACGGTGGCCATGCGATCCCCCTCGAACGTACGAGCGTGCAAACCCACAGGCGCGGGCATCCGGGCGTGACGCCCGGTGCCTCTGCCTCTTCCTCCGGAAGCCCGCGACCTCAGTCGGTGGCCGCCACGGCCTCGTCGACCGTGGTGTGGATCGGGAACACCTTGGTCAGGCCGGTGATCCGGAAGATCTTGAGAATGCGCTCCTGGTTGCAGACCAGACGCAGCGAGCCCTCGTGGGCACGCACACGCTTCAGTCCACCCACGAGCACGCCCAGACCCGTCGAGTCCAGGAAGTCCACGCCCTCCATGTCCACTACCAGGTGGTAGCTGCCGTCGTTCACCAACTCGACCAACTGCTCGCGCAGCTTGGGCGCGGTATACACATCAATCTCGCCACCGACCTCGACGACCGTACGGTCGCCACCAGGGCCGGACACATTGCGAGTCGACAGGGACAGGTCCACGGATCCTCCAGCACCTTGCTATCGAGCGGTCGCCCCTCGGGTCTCCCCGACGGAGCCAGGGGACGTATCGCCAGCCGCGATGGCATTCAATCACTTACCAGCAGTCATGCACGACGCCTTCGGACCATTGTCCGTCACACCAGTGACAGACTCGGTGCCGATGGCCATGAATCAGCGCCCCGGTGGACACCCGGAGAGCGGGGGCAACAGCCCCTCCCCCAGCACCATCCTCGACCGGCTCGCCGCGGGGGCGGGCCGTGCTGCGCGCATCACCCATACGGAGCACCTGCCCCCACGAGAGGGACGTCATGCGGTCTGGCCCGACCGCATCCGTCCGGAAGTGATCAACGCCATTCGGCTGGCCGGAATCGACCACCCGTGGACCCATCAGGCGCAGGCCGCCGAACACGCTCTCGACGGCGAGTCCGTCGTCATCGCCACCGGAACCGCGTCCGGCAAGTCCCTGGCCTACCTCGCGCCCGTGCTGTCCACCCTCCTCGACGGCTCGGAGGCCGCCAACGGCCGGGGTACGACAGCGCTCTACCTGGCCCCGACGAAAGCCCTCGCCGCCGACCAGCGCCGCGCCGTCAAGGCGCTCGCGGCGCCGCTGGGCAACGGCGTGCGCCCCGCCGTCTACGACGGGGACACCCCGGTCGAGGAACGCGAATGGGTCCGCCAGTACGCCAACTACGTACTGACCAACCCGGACATGCTCCACCGGGGCATCCTGCCGTCCCACCCCCGCTGGGCCTCCTTCCTGCGCTCCCTGCGCTATGTCGTCATCGACGAGTGCCACACCTACCGCGGCGTCTTCGGCTCGCACGTGGCACAGGTACTGAGGCGGCTGCGCCGCGTCTGCGCGCGGTACGGGGCACAGCCCGTCTTCCTGCTCGCCTCGGCCACCGCCGCCGAGCCCGCCCGGTCCGCGGGCCGGCTGACCGGTCTGCCCGTCCACGCGGTCGCCGACGACGCCTCGCCCAGGGGTGAACTGGTGTTCGCGCTCTGGGAGCCGCCCCTCACCGACCTGCACGGGGAGAAAGGCGCCCCCGTCCGCCGCAGCGCCACCGCCGAGACCGCCGACCTCCTCACCGACCTGACCGTGCAGGGCGTCCGTACCGTCGCCTTCGTACGCTCCCGGCGCGGCGCCGAACTCGTCTCGGTGATCGCCCAGGAGCGCCTGGCCGAGGTCGACCGCTCGCTGGCCCGCCGGGTCGCCGCCTATCGCGGCGGTTACCTCCCCGAGGAGCGCCGCGCCCTGGAGAACGCCCTGCACTCCGGCGAGCTGCTCGGCCTGGCAGCCACCACCGCCCTGGAGCTGGGCATCGACGTCTCGGGCCTGGGCGCCGTCGTCATCGCCGGCTACCCGGGCACGCGCGCCTCGTTGTGGCAGCAGGCCGGCCGGGCCGGGCGCTCGGGTCAGGGCGCGCTGGCCGTCCTGGTCGCGCGGGACGACCCGCTGGACACCTTTCTCGTCCACCACCCCGAGGCGCTGTTCCGTCAGCCCGTCGAGTCGACCGTCCTCGACCCCGACAACCCCTATGTCCTCGCCCCCCATCTGTGCGCCGCCGCCGCCGAACTTCCGCTCACCGAGGCCGATCTGGCGCTCTTCGGCCCGGAGGCCCCCGGACTCCTCCCGCAGCTGGAGACGGCGGGACTGCTGCGACGCCGCACCACCGGCTGGTACTGGACCCGTCGTCGGCGGGCCCACGACCTCGCCGACATCCGGGGGGAGGGCGGCCGTCCCGTCCAGATCGTCGAGGCGGGTACGGGCCGGCTGCTGGGCACCGTGGACGAGGCGGCCTCCCACACCGCAGTCCACGAAGGCGCCGTCCACCTCCACCAGGGCCGCACCTACCTGGTGAGGCAGCTGGATCTCACCGACTCGGTGGCCCTCGTCGAAGAGGCGACCCCGCCGTACTCCACCACCGCCCGTGACACCACTGCCATCTCCGTCCTCGAAACCGACACGGAGATCCCCTGGGGAGAGGGCCGCCTCTGCTACGGCTCCGTCGAAGTCACCAACCAGGTCGTCTCCTTTCTGCGGCGAAGGCTCATCACCGGCGAAGTGCTCGGCGAGAGCAAGCTCGATCTGCCACCACGGACCCTGCGCACCCGGGCCGTGTGGTGGACGGTCACGGAGGACCAGCTCGACGCCGCCCGGGTCAACCCCGAGCAGTTGGGCGGCGCCCTGCACGCCGCCGAGCACGCCTCCATCGGGATGCTGCCCCTCTTCGCCACCTGCGACCGATGGGACATCGGCGGTGTCTCCGTGCCCCTGCATCCCGACACGCTGCTGCCGACGGTCTTCGTGTACGACGGCCACCCGGGCGGCGCGGGCTTCGCGGAGCGGGCCTTCCGGACGGCCCGTGAGTGGCTCACCGCCACGCGGGAGGCCATCGCCTCCTGCGAATGCGAGGCGGGCTGCCCTTCCTGCGTCCAGTCGCCCAAGTGCGGCAACGGCAACGAACCCCTGCACAAGCGCGGTGCCGTACGCCTGCTGACCGAACTGCTCAGGTCGGCCCCCGAGGAGGCGGAGCCGGCGGAGAGGGCGGTGGAAGAGGTGGGGGAGACGCCGAAGGACGAGGAACCGGTGGACGAGGCACCGGCGGCGGAACCGGAAGGTCCGGCGGACCAGCCCGGGCCCTGACCGTGGGCGCGTACGGCCCGAAGGCGGCGCGCGCCGTGACGTCGGAGACCTCCCCGCTCAGGGCGCAGCGGACCACTTCACCGTCCTGGGCCGCCGCCACCGCGGCCGCCCGGCGGCACGCCTCCGCCGGGCCGGCCATCGCGTGGTCCGCCGCCGCCAGCGCGGCCAGATCCGCCACCGCGCCCGCCCGGTGCCGGGCGGCGACCGCCTGCCCCATGGCGAGCACCACCGCGAACACCGCGCACATGACGGTCGCCGCCATGGCCACCCACACTGTCGCGGAACCCCGGTCCCCGGCGCTCCGGGCCCGGCGCCCGGGGCTCCCGGCCCGTCCACCGGTCACGGCGCCACCCCCACGGCCGGCCCCTCCGGACCCGACCCCTGGGCCTGGGCCTGGGCCTGGGGAGCGTCCTCCGCGGAGGCGACGGCCTGCGCCGTGAGCGTCAACGCCAACACCCCCGGCCCGGGCGTCGGCGCCTCCACGCGTACCCGCCACAGATCGTCGTCCGTGCGCCGCAGGGTGACCCTGGCGCCCGCCGGGGCGGCCGATCGGGCGACAGCCATCGCCGCGGCCTCCGGCTCCGACCTGGCCGCCGCACGCGCCCCCGCCCGCGCCGCGTCCACGCACTGGATCTGCGCGGAAGCCGCCGTCAGCGCCCAGACCAGGGCCAGAGTGAACGCCACCAGCGCCGGCACGGCCACGGCCGCTTCCGCCGTCACCGACCCCCGGTCACCCCTGCGGCGCAGGGGCCCCCGGCCTCCGCGACGTTCCCCGCATCCCTTACGCCCCCTGCGTCCCCCGCGTCCCGCGGCAGGGACTTCCCGTTCGGAACTCGTCCTCCCTGGCTCAGAACTGCGCATTGAGCGCCTTCCCGATGAGCGACTGCAACGCCCCGGACACAGCGCCGCTCGTCACCACCTTGTACAGCACCGCGGCGAAGGCGCAGGCGGCGATCGTCCCGACCGCGTACTCGGACGTCGTCATTCCCGCGTCGGTACCGAACCGGCGCGCCAACGCCCGGCGCGTTCGCCGCGTCTTCATCCACACCCGTACACACATCCGCATGACGGCCTCCCGTTTCTCGGATCGGAGGCCGGGCAGAGAGCCCGGCCCAATTGTTCAGTCGCCGGTCAGCAGCGCGCTCGCCAGGCCGATGACGACGGGTGCCACGCCCACCGCCAGAAAGGCGGGAAGGAAGCACAGCCCCACCGGCGCGGTGATCAGCACCTGAGCCCGCTGCGCCCTGGCCACGGCGGCCCGGGAGCGCTCCGCTCTCAAGCCCTCGGCCAGCCGGGACACCGGCTCTGCCGCCGGCGCCCCCGTGGCGCCGGCCCGTTCCAGACAGCGCGCCAGTCCCGTCGCGCCCGGAACGGCGGTGAGCCGCCCCCACACCTCGGCGGGTTCACCGCCGAGGCGCAGCTCGGCCGCCGTACGGGCCAGCCGGTCGCCGACCGGGCCGCCGAGGGATTCACCGACCGCCTCCGCAGCCTCACGCGGACCGGCACCCGCCGTGAGACAGGCGGCCAGCAGATCGGCGGCGAGCGGAAGCTGCCGCGCCGCCGCGGCGGCCCGGGCCGGGTCCGGATCGTCCCGCTTCCGGGAGCGCAGCCGACGCCGGACGGCGTACGCGCCCGCAAGCCCCACGGCCCAGCCCGCGATCCCGCCGACCAGCACCCAGCCGGTGATCACCACGCCGAGCGGCGGGCCCCACCGCCGCGCCAAGATCCTCGGTCTCGTCCACGGCGCCGACGCCGGCGCCGGCGCCGCACGGCCATGACCTGCGTTCAGCAGAGCCGCGAGCCGTTCGCGCGCTCGGCGTTCGCGCCGCCGGGCCACCACCACGGAGGCGGCACAGCAGACCGCTGCGAGCGAGGTGAGCAGCGTCCACAGCCTGGGGGCGAACTCCCCGCTCATGACGCCTCCCCGGTCCTGACGATCCGGGCCGCCCACCACAACCCGGCAGTTTCCAGCAGCCCGCCGACAGCCAGACACCCCAGACCGGCCGGGGTGTGCAGCAGCACCCGCAGGGGGCCGGCGCCCAGTGCCGCGCCCATCAGCAGCCCCACCACCGGCAGCAGCGCGAGCACCACCACCGTCGACCAGGCGCCCGCCAACTGGGCCCGCAACCCTTCCCGCTGGTCCTTCTCCGCCCGGAGGGCGGCCTCCAGGCGGTCCAGTCCGGCGGCGAGTCCCGCCCCGCTGTCCACAGCCACCCGCCAGCAGGCCGCGAGCCCCACCAGGCCGTCCGCTCCCGGTTCCCGCGCCGCCCGCCGCAGCGCACCGGGCACATCGCCGCCGAAGCGCGCGGCGGCCAGCACCGCGGCCTCCGAGCGCCCGAGCCCGCCCGTGGCCCCGGCGGCGGTCAGCAGAGCCTGTACGGGCTGGGAACCGGCTCTCAGCTCGGCCGCGGCCACTCCGCAGAGTGCGAGAACCCCGTCGGCGCGCCGCTCCCGCGCGCGTCTCAGCTCCCGGGCCCTGAGCCGACGCCCCACCAAGGGCACCGCCAGGGCCCCTCCGACCAGTGGCAGCGGCGACTCACCCCACAGGGCGAGCAGCAGCGCGGGCGGCAGACAGAACCATTCCCGGCCCAGCCCCAGCACCCACACGCGTGCCCGCCACCGCCACCGCTCCCAGGGCGGCGCCCCCGACGGCAGCGCACCCGCCGTCCCCCTTCCGGCGAGCAGCGCCCCCGCTCGGCGCAGCCCTCGTTCGTGCCCCGCCATCAGACAGGCAGCCGACCCCGCGCACATCGCCGCCGCGAGGATCAGGACCGTCATGGCCGGCGTCACAGCACGCCTCCGATCAGTCCGAGAAGCCTCGGCCAGCCCCGCTCCCGCGCGAATCCCGCTTCGCCCCAGCGCAGCGCGGGCACCGGCACCACCAGCCCGGCGGCGTCCCTCTCCAACACGTGCACCTCGGCGACCCGCCGGAGTCCGCCCCTGTCCCGTGCGAGATGGACGACGACGGACAGAGCGGCGGCCAACTGGCTGTGCAGCGCGGCCCGGTCGAGGCCGGCGGCCGTGCCGAGGGCCTCCAGCCGCGCGGGCACATCCGCCGCGGTGTTGGCATGGACCGTCCCGCAGCCTCCCTCGTGGCCGGTGTTCAGGGCGGCCAGCAACTCGGTGACCTCGGAGCCTCTGACCTCGCCGACGACCAGCCGGTCCGGCCGCATCCGCAGGGCCTGTCTGACCAGGTCCCGCAACGTCACCAGACCCGCACCCTCCTGGTTGGGCGGCCGGCCCTCCAGCCGCACCACATGCGGATGGTCGGGCCGCAGCTCGGCCGAGTCCTCGGCCAGCACGATCCGTTCACCCGCGCCGATCAGGCCGAGCAGCGTCGAGAGGAGCGTGGTCTTGCCCGTGCCGGTGCCACCACTGATCAAGAAGGACAACCTGGCCTCGATCAGCGCCCGCAGCACCCGCTCCCCGCCGGGTGGCAGGGTTCCCGCCACGGTCAGCTCGGCCAGCGAGAACGCCTTGGGCCGCACCACCCGCAGCGACAGACACGCGCAGCCCACGGCCACGGGTGGCAGCACCGCGTGCATCCGGGTCCCGTCCGGCAAGCGGGCGTCCACCCAGGGCCTGGCGTCGTCGAGCCTGCGTCCGGCCGCGGCGGCGAGCCGCTGCGCCAGCCTCCGTACGGAGGCCGCGTCCGCGAACGACACCTCCGTGAGCAGCAGGCCACCACCGCGGTCCACCCAGACCCGGTCGGGCGCCGAAACCAGCACGTCCGTCACCGTCGGGTCGGCCAGCAGCGGTTCCAGCGGCCCGGTCCCCACCAGCTCGCATCTCAGCTCCTCCGCCGCGCCCAGCACTTCCGTATCGCCCAGGAGCCGTCCCTGGGCGCGGAGCGCCGCCGCCACCCTGGCTGGCGTGGGATCGGCGCCGCTCTCCGCGAGCCGCTGCCGTACGGCGTCCAGCAACCCGCCCGCAGGCACACCGGCGCTCATGACGGCACACTTTCCTGCCCCGCCAACGCCCGCTCCCAGAAGGCCGTACAGAAGGAGGCCAGCGGTCCGCGCCGGTGGAAGCCCGGTGGCTCCCCGCCGTCCTGGGCCCTCGACAGACCCGGCTCCAGGGGCAGTTCGCCCGCGAGCGGCAGCCGCAGCGCGTCGGCGATCCACTGCTCGTCCAGCCCCGCGGCGTACGGTCCGCGCACCACCGCCCGCAGATCCGGAAGCACCATGCTCACCATCGAGGCCACCCGGCCCGCCGCCGCGACGGCGCGCAGCTCGGCGGGGACCACCAGCAACCCCACATCGAGTTGGGCGAGGGCCTCCGCCACGGCCTCGTCCACCCGACGCGGGAGATCCACCACCACGGTGCCGCCACGCCTGCGCGCGGCGGCGAGCACCGACCGCATGGCCTCCGGCCGGACCATCACGGAGTCCCCGCGATCCCAGCTGAGCACCCGTAGTTGATGAAGACGCGGCAGCGACTCCTCCAGAGCGCCGCCCGCGACCCGTCCTTTGGAAGCGGCGAAATCGGGCCAGCGTCTGCCCTCGGTCTGCTCGCCGCCGAGCAGTACGTCGAGCCCGCCGCCGAGCGGATCCCCGTCGATGAGCATGGTGCGCCGGCCCTCGCGCGCCGCTGTGACGGCCAGAGCGCAGGCCAGGGTGGAGGCCCCGGCACCGCCTCGCCCGCCGATCACGCCGACGGTGAGCGCCTGTCGTCCGACTCCCTCCACGGCGTCCGCGATCCGGTCGACCAGCCAGCTCTCCGCGTCGGGCAGCCGGAGCACACAGTCGGCGCCGACCTCCACGGCCCGCCGCCATACGGCGGGGTCGTCCTGGTCCCGGCCGACGAGCATGACGCCCCGCCTGCGCGCGGCTCCGCGGCAGCGGGCGGCCGCGTCGTCCCCGACGAGGACCATCGGCGCGTCCTCCCACGAGCCCTTCCGCTCCGGAACCGAGTGGTGCACCTCCGGCTCGGCACCGGCCGCGGCGCACAGCCGCAGCAGATCGTCGAGCAGTTCCACGTCCTCGGTGACGATCAGCGGCCCCGCCCGACGCTCTTCCACCGCCGGTGCCCGATCGAATGTCATGGATCCAGCCACGATGCCCGCCCCCTATCTCTGCCTCGATCCGGTATCCGCGAGAGCCGCTATCGGAGATCTCGCGGTGATCCGGTATCCGTGATTCCGGCTTCCGCGAACTTCGCGGCCGGAATCACCGTGCACGGGAACAGGAAAATCGTGTGGATCTTGCTGGAAAACTGTGGACAACTCGGCAGTTGTGAATATCCCGGTAGCTCATACCGGTGACTTCCCGAGTGCAGCGCGTCGACTACCCACAGTGACGGGCATGATGGCCGAGACAGCCGGCACATGTGCGGGACGAGCAGAGGAGTGGACCACGATGCGCGAGCCGAAAACGGGTCCGGACATGCGACGACCCCCGCCGGGGGGGAGAGCGGGGGTCGTCCCCACGGCCGACTCGGGGGGGGAGGAGCCGGACCGGGTGAGCACGGTCGCGAACGATCCGTGACTTCCATGGTGTACCCGACAGCCTTCTCAGGCAAACCCACGCGCCATGGCTTACGCCGAATGGCGGGCGCCTATGCTCGGCATCGTGGAAAACCACTCCTTGCCGCGTACAGCAGCCTTCTTCGACCTGGACAAGACGGTCATTGCGAAGTCATCGACGTTGACCTTCAGCAAGTCCTTCTACCAAGGCGGCCTGATCAACCGCCGGGCAGTACTGCGCACCGCGTACGCGCAGTTCGTCTTCCTCGCGGGGGGCGCCGATCACGACCAGATGGAGCGCATGCGGGAGTATCTGTCCGCGCTCTGCAAGGGCTGGAACGTCCAGCAGGTCAAAGAAATCGTCGCCGAGACACTGCACGACCTGATCGACCCGATCATCTACGACGAGGCAGCGTCCCTCATCGAGAGCCACCACACCGCGGGCCGCGATGTGGTGATCGTCTCCACCTCGGGCGCGGAGGTGGTGGAACCGATCGGGGAGCTGCTCGGAGCGGACAGGGTCGTCGCCACCCGGATGGTCGTCGGCGCCGACGGCTGCTTCACCGGCGAGGTGGAGTACTACGCCTACGGACCGACCAAGGCCGATGCGGTCAAGGCGCTCGCGGAGTCCGAGGGCTACGACCTGTCGCGCTGCTACGCGTACAGCGACTCCATCACCGACGTCCCGATGCTCGAATCCGTAGGACACCCCCACGCGGTCAATCCGGACCGCGCGCTGCGCCGCGAGGCGACGGCCCGCACTTGGCCGATTCTCGTCTTCAACCGGCCCGTTCGACTCAAGCAGCGACTGCCCGCCTTCTCCATGCCGCCCCGCCCCGCGCTGGTAGCCGCAGCGGCGGTGGGCGCGGCCGCCGCGACGGCGGGGCTGGTCTGGTACGCCAGTCGACGCCGGCAGTCCGTGCTCGGCTGAACCACCACCACGTGCACCCTTTGCCCTTATTTGAAGGCAAAAGTAAAGAAATGCAGCCAAGGGTTCCGCATCCCGGCCGGCAGGAGTAGAAAGGATTCAACGGCCCGCGAGACCAGGGACATCCGAGAGGATGACCTGTTTAAGCACCAGGCCCCACGGACCGAACATGAAATCCGGGCACCCACGCGACGTCGACCCGTCGATTACGGGCCAGCCGCACCAGGTGACGGGCCGAGTTCCCGACCTGATGGGCAAAATCACGAGGACGCTTGGTAACCCGGTGGACATGTGAGCGGCGGCGCCGGGACGGCGCCGCCGCGTCTCTCGTCCGGGGCCCGCCCCTAGAGGGGGGCTGTAGGCCGGCATCCGGCGGAAAGCCGACCGTCGGCCCTGGAGGCGGGCTCAGGCCGCGCCGCGCTGAAGCGCCTCGCAGACGGCCGTCGACTCCCGAACCCCCAGCTCAACCGCGCGTCCGCAATGGGTGATCCAGGCCGTCATACCGTCCGGCGTACCCGACAGATAACCGTCAAAGGCAGCCGCGTACGCCGCGCGCCCCAACTCCGCGTGGCCCACCTCGGCCGGACAGATCGACTTGGGGTCAAGACCGCTGCCGATCAGCACGATCCGCTCGGCCGCCCGCGCCACCAGCCCGTTGTACGAGCCGAACGGCCGCAGCGCCAGCAGTTCGCCGTGCACCACCGCGGCCGTCACCAACGCCGGTGCCGAACTCGTGGCGAGCACCAGCCGGGACAGCCCGTCCAGCCGTCCCGCCACCTCATCGGCGCCCGGCAACGGCAGCTCGACCGGCGAACCGGCCGTCTCGGCCCCCGGCGTCTCGACCACCGGTTCACCGGCCAGCCGGGGCCGCCCGACCGTCTCGTCCGAGATACCCGCTCCGCCCGCGGCCACCAGATGGAGCCGGGCCAGCACCCGTAGCGGCGACTGCGCCCAGACGGACAGGAGTTGACCGGCCTCGGCGTTGAGCCGGAGGGCGGCACCGACCGTACGCGCCTCGGCCTCCGAGCCGAAGTCACTGCGTCGGCGCACCTCTTCGAGCGCCCAGTCCGCGCCGGAGAGCGCCGCGGAACCGCGCGCGGCACGCAGCGCCGCTTCCGAGGTCACCTCACCGCTGCGACGGCGCATCACACGGTGCCCGTACACACGGTCGACGGCCTTGCGTACGGAATCCACCGCGTCCGGAACGCCCGGGAGGGAGGCCAGCGCGACCAAGGGGTCCCCCGGCCGCGGCGCGGAGGATGCGTCAGAGGCTGTCGTACTCATAGGTAGGGAGGCTACGCGCCCTGGGCGCGCGCCCCACCTTGGAGTGGTCTTCCTCACCGAAGCGTCTCACCATGTGCGAGATTGCCACTACGGTACGTGAACATGAAGATCGCTTTCGTGGGCAAGGGCGGCAGTGGCAAAACCACGCTGTCCTCGCTCTTCATCCGTCATCTGACCGCCAACGAGGCCGCCGTCGTCGCGGTGGACGCCGATATCAACCAGCATCTGGGGGCCGCGCTCGGCCTCGACGAGGCGGAGGCCGCCGCGCTGCCCGCGATGGGCGCGCACCTGGGGCTGATCAAGGATTACCTGCGGGGCAGCAACCCCCGGATCGCCTCCGCGGACGCGATGATCAAGACCACGCCGCCGGGCGAGGGATCACGGCTGCTGCGGATCGGCGAGAACAATCCCGTGTACGAGACCTGCGCCCGGGCGGTGCGGCTGGACGACGGTGAGATCCGGCTGATGGCCACGGGGCCCTTCACCGAGTCGGACCTCGGGGTCGCCTGCTACCACTCCAAGGTCGGCGCGGTCGAGCTGTGCCTCAACCATCTGGTGGACGGCCCCGAGGAGTATCTGGTGGTCGACATGACGGCGGGCTCCGACTCCTTCGCCTCGGGAATGTTCACCCGGTTCGACATGACGTTCCTGGTCGCCGAGCCGACCCGCAAGGGCGTGTCCGTCTACCGCCAGTACAAGGAGTACGCGCGGGACTACGACGTCCCGTTGAAGGTCGTCGGCAACAAGGTGCAGAACCAGGACGACCTGGACTTCCTCCGTGACGAGGTGGGCGACGACCTGCTGGTGACCGTGGGCCACTCCGAGTGGGTGCGTGCCATGGAGAAGGGCCGCGCCCGCCGCTTCGAGCTGCTGGAGGCGGACAACCGCTGCGCGCTCCAGACGCTCCAGGACGCGGCGGAGGACTCGTACGAGCACCGCGACTGGGAGCGGTACACGCGTCAGATGGTCCACTTCCATCTCAGGAACGCCGAGAGCTGGGGCAACGCGAAGACGGGCATCGACCTGGCGGCGCAGGTCGATCCCGCCTTCGTGCTCAGCGAGGCACTCGCCGTGCCCCAGCCCTCCTGACCGCGGGCCTCGGCGTCTTCCGCGCGGTCAGTGCTTCTCGGAGCGGCCGGCCGCCGGCGAGGCGGAGGATCCCGAGGCCACACCGGTGGCGGCGGTGAAGGCCGGCCAGCCGCCCTTCGGCGCCTCGCCGACCTTCAGCTCCCGGAGCTTCTCCAGGGTCGCCGGGTCCTGTGCGTCGAGCCAGTCCGCGAGCTGGCGGAACGTCACGCACTCGACGTCCTTCTGCACGCAGACCGTCTTGATCGTCTCCTCGACGGCACGCATGTACGTTCCGCCGTTCCAGGACTCGAAGTGGTTACCGATGATGAGCGGGGCGCGGTTGCCCTCGTAGGAGCGGTCGAACGCCTTGAGCAGGCCGTCGCGCATCTGGTCGCCCCAGTACTCATGCTGCGAGGGATCGCCCTGGGTCGTCGTCCCCGACTGGTTGTACATGAAGTTGTAGTCCATGGAGAGCGTCTCGAACTCGCGCCCGGGCACCGGGACCAGCTGGAGCGGCAGGTCCCACAGACCGCCGGTCCGCTTCGGCCAGACCTGGTTGCCGATGCCGCTGGAGTCATAACGGAAGCCCATCGTCCGGGCCGCCGTCATCATGTTCTTCTGCCCTTCCAGACAGGGGGTACGGCCGCCGACCATCTCCTTGTCGTAGTCGAACGGCAGCGGCGCCTCCTCCGGCAGACCGGCGTTGGTCTTCCAGTTCTTCACGAAGGACTTGGCCTGATTGATCTCGCTCTTCCACTCCTCGACCGACCAGGTGCCGACTCCGCCCTCGTTCCCGCAGAAGTGACCGTTGAAGTGCGTGCCGATCTCGTTGCCCTCGTGCCAGGCGGCGCGCACCTCCCGCAGGGTGTCCTTGATCCCCTGGGTGTCGTTGAAGCCGATGTCGGAGCTGCCGGGTGAGTGCTTCGGCGGATCGTAGAGCTTGGCCTTCTCCTCGGGGAGCAGATAGACACCGCTCAGGAAGTACGTCATCTTCGCGTCGTACTTCTTGGCCACTTGCCGGAAGTGGGAGAAGAGCTTCTGGCTGTCCTCACCGGCGCCGTCCCAGGAGAACACCACGAACTGCGGGGGCTTCTGCCCCGGCTTCAGCCGCTGGGGCTTGGTGATCAGCGGCTGGGTCCCGGTGAAAGCGGTCGAGCCGTCACCGATGAGGCGGACGGCGTTCTCGGGTGCCTTCTTGGCGCCGGCGGCACCCTTCTTGCCCTCCCCCTTGGCCTCCTGCCCACCGGCCCCGGAGCAACCGGCGAGACCGACGGCGAGCGCCGTCACGGCGGCGCCGAACGCGATTCTCTTTGTGGCGGCAAGCATCCGCACACCCACTTCCTTCAGGTTTCAGTACCGAAGTGCCGAGCGGCGACTGCCGGCACGGCGCCGAGCGCCGACAACCTCGCACTGAGACTGAAGATATGAATAAACGACAAGCCGGACAAAAATACTAATCACCGTTGCGAGTGAATGCTTGCACCATTTGCCCGGAAAGTTATGTCTCATTCTTTACTCTGCATTACGATCCATTTACCGAGAGTTGAGTTACGCATCCCGCCACTGCCCGCCGTGACCCACGGCCGCGACCCACGTTCCGCGACCGCGCTGCCCTGGAGGAGACGGGAAATATGTCTGCCGGCGTCCCCGCTCACACCGCCCGCACCACTCCCAGGCCCCACGGCCCACCGCCGCGCGGCCGCAGGTTCCGGATCGCCGGAGCCGACCTGTCCGCGTCCATCTCCGTCTTCCTGATCGCGCTGCCGCTCTCGCTGGGCATCGCGCTCGCCACCGGGGCGCCGCTGCAGGCCGGGCTGGTGGCGGCCGCCGCGGGCGGCCTGGTCGTAGGCCGGCTGGGCGGCGCTCCGCTCCAGGTCAGCGGTCCCGCCGCCGGACTCACCGTGGTGACGGCCGATCTGATCCAGCGATTCGGCTGGCGCACCACCTGCGCCATCACCGTCTGCGCGGGCCTCGCGCAACTGGGGCTCTCGGCACTACGGGTGGCCCGCTCCGCGCTCGCCGTCAGTCCGGCGATCGTGCACGGGATGCTCGCGGGCATCGGCGTCACGATCGCGCTGGCCCAGCTCCACATCGTTCTCGGCGGTACGCCGCAGAGTTCCGCGGTCGACAATGTCCGGGGACTGCCCGCCCAGTTGGCCGACCCGCACCCGGGAGCGCTCTCGGTGAGCGCGCTGACCATCGCGGTTCTGCTGCTCTGGCCCCGTATCCCGGGGCGTGCGGGCCGGATCGTGCGCAAGGTCCCGGCGGCGCTCGCGGCCGTGGCCCTCGCGACGGCGCTGGCCGCGCTCGCGGGCATCCGTCTGGACTACGTCGACCTGCCGTCCTGGAGCAGCCACGCCCTGCCCGAACTGCCCGAAGGGCCGGTGCTCGGACTGCTCGCCGCCGTCCTCACCGTCACCCTGGTCGGCAGCGTCGAGTCACTGCTCTCGGCGGTCGCCGTGGACAAGCTCACGGCGGCCCGCGCAGCGCCCCGGGTCCGGATCCCTCGCGCACGTCTCGACCGGGAGCTGGCTGGCCAGGGAGCGGGGAACGTCGTCTCCGGCGCCCTCGGCGGACTGCCCGTCACCGGGGTCGCCGTGCGCAGCGCCGCCAACGTCCGTGCGGGGGCCGTCAGCAGGAACTCGGCCATGCTCCACGGCCTGTGGATCGTGATCGCCGCTCTGCTGCTGGTCCCCGTGCTGGATCTGATCCCGCTGGCCGCGCTCGCCGCGCTGGTGATGGTGGTGGGGGTGCAGATGGTGAACCTGACGCATATGCGCAGCGTGCGGCGGAATCGCGAACTGCTCGTGTACGCGGTGACCCTCACCGCCGTCGTGCTGACCGGAGTGCTGGAGGGCGTCCTGATCGGGATCGCGGTGGCCGTGGCGGTGGCGCTGCACCGGCTGACCCGTACGCGGATCACCATGGAGGAGAAGGACGGGGTGCATCGTGTGCGCGCCCGGGGGCAGTTGACGTTCCTCGCCGTACCGCGCCTCAGCCGGCTGCTGCACCAGGTGCCGCAGGGCGCCGACAGCGTGGTGGAGCTGGACGGATCCTTCATGGACCACGCGGCGCACGAGACGCTGCACGACTGGCAGACCGCGCATGTCGCACAGGGCGGAACCGCCGAGTTCACCGGCCGGGCGGGCCGCAGGATCGCCGAACCCACCACGGAGTCCCACAGCTGCTGCCGCCCCTGGACGCCTTGGCGCAATCATCACTGCGACGCGGACCCCGGCCCCCGCGAGTCGGGCGTGATCGAGGACGCGGACACGGGCGTGCGGACCGCACCGGTCGCGGACTTCGACCGTGGCGTGGCGTCGGGGCAGGGTTCGAGGGAGCCGGCGTCGAACGAGCCCTCGGAGACCCTGGCCGGTCCACCAGTGGGAGGCAACGGGCCCGGACGCGCGACCCGTTCGCCGGCCGGCCGTCAACTGGCCAGCGGGATCAGCTCCTTCCAGCGCCATACGGCTCCGCTGGTACGAGACGAGCTGGCGCGGCTGGCCCGCGAGGGTCAGCGGCCCTCTCAACTCTTCCTCACCTGCGCCGACTCCCGGCTGGTCACGAGCATGATCACGTCCAGTGGTCCGGGCGATCTCTTCACCGTACGGAACGTGGGCAACCTGGTTCCGCTGCCGGAGGCCGAGGGCGCGGACGACTCGGTGGCGGCAGCGATCGAATACGCCGTGGACGTGCTGCGGGTCGCGTCCATCACCGTCTGTGGGCATTCGGGGTGCGGCGCCATGCAGGCCCTGCTCAACACCCCCGAGGACGCCGGGGAGCCCGCCACTCCACTGCGGCGCTGGCTGCGCCACGGGCAGCCGAGCCTGGAGCGGATGAGGAACCGTCACCATCCCTGGGCCAGGATTTCCGGACGGCTGCCCGCGGACGCCGTCGAGCAACTGTGTCTGACCAATGTCGTCCAGCAGCTGGATCATCTGCGAGCCCACGAGGCGGTGGCACGGCGGCTCGCGGACGGCAGCCTGGAGCTGCACGGGATGTACTTCCATGTCGGCGAGGCCCAGGCGTATCTGCTGGCGGACGGGATCGCGACAGCCGGTGCCGGTGCGAGCGGTTGGGGTGTGCGCGGCGACGAAGAGGTGTTCAACCGGGTGGCCCCGACCCCGTTCGAGGAGTCGCGTGCCTGAACCCTCCGCGCCCCGTATCCGTGAGACTGTGTGGCGCCCTTCCCCGTCCGCTCGGAGAGGGACGGCCGGAAAAGAGCACCCCATAGGTCTAAACCAATTTTTGGAAGGCCCTTGTCACCCGGGCATCCGACTGATGAGCTAGGTCCGGGACCCCTAGGACGCCCTGGGAAAGGGAGATGTCGTGAGCAACAAAAGCCTGGCCAACCTGCTCAAGGAGGAGACGGGACGATGAGCGAGACTTCTTCCCTCTCCAACCTGCTCAAGGAGGAGCGGCGATTCGCACCGCCGACCGAGCTGGCCGCGCACGCCAACGTGACGGCGGAGGCGTACGAGCAGGCCGCGGCGGACAGGCTTGGCTTCTGGGCCGAGCAGGCGAGGCGGCTCAGCTGGGTCACCGAGCCGACCGAGACGCTGGACTGGTCGAACCCGCCCTTCGCGAAGTGGTTCGCGGACGGCGAGCTGAATGTCGCGTACAACTGCGTCGACCGTCATGTGGAGGCCGGGAACGGCGACCGGGTGGCGATCCATTTCGAGGGTGAGCCGGGGGACAGCCGCGCGATCACCTACGCGGAGCTGAAGGACGAGGTGTCGCGGGCCGCCAACGCCCTGACCGAGCTGGGCGTCCGGGCGGGTGACCGGGTCGCCGTCTATCTGCCGATGATCCCTGAGGCGGCGGTCGCCATGCTGGCCTGCGCCCGGATCGGGGCCGCGCACTCCGTGGTCTTCGGCGGTTTCTCGGCCGACGCCGTCGCCTCCCGTATCCAGGACGCCGACGCCAAGCTGGTCATCACCTCCGACGGCGGCTACCGCCGGGGGAAGCCCGCCGCCCTCAAGCCCGCGATCGACGCCGCGGTGGCCAAGTGCCCGCAGGTCGAGCACGTACTGGTGGTGCGGCGTACCGGCGAGGACACCGCGTTCGACGATTCCCGGGACGTGTGGTGGCACGACATCGTCGGCCGCCAGTCCCCGGAGCACACCCCCGAGGCGTTCGGCGCCGAGCACCCGCTGTTCATCCTCTACACCTCGGGAACGACGGGAAAGCCGAAGGGCATCCTGCACACCTCGGGCGGCTATCTCACCCAGGCGGCCTACACCCACCACGCGGTCTTCGACCTCAAGCCCGAGACGGACGTGTACTGGTGCACGGCCGACATCGGGTGGGTGACCGGCCACTCGTACATCGTCTACGGCCCCCTGGCCAACGGTGCCACCCAGGTGATGTACGAGGGCACTCCCGACACCCCGCACCAGGGGCGGTTCTGGGAGATCGTGCAGAAGTACGGGGTGACGATCCTCTACACCGCGCCGACGGCGATCCGTACGTTCATGAAGTGGGGCGACGACATCCCCGCCAAGTTCGACCTGACCTCCCTGCGGGTGCTGGGCTCGGTCGGCGAGCCGATCAACCCCGAGGCGTGGGTCTGGTACCGCGAGCACATCGGCGCCGGCAAGACGCCCATCGTCGACACCTGGTGGCAGACCGAGACCGGCGCCATGATGATCTCCCCGCTCCCCGGAGTGACGGAGACCAAGCCGGGCTCCGCCCAGCGGGCCCTGCCGGGAATCTCCGCCACCGTCGTGGACGACGAGGCCCGCGAGGTGCCCGACGGGGGCGGCGGCTATCTCGTCCTCACCGAGCCGTGGCCGTCGATGCTGCGCACCATCTGGGGCGACGACCAGCGCTTCATCGACACCTACTGGTCGCGTTTCGAAGGCATGTACTTCGCCGGGGACGGTGCCAAGAAGGACGACGACGGCGACATCTGGCTGCTGGGCCGGGTCGACGACGTGATGCTGGTGTCCGGCCACAACATCTCCACCACCGAGGTGGAGTCCGCCCTTGTCTCGCATCCCAAGGTCGCCGAGGCCGCGGTCGTGGGCGCCAATGACGCGACCACCGGACAGGCCATCGTCGCGTTCGTCATTCTGCGCGGTACCGCCTCCGTCGACGACGGCCTGGTGGCGGAGTTGCGCAACCACGTGGGCACCGCACTCGGCCCGATCGCGAAGCCCAAGCGGATCCTGCCGGTCGCGGAGCTGCCCAAGACCCGCTCGGGCAAGATCATGCGCCGCCTGCTGCGGGACGTGGCGGAGAACCGGACGCTGGGCGATGTCACCACCCTCACGGACTCGTCCGTCATGGACCTGATCCAGACGCAGCTGCCCAGCGCGAGCAGCGAGGACTGAGCAGCGGCCCCAGGGCCTCGCTCCATATCCCCGCTCCGCCGCCCCGCCCCAGGGCCAATCCTGGGGCGGGGCCGGGTGCCCCTCGCTCTGCGGCGTCCGGGTAATGTGGCCGACGCGTCAACAACACAACAAGCTTTTCCAGGTGCGCCGGGAAGTCTGGTCGGCAGGTGTTTCGCCCTGCCCGCAGATCGACCGGAGGCCGTTTCGTGCCCGCGCCCACCCCCGCCCCTCGCAAGTTCCTCGGCCGGCTCCCGCTGCCGGAGCGGAACTACCTCTCGGACGCTCTGCGCACCGAAACCGTCGGCGGCATCCTGCTCCTCGTCGCCGCCATCGCCGCCCTGATCTGGGCGAACACTCCGCTGAGCGGCAGCTACGAATCCGTACGCGAGTTCCACGCCGGCCCGGCCACGCTCGGTCTCGATCTCTCCGTACAGCACTGGGCCGCGGACGGGCTGCTCGCGGTCTTCTTCTTCGTCGCGGGTATCGAGCTGAAGCGTGAGCTGGTGGCCGGCGAGCTGCGGGATCCGAAGGCCGCGGCCCTGCCCGTGATCGCGGCGCTCTCCGGTATGGCCCTGCCCGCGCTGGTGTATGTGCTGGTCAACACGGTCGGCAGCGGTTCGCTGGGGGGCTGGGCCGTCCCCGTGGCGACGGATATCGCCTTCGCGCTCGCCGTCCTCGCGGTGCTCGGGACCTCGCTCCCCTCCGCGCTGCGGGCCTTCCTGCTCACCCTCGCCGTCGTCGACGACCTCTTCGCGATTCTGATCATCGCGGTCTTCTTCACCAGCGAGCTGAACTTCGCGGCGCTGGGCGGCGCCGCGATCGGGCTCGTGGTCTTCTGGCTGCTGCTCCGCAAGGGCGTGCACGGGTGGTACGTATATGTCCCGCTGGCCCTGGTCATCTGGGGGCTGATGTACAACAGCGGCGTCCACGCCACCATCGCCGGCGTGGCGATGGGTCTGATGCTGCGCTGCACCCGGAACGAAGGCGAGACCCAGTCCCCCGGCGAGCGCATCGAACACCTGGTGCGCCCGTTGTCCGCCGGGCTGGCCGTACCGCTGTTCGCCCTCTTCTCGGCGGGTGTCTCGGTCTCCGGCTCCGCACTCGGCCAGGTCTTCACCCGGCCGGAGACGCTCGGGGTGGTCCTGGGGCTGGTCGTCGGCAAGACGATCGGCATCTTCGGCGGCACCTGGCTCGCCGCGCGCTTCACCAAGGCGGAACTGAACGAGGATCTCGCCTGGCCCGACGTCTTCGCCGTCGCCGCGCTCGCCGGGATCGGCTTCACGGTCTCGCTCCTCATCGGCGAGCTGGCCTTCTCCGAGGACCCGGGGCTCACCAACGAGGTGAAGGCGGCGGTGCTGACGGGCTCGCTGATCGCCGCCGTGTTCGCCGGCGTACTGCTCAAGCTCCGCGTCCGGAGATACCGCGCGCTGTACGAGGAGGAGGAGCGCGACGAGGACCAGGACGGCATCCCCGACATCTATGAACAGGACGACCCTGGGTACCACCTGCGCATGGCGGCGCTCTACGAGGCGAAGGCTGCGGAACACCGGATGCTGGCGGAACACGCGGGGGCAACGCGCGAGGACGACGACGGTCCGGCATGATCGGACAACGAGTCCGTAACGCGGGTCCCTGACGCGGGTCCGAAGCGCGCGGGCAGGACAGAACGACCGTGACACGGAGCGCGTGGCGCGGAGTTCGTCGCACGCGTCCGTGGCACGCCCTGCGTGTCACGGAGTCTCGGCGCGCAGTCCACTGGCCAGAAGAGCGAGAAGGAAGAGGGAGTCACCGATGAGCGACACCGGCACGCAGACCGCCGACGCCGTCCGGACCGGCACCATTGTCGAAGCGGGCAACGCCGACCGGAGCATCGGTCAGTTGGTCGCGTCGGCGACCGCCGAGATGTCCGCCCTGGTGCACGACGAGATCGCCCTGATGAAGGCCGAGGTGCGGCAGGACGTCAAGCGCGGCGTCACGGGGGGCACCGCCGGCGCCGTCGCGGGAGTGTTCGTCCTGTTCTCGCTGCCGGTGTTCAGCTTCGCCGCCGCGTACGGGATCCACAATCTGGGCCTGGGGCTCGCGTGGTCGTTCCTGATCGTGGGCGGGGCGTTCCTGTTGCTGGGCCTGCTGCTCGGACTGCTCGCCGTCACGAAATTCAAGAAGATCAAGCCCCCGGAGAGGTCCATCGCCTCGGCGAAGGAGTCGGCGGCCGTGCTGCAGAACGCGAAGCCCCACCCGCGCGAGGCCGGGGGAAGCACGAAGTCTGTGGCACGCTCGACTGCATGACCGCCCCTGATTCCGATCCCGTCAGCGCCCCCGGCCCCTCCCCCGGCATCTCCAGTCCCTCCCCCGGCGCGACTCCAGGGGTGACGCCGTCCTCCGCCGTACGTCTCGACGGCCCTTGGACGCATCGCGACGTGGCGGCCAACGGTGCGCGCTTCCACATCGCCGAGATGGGGGAAGGGCCGCTGGTGCTGTTGCTGCACGGCTTCCCGCAGTTCTGGTGGACGTGGCGCCACCAGCTGACGGCGCTGGCGGACGCCGGCTACCGGGCGGTGGCGATGGACCTGCGTGGCGTGGGCGGCAGCGACCGTACGCCGCGCGGCTACGACCCGGCCAATCTGGCTCTCGACATCACCGGCGTGGTGCGCTCCCTGGGCGAGCCCGACGCGGCGCTCGTCGGCCACGACCTGGGCGGATACCTCGCCTGGACGGCGGCGGTGATGCGGCCCAAGCTCGTGCGCAGGCTCGCGGTGTCCTCGATGCCGCACCCGCGCCGCTGGCGTTCGGCGATGCTCTCCGACTTCTCGCAGAGCCGCGCCGGCTCGTACATCTGGGGCTTTCAGCGGCCATGGGTGCCGGAGCGTCAGCTCGTCGCGGACAACGCGGCGATGGTGGGGCGGCTGCTGCGTGACTGGTCGGGGCCGGGGCTGCCCGACGACAAGGCGATCGAGGTCTACCGGCGCGCGATGACCATCCCCTCGACGGCGCACTGCTCGATCGAGCCGTACCGCTGGATGGTGCGGTCGATGGCGCGGCCCGACGGCATCCAGTTCAACCGGCGTATGAAGCGCCCGGTGCGGGTGCCGACGCTGCAACTGCACGGGTCGCTCGACCCGGCGATGCGGACCCGCAGTACGGCGGGGTCGGCCGAGTACGTCGAAGCGCCGTACCGCTGGCGGCTGTTCGACGGGCTCGGGCACTTCCCGCACGAGGAGGACCCCGGGGCGTTCTCCGCCGAACTCATCAACTGGCTCAAGGACCCGGAGCCGGACCGCTGACCGGAGCCGTCCCGCCGATACGGGCGGATCGCGGCACAGGCGCCCCGTGCGGCGGGAGCGGGTGAACCTGGGCGGTGAGCGGATGCCTCGGCGTGGACGGGTGACACGAACGGCTGACAGCGACACACGGACAGCCAGGAACATCACCCTTTGAACGCTTGTCCTACGAACAGCCAATTGCCTTGCGCATAGGCCAATTGGCCGTCTCCCCCGCGATTACCGACCTTGGGGCGCGGGCAAAAGTCGGGGTATGGGCTGGACGCACGACTACGGTGACGCCGCACGCAACCGCCGCTCGGCCGCTGGGCCGATCACCCGCAGAAGGGGCGGCCCCGAAGATCAGGGCCATGATCCCCGGCTCGGCATTTCCCGCATCCTGCGCCGCAGGGCCCGCTGGGTCTCCGCCCGGCTGCGCCACCAGCGCGGCTAGGCCCTCCCCTCTCTTTTCGCGGTCGGGTTTTTCGCGGTCGGGCCCGGCCCCGGCCGGTCGGTCCGCCGGTCGGGGCGCATCGGCCGGTCGACTCGACGGCCGGTCCGCTCGGTCCGTCGGGACCCGTGGGTTACAGCGCACACCCCTGCGTGTCGACCTGCTGGTTCGCGGCGCGCCCTGTCGTGATGTCGTCGCGGATCTCGTCGACCGTCAGCGCGTAGCCGGTCTGCTGGTCGTCGAGCGACCGGGCGAAGATCACCCCGTACACCTTGCCCTCAGGGGTGAGGAGCGGACCGCCCGAATTGCCCTGCCGTACGGTCGCGAAGAGCGAGTAGACGCCTCGGCGGACCTCGCCGCGGCGGTAGATGTCGGGGCCGTTGGCGTCGATACGGCCGCGGACGCGGGCGGAGCGCACGTCGTACGCGCCGTTCTCCGGGAAGCCCGCGACGATCGCGCCGTCCCCGCTGCTCGCCTCCTGGCCGGAGAACTGGAGCGGCTTCGCCGGAAGATTCGGTACGTCCAGCACGGCGATGTCGCGCTGCCAGTCGTAGAGGACGACCTTGGCGTCGTACAGCCGGCCCTCACCGCCTATCTGGACCGTGGGCTCCTCCACTCCCCCGACCACATGCGCGTTGGTCATCACCCGGCGGTCGGCGAAGACGAATCCGGAACCTTCGAGCACTTTCCCGCAGCTCGGCGCCGTACCGACGACCTTGACGACGGAGCTCTTGGCGCGGGCCGCGACGCCGCTGCCGGCGAGCGCCGGGTCCGGCGGGTTGACCTCGGTGATGGGCTCGTTGGCGAACGGGCTGAAGACCTGCGGAAAGCCGTTCCTGGCGAGGACGGAGGAGAAGTCCGTGAACCAGGTGGACGCCTGGGGCGGCATCACCTGGGAGACCCCGAGCAGCACCTTGGAGCTGCGGACCTCCTTGCCGAGAGTCGGCAGCGAGGTACCGGCGAGAGCGGAGCCGATCAGCCAGGCGACCAGCAGCATGGCCACGACATTGACCAGTGCCCCACCGCTCGCGTCGAGGGCACGGGCGGGCTGCCAGGTGATGTGGCGGCGGAGTTTGTTGCCGAGATGGGTGGTGAACGCCTGCCCCACGGAGGCACACACGATCACTATGACGACCGCGACGACCGCCGCTGTGGTGGACACCTCGGAGTCCGCGGTGAGCTTGGCCCAGACCACCGGAAGGAGGTAGACAGCGACCAGACCGCCCCCGAGAAAGCCGATCACCGAGAGGATGCCGACGACGAAACCCTGGCGGTAGCCGACGATGGCGAACCAGACGGCGGCGAGCAGCAGCAGGATGTCCAGCACATTCACCGTCGATAGCCTCGCTTGCTCGCAGATGGGTCTCCGGTCCCGTCGGCTGGGCCGCAGCTGTCCGGGGCCGCCATGGGTACGGCACGTACGGGGGTCAGCCTGTCATGCGCGCCAGTCCAGCGGCACGTGGCGGGAACGGTCCCACCGCCGCTCCCAGCCCGCGAAGTGCAGAATCCGGTCGATCACTCCGCCGGTGAAGCCCCAGACGAGCGCGGACTCGACCAGGAAGGCTGGGCCTTGATGGCCACTCGGGTGGACGGCCGTCACACGATTGGCCGGGTCCGTGAAATCGGCCACGGGGACGGTGAAGACCCGGGCGGTCTCGGCGGGATCCACCACGTCGACCGGGGTGGGCCGGCGCCACCAGCCGAGGACGGGCGTCACGACGAAGCCGCTCACCGGGATGTAGAGCTGGGGCAGCACGCCGAAGATCTGGACTCCCGAGGGATCGAGCCCCGTCTCCTCCTGGGCCTCCCTGAGCGCCGCACGCAGCGGCCCCGTGGTCGCCGGGTCGCCGTCCTCCGGGTCGAGCGAACCGCCGGGGAAGGCGGGTTGCCCCGGATGCGAGCGCAGATTGCTGGCGCGCTCCATGAGCAGCAGCTCGGGGCCCCTGCTGCCCTCGCCGAAGAGGACGAGCACGGCGGACTGCCGCCCGCCGCCGCCCTCGGGCGGCAGGAAACGGCTGAGCTGCTCGGGCGCTATGGTCCGCGCGGCCTGCGCCACCGGCGCGAGCCAGTCGGGCAGCCCGTCGCTGGTGACGGCGATCCCGTTCGTCGGACCGCCGAAGGTCTCTCTCGCGTGCTTCATGGGCACCCCCGTCTGACAACGCCTTCCGTCGGCCGGATCGTTCCGCCCGGGTCCTGCTCCACTCGATCGTGCGCCACCGCCGTGCGGACGGGGGCGCCGCCCGTGTCCTCATACGGCCCGGTCGCCCCGGCTGCTCACCACGGGCCGGGGCGGGTGCTACTCGGCACGGGCCGGGGCGGGCTTGCCCGGATAGTCGGCCGGCGGATTCAGCCGCTGGCCCGGGTAGCCGCCCATCTCGTACTTCAGGAGCTTGCGCGCCTTCTCCGGGTCGGTCTCGCCCTCTCCGTACGAGGGGCACAGATGCGCGATCGGGCAGGCGCCGCAGGCCGGCTTACGGGAGTGACAGACCCGGCGGCCGTGGAAGATCACCCGGTGCGAGAGCATCGTCCACTCGCTCTTGGGGAAGATGTCGGCGATCTCGGCCTCGACCTTCTCCGGGTCCTCCTGCTCGGTCCACTTCCAGCGGCGGACCAGGCGGCCGAAATGGGTGTCGACAGTCAGTCCGGGGACGCCGAAAGCATTGCCCAATACGACATTCGCCGTTTTACGCCCCACACCGGGCAGGGTCACCAGATCGGCCAATTCCCCCGGCACCTCGCCGTCGAAGCGGTCACGCAGGGCGGTGGACAGGCCGATGAGGGATTTGGTCTTGGCGCGGAAGAAGCCGGTCGGGCGGATGACCTCCTCCAGCTCCTCCGGAACAGCCGCCGCCATGTCCTCGGGCGTCGGGTACTTCGCGAAGAGCGCGGGCGTGGTCTGGTTCACCCGCAGGTCGGTGGTCTGGGCGGACAGGACCGTCGCCACCAGCAGCTCGAAGGGATTCCGGAAATCCAGCTCGGGATGAGCGTACGGGTAGACCTCCGCCAGCTCACGGTTTATCCGGCGGGCCCGACGGACCATCGCCAGCCGCGATTCCGGCTTCGCGCTCGCCCCTTTTGCGGTTTTTTTCGTTTTCACCGAAGGCTGTTCGCCCACAGCGGAATTACGCTCCACGGACACTTTCCCAGCCCCCCTTGGCCTGCGCTGTCACCGGCGAGTTGAACACCCGGCCAGCGTAAAGCCCGGCACTGACATCCGCCCCGGCCATGGCCGATCGCCACCCGAATCGGCCCCCGCGGCACGGATGGGCACGCCCGTGCGTCAAACTTGTGACTGATCGCACGGTTTCGAACAAACGGAATCCGGCAGCAGGCGAAGAAGCCCGGCGATGCCAAGCCACCCGAGAAGAAGCGGCATGTACGGCATCATGGGGACCACGGTTCCTGAGCAGGTGGGGACCCCCGGTCCCCTGAGCAGGTCGACAAGGAGAGAACACGTGGACGACGTTCTGCGGCGTGCCCCGCTCTTCGCGGCGCTCGATGACGAGCAGGCGGCGGAGCTGCGCGCCTCGATGAGTGAAGCGACGCTCGCGCGCGGAGACGCGCTCTTCCACGAGGGCGACCCGGGTGACCGCCTCTACGTGGTCACCGAGGGCAAGGTCAAGCTGCACCGCACCTCCCCGGACGGCCGCGAGAACATGCTGGCCGTACTCGGGCCCGGCGAGCTGATCGGCGAGCTGTCGCTCTTCGACCCGGGGCCGCGCACCGCGACCGCGTCCGCGCTCACCGAGGTCAAGCTCCTCGGTCTGGGCCACGGCGACCTCCAGCCCTGGCTGAACGCGCGCCCGGAAGTGGCCACGGCCCTGCTGCGCGCCGTCGCCCGGCGGCTGCGCAAGACGAACGACCAGATGTCCGACCTGGTCTTCTCCGATGTTCCCGGCCGTGTGGCCCGTGCGCTCCTCGACCTGTCGCGCCGCTTCGGCGTGCAGTCGGAGGAGGGCATCCACGTGGTGCACGACCTGACGCAGGAGGAGCTGGCCCAGCTGGTCGGCGCGTCCCGCGAGACGGTCAACAAGGCGCTCGCCGACTTCGCCCAGCGCGGATGGCTGCGCCTGGAGGCACGCGCGGTGATCCTGCTCGACGTGGAGCGCCTCGCGAAGCGCTCGCGTTGAGCTGAACCGAGCCGAGTCGAGCTGAGCGTCACGGCGCACGCGCCGCCTGTCGCGCGCCTGCGTCTCGTATCCCCACGAAGGGCCCCGCCGGTCGGCGGGGCCCTTCGGCTTTCCCGCTTCCCGGGCGCGCGCCGGGATCGCCGGGCGTTCGGCGCCGGATCTCAGGACCGACGACGACTCGTTGTCAGACCCCTCCGCTACCTTTTCATTACGCAGGGTGACGGGCGATAAGCAGAGGGGGAGACATGATCACGTTGTTGCCATGGCGAGCGGGTTCCGGTGCCGTGGGTCGCAAGACGGCGGAGAGGGGCGACGCGGAGCGTCGTGGACCGACGGCAGCGCGGCGAGGCGGGGCGCCGGGACACGCGCGCCCGGCGAGATCCAGACGTCCGTCCCTAGATGAGCCCGTGCTCACGCAGGTACTCCAGCTGGGCGCGTACGGAGAGTTCGGCGGCCGGCCACAGCGAGCGGTCCACTTCCGCGTACACATGCGCCACCACCTCGGGAGCCGTGCGGTGGCCGTTCTCGACGGCGGTCTCGATCTGGGCGAGCCGGTTCGCGCGATGGGCGAGGTAGAACTCGACCGCGCCCTGGGCATCGTCCAGGACCGGGCCGTGGCCCGGCAGGACCGTACGGACACCGTCGTCGACCGTCAGGGAGCGCAGTCTGCGGAGCGAGTCGAGATAGTCGCCCAGCCTTCCGTCGGGGTGCGCGACCAGAGTCGTCCCGCGCCCGAGGACGGTGTCGCCGGTCAGCACCGCGCGGTCGGCCGGCAGATGGAAGCAGAGCGAATCGGACGTGTGGCCCGGCGTGGGGACCACCCGCAGCTCCAGCCCGCCGGTGGTGACGACGTCGCCGGACGCCAGCCCCTCGTCGCCCAGGCGCAGCGCGGGGTCCAGGGCGCGCACATGGGTGTTCGTCAGTGCCGCGAAGCGCGCAGCGCCCTCGGCGTGGTCCAGGTGGCCGTGGGTGAGGAGTGTCAGGGCCACCCTCTTCCCGGCCTGTTCGGCGGTGCTGATGACCGCCTTGAGGTGGCTGTCGTCCAGCGGACCCGGATCGATGACGACGGCCAGCTCGGAGTCCGGCTCCGAGACGATCCAGGTGTTGGTGCCGTCGAGGGTCATCGCGGAGGGGTTGGGCGCGAGGACGTTGACGGCGCGCGCGGTAGCGGCGCCGGAGAGCACGCCACCGCGTGGCTGGCCGGGGAGGGCCGCGGCGTCGGTCATCGGGTGCCTCCGGTCGGACGGTGCTCGCTCGGACGCTGCTCGGTGCGGTGCGCGGCGCTCTCGTACGGGGCGTTCGTCGGCGGCTCGCTCGCGCTCGGAGCACTCCCGTGGTGAGCGCCGCCCTGCTGGGGCTCGTGGCCTGGCTGATCCAGTGCGTGCCGGGGCTCGTGGTCCGGCTGACCCTGTGGCTGCCGAGGTTCACTGCCGGGCTGATCCCGCGTGTGCCGGGGTTGGTGGCCGGGCGATGGCACGGAGGGGCCAGAGGGGTCGAGTCTCTTGGTGAACTCGTCGTGTCCCGGCCAGCTCAGGACCAGTCGGCCGTCCTCCAGCCGCGCCCTGGCCAGCACAGGGGTCAGATCACGGCCTTCGGCGCCCGCGAGCGCCTCGGCGGCCGTGCCGTACAGCTGGAGCTGACGCAGCGTCGAGATGGTCGGCGGCATCATCAGCAGCTCGCCCCTGTCGTACCCCTCGGTCGCCTCGTCCGGGCTGATCCACACCGCGCGGTCGGCCTCCGTGGAGGCGTTCCTGGTCCGCTGACCGGCCGGGAGCGCGGCGACGAAGAACCAGGTGTCGTAGCGGCGGGGCTCGAACTCCGGGGTGATCCAGCGGGCCCACGCGCCGAGCAGGTCGCTGCGCAGCACGAGCCCGCGCCGGTCCAGGAAGTCCGCGAAGGACAGCTCGTGGCCGACCAGCGCCGTACGGTCGGCCTCCCAGTCATCACCGGTCGTGTCGCCCACGACGGAGTCCGGGGTCTCACCGGCGAGCAGCACGCCCGCCTCCTCATAGGTCTCCCGTACCGCCGCGCACACGATGGCCTGCGCGGACGCGGTGTCGACGCCCAGTCTCCGTGCCCAGACGTCGCGGCCAGGACCGGCCCAGCCGACCGGCCGGTCGTCGTCGCGCGGATCGACCCCGCCGCCGGGGTAGGCGTACGCGCCGGCGGCGAAGGCCATGGAGGCCCGGCGCCGCAGCATATGGACGGCGGGACCGCCGGACCCGTCCCGCAGGAGCATCACGGTCGCGGCCCTTCTCGGAGCCACGGCCGTCAGCTCACCGGCGGCGAGGGCGCGGATCCGCTCGGGCCACTCGGGCGGGTACCACTGACCATTGGGCATGGCCGGATGCTATGCGCTGGGGCGGCGATGTTCGAGAGGCACCTGATGAGGTACGGGCCACAGCCTCGCCCGCACTCCGGCGACGTGCGTCTGTGCCGCACAGGTGCACGGCACAGACGGCGTAGCCGAGGTGGACGACGTGGGCCAGTGGACGACGCATGCGAGGTCCACGCCGTGAATGAGGTGGACGGCGTGCGGGGCGCGGATACGGGGCCGGTGCCCGGCCGGCCCCGTATCAGGCACCCGTACGAGCCCTTGAGCCGTCAGCGCCTGGTCAGTCAGTGCCAGGTCGGTCGGCGCATGCCCGGTCGGCATGTGACGGCCGGCGCCAGGTCGGGCCATCCCGGTCGATCGGCTGCTGGCCGGTCAGCTGCCGATCGGCCGGCCACCGGTCGGCCATATCCCCATGGGGAGGGCCCGTGCCGATTCGCCGCCCGGTCGCGGCGGGGGCACGGCCCCGGTCGTGGCCGCCGGTCGGTGCTCGGTCAGCTCTCGGTCAGCTCGACCTGGATCTCGACCTCGACCGGAGCGTCCAGCGGCAGAACCGCCACTCCGACGGCGCTGCGCGCGTGCACTCCCTTGTCGCCCAGGACCTGGCCGAGCAGCTCGCTCGCGCCGTTGACGACGGTCGGCTGGCCCGTGAAGTCGACGGCCGAGGCGACGAAGCCGGTGACCTTGACGACCCGGGCGATCCGGTCCAGGTCTCCGACGACGGACTTCACGGCGGCGAGGGCGTTCAGCGCGCAGACGCCCGCCAGCTCCTTGGCCTCCTCGGGGGTGACCTCGGCACCGACCTTGCCGGTGACCTGGAGCTTGCCCTCCACCATCGGCAGCTGGCCCGAGGTGTAGACGTATGCCCCGGACCGTACGGCCGGCTGGTAGGAGGCCAGCGGCGGCACGACCTCGGGCAGCCGGAGCCCCAGTTCGGCGAGGGTGGCTTCGACGGCCCCGCTCACGCCGCTTTCTCCCGCTTCAGGTAGGCCACCAGCTGCTCCGGGTTGTTCGGCCCGGGGACAACCTGGACCAGCTCCCAGCCGTCCTCGCCCCAGGTGTCCAGAATCTGCTTGGTCGCGTGCACGAGAAGGGGCACAGTCGCGTATTCCCACTTGGTCATGGGGCCGACTGTAGTCGTACCGCGAGGCGGCCTCGTGCGTAGGCCGTGGCCGTACTGGTTAGGCTCGAATACGTGAGCAGGCTCCAGGTCGTCAGCGGCAAGGGCGGTACCGGTAAGACGACGGTCGCCGCCGCACTCGCGCTCGCCCTCGCGACCGGGGGCAAGCGCACTCTCCTCGTCGAGGTCGAGGGCAGACAAGGAATCGCACAACTCTTCGAAACGGAAGCACTTCCGTACGAAGAGCGGAAAATCGCCGTCGCCTCGGGGGGCGGCGAGGTCTACGCACTGGCGATCGACGCCGAGCGCGCGCTCCTCGACTACCTCCAGATGTTCTACAAGCTCGGCAGCGCGGGCCGCGCGCTCAAGAAGATCGGCGCGATCGACTTCGCGACGACCATCGCGCCGGGCGTACGGGACGTCCTGCTGACCGGCAAAGCGTGCGAGGCCGTACGCAGACGGGATAAGCAGGGACGTTTCGCCTATGACTACGTGGTGATGGACGCGCCCCCCACCGGCCGCATCACCCGATTCCTGAACGTGAACGACGAAGTGGCGGGGCTAGCGAAGATCGGCCCCATACACAATCAGGCGCAGGCGGTGATGCGCGTCCTGAAGTCGCCGGGAACGGCCGTGCATCTGGTCACCCTGCTGGAGGAGATGCCGGTCCAGGAGACAGCGGACGGCGTCGCCGAGCTGACGGCCGCCGAACTGCCGGTGGGCAAGGTCATCGTGAACATGGTGCGTCCCCATCTGCTGGACGAGGCGGCCGTCAGCGCGGCGGCAGGCGACCGGCGCGCTGAGGTCGCCGAGGCGCTGGCGACGGCCGGAGTGCCCGCGCCCACGAAGCTGGTCGGACCGCTCCTCGAACAGGCGGCGGAACACGCCCAGCGCGTCGAGCTCGAACGTGAGCAGCGGGCCGTTCTGGCGAACCTCGGACTGCCCACGTACGAACTCCCGCTCATCGGGGAGGGGATGGACCTCGCCGGTCTCTACCGGCTGGCGGGCGAGCTACGGCAACTTGGGGAGGTCTTCTCATGACCACGCGCCCGGCGACTGCCCCCGGACCGGAGGTCTCCCGATGACCCTGGACTCCGCGTCCGCTCCGCTCGACGTCGATCCGCTCCTCGACGCCCCGGACACCCGCATCATCGTGTGCTGCGGCTCCGGCGGGGTCGGCAAGACCACGACGGCGGCGGCTCTGGGCGTACGGGCGGCCGAGCGCGGGCGCAAGGTCGTCGTCCTCACCATCGACCCGGCCCGCAGGCTCGCCCAGTCGATGGGCATCGACGAACTGGGCAATACGCCGCGGCAGGTCAAGGGCGTCGCGGGCCCCGGCGAGTTGCACGCCATGATGCTCGACATGAAGCGGACCTTCGACGAGGTCGTCGAGGCGCACACGGACGCGGAGCGGGCGCGTTCCATCCTGGAGAACCCGTTCTACCAGTCCCTGTCGGCCGGCTTCGCGGGCACGCAGGAGTACATGGCGATGGAGAAGCTGGGGCAGCTGCGGGCCCGCGACGAGTGGGACCTGATCATCGTCGACACTCCGCCCTCACGTTCCGCGCTGGACTTCCTCGACGCGCCGAAGCGCCTCGGGTCGTTCCTCGACGGGAAGTTCATCAGGCTGCTGATGGCCCCGGCGAAGATGGGTGGCCGGGCGGGGATGAAGTTCCTGAATGTCGGCATGTCGATGATGACGGGCACGCTCGGCAAGCTGCTCGGGGGTCAGTTCCTGCGCGACGTACAGACGTTCGTGACGGCGATGGACACGATGTTCGGTGGCTTCCGTACCCGCGCGGACGCGACGTACCGGCTGCTCCAGGCTCCGGGTACGGCTTTCCTGGTGGTCGCGGCGCCGGAGCGGGACGCGTTGCGGGAGGCCGCGTACTTCGTGGAGCGGCTGGCGGCCGAGGAGATGCCACTGGCCGGTCTGGTCCTCAACCGGGTCCACGGCAGCGGGGCCGCGCGGCTGTCGGCGGAGCGGGCGCGGGCCGCCGCGGAAAATCTTGAAGAGGGCCGCATTGTGGATCAAGCGGTGGGGAATGCTGCGGGGAGTGGCACTGCAGCACCGGCCGGCTCCTCTCCCGAAGCCGCCGAGGCGCAAGAGCCCGTAGCCCCCGAAGAAGCTGTAGCCGCAGAAGCCGCGGCCGATGCCGAGGAATCCGCCGCGGATTCCGGAGCTTCCGGTGCCGCGGAGAGCCCTCGCCCGCAATCACCCTCATCCACTCCCGCCCCGTCCGGTCCGCCCGAGCCTCCCGGGCTGCCGTCCGGCGCGTCCGGTCGGTCCGGTGCGTCCGGTCGGTCCGGCACACCCGAAGTGCCGGCCCCGTCCCCATCCGTACCGTCGACCGAGCCCGCCGCCGGGTCGGGTTCTGTCACAAGTGTGAAACAGCTGACGGCCGGTCTACTGCGCCTGCACACCGAGCGGATGCAGGTTCTCGCGCGTGAGCGGCGCACGCGTGATCGCTTCACCGCGCTGCACCCCGAGGTGGCGGTGGTCGAGGTGGCCGCCCTGCCCGGGGACGTACACGACCTGGCCGGTCTGAGGGCCATCGGCGAGCGCCTCGCGTCCGGCCGTACCGCCGAATAGCCGCATAGCCGCATACAGCAACCGCCGGTCGGGGAAGCAGAGTCGGGCGTCAGGCCCGGACGTCAGGACCCGGCGGACACGCGGGAGCGGGACCGGGCCACGCGCGGACGGACAAGAACGGACACCGCGCCAAGGACGGACGCCGCGCCTGGACGCCCCGGACGCGGGCGCAGACAGGCCCCACGGCTGGGGCGGACAGCGGCTCCGGCCTGCACGCATACGTACGTACACGCGTACACGCACCCGCGCGTATCTCCGTACGCACCTGGCGCACACGCACGACCGCGCACGCGCCGAAGCGTTTCCGCCCCACCGCCGAGGCACACCGGACGAGCCCGGGGTCACCGCCGTCCGGGGAATTCACCCGCCGGACCCGGCCAGGAGCCGGCCGCACACGAGCGGGGGCGGACCGGAGACACGTGGTGGTCGACCGGGGACCCGTGATGGTGACCGCTTCACCGGCTGCTCCAGCGCCCTACCCCACCGCCGCGTACGGCTCGTACGTCTCGTCATCCTCCAAGCCCACGGGCAGCAGGCCCGCGCCACGCTCGTACTCCGTGCGCGCCGTTTCCAGCAGCCGCCGCCACGAGGTGACGGTCGGACGCCGGCGCAGCAGCGCGCGGCGCTCCCGCTCCGTCATCCCGCCCCACACGCCGAATTCGACGCGATTGTCCAACGCGTCGGCCAGGCATTCCGTACGCACCGGACATCCGGTGCACACCGCTTTGGCCCTGTTCTGCGCCGCGCCCTGTACGAACAGTTCATCTGGATCGGTAGTGCGGCAAGCTGCCTGCGCACTCCAGTCGGTTACCCAGCCCATGCTGGCGCCGTCCTCTCCCGAATCGAGGCTCCCCCACGGCGGCAGCGGCATATTCACCGTTGCCAGTTGAGGACGTTACGGAAGGCGGGCACGGCGCAACACCCCCTTCGGGCCCAATCTTGAATGGCCCGAACGGACTATGCGTACGCGGCAGATCACCCAGGGGAGTGACCGAAGGGCATAACAAACCAATCCGGCAGATCCGGATATTTCAGTCGAGCCACAACAGGCCATTCGCCAATGGAATACAACGTTTCGGACATCGCTTCACGCGACTTCTCGCGCTCTCGGTTTCACGGGAAGTTCATCGGCGGGTCTTGATGCGCGACCGCACTGCTGTGACAGTTGAGTCCAGCTTAGGCCAGAGCCTTGACGCGTGTCCGGCGATTGAGAACGTAGGCTGCCCCCATGCCAAAAAAGCGCTCGGGCGGGGGTCTGACCGGGACCCAGCAGGCCGCCAAATTCCTCGGTGTCAGCGTGCTCGCGGGAGCGGTGATGGCGGGAATCGCCATGCCGGCCTTCGGCGCACTGGGGCTCGCGGCCAAGGGGACGGTCGAAGGATTCGACGAGATCCCCGCCAACCTCAAGACACCGCCGCTGAGTCAGCGCACCACCATCCTGGACTCCAACGGCGGCAAGATCGCCACGGTCTACTCGCGTGACCGTACGGTCGTGCCCCTCAAGGACATCTCCCCGTACATGCAGAAGGCGATTGTCGCGATCGAGGACTCGCGCTTCTACGAGCACGGGGCGGTCGACCTCAAGGGGGTGCTGCGCGCGGTCAACCGCAACGCGCAGTCGGGCGGTGTCGCCCAGGGGGCGTCGACCCTGACCCAGCAGTACGTGAAGAACGTGTTCGTGGAGGAGGCCGGGGACGACCCGGACAAGGTCGCGCAGGCCACCCAGCAGACCTTGGGGCGCAAGATCCAGGAGCTGAAGTACGCGATTCAGGTCGAGGAGGAGCTGGGCAAGAAGAAGATCCTCGAGAACTATCTGAACATCACGTTCTTCGGGCAGCAGGCCTACGGCATCGAGGCCGCCGCCCAGCGCTACTTCTCGAAGCCGGCCAAGGACCTGACGCTCCCGGAGTCGGCCATGCTGGCGGGCATCGTCCAGTCACCGACCCGCTACGACCCTGTCAACGACGAGGAGGAGGCGACCAAGCGGCGCAACACCGTGCTCCAGCGGATGGCCGCCGTCGGCGTCGTCTCGAAGGCGGAGGCGGACAAGGCCAAGACCGCCACGATCGAGCTGAAGGTGAGCCGCCCCAAGAACGGCTGCATCACGGCGGTGAGCGGCGCGGGCTTCTTCTGCGACTACGTGCGCAACGTGTTCCTGACCGACCCGGCCTTCGGCGAGACCCGCGAGGAGCGGGGCAAGATCTGGAACCAGGGCGGTCTGACGATCCGTACGACGCTCGACCCGCAGGCCCAGAACGCGGCGCAGGACTCGATCAAGAACCACGTCTACAAGACCGACGAGGTGGCCACCGCGCTGACCATCGTCGAGCCGGGCACCGGCAAGATCCTCGCGATGGGGCAGTCGCGGCCGTACGGCTTCAAGAAGAACGAGACGCAGATCAACCTCTCCGTCGACCAGCGGATGGGCGGCGGCGCCGGATACCAGCCGGGGTCGACCTTCAAGCCGATCGTCGCGGCCGCGGCTCTGGAACAGAACATTCCGGTCACGCAGTCCTATCCGTCCCCATACGAGATGGACTACCCGAGCCCGATCTCCACGTGCGACGGGAACTATGTGAACTCCAGCAGCGAGAAGGTGGAGAACGAGGACGAGTCGGAGGCCGGTCCGTACGCGATGAAGGAGGCGATGGCCAAGTCGGTCAACACCTACTTCGTCCAGATGATCGCCCAGACCGGCACCTGCCCCGTCTCCAAGCTGGCCGGGAAGCTCGGTGTCAACCGCGCCGACGGCGCGAAGCTGAGCACGGGCCCGGCCATCGCGCTGGGTACGGAGGAGATGTCGCCGCTGACCATGGCGCAGGCGTACGCCACCTTCGCTTCGCGCGGCACGCGGTGCGCCCCGATCGCCATCGAGTCGATCACCGGCCCGGACAAGAAGTCGATCCCGGTGCCGAAGGCGGCCTGCGAGCGCGTGATGTCGGAGAAGACGGCCGACACGATCACCGCGCTGCTGAAGGGCGTGGTCGAGGACGGTACGGGTACGGAGGCGGGTCTCAGCGACCGGCCGAGCGCGGGCAAGACCGGTACGACGGACGGCCGGTACGCGGCCTGGTTCACCGGCTACACGCCGAACATGGCGACGTCGGTGTGGGTCGGCGACCCGACGCACAAGAAGCGCATGATCGACATCAGCATCGGCGGTCAGTACCACGACAAGGTCTACGGCGGTGACACTCCGGGGCCGATCTGGCGCGACGCGATGAGCGGAGCGCTGTCGGGGCGCCAGGTGGAGACGTTCAACGACATCAAGATCCCGGACTCGCAGAAGGACAAGGACCGCGACAAGCCGGGCAACGGCCAGGACAGCGACCAGGGCGGTCAGGGAGACAGCCAGGGCGACGCGCAGGGCGGGAACAACGGGGGCGGTGGGAATACGGGCGACAGCGGCAACGGGAGCCCGTCGTTCCCCGACTTCCCGGGCTTCACGGGCGGCACGAGCCGGGGGAACGACGGCGGCAGGGGCCACTGACGGCCGGGACCGGACGGCGCCGCTGGTGAGAGGGGCTCTCGGCCCCCGGGCGGCGTGGTGCCGGTAGAGCGGGAAGTGGAGCGGGAAACGGCGGCGGCCGGTGGGAGTGCCCACCGGCCGCCGCCGACGTTCTACGGCGCTGGGGGTGCGTGTACGTGTACACGTACATATGCGCGTACCAGCTGGAGGCCGTCACCAGGCTACGGCTGCTGCCGGGGCCACGGTGACTGCTGGTAACCGTGCTGCGGCACGGGCGGCGGCGGGGGCGCGGGCTGGGGCGACGCGCATCCGGCCCGCGTGTCCGGCCGCGTCTTCGGCCCGCGTCTTTGCCCTCATCTCCGGCCCGCGCACCGGCTGGGGCGTGAACGGTCAGCCCGCCAGCGTCCGCTTCACGGCCGCGGCGACCCGGCCGCCGTCCGCGCGGCCGGCCACCTTCGGGTTCACGATCTTCATGACGGCGCCGATCGCGCGCGGGCCCTCGGCCCCGGCGGCCCTGGCCTCGTCCACGGCCTGGGCCACGATCTGGCCCAGTTCATCGTCGCTCAGCTGCTTCGGCAGGTACGCGTCGAGGATCACGCCCTCCGCCTTCTCGCGCTCGGCCTGCTCGGGGCGGTCGCCGGCGGCGAACGCCTCGGCCGCCTCGCGGCGCTTCTTCGCCTCCTTCGCGATCACCTTCAGCACCTCGTCGTCGGACAGCTCGCGCGCCGACGTGCCCGAGACCTCCTCCTTGGTGATCGCGGTGAGGGTCAGCCGGAGCGTGGCGGAGCGCAGCTCGTCGCGTGCCCTGATGGCTTCGGTGAGGTCGTCCTTCAACGTGGACTTGAGGCTGGTCATGGGCCAAGTGTGGCAGGTGCACAACCGAACCCGCCCGCGGATTTCACCCTCGTACGGCGTCTGCGACGATGGGCGGATGCGCGCACGCTACGGGGTTCCCCTGAAAATCACCGCAGGCATCGCGGCGGTCGGCGCGGCCGGCCTCGCCTACGCCGCCGGATTCGAAGCCCGCTCGTTCAGAGTGCGGAGGATCTCCGTACCGGTCCTGCCGCGCGGTATGCGTGACCTGCGGGTTCTCCAGGTCTCCGACATTCATATGGTGAGCGGTCAGCGCAAGAAACAGCGCTGGCTCCAGTCACTGGCCGGGCTGCGGCCCGACTTCGTGGTGAACACGGGCGACAACCTCTCGGACCCGGACGCCGTACCGGAGGTGCTGGACGCGCTGGGACCGCTGATGGAGTTCCCGGGCGTCTATGTCTTCGGCTCGAACGACTACTACGGCCCCAAGCTCCGCAACCCCGCCCGCTACCTGCTCGAAAAGACCCAGGGGCGCCACGGTCTGAACGGCAACGCCCCGGCCGTCTCCGCCGTCCACAACCCGTGGGAGCCGATGCGGGACACCTTCGACGCGGCGGGCTGGGTGAGCCTGAACAACGCACGCGGCCGGCTCAAGCTCGACGGCCACGAGATCGCGTTCACCGGCGTCGACGACCCGCACATCAAGCGGGACCGGTACGAACGCGTCGCCGGCGGCCCCGCCCAGGACGCCGACCTCTCGATCGGCGTGGTCCACGCGCCCTACCTGCGCTCTCTGGACGCCTTCACCGCCGACGGCTACCCCCTGATCCTCGCGGGCCACACCCATGGCGGCCAGCTGTGCATTCCGTTCTACGGAGCGCTGATCACCAACTGTGACCTCGACACGGACCGCGTGAAGGGCCTGTCCACCCACCACTCCGGCGGCCACACCTCCTACCTCCACGTATCGGCGGGCTGCGGCACCAACCGCTACACCCCGGTCCGCTTCGCCTGCCCGCCCGAGGTCACGCTGCTGACCCTGACAGCCCGGGACTGACCCGGCCCGCGCTCCGCCCCTGGCCCCGGCCACGGCCCCCGAAACCGGATTTCGTCTCCGGCCAGCGGTGGGCTAAAGTAATCGATGTCGCCGCGACACGGGCGGCATCGGGGTGTAGCGCAGCTTGGCAGCGCGCTTCGTTCGGGACGAAGAGGTCGTGGGTTCAAATCCCGCCACCCCGACAGCTGAAACACCAGGTCAAGGGCCTGATCCGCATAGCGGGTCAGGCCCTTCCTGCATCTCTGGTGATCGTTTGGGAGAAATCTGGGAGAAGATCTTGGTCATAGTCTCCCAGCGGGCACCTACTCTCCTCCCCTACGGTGAGGTGCATAGCAGGGGTCGCCGTATGCGCGTTCGTGAATCGGCGACCCCAAGACCGGCGCGGTTGGAACCGAGCCAACCAGGGGGGCAAGTGGAGCCGAGAAGTGCAGCAGCAGTGGGAATCGACTTTCCGTACACCGCGCGTACCACCTGCTACATCGAGGTTCATGATGACGGCAGAGTCACTCATGGCGACGATCGGGCCGCCTACGAGCGCGCCGTCGCCGGAAAGTCGCGGCTGTTCGCCGTCTGGCCCGGCGAGTGGTCGAGCCACCTGTTCATGATCGACGACCTCGACGAGTACGCCAAAGCTCAGGGGATCAAGCATGACCAGAACCGGACCGGGCTGGAGGAACACGTCCACGACGTGGAGTGGACCGAGGCGACGGGCCGCAACCCCAATCCCCGGAGTCCGTACATCAGCATCCGGCTCACGCTGACATGCGGATGCGAGATCCGTGACTTGGGCACCTTCGCGAGCCAGATGCAGGAGCAGCGGGGATGGGCCATCGCGACCAGTGTTGGGTGGGGCAGCAGCAGTGGCCCCGAAGGTACGTCCTACTCCCTGCGGGTGCGACGGAAGAGTCTCGGCATCTGAGCGCCTGCAGCAAGGGCAGGGGGCGCGGCGTACTTATGCGTGGTCTCCAGTGTGCGCTGCCCCCTCGGGTTCGTCCGCCGCGGACGGGTGGACGTACCTGCCCTCGTTAAACGGGGTGAACCACGCCTTGAACGCCATCGGTGCCACGCCGAGGGCCTCTCCAACGGCGCTCTCGTCGATGCCGTCCATGGAGTCGTCGTAGAGCCACTCGTGATCCATGTCCTCGTAAACGTTGTCAGCGAACGAGTCGAGCGCGGCCGAGACGCCGTCGTCGAGCAGCCCGAAAGTTTCCAGTGTCACGTTGGTCTCAGTCAGCAATAGCTTCAGCGCGAGTTCCTCAGCAACACAGCTGAGCTGCTGGAAGCTGCCGTCTGTGAACCGGGTGGTCATGGCGATGACCGTTACCAGGAAGCGGCGAGCGAAACGGGCGTCGTACTGGAGGGCGTATCGCTCGGGAAGGTCCTCGAAGTGCCACAGGGGACCGTCGCATTCAGCAGCGGTGGTGTCCTCATGCGTCAGGGTCTGCACGTCTTGGAACAGCTCGTCCACCAAGATGTCCGTCGCGTACACCAAGGCACCAGCAGCAAGTTTGGCGTCCTCCGGCGAGACGGCGAACTCGATAGCGTCTTCTTCCTCCTCGTCGCCTTCGTCGTCCAGGACTCCGAACATCACGGGCGGGAAGGAGCGCAGCTCATCTGCCAGCGCCAGCATCTGACCGCGTACCGCTTCAGCTTTCGCCTCGGCGTCGTAGCCCTCACTGTCGTCCTCGGCCGTGGGGCTCTCGGTATGCCGCGCCTTACGGTCTGCCAGATCATCGGGCGGGGCATCGGGACCTTCGGCAGCGGCGAGACTCTCCTGGGCGAGCTCCGGGTGCACTTCGACCTCACATCGCTCGATCTGCCAGTCGGCCAACAGCTCCGATCTTTCCAGCAGTTCACCCACGACTGACCGGACAGCCTCCTCCGCGAACTCCAGAGCCGCCGCATCCACGAACACCTTCAGAAGCGCGCCGCCTGGGTAGACGGCCACAATGGTGTCGAGAAGATCGACTTCCATGCCATCGGGCCCCTCAATCGCCTCGACGGAAGCAAAACCATCTTCGATGAGGGCCACCGCGCCAGTGCGTTGAAGTGGGTCCATCTCCGGAGTGTTCTTGGGTATGAGGGCGTCCACAGTCACTACGTATGTCACGCCCCTGATCCTGGCAGCAATATGCCGGGTGATGAGGAAGAATCCACTTAAACGCCAGCAGTGCCCCGCAGCAGCGCTGCGGGGCACTGCTGAGTGGCTCAGCGTACGCACAGGAGGTCGTTGAGCACGTGCACGGGGGACGAGGGACGCATCGCGCGTCGGACGTCGAGCGCCGCCTCCCATCGCTCGGTCAGACCAGCCATGAGGCGCCGGCGCATGCCGGGCGTGACGTGGGCGTAGCGCGCCGAGACCGAGCCGTCGATGTGGCCCATGCGTTCGTCCATGAGGACCTTCTCGGTGCCGAGGTCCTCCATCATCGTGCGGTGGGTATGCCGGAGCCCGTGGGGCGTGAGGCCCTTGGCGATCGGGAGCCAGCAGGCATCCGCCCGAGCAGCAGCACCTCGGCCTCTGGCCGGGACGCCAGGCCACGGCTCACCGAGGATCGGCACTGGGCGGGCCTCCTGCGGAGCCTTCTTCGGGTACCAGCCCGAGGCCGCCGGGGTGAACAGCCAGGTCGCGAAACCATTGCGGCGCCAGTGAGCGGCGTGTTCCGACGTGACGCCTCCCCGTATGAACCCGAGCTCTGCGATGGCGAGTTCGACGCGTACGCGCGTGTCTTCGCGTACGCGGTCGGGGTGGTTGAGGACGTTCGAGACCGTGCCCGTGGAGACTTCGGCACGGCGGGCGACGTCGACGAGCTTCGCGCCCTGGTGGCCTCCTGTGCGCGCCGCGCCTTGGCCTCGGAAGACGTACGTCCTGCCGTGGCAGGGGCAGGGCGTCGGCTTCGTACGGGCGATGTGGTTGAAGACCAGGGCCGACAGCCAGTCCGTTGAGTCGATGTCGCGGTAACTGTCGTCCTTGGGCGGGCAGCGGACCAGCTCGCCGGTGTCCAGCTCGTACAGCTGCCACTCGACGCGAAAAGCGGCGATTCGGACGAACTCCGTTTCCAGGCCGACGATTTCGCCCCACCGCTTACCGGTGTAGCCCTTGAGGACCGTGGCGACGAACTCGTCGTCGCGGCCGGAGAGCAGGGCCGCCCGCTCCGCGGTCAGCAGGATGCCGAGCGCGTCGGTGACGACCTTCTCCGGGCCGCGGTCGCGAGAGCGGCCGGCGCGCTTGCCTCGTCCGCGCCGCCGGGCGGCCGGGTTGGACGTGAGCAGGCCCTCGTCGATCGCGTCCTCGAAGATCAGGTGGAGCGTGGAGCGCCAGGTCTTGACGCTCGATGCCGCGTAGGCCGAGCGCTCCTTCTTCTCCCACAGCTCGACGTCCGTGCGCAGGATGCTGGCGAGCGCCTTGTCCTCGAAGTCAGGGAGCAGGTGCTCCTCGATGTGGCGCTTGTAGTTCTGCATGGTCGAGGCGGCCAGGTCCTGGGAGGCGTACCAGCGGCTCGCGTACTCGCCGAAGGTCTCCTGGCCGAGGCCAGGATCGCGCCACTGACCACGGCGAACGGTCACCTCTTCGGCGTCTGCGGCCTGCTTGGCCTCGCGCTTGGTGGCGAACTTGACCACGGCGCCCGTGGAATCGGCGACGGTGCCGTACTTGCCATCCTCGATCTTGTAACGGCCACGCCAGTAGCCACTGCGCTTCTCTGCGTACCCCACAGATTTCCCTCCCTTCTGTCGTATGGGGTGCGTTAAGCAGCTGCTTCGTACTGGGACTTGGTCATCCGGCGCGGTGGCCGGGCCTGGAGCCGGACGGTAGGTACAACCACATCGGGCCGGTGCCGAGCGGGAGGCTTGCGCGTCGGCGCAGGAGCGCCGCCGGTGCGCTGCGCATTCACGGCCGGGCGCTCTTCGTGCATGCGGATGATCTCCGTGAGGTGCTCGTCCGAGAAGCGGTAAGCACGGCCGACGCGGGTGAACGGGATGAGCCGGCGGCGGGCACGGTCCTTGACCCACCAGGAGGAGCAGCCGAGGACGGCTGCGACTTCCTCGGGAACGTAGAGACGCGGCAGGCCGGCCTCGGCGGGCGAAGTCGGCGCGGAGGCAGGGGTTATCGCGGGTTGGCGCAAGGGGTGGGCCCTCTTCTGGCGGGCATGGGGCGCGGCAACGCCGACCCGCCGGTCGATCGCTAGGGATGTGGGTGAGCTGCCCGGCCTGGGGGTTTGCGGCTCCAGGCCGGGAGGGGGTGCCGGAGGCTATGCCTCGCCGGTGGAGTGACCGTCACGGCCACCGGGCGGAGGGCCATGCATCTTCAGCATGGTCTTGCTGGCCTCCTCCGCGATGGCGCTCTGGACCATGAGGTCGGCTTCCTCGCGGATATCGGGGTGCTCGGTCAGGTAGGCGTCGAGCGCGTCGCGCGCCTCGGTGAAGGCCATGTTGGCTCTCTGGGTGGCGCGGAACGCGTCCACGACCTCGTCGATGAGTTCCATGGCGCGGGCCTTGGCGGCCAGCTGCGGTGGCCCGACGAGGTTGCGCAGGTCGATGCCGAAGACTTCGGCGAAGCCGATGGCGTCGTCGAGGTTGATGCGGCGCTTGCCGTTTTCGATCCGCCAGACCGCGGACGGGTTCATCTCAAAGCCGGCCTCGTTGAGCCGGTCCGACAGGGCGTTGGTGCTCCAGCCGCGCGCCTCGCGCTCCACCCTGATGCGAGTGGCAACGTTCGCCTCGCCGCTGAGCAGGACGCCCTCGGGCGGTTCTTCCTCCGCCACCGGCACCCCCTTCCGTTCGTAGCGATGCACTGCGGTTTGCAGCACAGCCTAAACAGTAGCATCGCCACTGCGAGATGCAAAACACTTCTGCGATCTGCAATTCGTGTGACATAGTGGTGGCATCCCACCCCACTGACCTCAGGAGTCCGTACGCCCGCACGTCACATGAAAGAAGCCCCCGGCGATGCCGGGGGCTCAAGCGCAAACCTCTCAACCGCCATCCCTAGCGATCAACCTGCGGAGTCCGGGATTGCCGTCCCATATGGCTCGCAAGCAGAGGAGCTGATGCCCAGTATGACCGATGCCCAGCCAAATACGCCATCCCTTCCGGACGACTCCGGCACGTCGTGGCCCCCAGTCGCCGTCCCCGGCCAGCCGTCCGGCGCTGCTGCGCCTCCAACAGAAGAGGACCCCGACGACACGGCCTCGCCTACGCCGCTGTCCCAGGGGGCGCAGATCCTGGACGACCTTCGGGCACAGCTGAAGCGGTACGTGGCGATGCCGAGCGAGGAGGCCGTCACGGCGGTGGCCTTGTGGGTCGCGGCGACGCATCTTCAGCGTGCGTGGCAACACGCGCCGCGCCTGGCGATCGTCGCGCCGGAGAAGCGGTGCGGTAAGTCCCGCCTGCTGGACGTGGTCACCGAGACCGTGCACAACCGGCTGATCACGGTCAACGCCAGCGCGGCGGCGATCTTCCGGTCGATCGACGGGGACGACCCGCCGACTCTCCTGGTCGACGAGGCCGACACCATGTTCAGCACCACCAAGGCCGCGGAGAAGAACGAGGAGGTCCGCGGTCTCATCAACGCCGGACACCAGCGCGGCCCGGCCGACACTGCGAGTGTCCGGCCCCGAGCACCAGGTGCAGGAGTTCCCCACCTTCGCCATGGCGGCACTGGCTGGGATCGGCGACCTGCCGGACACGATCATGGACCGTGCGGTGGTCATCCGAATGCGCCGCCGAGCAGCGGGCGAGAAGGTGGCGTCCTTCCGCACTGGCCGGGACACTCCCGCCCTGAACGCGATCCGCGATCGCCTCCGCGCCTGGCTCCAGCCGCTCTATGAACTGGCCATGGAGATGGAGCCACCGATGCCGGTCGAGGACCGCGCGGCGGACACCTGGGAGCCGCTGATCATCGTCGCCGATCTCGCCGGTGGCGACTGGCCCGGGCTCGCTCGTACCGCCTGCCGCACCATGACCGACTACGAGGCCGGCCAGGACGAGGAGGGCAGCCTGCGCACCCGCCTCCTGACCGGCATCCGCCGCGCCTTCGCCGCCGTCGGCGACCCTGCCGTGCTGAGCACGAAGCACCTGCTGGAATCCCTGAACGCAGACAGGGAAGCACCGTGGGCGGAGTACGGTGCAAACGGCCTGACCCCGCGCGGCCTGCAACTGCTGCTCAAGCCGTACGGCATCGGCTCGGCCAACCGCCGCTTTCCCGACGGCACTCAGGCCAAGGGCTTCGCGCGCAACCAATTCCTCGACACCTGGGCGCGCTACTGCCCTGAGCCGAAGGCTGCAGACGCGCCCGCCTCTTCAGCCGACGGTCCGCAGCCGGGCACCGCAGCCTGACTCGACTCCACTCGCATCACTCGTCCCCGCGCAGGTCAGCGCGGGGACGAGTGAAGTGCCCGCAACGAGTCGTCTCGACATCGCCACGCCACTCGTACCTGTGCTGACCAGGCACGCGACGAGTGGTACGAGTCCCCGCACCTCACGGCGGCCACGACCTCCTCACCTCTGCGCCGAGACCGCCACCCCAAGCCCACCTGGAGCACCCCCGCTTGCTTGCACGCATCACCGCCCTGCTCAGCCGAACTGATTCGCATCAGCATCGCCCCGCTGCCGATCCTGGCAATGGCCGCCGGGCGAGCGCACGCGCCACCCTCGTCCTCGGCCTGATTGCCGTCGTCCTCATGGCCTTCCGGGTCTCGTGGAACGCGCTGTCAGAGGTGGCTTGCGCCATCGGCGCCGATCCCACCGCCGCCCTGCTCTACCCGATCGTGGTCGACGGGCTCATGGCCCTCGCGCTCATCGCCACGCTTGTGCTGACCGGCCCCGACCGGGAGTTCGCGCTACGGGTACTGGCGACCTACACGATCGCCAGCCTCCTGCTGAACTACGTCCACGGGCTCATACCGACCCTGCACACCGAGTCGACCCGGCTGGGTCGACTCACCAGCTGGGAGCCTGCGAACTGGGCCCTCGTACTGCTGGCTACGTCACTCCCAGTCGGGTCGATCTACTTCGGCTCGGACCTCGTGGCAAAGGTGCTGCACCACAAGCACGAGTCGGCCGACTCGGCCCAGTCGGTCAGTCGGCAACGAGAGGAATCCGCTGGCCAGCGCGCAAGTGAGCAGGCCACACCGTCGGTGGCCGACCGAGCCGAACCGGTTCCCGAGGGGCCGTCCGAGTCGACCTCCGTGAAGGTCGACGAGGCACACATGACGGGATCGACCGGAGCCGACGAGTCGGCCCTCACTGCCCGACCGCCCCGGTCGACCACCATGGCGAAGTCGACCGAAGCCGCCCCGCACGAGACGACCGGTCCGCGTCTCACCAACACCGAGTCGACCACCGACCGCCACCGCACCGACGCCGAAGTGCTCGCTGAAGGCCGCCGCCTGACCGCCGACTGGAGCGACGACTAGTTGACCGCCAAGCGCCTGCGCAGCGAGCTGCGGATCGCCCAGACGCGCGCCCGCACCGTGCGCGACCAACTGCGGGCCGAGCGCGTCAGTCGGCCGGAGCCGGCGCGGACGACGGCTTCGAGGGCGAGCCTCTCGACATCCACGACGACGCCACCATCCAGCAGCAGAGGGAACCCGCCGCAGTCCCCTCCAGCACCGCCTGACCCAGCACTCGCACCGGTCGCCCCCTCCGTGCCGACCAGCACGAGGGGGCACCGTGTCCGCACACAGCGAACACTCGCCCAAGGACCCGACGGAGAACCAGCCGATGCACGACCCGCAACACGAACTCACCACCCCCCAGCAGGAGATGACCACCCACCTGAACAGCGGAGCAAGGTATCCCGTTGGACCGTCCAAGGGCCGGTCCTACGGGGAAGCCTCCGCCCCGAGGGTGGCGGAGGGAGGCGGACACCAGGGGGTGCCCGAAGAGGAACAGCCCGCCGACGTCGCGACCGTCGCTGCTGTGCCGCTGCCGCGTGCAGCCGAAGAAGCCGCCCTGCGGCGCGTCGCCCGCCGTCGCAAGCCCGACCCGAACGGCCAGCGCAAGAAGCGGGTCGATGCCCGCTACAGCGCTGATGAGAAGGTCGCCATCCTCGCCAAGGCCAGGTCGCTGAACATCAGCGGCGCCCACTACGTCGCCGTCGTCACCCTCGCCCACGTCCACGGAGACCTCACCGTGCCAGGCCAGCGCACCCAACTCGACGACTACATAGACGAGATCAACGCCCTGCGCCGCGAGGCAGGCCAGGCCGGCAACAACATCAATCAGATCGCCAAGAAGCTCAACGGCGGCGGCCACCCACAACCTGTGGACACCGCCTTGCTCACCCAGGCCGCACAGACCTGGGCCGCCATCGGCACTGCCGTCGAGCAGATCGCGCAGGCTGCCAACCAGGCAGTCCGCCACAAGGCAGCCTGATGATCGCGAAGATCAAGAACGGCCAGAGTACGGCCGGCCTCCTCCACTACCTCTTCGACACCCGCAAGAAGGGCCACACCGACCCGCGCCTGGTCGCCGCCTGGGAGAGCTTCGCCCCCGACCCCGGCCGCGCCACCGACGCGAACGCCACGAGGCGGCGCCTGGTCGCGGACCTCGACCTGCACGTCAAACAGGCCGACAGGCTCGGCCGCGCCCCCGAGAGGCACGTGTGGCACTGCTCGGTCCGCGCCGCCGAGACCGACCGCATCCTCAGCGACGAGGAGTGGGCCGACATCGCGCGCCGTGTGGTCGCCGCCACCGGCATCGCCCCCGACGGTGATTCGGACGGCTGCCGCTGGGTCGCCGTCCGCCACGCTCCGGACCATATCCACATCGCGGCCACCAAGGTACGGGCCGACCTGCGCACCGCACGCCACTGGAACGACTACCTCACCGCCGACCGCGAACTCGCCACCATCGCGACGGAATACGACCTCTTCCAGGTCGTGCGCGGCGACCGCACCGCAGCCAAACGGCCCACCCGCGCCGAGCAGGAGAAGGCCAAGCGCGCCGGCCAGACCCGCACCGTCCGGGAGCGGTTGCGCACCACGGTCCGCACCGTCATGGCCGCCGCAACCAGCACAGAGGAGTTCATCAGCCTGCTCCAGCACACCGACCACATCCTGGTCGACGTCAAGCAGTTCCCGTCCGGCGACGTACGCGGCTACACCGTTGCCCTCGAAGGCGACACCAACGCCCGGCAGGAACCGATCTGGTACTCCGGATCCCAACTCGCCCCGGACCTGTCCCTCCCCAAGATCCGAAAGCGCCTCGACGCCACCGAACCACAGAAGAGCACCCGCACAACCAACCCGTGGCACCAGGCCACTGCCGCCGCGGAACGCATCCCCCACCGCCTCGAACACGCTGAGGACGCAGCAGCCCAGGCCCACCTGGCCGCCTTCGGCGAAGCCCTCGACGCCTTGCCCCTCCGCGCACCCCAGACCATTCGCCCCCAGCTGAGGCAGGCAGCCGAGGCATTCGAACGCGCCACCCGCTCCCACGTCCAAGCCGAGCACCAGCACGCCCGCGCCCTACGCGGCGCCGTGCGCGCCATGATCCGCGAACCCGCCCCCAAGGACGGCGCCCTGTTGGCGATGTTCCTCGACGCCGCGATCCTCGCCGTCATCGCTGCCGCCCGCTGGCACCAGCTCCGCCACCACGACCAGCAGGTGGCGGCAGCCCACCAGACCCTCATCCACCTGCAAGCCGCCTACGAGCACACAGCCGTAGCACCGCTGACCGCACTCGCCCAGCGCCGGCCACCCCAGCAAGTGGTGCAGCGCCACATCCTCCTCATCCACCAGACCATGCCGGACCGTGCCAAGCAGGTGGTCAAAGACCCATCCTTCGACGCACTCACAGCCGTGCTCGCGACCGCCGAGAAGGCGGGACACGATCCGAAGCAACTGCTCCAGCAGGCCCTCGACGACGTCCGAAGCCCCGCACGGGTGCTGACCTGGCGCGTCGAGCGACTCAGCGCCAGGCCGGTTCCGAGTGAGCGTGCACATGTGGCACGGATGCGGAGTGCGGCACGGTGGCCGGTCGCGCCGGTCCGACCGACAACGGTTGCGCCGGCCTCCCAGCCGCAGTCTCCACAGGCACGTCGACGTTGATCCCACCCGCTTCGTGTTGGTCACACCCGCTTCCGTACCCGAAGCGGGTGTCAGGCCGCGCACCCCAGCGCATCGTGGGCGAACGCGAGAGCCCGGAACCGAGCTCCCACAGCGTCGGGGCCGCGGAAGGCCAGCGCCCGCAGAGCACTGACCTGTCGCCCCGAGGCCCACAGGCCAGTGGCCGGGGAGAGAAACGGGACGACGGCTACGCCCAGCTCGGTGAAGGGGGCGTGGTCCAGGTAGGTCATGCCGCCGGTGCCGCACAGGTACGCGCGTGCGCCGGTGGCGTCGGCCAGGTCGGCCAGCCGCTCGGACCGACCCGTGCGTGCGGGCAGGGCGCTGCTGGTGAAGATCTGTCCCCGCCAGCCGAGCAGTTCGAGCAGGACGCGAGTCGAGGCCGTGGCGACCGGCGCGACCCTTCCTGTGTCGAACGCATTCCAGACCGGCTGAAGGGCACGGTCAAGTGCGGGCCAGTGAGGACTGGTCCCGTACTGCTGGCGCAGGATCGATGAGGCTCTGCGTCGGGCCGCGGCAGGGTCGGCGATCAGGGTGTCTCTGATGAGGGTGGCGCGCCCGGAGGGGCGGTGAGTGGGGATGGTCAGCCACCGGTTCGGGCCAAGGCCGTCGAGTGTGGCGATGCGGGCGCGATGCTGGTAGTCGCGGCGGGCTAACTGCACGTCGTCCAGGACGATCCAGTGGTCCGCCGCGAACAGCTTGGCCAGCGTGGTCAGCCGGGGCATGAAGTTGGGCTGGTGGATGGCGCACAGGCTGCCCGGGGAGGAGAGTTCAGGAAGCGATGAGGCGGCTGGTGAAGCCAGCGTGGATGAGGGATTCGTACGCAGCATGCACGTCCTCCGGGACCTCCTGCTCGATGGCGAACCCGAGCTTCGGATACTCGATCACCCGCTGGAGATCGCCGACGAGCATGTCCACCACGAGCTTCTCGTCGCCGATGGACTTGAGGTAGTCGTCGAACTCCAGGGTTTCCGAGGCGCACACCATCTCGGCCTCGGGCCACAGCTTGCGGGCGGTGGCGTACGACCGCCGTTCCATGTAGGGCTTGGAGACCAGCAGCACCTTCTCCGGGGTAATGCCGGCGTCGGCCAGGACCTCGCGGGCGAGGGTGATGTTCTGCCCGGTGTTCGCGGCGTGGGGCTCCAGCAGAATCGCGGAGGCGGGGACGTCAAGATCGATGGCGTGCTCGCGGAAGTGGACCGCTTCGCCGCGTGGGAAGACCTTGGCGGTGGTCGGGCTGTTGCCGCCGGTGAAGACCAGCGTGGGGAAGAGACCCGCGTGGTACAGCTCGGCGGCGCGCGTGGCCACTCCCAGGTCGTGGCTGCCCAGGCCGATCGCCACGTCCACGGGGTGGGCCTGGTGGTGCATCTGGTGGTAGTCCCAGATCGCCTTGGCCTGGTGCCACTGGTCTTCGGTGATGGCCTGCTGGTTGTCACTCACGCGTTCGTCTCCCTGATCACCGTCGGCGAGGCCCCGGGCGGCCCCTCACTGCTGGCCTTGACGCTCTCGATACTGCGCATTTGGTGCACGAGGCCGTACTGCGCGGCCGTCCGAGCGGCCTGACCGAGAACGCGTAGCCCATCATCGCGGGTCGCCGCGTCGGAGAGCAGGATGTGGCCGTGAGCGGTGTCCAGTCGTACGCGTTGCATCGGTGAGTCGGTGCTCCCGCTGCTTCGGGCGATGTCGATGAAGTGCAGGGCCTGGGTGAGGTCGCCGACGCCCCGGCGGGCCAGTGCGAGCTTCTGATGGGCCACCGACCAGTCGTCGGGTTCGGTGAGGTCTTCGAATTCACGGGTCGCGGCCTGCATTACGCGGGTTGCCTAGTCGTGGTTGCCGTCCTTGCTGAGTGCGGTGCCCACCCACAGGCGGGCTCTGGCCCGGTCACGGCGAGAGAGCCGGTCGTCGACGGCGAGCGTCTCGTACGTACGGGCCGACGCCTCCAGGTCACTGGACATCTCCGCGACGACCGCGAGGGACAGATCGAGCTGGGCGACGCGGCGGGGGATGTCGAGCTGGGTGAAGATCGAGCGCGCGCCCGCGTAGGAGTGGCGGGCGGACAGTGGTCCGAGCACGGCGCCCTGATCGCGCTTGAGGTCTCCGAGTAACGCGGTGGAGCGGGCGTAGAGGTACAGGCCCTTGTCGTCGAGTTCGGCGGCCGTGAAACGGTTGAGCCATCGGCCCAGCAGGCTGTCGGCGAAGGTGAAGTTCTGCCGGGACAAGGCGACGACGGCACGGTCCAGGTCGTCGGTCCACGACTCGTACTCCCAGGCTCTGGGCCCGGCAGCCGTCACCCGGCGCCCGGCTGCCAACTGCCCGGGGCCGGCCATTTCCGACAGGAGCGTTTCGAAGCGCAGGTGCACGGAGGCATCGGCCAGGCCGAGCGCGGTGTCGAGAATGGCCTGGGTGTCGGGGCGGGGCTCGGTCGCGGACCGGAGCTCTTCCCACTTGGAGATGGTCGCGACGGCGAGACCAAGGCGCTCGGCGAAAGCCCGCACGCTCAGGCGGAGGGCGAGCCGCAACGCTCTGGCCTCCAGGCCGGTCCAGTGGTGCACGGTCGCCACGCGTCGCTCCCTTCCAGCAGCCATGGAAGCAGAAGCGTCCAGGTGGTGGGGCGGAAGTGGAACGCAAGTAGGACAGCCGCTGATTCCCTGCACGTTCGGACACGACGACGCTGAAGAGGTCACTCTTTCGTCGAGTCCCTTTGGACGGTCACCAACATGGAACTCCTTACCGAGCACCGCCCGGTCAACGGGCCCGTCGTCTACGGCTTCCTGCGCCTGGTCGGGGTCTCCGTAGCTCGTCAAACGGCATTACGGGCGTCACTGACGGAGTACTGCCGGATCCATGAACTGCAGCTCTCCGGCGTTTTCAAGGACAGGTGCGCGACGACCGGCCCGACTTCCACCGCCTTCACCGGTCTGCTGGACGCGCTGGCCCTTCCCGACGTCTACGGCGTCATCGCCCCCGCCTTGTCCCACCTGGGTCGGAAGCACCTCGCCGCCGACCGCACGCGCCGTATCGAGGCCACCGGCGCCCGCCTGCTGCTGGCCCGCCGTCCCCGCATCGGGCACGTCCACGTGTCTCGTCACCAGACCGCCCACCGCCGCTTCCCCGCACCACTTCTCCTCCTGAGCACGGAGTCATGAGGCACTCCATGCCCGAGTCGCTTCAGCAGTTCTTCGAGGCCCGACACCAGTCCGTACGCAAAGCACGGGAGTTCGCCACCAGAGCGCTGGACGGCTGGGGCCTGACGAGCCGCACCGAGGACATCCGCCTGTGCGTCTCCGAACTCGCCACGAACGCCGTCCTCCACGGCACCGCCCGCGGGCACGGCTTCCTCGTCCGGCTCGACATCGACGACAACTGCGTACGCCTGGAAGTGCACGACAGCCGTCGCCAGCAGCCCGTCGTACGCGAGCCGGCCGCCACAGACATCTCCGGGAGGGGCCTGACGTTGGTGGCCGCGCTGTCGGACGAGTGGGGAGTGAGAGACCGTACGCCGCTCGGGAAGGTCATCTGGTCCTGCTTCAAGACCGCAGGCGACGCCGCACAGTCGATCGGCCCTCCCGTCCCAAATCGCGACGACCGCCCTCTGGAGGTCCGATGACCATAACCGGCACACCGGATCGGGCGGCGTCTGCCGCGTCAAGCACGCGTCTCGTGGCCAGCCCATTCCTCGCCCAGCACCTCCTTCTTCAGCCAGGCCGAGCGGTCGGTGTGCACATTCCTGGGATCCGCTACGAGGAGCTGCGCGCCGCGAGTCACGTCGGAGACCCTCTGCCGGCCTGGCTTGTTGATGCCGCGCGGCAGGCGCGGGGCATCGAGCTGCCTGACGGGCGGGTCGGCGATTTCGTCCTTGTTCGCGAGCGTTCGCCGTACGGGTACGCGAAGGCATCCTGGGAGATCAACCTCGGCTGTGACTACGACTGCGAGTTCTGCTACCTCGGCGAGAAGCGTTTCGAGGGCCTGGACTGGGCGGGCAAGCAGCAGCTCCTGCGGACGATGCGCGACGCGGGCGTGCTCTGGCTGCAGATCACGGGCGGTGAGGCACTGATCGACCGCGAGTTCGGCGCGGCATACGAGTACGCCCACCAGCTCGGGATGATGGTGCAGGTCTCCTCGAACGGCTCGTCCCTGCGCAAGCCGCCGATCCGCGGGCTGTTCGCACGCCATCGCCCCTACCGGCTCACGCTCAGCGTCTACGGCGCGACCGCGGACACGTACGACAAGGTCACTCGCAACCGCGGCGCGTTCGGCCGGTTCATCCAGGGTCTGGACGCCGCCCACCAGGACCGGCTGCCGGTCCGGCTGAACGTGATCGTGTCGGACGACAACGCCCATGAGGTCGACGCGATGGTGGCTCTGTGTGAGCGCTACGGCTTCCCGCACCAGGTCTTCACGAACATGTCGCCGACGATCGACGGCGAGGCGAACCCGCTGGCGACGCAGGCCGAGGGCCACATCAAGGCCCGGAGCGTCTTCACCGGCTGCAATGCCGGCCGGACGTTCTTCCACGTCAACCCGCACGGCATCGCGTCCGTCTGCAAGGTCGGCCGCGACCCGAGCGTGAACCTCGTGACCGAGGGCGTCGCCGCCCTCACCCGGCTCGGCGCCATCGCCGAATCCCTACAGCTCCGCATCGGTGGATGCTCCGGCTGCACGAAGGTCGGCACCTGCCGTACCTGCCGGCCGCTGGCCAAGCTCTACCAGGAGGCGGGGGACCGACGAGAGCTCTACTGCCAACACGGAGGCTACGGATCATGACTCCACCCACCACAACCCTCACCCCGCCGCGCGAACCGGTGCTGCTCACCATCGGACGGCGCCCCACCGATGGTGCAACCGGCGCCCTGCCCGTGCCACTGCCGGCCGCAGCCATCCGCGACGACGAGGTCCAGATCATCGCCGACCTGGACGAGGCCGCCGAAGGCGCCGAGTGCAGCTGCTCGGCCGGAGACGACCAGCCGTACTAGATACACCGCAGGCGGGCGCCGCACCGCTCGCGTACGCACCCTCTGAGTGCCGCCCCGGTCATACCCTGGCTGGGGCGGCACTCCCTTGTCTCCGAGCCCCATGAGGAACCGCGCGTGTCCATGTCTCGCATTCCCTTCGATCAGCTTCCTGCCGACGTCCGCCAAGCTGTCACCGACAAGACCGGCGCCGTGCATCAGGCGGTGACCATGACCGGCGGCATGAACTCCGCTGTCGCCTCCGTCCTGGAGACTGAGAGCGGCAGCGTTTTCGTGAAGGGCATCGCGAGTGATCATCCGCAGGTCGCAGCACAGCGCCGCGAGGCGGAGATCGCCCCCCATCTGCCCACGTCCTGTCCCCGCCTGTACTGGCACCTGGAAGTCGGTGGATGGAGCCTTCTCGGATACGAGGTCCTGAGCGGTCGCCACGCCGACTACAGGCCCGGCTCAGCTGACTTGGTGCTCGTAGAAGCCGCGCTCACCGAACTGCAACGGCTCACTGCTCCGGCCGACATCGAGATCAAGGACGCGGTGGACCGCTGGGCGGACTACGCTCCGCCCGGAACGCTCCAGCACTTCAGCGGCAACACCCTGCTGCACACCGACTTCGCACCGCACAACGTCCTGATCGCCGACGGGCGTGCCCGCCTCATCGACTGGGCGTGGCCAACGCGCGGTGCGGCGTGGATCGATCCAGGCGCCTTGTCGCTGAGGCTGATGGACGCCGGCCACCCGGCGGAGGACGCGATCGTGTTCGCAGGCCGCTTCCCGTCGTGGCGGAACACCGATCCGGAGGTGCTGACGGCATTCGGTTCCGCATCTGCGGCGCTGTGGCGGGAGATCGCCGAGGAGGACCCAACGCCCTGGAAGCAGGGGATGGCCAAGCGGGCCGCTGCGTTCAGGCTCGTACTCCTCAGAGAGGCATAGGCCCAGCAACAGTAGAGGGGTCGACGTTCGTCAGCGATAGACGTCCCACTGCGAAAAGACCGAGACGGGCGCCGGCGCCTGCTTCTATCTTCAGACTATGACCGTCACCGCACGGCGGGATCTGGTGAGCCCCGCGACCCGCAACGCCTTTCGTTCTCTGGCCACGGACCTGACCATCCGCATCGTGGCCGAGCTGTGGGAGGACCACGGGTTCGCTCCCATCCCCCCAGACGAGCTGAAGTATCAGGACTCGGGCCAGCGTCGAACCGAGTTCATGCTCTACGCGGAAGGTGTCGACTGGTCAGACTCGAACCAGGTGCGGCGTGCGCTCCTGGTCTTCGAGGACTTCATTCGCGCGTACCGCGACCCGGGCGATCAGGGCACACCAAAGTGGTTGGACGACATCAGGGTGCGCCTGGAACGGGACGGCTTCGCTCTCGATCAGGAAGGCAGGATCTCTTGGTCCAACCCGCCGGTGCTGGTCCGTGATCTGAGCGGCCTGAGCGACGCCTCAGGCATCACGATCGAGCTGGAGCGTATCCGCAGAGACCAAACCACAGATCCCCACGGTGCCATTGGCGCAGCCAAGCAGCTCATCGAGGCAACCGCGAAGACGGCTCTCAACGAACTCGGCGTCAAGGTCGACAAGAACGCCGCACTTCCCGCTCTGATCAGCACTGTCCAGAAGGCGCTGAGGCTTGATGCCGGCTCGGCGCCTGACGGACCAGACGGCAGCAAGGCCGTGAAGAAGATCCTTTCGGGCTCGGTGAACATCGCCGTCGGAGTCGCCGAACTACGCAACCAGGGTTTCGGCAGCGGTCACGGCCAGGCGAGCGCACCGTCCGGGCTTGGAGTGCGCCACGCCCGACTCACGGTCAACGCTGCCGTCACCTGGTGCGAGCTGATCCTCGACACCCTGTCGGACCCCACCGCGCCGTGGCGCAAGGCCAGGGCCTAGCCGCCTCGCCCTTATAGGTGCCGCCTCGCTTGCCGGACCCTGCGAACTTGCTTCCGCAATGCAACTTGCAGGCGAGGTGCCGATGCCCTCCGTGGACAGGAAGCCTGCAGGCCGGGCACACCCTCGTCGGCGGGGCTGCGGAGAAGGCCCTGGTGCTGGATGTCGGACACGGCCCAAGTGGATCCCCGGACCTTTACGATCTGTCCCGGCTCTGGGACTAGGGGAAGGGCCGTCGCGTTCGGAGTACTTCTCGCTGATCCTCGCGGATACTCCGTCGCAGTCGCCACCTGGGCAGACTCCCTCACCTACGCCGTCATTATCTCGAAGTCCGATCTTCCCAGTGCATGGCGCTACTGCTAGGCCAAGGGAGATCACGGAGTCGCCAATATGTCCGACCTCGGATACCCCCCCTGCAAGTCACTAGGAATCGCGCACGTTGCACGGCGGTCTTGCAATGGCTCACCCCGCAGTGGGGCGACTCCCAATAGGGCCGGAGCGGTCCCGGGCGGCCATTTAGTATGCGTCGACGCGGCTGCCGATCAGCCTGCGGTGGAACGAACAATTCCTCCACGCGTGACAGCGCGCGAAAGCCGCCACTGGTAGACGGCGACGCCCTCGCAATGCTGCCTCTGCACAAGTCACACATGATCCCTATGAATCTTCCCGTCGTCACTCAGTCCCAAATCGACAGAGTGCACTCCGCCGTAGCGACCGGAAAAAACCAACTTGCCCTGCACGACCGTAGGCTGTCCCCGTTCCCCCTCTTCCCACAGGTGGCATGGGGTCGAACCGAGCCTAACGCCCGTGCCCAAATCGAGCGCAATAAGTCGCCCACCACGGTGGGCCACGTACACGATGTCCTCAACCACGATGGGGGCCGTCGTGAAATCTCCGCGTTCCTCGAAGCACCACCGTTCGGTACCAGTTGCTGCGTCAAGGGCCGTGAGCACGTGCGGCGCGCTTACCACGAGCACAAGGTCCCTTGCGACAACCGGAGCGAGGGGCGTGCGTTGCCTGGTTCTATAGCTCCAATGGCGCCGACGAGGTAAGGAACCGTACGTCTGAAGAATGCCAGAACGATCCAGCACGTGACCCGCTGAACTCGATGCGACAGGCGGAAAGGCTGCGCCGTGGGCCAGTTTCCATCGTCTGGACTCTTCGCCACTTGTGGGATGGACGGCCACCAAGTACTGGACCGATTCGACCTCCTCCAAGAGGTAGAGCATCTGGTCTGAAGCCGCCCAGTGCGGCAAAAGCAAGCCCCGCGGTTCGTAGACCCAGCGCTGCTCTCCGTCGCTCGGGTCCAGGGCCAGGGCACAGCCCTTCGATTGCTGAGTACCGCTGCCTTGACCAGCGGGAGGCCCTGCAAGGACGATCAGGCTGCACGCTGCAATGCGTGCTTGGGTGAGAATCGGCTGCCCCGGGAGAAGGGTCGGCCCGCGCTGGGCCCCGCTCCGGGGGTCGAGGGCAAAGAGCCCCCCATCTTGACCAGGCGCATACAGCACACCCTCAACGAAGGCCATCGTCGCCGGGTCGACACGCAGCCGGACTTCCCAGCGAAGTCTGAGAGTCGGCAGGTTCAGCGCCTTCAAGCGATCAGGTACGGCAGGGAGGAAGAGAGCCTGGTCTCCAGCTGTGGGCACATGCGGCAAGAGAGTCCTGATCCCGCCCATCTGCCTCTTGCCCGTCCGACCGTCGATCAGCGTCAGCCGGTAGTGGTCCCAAATGATGAATGACCCCTGAGTCCAGACGGGATGGTGTGCCTGGTCTGTGAACGAGGGGTTCTTCCAACTGGTCGTCAGGCGCACTCGCCGCGCCCTCGATGGCTTCACCGTCGGCCCATCGCTATCGGCCGGCGTGCGTTCCTCGTCGGGAGTACCCATCACGCGGGCATAGGCATCGATCTCAGCGACGAACTGCTCCACCGTCTCTTTTGACAGTTCAGCGTCGAAGGGAACCTTCACATAGCGAGGCGGCTTAGGAGCTGCCCTCAGAACCTTCGTCAGATTCACCCAGAACAGCCGTCCGGCCTCCATGTCGTAGACGACCCCGATAACAGGGATCGGACGAGTGGACCAGTCGCCTGCGTGGCTTCCCACAGGAATCGCGTAGCCGCTGGCCCGCCGGTATTTACTCGACCGTCCGCCAGCGGTCTTCACCTGCACCGCGATCATGCGGCCGGTCCGCTTCCGGCCGCGGGTGAAGTCAACGATCAGGTCCTCGCCCATGTCGGCGCCGCCGTCGACTGTGTGCACGACATGATCGAGATCTTCCAGCAGCGTCCGCAGGGCATTCACCCCAGCAAGCTCGATCCGGCGTGTGGGTGGGACAGTAGCCACGAATCTCCCTACGCAGTGGAACGGCAAACGACTGTAGCGCCATGTGAGGGAGCGGACCCCCGCGGGCGCCAACCCCGAGCCCCGTGGCCCACCACCAAACCAGGCCACACCGCCCCCTGGCCTCGGGAAGCAACCGCCCACCCAGCTGCCGCCGCGTTCCTTGTCAGCCGGGATGGGTAAAGTCCTCGCCAAACTGGCGATTAAGGGGGAGGCATGGCCATCGGCCACAACCAATACGAATCACTCATGACGCGGCTGAGGGAAGAGATCCCGGGCCTGGCAGATCAGCTGGACGAGGAGGTCCGGCATGGCCGCGTTGTCTCGGCGCAGGACCACCTTCAGGAGGAGGGGCAGTACTACGAGCGGGCAAGCCGTCTTGCTGCGACCAAGCTGCCGGCCCTCGGGCAGGGCGACATCGCTGTTATCCCGTACACGGGTGAGGAACGTCTCCAACTTGTCCGCGAAGCCGTGCTGACTCTGGCCGAGACGATGTATGCCACGCGAAAGTCCGTGCTGGACACCGTCAGGGAACGAGGAATGGGCTCGGGAATCGAATTTGGAGATCCAGAGCTGGAGGTCCCGTCTCAGCTTGATCTGCAGGCTGAGACCGCGCAGGCGTGGGCCGCACTCCAGACGGTACGCGAGCTGCTTGCGGACGGCCAGGATACGTACTCGGAGGCCCTTCAGTGAGCAAAGCCAACCTCGTGCAGGCCATCGAGAAAGCGATCGGTGCTTTGGAGCCGGTCTACCGCAACAGCGCCGACGAGTCTGATCTTTACGAGGCGTCTCTGATGGTGCTATGCCTTGACGCCGTGAAGGATGCGGGAGGAACCACACTCCTCACGCAGGACGGCTCGAACCCGGCCTCCGCGCTCCGTTTCCGGAGGTCGCCGGGCAACCTCTGGTCCGGCGCCTTTACATACGGCCTGATCAGCCTCCCCGGCACCCAAAAGCGGCTCGAGATTCATCTGGGCGTGTACGTCGCCGGCCGATCAAAGGTCGCGCACGAGTGCGACGTAGCGATCATTGAGCAGCGAGAGGCTGAACGTAGTCGGCTGGCCGGGGTGCACCCCAGGAGCCACAAGCTCGTCGCCACGATCGAGGCCAAGCATTACGCCACGTCACCGGGGCTGGGCGTCGGTCGCAGCTTCCTCGGCCTGGCCCAGGAACTAGGGCAGGACAACTGCTCGCTGGTGTATCCGTCACGAAGTTCCACCAACCTCGCGGCACTCATAGCTCACCGTAGGAGCGAGGCGTACGAGCAGCTCCTGCCCGGCGCGCCAGCGGCAGCACGGTTGCGCGCACACCTCGATCAAGCGATCCGCAAGTGGAAGGCCCGCCAGATCTGAGGATCGACCGCGTAGCGCCGTGGCGAGGTACTGGACCTGCCACGGCGCTCAGACTCTTGGATCCCGCCTGGCCACAGAGCTCATCGCTACTCCTCTACCCCAGCTGATTCCCCCGTAGGCGCCTTCTCCCCCTCCCACTCCGTAGAGCAGATCCGCGCCAGATCCAGCACCCGCTCCGACATTCCGCGACTTCGTCCAGCCCCTCCTGCTCGGTCATGCTCCGCCCCCTCCCCGGCCAGCCTCACGATCACTGCTGGACGCAAGTCGGCGACGGGCCCACTTCGCCGGAGGGCATCCACTGCTCCAGCACCTCGTGTACCGCCGCACATGCGCAAACTTGCTGACGCAACGTGACGCACGACCACGGTCCAGACACCACCGCCGCCCAGCGTGGGAGAAATCTGGGAGATGATCTTCTCCCACGGACCTAGCGAGGCCAACCAAGACCACCCCACCCCAAGCCTCCGACCAGGGGGGATTCCCTCCAGGCCCGGTAGTGATCTTGCTCGACCCTCCTTCGGGACGAAGAGGTCGTGGGTTCAATTCCCGCCCCCCGACGGCCTGAAATACCAGGGCAGAGACCTCTTACCCGAATCCGTAAGAGTTTCTGGCATTGCTGCGTGGCGACCGATTCGTGAGCGCCTGACGCTTCTGTCGATCCGCCCCGAGAACCGGTCCATGACGACGGTGCCGGTCTGCCTGGATCGCAGGCCGGATCTGATTCCGGTAGTTCTCCTCGGTCATGGCTGTCCTGGATGCCTGACGAACCGGGTGGGAGCGTACGCCGGTTGACAACCGGCAAAAGCCGGCGCGGCAGAAAGCGCTCCGTCGAGCGTTGGCTGCGGCACTCGGGACGCAAGCGGTATCGGGACCGGTTGTTGTTGCAGGGCACCCTGTTCGTCCCGCGCACCGGGATCTCCTGGGAGCGTCTGCCGCAGGAACTCGGGTTCGGTTCGGGTATGACCTGCCGGCACCGCGTGGCTGAGCGGACCGCGCCGGTGCGCGGCCCTGCCCCCGAGGCCGCTGATGGCTCGCCGCGGTACCGGGCGCTGCTCCGGTCTGGGCACCCGGCGCCGGCTCGTGGAGCGTGCGTTCGCCCACCTGCATGGGTTGCGCGCTGCCTGCGCATCCGCTGGGAGGTACGCGACGACATCCAAGAAGCCGTCTCCCCCCTCGTATGCGCACCGATCTGCCGGCGATAACTGCGCTCTCCCCGTTGGCCGGTCTAGCGAGTGGGAGGAGAGGGCTGCGGGGTGGGGGTGCATTGAGAACCGGCGTACTGGGCGCGTGCCGGGCACGAGGTGACCATCGGAGGCCGAGACGCCCACAAGGCGGAGAAACTCCTGGAAGCGACCGCGGCACTGTTCATCGCGCTGTGGTCGGGCGCGGGAGACGCGCAGGCAATCGCTCCGCCGGCATTCGCGGCCGGGCAGAGATGCCGGGAAGTGGAAGGCCGCACGGGGATTTTCCATGAGGGGTCAGGGGGTCTCGGACGTGCACGTCGACGCATCCGAGGAACGGCTCCGTACGCACCGCACATTCGGGACCAACGTCCTCCGGTTCCGTCCGTGCCGGGACTCCATGGGTATCGCCCGGGCCGGCGAGCGCACGTACCCGAGGCCGGCCGCGGAACAGACATCGCTTCCGCTTCCTGAGCCGACCGACCGTCGGCGTACCGTCACTCCGGCGGTCGCGGCGGTTGCCAGCGCCCTGATCCGAGCTCCTCCAGGAGGTCACGGCCTGCCGCTGTGAAGTGATGGTCCGTACCCAGGCTGCGCTCTCGTCCGGCGACGACCTCGGCCATCAGGGCGACCCCGGCGTCCGTGTGCCCGAGTGAGGCTTGAGTCTGGGCGTGCAGTTGCCGAGCCGCGAGGACGGCGGGGTAACCGGGCCCCAGCACCCGTTGGTAGTCCTCGACGACCTGGCGGATCTCGTCATCGGCCGACTGGTAGTGGCCGAGTACGAACTGGACGCGGGCGTGGTTGTGCCGCGCGCCCAAGGTGACCGCGTGATCGGGCCCCAGGTGCAGGGCACAGGTCCGCGGCAGGGACAGGAGCGTTTCGTCGGACTCGACTTCGGCACGGATCTGCGGTGCGGTGAGCATCGCCAGCAGGCTGACCCGCGACCGCAGGGTCGCAGGATGCCACGGACCCAGCGCACCCTCCCGACCTGCCACGACCGATCGGAGGAGCTCGACAGCTTCTTCGCGTTTGCCGTTGTTGCCGAGTACGAGTTGCAGTCCCTGACCACTGTCCAGAGTGTCGGGGTCGTCGGCACCGAACAGCCTGAGCTGGGTGGAACGGACGCGGCGGAGCAACGGCTCCGCCTCCTCGTACCTTCCGAGCCGGAAGAGCGAACGTCCGGTCCTGGCTCGGGCGGCGAGCACCAGCCGGTGCTCATCGCCGAGCGTCCTGGCCGCGAGGTCACCCGCCGCGCCCGCCGTCTCCCAGGCGGAAAGGTAGTCCCCCGTCCGGTGGAGGGCCGTGGCCAGGCGCGTGGCGACCCCGAGCGCGGCCGCGGTGCCGGAAGGCTCGGCGGTCCTGCGCAGCAGGGCGAGGACATGTGGCGCGAGCAGGCGTAGTCGGGGGTCATGCGGTCCGGCAGTCGGGAGCGCCGGTACGGCCGCGCTCAGCAGCGTGACGGCGGTCGTGTTGAGCGCGATCAGGTCCGCCGGAGGTGTCGCCGCTGCGACAGTGTCGAGAAGCACCCCGTGGCTGTGCGCGCACCGCAGGCCCTCGAGGTCGACGAGTTGGGTCAGCGAGTGGTCGAGCAGTGCCGTCAGCGCGCCCTCGATACGGGCGAGGGGAAGGACCGTGGCGATATCGGGGGAATTGAGCACGGACAGGGGTAATGGCTCGGGTGCCCACCGCGCGAGCAGCCTCAGCAGCGACACCGCCTGTGGGAGCCCGCGCTCCTCGAACGAATCGAGCGTCAACTGCCAGGTCCGGCCCACCAGATGCCGAGGGTCCTCTTCCGTCAAGATATCCGCTCCCTGGTCGATGAGCTCCACGGCTTCGTCCTCTTCGAGCCGTCGCCCGTAGAGGTCCATTGTCCAGGGGTCGATGACCTGGTGGGCCAGAAAACCACCCGCGAGAGTGAGCGCCAGGGGCAGCCGTCCCAGCCGGTCAGCGACCTCTGCCGCCTGTGCCATCGTGCCGCGGTCGGGCGCGAGGTCGCAGAGCACTCGGGCCGCGTCTTCACGTGGAAGCACACCGATGTGCTGCAGCTCGGCCCCGGGCCACCAGCGAGCCGCCGCTCGGCGGGTGGTGACCAGAACAGTGCCGCGTCGGCTGCCGCGGAGCCAGCTGCCGTCGCGGAGGATCGCCGGGTCGTCGGCGTTGTCGAGCACCAGAAGCCAGGGCTCGGCGGACCCGTCCAAGTAGTGCCAGACGAGATCGGCCGCAGGGCGGTGTCCTTGGTGTGCGGCGAGCAGTTCGCCGTCACGGGCGCCTCGGTCGGCTGCGGCCGCGAGCATGCCGGCGCGGATACCGGCCCGGTCGGCGGCGTTGACCCACAGGCCCACTCGGCGGTACTCGAGGGTGGCGATGTCGAAGACCGCCTGCGCGACAGCGGTCTTGCCGCAGCCACCCATGCCGTGCAGGACATACACCTCGGATCCGCGGCCCGATGCGAGACCTTCCCGTAGGCGTGCCAGCACCTCGCTGCGGTCGCGCAGGGCCAGAGGGGTGTGGCCCACCGTAGGCCGGCGAACGGAGTCGGGCCCGCCCACGGTGGCGCGGTGGCCGTCCGCGTAATGATGGTGTTCGGTGATGTGCTGGTCGCTTGTCGTCAGGTACACGCGGCCGTTGTCCTCGGCCCGGCCCTCCATGTCACCGCTCATCGTTCGGTGATGTGCTGGTCCCGCCCGGCCTGATAGACGCGGGCATGTCCGGAGGCCGTGGCACGCTGCACGGGGGCGGGGTCCGCCGCCGGCCTCGGTGGAGCGATCTCGTCCAGCAGGCGGCGCAGTTCCGCGGCCGCCGCCGGCTGCGCGACGAGCAACCGCCGCAGTCTGCCCTGCCATTCCACGCGCACTTCGTTGAGCACTTCCTGGTCGTCAACCGCAGCCGCTGCCATTACTTCCGCCCGCCCCGCGTCCAGTTCGGCGGCGACCGCCTCGGCCCGCTGCGGCTGCGTACGTCGCCACAGCTGCACGAACCCCTCACGGGCCGCCTGCCAGGCGTCGGTCACCATCAACGCGACCAGCGTGGCTCCACCGCCCTGAGCGAGCGAAATGATCTCTGAATCCACGGCTCTCCCCCCTCTCGAACCAGGTGGCTCGGCAACAACTTTAGGTAGGCGAGACCCCGGCGTCGAGGGGCCGCCTTTCCATGCCTGCTACCGGCTCACTTCCGAGAGACCAGGGGCCAGGGGGTGTTCCGGAGTCTGCGCACGGAAAGAGGCGAGAAGTGCAGGACGTCTCCATGTGCCGGGTGGCCTGTTCTTTTCGAAGTCCGTGCGAAATTCTGTCGTGATGTTCGCGCGCGGTGCTAACGTTGATCAAAATCGGACTCCAGACAGAAGAAGGCCGCCGTGACAAGATCTTGGGAAGCGGATCCGGAGACGACATTCTTACGGCGAATCGGAAAATCCCCACAGGAACTGGGGGTCACCTCCGACACCCCCGACTGCCCCGACATGTGGGAGCTGAGCAACGGCGATGTCGCCGTCATCGGGCGGGACTTGTCGAGTTCTCTCGGCGCGAGGCTGCCGGCGGGGGTTTCGATCGGCGCCGATGAGCGGCTCGTCGTGATCCCCAGGAACATGCTCATCGCGGCGAAGCCGGACATTCCCAATGTTTGATTCTTTCCCTCATGGGATCTCGACGCGTCTGGACCGGCCGCACTATCACAAGGAGTATTACAACACTCTCAAGAGTGGGATTGATCACCTTAATAAACTGGAGCGGGGGCAGAATTTCAAGGAGCGCGGCTTCGCCAGCTGGGAGGCATTCGCGGAGGGGCAATGGACCCAGGCGCTTTCACTCATCGAGGAAAGGCGTAATGCCTACGTCCAGCAGGTCGAGGAAGCGGGCCGTCTCGGCATTCTGCAACGTCGCCTCCGCGTGGTGGAATTTCCCGTGACGCCTTATGTTCAGTGGGAGTTGCACGTGCTTCGCCTCCGGGTCGAGGTGGGAGACCGGATTCGGCTGCTCGACGCCGGAACGATCATGGACATCGAGCAGCACCGTCAGGTTCCCGAGGTGGTGATCCTCGGGGACCGGGCCATGTTCGAGGTGCGGTACGACAGCGACGGGAACGCTGCGGGGGCCGACCATTACACCGACCCGGAGCTGATCGCGGAGACCTCGGCGGGCTTCGAGCAGCTCTACGCACGGGGCGAGGACTACGCGGGCTTCTTCGATCGCGAGATCGCGCCGCTGCCGCCACCGCTCCAGAGTTCCTGACCCACAGCCGCCGTCGCCCTCACGCGGGCGTCCGGAACGAACGTGGGCGCCGGAACGGACGCGGCGGTCCCCGCCCGCCGCTCCGGATCGGACCGGGCCACGGGCCCCGGAGTGGCCCGACTGCGGTGGGGCGTGAACCGGACGCGACTCGGACAGCGCGGTGTTCCAAGCCAAACCACCCCTGCCCCTCTTTACTCATTCATGACCAGTGGCCCACAATCGCCCCACCCGGTTGCGTGCCGACTCGGGCGACGACCGCACAACTCCGCACAAGCAGCCGGGATTTCTCTCGATTCGCTGCCTCCAGGAGGGCCACGGTGAAAGTTCGCACCAGAAGCTCAGCGATCATCGGCACCATCTGTCTCGTCGCTTCCCTCACGTTGGCCACGGCGTCGGCCGACGAGGCCGTCGCCCCGCCGCGTCAGGCGGCGGAGGTCACGCTGAAGGAAGTGGCCAGAGCCCAGAATCCGACCGCCGGCGCCGCCGGGCCGGGTGACACCGTCTGGATAGCCGAACGCGCCGGAACGGTAAGGGTCCTGGACGACCAGGGGCTCGGCGAACCCGTCCTCGACCTATCCGGCGAGACCACCACCGACGGCGAGCGCGGGTTGCTGGGGATCGCGTTCGACGAAGGGTTCGCGCACTTCTACGTCTCGTTCACGGACCTGGAGGGCACCAGCACCGTCGACGAGTTCGCCGTGGCGGACGGCAGGATTCAGCCGGACACCCGGCGCACCGTCCTCACCCAGGCGCAGCCGTACTCCAACCACAACGGCGGCGACATCAGGTTCGGGCCCGACGGCTACCTCTACATCGCGTTCGGCGACGGCGGTTCGGGCGGTGACCCGCACGGCAACGGGCAGAACCTCGGCACACTGCTCGGCAAGCTGCTGCGCATCGACCCCGGCGGCGGCGAGCCCTACGCGATCCCGCCGGACAACCCCTTCGTGGACGACCCGAACGCGAAGGACGAGATCTGGGCGTACGGGCTGCGCAACCCGTGGCGGTTCTCCTTCGACGCCGGCACGGGCGACCTGCTGATCGGTGACGTCGGCCAGAGCGACTGGGAGGAGATCGACTGGGCGCCGGGGGACAGCGCGGGCGGCGAGAACTACGGCTGGTCCCAGATGGAGGGCAACCATCCCTTCCGGGGCGGCACGGAGCCCGCGAACCACGTGCCGCCGATCCACGAGTACGACCGCAGCGGGCTGGGCTGCTCGGTGACCGGCGGATACGTCTACCGCGGCGGGGCGATCCCGGACCTGACGGGGCAGTACCTGTTCAGCGACTACTGCGACGGCACCCTCCGCGCCCTGGAGATGGAGAACGGCGAGGTGACCGGCGAGAGCGACCTCGGGGTCAGCGGCGGCCAGGTCATCTCGTTCGTGGAGGACGGTGAGGGCGAGCTGTACGTGCTCGACATCGCCGGCAGCATCTCCCGCGTCGACCCGGCGTAACCGCCGACGGGCGAAGCGTGGGAACGGACGGAGCGCAGAAGTCGACACTCCGGTTCGGGGGCCTGATCCGCGTCGCGGGTCGGGCCTCCGGGTGGTTCGCCCCGAGCCGGCGGGCCGCTGTCCGGTGCCGGAGTACCCGCGACACCGTCGGTCCCCTCGCTCCTCCCGGATTCCGACCGCTCGCACGTGCGTGCGTATCCCCGATCCCCGCCGGGGAGGCTGGATACGATGTGGGGTGGCTCACCGGATTCGGGATGCCGCTCGACAATGACTTCAGCCGCGAGGAAAGGTGTTCCTGCACATGTCGACCGAGACATTCGAGTTTCAGGTAGAAGCTCGTCAACTCCTCCAGATGATGATCCATTCGATCTACTCGAACAAGGATGTCTTCCTCCGGGAGCTGATCTCCAATGCCTCCGACGCGCTGGACAAGCTCCGTCTGGAAGTCCTGCGGGACGACGCGCTGCGGGAGGACACGTCGGATCTCCATATCGCCATCGAGGTCGACAAGAAGGAGCGCACGCTGACCGTGCGCGACAATGGCATCGGAATGTCGCACGCCGATGTGGTGCAGCTCATCGGGACGATCGCGAATTCCGGGACCGCGAAGTTCTTGAAGGAGCTGAAGGAGAGCCAGGACGCCGGGGCTTCCGAGGAACTCATCGGGCAGTTCGGTGTCGGTTTCTATTCGAGCTTCATGGTGGCCGACGAGGTGACCCTGCTGACCCGGCGTGCCGGCGAGGGCCAGGGGACGCGCTGGGTGTCGAACGGCGAGGGGACCTATACGGTCGAGTCGGTGGACGACGCGCCGCAGGGTACGGCGGTGACGCTGCGGCTCAAGCCGGAGGACACCGAGGACCAGCTGTTCGACTACACGTCCGGCTGGAAGATCCGGGAGATCGTCAAGCGGTACTCGGACTTCATCACCTGGCCCATCCGTATGGCCGCCGAGTCCACCGGCGACGAGAGCGTCGACGGGACGCCCCGCGAAGACGAGACCATCAACTCGATGAAGGCGCTGTGGGCGCGGTCCAGGAGCGAGGTGACCGATGCCGAGTACAACGAGCTGTACAAGCACATCAGTCACGACTGGACCGACCCGCTGGAAACCATCCGTATGCAGGCGGAGGGTACCTTCGAATATCAGGCGCTGCTGTTCCTCCCGTCGCACGCGCCGCAGGACCTGTTCATGCAGGGGCACAAGCGCGGGGTGCAGCTCTATGTCAAGCGCGTATTCATCATGGACGAGTGCGAAGCGCTCATGCCGGAATACCTGCGCTTCGTCAAGGGAGTGGTCGACGCGCAGGACCTTTCGCTGAATGTGTCGCGGGAGATCCTTCAGCAGGACCGCCAGATCCAGTTGATGCACCGCCGGCTGGTGAAGAAGGTGCTGTCCACGGTGAAGGACATGATGTCCGCTCACCCGGACCGCTATCTGACGTTCTGGAACGAGTTCGGCCGGGTCGTCAAGGAGGGGCTCCTCAGCGACTTCGAGAACCGGGACGCGATCCTCGGAATCTCGTCGTTCGGAACCACGCAGGACGCCGAGAAGCCGACCACTCTGCGCGAGTACGTGGAGCGCATGAAGGAGGGGCAGCAGCACATCTTCTACATGACCGGTGAGTCGCGGTCGGCCATCGAGAGTTCGCCGCACATGGAGGCGTTCCGGGCCAAGGGGATCGAGGTGCTGCTGCTGACCGATCCGGTGGACGAGGTGTGGGTGCAGTCCGTGCCGGAGTTCGAGGGGAAGCAGTTGCTCTCGATCGCCAAGGGCGAGGTGGACCTCGACACCGAGGAGGAGAAGAAGGAGGTCGAGGCCGAGCGCGAGAAGCGGCAGCAGGAGTACGCCGGTCTGCTGGCCTGGATGACGAAGGAGCTGGGTGAGGACGTCAAGGAGGTACGGCTCTCGTCCCGGCTCACCGTCTCGCCGGCCTGCATCGTCGGGGACACCCACGATGTGACGCCCGCGCTGGAGAACATGTACCGCGCGATGGGCCAGGAAGTGCCCAAGATCAAGCGCATCCTCGAACTCAACCCCTCGCACGGGCTGGTCAGCGGGTTGCGCCAGGCCCACGCGGCGCAGGCGGCACCCGCCGGGGCTGACGCCTCGGCCGCCGAGGGCGAGAGCGAGGGCGGGGCCCCGGTCGACGCCGGGCTGTCCGAGGCCGCCGAACTCCTCTACGGCATGGCCCTGCTGGCGGACGGCGGGGAGCTGAGCGATCCGGCGCGCTTCATCAAGCTGATGGCGGACCGGCTAGAGCGCACGCTCTGACGGCATTCGGGCCGGAGTGACCCGCGCGTCACTCCGGCACCTTCCTCACCACTGAACGTAAGGAATTCACTACGATCAGGTCACCCTCCCCCTCGGGCCTGTCTTCAAAGTCGCGCCTGCCCTGCGGGCGGACGGCGCTACTTTGAAGACAGGCCCTAGCCACACGCGACTCTGCTCAACCATGGTGGAAGCGCGCGCACAACAGAAAATACGGGGGGAGGGCGGCATGGTGACCATGCCGACGGAACGGCCACAGGGCGTCAGGTCCGTGGTCCGGCTGTTCAACGAGTGCCGTACGCGCACGGGCGGGGACCGGGGCGGGGGCCGGGAGCTTCCGATCATCGCCCTGCTCGGCAGGCGGGGCAGCGGCAAGACCACCACACTGCGATGGCTCGGCTATCTGGCGTCCAACCGGCCCAACGCCCTCTACGACTTCGCCTCGGCACCGGCCAAGCGACCGCACGAGGTGGCGGCGCGGCTCGCGCTCGGGCTCTCGTACCGCTTTCCGCGGCAGCCAGCCGTGCTCTTTCCCCGGCTGGCGCTCGGGCTGCTCGTCGCCCACACCGCGATCAACCTCAACGGCGCGGACGCCAGGACCGTACGGGCGGAGCTGAAGCGGGCGCTGCGGCAGGCCAAGGAGAGCACCGAGGCGTACGAGAGGGGTCATGGGGCCGTCGAGGCGTTCGGCGTGCTCCAGGACCTCAACCTCGTACCGCTGCCGGGCCTCAATCTGGTGCTGAAACTCGTCCAGTTCGGCCTGCCGAGGCTGCCCGTCACCGTGATGTGGCGGACCGGGCTGAGCTGGTACGCCGACGGCCCCCACCGGCCGGTCGACGCGCTGATGCGGCTCAACGAACTGGCCCGCAGCGAGGCGCCGGAGGACGCCGAGCAGGTCGACCGGGTGCTGGTCGGCGCCTTCGTGGAGGATCTGCGCGCCAACTTCGCCCGGCACCCGCGCGACAAGGAGTGTGTCGCGCTGCTGGACAACATCGACGCGCCGAGGGGCCGTGAGTTCCTCGACCTGCTGGTCCGTGTCCGGGAGGGGGACGCCGCACAGGGCCGGGGCCACGACCCGCTGCTCGTCGTGGCCACCGCCGCCAACGCGCGCGGTGTGCCGGGGCCCTACGCTCCCGATCTGCCGGCCGAGCTGCGCGTCCGCGATCCGGAGCAGGTCTCGTACGAGGACTGGAGGCGGAGCATTCCGCGACCCGTGTCGACCTCCAAGTGGCATTGGTATCCGGTGCGGTTGCGCGATCTCACCGAACCCGAGGTGACCACCCTGGCCGAACGGACGGGGGCCGCGCTCGTCCACACCACCCAACTGGTCCACCGGCTCTCGTACGGGCATCCCTGGAGCGCGCGCGTCCTGCTCGACGCCGCGTACGCGATCGTCGTCGAGCGCGACGGCGGCTCGGCGGAGCTGCGTCACATCCTGGACTCCCCCGCGCCGGTGCCGGGGCCGCCGGAGGACCCGATGCCGCTGGACGCGGCGGCCCGCCGCTATCTGCTGCGCGATCTGTCCGAGGGGCAGCGGGCGGCGCTCCAGGTCTGCGCCGCGGCGCGGGCCTTCGACTCGGCGCTGGACGCCGGGGTGCTGGAGGAGTTCGACCAGCTCACCAAGGACACCCTGCGCCGGGACATCGATGCCCGGCTCTGGCTGGTGCCGCCGGTGCCCGAGGACGCCGGCACGCGCGGCGGGCGGGGCAGCGGCTATCTGGAGCACTGCCGGGAGGAGAGCAGACCGGCGGTCGTGCTCCAGCCCTGGCTGCGGCTCGTACTGCTCCAGGCCCTCTCCCACGAGCCGCCCGACGACCCGTCCGGCTGGGTCACCACCCACGAGTCGCTGCGGAGCTGGCACCAGCGCGAACAGTGGCCGCGAAGACATCTGCTGGACGCCCGCTACCACTCCCTCGCCCTGAACGAGCTGGACCGCACCGTCGCCTATCTCGCCGAGCGGTTCGGCGAGCTTCCGTCCACCGATCAGTGGCTCTACGAGCTGTACGCCGTGACCGCCGCCCCCATGCGCGTCCCGGTCGCGCCCGCGGGACCCGGCCGGCACGGGCCCTCGCCCTCCGACCGCGTGCGGGAGCTGGCCCGGCAGCTGGCGCCCGCCTCCCTCGACGAGCACTGGTCGCTCACCATGCTGGTCACCGCGCTGTGGCTGGCCGCCGATCCCCGTAATCGTGTCGCTCACTCCGCCCCCGAACTCAATTCCACCATCGCGGCGATGTTCCACCGGCTGGCCGCCCTGCCCCACAGCGGCGCCGCGGGTCTCCTCCGGGAGGCCGAGAGGTACGAGCCGCGGCCATGACCGAAACCACAGCCACAGCCACAGCCACGGCGACGGCTGCCCCCCGACCCCGCACTCCGGCGACGACCGCACCCCGCCCCGACCGACAGTGAGCAGCACGCCGACAGAGAGCAGCACGCCGAGAGAAAGCAGCAGCGCCATGACCACGCCGCTCGCAGACGATCTGCCCGATGCCTACCCGCCCATTCCCCGATGGCGTTATGTCGCCATCGGGATCGCCCTCCTCCTGCTCGTCGGCGCGGGTGCCGGGTGGCTCCTGCGGCCGGAGTCCACCGACTGCGCCGAGGGCGTGAAGCGGGTCGAGGCCGGCGACGCCACGCGCTGCGTCGGGCTGACGGACGGCGCGTATCCGTTCACCGAGGACCTGCGCGTTCTGTTCCGGCTGGTCGAGCAGGAGAACCGGGAGGTCGACGAGGAGGCCGCGTCGGGCGGCACGCCGTACGTGAGCGTCGTTTATCTGATGGGCATGAGCCCCGGTCCCGGCGACAGCAAGAACACCGAGTCCGTACGCCATGAGCTGGAGGGGGCGTACACGGCGCAGCACGAGGCGAACGCCCGGCGCGCCCAGGGCGACACGCCCCGCATCAAGCTGCTGCTGGCCGACATCGGGAACCTGCCCGAGCAGAGCGCCTACACCCTGGGGCAGGTCCGGGCGCGGCTGGACCGGGACCGGATCGTCGCGGTCGCGGGGCTCGGCACCAGCCTCACCGACACCCGGGACATGGTCGCGCGGCTGAACAGCTGGGACATCGCGTCCTTCGGCTCCGTGATCACCGCCGACGCGCTGGAGAGGTCCGACGGTCTGGTACGGGTGGCGCCGCCCAACGCCGACGAGGCGGCGGCGGCCGTCCAGTTCCTGGGGACCGGGGCGTACGCCGAGGCCAAGGTGCTCATCGTCAAGGACTCCAACAAGGACGACCTCTATACGAGGACGCTCGCGGAGAAGTTCGGCGCCGGGTTCCCGAAGGGCAGGCTGGCGGCCGTGGAGCCGATGCAGTACGACTCGTCCAAGACGCAGCTCGCCACCTATTTCAGCAACCAGATGGCGAATCTCTGCCTGGAGCAGCCCGATGTCGTCTACTTCGCGGGCCGCGGCCGCGATCTGCCCGACTTCCTGGCGCCGCTCTCCGAGCGTCAGTGCAGCCGGTCCGAGCTGACGGTGCTCTCCGGTGACGACACCTCACAGGTGTTGCAGGCGGACGGCTTCAACGAGGTCAAGCAGTCGCTGCTGAAGGGGAACATCAAGCTCGTCTACACCGGTCTCGCGCACCCCGGAGCGTGGACGAAGGCGCCCCGGTTCTTCGACGCCAACGCGATCGGCCCGTTCCTGACCGGCGGCACCTTCAGGACCGCCTTCCGCGACGACAAACTGGACGACGGCCAGGCCATCATGGCCTACGACGCGGTCCGCACCGCCGTCAAGGCGATCCGGAAGGCCGTCCCCCTGGAGAACTCGAACCAGAAGATCGAGCGCAAGGACGTCATGCAGAACCTGTCCCTTCTGTACGACGCCAACGCCGTGGCCGGGGCGAGCGGGTGGATATCCATGAAGAACAACGGCAGCCCCCGGGACAAGGCCATTCCCATCATCGAGATCGACGGCTCCGGCAGCACCACGGCCCTCGCCGTCGTCTCCGGCAGCGGCAGGGGCACTCCGTACGTCCCGCAATCCGCGAACCCCGGGTGAGCCGACCGGAAGCGGTGAGATCGTCATACGGTCGCGGAACGGGGTGCGCGTGCTCGCGGGGGTGGGTGATGAGGGAACTGTTCGCGACTGTCAGTGGCACTGCGTAGCCTCTTGGTCATGTGGGGACCAGGGCCGTTCGCCGGGATCGGGCCGGGCCCCGCGGCTCGGCGGGAACCGGAGGGGAGGCCCTGGTGGTGGACGGCGACGGCTCGTGGGAGCGCCTGACCGCGTACACGTATCTCAGTGCTCCGGAGCGGCTGGAGTACGTGGCGGTCATGCGCGTCTTCTGTTCCACGCTGCTGGCCGACCTGGCCGTGCCGGACGTGCTGGCGAAGCTGGCGGGCGGCGCTCCGGGACCGGGGCGGGAGCTGGGGGCCGACACGCTCACCGCCCGGCTGGAGCAGCTCGTGCGCTGGGGGAACCTGCTGCGCGGCAGCCACACGGTGAAGGCGTCGAGCATCACCGACTACCAGCGGGCCCGCTCCCGCTACCAGTTGTCGAAGCTCGGCGAGCGCGTCCAGCGGGACGCGGACGAGGTCCTGGCGGGGGCCGACGCGGCGCGTGAGGTGAGCAGCGAGCTGCTGGCGCTGGTCGAGCGCGGGCTGCGGGAGCTGGCGGAGCTGGTGCGGGGGCCGCAGGGGGTGGAGCCGCAGGACGCGCTGGAGCGGGTCAGTACGGTCTTCGTGCAGTTCACCGGGTTCGCCGACTCGGTGCGGGACTTCTACGCGTACCTCGGTCAGGTGCTCGCCCGCTACGACCTGGACAGCGCGGAGTACCAGGGCTTCAAGGAGCTTCTGCTCGACTACGTCGAGGCGATCACGGAGGACGTGTCGTTCCGCGCGCCCCGGATCGCGGCGGTCCTGGAGCTGCTGTGGCCGGAGCTGCCCGGCCTGTTGAAGCGCCTGGACGAGCACGCCGGGGGGCTGACGGGGGTGGCGCCGGGAGGCGGGGCGCTCGCCGACGGGATGTTCGCCGGCGGGACCGAGACGCGGGTGCTGCGCAGTCGCGGGCGGGAGCCGGCCGACTGGGAGGGGCTGCGCGGCTGGTTCACCGATCAGGACGGAATGGGCAGTCAGGTCGACCAGTTGCGGGACGCGACCCTGCGCGCGTTGCAGTCGCTGCTCGCCAACGCGAAGCGGATGCTGCGGTCCGCCTCGGGCGAGATGTCACGGCGCAAGGACCTGCTGCGGCTGGCCCAATGGTTCGACGCGGCGGCGCCGGACGAGGCGCACGACATCGCGGTGGCGGCCTTCGGGATGTACGGCGCCCGGCATCTGGGGGTACCCCCGGCGCCGGACGAGGCGCTGCCCGCGTACACGAGTTGGTGGACGGGGCCGGTGGTCGAGGTGCCGGTGGCGCTCCGGGAGCGCGGCAGCCGCGCGCAGCGGGGCCGGGCGTCGGCGGTGGAGGACCACTCGGCGCAGAAGGACCGCCTCCAGCGGGCCGCCCGCGCCGAGGCGGCGGACCGGCGGGCTGCGGCCGACGAACTGCGCAGCGCCTCGGGCCGGTTCGGTGACGTGGAGCTGACATCGGCCGCTCTGGCGCTGCTGCTGGAACTGCTGGCGACGGCGCTGGGCAACGCGCGGCTCCACGGCGCACGCGGCGGAGATGGCGCAGACGGCACACGCGAGGCATCCGGGGACGGCTGGACCGCCGGGGCGCGCCCTGCCCGTGAGGCGCCGCAGGACGGAGCGGAAGGGGGCTACGCGGACGGCTTCGCCCTGGAGGCGGCCGTCAGCGAGGACGCGGCGCTCGGCGTACGGCTCACGGTCCGCCGGGTCCCGGACGCGCGTACGGCGCTGCGCTCGGTCGACGGCGAACTGATCCTGGACGAGCTGGAGCTGAGCGTCGAGAGCACGCCCGACGGGCCGGCCGAGGAGGCTTCCCCATGACGCTCCCCTCGGCGCACGACGTCGCCCTCGCCGCCGAGCGCCGCAGCGCCGGGCGGCTGCTCCTCGCCCACCCGCTGGTGACGGCCGACGGGCCGTACGCCGAGCTGTTCCCGCTGATCCGCAGGCACGCCGACTGGCTGACCGGACGCTTCCAGCAGGTGCTCGGATACCGGCTGCTGGTGGACACCTCGTACGCCCGGCTGTTCAAGGCCGGGCTCGGCCCCGGCTCCGGGCACCGCCTGGAGCGCTCCACCGGGACGCCCTTCACGCCGCGCACCTACGCCTGCCTCGCGCTCGCCCTCTCCGTCCTGGTGACCGCGCCCGAGCAGTTGCTGCTGTCCCGGCTCGTCGCCGACGTCAAAGCGGCGGCGGCCGACGCCGGGGTGGAGCTGGAGGGCACCGGCCGGGCGGCGGAGAAGCGGACCCTGGCCGCCGCGCTGCGCCGGCTGGTCGACTGGGGCGTGCTCACGGAGACCGAGGGCACTGTGGGCGCGGTCGCGCTGGAAGGCGGCGGCGAGGCGCTGATCACGGTGGACCGGGAGATCGCCCGCGCCATCGTCGCGGGCCCGCTCAACCGGAGCCGGGACGGCGCCGATCTGGTGCGCCGGGCCGCCGATCCGGGCTTCGGCGGCCCGCGCACCTACGTACGCCGGATGCTGGTGGAGACGCCCGTCGTCTATCTGGACGAGCTGACCGACGCCGAGCGGGACTGGCTGCGGACCCGGCAGCGGCGCGAGGCGCAGGCGTTCTCCGAGCTTCTCGGGCTCGAAGCGGAGATCCGCGGCGAGGGTGTGGCGCTGGTGGACCCGGAGGAGGAGCTGACCGATCTGCGGCTGCCGGGCACCGGCACGGTCGCGCAGGCCGCCCTCCTCCTGGTCGAGCGGCTGGTGGAGCGGACGCGTCCGCACGAGCCGGGGCACCCGGCCACCGGCGGGCGGCTCACCGTGGGGGTGGCGGTCCCCGACGGCCTGGTGGAGGCTCTGCTCGCCGAGGTCGTCGCGGAGTACGGCCGGGGCGGCGGCTGGCAGCGCGGCTATCTGGAGGACCCGTCCGCGCTGCGGGAGGCCGTCCTCGATCTCCTGGTCCGTATGCGGCTGATGGCCCGCGCCGGTCCCCCGGAGTCGCTCAGGGCCGGCGGCCGAGGTCTGCCGGAGGGGTACGAGGGCACGCTCCCCGAGGGCCGTTCCGTCATGGAGGTGCTCGGCGCCCGTCCGGAGGGCGTCGGGGGAGCCGCCGACGCCGGCTGGGTGCTGCTCGCGGCGGCGGCCCGTTACGCGCCGCGTGTCACCGTCCGTAAGAGGGCGACCGGGACGGGACCGGACGCCGCCGTACCACAGGAGCTGACGTCATGACACAGGCCCCGCCGCCCGCGCACACGCCGCCGCCTCCCATCCCCGCGCAGCGCTCGACCGGCGCCGGTCCGGCCGCCGCCGCTCCCGCTCGCTTCAGGCTGCACCGCGCCGGTATCCGCAACGTCTGGCAGTACGACGAGCAGGAGTTCGCCTTCGGCGACGGGCGGCTGCTGCTGCGCGGCAAGAACGGCGCGGGCAAGTCCAAGGCGCTGGAGATGCTGCTCCCCTACCTGCTGGACGGCGATTCCCGGGCCCTGGACGCCACCGGCACGGGCCGGACCACGCTCGCCTGGCTGATGCTCGACGGATTCGAGCGGACGAACCGGATGGGCTACCTCTGGGTCGAGTTCCGCAGGGCGACGGCCGGCGGCGGCGCCCGTTATCTCACGCTCGGCGCCGCCATCCGGGCCTCGCAGTCGACCAAGAGGGCCGTGCCGTCCTTCTTCGTCACCCCGCTGCGGGTCGGCGCCGACCTGCATCTGGTCGACGGCGGAAGGCCGTTGCCCCTGGACCGTCTCAAAGAGGCCGTCGGCGCGCAGAACGTCACGGACCGCGCCGTCGAGCACCGCTCCCGGGTGGCCCGCGAGTTGTTCGGCATCACCGACACCGCCCGCTACCGCAACCTCACCCAGCTGCTGCACCGGCTGCGGCGCCCCACCGTGGGCGACCGCATCGAGTCCGGCGGGCTCGTCTCTCTGCTCAGCGAGACGCTGCCGGGGCTGGACGACGAGGTCGTGGAGAAGGTGGCGCGCAATCTGCACGACCTGGACGCCGTACGGGAGGAGCTGGGCCGCCTGGAGCGGACCGACACCGCGCTGCGCACCTTCCTCACCACGTACCGGGGCTATCTGGCGGGCGTTCTGCTGCGTGGTGCCGAGGGCGTGCGCCAGGAGCTGGACACCCTGGTACGGCGCCGCCGCGAGGCCGGGGACGCCGCGAAGCGCACGGCCGGGCTGCGCATCCGGGAGGCCGAGGCGGACGAGCGGCTGCTGTCGCTGCGGGAGGAGCGGCGGGCCGCCACCGCCGAACTCGCCGCCCTGCGCGCGAGCGAGGGATACCGGGGCATCGAGGAGTTGTCGGAGCGCCGGAGCACGGTCACGGCGCTGGGCTCCGCCGCCGGTAGCGCGTTCGCCGCCCTGGTCAGGGCGCACAGCGCCGAGGAGGACGCGGCGGACCGGCTGGCGCAGGGCGCGCGGCGGCTGGGCGGCCGGCTCGGTGAGCTGGCCACCGAACACCGGGCGCTGCTGGCCCAGGCCGAGCGGGCAGGGCTGCCCGTCGCCCACCTGGGCGAGCCGGTCGCCCTGACGCGTACGGATCTCGCGGGCGGCTCGCGCGAGGAGCTGACCGGCCCCGAAGGGGACACCAGGACCGTCCGGCACGGGCCGGTGAGCGGGGTGGACGCGTCCGCCGCCGAGGAGGCGCTGCGCGCCTGGCGGCAGCGGCTGGAGGGCGCCAGGACCGTGGCGCGCAACCGGAGCAGGACGGTCCGGGACGTCGCCGCTCTCGCCGCGCTGGCGCGCGAGGCGCGGGCGGAGGCGGCCCGCGCTGACGCCGAGCGCGAACGGCTGGAGGAGGAGACGGAAGGGGCCGCCGGCCGCCTCGCCGAGAGCCGCGAGGCGGTCGCCGAGGAGAGCCGCCGCTACGCGCGGGAGACGGCGGCCTGGGTGCGGCGCACGGCGGAGGCGGCCGGCCCCGGCTGCCCTCCTCTGGAGGACGTCCTCGCCGCCGTGGCCCATGAGACCTCCCCGTACGCGCCGTTCGCGGAGCGGGTGCTGCCCGCCGGGACCGACACAGCGGTGGAGGCGACCGCCCGGGGTGCGCTGGACCCGTACGGCGAGGAGCTGACGGCCGGTCGGGACACGCTCGCCGTCGGCGTCGGCCGGTACGAGGAGGAGCGGGACAGGCTGGCCGGGGAGCGGGCCGCGTGGGAGCGGCGGACCGATCCGGAGCCGCCCGTTCCGTACCACCGCGCCGCCCGGCGCGCGGCGGGCGACGGAGCGCCGCTGTACCGGCTGGTGGACTTCGCCGAGGGCCTCTCCCCCTCCACCCAGGCGGGGCTGGAGGCCGCGTTGGAGGCGAGCGGACTCCTGGACGCCTGGATTCCGGCGGACGGCGCGCTCATCGACCCGCTGACCTGCGACACCCTGATCCGGCACACGCTGCTCCAGCCCGGCGTCCCCGAGTCGGAGGGGCCGACGCTGGCCGAGGCGCTGCGGCCGGCCCCCCATCCGGACAGCGGCGTCAGCGCGGAGCGGGTGGCCCGGGTGCTGGCGGCCGTCGCGCTGGTCCCGGCGGAGGACACCGCGAGGGCGACGACCGCGACGAGCACCGCCTATTACGACGGCAGTTGGCGGCTGGGCGCGCTGCGCGGCCGCCATATGAAGGACGCCGCGCAGTATGTGGGCGCCGCCGTGCGCGCCGAGACCCGCCACCGCGCGCTCGCGGAGCTGGCGCGGCGCCTCGCCGAGGTGGAAGGGCAGTTGGCTGCCGCCCGGGAGCGGCTGGCCGACAGCGAGCGGCGGCGCCGCGAACTGGCGCACGCGTGGCGGGAGTTCCCTCGTACCCGCCGGCTGGACACCGCCTGGACCAGGGCGGAGGGCGACGAGAGCACCGTACGGGAGCTGACCGGCAGGACGGGACGCGCCGCCCGCGCCGCCGAGGAGGCGCGCACCCGGGCGGTCGCGGCGCGCGGCGAGGCGGAGGCCACGGCCAGCGCCCACGGCCTGCCGACCGATCCCGACGGCCTCGCGCGCGTGGGGACCGCGCTGACCGCGCTGGCCGGCGGACTCGACCAGCTGGGCCGGTCCGTCGGGGGCACGGCCGAGGGCCTCGGAGGCAGCAGGACCGAGCAGGCCGGGTACGAACGGGCCCGCGCGGACCGTTCGGAGACCGAGGCCGAGTACCGGGCCCGTCTCGACGAGCTGCGCCCGGCCCGGCAGGCGCTCCGTACGCTCGAAGAGACCATCGGCTCGGCCAAGGACGAGATCCTGGCCCGCGAGGAGCGCACCGAGCGCCGGATCGCGTCCGCCGCCCGCGCCCTGCCGGTGGCCCGCGCCACGCTGGACGAGCTGCGCGCGGAGCGGGTGCGCGCGGAGGAGAGCGAGAAGCGCTGCCGCGAGGTGCTGGTGGGCCAGGAGGCCGCCGTCATCGCGGCGGGCGGCCGGCTGCGCGGCGCCCTCGCCCGCCCGGAGGTGGTGCGCGGCGCGGGACTTGAGACGCCGCACGGCACGGGACTCGAAGCGGTGCGCGGCGCCGGTCCCGGTCCGGTCGACGGCACGGGGGCGGAGGCGGCGGGCGGGCCGGAAGAAACGCCGGGCGGGCCGGAGTCGGCGGGCGGCGCTCCGGGCTCCGATGTCCGCAGCCGCGTACGGGCCCTGCGTGAGCTGGCCGACGCCGTACGGGAGCGGCTGACGCCACCGAGGCACGAGGTGTCGGACAGCACCCTGCTCAACCGGCACACCGAGCTGCGCGATCAGCTGGCGGGCGGCTACGACGCACAGCTCGACGAGCAGGACGGCATCAAGATCTGCCGGCTGGTGGACGACCACGGTCACCACGACGTGGCCCTGGTCGGGACGCTGATCGCCGACCGGGCCGCCGAGGCGCGCGGACGGCTCACCGACCGCGAGCGCGAGGTCTTCCGGCGCTTCCTCACCGGTGAACTCGGCGACCATCTGTCGACACAGGTCATCGCCGCCGCCCAGCTGGTCGCCGCGCTCAACGACACCCTGCGGACCGTACGGACGTCGCACGGCCTGGGGGTGGAGCTGCGCTGGAAGCTGGACGAGGACGCCGACGCCGACGTACGCGCGGCGGTCGGACTGCTGAGCAGCCCCTCGGGGCTGCGGACGCGGGAGCAGACCGAGCAGCTGCGCGAGGTGCTGCAACGCCGGATCGAGGAGGTGCGCAGGGCCGATCCGTCGGCCGGTTACGCCGCGCATCTGCGGACCGCGCTGGACTACCGGGACTGGTTCCGCTTCCACACCTTCGTGGTCGAGGACGCGGCCCCCCGGCGCAGGCGCCGGCTCACCGGGCGCACCGGGCTCAGCCAGGGCGAACAGCGTGTGCTGTCCTACCTGGTGCTCTTCGCCGCCGCCGCGGCGCACTTCACCACCCTCGGCGAGTCGGCGCCGCACGCGCCACGGCTGATCCTGCTGGACGACGCGTTCGCCAAGGTGGACGAGCCCACCCACGGCAGACTCGGCCGCATCCTGGTCGATCTTGATCTGGACTTCGTGCTGACGAGCGAGCGGCTGATGGGCAACTGGCCGCAGGTGCCCTCCCTGCACATCTACGAGTGCCTGCGCGACCCGCATGTACGCGGGGTGGCCACGCTGCACTACACGTGGAACGGCCACCGGCGGCACCTGGTGTCGCCATGACCACGACGGCCGGGGGCCCGGCGACCGGGGGCGCGGCGGACAGCACTACGGCAGACGGCACCGCGGCGGACATGACCACGGCGGACCCGGGCCCGGCGGCCAGGGGCCCGGCGGACAGGGGCCCGGCGACCGGGGGCGCGGCGGACAGCACTACGGCAGACGGCACCGCGGCGGACATGACCACGGCGGACCCGGGCCCGGCGGCCGGGAGCGCGGCGGACATGACCACGACGGCCGGGAGCGCGGCGGCCGAGAGCGCGGCGGACGGGCGAAATCCGCCCGGCGGGCCCCCGCCGCCACCCCCACCTCTCCCCGCCCTGCCCGCCGAGACCCGCGCCTGGCTGGCGGGCCCCGGCCTCGCCCGTCTCTGGGAGGCCACCCGCGCCCGCCTGGAGCGCAACGGCCTGCGCGCCACCGGCTCGCTGCGTCTGACCGGCCTGCGGGCCGAGGAGAGAACGGCCCTGTCGCACCTGGTCGGCAAGGCCCTCACCGGTACGACAGCCACCGTCGCCCTCGCCGCGCTCGACACCCGGCTGCGCGCCTCGGCCGCCGGGCTCGGGCTGGCGGAGACCCTGGGCGCGCTCGGCCCGCCGCTCACCGACCGCCGGGCCGCCCGCGCGGACACCGACGCCCGCCGGGCGCGGATCTGGTCGCCGGTGGCCTCGGCCCTGGACGCCTCGCCGCTGGCCGGTGAGGCGTGGGCGCGGGAGTGGTACGAGGGGCTGCGCCGCGCGGGCGTGCCGGCGGGCGTCGCGCCGGACACCGCGACCCGCACGCTCCAGCAGGCGGTCCTGCTGCTGACCGTGCTGCTCGCCCCGGCGGCAGCGGCCCCGGAGCCGGCCGGGCCCACGGCCCCGGTGGACGCCGGCGGCCGGTGCGTTCCGGCCCCCGGCGTCCACCGGGGCCGTGGTGAACTCGCCGCCGAGGTCACGGGATCCGCGCACGGTCTGGACGACGGCAGCTGGCTCTCCCGGCTCGTCCAGCGCGGGATCGCCCTCGCCCATGGCGCCGCGCTCCCCGACAGCGCGGCCGAGCGGCGCGCGCTGTGGCGCCTGGCGGGGGTCGCGCCGGACGAGATATCCAGCACCGTGCTCACGTACGGGCTGCGTCCCGAGGGCGGCGGCTGGCGCGAAAGGGCGCTGCGCGAAAGGGCCGACCACCACGCGGAGACCCACCTCACCCTGCGCGAGCTGCGCACGCTGCGGCTGTCGCTGCCGGCAGGCACCCCGGTCCACGTCTGCGAGAACCCGCGGGTGGTGGAGGCCGCCGCCGACGCCGGTTGCGCCCGGCCGCTCGTCTGCACCTCCGGCAGCGCCTCGACGGCCGTTCTCACGCTGCTCGACGCACTGGCTGCCGCCGGCTGCCGCTTCGCGTACCACGGCGACTTCGACTGGCCGGGCATCGCGCTGGCCAACCGGATCATGCGACGGTACGACGCCCGGCCCTGGCGGCTGCTCGCCGGGGACTACCGGCTCCTGGCGGCCCGTGCCGCCGAGCGGGGCATCCCGCCGCTGCCGCTCGCCGGGCCTTCGGTGGCCGCGGAGTGGGACCCCGGCCTGGCCCCGGCGATGTCCGCGCTCGGGGTCGCGCTCCACGAGGAAGCCACCCTCGAACCGCTGGTGAACGATCTGAAAGAGCTATAGTTCAAGGATTGCGCAACCTTTAAAGTATGGCCATGGGATATGAAGCCAGGGCGCACACGACGCAAGGGCAGCAGACACACGGATCGTCGGGAACGACGACGGAGACCGCGTGGGAGATCGCCGTACTCGACGGCGGCCCCGCGGACGGGGTACGGATGCGGGTCGCCGACCGGCCGTCCGTAGTACAGGTGACGTACCCCTGCGAGCTGGACGGACCGGCGGGCGGCGCACAGGTGGACGCGCTCTTCGTCTACCGGCGCGATCTGCGCGTGAAGGGCGAACCACTGCGGTACGGGGTCGATCCGGCCAGCCCTTGAGGCACACCGCCGGACCGGGCGCGCGGTCTCAGCGCGGCGCGCCCGGTGCGGCAGGAGCGTCGGTCGCCACGGCCGTCTCGGGCGTCACGGGGTACACCGGAGTCACCGGCGCCTCGGCGGAGGCGGCGGCAGCGGGGGCGGGGGCGGGGGCGGGGGCGGGGGCGGGAGGGGCGGCAGGACCGTGCGAAGCGGCCGAAGCGGCGGGAGCCGGGGCAGCGGGAGCCGGGGCGGTCCCGGCGGCGGCCTCCTCCTTCATCGCCGTCGTCTCGCTCTTGAGGATGCGCATGGACTTGCCCAGCGCACGGGCGGTGTCGGGGAGCTTCTTCGAGCCGAACAGGACGATGATCACGACCGCCACGACCAGCAGGTGCCAAGGCTCCAACCCGTTACGCAACATCTCTCGCCTCGCCTTCTTCTCGTTCCGTCGACACCCGGAGGCAACCGACCCGGGGACCGAACCCGTCAATAAGGTTGCTACATAAGGTTGCTACATTGCGCAACTGTACAACCATGGGGTCGGTCGGAGGGATGAGGGCGTACATATGGCAGGCAGCCGCCAGGACACGGCATCCGCGCGCCGGGACGACACCGGTCGCGCCGCCGCGCGCCGCGCCAACGCCCGTTCCACGGCCTCGCGCAGACGGAAGAAGCGCGGAAAGCTGCGGCTGACCCTCGCGATAGCCCTGTCCCTCCTCGTCCTCGTCTCGGCGGGGGCCGGCTGGCTCTACTTCAAGCTCACGGGCAACATCGAGACGTTCAGCGCCAACGGCCTCTCCGACGACCGGCCCGATGCCACGACGAAGGGGCAGAACGTCCTCGTCATCGGCTCGGACGCGCGCACCAGCGGGAACAGCGCGCTCGGCGGCGGCGACAAGGAGGACGTGGGCCGCTCCGACACGGCTTTCCTGCTGCACGTCTACGCGGATGGAAAGCACGCGGTCGCCGTGTCCATACCGCGCGACACGCTGCTGGACATACCGCCCTGCCAGCTGCCGGACGGCAGCTGGACGAAGGAACAGACCAACACCATGTTCAACTCGGCGTTCTCGGTGGGGCAGACGGCCAAGGGCAATCCGGCCTGTACCCAGAACACCATCGAGAAGCTCACCGGGCTCCGCGTCGACCACACGATCGTCGTCGACTTCAAGGGCTTCGCGAAGATCACCGAGGTCGTCGGCGGGGTGCAGGTCTGCCTGCCGCAGGACATCTACCAGCGCGACCTGAACCCCAACCGCGCCACGCGCGGTGACCTCATCTTCGAGAAGGGCGTCCAGGACGTCTCGGGCGTGAAGGCGCTGGACTACGTACGCATCAGGCACGGCATCGGGGACGGCTCCGACATCGGCCGGATCAAGCGCCAGCAGGCGTTCGTGGGAAGCCTGATCAAGCAGGTCAAGAGCGACGGGCTCACCCCGACCAAGCTGCTGCCGCTGGCGAACGCCGCCACCGAGTCCATGACCGTCGACCCGGGGCTCGGCTCCGCCGACAAGCTGCTCGGCTTCATGATGGGGCTGAAGAACATCGATCTGCACAACACGAAGTTCGTCACCATCCCCTGGCGCTACCAGGGCGCGCGCGTCGCCATCGTCGAGCCGGACGCCTCACAGCTCTGGGCGGCGCTCAAGGCGGACCGTACCGTCGACGGGACGGACGCCAGCGGCAAGGGCGGGAAGGCGAAGAAGACCACCGAGCCCACCCCCTCGCCGACCGTGTCCGAAGAGGTGTCGGGCGAGGGCATCGCGGTCGCCGTGTACAACGGCACGGAGGTCACCGGACTGGCGGCGCGCGGCGGCCGGGTCCTGATGGACCACGGCTTCACGCTCACCGGCACCGCGACCGCGAGCACCCAGGACTACGGCGCCACCGTGATCGAGTACGGTCCGGGCGAGGACGCGCAGGCCAAGACCACGGCCCGGCTCTTCTCCGGCGCGAAGCTCCAGCAGGCGACGGCGCCCGGCATCAACGTCATCGTCGGTTCGGCGTTCGCCGACGACCCGACGGCCGGCCCCGCCGCCGCCGAGCCGGACCCGAGCGAGAGCGCCTCCGTGCCCTCGGGCGTGGCGGACGACGCGCGTTCGGCGGACGACGACCCGTGCTCGAACCTGTCCTACGGCTGAGCGGAGGCGGAGGGGGCCGCCGAAGGGGAGGCGGACGCGGAGGACGCCGGGCCGGCAGCGGCGCCCCGCACAGCCGCCCCGGGCACCCCGGCGGCCCCGGGCCCCCCGGCCGCCTCGGCCGCCTCCCGGGCCGCGTGGCGGCGTTCGTGGCGCCCCTTGGCGACGACCAGCCCGACCGCGTACAGCCCGAGCACGGCGGCCAGCAGTACGTAGTACACGGCGGGCAGCGCGGGCATGCCGAGCGCCGGGCCGAACGGTGACAGTGGCAGCAGGACCCCGGTCACCGCGAGCCCGGCGGCGGCCCAGCGCACCGGACTCGGCGCCCGGCGCCGCTCGGCACCCTCGCGCGGGCGGCCGGTCACCGTACGCCGCACCCCCGTCCGCAGCAGCAGCATCACCAGCGCCTGGGTGAGCAGGTTCTCGGTGAACCAGCCGGAGTGCAAGGCCGCCTGGCTGTCGATCCCGGACCCGGCCGCCGTGTACAGCGCCAGCGCGAGCACCGCGAACGTCGCCATGTCGGCGGTGGCGTTGATCAGACCGAAGCGGGTGATGAAGCGCAGGAAGGCGCGCGAACGCAGCTCGCTCGGCCGGCGCAGGGTCTCCGGCGTGGGCCGGTCGTAGGCGAAAGCGAGCTGCGCGGCGTCGAAGCACAGGTTCTGTACGAGCACCTGGACCGGGAGCATCGGCAGGAAGGGCAGCAGCAGCCCGGCGACGAGCATCGCTATGACGTTGCCGAGGTTCGAGGAGAGCGTTATCCGCAGATAGGTGGCGATGTTGCCGCTGGAGTGGCGTCCGGCGGTGATCGCGTGGTCGATCGCGGTGAGGTCCTTCTTCGCGAGGACCACATCGGTCGACTCGCGGACGACGTCGACGGCGTCGCGCGGGCAGATCCCCACATCGGCGGCGTACAGCGCGGGCAGATCGTTGACACCGTCACCGAGGAATCCGGTGGTGTGACCGGCGGCGCGCACCGCGGCGACGATACGGGCCTTGTGCTCGGGGGTGCAGCGCGCGAAGACGGTGGTGCGCCGGGCGAGGCCGGCCAACTCGGTGTCGGTGAGCGCGTCGATACGGTCGGCGGTGACGACCTCGCCGGGCCCCAGGCCGAGGTCGAGACAGGCGCGGGCCGCCGTGCCGGGGTGGTCACCGGTGAGGATCTTGACGCTCACCCCGCGCTCGTCGAAGACCTTCAGCGCGTCGGCCGCGGTGGGGGCGAGGGCGTCGTGGAGGGCGACGAAGCCGAGGAAGTCGAGACCGCGTTCGTCGGCCGGGGTGTAGTCGCGGTGGCGGGCGGGCCGCTCGGCGACCGCGACGGCGAGCAGCCGCAGTCCGCTGTCCGCCTCGCGCACGGCGAGCGCGGTGAGCCGGGCGCGTTCCTCGTCGTCGAGCGCGCACCGCTGGAGTACGTCGGCGACCGCGCCCTTGACGACCAGGGTGTGAACACCGAGGCGGCCGGGGTGCCGGACGACGGCGGTGGACAGCCGCCGCTGCGGATCGAAGGGGAGCGCGGCGACGCCCTCGGCCGCCTCGGCGGCGGTGTCCTCGCCCACGGCGGCGAGGATCGCGCCGTCCAGGGCGTCGGGTGCGGGAAGGTCGGCCAGTTGCAACGTCCACCAGGCGTTGACGGCGGCCCAGCGCAGCACCTCCGGGTCGGGCTCGCCCCGCGCGTCCAGCGCGCGGTCGACCACGGGCCGGTCCTGGGTGAGCGTGCCCGTCTTGTCGAGGAACAGCACGTCGACCGCGCCCAGATCGTGCAGCGCGGGCAGGCGCTTGACGATGACGCTGTGGGCGCGGGCGAGACCGGCCGCGCCACGGGCCAGGGCGGTGGTGACGATGACGGGCAGCATCTCGGGGGTCAGCCCGACGGCGACCGCCACCGCGAACGGCAGCGTCTCCAGGCCGCGACCGCGCAGGGCGGCGTTGGCCATGAGGACGAGCGGCGGGGTCAGCAGCATGAAGCGGATGAGGACCCAGGAGATCCCGTTCACCGACCGGTCGAACGCGCTGGGCGCGCGCCGCCCCGGCCGCCGGCGCGCGGCGCCGAACCGGGTGTGCGCTCCGGTGGCGAACACGACCGCGGTGCCGCTGCCCGACGCCACGCTGCTGCCCTGGAAACACAGTTGCGGCTGGGCGAACACCCCGGCGAAGGCGGAGGAGGGCGCCGGAGCGACCTGTTCGACCGGCCCCGCGGCGGCCCCTCCCGCCGGCTGCGCCGGACCCACGGCGTACGCTCCCACGGCTCCCGGCGGACCCACGCCGTACTCGCCCACCGGCCCCGGCGCGTCCACGGCGTACTTGGCGACCGGGGCCGACTCCCCCGTGAGCGGTGCCTGATGGACGGTCAGGCCGCTCGCGCGCAGCAGCCGTACGTCGGCGGGTACGAGATCACCGGGCCCCAGGCGGATCACATCGCCGGGTACGAGCTGGTCGACGGGTAGGTCACGGGGCGCGTCGCGTCGTGTCACGGTCGCCGTCGTCGCCACCAGCTCGCGCAGCCCCGCCATGGAGCGGTCGGCACGGTGCTCGCCCGCCGAGCGCAGCAGGCAGCTGACCGCGACCAGCGACAGGATGACCAGGGCCGTGCCCCAGGCGGCGACGGTGGCGGACACCAGACCGAGGCAGAGCAGGACGGCGGTGAACGGGTCCCGCAGGCTCCACAGGAACCGGCGCGGCCAGGACGCCGTACGCCACTCGGGCACCGCGTTCTCGCCGTACCGCCCCAGCCGCTCCTCGGCCTGCGCCTCGGTGAGACCGCGCGGGCCGCTGTCGAGGTGCCGCAGCACCTGAAGTGCGGTGAGTCCGGTCAGGTCCGGTGTGCCGTCGGGGCTGCGGGGCCACGCCCGCCGGTCGTCCGTACCGCCGGGGGCGCCGGGTGGCGACGCGCCGGGTCCCGGCACCACGGGGTCGGGCACGGCGGACTCGGACACGACGGACTCACGCGCCGACGTCGCTGACGCGGCGCGGGCCCGGGGTGTGCGCGGCGCGGTCGGTGAGCTGCCCGACCATCAGCCGGACGACGGTCACGACATCGGAGTCGTCCACGAAGTAGACCTGCCGGCGGCCCTCGCGCCGGGAGCGGACGAGGCCGGCGAGCTTGAGCTTGGTCAGATGCTGGCTCACCGCGGGCAGCGCACCGCCGACCCGCTCGGCGAGCCCGGTCACATCGCTCTCGCCCTGCGCCAGCACCCAGACGATGTGCAGCCGCGCGGACGACGCGAGCAGCCCGAACGCGGCAGCCGCGTCCGCCAGCACCTCGGCGGGGGGATCCCCGAAGCCGCCGACATCTGCCGTCACATCGCACTCCCGTTCCCACGCGGACCGTCGGCCCGAACTCCTGAACCCTGCTGACCCGGCGATTCAGTCTAGGGGCACGCTGTGTGCCGGAGGCCGCGCGCTCGGCCACGGCGGGTGCCGGAAGGCGGCGGCTCCCCGGGGAGCGCGGGCTTCGGGAGCCCGGAGGGTCGGCCTCGGCAGAGGAAGCCGTTCGGGGAGGTCAGGAGCGGGTGGGCGGCTGGTCCCGGTCGACGATCGTGCCGGTGACGACGCGGCGCCCGGCCTGCGGCTCGCCCGGCCGCGCTGAGGCCGCCGGGATGTCCGCGGTCTTCCCGTCCTCCTTGAGCGCGGCCTTCTCGCTCTTGAGGATGCGCGCGGCCTTGCCCGCCGAGCGGGTCAGCTCGGGCAGCTTCTTCACCCCGACGATCACGAAGATGACGAGAAGAATCAGGGCCAGCTCACTGAAGCCGAACATCGGTCTGCTCTCTCCCGGTAACGGACGGGGACCCGATGCGGAAGCACCGGGCCATACCCCTCGATATCCCTTGATATCTGTGCTTACAGGGCCGTATATCTACAGGGCTGTAGAAGTATCCCGCACGACCCGTCGGCCAACAAGCCCGCTTCCGGCCGGGCGTCCCGGCCGGAAGCCTGTCACAGAGCCGGTGCCTACCGCGTCCCTTCCAGCTCGGCGACGCCCAGCGCCCTCTTGACGGATCGGTAACGCGCCAGCATCACCGGACGCAGCCACCGCACGGATGCCGGGAAGCCGCTCATCAGGGCCGTGTGGCCGGGCAGCCGGTTCGGGTCCTCCATCAGCCCGAACACCAGGTGCGGGCCGGTGCGCGGAGCGCTCTGGGTGATGGCGTGGCGCAGCCGCGCCACATCGCGGTCCGGCACCCTCGGGACCAGCTCCAGCAGAACCGGCTCCTCCTCGTCGAAGTGCCTGTTCAGCAGGGTCTGCAACCGCTGGGCGGAGGGCAGCCCCGACATCGTCGCCTGGCTGATGACCACCAGCGCCTCGGTCCGCCCGCCGGTGACCTGGCGGGCGGCCATCGCGTCGACCGACCGGTCGAGCGCGTGCAGCTCGGCTTCGAGCGCGTCGCGCTCGGCCGCCGACTTGTCGAGTCCGGCGACGGGTCCGGGGAACAGTTCGCGCAGCACCGGCCAGAGCTGCTCGATCTCGCTTCTGCGCTGGCCACCGACGAAGTCGATCAGCCAGCGGGCGGTGGTGATCAGTGTGCGCACGTCGACGGGCTGCCCGTCGGCGAGACGGTCGAACGCGGTGACGACCAGGGCGGCACCCCGGCGCATGAGGGTGTGTTCGGCCACCAGCTCCTCGTACATCCGGGAGCGTTCGGCCTTGAGCACGGGTGAAACAGCCATCATGTCCCTTCTTCCCGTGCGGTACGGGCACGAGGCGGCGAAAGCGCTCCGGGACAGGGCACCTTTCTTCTTCTGAGATGCCCGGTGGGCGCTCGGCTCACACCTCGTACGGGCCGCCCGGGAGCGGGACCGCCCGAGGGCTCTGTCCCGGCCTCAGCCCGGAGTGGTTGAGTACCGCTCGATGCTTGCGCGAGCGCTCGACCGGTCGAGTAGGCGCAGCTCCCACGGCCCGGTGTTCACGTCGAAGTCCTTGCCGAACCCCACCCACTTGCCCGCCATGCGGCGGCCTGTCGGCTCGATCAGCATCTGAATGGCCCCGTGATAGCGGGCTCCCTGGTAGTAGCCATCGGCCGCAGTCTGTTCGGTCCAGGTGCCCGTGATGACGTTCCGGTCCACGGTGAGATCCAGAGACAGGGGGCTGTCCGGGTTGGTCGAGGCGCCGGGCAAGCTCTGAGCTGTCAGCCGGTTACCGTGCTGGACGATCACGACATGGTGCTTGCAGTCGAACGTCTCGTCACGGCTGGACGAGTAGAACTCATACCGCGACAGCCAGATACCCGCGTACTCGCCCTCAGCTTCTTCCTCAGCTTCTTCCTCCGGGCTTGCGACGGCACCGGTGGTACCGAGTTCCCCTGCTTCCATGTCGTGGCCTCCTGCGCCGTCCGAGTGGACGCGGGTCATGGGAATGGCGAACCCCAGCGACTCAGGGGCGCGGCCCGTGAACCGCTTCAGCGCCCGCGCGTACAGCGGACGGCATGTCCTGGTCTCCCCGGACTCCCAGCGTTGCACGAGTCGCTTGGAGGCGTCGTTGGGTTCGCCCAGCTCCTCACCCGCTCCGCGTAGTCCCTGGGCAAACTCGTCTTGGCTGAGGTTCATCGACTTGCGTACCGAGGTCAGCACGTCGTTAGGGATTCGCTCACGCTCGGCCGTGGTCGTCATGATCTGAGGCTAGCCACGCCGCGCTTTCGATGACACCGGTTTGACGCCTTCGGCGCGACGCCGACATGACGCCCGAGCGACGCCGGGAACGTCGCCGCAATGGGCATGGCCGATCCGGAGCATGGTCGTCATGTCCATCCGCATCAGCACCTGCAAGGTGAGAGCAGACGGTACGCAGACCGAGCCGCAGACCCTCTATGAGGGGAGGGCGGGGAACCCCTCGCTACTGGCTCAATGCCCCCGTGCTCATGCTCCAGTGCCGAGGCGGACGGCAGGACCGGAGCACATCCAACCCCCGATTGCGTGGAGGCCGGCCAGCATGAGTACGGCAGTAGTGATCCGCGACCCGAAGGCGTACGTCACGCCGGACGTGTGGGAGCGGGAGGTGACGCTCCTTCTCCGGAACCCGGACAACACCCGGGAACTGGCAGAGGCCAAGTTCGGGCAGGCCGTCGCCTACCTGGTCACGTGCGGCGAGAACCCGGACCTGCTCATGGGTCCGTCGAAGCAGGTGGACGAGGCGTGGCACTCGTTCATGCTGGACTCGATCCCGTACCACCACTTCACGGACCGGCACTTCGGCCGGTACATCCACCACGTTCCCGAGCTGGGGGACGGGCGAGACTCGCAGGACGGCGGTCCTCTGGTCCTGGAGCGGACGATCAACGCCATCACGGCGGCCGGGTTCGAGATCGACCCCGACCTGTGGGGCATGGACAGCGCGGCCGACTGCAACCAGTGCCACGCCGGATGCCACGACTCGCCCAAGTAGAGCCGAACAGCACATGAGTTGGGGCTCATCCCCGTACGTTGGGGGCGAGCCCCGCTCCCGGAGAGGAACACTGCATGTCATCGGCTGAGTCCTGGGACAGGTACGCAGTCGGGAGCACGCCCCGTAGGGACAGGAACGCCAACGGAGACACGACCTGGCTGAACTGGACTCAGTACGCCGATCACGGGCCGGACGAGGGTCTTCTAGGTACCGTCGCCGGACGCCGAGTGTTGGAACTCGGCTCGGGAAGCGGAAGCAACTTGGCACACCTGGCGACCCTCGGCGCGTCCGGTCTCGGGGTGGACATTGCCCCCGCCCGTGAGGTTGTGGCACGGGAGCGCTGGAGCGATTTGCCGGGACTTGAATTCCGCACGGCGGAGGCGACGGCGTTCCTGAGCGGGACGGACCAGACATTCGATGTCGTGCTCTCGATCTTCGGTGCCGTCTGGTTCGTTGATCCGGAGATTCTGCTTCCGTTGATCCGGGCGCGCATGGCAGCGGGCGGCATCCTGGCGTTCTCGCACCTGCCTGCTGGAAGTCAGAGTCCGCGACCGGGCAGGGCGGGTATGCGATACGACCACAGCCCAAGCGAATGGGAGCGTCTCCTCACCGGCCACGGATTCACCGGTGTTTCCGCATCCGTCATCGTCCCGCCGGAAGGCAAAACCGTAGGCACGATGCTCGTTCGTGCGGTAGCTCCCTGACCCTGTCCGGACGGATATGACGATGCCCCCGACGCGTACGCCAGGGGCTTGTCAGAACGGCTGTGCGCCTGTCTCAGGCGCTCTCTCCCAGGTGCCGGTCAAGGTGGCCCGGTGGACTCCCGGGCCCGTGGCGATGGCTGTGACGCTCTCGCCCTTGGCGTGCCGGGCGCGGGCCACGGCTAAGGGCTGTCCCGTCATGCCCGGCGGGCGCGCGACGAGTTCGGATAAGCAGCGGACCTTCCGGGATATCCGGTCGATTCGCGGGAACGCCAGCACGTCCCATTCATCCATGCGCTCGGTTATCCACGGGCGAGCTGCGGACGGGCGAAAGGTTTCGTCGTTCCGGAGGTGTTCGTGTCCAGTGCCCACCCGATAACGATGCGATTTCGGCCGGGCGTATCCGCCCAGTATTGGAGGTCGTGCTTCTGAGCGCTGACGGAAAGGGAGTTCTCGTCTTCTGTACGGGTGACCGACTGTCGGCCGCAGCCGACTACATGAATATTCTCGGGCATTACTTGGATTCCAGCCCGTTCTATGCTTGCGACCTAGCGATCAAAATACGGGAAAGAACACGGGGGTTAGCGTTTCCGAAACCCGTTCTTGGCAGGTCGCGTCATCAGGTTGAATAGGGGCATGACGACTGATGCAGCCATGCCTGACTGGGAGAAGCGCTTCCGAGCACCTCGCGTCTCGCTGCCCGACTGGGCGGAGGACGCCCCCGACCGCAGCCTGTTCGTGTCCAACGCGACAGGGACGTACGAGCTGTACGCGTGGGACCGCGCGACCGGCGAGCAGCGCCAGGTGACCGACCGGCCGAACGGGACGACGGACGGCGCGCTCACTCCGGACGGTGAGTGGATCTGGTGGTTCTCGGACAAGGACGGGGACGAGTTCGGCGTCTGGATGCGCCAGCCCTTCCTGACCGGGGCGCGGGCCGGAGCGCAGGCCGGGCCGCAGGCCGGAGCGCAGGCCGGGGCGCGGGGCGAGACCACGAAGGACACCGGCCCCGACCGGGACGAGCCAGCGACGCCGGGGCTCGATCCCTCCTATCCGGCCGGACTCGCCCTGGGCCGGGACGGCACGGCGGTCGTCGGGCGGTCCACCGACGAGGACGGCTCGACGGTGCATGTCGTCCGGCCCGGACAGCCGCCGGTCGAGATCTACCGGCACCGGGAGTCGGCCGGGGTCGGGGATCTCTCCCATGACGGCACCCTCCTCGCGATCGAGCACACGGAGCACGGCGACGCGATGCACTCGGCCCTGCGGGTGGTGCGGCTGGACGGCTCGGTGGTGGGCGAGCTGGACGACACCGAGGGCGGCACCCGCGAGCTGGGCCTGGAGGTGCTCGGCTTCGCTCCGGTGGACGGGGACGGCAGGCTGCTCATCGGCCATCAGCGCCGGGGCCGCTGGGAGCCCTCCGTCTGGAATCCGCTGACCGGCGAGGAGACCGATCTCGCGATCGAGCTGCCCGGCGATGTCAACGCCGAGTGGTATCCGGACGGATCGGGACTGCTCGTCTCGCACAGTTACGAGGCCCGTGCCGAGCTGTGGCGCTACGACTTCGCCAAGAGCGCGCTGATCCAGGTGGAGACCCCGCCGGGGACGGTGTCCGGGGCGACCGCCCGGCCGGACGGCAGCGTCGAGTATCTGTGGTCGTCGGCGGCCAGGCCGCCGGAGGTGCGGTCCACGGCGGGCGGGGTGGTGCTCGACCCGCCGGGTATGCGGGCGCCCGCCTCGGTGCCGGTGGAGGACGCCTGGGCCGAGGGCCCCGGCGGGCGGGTGCACGCGCTGGTGCAGCGGCCGGCGGGCGAGGGCCCGTTCCCCACGGTCTTCGAGATCCACGGCGGCCCGACCTGGCACGACAGCGACGCGTTCGCCGCGGGCCCCGCCGCCTGGGTCGACCACGGTTTCGCGGTCGTCCGGGTCAACTACCGGGGTTCGACGGGCTACGGCCGGGAGTGGACGGACGCGCTCAAGCACCGGGTCGGGCTGATCGAGCTGGAGGACATCGCGGCGGTACGCGACTGGGCGGTCGACTCCGGGCTGGCCGATCCGTCGAAGCTCGTCCTGGCGGGCGGCTCGTGGGGCGGCTACCTCACCCTCCTCGGCCTCGGTACGCAGCCGGACAGCTGGGCGGTGGGGCTCGCCGCCGTCCCGGTCGCCGACTATGTGACGGCGTACCACGACGAGATGGAAGCGCTGAAGGCGATGGACCGCACGCTGCTGGGCGGCACGCCCGAGGAGGTGCCCGAGCGCTTCGCCGCGTCGTCCCCGCTGACGTACGTCGACGCGGTGAAGGCGCCGGTCTACATCTCGGCGGGGGTGAACGACCCCCGCTGCCCGATCCGCCAGGTGGAGAACTACGTGGACCGGCTCGCGGCGAGGGACGCGGTCCATGAGGTCTACCGGTACGACGCGGGACACGGCTCGCTGGTGGTGGAGGAGCGCATCAAGCAGGTCCGGCTGGAGCTGGACTTCGCGAGGAAGCACCTCGGTCTGGACCGGTGAACGGGGCGGGCGCCCGTGTCCGGAGGGACACGGGCGCCACCGGCGCTTCACCTTCTCGCCTGCTCGGCCGGGCCGGTCGGCCCCTGCTCGGCCGGGCCGGTCGGCCCGCTCAGCCGAGCCGGTCGGCGACCTGCTCGCGCAGCTCGGGCAGCATGTCGTAGAGCTTGCCGCCCGGGCAGGCCGTCTCGTTCACGTCCCGGTGGCTGGCGATGACCGGTACGTCGAGCACCGTGCCCGTCGGGTGCGGGTTGGTGCCGCCTCCGCCGGCCGAGACGAGCTGCGTGGCGCCTTCCGGGTTCAGCTGGTACTGGCCGCCCTTCCAGGCGAGCAGGTCGACCAGGCTCTTGACCATGGCGTCGCTGGGCTTCGGGTCGGGGCCGGTGTCCTCGCCGCCCTCGCTGTTGTTCGGCTCGAAGTTGCCGAGCATCGCGACACCGAAGGTGTTGGTGTTGAAGCCGGACGCGTGGCCGCCGAGGATGGCGGGGATCGCGGTGCCCGGCCGCATCTCGATGGAGCCCTTGCGGCCCTCCCAGATGCCGCCGAAGCGGTCGACGATGAAGTGGTAGGGGAAGTCGCCGTAGCCGAGAAGCACGATGTGCTGGACGTAGATGCCGTTGATGATGGCCGGCACCTGCTCCTGGGTATAGGAGTTGTTGCCCGTCACGGTGTGATGGACGAAGGCCGCCTTGATGGAGGGCTGGGTCTTGTACCCGGGATCGGCCAGCCCCTCGTCCGCGCCCCAGTCCTTCCGCAGCTTCACGTCCGGCTGACCGGCCTGCGCGGACTGCCCGACCTGCGCGGCCTGACCGGCCTGCGCGGCCCGCGACTGCCGGGCCGAGGAGGAGGCGGCCTGGCTCTGGACCGGGTCGATGAACGCGAGCCGCAGGTCCTGCGGCAGTCTGCCCTGCGGAGACGTGAAGCGGACCTCCGCCCCGTCCGCGTCGTCCGTGTAGAAGGCGGGCGCGCCGGCCCGCTTCGCCTCCTCGGACACACCCTCGTCCAGCTCCAGGGGTACCTCCCGCCACGATCCCCAGGCACCGTCGCGGTGGATACGCGTCTCGGCGGTCAGCCCGCTGTCGACGGCGGACTCCTTCTTCCAGCTGAGGCCGAGCGACGAGAAGTGCTCCCCGGTGATCTCGCCGGTGGAGAACACCGTCCTGGCCCGCGACGCGGCCTTCACCGACAGGGCGCCGGAGGGCTTGCCGTCGCTGTCGGTGAGAGTGGCCTCTTCGACCTGGGAGGAATTCGCTGCCGACGTCTCGATCGCCGTCGCCGCCGTGCTGGTACCCGCGGCGGCGAGGGGCACCGTCAGTGACGCCACGCCGAGAGCAATCGTGGGGATCGTCTTACGGAATCGCATGAACTTCCCTATGTCGTAACCATGCCTGAAGCCGCGGCACGCGAGGGCACGACGTGGTAACCGACCGGTGTCGTGCCAGACTTGCCCGGCTCAAGGCTTCGGATCATCCTACGATCGGGGACTCCGCTCACCGGTCATCAGTTCCATCGGCGCGCGGTCGAGAATCCTCTCCCCGGCCATGATCGTTCTCAGCGTCAACCGGCTGTACCGGCGGTTCGACCGAGGCCGGTGCGGGAGGTCCCGGGGCATAAGGGTGGCCCCGGGGCCGGTCGACGGGGCGGCGTTCCGTACCGTGGAGGGGTGTACCGGTTCCTGGTGACTCCGCGCTGGTTGGGGATCAACCTCTTCGTCCTGCTGGCGATCCCCTTCTGCATCTTCATGGGGACATGGCAGCTCGGACGTTTCGAGGCCCGTGTCGCGAGCCACGAGGCGGCCAAGACACGGCCCGATCCCGGGGACCGGCCGGCCGCCCCGCTCACGACGCTGCTCCCCGTCGACCAGGAGACGTCGGGGCGCCATGTCACGGCGAGCGGACGGTACGAGGACCAGTTCCTGGTGCCCGACCGGAAGCTGGACGGCGCGAGCGGCTCGTACGTCCTGACCATGCTGCGTACCGACGACGGCAAGGCGCTGCCCGTCGTACGGGGCTGGCTCGCCACGGGCGGGACGGCGCCCGCGCCCCCCGAGGGCGAGGTGACCGTCACCGGATCGCTCCAGGCGTCCGAGTCCACCGGGTCCAGCGGGGTGACGGCTGGGGGCGGTCTGCCGCAGGGGCAGCTCGCCATGATCAGCGCGGCGTCGCTGCTCAACGTCGTGCCGTACGACGTGTACAACGCCTGGGTCACTGTGACGGACGCGCCCGACGGGCTGCGGGCCGTGCCGGCAGCGGCGCCGCAGAACAGCGGGCTGGACCTCAAGGCGTTCCAGAACCTCGGCTACACCGGTGAGTGGTTCGTCTTCGCCGGGTTCGTGGGCTTCATGTGGTTCCGGCTGGTCAGGCGCGAGGCGGAGACGCTCAAGGACCGGGCGCTCGGCCTGGAGACGGCGGCGTAGGACCGCCGGTCCGAAAGACGCAGCCGGCGAAGACCGCGGCGGGCCGTGCCGTATCCGGCCCGCCGTTCTCGTCCGGCCCGCCGGGCGTGCGGGTGCGGCGGGCCGGACGGGTGCGGCGGGCGGACGGGAGCGGCGGGCCGGACGCTACGAAGCGCTGAGCAGCCCGGTCCGGTAGACGGTGCCCGCGCAGGCGCCCGGAATCGTCGCCGACGCGGTCGGCGCGCCCCCCGGCGCGGTGTGCGAGACGTAGACGCTGCCGTCCTGCGTACCCTCGTCGCCACCGAGCTGGGCGTCGGACCCGGCGCCGCCGCCGTCCGCACCGTTGTCGACCTCGCCACCGCCGGAGGCGCCCCCCGAGGTCTCCTCCGAGGGCGAGGGGTCGGGCGAGGCGCCGGAGGTGGGGCAGGTGTCCGAGGGCACCCAGGCGAACCGCACCTCGTACGAGGTGTTCGGCCCCAGCGCCAGCGACGCCACCGACAGCGACGGGTCGGGGAGCCCGCCGGCCTCGTCGCCCGCCATGTGCGTCACGACGCCGATCCGGGCGGCGTCGGCGGCGCCGCCGGTACCGATACCGACCGTGCCGCCGCCGGTGACCGTGCAGACGGAGCCGGAGACATTGGTGACACGGAACGTCCCGTACACCTTGCCCGACGCGTCCGGGGCCCCCGCCGCCTGGGCGGTGACGGCCAGCTGACCCGCGGCACAGCTGTTCGCGATCGCCCTGAGGTCGCTCGCGGCGTCGTCCCGGCTGGACGCGCCGCCGTTCTTGCCGCCCTCCGTGGCTCCGGCCGAGGCGGTGGCGGGCTTCTCCGACCGCTCGCGGTCGCGCTCGGCCTCGGACACCCTGTCCGAGGGGTGGTCCTTGTCCTTCTTGCTGTCGCCGGACTCCTTGTCGGCGTCCTCGCCCGCCCGCGCCTCCTCGTCGTGCCCGGCGGCGACGGGACTGGGCCCGTCGGTGCTGGTCGAGTTCGCGACATGGACGAAGGCGGGGATCGCCGTACCGAACAGCAGCGCGGCGGCGGCCATGCCCACGACGGCCTGGCGCTTCCTGGCCCTCCTGGTCGGTACCGCTCTGCGCAGATGGTCGAGGGCTCCCTCGGCGGGCTTCAGCTCGCCCACGGCACCGTGCATCAGTCGGCGCAGCGCCAACTCGTCGCCGTCCAGCAGGCCGTTCAGGTCGTCGTGCGCGTCATCCGCGTCATCCGCACCCGCACCCGCACCCGCACCCGCACCGATGCTCGGAAAGGCCCGGGTGACGACGGAGTCCTCCGCGCCACCCTCGCCGCCGCCACCCTCGCCACGTCCGGCGCCGCCACCCTCGCCGCCTCCGGCGCCGCCGCTCGCGCGCTCGCCGGCGCCGTCGGCTCCGGTGGCACCGCGGCCGTTCAGCTCGTTCTCCGGCCCGTTGTCCACAGTTCCGTTCCCAGTCACGTCACGCAACGGCCCGGTATCCGGACCGTCATGTTCCTTCTCGCGGTGGTCGCCGGTCCCGCTGCTCATGCCGTGGCCTCCATGGCGACGCGCAGCGCCGCGATACCGCGCGAGCCGTACGCCTTCACCGAGCCCAGGGATATCCCCAGCGTCTCGGCCACCTGTGCCTCGGTCATGTCGGCGAAGTACCGCAGCGACAGCACCTCTCGCTGCCGCCGCTGCAATCCCCGCATCGCCTTGATCAGCGCGTCCCGCTCCAGCAGGTCGTACGCGCCCTCCTCGGCACTCGCCATGTCGGGCATCGGCTTCGAGAGCAGCTTCAGCCCGAGAATCCGGCGGCGCAGCGCGGAGCGGGAGAGGTTCACCACCGTCTGCCGCAGATAGGCGAGCGTCTTCTCCGGCTCACGCACGCGATTGCGCGCGGAGTGCACCCGGATGAACGCCTCCTGGACGACGTCCTCGCAGGAGGCCGTGTCGTCCAGCAGCAGCGCGGCGAGACCCAGCAGTGAGCGGTAGTGCGCCCGGTAGGTCTCGGTGAGGTGATCGACGGTGGTCCCCGCCGCCACCGTGTCCTCAACGCCCTCGCGCTGGGACGGTATTCGGGCGGGCCGGGCAGCGGGCATGGGCGCGATCACCGGCATACCACCGCCCGGCGTACGGGGCCGCCGCACGGGGCGTACCGCCGGGCCGCGCACGGGGCCGATCGCTGTGATTTCGAGAACCTCTGCCACGCCAGTTGGACACGCTTCCCCCCGCCAGGGTTGTACGCGCACGCCACCCCGTTTGACGCTGCACTAAATACCCTCATGCGTAACCGATCTCCCCATATGCCCCACTTGTGCGGCACCGCACAGAGGCGACCGCAGAGACGCTTCCCGGTCGGCCGGCGGTTGCAGTGCAGTCACAGAAAAGCGCACACGCATCGTCGAACAAGACAACGTCCCAGTTCAAGCGGCATGGACAGCTGCCTTGCTCACAGGACGCACACAGGGATATTACAAAGGTTCAAGCTTCGAAGGCTTCCGATTTCCGCCGACTTCCCTTCCACGGAAGGGAGTTACCGACTTTGGGTGGAATTATGACCTGGCCGCGAGCTCGACGGCGACGGCCTCGGCGATCTGCACGGCGTTCAGAGCGGCACCCTTGCGGAGGTTGTCACCGCACACGAACAGTTCCAGCGCCCTGGGGTCGTCCGGCGACCGCCGCACCCGCCCCACCCAGGTCGGATCGGTGCCCACCACGTCGGCCGGTGTGGGGAAGTCGGCCGTCCCCGGGTTGTCGAACAGCACGACGCCCGGCGAGGTCGCCAGGATCTCGTGCGCCCGCTCGACGGTGACCTCGTGCTCGAAACGCGCGTGCACGGACATGGAGTGCCCGGTGATCACCGGCACCTGTACGCAGGTCGCCACCACCCGCAGCCGCGGCAGGTCGAGGACCTTGCGCGTCTCCTCGCGGATCGCCAGCTCCTCCGCTGACCAGCCGTCCGCCGCCGGCGCTCCCGTCCACGGCACCACGTTGAGCGCCAGTGGCGCGGGGAAGGGCCCCGTGCTGTCGCCCACGGCCCGGCGCACATCGCCCGGGTGCGTGCCCAGTTTCGTCCCCGCGACCAGGGAGAGCTGCTCGCGCAGCGCGCCGACGCCGTCCCGGCCCGCCGCGCTCACGGCCTGGTACGACGAGACGACCAGCTCGCTCACCCCGAACTCGGCGTGCAGCGCGCCCACCGCCACGATCATCGACAGCGTGGCGCAGCCGGGGCTCGCGACGATGCCGCGCGGCCGGGCGCGTACGGCGTGCGGGTTCACCTCGGGCACCACCAGCGGCACGTCCGGGTCGAGCCGGAAGGCGGCCGACCGGTCGATGACGACCGCGCCCCTGGCGGCGGCGACGGGCGCCCACCGGGCGGCCGTCTCGTCCGGTACGAGGAACAGCGCGACGTCGACGCCGTCGAAAGCGGCCTCGGAGAGCGCGACGACCTCGGTCGGCTCGCCGCGTACCAGCAGCGCACGCCCTTCGGGGCCCCCGCCCGCACCGCCGCCCCCGCCCGCGAGACCCGCGCGACCGGGAGGGCCGAAACGGCCGGGGCCCGCCGCCGCGCCCGCGCGCGGCGGGTCGATCAGCCGGATCTCGCCCCAGACGTCCGCGTGCTGCGACAGGATCTGGAGCATGACGGTGCCGACGTCCCCGGTCGCGCCTACGACCGCGAGCGTCGGCATGCCGTCCATCGCGTACTCCCGCCTACGGGCTTCTCGCCAGGGGCTACGGGCTTTACCGCCCGGTGCCGCCGTACACCACGGCCTCGTCGGAGTCACTGTCCAGGCCGAACGCGGTGTGCACCGCGCACACCGCCTCGTTGACCTCGTCCGCGCGCGTGACCACCGAGATACGGATCTCGGACGTCGAGATCAGCTCGATGTTCACCCCCGCGTTCGACAGCGCCTCGAAGAAGCCGGCGGTCACGCCCGGGTTGGTCTTCATACCCGCGCCGACCAGCGAGATCTTGGCGATCTGGTCGTCGTACCTGAGCGAGTGGAAGTTGATCTTCGACTTCAGCTTCTCCAGTGCGTCGATCGCCTTGCGGCCCTCGGTCTTCGGGAGAGTGAAGGAGATGTCGGTGAGACCGGTCGACGCGGCGGACACGTTCTGCACGATCATGTCGATGTTGATCTCGTTGTCCGCGATGGAACGGAAGATCGTCGCGGCCTCGCCGGGCTTGTCGGGGACCCCGACGACCGTGATCTTCGCCTCGGAGGTGTCATGGGCGACACCGGAGATGATGGCCTGCTCCACCTTGCGGTCCCCTTGCGGTTCGTTGCTGACCCATGTGCCGGGAAGCCCCGAGAAGGAGGACCGTACATGGATCGGAATGTTGTATCGGCGTGCGTACTCCACGCACCGGTGCAGCAGCACCTTGGAGCCGGAGCTGGCCAGCTCCAGCATGTCACCGGAGGAGATCCAGTCGATCTTCCGGGCCTTCGTCACGACCCGGGGGTCGGCGGTGAAGACACCGTCCACATCGGTGTAGATCTCACAGACCTCGGCGTCCAGCGCGGCCGCGAGCGCGACCGCGGTGGTGTCCGAACCGCCTCGGCCCAGGGTGGTGATGTCCTTCTTGTCCTGGGACACCCCCTGGAACCCGGCGACGATGGCGATGTTGCCCTCGTCGAGGGCGGTACGGATCCGGCCCGGCGTGACATCGATGATGCGCGCTTTGTTGTGGACCGAGTCGGTGATGACGCCCGCCTGGCTGCCGGTGAACGACTGGGCGTTGTGCCCCAGGTTTTTGATCGCCATCGCCAGCAGGGCCATGGAGATCCGCTCTCCGGCGGTCAGCAGCATGTCGAACTCGCGCCCGGCGGGAATCGGGGACACCTGCCCGGCGAGATCGATCAGCTCATCCGTCGTGTCACCCATCGCCGACACCACGACGACCACCTGGTGGCCGTTCTTCTTGGCATCGACGATCCGCTTGGCGACCCGCTTGATGCCCTCGGCATCGGCTACGGAGGAGCCTCCGTACTTCTGCACGACAAGGCCCACGTGCGCTCCTCGCTCAGTCCATAGTCACTGTCGGCTCATTTTAACGAGCGACCGCCGTTCGACCTGGTGATATCACATCATGAGATGTCCCGCTCACTCCGTGAGCAGCACCGTCGAACACGCCCGCTCGGTGGGGATGCATGCCCCCGATGAGCACGAGCACGCGGAAACGTGGCCCACGTCACGAACACGCAGGCACGTCGGCCCGGACCAGGGCCCGTGCCAGGTCGACGCTCTCCGGAAGGGTGTCGAGCGAGAGGGGCTGCGTGGCCAGAGCGCCCTCGTGCAGCAGGAGGAGCCGGGTGGCGAGGGCGGCCGGGCGCGAGCAGCCCGCGGCGGCGGCGAGTTCCTCGAACAGGTTCAGCAGCCACAGCTTCTGGTCGGCGGCGATGCGGTGGGCGGGATGGGCGGGGTCCGGGAGTTCGGCCAGCGCGTTGATGAAGGCGCAGCCGCGGGTGTTGGTCCCGCTCCAGGTCCGCAGCGCCTCGAAGGGCGCGGTGACGGCCTCGACGGGGGTCCCGGCGGCGTCGACGGCGGCACGGACAAGTGACCGCCAGCGCTGGTCGCGGCCCGTGAGGTAGGCCGCCACGAGGTGGTCCTTCGAACCGAACCGGTTGTACAGCGTCCGCTTGGTCACCCCCGAGTGCTCGGCGATCAGATCCACGCCGACCGCCGTTATCCCGCGGTTGTAGAACAACTCCTCGGCGGCCGCCACGACGCGGCGGCCGGCCGGGGTCATGGGCCGCGCTTCCTGCACCACGTACCGCCCTTCACTGATCGGTGTACGGTGGGGGATGTTCACCGATCAGTATACCCGTCAGGAGGTTCAGCGATGAGTGGGTCCCCGTTCATGCGAGCGGCGCGCATCACGAGGCACGGAGGTCCGGAGGTCCTTGAGTCGGCGGAGGTCGCCGTCCCCGCCCCGCGGGTGGGAGAGGTGCTGGTCCAGGTCAGTGCGGTGGCGCTGAACAACACCGATCTGTGGACCCGGGAGGGCGCCTACGGCCGTCCGGGGGACCCGACGGCGAAGTCGGGCTGGCGCGGCCCGATCGACTTCCCGCGCATCCAGGGCGCCGATGTGGCGGGCCGGGTGGTGGCCGTCGGAGCCGGAGCGGAGGAGAGCCTGGTCGGGCGCCGGGTGGTCGTCGATCCCGCGATCTACGACGCCGAGGGGCCGGACGCCAACCCGGTGGGCCTGATGGGGAGCGAACGCGACGGCGGCTACGCCGAGTACGTGACAGCGCCGGTGGAGCGTGTGCACGACGTGACGGAGTCACCGCTCACGGACGACCAGCTCGCGACGTTGCCGACCGCCTACGGCACGGCGCTGGGCATGATCGAGCGGGGCCGGCTGCGGAAGGGCGAAACGGCCCTGGTCTCGGGGGCGTCGGGCGGCGTCGGCCTCGCGCTGGTGCAGATCGCCCGGGCGCGCGGCGCGAGGGTCATCGCCGTGAGCAGCGGATCCAAGATCGACGCGGTACGCGCAGCGGGCGCGCACGAAGTCGTCGACCGCGCGGGAGACATCGCCGAGCAGATCCGCGCCGCCGCCCCGGAGGGCATCGACGTCGCCCTCGACGTCGTGGCCGGCGAGCTGGTGAGCGAGGGGCTGCCGCTGCTGCGCGAAGGGGGCCGGTGGGTCATCGCCGGCGCCCTCGGCGGCTACGGCGTGAGCTTTGACGTACGCCGGCTCTACCTGCACAACGCGCAGGTCATCGGGTCCGCGATGCACACGCCCACGCACTTCGACCTCCTCATGGACCTGGCCCGCCGGGCGGAGATCCAGCCCGTCGTCGCGGCGGCCTACCCTCTGGAGCAGGCCGCTCGGGCGCAGGAGGAACTCTCCCGCAGGGGGCACGTGGGAAAGATCGTCCTCCACCCCTGAGCCCCACCCGACCACCGGTGCCGCCGGAGGCCGGAGGCCGGAGCCGGAGGCCGGAGCCGGAGGCCGGGCGGAGCGGGATCGCCGCGACGTCCCGCAGGCCCCCTAGCCGGCGGTGATCCGATTCCAGAAGTGGTGCGTGAGGCCGCTTGCCGAGGTCGCCGACTCGATGGTGAAGCGGTCCTGGACTCCGGCCGGCCCGCCCCACATCGAGACCCCGGCGCCGAGGGTGATGGGCACGGTGACCAGGTGCATGAAGTCGATGAGGTCGGCCGCCAGGAACTGCCGGACGGTGGAGGGGCCGCCGCCGATGCGGACGTCCCGGCCGTCCGCGAGGTCCCGGGCGTATGCGAGTGCGTCCTCGGGTGTGGCGTCGAGGAAGTGGAAGCTCGTCCCGTTGTCGAAGTGGATGGGGTCACGCCGGTGGTGGGTGAGCACCACCACGGGCGTACGGAAGGGAGGCTCGTCGCCCCACCAGCCGCGCCAGTCGTCGTCGGCCCACGCGCCGGTCTGCGGACCGAATTTGCCCCGGCCCATGATCTCGGCCCCGATGCCCTGACCCCAGAGGCTCGTGAGCGCGCGATCGATGGTGATCGGGTCGTCCACGGCGTCCACACCGTGGATGACCCGCCCGTCGAAGCGCGCGAGCAGCCGCTCGGCGCCCCCGATGGGTCTGTCGATCGTGATCGTCTCGCCCGCGCTGTAGCCGTCGAGGGAGACGTGGAAGTTCTGCACACGGACCTTGGTCATGTGAGCGAGTATCAACCACCGCACTGACATCACGCGCAACCGAACCTGCCCGACCTGGCCTCGAATGCCGGCCGGCGCACAGCGATCTTCGATCTGCTGTGACAAGTGTTCTTCACGAGGCGGAAGAACACGGTGGGGCTCATTGCCCGCCGAAAGGCCGAGCGGCGCCTGCTCGAAGCGGCTTTCATCGCGTTCCGCGCTGCGCTATATTCCGTACTCGTCTTCAGCGCCCTGCCCCCCCGTTTTCGGGATCTGAGTTTCTCTTCACTCAACAAGCCGTACAGGGATTCTATTTTGGACTTCTGTTCGCACCGCATCACAAAGGGATGGGGACCCATGACGGAGGCGCGGAGCTGGACCGGCTCGCGCGGCACGTACTGGCCTCTCACCACATCAGCCCCTCCTTGATCGCCCGGCAGCTCACGCGCCTCTACCGCGCCGAGCGTGGCCCGCGCTATCACGAAGTCGGCCTGCTCCGGCCCTATCGTGAAGCGGCTTCCCCTTTGCACACCGATTCAGCTCCGATGCGTCACGGGCTGATCTCCTGAGAATGACGGAGAAGGTTCGGACGAGGACGGGCGGGTACTGATTCACCCCAACCGGTCGACGGAGACCGAAAGGACGCCCCATGCCGACGTCATGGAATCGACGCCTGATCACCATTCCGGCCGCTGTCGCGGTCCTGGCGGGTACGGCCGCCTCCGCCGCCACGGCGAGCGCGGGCACCGAAACCACCGCGCGTACGTCCGCTTCCTGCCCGGTCGGCCAGGTCGGACCGGACCACGGAGTCCGGTGCGATACGCCACCGGGGAACACATCGACCACGCCGCGACGTGCGGAGTCAGATGCCCCGGACCCGGCGAAGACCGACTGGACGGGGCGTGGCGCGCCCCGAGCCGCAGCCGCCTGCCAGACACGCGAAGGGTCCGAGCACGTCGACTGGACCGGCATGTGGTTCGACCACGACGTGGTCTGCGACAACTCCACCGGCGACGTCAGGCTGCAATCCTTCGTGAACAGCCCGGTAGTCGGGAGGATTAACTCCACCCGAAGCTGGTTCGTGTGTTGGAAGACCGGAGACGGTGCTTCCGAAAGCAACAATTTCTGGTACTACACGCAGGGCGACGAAGTCGTCTCCCGGCCGTCCACCGCGGCATGGGGCTATCTGCCCGCCAGCATGCTGAAGTCGGACTCCCACCCCGTTCCCGGGCTGCCGAAGTGCTCGTGGGCATAAACCAGATGAGAAAGCCGGATGAGGAAGAAGGGCTGACACCATGAAACCGATCGGATGGAGCGTCGCAGTCCGTACAGCGCTCTCGTTACTCGTCAGCGTCGTCACGGCGATGACGGTCACAGCACCGTCGGCGGTGGCCGTCGGCGGACAGGACGCCCAAGGCATCTGTCAGATCAGAACCGGCGTATCGCACACCGATCACGTCAACAAGACATTCACCAAAGACCTTTACTGCGAGAACGTCACCGCCGACGTATACGTCAAGTCGGAGAACTACGCCACCGTCAATGCCAAGCTCACCAGCACGCTGAGCTGGTTCGTCTGCTGGGAGACGGGCGAGCTTCATACCGGGGGCAATCGCATCTGGTACTACACACAGGGCGACAAGATCCTCAACTGGCCGCTGCGCAAGGGCTGGGGCTACGTCCCCGCCTACCGGCTCACCACCACGACGGACCCGTTCCCGGGACTGCCCGCCTGCACCCCGGACAACGTGCGAGGAGACCGGTGAAAAAGCGCCCGCGCCAAGGCCCCGCCGCGCTCCTGGTCCTGACACTCGCGGCCGCGATGTGCGTTCCCACCGCTTCCGGCGCGGTCGCGGCGACGGCGACGCCGGCGGCGCGAACCTGCCACATCCGCGAGAACACCCCGCACACGGACACTCTCGGGAATGCCTTCACCAAAGATCTCTACTGCGAGAACGTCCCCGCCGATCTCTACGGTCGTGCGACCTCCTCCGCCCCGCTGACCGGCCGTCTCAAGTCCACGACCAGCTGGTTCGTATGCTGGACGCTGGGAGACCCGCACCCTGGTGGCAACAACGTCTGGTACTACACACAGGGCGACGAGATTGTTCAGCTCCCGGCCGTACAGGGGTGGGGCAACGTCCCCGCCAACTTCGTGTGGACATCTGAGGATCCCTTTCCGGGACTGCCACGCTGCCCTTGGCGGTAACCACCCCGTTCAAGTCGCGGCGCAGGGCGGGTTCGCCGGCCCGGCGTCCGCGGTGGTCTCCGTTGGAGACGGCCCGGTGCCGCCGTCTCCAACGTGACCGACTGGGGGTCATGGTGTCGCCTCCTTCCCTCCATGGTGCCCTGACCAGCGTCTCTTGCGCGCTCATTCGGCCTCCGTCCCTCGTGGAAGCCGTACGGGCGTGACGGGCGCCGTCGTCGCTGTCGTCGCTGTCGTCGCCGTCGTCGCCGTCGCGTGGGCCCGTACGGCTTCGCTGTGCACCGGTTCCGGGATCGGGCGGGACTTCAGGCCGGCCAGGGCGCGCAGCTGGTCGGCGCGGCGGGCCACCTCCGCCTTGGCGGGGACGGCGCGGAAGGTGTCGGGGACGGCGTCGATGATCTCCCCCGCCTCCTCCGCCGCGTCGTACGCCTCCATCTCCTCCCGGCAGTCGACGCACACGCCCCGCAGCAGGAGCGTCGTCGTCTCGTCGTTGTCGCAGGAGATGCAGGTCAGTACGGCGCGGCTGATGTATGCGGGCTGGCTCGCGCTGCTGGGCAGGGGCGGCATGTGGTTCTCCAGTCGGACCCGGGCGATCGCGCCGGGGCTGTGCATGGGCTGCGGCAGCCCGGTGGTCAGGGATCGGGTGATGTGGTCCGGCGTCGCGCCCCGCGCCAACCACTCGGCGGCGAGCGCTTCGAGGGCGGAGCAGTCTGCGGCGGACAGGGTCATCCGGGGCTCGGTACGGCCGAGCCGGGCGAGGACGCGGTAGGCGGTGGAGGGCTCAGGGGTGGCGGGCTCAGGGGTGGCGGGCGCGGTGCAGGCGGGCGCGGTGGAGGCCACGGGGGCCGTGAGCGGCTCGGGGGCTGTGCTGGTCCGCTGGGGGTTCGGGCGCCCGTCTTCGATCCCGATCCCGGTCCCGTTCTCGGTCCCGTTCCCGGTCCCGGTCCCGTCCGCGTCCGGTCGCGTTTCCGCCCTCGACCGCCGCTCCAGCTCGGTCAGATCGATCCCGCGCAGCCCGCCCACGTACGCCTTCCACCAGTCGTCGTCCCGCGCCGTACGGGAGAAGTACGTGCGCGTGACCCACCGGTAGCTGTTGTCCTCCAGCACCAGATGTTCCTTGACCCGGCGCAGATGACCGGCGTCCGAGAGAAACCTCAGCGCCTTGCCGCACGCCTGCTGCCCGTAGTCGGCGAGGTTCGCGGCGAGCGGCTTGTACCCGATCGCGGCGCCCTCGGGCAGCCGGTCGATGTACGCGGCGATCGCCGCTTCCCTGGGGCGCAGATGTACGAAGTCCGCGCTGCCGCGCGGGGCTTGGTCGGGGGCCGAGCGTTTTCCGTACCCCGGTTTGGCGTGGGGGTGGGCGGAGACAGCAGGGAGAGGACTAAAATTCGTGGAAGCCATGATCGAGTGCTCTTCGATTCTTTGGTCAGGCCCCGGAGTTGGTGTTGGCGCACCGCCGGGGCCGCTTTATGCGGCAAGTGATGCGAACGCTAAGCGTTGACCGCGTTATGTGGCAAGTCAGTCACGGATTGTCATATCGTCAGCTCAGGGCAGGTCTCCGGAACCGGAGGGGAGGGAGGGTTTCCCTCAACCACCCTTTCCTTGGAAAGGGCTCGGAACCCGGGGCTCGAAGCCCGGAGCCCGGAACCCGGGGCTCAGCCCCACAACAGACGGGTGGCCCCATGACCGGTTTCGCGGACGACACCATCTACGCGGAGGCCGACGCCCTGAAGCGACGAACCGCGAGCCTCGCCGGATGCTGAGCATCGGTACGACCGTGATGGGGGCCGCCGACGTACGGCGGGCCGCCGAGTTCTGGGGCCGGGCGCTGGATTACGTCCCCCGCGACGGCGAAGTGCAGGACGACTGGGTGGTGCTGGTCCCGGCCAACGGCACCGGCCCGGCCCTGGCCCTCGGCCTCAGCACAACGCCCGTGCGGGAACACCCGAGAGTCCACCTCGACCTCTACGCGGGCGACGCGGCCGATCAGGAGGCCGAAGTCGCACGGCTGATCTCCCTGGGCGCCGAACGCGTCGACTGGGATCTCTATCCGGACGACCCCGACTTCGTCGTACTCGCCGACACCGAGGGCAACCGCTTCTGCGTGATCGACACCGCCCACGGCTGACGGGCGATCACGAGATACGGCTACTCGGCGCGCGTCGCCCCGGCGTCCGACCTCGCGTACGCGATGAAGGCGGACCACGCCGGGGCGGGGACGGCGAGTTGGGGACCGGCGGTGAGCTTGGAGTCGCGGACGTGGGTGGTGGCGGGGCGCATCGCCACCTCGATGCAGGCGTCGCCTTCGCTGTCGCTGTAACTGGACTTGAGCCACTGACCCGTACTGTTCACAGCTGATCCACCATTCGCGTGATGAAGTTTTTGGACTCCTCGGCGCCGAGCGCCTCCATGCGAAGCCTGCCATAGCGCTCCGTCAGTTTGCCTACTTGCTCTTGCAGAGGCATGAACTCACTGAGCGACTGCCCTGTGACATATCCGTAGCGTTCGTGCGCCGCGTTCGCCAACAACATCATGGGGCCGTCAAGTGCAGCGGACACGAAGCGCTGAAACGGCAGCACCTGCAACGAGACATTGCGCAGCTGCGCCAACTCCACAAGGTGAACCAGCTGGTCTCGCTGCACATCCGACCCACCGACCGGAGAGCGCAGAACGGCCTCGTAGAGAACAAAGCTGAAGCTCACCGGTGGCGTCCGGGTAAGGATCGCCTGCCTCTCCAGACGTCCCCGGAGACGCTCCTCCACCACGTCGTCGGAAACTGACGGACAGTAGTCATTGAAAAGCGCCTGGGCATACTCCTTCGTCTGCAAGAGCCCTGGCACCAAGGCCACTTCGTACCACCACAAACTCACTGCCTCGGCCTCGGCATCCAGGAATTCCTGCGCCCGAAGCGGAAACCGCTCCTTACGCAGGTACTGCTTTCCGGCGAGCAACAGCCCTTCCGCCCGGCACGCGTCGTCCGCCGCCTCCAGCAGTCTCGGCGTCGGCATCCGTACACCTTGCTCCATCGATTTGAGCGTGTCGGGCGAGTAGTTGGCCACTGCCGCCAACTCCTCGCGGCTCAAACCGGCCCGGATACGCCACCGTTTGATCTGGTCGCCCGCGTATCGCCATGCAACCGGCGTCTGTGCGTTCACGCTGTCGAACAAGGCAGCTCACACCCCTGCTACATCCCGCAAGTACCACTTCGGTCGCTTCCGAGCGTAGCGACCCCGTTCCACGCTGTGACCATGAACACAGGAATCCGCCCCCCTGGGGGTGAGTGGTGACCTCCGCCATGCCCACCACCGTCGTCATGCGGTTCGCCCGCACCGCCGCTTCCGTACCGTCCGCCCGTTCCTTCACCCGGGGTGTCCTGCGCGACGCCCGGCTCGACCGCTGTGACCTGGACAACCTCCTCCTCTGCGTCTCGGAGTTGGCGACCAACGCCCTGCGGCACGGTGTGCCCGTGGGCGGGGCGTTCCTGTTGCGGATCGTGTTCGACGAGGAGCGCGTACGCGTCGAATGCCATGACGCGAACCGCCGGCGTCCGCGCGTGCGGCATCCCGCCGATGACGACCAGGGCGGGCGGGGGCTGCTGTTGGTGGAGGCGCTCGCGTCGCGGTGGGGTGCGGGGGAGCGACCGTTCGGGAAGTTCGTGTGGTTCGAGGTGGACCGTGAGCGATGAACCCGTGTCCGCGTACGCGGACACGGGTGGCCGGGAGCGGTGGCGCTAACGCGCCGTCCGTACCGTCCGCAGCCCCAGCGGGCCCGCGATCTCCTCGGCCATGACCGCGCCCGCCTCCTCCGCGAGGATGGCCTCGGCGTCCTCCGTCAGGTCCTGGTCCGTGTCCAGGCCGTCGAGCGCCGGGAGCGGCTGGTCGAGGCGGACGTGGGCCACCAGGGACTGGAGGGCGCGGAGGGTGGCGGAGGCGGTGGAGCCCCAGCTGGAGAAGTAGGAGAACTGCCACCACCACAGCGCCTCGGTCGTACGGCCCGCCCGGTAGTGGGCCATGCCGTGGCGCAGGTCCGTGACGACGCCCGCGATGTCGTCGGAGATACGGGAGGGGACGGGGGCCTTGCGGGGCTCGTACGGGTCGAAGACCTCGGAGTAGACGTCGATCGGCTCAAGGATCACGGCGAAGCGCTCGCGCAGGTCGTCCACGTCGGGCTCGGGGCCGAGATCGGGCTCGTACCGCTCGTCGGGAAGGATGTCCTCGTGCGCGCCCAGCCGGCCACCGGCCAGCATGAGCTGGGAGAACTCCAGCAGCAGGAACGGGACCGCGCTGTCCGGCTCGTCGCCCTTCGCCACTTCCGTGACGGCGACGATGAAGCTTTCGATCTGGTCGGCGATCTGGACGGCGAAGTCGTCCGGATCCTGGTTGACGGCGTGCAGCGTTGCGTCAGACATCGAGAAGTCGTCTCCCCTCGAAGGCCCGCCCGAGCGTGACCTCATCGGCATATTCCAGGTCGCCACCGACGGGCAGGCCGCTGGCGAGTCGGGTGACCCGCAGCCCCATCGGCTTGATCATGCGGGCGAGGTAGGTTGCCGTGGCCTCGCCCTCCAGGTTGGGGTCGGTCGCCAGGATCAGCTCGGTGACCGTACCGTCGGCGAGACGGGCGAGCAGCTCACGGATGCGCAGATCGTCCGGGCCGACGCCCTCGATGGGGCTGATCGCGCCGCCGAGCACGTGGTACTTCCCGCGGAACTCGCGGGTCCGCTCGATGGCGACGACGTCCTTCGGTTCCTCCACCACACAGATCACCGACACGTCGCGGCGCGCGTCGCGGCAGATCCCGCAGCGCTCCTCCTGCGCGACATTGCCGCACACGGCGCAGAACCGGACCTTGTCCTTGACCTCAAGGAGGGAGTGCGCGAGGCGGCGGACGTCGGTCGGCTCGGCCTGGAGGATGTGGAAGGCGATCCGCTGCGCGCTCTTGGGACCGACGCCGGGCAGCCTGCCCAGTTCGTCGATGAGGTCCTGGACCACGCCTTCGTACAACGGATTGCCTTCCTGATGCTGCTGCTGCCGCTACTGCCCGTTACCGCTGCTACTGCCTGTACTACTGCCTGCCTGCTGCCGCTGCCGCGGCGCTGTCGCCGCGCCGACGCGGTGAAGTCGGCTTCCTGCGTACGCTAGTTGGTGTCCGCCTTCCTCAGAAGGGCAGACCCGGCATGCCGCCCAGTCCCTGGGCCAGCGGGCCGAGCTTCTCCTGCTGAAGCTGCTGCGCGTTGTCATTGGCCGCGTGGACGGCGGCGAGCACCAGATCCGCGAGGGTCTCCGTGTCGTCGGGGTCCACCGCCTTCGGGTCGATCACCAGGCCGCGCAGCTCGCCCGAGCCGTTGACCGTGGCCTTCACGAGGCCACCGCCCGCCTGGCCCTCGACCTCGGTCGCGGCCAGCTCCTCCTGGGCTCGCGCCAGGTCCTGCTGCATCTTCTGGGCCTGCTGGAGCAGATCCTGCATATTGGGCTGGCCACCACCGGGAATCACGATCGCTCCTGAGCGTTCAGACGACGATTTACCTGTAAGCCGAGCCTACGTGGTCCCCGCGCGGCGCGCCCTACCCCACCGGGACGAACTCTTTCGGGTGAGGGTTCTCGGCTCCTCCACCTGATCACGGCCCTCAGCTGGGGTGAAATGCCGAGATTTCGATCACACCGCCCACCATTTGGCGGTAGGAAGTGGTTGAGGACGTGCAGGCGGCCGTATGTACCACTCGTCATGCACCACTCGTCATGCACCACTCGTCCCGCACGGCTTCCCGACTCGTACCGCACCCGTCGTCCGACACGTCTCGCACCGGTCGCCCGACACGCACCGTTCCCGCGCCATTACACCCAGACCGTAGAGGAGTGCCCAGGTGAGCCAGCCGGAGATGCAGCCCGGAGGCCCTGCCCGGGAGGAGGGCCCCTCGTCCGGTGCCAGGTACGGGGAGGGGCCCGGCGAGAGCGCCGGGGGCGCGGAGGGCCCGGAGGGCGCCGGGGAGGCCGTCGAGACGGAGGGCGGCGCCGTGTACGGCGACCTGACCGTGGGCCCCTTCCCGCTCGGCGACTGGGGCGAACCGGCGGAGCGGCTGGACGAGCTGTACCGCTGGGTCGAGACGGGGGCGCTGCGCACCGTCGACTGGTACCTGACCGACCGGTTACGCAAACGCCGCCTCGCCCGCACCTTACGGGCCACGACGGCCGTCGCCGCGACGGTGGGCGCCGCGCTGCCGCTGCTGGACCTGACGGGCGCGCTGGCGGGGGCCGCCGGCTGGGGGTATCTGTCGCTGATCCTGGGCGCGGCCTGCGTGGCGTGCGACCGGTACTGCGGGCTGTCGTCCGGCTGGATGCGGGCGGTGGCGACGGCGCAGGCGGTGCAGCGGCGCTTGCAGACGCTCCAGTTCGACTGGGCCTCGGAGTGCGTACGGGAGGTGCTCGGCCCGACGGAGGGCACGGCGAGCGAGGCCGCTGAACGGTGCCTGACGGTGCTCAGGCGGTTCACCGAGGACGTGACGGAGCTGACGCGGGTGGAGACGGCCGACTGGATGGTCGAATTCCGCTCGGGCCCGGCGCCGCTGATGATGCAGTCGCTGCCGCTGGCCGGGACCCGGAGCGAGGGGCACGTGCAGCCCACGGGCCGCTTCCCGCTCCCGCCGGGCGCCCGGCCGAACATGCCCCGGCAGCGACCGCCGGAGACGCGGTAGGGCGCTGGCGGTACCGGGGACCCGGGGGTACGGGGTTACGGGGTTACGGGCGGTACGGAGTGACGGGCGGTACGGGGTTACGGGCGGTACGGGCGCGGCATTCCTCGCTCCCGTACCCCCGGCACCCCGTACCCGGCACCCCGTACCCGGCACCCCGTATCCCCGGCACTGCGTACCGGCCCCCGTGCCCCCGGCACTCCGTACCGGCCCCCCGTACCCGAGGGGCCGGCCTCAGCTGAAGATGATCATCGAGCCCTGGGCCAGACTCCGGGTCGCCGCCGCGTGCAGGCCCAGCCAGACGTGCCGCTCGCGGGCGAAGGGGCTGTCGTCGTACGGGACCGAGGTCGCCGGTTCCTCCAGGGACGTGGGTCCCTGCGGCGGAGCCGGGGCGGCCGGGGGGTTGGCAGGGTCGATCCCGATCGCCGGGGCGACGATCTCCAGCTCGCGCAGCAGCCCCTGGGTGGAGCCCAAGGGGCCGCCGCCCGCGAGGAGTTCCTCGTTCGAGAGGGGCCCGTCGAAGTCCACGGGGACATAGGCGCCCGCGTGGTCGTAGTGCCAGACCAGATGCGACTCCTGGGCCGTCGACTCGAACATCTCCAGCAACTGCTCGTAGTCACCGCCCAGTTCGCCGACCGGCGTCACCGCCAGCCCGCAGAGCTGGAGCAGATACGCGCGCCGCAGGAAGTGCAGCGCGTCGTAGTCGAAGCCGGCGACCGGGGCGACGTCCCCCGACAGGCCGGGCATATAGGCGAAGACGGGAACGGACGGCAGCCCGGCGGCGCCGAGCGCCTTGTCGTAGACGGCGATCTCTTCCGCGAAGGGATTGTCGGGGCTGTGGCACAGCACATCGACGAGGGGGACCAACCACAGGTCACAGGCCAAGGGAGGCTCGCTCTCCAACGGGTTCGTACGCGTGCGCGCGATGGTCGGGACAGCGTAATGCGGCGGACACGTTCGGCGAAGAGGCCCGGTCGTCCGCCGTCTCCCGGCACGGGCCGATACCGGCCGATACCGGCCGGAGCCATGACCGCCGGGTGCCGCGCCCCGCCGCCGACGGGTCACGTGCCGGGCCCGCCCGTGGCCCCGGCGGCCGGTGTGCGGGCGGGGGTACCGGCGGGGCCCTGATCCCGGCCCAGATCCCAGATCCAGACTCCGCCGATCCACTTCCCCGGCCGCTCCAGCAGCTTTTCCAGCGTCTCGTACAGCTCCCCGTCGTTGGGCTGCGGCGCCAGCATCACCACGCCCGCCCGCCAGAAGTCGAGGTCGTAGCGCGCCTGCGCGCGCCACTGGGCCCCGATCTCCGGGACCTGCCCGCTGTAACGCACATCACGCAACAGGTTGGAGGTGTAGCGGGCCGGGGCGCCGTAGATCCCCATCCGCTCCTCGCCCCACGGGCCGTTGAAGTACCCCCGGGGCACGGAGAATCCGAAGCCGCTCGCGGACTGCCAGTGCAGCACCTCCGCGCTGCCCGGCTCGGGCAGCGGTACGGGGACGACGGACTCGCCCTTCGCCACGTACGACCGGTACATGCCCTGGGAGATGAAGGCCGGCACGTCCGGCCGGTCCCGTACCGGCAGCGGGGTCGGGACGATGGGGAGCAGCGCGGCGGCCACCGCGGCCAGGCCGACGATCCGGTGGAGGCGGCGCTGCACGGGGGCCGGCCCCGCGAGGTCACCGGGCGCGCCGAGGTCACCGAGATCGCGCGGACCATCCGGACGGTGCGGGCCCCCGGGACCGCGCAGGCCGCGCAGGCCGCGCGGGCCGTCCGGACGGTACGGGTCCCCGGAGTCCGCCCGTGTGTCCGCCAGCCGGTCCACCGCCAGCGCCAGCAGCGCGCCCAGCGCCGGGGCGCAGATCATCGCCACCCTGGACTCGATGACCGACTCGAACAGCGGCTGGTGCGCGAGGGCGCGCCACGGTCCCGGCAGCACCACGTCCGTGAACGGGATACGGACCTTCGGCCCCAGCGAGAGCAGCGCCGCCGCCACCGCCGTGAAGGCCAGCGCCCTGACCACCGCGAGCCGCCACAGCCAGACGACGATCCCCAGCGTCAGGGAGATCAACGGCCAGCCGTAGAAGGCGTTCTGCTCGGTGCGGTTCATGGCGAGGGCGTCGGCCGTCGCCTCGTCGCCGAACAGCGCGCGTCCGGAGAACTCCAGGAAGGCGAGCGGGCTGTTGCCCGCGTTGTCGCCGTGCAGCACGCTGTGATAGCTCTGCGGGCCGAAGAACTGCCAGCCCAGCGGGAACGCGACCAGCGGCAGACAGACCAGCAGCCCCCACCCGACCCCGCGCAGCAGGGGGCGCAGCGCCGCCCGCGCCGCATCGCGCCGTACGACGCCGTACGCGCAGACGAAGATCAGCGTGCCCAGCACCGCCAGCAGCAGCGGCTCCTCGCCCAGGAAGACCTGGTACGTGGCGAAGAGGCCGAGCAGGACCCCGTCCCGTACGACGTTCCTCCCGTCGTTCCCTCCGTCGTTCCCTCCGTCGCTCCCCCCGTCGCTCCCCCCGTCGCTCCCTCCGTCGCAGAGCCGCAGGGTCCGGTCGATGATCACCGGAAGCATGAACAGCACGAGGAAGTTCGGGTGCGCGTTCGCGTGCGACATCATCGGCGGCGCGAAGGCGGCGAGGGCCGCGCCGAGGGCGGCGGCCGGGCGGTGGTGGGTGAGCCGGCGCGCGAACAGCCAGTACCAGGAGCAGGCCGTGGCCGTCAGCCCGAGGGTGAGGACCAGCGCCCAGGTGACGACGGGGCCGAGGGTGAGCGTGACGGGCGCGAGGGGGACGGAGAGCCCGAGCATGACGGTGTTGGCCATGAGGTTCACGCCGTCGGGGAAGTTCTGGAACGTGGTGAACAGCGGGTTGCGCAGACGCGCGACGTTGTCGGCGGTGACGGCGAAGAACCACTCCCACTGGTCCTGGTCAGCCCCGGCGTCGGCGAGATACGCGTGGTCGAGGTCCGCCCACAGGCCCTTGTAGAGCCAGAGGGAGGCGAGGAGGAAGAGGCCGGCGACGGCGAGATCGGTGCGGAGACGGGGGTGGCGGTCGAACGCGCGGCGCGCGAAGCCGCCGAGGCGTCCGCCGGGTCCTGCGCCGGGTCGTCCGCCGGGTCCTGCGCCTGGTCCTGCGCCGGGTCCTCCGCCGGGACGCACCCTCAGCCGTATCAGCTCCACCAGCACCCTGCCGTAGTCCAGCGGCCGTACCTTCGACCCCGGCTGGTGCGACCAGCGCACCGGCACCTCCGTCACGGGCTCGCCGGACCGCCGGAAGAAGCGGATTATCTCGACGTCGATGCCCCAGCCGTCCAGCCGTGAGTCCGCGAAGGCGGCCCGCGCCCGGTCGCCCTCGAAAAGCTTGAAGCCGCACTGGGTGTCGCTTATGCCGTCGACCGCGACCCGCTGTATCAGCCGGTTGCCGAGGCGTCCGAGCCATTCGCGCACCGCGAGCTGCCGTACCTCTATCCGCGCGTCGGGGTGCGCGCGCGAGCCGATCGCCGCGCCCTCGCCGCCGTCCGCCGTGAGTTGGGCGTCGAGGCGGTCGAGTTCGGCGATCGGGGTCGCGAGGTCCGCGTCGGTCAGCAGCACGCGCCGGCCGTGGGAGGCCAGCACGCCCCGGCGGAGCGCGTGCCCCTTGCCGTGGTTGCCCTCGCCCGCCAGCACGCGGATGCGCGGCTCGGCGGCGGCGGCCTCCGCCGCGACGGCGGCCGTGCGGTCGGTCGAGCCGTCGTCCACGACGATCAGCTCCCAGCGGCCCCAGCGGTCCGGATCGGCGCGCAGGTGGCCGACGACGGCGTCGAGGGTGGGGCGGAGCCGGTGTTCCTCGTTGTAGGCGGGGACGACGACGGTGAGGTCGAGGCCGGGGGCGCCGGGATCAGGGGCGCCGGGGCCGGGGGCGCCGGGGCCGGTACCGGCATCGGCGTCCGTATCCGCGCCGGCGGGTGTGCCCGTACCGGCGCGCGTACTCGTGTCGGAGTCCGTACCCGCATCGGTGTGTGTACCCGCATCGGCGTCCGTATCCGCGTCGGCGGGTGCGTGTGTACCCGCATCGGGCCCTGCGCCGCCTGCCGTGTCCGCCGGTCCCGCGCCCCTCGCGTGCTCCGTCACCGCCGTGAACGCTCCAGCCTGTCCGCCCACATGAGCGAATGATCGTCGTACTCGGCGATCACGGTCCGTACCGCCACCGCGTCGCCGAGGGTCAGCGCGTCCACCAGCCGCTCGTGCCCGCTCCAGAGCCACTTCCCGCCCTCCGCGTCGTCACGCAGGAACGGTACGGAGAACACCCACGCCTGGACGCGCAGCCGGTGCAGGAACTCCGCGACGTAGCGGTTGGCGACCAGGGAGCACAACTCGCGCCAGAAGCGCAGGTCGTAGCCGATGAGGATGTTCAGATCCCCGGCCCTGGCCGCGCGCGCGGACTCCTCGGCCCTGCGCCGTACGGAGACCAGGGCGGCGCCGTGCGCCCTGGCGGCCAGCCGCTCGCCCTCCAGATCGCGGAAGACGGCATCCACGATCAGCGCGCGGGCCTCGACCATGCCCCGGAAGTCGTCCACGGTGAACTGGTGGACGCGGAACCCCCGGTGCTGGTCCGAGTCGAGCAGATCCTGCGCGCAGAGATCGACCAGCGCCTCCCTGACGGGGGTGGCGGACACGCCGTACTGCTCGGCGATCTGCTTGACGGTGAACTCCTGGCCGGGGAGTAAACGACCCGCGAGCACCTCGTCACGCAGCGCGTCCGCGATCTGCTGCCGCAACGTATTGCGGGTGACAGGTCCGCTGGCGCGCATGATCGTTCCGTCCCCTCGTCCGTCCCCTCGTCCGGCTCTGGGACACCTTAGAGCAGCGGGCGACGGGCGGGACGGGGGAGAGCGGAGAGACGGCCGGGGGCCGGGTCCCGTCCCTCAGCCGTCCCTCAGCCGTCCCTCAACCGTCTCCCGGCCGTCTCCCGGCCGCCCCTCAGCCGTCTCCCGGCCGTCTCCCGGCGGTCTCCCTGCCGTCTCTCCGCCACCGGGAGGCGCGCGCCCGGCCGGGCCGCGTGCTCCCGTCTACACGGTGTGCTCGTCCGCGACCGTCAGCGCGGCGTCCAGGGTCACCAGCCCCTCCTTCGCCTCCGCCTCGGTGATGTTGCAGGCGGGGACCACGTGCGTACGGTTCATGTTCACGAAGGGCCACAGGCCCCCCTTCTTGCAGGCGGCGGCGAAGGCGGCCATCGGCGCGTTCGCCTCGCCCGACGCGTTGTACGGCACGAGCGGCTCGCGCGTCTCGGCGTTCCGTACGAGGTCGAGCGCCCAGAACGCGCCCGTACCGCGCACCTCGCCCACCGAGGGGTGGCGGGCGGCCAGTTCGCGCAGCCCCGGGCCGAGGACGGTCGCGCCGAGGTGCGCGGCGTGCTCGACGATCTTCTCGTCCTCCATCACCCCGATGGTCGCGACGGCGGCGGCGCACGCCAGCGGATGGCCGGAATAGGTCAGTCCGCCGGGGTAGGGGCGGGTGGCGAAGGTGTCCGCGATGGCGCCGGAGATGGCGACGCCGCCGAGCGGGACATAGCCGGAGTTGACGCCCTTGGCGAAGGTCAGCAGGTCGGGCACGACGTCGAAGTGCTCGGCGGCGAACCACTTTCCCGTACGGCCGAAGCCCGCCATCACCTCGTCCAGCACGAACACGATCCCGTACCGGTCGCAGATCTCGCGCACGCCCGCGAGATAGCCGGGCGGCGGCATCATGATGCCCGCCGTGCCGGGGATGGTCTCCAGGACGATCGCGGCGACGGTGGCCGGGCCCTCGAAGCCGATGGTCGCTTCGAGGTGCTCCAGGGCGCGGGCGCACTCCTCGGCCTCGTCGGCGGCGTAGAAGGGGGAGCGGTAGAGGAACGGCGCGTGGAAGTGGACGACGCCGGCCGACCCGCTGTCGGACGGCCAACGGCGCGGGTCACCGGTCAGGTTGATCGCGGTGGAGGTGCCTCCGTGGTACGAGCGGTACGCGGAGAGCACCTTGGGGCGGCCGGTGTGCACCCGGGCCATCCGGACGGCGTTCTCGACGGCCTCGGCGCCGCCGTTGGTGAAGAAGATCTTGTCGAGGTCGCCGGGGGTGCGCTCGGCGATCAGCCGGGCCGCCTCGGACCGTACGTCGATGGCGAAGGCGGGCGCGAAAGTGGTGAGCCGCCCAGCCTGCTCCTGGATCGCGGCGACGACGGTGGGGTGCTGATAGCCGATGTTGGTGAAGACGAGGCCGCTGGTGAAGTCGAGGTAGCGGTTGCCGTCGTAGTCCCAGAAGTACGCGCCCTCGGCGCCCGCGACGGCGAGCGGGTCGATCAGCTCCTGCGCGGACCAGGAGTGGAACACGTGCGCGCGGTCGGCGGCCTTCACGGCGGCTCCGGCCCGGGGGTCGGCGTGCGGGGTGGCATCAGGGTTCATGATGGCCAGGGTAGAGAGGGGCGGAGGCCGGGCGGTATGGCCACTCTGTATGGCCTGGAGGGCTCAGGTGGGCACTCTGCCGAGCGCGGCGGTCGCTTTCGATCGCGCGTTCGCCGACGCTTCGTTCGAGATACTCGACCGGTCGGTCCCCGGCGTGCGAGATGATCCGGGGCGACACAGTGCTGGTACAGGAGGGGCCGCGCGGCCATGGAAAAGCTGGCAGCAGGAGATCCACGACACATCGGCGCCTACCGGTTGCTGGCGAGACTGGGCACGGGCGGGATGGGCCAGGTCTATCTGGCGCGTTCGGAACGGGGCCGTACGGTCGCCGTCAAGCTCGTACACCGCGAGCTGGCCGAACAGGAGCAGTTCCGGGGCCGGTTCCGGCAGGAGGTGGCGGCGGCGCGGCGGGTCGGCGGGGCGTGGACGGCGCCCGTGCTCGACGCCGACACGGAGGCCGAGGTGCCGTGGCTGGCGACGGGTTACGTGGCGGGGCCGAGCCTGCAATCGGTGGTGTCGGGCGATCACGGTCCGCTGCCGGAACGTTCCGTCCTCATCCTCGCCTCGGGTCTCGCGCACGCGCTCCAGGACATACACGCGGCCGGACTCATCCACCGCGACCTCAAGCCGTCCAACGTGCTGGTGACCATCGAGGGCCCGCGCGTGATCGACTTCGGGATCGCCCGCGCGCTGGAGACGGTCGCCGACGAGGGTCTGACCAGGACCGGCGCGCTGGTCGGCTCGCCCGCTTTCATGTCGCCCGAGCAGGTGCGCGGGGACCGGGTGACGGCGGCGTGCGACGTGTTCTGCCTCGGCTCGGTCCTGGCGTACGCGGCGACGGGCCGGCTGCCGTTCGGGGGCACGGAGACGGGCGCGCACGCGCTGATGTTCCGCATCGCGCAGGAGGAGCCGGACCTGTCCGCGCTCCCCGACGGCCTGGTGCAGCTCGTGCGCGGCTGTCTGCGGAAGGACCCGGCCATGCGGCCGACCACGTACGACATCCTGGCCAAGGTCGGCGAGTCGGTGGACGTGCAGGCGGGGCCGGGCGGGGGCGGGGAACCGTGGCTGCCGGGCGGGCTGCTGGCGCGGCTGGGGCAGCACGCGGTGCGGCTGCTGGAGCACGAGGACCCGACGAGGCAGATACGGATACCGGAGGACGCTCCGGGCGCGGCGCCGGCGAAGGGCCCGGACCCGGAGGGGACGGGGACGGGTACGGGTACGGGCGCGGCGCCGGCGAAGGGCCCGGCCCCGGAGGGGACGGGTACGGGTGCGGGGAGCCCGGCGGGCGCGGGTGCGGGTAATCCGCCGCCGTCACGCAGCACTTCAGCCTCTCCGGTCACACCGAACACACCGATCACGCCGCCCCCTCCGGTCAAACCCACCGCATCAACCACCACCGCCACCGCAGCGACCTCCCCCACGGCGCCGAAGGGGCAGGTCCCGGCTCAGGCCCCTGCCCCTGCCCCTGCCCCTGCGTCTTACGGCTATCCGCAGCCGGGGTACGGCGGACCGGGCGTGCCGGGTGTGCCGGGTGTGGTGGGCGGAGTTAGCGGACCGAATGGACCGACCGGACCGACCGGACCGACCGCGCGTCCTCTCGGCGGCGCGGGCGCCCCCGTCCCCCCGTCCCCGTCCTTCGGCTCGGCGCCCCCGTACGGCACCACCCCCGAACCCCCGCGCCGCAACGCCCGGGGCACGGCGGCACTCATCGTGGTCGCGGTCATCGTGGCGGTCTGCGCGGGCGCCTCCGTCTACGCCTTCATGGGCGGCGAGGGCGCGACGAACGCCCAGAGCGGCAAGGACGGCCGGTCGGCCACCTCGCAGCCGTCCAAGCCCGGGGTCGAGGAAGCGGACGGCTCGCCCTCTCCCACGCGGTCACCGGACGAGCAGGAGAAGGAGGGCGACCTGCCCAAGAAGTACGTCGGCACCTGGAGCGGCGGCGTGGACACCTCGTCCGGCTACAGCACGCGGCAGCTCGTCATCGAACAGGGCGCCCCGGGCGACGCCGTCATGACCCTGACGGCCGAGGGCCCGCTGGCGGACGGCGGCACCTACAAGTGCGTCTTCCAGGCCCCCCTCGTCACGGCCCCGTCCTCCGACACCGAGGCGCCCGTTCACATCGGGCCGTCCCGGGTGATCTCCGGCAACCCCGCCTCGGCCTGCTCCCCCGGCCCGGCGACGCAGCTCACGGTCCAACCGGACGGCACGCTGCGCCGGGTGACGACGAGCGGCGAGTCGCTGACGTACACGAAGTCGGACTGAGCATGACCGGCCACGAAGCCGGACTGAGCATGACCGGCCACGAAGCCGGACTGAGCGTGACCGGCGGCCTCGTGCGGCAATTGCCCCGAACATAGTCAACCTGACCAACTCTCCTTTACTCGAACGGATGGTCGTTACCTGTTCAGCTGGGTATCTGTCGGGAGTTCCCCCTAGATTCCCCGATATGGTCACATCAGCGCACGAGGCATCTCATCGAATTTTCGAGGAGCGGCCCGAGATCCTCAGTCCTGTCTTCGGTCTCCTGGGCGTACCGATGCCCGAGAAGGCGATCGTCGAGGTGGTCAGCGGCGACGCGACGGAGATCCGGCCGTTGGAGCGCCGGGTGGACAGTGTGCTGCGCGTCGAGCCGTCGGACGGTGACCCGTTCCTGCTCGCCATCGAGGCACAGGGCCGCCGGGACGCGGACAAGGCCACGAGCTGGTCGTACTACGTGGCGTACTTACAGGCGAAGTACAAGCTTCCGGTGCTCCTGCTCGTGGTCTGCCGCGACCGCCCGACCGCGACGTGGGCGGCGGGTCCGTTCCGGTGCGAGGCCAGGGGCTGGACGGCGCTGAGTACGCATCCGCTGGTGCTGGGGCCGGACAACGTGCCCGTCATCACCGACGCTTCGGTGGCGGCGCGGGATCTGGGAATGGCCGCCTTCTCGGCCATGACGCACAGCGGCAGCCGGGACGCCCCGGCCATACTGGAAGCGCTGGCCCGGGCTCTGCGGGCGACGGACATGGCGTCCGCCGAGTACTACGGCGACCTGTTGGAAATCGGCCTCGCGGACGGCGAGGCCCGGCAGACATGGAGGGACCTGATGACGTTCGTCACGCACTTCCCGGGCAGGGGAACGCTCCGCGAGGAGGCATACCTGGAAGGCAAGGCCGAGGGCATCGCGGCGGGCCGTACCGTGGGCGAGGCCGAGGGCAAGGCGGCAGGTGTCGCCGAGGGCCGGATCGAGGGCAGGGCGGCCGGAATCGCCGAGGGCAAGGCCGAGGGCCGCCAAGAGGGCCGGGAGGAAGGCAAGGAAGAGGGCCGGGCCAAAGGCCAGGCGGTTTCCATCCTGCGCGTGCTCGGCCGGCGGCACGTCTTCGTGTCGGAGGAGGTCCACGAACGGATCACCGGCTGCACCGACTCCGACACCCTCTCCCACTGGCTGGACCGGTCCTTGACCGTGACCGAGGCCGAGGCCCTCTTCACCGACGCCCCCGAGGGCACCGAGCCCGGCCGCCACTGACCGGAGCCGACCGGGCCGGGACCCGGCGGAGGGCGGCAGGCTCATGGCCCGCCGCCCTCCGCGTGGTGCTCCTGCTCGTGCTCCCGGTCGTACTCGTACCGGTTACTTGACGATCGTGATCCGGTCCGCCGCCGGCGGCGCCAGCGGGGCCGTGGCCGAGGAGTTGGCCGCCAGGTAGGCGTTGAACACGTCCAGGTCGGACGCGCCGACCAGCTTGTCCGTGCCCTGGCCCAGGGCGGCGAAGCCGTCACCGCCGCCCGCGAGGAACTCGTTCATCGCGACCCGGTAGGTCTTCGACGGGTCGAGCGACTCGCCGTTCAGCTTCACCGTGTCCGTGACGAGCCGGGCGGCGCCCGTCTTCGTCAGGTCGAGGGTGTAGGTGAGGCCCCTGGAGACCTGGAGGATCTTCGGGGATGCCTCGTTGGAGCCGCTGACCTGCTGCTGGAGCGCGGTGATCACCTGAGTGCCCGTCAGAGTGACGACGTTCATCATGTTGGTGAACGGCTGGACGGTGAACGCCTCGCCGTACGTCACCACTCCGTCGCCCTCACTGCCCGACGCCTTGTAGACCAGGTCGGACCTGACCCCGCCCGGGTTCATGAAGGCGATCTGCGCGCCGCCCTTGTCCGCCGCCGACAACCCGTCGAGCTGCGCGTCCGCGATCAGGTCGCCGAGCGGGGTCTCGGGGGTGGTGGCGCCCCGGCCGTTGATGTCCGCCGAGATGTAGCCCTGCGGGGCGTTGGCGATCGGCGCGGCGAGCTTGTTCCACCGGTCGATCAGCGAGGTCATGTCCTTGGCCTTGGCCTGGTCACGGCTGACGATGTGGTTCGCCGACTTGACGCTCGTACGGACGATGTCCTTGGTGCGCAGGTCGTACGTGAGCGTGGTGTCCGTGTACAGCTTGCCGAACGACGACGCCGAGGTCACCAGGCGCGGGTTGCCCGCCGGGTCCGGGATGGTGCAGGCGTACGCCTGGTGCGTGTGGCCGGTCACCAGCGCGTCGACCTTGGGCGATATGCCCTTCGCTATGTCGACGATGGGGCCGGAGATGCCGTCACCGGCGCCGGGGCTGTCGCAGTCGTAGTTGTACGAGGTGGAGGCGGGGGCGCCGCCCTCGTGGATCAGCGCGACGATCGACTTGACGCCCTGCTTGTCGAGTTCCTTGGCGTACTTGTTGACGGTCTCGATCTCGTCGTGGAACTTGAGCCCCTTGACGCCCTCGGCGGTCACGATGTTCGGCGTGCCCTCCAGGGTCACCCCGATGAAGCCGATCTTGACGCCGTTCTTCTTCCAGACCGTGTACGGCTTGAGGATCGGCTTGCCGGTCTTCTCCGACGTCACGTTGGCCGCGAGGTAGGGAAAGTCGGCGCCCTTGAACTTCTTGCCCTTCTCGTAACAGCCCTCTGTCGGGTGACAGCCGCCGTTCTGGAGCCGGGCGAGTTCGACGGCGCCTTCGTCGAACTCGTGGTTGCCGACGGTCGTCACGTCGAGGTCGACCCTGTTGAGCGCCTCGATGGTCGGCTCGTCGTGGAAGAGGCCGGAGAGCAGCGGGCTGGCGCCCACCATGTCGCCGCCGGCCGCGGTGATCGAGTACGGGTGGCCCTTGCGCGCGGTGCGCAGCGAGGTCGCCAGGTACTCGATACCGCCGGCCGGGATCGCCTTGACCGTGCCGTCGGCCTGCGTCTCGTTGACCGAGCCCGCCGAACCGGCCGGGGGCTCAAGGTTTCCGTGCAGGTCGTTGAAGGAGAGGAGCTGCACGTCGACGGTGCGCGGCTTGGGCTTCGGCTTCTGGTGGCCGTGGCTCTGGCTGCCGCCGTGCGCCTGGGCCTTGGCCTGCGTGTGGCCCTCCTGCGCGGTGGCCGGCATCGCGGCGACCAGGGCGCCTACGGTGGCCAGCCCCGCGGCAGCGGCGAGCACCCGCCGTGCCGCGCGGTTCTTCTGCGGTGTCGCTGACATCGATCCCCTTGGATTCTGCGTGTGCTGAGTGAGATGGGCCGCCGTGGGGGGCTCGCGAAGCTCCGGAAACCGCAGAGGTCCGCCTGCGGCAGCCTAGGGTCAACGCGCGTAGCACAACAGGGGGCGGCGGGTTACGAGCTGGTTGCCATTGAGGTCGCTGACGGCCGTTGCGGCCGCGGGGAAGGACCGGGTTCGTGCCGGGTCGCCCCCACCGTCACCGGTGGCGGGGGCATGGGCACGTGCCCCCGGCTACGGCCGGTCGCCGCGCCGTCGCCGTACCCTCGACGCATGACTGACGCAGCAGCCCGCGAGTCCGGCCGGCAGATCCAGACCCTCGACGCGCTCACCCCCGAGCAGGCCGAGGACGTCCTCGGCCTGCTCGCGGAAGCCGCCGCCTCCGACGGGGTGCAGGCCGTTTCCGAGCAGGGCCGCCTCCAGTTGCGCGGCGGGCACCGGGAGGGCGTGCACCACTTCCTGCTCACCGCCGACGGCGAACTCGTCGGGTACGGGCAGCTGGAGGACACCGACCCCGTCGAGGCGCCCGCCGCCGAGATGGTCGTCCGCCCCGGCCGCCGGGGCCGGGGGCACGGCCGGGCGCTCGGCACGGCGCTGCTCGCGGCCTCCGGGAAGCGGCTGCGGGCGTGGGCGCACGGCGGGAAGTCGGCCGCGCGGCACCTGGCGCAGGTACTCGGGCTGACGCTCTTCCGCGAACTGCGCCAGCTGCGGCGCCCGTTGAACCCGCTGGCCGTCGCGGAACCGGTGCTGCCGGCCGGCGTCACCGTCCGTACCTTCGTCCCTGGGCAGGACGACGCGGCCTGGCTCGCGGTCAACGCCGCCGCGTTCGCGCACCACCCGGAGCAGGGCGGACTCACGCAGCGGGACCTGGACGACCGTACGGCCGAGCCGTGGTTCGACCCGAAGGGATTCTTCCTGGCGGAGCGCGACGGCGAGCTGATCGGCTTCCACTGGACCAAGGTGCACGCGCGGGAGCGGCTGGGCGAGGTGTACGTCGTCGGCATCAGGCCGGACGCGCAGGGCGGCGGCCTCGGCAAGGCGCTGACGGCGATCGGGCTGCGGCACCTGGCGGCGGAGGGGCTGCCGACGGCGATGCTGTACGTGGACGCCGACAACACGGCGGCGGTCACCGTGTACGAGCGGCTGGGCTTCGCCACGCACGAGGTGGACCTGATGTACCGCACGGAGACGTGAGCGCGCACGGCGCGGGAACCTGAGCGTGTACGGCGGGGACCTGAGCGTGTACGGCGGGGACCTGAGCGTGTACGGCGGGGACCTGAGCGCGCGCCAGGGCTTGTCGCGGACGTGCGCTGCTGGCCGCCGGGTCCACCTCGTGCCGGTTCACAGGGCGATCACGATTTTGCCGTGAACGTGCCGCTCGGCCTGCGTCGTCACGGCTTCGCGGATCTGCTCGACCGGGAAGGTCGCCGCGATCGGAACCGTGATCCCGCCGGCGTGGATCGCGTCGGCGATCCGTTCCAGGGTGCCCGGAGCCGCGTCGAGGGCGCCGGCCTTGCGGACACCGGGCGGCGGGGCGGGGCCGTCGGCTACGACAGAGATCCGCTCGGGTGCCACGCCGAGCTTGAGCGCGGTCTCGGCCGTCTCCCTTCCGAACAGGTCGGTCGCGGCGCTGATCCCCTCGGGCGCCAGGGCCCGTACCCGGTCCGCCAGGCCGGGGCCGTATGCCACGGGTTCGGCGCCGAGCCCGCGCAGGAATCCGAACGTGCGCTCGGAGGCGGTGCCGAGCACCCGGGCCCCCGCAAGCTTCGCCAGCTGCACGGCGAAGATGCCCACGCCACCCGCCGCTCCACCGATCAGGACGGTGTCCCCGGCGCGGAGTCCGATCGCGGCGAGCGCGGCGGCGGCCGTCAGGCCGGACACCGGAAGCGTGGCCGCCACCTCGTCGCCGACGCCGTCCGGGGTGTGCCACAGGTCTGCGGTCTTGACCAGCACGAAATCGGCGACGGACCGGCCGATCGCCGCCCCGTACACCCGGTCGCCCGCCGCGAATCCGGTGGCTTCGGCGCCCACCTCGTCCACCACTCCGGCGAAGTCGCTGCCGAACCCGGCCGGCAATCGGATACCGAACCGCGCCGCCATGTCGGGCTGGGTGCTGATCTGCCAATCCATCGGATTCAGCCCGGCGGCCGTGACCCGGACGCGAACCTCGTCCGGTGCGGCGTGCGGCTCGGGTACCTCCCGCACTTCGAGTACTTCGGGACCGCCGAATCGCCGGTAGCGGACAGCTTTACTCATCGGTGATCTCTCCTGGCCAGTGATGGGACTTGGTCTTATCGACCGTACACCACTGATGGGACCAAGTCCCGTACACTGTTCCCATGGCTCGCTGGCAACCCGACGCACCCGGACGACTCGCCGCCGCTGCCCTCGACCTCTTCGAGGAACAGGGCTACGAGAACACGACCGTGATCGAGATCGCGGAGCACGCCGGGCTCACCAAGAGCACGTTCTTCCGGCACTTCCCGGACAAGCGCGAGGTGCTCTTCGGCGGGGACACGGTGGCCGGCCTGCTCGTCGAAGGGATCGCCTCGGCGCCGCCGGAGGCCGGGCCGCTCGACGCGGTGGCGGAGGCCCTCGACGCGCTCGGCCGGACGTTCTTCACCGCCGACCGCCGTGAGTTCAGCGGCCGGCGCCAGGCCGTTCTGAACGCCCATACGGAACTGCGCGAGCGTGAAGCCCTGAAGAGGATCAAGCTCACCGCCTCGATGATCGAGGCCCTCAACCGCCGCGGAGTCCCGAGCCTGACCGCGCGTGTGGCCGCGCAACTGGGCTCGCTCGCCTGGGAGATCGCCTACGACCAGTGGATCGGCACCGACAACAGTGAGGGCTTCGGCCCGCTCGCACGGCAGGCACTCGCCGACGTACGCGCGGCCGGAGCCGTGCCCTAGGGGCTGTCGCGAAAGCGCTGGTCACAGCCGTTCGTTGCCGGCTGCGACCAGCGGCGACAGCGGCTTTCCGCCCCTGTTCGGTCGCGAGGTGGATCTTCGATGGATCTTCGGTCAGACCCCCTCGGGGGCGTCCGGGTCCACGGCCGCCGGGCTCGGTGTCGATCCCTCCGGGAGGTTCGGGCCGGAGAACTTGTACACGGCCCACTCCGCCACCGGCACGTATCCGATGCGCTGATAGAGGGCGTTGCTCGTGGCGTTGGCGGGGTCCGCGAAGAGCACGACGTCGCTCGCGCCCGCGGCCAGCGCGGCCCTGCTCACCGCGACGGTCACCGCGCCCGCGTAGCCACGGCCGCGGAGATGGGCCGGGGTGTACACAGGGTCCACCCGGACCATGCCCGCGACCATCGACGTCGCGGCCGCCATGGAGACGGGGGTGCCGTCCGGGGTCTCCCAGAAGGTTAAGTGTCTGTCGGCGAAGCGCGAGCCGGCCCAGGAGGCGGCGTCCACGGCGGGCACCTCACCGACGGTGTCGACGAACTCGCCGCACCAGCGCACGACTTGATCGAGGTCCCGGCCGCCCGCGGTGCGGCCCCGCCCCTCCGGTCCAGGCTCCGGTGGGGTCAGCTCGCCGAGGCGGTACAGCCGGATGCGGGTGGCGAGTGTCGCCGTCACGCCCGTGTGCCGCTGCCACGCCTCGGCGAAAGCGGTGGCCGTGTCGTGGTCGCCGCTGGCGTTGGGGAAGGAGCGGCCGAGGCCGGCCAGGTACGCGGCGAGGGAGTCGGCCTGCCCGGGGGTGAGGGGCGTGAGGCTCAGGCCGCGCGACGGGAGGCGGTAGAAGGTGGCGCACACCTCGCCCCCTCGCTCCAGTCGGCCGAACAAGGTGGCCCCGGCGCCGTACACGTCCGGTCCGTGCGCCCGCAGCTTCTCGGTCACCGTCAGGGGCATGGTGTGCAGGGCGGGCCGCGAACGCAGGAAGCCTCCGGCCCGGGCGAGGAAATCGTCGACGTCTTCGGTGAGTTGCCAGTCATCCGTGCGCATGCCTCATGATCCCCGACGCGCTCGGGCGGGGGGAGGGCTTTGAGGTGGAGCGCCTTCGGGTGGAGCGCCTTCGGGTGGAGCGCCTTCGGGTGGAGCGCCTTCGGGGAAGGATTTCGGGGAGGATTTGGGGGAGGGCTTTCGGGGGGACGACAGCTCGGAGACCGGCCCGGACCGAAGGTCCGCAAGACCGGCCCGGACCGAAGGTTCGCAAGACCGGTCCAGAGACGGCCGCCCCAAGACCAGCTCAGAGACCGGTCCGGCTCAGGGACCGGCTCAGACCCCCGTGGCCAGCGCCGCCGCTCCCGCCAGCATCGTCGCGGCCACCAGCCCGTCGAGGACGCGCCAGGACGAGGCCCGGCGGAAGAAGCCGGCCAGGAGACGGGCCCCGTAGCCGAGGGAGGCGAACCAGCACAGGCTCGCCAGCACCGCCCCGGCGCCGAACTCCCAGCGCAGCGAGCCGTAGGTGGCCGCGACGGCGCCGAGCAGCAGCACCGTGTCCAGATAGACATGGGGGTTCAGCCAGGTCATGGCGAGACAGGTCAGCACGGCCCGGCGCCCCGAGCGCACCGTCGGGCCCTCGCCGTGCAGGGCGGACGGCCGCAGCACCCGCCGGGCGGCGAGGGCGCCGTAGCAGAGCAGGAAGACGGCGCCGACGACGCGTACCGCCACCAGCGCCGACGGCCAGGCCGTGACCAGCACGCCGAGCCCGCCGACGCCGCAGGCGATGAGCGCCGCGTCGGAGAGCGCGCAGATCGCCACCACCGGCAGGACGGCCTCGCGACGGATGCCCTGGCGCAGGACGAAGGCGTTCTGCGCGCCGATGGCGACGATGAGCGAGAGGCCGGTGCCGAATCCGGCGGCGGCGGCGGTGAGCGCGGTTCCCATGACAGGCACGCTAGAGAGCGGCACAGAATTAGACCAGCTAAATTTTCTTACGCATCATGAGCAGGAATAATGGCACCCATGATGTCCGAACTGCCGCACGATCTGGTCCGCACCCTGCTCGCGGTGGTCGACGAGGGGACCTTCGACGCCGCCGCCTCCGTCCTGCATGTGACGCCCTCCGCCGTGAGCCAGCGGGTCAAGGCCCTGGAGCAGCGCACCGGCCGCGTGCTGGTGACCCGCACCAAGCCGGTCGGGGCGACCGCGTCCGGGCAGGTCGTGGTCCGCTTCGCCCGTCAGCTGGCCCGGCTGGAGAGCGACGCCCGCTCGGCGCTCGGGATGGACGACGGCGGGGAGCACCCGCGGCTGTCCATCGCGGTCAACGCGGATTCCCTCGCCACCTGGTTCCTGCCCGCGCTCGCCGCGCTCGCGCATGACGCGGGGATCTGCTTCGACCTGCGCCGCGAGGACGAGGGCCACACGACGGAGCTGCTGCGCGAGGGCGAGGTGATGGCGGCGGTGACCTCCTCGCCCGACGCGGTGGCCGGCTGCTCGGTGCGCCGGCTCGGCAGCATGGCGTATCTGCCGGTCGCCGCACCGGAGTTCGCGGCGCGGTGGCTGTCGGGCGAGCTGGAGGTGCTGCTCCCGGCGGCGCCCCTGGTCTGCTTCGACCGCCGTGACGAACTCCAGGACACCTTCGTACGCGAACTCACCGGCGGGCGCGGCGCGAGCGCGCTGCGGCACTGCGTCCCCTCCAACGAGGGCTTCGCCGACGCGGTGACGGCCGGGCTGGGCTGGGGGCTGGTGCCCAGGAGCCAGGCCGAGCCCCGGCTGCGCTCGGGCGCGCTGGTCGGCTTCGCTCCGGGCCGCTCCCTGCGGGTCCCCCTGTACTGGCAGCAGTGGCGCCTCGACTCCCCCGCGCTGGCGGCGGTGGCGGAGGCGGTGACAGCCGCGGCGGCGCGGTCGCTGGACTGACGCGTGCGAAGTGACGCGTGCGAAGTGACGCGTACGGGGGCCGAGGACTTGACGGGGACTTGACGGCGGCACCTCCGTACGCCACCCTTTCACTACTTCCTTAGTGAAAGGGTGGTTGCGCGATGATCGCGTACCGCATCGACCGGCGCAGCGGGGTGGCCACCTATCTCCAGATCGTCCAGCAGACCAAGCAGGCCCTGCGCCTGGGCCTGCTGCGGCCCGGCGACAAGCTGCCCACGGCCCGTGAGGTCGTGGAGGCGACCGCCGTCAACGCGAACACCGTCCTCAAGGCGTACCGCGAGCTGGAGCGCGAGGGGCTGGCCGAAGGGCGGCGCGGGCTCGGGACGTTCGTCCGGGGGACGCTCGGCCGGGGCTCGGCGGACAGCGCGCTGCGTGCGGAGCTGGCCGCCTGGACCGACCGGGCGCGCGCCGAAGGTCTCGACCGGGACGACATGACCGCGCTCTTCACCTCGGTACTCGACGCCTCGGTACTCGACACCTCAGCACGCGACACCTCGGCACGCGACGCCTCGGCACGCGACGCCTCGGCACGCGACGAAAGCTCCAAGAACGAAGAAGGGGACGACACATGACAACGGCCGCGATAGAGGCGACCGGCCTCGGCAAGCGGTACGGGCGGCCCGGCGGGAAGCACCACTGGGCGCTGCGCGACTGCACCTTCCGCGTCCCCGCCGGACGCGTCTGCGCGCTCGTCGGCCCCAACGGAGCGGGCAAGTCCACCCTCCTCGCCCACGCGGCCGGGCTGCTGGCGCCCACCGAGGGCTCGCTCCGTACCCTCGGCTCGGCCGAACCCGCCGCCGTGCGGGAGCGTGTCGCGTACGTGGGCCAGGACAAGCCGCTGTATCCGCAGCTGACGATCGGCGAGACGCTGCGGATGGGCCGCGAGCTGAACCCGGAGCGCTGGGACGACGCGGTCGCCGAGCGGATCGTCGCGGGCGGACGGCTCGATCACGCCCTGCGCGTCCGTGCGCTCTCCGGCGGCCAGCGCACCCGCGTCGCGCTCGCCCTCGCGCTCGGCAAGCGCCCCGAACTCCTCCTGCTGGACGAGCCGATGGCCGACCTCGACCCCCTGGCCCGGCAGCAGTTGATGGGCGCGCTGCTCGCGGACGCGGGCGAGCACGGCACCACCGTCGTGATCTCCTCACACATCCTCACCGAGCTGGCGGAGACCTGTGACTACCTGCTGCTGGTGGACGGCGGCGGGATACGGCTCGGCGGTGAGACCGAGGAACTCCTCGCCGCGCACACCCTCGTGACGGGCCCGGCGGACGCCCGCGCCGAGGTCGAGGCGCACACGGTGGTCGAGTGCCGGACGACCGGGCGGTCCCTGACCGCGCTCGTACGGCCCCTCGGCCCGGTCCCCGACCACTGGCACCCCGAAGAACCCTCGCTGGAGGAACTCCTGCTCGCGCACCTGCGCTCCCCCGACGCGCCACCGCTGCTCACCCCGTCCGCCCACCGCACCACGACGGAGGTTCCGGCATGAGCACGGCACACCACGACGGAGACCCCGGCACGACCACGGCAACGCGCCCGCGCACCCGCCCGCGCACCCTGATACCGCGCGGCCCGGCCGGGCTCACCGTACGGCTGCACCGCCGGACCCTGTGGGCCGGACTCGTGCTGCTGCTCATCGCGATCGGGCTGCTGATCCACCAGCGGCTGAACATCGGCTCCGCGCTGAGCGACTTCACCGCGTCGGGGTGCGACGTCTACGACGAACGTTCCGCGTGCGCCCAGCGGGTCAGGGACTACTGGGACGCGGAGCGCGCCTATCTGCGCCTGAGCCAGCAGCTCGGCTTCCTCCTGCTCCTGCTGCCGAGCGCTCTCGGCGGGTTCGTCGCGGGCCCGGTGATCGCGCGGGAGCTGGAATCGGGCACCTACCGGCTCGCCTGGACCCAGTCCTGCTCCCCCGCCCGCTGGCTGCTGGCGAAGATCACGGTCCCGGCGGTCTGGGCGGTCACCGGTACGGCCGTACTCGCCGCGTTCTTCCGGTGGAGCTGGTCCACCGGCCCGCACCAGGTCTACGAGCTGCCCTGGCACGACGTCTACGTCTACCTGGCGCTCGGCCCGCTGCTGGTCGGGTACGTGGTCCTCGGCAGCGCCGTCGGCGCGCTGACCGGGCTGCTGGTCCGCCGTACCGTCCCGGCCATGGCGGTGGCCGCGGTGGTGACGGGAGGCGTCATGTGCGCCTTCGGGGCGGGGATACGAGGGCGGCTGATGCCGGTCACGAGGGTGACGGGCGATGTGAACCGGCCGGACGGCAGCTGGGTCGTCGAGTGGGGCAGGACGCCGCTCCAGGACGGCTCCGGAGGCGTCACGACGTACCACGAGTACCAGCCGTCCTCGCACTTCTGGCCGCTCCAGCTCATCGAGACGGGCATTCTGCTCGCCCTGGCGGCGCTCGCGCTGCACGCCGCGTTCCGGGTGCTGCGGCGGCTGCACGCCTGATCCGGCGCGTGGGTGACGCGGGGAGGTCCGGCCCGGGGCCGGTACGAGGGCCGGGGCCGGTACGAGGGCCGGGGCCGGTACGAGGGCCGGACCGCCCCCGGACCGTACCGGCCCGGACCGCCCCGTACCGGCCCGCCGGCCCCGCGTACCCCCGGCGGGCCCCGTCCCGCTTCCCTGCACGTCATGTCGCCGTTACCGGCCATTCAGCCGCCCTTGCGACCCTCTCCCAATGCAGCCCGCTGTGCCCCCCACACCGAGGAACGGCAGGATCCACCTCGCCCCGGCTCTCTCCGACGCGCTTGCCGACCCCTCCGAGCGGCACCATGGGGACATGAGCCAGCAGCCCGCCGAGGTACCGGCCGTCAGCAGCCAGCCCCCGCAGCAGCCCTCCGTCGGCTTCATAGCCGCACACCGGCCCCATACGGTCGCGGCCACGGGCTCGGCGGGCGATCTCGAACCCGACCTGGACTCCGACCTCGACGTGTACGAGGAGAGCGCCCACCCCGACGGCACGCAGCTGCCCCGGGGCCGCTTCCTCGACCGGGAGCGCAGCTGGCTCGCCTTCAACGAACGCGTTCTGGAGCTGGCCGAGGACCCGGCCACGCCGCTCCTCGAACGCGCGAACTTCCTGGCGATCTTCGCGTCCAACCTGGACGAGTTCTTCATGGTCAGGGTCGCCGGCCTGAAGCGGCGGATCGCCACCGGCGTGGCCACCCGCTCCGCCTCCGGCCTCCAGCCGCGCGAGGTGCTGGAGCTGATCTGGACCCGCTCCCGGGAGCTCATGGCCCGGCACGCCGCCTGCTACCAGCAGGACGTCGCCCCCGCGCTGGCCGACGAGGGCATCCACATCATCCGCTGGCCCGAGCTGACCGAGAAGGAGCAGGCGCGCCTGTTCACCCTCTTCCGCCAGCAGATCTTCCCCGTCCTCACCCCGCTCGCCGTGGACCCGGCCCACCCCTTCCCGTACATCTCCGGCCTCTCCCTGAACCTGGCCGTCGTCGTACGCAACCCGGTCACCGGCCACCGCCACTTCGCGCGGGTCAAGGTGCCGCCGCTGCTCTCCCGCTTCCTCGAAGCCTCGCCGCAGCGGTACGTGCCGCTCGAAGACGTGATCGCGGCGCATCTGGAGGAGCTGTTCCCGGGGATGGAGGTGCTCGCGCACCACATGTTCCGGGTCACCCGCAACGAGGACCTGGAGGTCGAGGAGGACGACGCCGAGAACCTCCTGAAGGCGCTGGAGAAGGAGCTGACGCGGCGCCGCTTCGGCCCGCCGGTGCGGCTGGAGGTCGAGGAGTCCATCGACCCGTACATCCTCGATCTGCTGGTGCGCGAGCTGAAGGTGTCCGACGCGGAGGTCTATCCGCTGCCGGGTCCGCTCGACCTCACGGCGCTGTTCGGGATCTCGGCGCTGGACCGGCCCGAGCTGAAGTTCCCCAAGTTCATCGCGGGCACGCACCGCGACCTCGCCGAGGTGGAGTCCGCCTCCGCGCCGGACATCTTCGCCGCGCTGCGGGAGCGGGACGTCCTGCTGCACCACCCGTACGACTCGTTCTCCACCTCCGTCCAGGCGTTCCTGGAGCAGGCGGCGGCCGATCCGGACGTGCTGGCGATCAAGCAGACGCTGTACCGGACATCGGGCGACTCGCCGATAGTGGACGCGCTGATCGACGCCGCCGAGTCGGGCAAGCAGGTCCTGGTGCTGGTCGAGATCAAGGCCCGCTTCGACGAGCAGGCGAACATCAAGTGGGCGCGGAAGCTGGAGGAGTCCGGCTGCCATGTCGTCTACGGCCTGGTCGGGCTGAAGACGCACTGCAAGCTCTCCCTGGTCGTACGGCAGGAGGGCGAGAACCTCCGCCGCTACAGCCACGTCGGCACCGGCAACTACCACCCGAAGACCGCGCGGCTCTACGAGGACCTCGGGCTGCTCACGGCCGACCCGCAGGTCGGCGCGGATCTCTCCGACCTGTTCAACCGGCTGTCGGGCTACTCGCGCCGGGAGACCTACCGCAGGCTGCTGGTCGCGCCGAAGTCGCTGCGCGACGGGCTCGTCTCCCGTATCAACAAGGAGGCCGCGCACCAGCGCGCCGGCCGTCCCGCCTATGTCCGCTTCAAGGTCAACTCGATGGTCGACGAGGCCGTCATCGACGCCTGCTACCGGGCGTCGCAGGCGGGCGTGCCGGTGGACATCTGGGTGCGCGGGATCTGCGCCGTACGGCCGGGGGTGGCCGGGCTGTCGGAGAACATCCGGGTCCGCTCGGTGCTCGGCCGCTTCCTGGAGCACTCCCGGGTCTTCGCCTTCGGCAACGGCGGCGAGCCCGAGGTGTGGCTCGGCAGCGCCGACATGATGCACCGCAATCTGGACCGCCGTATCGAGGCGCTGGTGCGGCTCACCGACCCCGCCCACCGGGCGGCGATGACCCGGCTGCTGGAGACCGGGATGTCCGACACCACGTCCTCCTGGCACCTCGGCGCGGACGGCAACTGGACCCGGCACTCCACGGACGCCGAGGGCCGGCCGCTGCGGCACGTACAGGAAATGCTCATTGACGCCCGGAGGCGCCGGCGTGCAGCACCATGAAGTGGACACCGACCGCGCGACCGCCCCGGTGAGCGCGGCAGACCTGACCGAAGGACCGGGCGGGGGGCTCAGCGGGGGCGATCTTCTCGCCGGGTATCTGCACGCGCGCGCGGGTGACTTCCTGCGCGGACTGCGGCTGTACGGCGAGAGCGGCGCCGACACCGCGTCGGCCGAGGCGGCGGCCCGTACGATGCGCGGCGCGGCGCGCCGGATCGGCGGCGGGCTGCACACGTTCCGGCCGCTGCTGGACCCCGGCTGGGCCGACCCGTTCCGTACGGAGCTGGGCTGGCTCTCCGGCACCCTGGCCCAGGAACACGCGTGCGCGGCCCGGCTGCACCGGCTGCTCGGGGCGCTGGCCCGGCTGTCGGGCGGCGGGACCGGCGGGGCGGGTGCGGCGGCGCTGCCCGGGGCGCGTACGGAGACACCGCCGGGTGATCCGTCGCCGGATGGTCCGTCACCGGCGGGTACGGCGGTGGCGGGCACGCTGACGGTCGGGGCCTCCCGGGCGGGCGCGCTGCTCGAACGCCGGCTGACCCTGGCCCGTACCCGCGCGCACTCCGCGACGCTCCAGGCGCTCGGCTCGTCCCGCTTCCACGCGGTGGCCGACACCGTGGCCGTGCTCGCCTCCGAACTCCTGCTGTCACCGCTCGCGCAGGGCCCCGCCGCCGAGGCGCTGGCCGCCCCCGTGGAGGCGGCCGAGCGCCGGCTGCTGGACGCCGTGGCGACGCTCCCGCTGGCCCGCGCGGCCCATCCGTACAACGCCGACGCCCTGGTCCACGGCCCGGCCACCGCCTCCGACGGCGAGGCGCAGGACGCGCCCTGGCACCACGTACGCCGGCTCCTGCGCATGCACCGCTACGCACAGGAGGTCCGGTACGCCGGCGGCGCCCCCGACCCGGCTCTCCGGGCCGCCGGCCAGGCCCTGGACCGCCACCGCGACGCCGCCGAAGCGGCCGCCGCCGCCGCGAACGCGGCCCGCACCCCCCGTATCGCCCCCGCGACGGCCTACGCGCTCGGCATCCTCCACGCCGACCAGCGCCACGAGGTCGAGGCCGCCCGCTACGCCTTCCAGCAGCTCTGGCGGCAGACGGCGGCGCACCGATGACGGCGCCCGGGCCACCCGGCCCCGTACCCGGCCGGCCCCCCGGCCCGGTGCGCGCGGCGGGGTGCGTCCTGTGGCGCCCGGCCCCTTCCCGGACGGGCCGGATCGAGCTCTGCCTCGTCCACCGCCCCAAGTACGACGACTGGTCCCACCCGAAGGGCAAACTCAAGCGCGGCGAATCCGCCCTGACGGCGGCGGTCCGCGAAGTACTGGAGGAGACCGGCCACCACTGCGCCCCCGGCCCCTTCCTCGACACGGTCCACTACGAGGCCCAGGGCCGCCCCAAGGAGGTCACCTACTGGGCGGCCGAGGCCACCGCCGGCCGCTTCACCCCCAACGACGAGGTCGACCGTGTGCTGTGGCTCCCCCCGGCGGAGGCCCGCCCCCGACTCACCCAGCCCAGGGACCGCCTGCTGGTGGACGCGCTGCTGGAGTCACCGCACGGGACGTGAACCGACACCCGCAGGTCGAGGGTCCGCGGCTCAACGGACCTTGGAGCCGTACACGTTGCCGACCGTCAACGTGATCAGCACCCTGCGGTCGGCCACCATGACCGACCGGTACTCGTCCCAGTCCGGGTGCTCGCCGGCCACGGCACGGTAGTAGTCCACCAGCGCCTGGACCTCGGGACCCTGCGGGTCGGTCCCCGGCCCGATGAGCGTGACCGAGCCCTCGGCGGTGGCCCACGCCCAACCGTCCGGACTGGTCACCTCCAGCGCGGCGCGCGGGTCCCGGCGCAGGTTCGCGGTCTTGGCGGTCGCCTCGGTCGTCGACACCCGAATGACACCGGCGTCCCGGTCGTACGACGGCATGACGGGCGAAAGCTGCGGGCCTCCATCGGACTTGATCGTCGCGAGCACACCGAGGCGGCTCTGCGCGAGCAGCGTGTGCGGGTCAAAGGAAGTGTCTGCCATGTCGGCCCAACCCGTGGCGCGGTGGCCGGTATTCCAGGATTCCGGCGCCCGGCCCCCGGTCCACTCGTACGGCCCAAGCCGACCTGACGCCACCCGACCGGAGGGCCAGGCCGGGTCGGGTCAGGTCCGATACTCCGACTCCGTCCTCGCGGCCCGGCGCACGACCACGGCGATGTCGTCCATGTCCAGGGCGCGGAGATACCGCACGAGGGCGTCCCGGCTCTCCCGCACCGGCCCTGCCGCCGCACACGCACAGTGACGCCCGGTACGGATCCGCCCCCGCACCGGGCCGCCCGCCACGGTTCACCTGCCGTTCACTCGTCCCCGTCGACGGCTTCACCTGTTCTGCCTAATTTCGGCCTTACACGGTGCGCGGATGGCCGCCGCACCCACCACCACCTCGCACGCCGCCGTAGAACGAAAGCCACCGGCGGCTTCTGGAAGGAACACCCGAAGTGAAGCTTCAGCGCAAGAACGGGCTGCGCGCCACCGCGCTCGGTGCCCTCGCCGTCTCCGGCGCCCTGGTTCTCACGGCGTGCGGCTCGGACAACAACAGCGACGGCTCCGGTGACGCGGCGAAGCAGACCAGCGCCGCGTCGAGCGCGATGTGCAAGGACGCCAAGGGCGAGCTGCTCGCCTCCGGCTCCAGCGCGCAGAAGAACGCCATGGACCTGTGGGTCAAGAACTACATGGCCACGTGTTCCGGTGTGCAGGTCAACTACCGGTCGTCCTCCTCCGGTGAGGGCATCGTCGCGTTCAACCAGGGCTCCGTCGGCTTCGCCGGTTCCGACTCGGCGCTCAAGCCCGAAGAGGTCGCCGACTCGAAGAAGACCTGCACGGACGGCGGCCAGGGCATCAACCTGCCGATGGTCGGCGGCCCCATCGCGATCGGCTACCACCTGGAGGGTGTGGACAGCCTGGTCCTCGACGCCCCCACGCTCGCCAAGATCTTCGACAGCAAGATAAAGAACTGGGACGACGCGGCGATCAAGAAGCTCAACCCCGACGTCAAGCTCCCGAACAAGCCGATCCAGGCGTTCCACCGCTCCGAGGACTCCGGCACCACGCAGAACCTCGGCAAGTACCTGGGCGCCACCGCCGCCACGGACTGGAAGTACGAGGCCGAGAAGAAGTGGCCCGCCCCCGGCGGCCAGGCCGCGTCCGGTTCGTCCGGCGTCGCCACCCAGGTGAAGCAGGTCGACGGCTCGATCGGTTACTTCGAGCTCTCCTACGCCACCTCGCAGAAGATCTCCACCGTCAAGATCGACACCGGCGCCAGCGCCCCGGTCGAGGCGACCTCCGAGAACGCCTCCAAGGCCATCGCCGCCGCCAAGATCAAGGGCACCGGCAAGGACCTGGCGCTCGACCTCGACTACGCCACCAAGGCCGACGGCGCCTACCCGATCGTCCTGGTGACGTACGAGATCGCCTGCGACAAGGGCAACAAGCCCGACTCCCTCGGCACGGTCAAGTCCTTCCTGACCTACACCTCCAGCGACGAGGGCCAGAAGGTGCTCTCCGAGGCCGGCTACGCGCCGATCCCGGCGGAGATCAACGCCAAGGTCCGCGAGACGGTCGCCTCCCTCAGCTAGCAGCCGGCCAAGGCGCCCCCCGGGGCGCCTCCCGGGGGGCGGTTCCCGCAACCGCCCCCCGGGCCGGCCGGTCGGCCCGGCCCTCCGGCCCGGCACCCAGCCCGGCCCCACCACGGCCGGCCCGCCCCATCCCCCCCATCCGGTGCACCGCCGCCAGGGGAGCCCCGCTCCCCCACACAGACCGGAAAGACATGGCTTCCACCACCCCGATAGACACCCCGCCGGCCCCGCCGGCGCCCCCCGCCGGCCCCTCCCTCAGCGGTTCCACGGGGCGCGCGGGCGACAAGATCTTCTCGGGCCTCTCCAAGGGCTCGGGCATTCTGCTGCTCGTGGTCATGGCGTCGATCGCGGGGTTCCTGACCTACCGCGCCGCCATCGCCATCTCCAAGGACCAGGGCAACTTCTTCACCACCTTCGACTGGAACCCCTCCGCGAACCCGCCGGTCTTCGGCATCGCGGTCCTGCTCTTCGGCACGGTCGTCAGCTCGATCATCGCGATGGTCATCGCGGTTCCGATCGCTGTCGGCATCGCGCTGTTCATCTCGCACTACGCGCCGCGCAAGGTGGCCGCGCCCCTCGCCTACGTGGTGGATCTGCTGGCCGCCGTGCCGAGCATCATCTACGGCATCTGGGGCGCCCTCGTCCTCGTCCCGTACCTCGGCGGACTCAACCTCTGGCTCGACCGGTACTTCGCCTGGACGTACGTCTTCGACCAGACCCAGCCCGGCGTGGCCCGCAACATGCTCACCGTCGGCATCCTGCTGGCGATCATGATCCTGCCGATCGTGACCAGCGTCAGCCGGGAGGTCTTCCTCCAGGTGCCGCGGATGAACGAGGAGGCGGCCCTCGCCCTCGGCGCGACGCGCTGGGAAGTCATCCGGCTCTCCGTGCTGCCCTTCGGACGCTCCGGCGTCATCTCCGCCTCCATGCTGGGGCTCGGCCGCGCGCTCGGCGAGACCATGGCCGTCGCCACGGTCCTCTCCCCGAACTATCTGATCTCGCTCCACCTGCTCGACCCGGGCGGCGGCACGTTCGCCCAGAACATCGCGGCGAAGTTCGACGAGGCCAACCCGCTCGGGCGTGACGCCCTGATCGCCTCCGGTCTGGTCCTCTTCGTCCTCACCCTGCTGGTGAACGGCGCGGCCCGGCTGATCATCGCGCGCCGCAAGGAGTACTCGGGGGCCAACGCATGACCAACACCGCCATCAAGGACACGCGCACCCCGGTGGAACCGCCGGGCGGGCCGGGAAGCCTCAGCCAGCGCAGCCTGCCGCGCTGGGCGCCCGCCGGATTCGCCGCCGCCGGCCTCCTCGTCGGCGCCGGCGTCGGCGCGGGCGCCGGGCTGAGCAGCAAGGTCCAGTGGGGCCTGATCGCCGTCGTGGCCTTCCTCGTCGTCTCGTACACCGTCACCACGGTGGTCGAGAACCGCCGGCAGGCCAGGGACCGTCTCGCCACCAGCGTCGTCTGGGTCTGCTTCGTCCTCGCGGTCATCCCGCTGGTCTCGCTGCTCTGGACCACCGTCAGCCGCGGTGCGAACTCCCTGGACCTCCACTTCCTGACGCACTCCATGGCCGGAGTCATCGGCACGGACCCGAACGGCGGCGTCTACCACGCGCTGATCGGGACCCTGGAGCAGGTCGGCATCGCCACCGTGATCGCCACGCCGATCGGTCTGCTCACCGCCGTCTATCTGGTGGAGTACGGCAAGGGCCCGCTGGCCAGGGCCGTCACGTTCTTCGTGGACGTCATGACCGGTATCCCGTCCATCGTCGCGGGTCTGTTCATCCTGTCGATCATGCTGATGGCCAAGATCGGCCCGTCGGGGCTGATGGGCGCGATCGCCCTGAGCATCCTGATGGTGCCGGTCGTGGTGCGTTCCACCGAGGAGATGCTCAAGCTCGTACCGAACGAGCTGCGCGAGGCCGCGCTCGCCCTGGGCGTGCCGAAGTGGCGCATGATCCTCAAGGTCGTCCTGCCGACCGCGGTCGGCGGCATCTCCACCGGGGTGATGCTCGCCATCGCGCGTATCGCGGGTGAGACCGCGCCGGTCATCCTGCTCGTCTACGGCAGCCAGTTCATCAACATGGACCCCTTCAACGGAGCCCAGTCCTCGCTGCCCTTCTACATTTACGAGCAGTACAAGATCGGCGAGGTCGAGTCGATCAACCGGGCCTGGTCGGCGGCTCTCCTGCTGATCGCGTTCGTGATGGTCCTCAACCTGGTGGCGCGCGGCATCGCCCGCTGGAAGGCCCCCAAGACCGGCCGCTGAGGCCCCGATATCCGGCTCCGCCGCCGCGGGGCCCACCGGAAAGAAGCAGTGATCCCACATGGCCAAGCGCATCGACGTCAGCGGCCTGACCGCCTACTACGGCTCCCACCGCGCCATCGACGACATCTCCATGACCGTGGAGCCCCGCTCCGTGACCGCCTTCATCGGCCCGTCCGGCTGCGGCAAGTCCACCTTCCTGCGCACCCTGAACCGCATGCACGAGGTCACCCCCGGTGGCCGCGTGGAGGGCAAGGTGCTCCTGGACGACGAGAACCTGTACGGCGCGAACGTCGACCCCGTCGCGGTCCGCCGTACGGTCGGCATGGTCTTCCAGCGCCCGAACCCGTTCCCCACCATGTCGATCTTCGACAATGTCGCGGCGGGGCTGCGGCTCAACGGCATGGCCCGCAAGAGCGACCTGGCGGAGATCGTCGAGCGGTCGCTCAGGGGCGCCAACCTCTGGAACGAGGTCAAGGACCGGCTGAACAAGCCCGGCTCCGGGCTCTCCGGCGGCCAGCAGCAGCGCCTGTGCATCGCCCGCGCCATCGCGGTCGAGCCGCAGGTCCTGCTGATGGACGAGCCGTGCTCCGCCCTCGACCCGATCTCGACCCTCGCCATCGAGGACCTGATCGGGGAGCTGAAGGAGCGCTTCACGATCGTCATCGTGACGCACAACATGCAGCAGGCGGCACGCGTCTCGGACCGTACGGCCTTCTTCAACCTGGCGGCCGTCGGCCAGCCCGGCAAGCTGGTCGAGATAGACGAGACCGAGCGGATCTTCGCCAACCCGTCCGTGCAGGCGACGGAGGACTACATCTCCGGCCGCTTCGGCTAGGCCCGCCTTCGGGCCCGGGTGGGCGATCGAGCGTCCTGCGGTGCTGCATGGCGGTGCCACCGCACGACGAAGGGCCCGCCCCCTCTCCCAGGGGGCGGGCCCTCTTTTCGCGTACGGTCAGCCGAACGCCAGATTCACGACCCAGAAGCTCAGCGCCGCCACCAGCGCCGCCGCCGGCATGGTGATGAACCAGCCCAGAATGATGTTCTTGGCGATCCCCCAGCGCACCGCCTTGACCCGCTTCGTCGCGCCCACACCCATGATCGCGGAGGTGATCACATGCGTCGTGGAGATCGGGGCGTGGAAGAGGAACGCCGAACCGAACATGATGGACGCGCCCGTGGTCTCCGCCGCGAACCCCTGCGGCGGGTCCAGCTCGATGATCTTGCGGCCCAGGGTGCGCATGATGCGCCAGCCGCCCGCGTACGTGCCGAGTGAGAGCATCAGCGCGCAGACGATCTTCACCCAGACCGGAATGGCGTCGCCCTGTCCCTCGACATCGGCGATGACCAGCGCCATCACCACGATGCCCATGGTCTTCTGCGCGTCCTGGAGACCGTGGCCGAGCGCCATTCCCGCCGCCGACACGGTCTGCGCTATGCGGAAACCGCGCTTGGCCTTGTGCGGGTTGGTCCTGCGGAAGATCCACATGATGCCGACCATCACCAGATAGCCGACGACCAGCCCGATCACCGGGGAGATGAACATCGGGATGACGATCTTCTCCAGCACCCCGCTCCAGATCACCTCCGTGCCGCCGGCCAGCGCCGCTCCCACCATGCCGCCGAACAGCGCGTGCGAGGACGAGGACGGCAGCCCGAAGTACCAGGTGACCAGGTTCCAGACGATCGCGCCGACGAGCGCGGCGAAGAGGATGCCCATCCCCCGCGAGCCGTGCGGGGTGGCGATCAGGCCCTCACTGACGGTCTTGGCGACCCCCTGGCCGAGGAAGGCCCCGGCGAGGTTCATCACCGCCGCCATCGCGAGGGCCGCGCGCGGGGTGAGCGCCCGGGTGGACACCGAGGTCGCGATGGCGTTCGCGGAGTCGTGGAAGCCGTTCGTGTACGTGAAGCCGAGCGCGACACCGATGGTCACGATCAGCGCAAAGGTGTCCACGTGGTTCAGGACTCCTTGACCGCGATGGTCTCCACCGTGTTCGCGACGTGCTCGAACGCGTCGGCGGCCTCTTCGAGCACATCGACGATCTGCTTGAGCTTGAGCACCTCCATCGCGTCGTACTTGCCGTTGAAGAGATGGGCCAGCAGCTTGCGGTGGATCTGGTCCGCCTGGTTCTCCAGCCGGTTGACCTCGATCCAGTACTCGGTGAGGTTGCTCATCGTCCGCAGATGCGGCATGGCCTCGGCGGTCAGCTCCGCGGCCCTGGCGAGGACCTCGATCTGCTGCTCGACGCCCTTGGGCAGCTCTTCGATGTTGTAGAGGACGACCAGGTCGACGGCCTCCTCCATGAAGTCCATGATGTCGTCGAGCTGCGAGGCGAGGTTGTAGATGTCCTCGCGGTCGAACGGCGTGATGAAGGAGGAGTTCAGCTGGTGGAAGATCGCGTGAGTGGCGTCGTCACCCGCGTGCTCGGCCGCCCGCATCCGCTCCGCGATCTCGGCCCTGGCGGAGGAATCCGCCCCGAGGAGTTCCATCAGGAGCTTGGAGCCCGTGACGATGTTGTCCGCGGACGCGGCAAACATGTCGTAGAAGCTCGTCTCCCTGGGGGTCAGACGAAATCGCACGTGGGGTCCTCGGGTTACATGGATTCGGTCAGGGGTGATGCTAGGCGCATCATCCGGCCACGGCTAACCGGCTGTCCCAGTGTCACTCATGGGGCAAGGTGATGAGCACATGGCCCTGCCCCAAGGTTCACAGACGGGTACCATATACCCAGGTGGGGTATATACCCCTTTTCCGGTCAGTACTTCGGTCAGCACAAGCGGGAGGACGCGATGACGACCACCGAGGCGGCAGGCGCGGCGACGAGCGACGCGCCCTCCGCAGCCGCACCCGTCACCACCGATCACGACCGGGGGGTGCACGGCTACCACCACCAGAAGGGCGAGCACCTCAAGCGGCTGCGCCGGATCGAGGGCCAGATCCGGGGCCTGCAACGGCTGGTGGACGAGGACGTCTACTGCATCGACATACTCACCCAGGTCTCGGCCTCCACGAAGGCCCTCCAGTCCTTCGCGCTCCAGCTCCTGGAGGAGCATTTGCGCCACTGCGTGGCCGACGCGGCGGTCAAGGGCGGCGCGGAGATCGACGCGAAGGTGGAAGAGGCGACGAAGGCGATCGCGCGGCTGTTGCGTACCTGACCCGCCGGAAACACCTGACGCGCGTGACATAACCGACACGGCCACCGGGCCCGGCCGACGCCCCCGGCACCGCCGGCCACCGTGCCCGGCGGGGCGGGGCGGGCCGGATCAGCCCGGGCCGGATCAGCCGATGCTGGAGCGGCCGTAGCGCCAGTAGCCGTAGAACGCGATGTCGGCCTTCGGCACACCCCGGTCCCGCACCAGGTGGCGGCGGACCCCGGTGGCGAGACCCGACTCCCCCGCGACCCAGGTGTAGGAGCGGCCCGGTCGCGGCGCGAGCGCCCTGACCGCTTCGAGGGCCAGGGCGCCGGGCCGCACGTCCGCGCCGTCACGGGCCAGCCAGTGCACGCGTACGCCGTCGGGAGCGGTGATGTCCGTACGGATGTCCTCGTCCGAGGCCACCTCCAGGAAGACGTCAGCGACCAGCGAGGCGGGAGCGTGCTCCAGGATGGCGAGGATCGCGGGCACGGCGCTCTCGTCGCCGACGAGCAGCTGCCACTCGGCTCCGGCCGGCGGCAGATAGCTCATACCCATGTCGAAGATCCCCGCCGGGTCCCCGGGCTTGGCGCCCCGGGCCCAGGCGGCGGCCGGGCCGACGCCGTGCAGCGCGAACTCGATGTCCACCTCGTTGAGTTCCGGCCGGGTCCGGCGGATGGTGTAGTTGCGCACCCGGGGCCGGCGCGACTTCGGCAGCACGAGCACCTGCGCCATCCACGCCTCGCTGGAGAGGGTCGGCATCGTCAGCCCGTCCTGCCCCTCCCGGGGGAGGAACAGCCGCACGGCCTGGTCGTAGCCCATCGGCTCCAGGTGTTCCAGTTCGGGGCCGCCGAGCGTGATGGCCGAGAAACCCGGTGACAGCCTCGTGTTCCGGCGTACCTCCAGGGTGATCATTCGTCGCGTCTCCGGTGCGCGCACCTTGGGCAGCATGTCTTGCTCCACTCTCTGTCGTACGGGTCAGAGGTCCACGACGAGCCGCCGGGACAGCGCCCGCGAGACGCAGGCGTACATGCGTCCCGCCGGCGCGCCGATGTCGTCCCGGTGCTCGATCCCGCCGTCGAGGACGGTGAGTTCGCAGCTGCCGCAGACCCCTTCGCGGCAGCCGGAGGGCAACGGATGTCCGGCGTTGTTGAGGGCGTCGAGCAGCGACTCGTCGGGCGGCACCGGGACCGTCCCGCCCGACCGGGCGCACACCACCTCGAACCCGGTGTTCGGGGCGAACGTCCTGGCCATCGGCTGGAACCGCTCCGTACGCAGCCGGTCGGCGGGGAACGCAGCCGACACCGCGTCGAGCATCGGCGCCGGACCGCAGCAGTAGACGAGCGCGCCCGGCGGCAGCGCGGCGGCCAGGGCGGCGAGATCGGGTCTGCCCTGCCGGCCCGTGGCGACGATCCGTACCCGCTCGCCGTACGAGGAACGCAGCTCGTCCACGAAGGGCATGGTCGCGACGGACTGCCCCAGATAGACGAGCGACGCCGGAACGTCCGCGGCGACCGCCGCCCGCAGCATCGGCAGGACCGGGGTGATCCCGATCCCGCCCGCCAGGAACAGGTAGGCGGGCGCGGGTTCGAGCGGGAAGTGGTTGCGCGGCAACGACACGTCGAGGGGCCGGCCGGGGCGCAGGAAGCGGTGGACGTACTCCGAACCGCCCCGGCTCAGGCGCTCGTGCCGGACCGCGACGCGGTAGGACTCCCGGTCCGCCGGATCTCCGCACAGGGAGTACTGCCGGGTCAGCCAGTTCGGCAGGGCCAGGTCGATATGGGCTCCCGGCGCCCAGGCCGCCAGCGGACTGGCGGCACCGCGCAGGACGAGGGAGACGACGTCCTCGGCGACCCGGTCGATCCGGTCGACGACGGTCCGCTGCGTCAGTGGTTCATTCACCGTGATTCACCCATGGCCCGGTCAGTAGAGCTTCCGGTAGGCGTCGACGAGACCCCGGTCGAGCGCCTCCGCCGGGATGTCGAGCCCGAGCATGGCGACGGCGAACTCGCCGGCCGACGGGATCTCCCGGGCGAGGGCCTGGCTCGCGGGGTCCCACAGCCGGGAGCGGATGAGCGCGCGGCCGCAGTGCGGGTAGACCTCCGCCACCTCGACGACGATCGCCAGCTCCGGCTCCCTGGCCTCGGTCCGCATCCGGGCGAGCACCTCGGGTTCGTCGGTGGGATAGGCGGAGCCGTTGACCCGCAGCGTCTCCCGCACCCCCGGTATCAGGAAGAGCAGCCCGATCCCGTCGTTCTCCGCGAGATTGCGGAAGGAGTCGGCGATCTTGTTGCCGGGCCGGTCGGGAATCGCCAGGGTCCGTTCGTCCAGGACCTTCACGAACCCCGGATAGTCGCCACGGGGTGAGCTGTCCACGCGCCCCGCCGCGTCCGCCGTGGCCATGGCCAGGAACGGCGCGTGCGCGATGAAGCGGCGGCACTGCTCGTCGACGTGGTCGAAGATCTTGGCCTTGGCCATGGGCTCGGGTTCCCCGAGCCTGGCGAGGACCTCGGCCGGCGGAACCCGCCGGGGCCGTATGCCTGCATGTGTCGTCACGAAGACTCCTCACAAGGGCGTGCCGGGCTGCTGCCGACGGCTCCACGTATCGCTCCGCCGCAGCTCATGGCAACATTGTGAGTAATTACTCAGGTCTCGCGCCACTCGCTTTCGCGGGACTGTCCAGGAGGTGCCATGACATCGGCCCGTCGCCGGCTTCAGCCACGTAAAGAGCCACGCCAGGCCCGCGCCGAGCTCACCAGGCAGCGCATCCTCGCCGCCGCTGCTCACGTTTTCGCCGAGTACGGCTATGCCGCGGGGACCACCAACCGGATCGCGGAGCAGGCACGGATCTCGATCGGCTCGCTGTACCAGTACTACCCGAACAAGGACGCGATCCTCGTGGAGCTGATGACCCGCCACCTGGACACCGGGATGGGCGCCCTCCCGGCCGTCGACGGCGGCGCGCTCGCCACGTCACTCGAAGAGATCGTGCGCGGCCACGTGCGCGCCGCGATCGAGAACCACCTCGACGACCCGCAGCTGCTCCGCGTCATGTTCGAGCAGGCGCCCCGGTCGCCCGAGCTGATCGAGAGGATCTCCCGGCACGAGCGGGCGCGCGTCACCTGTGTGCGCGAACTGCTGGAGAACCACCCGGAGGCCCGGGTCGACGACCCGTACATCGCCGCCCGGCTCGCCGTCTCCACGGTCGAACTCACCGTCCACCAGCTCATCGCCGCGCCCGACCCCATCGACATCCCCGGCATGGAGCGGGAACTCGTCTCCATGCTGATCCGCTACTTCACGGGCGGGCCGGTCCGGACGGCGGAGCACCCGGCGCCGGACGGGGACGGCAGCGACGGGGACGGCAGGTACGGGGACGGCAGGGACAAGGCCGATCGCGACGGGGACGGCAGGGACGGGGACGACAGGGACGAGGCCGATCGCGACGGGGACAGCCGGCAGGCCCCGACCGCCGCGCCGTCACCGCGCCCGGCGCCCTCTCACTCGCCGCCCCCGCAGGACTCCCGCCGCCGGGGCGACCGGGACGGCTGATGGGGGCGGGCGGACGGCACGGGGCGCTCGCGCCGTACGTTCAGCACCTCGTCGATACGGTCGGGGCTGAGCCGGTCCCCGTCAGTGGCCGACGCGGCGATCATCAGCTCCCCGCACCACTCGATCTCGGCGAGGGCCACGTGGTCGTGGACTGCGGGCGTGCGCGACAGGGCCACGTGCTGTCACCTCTTCCTGCCGGTCTCGACTTCCTAGCGTAGGGAGCGTGATACACACCGCGCATGGCACGTCCGGACCATTTCCGGCTTGGTCCTGGACGGTTACGGCCGGGTCCGTAGCGGCGGCTCGGGGCCGGTCGGCGAAGGCGCCCGGCCGGCCACCGGCGGCTCAGGTCCCGATCTCGCCGTCGTAGATGTCGCCCTTCGGCGGAAGCGTGAGAACGACCGGCTCCCCGAAGGCGTACAGCAGGGTCGTCGACGCGACCGCGACCGTACGCCCCTGGTTGACGTAGCTGAACCGGTGGCGCACCTTGCGCAGCCGCCCGGCCTCGTCCAGATACGCGTCGAACGGCACCGCTTCCCTGGCGAACCCTTTCGCCGCGGCCGCCAGTGCCCCGCGCGCGAACGGCGAGGCCGTCCGTGCGGCCCGCGCGATGTCCGCGACGCCCCGGTAGTGCCACACCCGGGTGCCCGCGAGGTCCTGCTCGGCGACGAACCTCACGTCCGTCGCGGTGCGCAGCAGCTCGGCGGCGGTCAGCGGATCGGTCGCGCCGCCCGTGACGAGGTTCCCGTCGTCCAGGGTGGTGGAGTCGACCCTGACCCACTTGTCGTCCGGCACCCCGGCGCCGCGGTTCTTCATGTACAGGGCGTCGGGCGCCAGCAGTTCGGTGATGGGCCGGTGCTCGTCCGCGCCCGAGGGGTCCTTGGGCAGCACGAGGCGGAGGTGCCCCATCCGCCGCCCGAAGTCGTAGCCGCCCTCGCCCCTGATGGTCACCCGGGTCCCGCCGGCCGCCATCTCTATCGACGTACGGGCCTTCGAACTCCCCGCCGCCAGCAGGACATCGGCCGCCTTCCGCACCGACGCTGCCTGCCGTCCCGGGCGGTCGGCGGCGGCCTCGCCGGCGCCACCGCTCACGCCACCGCCCGCGCATCCGGCGGTCATGGCCACGACCCCGGCCACGGTCATGGCAGCGACCGCCGCGCCGCCGCGTCTGTGCTGCCCCGTCACCATCGCCTGCCGACCCCCAACACCCAGCCGCCGCTTGTCCGAATCGCACCCGCACCGGATAACGACGCCCCGCGCCCCCCGTCACGCCGAACCCACCCGACAGTGGTGGATACCGGACAGCTACGCGCGGGTACGGTGGAGAGGTGTGCGAGCAAGACACCTCCGTTCCCCCCACCGCCACCCCGCCGGGCACCACGCCGGCGCACCGGACCTCGACGGTCGAACGCGGCTCGTTCTGCCTGGCGCGCTGCGTCTGCGGCTGGTCGGGTCCGGCCCGCAGATCGCGCGACCTCGCGCGCACGGACGCGGGCTCGCACGCCGAGGCGCCACGCCCCGACGGCCGGTAGCCCGGAGACCCGCGCCCGGCCGGTCGTCCGCCCGGCGTCCCGTTCCCGTCCGCGCGCACAACGCCCCGCTCGCCGAACCGGTGGAAGCCGCAGAACCGGTGGAACCCGTGGGAATCCGGGAACCCGGAGCCGCGCGCGTCCCGTCCCCACAACAACGGAACGGGACGCCGTACCCGCGCCCCGGGCTCAGCCACCAGGAGGTCCGTCGTATGCAACGGCGCACGCTGCTCACCGCCGCCGCACTGGCCGCGACCACCGTCGCCACCGGCTGCTCCACCGGACCCGGCGGCGGCACGGACGCCCCGCACAGCCCGGACGCGAAGGGCGGCGGAGGCCCGGCGACCACCTCGACCGGCCGCGTCCCCGCCCCCCGCACCTCCGCCGCCGCACCCGACTGGAGCGCGCTGGCGCACGGCCTCGACGGCCGGCTCGTCCGGCCGCAGGACGCCACGTACGACTCGGCCCGCCGGCTCTACAACACCCGCTTCGACGACCTGAAGCCCGCGGCCATCGCCTATGTGGCCGGTGAATCCGACATCCAGGAGTGCCTCGCCTTCGCCCGCGCCCACTCCACCCCCGTCTCGATCCGCAACGGGGGCCACTCGTACGCGGGCTGGTCCAGCGGCAACGGACGCCTCGTCATCGACATATCCGCGCTGGACTCACTGAGCCGGGCGTCGGACGGCATCATCGGCGCGGGCGCCAAACTCGCCGACGTCTACCGGGCCCTCGCGCGCCACGGCCGCACGATCCCCGCCGGGTCCTGCCCCACCGTCGGCATCTCCGGGCTCACCCTCGGCGGCGGCCACGGCGTCGCCGCCCGCGCCTACGGTCTCACCTGCGACAGCCTCGTCTCCGCCACCCTCATCACGGCCGACGGCAAGCGGCTGACCGCCGACGCGCGACGCGAGAAGGACCTGTTCTGGGCGCTGCGCGGCGCGGGGAACGGCAACTTCGGCGTCGTCACCGAACTCCGCTTCGACACCCATCCGGCGCCCACCACCACCTCCGCGTATCTGACCTGGCCGTGGTCGAAGGCCGCGGACGTGATCGCCGCCTGGCAGGAGTGGGGCCCCGACCAGCCCGACGAGATCTGGTCCTCCCTGCACCTCGACGCCGGCCCCGGCGGTGTCGCCCCCACCCTCTCCGTCTCCGCCTTCGGCCTGGGCGGCGAGTCCGGCCTGCGCGACGCCGTCGACCGCCTGGGCGACCGCGCGGGCTACGCCGCCTCCGTCTCGCTGCGGGAACGCGGCTACGAGGAGGCCATGCTCGTGTACGCGGGATGCTCCGAGTACTCCGAGGACCAGTGCCGGCTGCCGGGCGAGACGCCGGGCCGGGCCCTGCGCGGCGCGCTCAAGCGCGAGACGTACGCCGCCGCCTCCGACTTCTTCGACCGGTCGCTCTCCGCCGACGGAATCCGGGCGCTGGTCGCGGCGGCCGACCGGTACACCCGGCTGCCCACCGCGGCGGGCGGCACCGGGTCGCTCTCGCTCACCGCGCTCGGCGGCGCCGTCAACCGGGTGGACCCGCTGGCCACGTCCTTCGTCCACCGGGGTTCCCGGATGCTGGCGCAGTACATCGCCGCGTGGCCGCACGGAACCGCCGGAACCACCCAGCGGGCATGGCTGAAAAGCGCTCATGGATCGATGCGCGGGTACGCGTCGGGCGCCGCGTACCAGAATTACGTCGATCCCACGCTGCCCAACTGGCGCTCGGCGTACTACGGTCCGGCCGCCGAGCGGCTGAGCCGGCTCAAGAAGCGGTACGACCCGGACCGGTTGTTCGACTTCCCGCAGGCCCTGTAGCCCGGCCCGGTAGGTCCGGGTCCGATCCGGTGGCCGGTCCGGTCGGGGCGGGGACGTGACGCGCGGTAGCCCGGACGGCTCACCGAGGTGGCCGTCCGGGCCGGCGGACGGTGGCCTGTACGTAGCAACAGCCGCACGGGGGGCACCGAACCGACTCGCGAGGGCGTACCCATGCAACGAACCGGACCGGGATCGCGGATAGCCGCGTTCGCCGCCGCCGCCGTTCTCCTGCTCGCGCTCGGCGGAGCCATGGCCGTGGACCGGCCGGCCGCACCGGGCGGGCGGGCGCTCACGGACACCGAGCCGGGCCGGGTGCCCGTGGAGGCGGCGGCGTCGGCGGCGGAGACCGCGTCGTCGACGTCGAGGCCGCGTCCGCCGACGTCAGGCGCCACCGCGCGGGCCAGCGGGGACGCGGACGTGAGCGGTCGGCCGCCGGTGCGCACGGCTTCGCCGGGGTCCGCGTCCGCGCCCGCCGCCGTACCGCCGACCGCGTCCGCCGCTGTCGGCGCCCTGAAGGTCACCCCCTCCGGCGCGGCCCGGGGCGGCGCCGACCATCTGGCCGCCGTCGACGCGGCCCGCCCGCCCGGCCCGGCGGGACGGTCGGCCGCGGCGGAACTCGCCCTGGCCATCGGCACCACGGCCGCCGCGTCCGCCGGCACGATCCTGCTGGTACGCCGCCTCCAGCGGCGCGCGACGGGCGGGGAGCACTGACCCCCGGCCCGGCGGGCACCCCACGGCGGACGGACACGGCGATCAAGGCGCTCCTCGCCGTGGCGGCCCTGGGCCTGGTGGCCGCCGTACTCCTGCGCTTCCTCCCCCCGGCGGCCGGTCCCTGGTCCGCGACGGGGTCCGCGCCGTCGGCGCGCCGGCCGGGCGCCGGGACCGGCGCCACGGCGGAGCCCCGCGTCGTCCGTGTCCCGGACATGTCCTCCGCGCCGGTACGGCTCCGTATCCCGGCGCTCGGCGTGGACGCGGGCGTGCTGCCGCTCGCGCTCGACGAGAGCGGCACCCTGGACGCGCCGGGCTTCCGGCACGCGATGGAGGTCGGCTGGTACGCGCACGGCCCGCGCCCCGGCGAGCCGGGCCCCGCCGTGCTCGTGGGCCACCGCGACGCCCCGGCCAACCCGGGGACCGTGCCGGTGGTGGGCGGCCGGGACGACATCAAGAACGCGGTCTTCGCCAGGCTGGGCCGGCTGCGCCCCGGCGACGCGGTCGAGGCGGAGCTGGGGGACGGGCGGCGGGTGCGGTTCCGGGTGACGTCCGTGGACACGTACCCGACCGGGGCGTTCCCCACGGAGCTGGTCTACGGTCCGGTGCCGGACCCGCAGCTGCGGCTGATCACCTGCGGCGGGGTCATCGACGCCGAGGGCCACTGGGACTCGAACGTCGTGGTCGGCGCGGCGGCGGTGCGCTGAGTCCGGACCGGCCGGGAACGCCCGCGCGGACCGGAGCCGCCGCCCGGTCAGGCGGCCAGGTTGTTGTCGTCGGGCCGCTGCCCCGGAATGCCCAGCGGCCGGGTCCCGCCGACCGGTCCGACCTCCGGTTCGGTGCGGTCCCGCTCGCGCGCCGACCGTGACCGTACGAGCGGACCGAGCCGGTGCGAGCGGGCGACGGCGGAGACGAGCGGCGTCAGCAGGGCGAGCGCGAGCGGGGTGAGGAGCAGGGCGACCGCCGTGCCGAGCGCGAAGCCGCCGATCACATCGGTCGGATAGTGGACGCCCATGTAGACGCGGCAGAAGCCTTCGAGGAGCGCCAGCCCGATCGCGGCGAGGCCGAGCCTGCGGTGGGCGACGAAGACGCCCACCGCGACGGCCATCGCCATGGTGGCGTGGTCGCTGACGAACGAGTAGTCCGTCTTGCCGGTGACCAGGACCTCGATTCCCTTGTGGTCGAGGAAGGGCCGGGGGCGTTCCACGAAGCCCCGGATCGGGATGTTGATCAGCAGCGCGACGGCGGCGGCCACGGGCGCCCAGAGGAGCCCGGCGACAGCGGTGACCGAATCCTCCGCCGAGCCGGCCCTGCGCACGCTCCACCAGGCTCCGAGCACGACGAGCACCAGCCCGATCATGATCCCGTACTCGCCGGTGAACGACAGGGCGCGGTCGAACCACGAGGGGGCGTCCTTGGAGAGCCCGTTGATGTCGTAGAGCAGGCTCACATCGGGGTTCGACCCATCCAGTACGAGTCCAGCCATCTGCCGCGGCCCCTTGCCTTGTCTCCCGCGCGCCGCACACCACGTATGCGCGGCCTCCACCGACCCGCGTGGCCGGTGGGGAACATGCTGCGTGATCAGTACCGCAGCCCTCGTCCAGGGAACGGCCCACACGCCGTCCACGTTCCACTCGCGACCGAACGATCACCATGACGTTATCGAAGAGTGACACATAGTCGCAGTTCAGAGCGGCGACAAGGCGAAGGGTTCCGGCCACTCACCCCTGTCGCGCGCCTCGCAGCGCCCTCCGGTTCACTCGGCTCCGCAGGGCTTGGATCAGGCGTTCGGGCGGTTCTCCGGCAGCTCGGTGGGGAGCGATTTCGCGCCGTCCTCGGTGACGCGGGTCGCCCCGAAGTAGTCCGGAGTATCGATCTTGTCGAAGCGGATCACGGCCCCCGTGTACGGAGCGTTGATCATGTACCCGCCGCCGACGTACAGCCCGACGTGGTGAATCGCCCGCGAATCGGTCAGATCGTCGGAGAAGAAGACCAGGTCACCGGGGAGCAGTTCGTCCCGCGAGGGGTGCTCGCCCGCGTTGTACTGGTCGTTGGCCACTCGCGGCAGCTCGATGTCCACGGTCCGGTACGCCGCCTGCGTCAGCCCGGAGCAGTCGAACCGCCCGCCCTGCTCCGCCGTGCCGTTGCCGCCCCACAGGTAGGGCGTGCCGAGCTTCTGCTGGGCGAAGTAGATGGCGGCGGCGGCCTGCTTGGACGGCTCCACCCGCCCGACGGGCCGGGAGAAACTTTTCTCCAGCGTCCGGATGACCTTGACGTAGTTCTGCGTCTCCCGGTACGGCGGCACGCCCCCGTACTTGATGACGGCGTACGCCCCCGCGTTGTAGGCCGCCAGCATGTTGCTGGACGGGTCGCCGGGCACGTCCTTGACGTAACCGGCCAGTTCGCAGTCGTACGACGCCGCCGAGGGGATCGCGTCGGCCGGGTTCCAGATGTCCTTGACGCCGTCGTTGTCCCCGTCGACCGCGTGCGCCGCCCAGGTCCCCGGGATGAACTGCGCGATCCCCTTGGCGTTGGCGGGGCTCTGCGCGGTCGGGTTCCAGCCGCTCTCCTGGTACAACTGCGCGGCGAGCAGAGCCGGATTGATGGCGGGACAGTAGTTGCCCCACTTCTGCACCAGCGGCTGGTACTTGGCGGGCACGGCCCCCTTGGCCAGCGCCACCGTCCCGCCGCTCCCGGCGATGCCGGCCGCCGCGGAGTAGGTGCCGATGACGAGCAGGGCGACGAAGCTCGTCCCCAGCCCGCCGACGGCGGTCACGATCACCCATGCCTTACGCACCGTCAAACACCCCTCGCGTCAGGGCCACCGTCGTGCGCCAGTGTAGGCGGGCGGGGCCGCTGGCCGGAGGCGGACGGGGAGAGAGCTGTGGAGGTTCGGGGAAGTCATGACCGTAAAGGTGTAACAACGACAGTCATTGCCCAAAGTCACGCAGCGTGATACACAGAGTAACCATGTGCGTCCACGTATACGCGTACCGTGCCAGGTCAGCGCCCCGGCGTCGGTCATATGTGCGGGGATCGGGTAAAGAGAGCAGCCAAGCGGCATACGAGGCCGGTTCCATCAGCGAAGATAGAGAGTGACCCGGGCCATGGGGGCACGGGCGTGAACGACCCAACAGGGGCGGTGAGTTACATGTACCTGGCGGCCGAGAAGGGCGACATCACCACCATCATCGGTGGCATCGCACCGAACTGGGGGCCTTTCGGGACTCTGGGCAATGAGGCCCGCGTCATGATCGAGGTAGTGATGGCCGTGGCCATCCTGCTCTGCCTCGGCATCGCGATCTGGGGCGCTGCCAAACAGCGGATCGGGGCGACGGCACTCAGGGACACGTTCAGCGCCGAGCAGGGCAAGGGCCTGATCGTCGCCGGACTGACCGGTGTCTTCATCATCGGTTCACTGGGCACGCTCTTCACGATCGTGTACGGAATGGCCGTCTAGTGCCCCGCCCGGCGCACCCCGCCCGGTCGCGGCACTGACACCCACCGGACCCCGGCTCCCCGTAGCCGCGCCCGCGTACCGGGCCCGTCCTCCGGTATCCACCGACCCCATCCGCACCGGTCGTCCCCGGACCACCCTCAACACCACCCGCCCGTCGCACCCACCGGCTGAGGTCGCGTCTCCCTGATGTCGAGTCAACACACCGCGCCCGCGCGGCAACCAGCACGGCTACCGTCGTACTACGCGGGCTTCGCGGGCACCGCGGACCGGCACACGGCTGAGGGGGCGTACCCGGCATGAGCTTCGGCGACGACCAGGGCTACGGCGGCGACACCGGCCGCTCGGGCGACGGCTTCGGCGGTACGGGCCAGACCCGCACCCGCCTGCCCGACGGCAGAACCGGCGACCCCTACGCCCCGGCCCGCCGCCCGCCCCGGCCCACGCGCTCCCTGATCACGGCGGTCGGCGTCGTGGTCCTGCTCATCGCCGCCATCGCCTTCGCCAACCGCGGCGGCGGCCGGACCGACGCCCCCCACGACACCTCGCGGGCCGGCTCGGGACCGCAGGCCGACCCGACGGCGGCCTCGGGCGTGAAACCGGTCACCGGCAAGAGCGGAACGATCCCTTCCGGATTCACCCGCGACGAACAGGGCGCGGCGAGCGCGGCGGCGAACTACGCGGTGGCCCTCGGCTCGGTCGGCATGTTCACCGCCAATGGGCGCGACACGATCATCCGCGCCACCCACGACCCCGCCAAGGCCGACGGCCTCCTCACCGACCTGGACCGCGCCTACTCCCCCGAGTTCCTCAAGACCGTCGGGCTCGACGAGGACGGCTCAGCGCCCTCGGGCCTCACCTTCGTCTCCCGAACGGTCCCGATCGGCACCAAGGTCACCAAGGCCGGCAGCACCGCCGCGACCGTCGAGGTCTGGTCCACCGGCCTGGTGGGACTGGCCGGCGAAGGGTCCACCAAGCCCGTGACCGAGACCTGGTTCACCCTCACGCAGCAGCTCAGCTGGATCGACGGCGACTGGAAGATCACCTCTTCGAGCCAGACCCAGGGCCCCACGCCGGTCAGCGCCGGCAACCGGGCCTCGTCCGCCGACGAGATCGCCCAGGCCGTCCAGGGATACGGAGGCTTCACCTATGCCCGGTAGCCGTCGCCTCGGCGCGTCCACGCTCGCCGCCCCGCTGGCGGGCGCCTCCGTCCTGATCGTCACCCTCGCCACCCGCGCCTCGGCGGAACCGACGCCGTCCGCCCCCGCCTCGCCCGGCGCGCCCTCACCGTCGCCGAGCGCCGGCGACAACCCGTGCGAACTCATCGTCGGCCTCGCCAAGGACTACTGCGAGGACGGCGCCAAGGGAGCGCGCTCCGACCGCGCCGGCACCACCTCCACCGACGCCCTCGACCCCCTCTCCTCGCTGGCGCGGGGCTGCGCCGACGCCGCCGCCTGGATCGTCGGCAAGCTCAGCGAGGCCGTACAGAGCACCGCGAACGTCGACTTCACCAACCCGGCCTTCCTCCGCCAGTACGCCGTCGTCTTCGCCGCCTCCACCGTCCTCACGCTCGTCCTGTGGCTCCTCGCGGTCGCCAAGCGCGCCATCCGCGGCGTGCCGCTCACCACCGCGCTCTCCGAGGCCATCGGCTTCCTCTGGCTGACCGTCCTCGCCTCCGCCTTCACCCCGCTCATCCTCTACACGATCGTCTCCGCCACCGACAGCGTCACCGACGTCATCTCCTCCGCCACCGGCGGACAGACCGACGTCTTCTTCGGCGGCTTCGCCGAAGCCCTCAAAAAGGGCGACGACATCGGCGGCGGCCCGATCATGCTCATCGTCGTCGCCCTCGTGTCGATCCTCGCCGCCGGAGTGCTCTGGCTGGAGCTGATCATCAGAGCCGCGCTGCTCTACGTCGGCGCCCTGCTCGGCACCGTCGTCTACGCCGGGCTCGTCGACAAGAACATGTGGGGCCACGTCCGCCGCTGGGCCGGCATCATGATCGCCGTCATCATGGTCAAACCGGTCATCGTGATCGTCCTCGGCCTGGCCGGCGCGCTCTCCGCCGACAACGGACCCGACGCCTTCTCCGCCGTCGTCTCCGGCCTCGCCATCATCCTGCTCGCGATCTTCGCCTCCGCGATGATCTACCGCTTCGTGCCCGGCTTCGGCGACGAGGTCGCCGCCTCCCGCACGAACCGCAAGCAGGCCACCGACGGCGCCCAGGCCGCGGCCCTCATCAGCTCCCCCGCCGCCCTCGTCTCCCAGGGCATCAAGACCCACAGCGGCCGCGGCGGCCAGCAGGGCGGCTCCCCCGGCGGCGGCGCCCGCCCCGCCAACCCCGTCTCCGGCGGCGTCGCCGCGCACAGCGCGCGCGGCTCCTCCGCCGGGGGCCAGGGGGGCGCGACCGGCGGCGGATCCATCCCCTCCGCCGCGCCCCCGCCCCGTAACAGCAGCCCGACCAGCGGCACCCCGCACAGCGCGCGCGGCCCCCGCTCCTCCGGGACCGGCAACAACAGCACAGGAGGTGGAGGGCGTTGACGACCCAGGCCCAACCGATGGCGCCCCGCCGCACGTATCTCATCGGCCGCGCCCGGCCGAACGCGATCGTCGGCAAGAACCGCGAGACGGGCGAGATCGCCCTCATCATCGCCGGCGCGTTCCTCGGCATGATGTGCGGTCTGCTCGTCCCCGTCCTGTCGCTGCGGATCGTGACGCTCACCGGCTTCCCGATGATCGCCCTGGCCGCCGTGTACGTGCCGTACAAACACCGCACGTTCTACAAGTGGTTCGAGATCAACCGCAGCTACAAGCGCACCCTGCGCCGGGGCACCGCCTACCGCTCCGGCGCCATGGAGGCCGGTACGCGCTTCGACGGCCGCGAGGTCGAGGTCGGCCCGCCCCCCGGCATCGGCCGGATCAACTGGCTGGCCGCCCCCTTCGGCCCCGACGAGATCGCCGTCCTGCTGCACGCCGACCGCCGTACCGTCACCGCCGCCATCGAGATCGAGGGCCCCGGCGTCGGACTGCGCGACAGCGAGGACCAGGAAGCCCTCGTCGACCGCTTCGGCACCCTCCTCAAACACGTCGCCAACGGCGACGGCTTCGTCACCCGGCTCCAGATGCTCGCCCGCACCCTGCCCGCCGACCCCGACGCCCACGAGAAGGACGTCGCCCAGCGCGGCGACGCCAAGGCGCCCGGCTGGCTCCAGGACTCCTACGACCAGCTCCAGTCGATGGTCTCCACCTCCAGCGAGCAGCACCGCGCCTACCTCGTCGCCTGTATGCACTACACCCGTGAACTCGCCGCCGAGGGCCAGGCCATGGCCCGCGCCGCCCGCCAGGCCGCCGGTACGCGGAAACTCGACCGGGACGCGGGGCTCGCCGTCGTCATGGCGCGCGAACTCACCGACATCTGCGCCCGCCTCGCCGAGGCCGACATCCGGGTGCGCCAGCCCCTCGGCCAGGGCCGGCTGTCGTCCCTCGTGCACTCCATGTACGACCCGGACCACCCCATCGACCACATCCAGGCCATGACGAAACGAAACGCCTGGCCGGCCGAGCTGGACGCCATGGAAGCGACCTATCTCCAGGCCAAGACCCGCGAGTCGTCCACCCGCGCGCCCTGGTGCCACGCCACCGCCTGGGTCAAGGAGTGGCCGATGACCCCGGTGGGCGTGAACTTCCTCGCGCCGCTGCTCGTCCACACCCCCGACGTGATCCGCACGGTCTCGGTCACCATGGACCTCGAACCCACCGAGATCGCCATCGAGCGGATGCTGACGGAGAAGACCAACGACGACGCGGAAGCCAGCCGCGCCGCCAAGATGAACCGCACGGTCGACCCGCGCGACATCGCCGCGCACGGCCGGCTCGACCAGCGGGGCGAGGACCTCGCCAGCGGAGCGGCCGGCGTCAACCTCGTCGGGTACATCACCGTGTCGTCCAGGTCCCCCGAGAGCCTCGCCAGAGACAAGAGGACCATCAGAGCCTCGGCCGGCAAGTCCTATCTGAAGCTGGAGTGGTGCGACCGCGAGCACCACCGCGCCTTTGTGAACACCTTGCCGTTCGCGACCGGCATCCGCCGATAATCCGACCAGCGCCGGACGCCGCCAGCCGACGACCGCCGCCAGCCGACGAGCCGAAAGGGGCCTGTGGTGCGAGACCCGCTGTCCATGCTCACGGACGCGTTCACCAGCTTCCTCTTCGGGAAGGTGGAGACGACCCGCCTGCCGGTCCGTACCTCGACCGGCCAGGCCCAGGCCGTCTACCTGCCCACCGCCGCCCCCGGGCTCGGCGACTCGGGCGTGATCATCGGCCGCGAGGTCTACAGCGGCAAGGGCTACATCTACGACCCGTTCCAGCTGTACGGACAGCAGCTGCCCGCCCCCCACTGGCTGGTGCTCGGCGAGTCCGGAAACGGCAAGTCCGCGCTGGAGAAGACCTATGTCCTGCGCCAGCTCCGGTTCCGCGACCGCCAGGTCGTCGTCCTCGACGCCCAGGGCGAGGACGGCGCGGGCGAATGGAACCTGATCGCGCAGGAGCTGGGCATAACCCCCATCCGGCTGGACGCGATGGCGGCGCTGGACCACGGCATCAGGCTCAACCCGCTCGACCCGGCGATCACCACGACCGGGCAGCTCGCCCTGCTCCGTACGATCATCGAAGTCGCCATGGGCCACGGCCTGGACGAACGCTCCGGCTTCGCGCTCAAGGTCGCGCACGCCTACGTCAACGAGAGCATCGTCGAGCGCCAGCCGGTCCTGACGGACATCGTGGACCAACTGCGCCACCCGGAGCCGGAGTCGGCCGAGGCGATGAACGTCGCCCTGGACGACGTACGGGCCTGGGGCCTCGATGTCGCCCTGGTCCTGGACCGGCTGGTCGACGGCGACCTGCGCGGCATGTTCGACGGGCCGACGACCGTCGGCATCGATCTGGACGCCCCGCTGATCGTCTTCGACCTCTCGCACATCGACCGCAACTCCATCGCGATGCCGATCCTGATGGCGATCGTGGGCGTCTGGCTGGAGCACACCTGGATCCGCCCCGACCGCAAGAAGCGCATCTTCCTGGTCGAGGAAGCCTGGCACATCATCAACTCCCCCTTCGTCGCCCAGCTGTTCCAGCGACTGCTGAAGTTCGGCCGCCGGCTGGGGCTCTCCTTCGTCGCCGTGGTCCACCACCTCTCCGACGTGGTCGACGGCGCCGCCGCCCGGGAAGCGGCGGCCATCCTCAAGATGGCCTCGACCCGCACCATCTACGCCCAGAAGGCCGACGAGGCAAGAGCCACCGGCCGGGTCCTCGGCCTGCCCAGGTGGGCCGTGGAGATCATCCCGACGCTCACCCCCGGCATCGCCGTCTGGGACGTCAACGGCAACGTCCAGGTCGTCAAACACCTGGTGACGGAGGCGGAACGGCCCCTCGTCTTCACCGACCGCGCCATGACGGAGAACTCCGCCGCCTCCGACGCATCGGACGCCGCCGACGCCCTCGCGCTGGCGGGCGCGCTGCCGGAGGACATGAGAGCCGCGGACTGGGAGGCGGAACAGCGGGCGGCGCTCCTGGAGAGGCAACGACGGCTGAACGAGTCCTCCGAGTCGACGGTGGCATGACATGCCGCGCTACGACCCGCCCCCGTACGAAGCGCCGCGCGGGCCGGGGCCCCAACGCGGCATCCCCGACGGCCTGCTGGTCGGGCTGCTGGGCTTCCTGCTGGGGCTGACGCTGCTGGTCTGGACGGCCACCGGTCTGGCGGGCCTGTTCGCGCACGGCAGCTGGCCGGAGGGCGTGACCTTCCCCCGTACACCCATGGCCATGCGCGAACTCGCCGCGGCCCCGCACGACCTGCCGGCGGCCTGGCCGGGCACCCCGCCGGGGGAGCTGTCGGGATACGGGCTGTTCTGGGGCCTGCTGATCAGTCAGCTGATGGTGCTGACCGTGCTCACGGTGTTCGCGCTGGGGGTCACGGCACGCTACCGCGCGGTACGGGCCCGGCGCCGGGAGCAGGGCCCGGAGCCGGAGCCGGTGGAGGAAACGAGGGAAGCACGGGCGGGGAGTACGGCGGTGGAGAGCCCGCCGCGGCAGCCGGCCCGGCCGGTACCGCCGTCCCCGGCGCCTCAGCCGCCTCCGGCACCCGTACCGGTGGCTCAGGAACCGGTCGCTCAGGCACCAACGGGCCAGGCACCCGTGACGGCGCCCGCCGGGCCCGCGACCGTACCCGTACCGGCACCGGTGGCCGCGCCCCTCGAACCGGCGCCGGTCCCCGCTCCCGTCCCCGTCCCCCGCGTCCGGTACGGCGATCAGGCGACCCGCCGCCCGTACGCCGTGCGGACGCTCATGGAGGCCCGGGGCCCCGCGCTGGTCGTCACGTCCGACCCGGCCGTGTGGGCGCTGACCAAGGACGCGCGGGCCAAGCTCGGCCCCGTCCTCGTGTACGACCCCGGCCACCTCTGCGACACCCCGGCCCGGCTCCACTGGTCCCCGACCGCGGGGTGCGAGGACCCGGCCACGGCGGCGGCGCGCGCGAGCGCGCTGCTCTCCCCCGTACGGCCCCGCGCCCTGCTGGACGCCGCCATGGCCGACACAGCGGAGACCCTGCTGCGCTGCTGGCTGCACGCGGCGGCGGTGGACGGCCGGCCCGTGAAGCAGGTGCTGCGCTGGACCCAGGGCGGCGGCGCCCAGGAGGCGGTACGGATACTGCGCACCCACCCGAAGGCGGCGTCGGGACAGGCGGGCCTGCTGGAGTCCGCGCTCACCGCCCATCCCGAACGCCGCGAGACGGCACAGCGGCTGACGGGCCATGCGCTGGCCGCCCTGTCGTCGGTCCACATCCGGGACGCCTGCACACCGAACCGAACTGATGCGCTCGTCCTGGATTCCTTTGCCGACGAGGGGGGCACGCTCTATGTGGTGGGTGAAGCGATCGAAGATCCCCGATCCCGCCCGGGTGCGATGCCTCTGCTCACCGCACTCACCTCGCACGTGGTCGAGCACGGCCGCCGCATGGCCGCACGGCGATCTGACGGTCGGCTCGACCCACCAATGACACTGGTCCTGGACGACATCGCGGCCGTGGCGCCGTTCCAGCGGCTTCCGGAACTGCTGGAAGCGGGCGAGCGCCAGGGACTTCCCACGCTGGCTCTGCTCCGCTCCGCGCAGCAGGGCAAGGACCGCTGGCCGCAGCACGAGCTGTCGGGCCGGAGCCTGCCGGACTAGGGCGTGCGGCGAAAGCAGCGCCGTCCGCCCGGAGGGCGCGTTGCTCAGGGCGTCTGCTGCGCCGCACTCGCGCCGCCTCGGCGTTCCGATCCGTCCACCGGGACACGTGCACGGCTCGACGCCGCGCGCGGGCCGCGTTGACACAGATCGTCAACTGATCGGCTCTCACGGGGCTGGTCGCTGTGCCGGCCCTGCGTAGGGTTTCAAGGAGGCGGCAGTGCGGCATGTGCGCACTCGATCTGCCGCCGCGCCGAGTGTTCCGGCGCACCCGCGAGAGAAGGAAACACACCCCTTATGCGCGCCCTTGTGGTCGATCACAGTGCGGCCGGACCCATCCGGTTCGCCGATGTCGATGAGCCCGTACCGTCCGCCGGTGAGGCGTTGGTGGAGGTACGGCACATCGGTCTCAACTTCGGAGAGCTGAACTACGTGGACCAGTGGCCGGCCGGCGCTGTGCACGGTCACGACGCGGCCGGCGTCGTGGTGCGCGCCGCGTCCGACGGCTCGGGGCCGCCCGAAGGTACGCGCGTCGCGGTGGGAATGGCTCCCCACGCGTGGGCGGAGCGGGTGGCGGTCGGCACCGCCTCGCTCGGCACCGTCCCCGAGGGCGTCGATCTGGCCGACGCGGCCGCGCTGGGGATCGCCGGGGTCACCCCGTTCCGGGTGCTGCGCAAGCGTTCCCTGCTGGCGCGCGACGTACTGATCACCGGCGCCAGCGGGGGCGTGGGGCGTTTCGCCGTCCAGCTGGCGGCGCTGGCGGGCGCCCGCGTGACGGCACTCGTCGGTTCGCCGGAGCGGGCCGCCGGGCTCCGCGAACTCGGCGCCGGCAGGGTCCTGACCGACCTGGCCGAGACCGAGGACCGGTTCGATCTCGTCCTGGACACGGTCGGCGGGCCGCTGGTGGCCCAGGCGTGGAGTTCCCTCGCCGAGGGCGGCACCATCCACCTGGTGGGTTACTCCTCGGGGCAGGAGACCACCTTCCCGCCAGGGGCCCTGTTCGGCTTCGGTGAGCCCCGCGGCATCGCCACCTACGGCGACATGACGCCGACCGGCGGGGAGCTGACGGACCTGCTGGGCCTCATGGCCGCCGGGAGGCTCTCGGCACCGGTCGGACTGCGAGGCAGCTGGCAGGACGTGGACGACGCCGTCCGGGCGCTGTTCGCGCGGAAGGTGCACGGCAAGATCGTTCTTGACGTGGTCTGACGCCCGTCGACGAGAATGGAACGATGGACGTACTCGCGGAGGCCCTGCGCGTATCGGGTGCGCGTGGGGCGCTCGGGGTCATGCTGAAGGCCGGTGGAACCTGGGGCCTGTGGCTGGACTCCTCTCCAGGAGCGGCCCTGCACGTGGTGTCCCGCGGCACGATGTGGCTCCACGTCGAAGGTGAGAAACCTCTTCAGGTACGGGCCGGTGACGCCGTTCTGGTGTCGCCGGGCACCGCACACGGGATAGCCGGCGGCGCCGGCGTGACGATGGGTTCCTGCGACCGTGAGGAGACGGCCCGGGCTTTCGGCGATGGCCGGGCCCTGCGGCTGGGCGCGGAGCCGGTGCGGACGGAGGTGATCGTCCTGCACTATGAGCAGGACGCGGAGGTGCGCACACCGGTGCTCACCTCCCTCGCTCGGCCGATGCACGTCACAGCCCAGGAGAACGCGCAGCTCAGTAGGACCGTCGAACTTCTCGCCGCCGAGCTCGCACAGCCGCAGATCGGCACCACCGCCGCCATCAACAGCATCGTCGACCTTCTGCTCGTCCAGTTCGTACGCGCCTGGCTGGCCCGCCACCCGCAGGAGGACTCCGGCTCATGGCTGGGTGCGATGCGTGATCCGGTGGTGCGCGACGCTCTGGCATGTGTCCACGCCCGACCGGGACACCCCTGGACCACGGAGACCCTGGCCGCCGCGACGAGCGTCTCCCGGGCGACGCTGTCCAGGCGTTTCCGGTCCGCCCTCGGACAGACGCCGGGCGCGTACGTGACGCAGTGGCGCATCGACCTGGCGTCCGTCCGGCTCCGCGATACCGATGAGCCCGTGGAGTCGATCTCCGGCGCGGTCGGCTACGCCTCTCCGCACGCTTTCAGCCGTGCCTTCCGACGTGCCCGAGGCATGCCGCCGGGCGAGTACCGTTCCCGACTTCGCGAGTGATCGCAGGCAGGCGCCACCGGCCGCGCTTGAGCACAAGTGCGGTCCGTGCGGGTGAGCAGGGGCGACGCGCCTCACGGTCGGGCAGTCGCCAACTCCACTTCGGCTGGAAGCCGGATTGTCCGCCGTGGGCACGCTGTCGCCGGTCGGCGTGAACCCGAGCTTCGGATAGGCGGCACGGGCCCGCTGGTTCGCCTCGTGCACATAGAGCCGCATCCGGCCCGGCCGGGGCTCCTCCAGCGACCACGCCCAGTCGAGAGCGCCCCGAACCAGCGCGCCGAGCAGCCCGGACTCCTGGATATTTTCCCCCTGAACGCAGAAATGCCCCGCACCAGATACCTGGTGCGGGGCATTCCCACAATGATTGTTCGGCGGCGTCCTACTCTCCCACAGGGTCCCCCC
>NZ_JBIBBW010000008.1:0-355178 GCF_042900885.1 Streptomyces sp. NPDC012835
CGAAAGAGTAAGTTGTTCTCCGTAGCTACGCAACCACTCCCCGCAACGAAATAAACGATCAAAACCCCCCCCCCCCCGGGGGCGCCCCGGGGCGCCCGCCGGGCGGGCGCCGGTGGGGGGCCCCCCCCCCCCCACGCCCCCCCCCTAAACCCCAAAAAAAAAAACACAAAAAAAACCCCCCCCCCCCCCCCCAAAAACAAAACCCCCCCCCCCCCCCCCCCACACCCCCCCCCCACCCCCCCCCCCCCCACACCCCCCCCCCCCCCCCCCGGCCGCCCCCCCGGGGGCCGGGGCGGCCCCCGGGCGCCTCCTTCCGCTGCGCTCCTGGAGGCGGTGGGGCCGGCCGCTGCGCGTCCGGCTGGCCGCGCATCGCGCGGCCGTGCCGCTGGGGTGTGGTGGTGCGGCTAGTGGGGCTTTCTGTAGGGGGGTTGGGGAGTGCGGGGCGCTCCCGGCGGGTCCGCTGCGCTCCCCCGCCTGACGGTCCTTCCGGCTGCGCCTCCAGGACCGTTGGGGCCCGCTGGCGCGGGCCGGGCTGGCTACGAGGGGGTGGGTCGCTCGTTGGGGTGGGGTTCTAGTGTACCGCGTGCATCAGATTGATGCATTATGTATCGTTGGCGGAAACATGGGACACCCCCCAACCACCCGGGCGGGGCGCGGGAAGTGAGAATCCTTTGAATCCGTCGGGCTTCGAGAAGCGCTTTGAACTGCGGAAGGAAAATGATCGTGATGTTAATTCGGGGCTGGACCCGGAGCTGACCCGCTATCGGATCGTGGCGCAGCGCACCGATCCGGAGCACCCGGGCGCGTCGGTGGTGACGAACTACGCCTACGGGCGGTCGGTCGAGGAGGCCGTCGCCAAGGCCCGCAATGCGCTGGAGAAGCCGGACGGTCTGTACGGGGACCAGGGCATGTACCGCGTGGTGGAGGTGGTCGAGGAGAGCCCGTCCAGCGAGCTCAGGCAGCAGGAGGCCCGCCGACGGTACCTCACCACCATCCTGGAGAACGCCACCACCACCGTGCGCGGCCGCGAGCCGGACAACCCGGATGCGGAACTCCTCAGCCGCCTGGACGACTTCTTCACCCGCGCCGTCACCTTCCCTGACCCACACACCAGCGGCGTACACCCCCGGCCCCACCAAGCCACCTTCGGCTGGACCAGCGAGCCGCCCGGGATTGAGCACGCCAGCGACCCCGGCCGGGCCCTGGCCCTGTTCCTCCTGGCCTACCTGGACCACCACGGCCTGGACCTGGAGGCGGCCGTCCGCACCGGTGCCCTGCCCGAAGAGCGCACGGACGTCAGCCGGCCTCCGGCTCGTGCCTCGGAAGAGAACGAGGCGTCGCCGGAACTTGTCGAGCGTGTCCTGGACATCTGCGGACAGCACTACGCGGCCGTGACCGGCACCAGCTCCGAGCAGTGGGACCAGGAGTCGGCCCGGGAAGTCGTGCGCATCGCCCTGTGCACCGTGCAGTTGATGGAGCGGGACATCTACTACCCACGGGCGCTGGAGACCTACCTGCAAACGCACCGAGCGCGGCTGGAACGGCTGTGGCGCCGCTACGGGCCCGGCGGCATGTTCGCGGGCGAGCTCGTGCTGATCGACCTGCCCGCCTGCTTCGTGCTGTGCGAAAGGATCGACAACACCCCGATCTCGCTCGAAGGGGTCTGGACGCGGGAGGGCCAGGAGGAAACCGCGCTGGAAAGGCTTGAGAACGCCTGGCTGTACGACACCGGAGAGGAGGACGGACGATGAGCAGGATTCCACTTAAGAAACACCAGATCGACCAGAAGTCGAGTTTCCGTAAGTGGGTCGGATTCCCTGCAAGATCATCTGTTCCCCCTCAAGGTGCCCGTGGCACGGTCGTGTCAGCGACCGGGTCCGGCAAAACGATCATGGCTGCCGCGAGCGCGCTGGAGTGCTTCCCCGAGGGCCGGATCCTCGTCACGGTACCGACCCTGGACCTGCTCGTGCAGACCGCCCAGGCGTGGCGCGCGGTCGGTCACCGCTCCCCCATGGTCGCGGTGTGCTCGCTGGAGAACGATCCCGTGCTGAACGAGCTGGGGGTGCGCACCACCACCAACCCGATCCAGCTCGCCCTGTGGGCCGGGCACGGGCCCGCCATCGTGTTCGCCACCTACGCCTCTCTCGTGGACCGCGACGACTTCGACGACCCGATGGGCCAGGGGAAGGTTCGCGGGCCGCTGGAGGCCGCTCTGGCGGGCGGAGAGCGCCTGTACGGCCAGCAGATGGACGGTTTTTCGCTCGCCATCATCGACGAAGCCCACGGTACGGCGGGTGATCTTGGCAGGCCGTGGGCGGCGATCCACGACAACGCCCGCATCCCCGCCGACTTCCGGCTGTACCTGACCGCGACCCCGCGCATCCTCGCCTCGCCCCGCCCGCAGAAGGGCGCGGACGGCCAGGAGCTGGAGATCGCGAGCATGACCGACGACCCGGACGGCACCTACGGGTCATGGATCGCCGAACTCGGGCTGAGCGAGGCGATCGAGCGGGAGATTCTCGCTCCGTTCGAGATCGACGTGCTGGAGATCCGCGACCCCTCGCCGGTCCTCGGGGTGTCGGAGGAGGCGCTGCGGGGCCGGCGCCTGGCCCTGCTGCAGACCGCGCTCCTGGAGCACGCAGCCGCGTACAACTTGCGTACGGTTATGACGTTCCACCAGAAGGTCGAGGAAGCGGCGGCGTTCGCGGAGAAGCTGCCCCAGACGGCTGCGGAGCTGTACATGAATGACGCCTCCGACGACGACCTGGCGGCCGCGGACCGGCTCCCCGCATCGTCGATCGACGCGGAGTTCTATGAGCTTGAGGCCGGCCGCCACGTACCCCCGGACAGAGTGTGGGCGGCGTGGTTGTGCGGCGACCACCTCGTCAGCGAGCGGCGCGAGGTGCTGCGGCAGTTCGCCAACGGCATCGACGCGGCCGGCCGCCGGGTCCACCGCGCCTTCCTCGCCAGCGTTCGCGTGCTCGGGGAAGGCGTCGACATCACCGGCGAACGGGGAGTCGAGGCCATCTGCTTCGCGGACACCCGCGGCTCGCAGGTGGAGATCGTGCAGAACATCGGCCGGGCACTCAGGTTGAACCGCGACGGCTCCACGAAAGTCGCGCGGATCATCGTGCCCGTCTTCCTGGAGCCCGGCGAGGACCCCACGGACATGGTGGCCTCCGCCAGTTTTCGCCCCCTTGTAGCCGTTTTGCAGGGCCTCCGCAGTCATGATGAACGACTCGTTGAACAGCTCGCCTCCCGCGCCCTCACCAGCGGAAAGCGCAAGATCCACGTCCAGCGCGACGAGAACGGCCAGATCATCGGCGCCGACGGCGCGGGCGACGGCGAGGACCACGAGCACGACGACACCCAGGCCGCCGCCGAATCCGCCCTGCTCCACTTCTCCAGCCCGCGCGACGCGGCGACCATCGCCGCCTTCCTGCGCACCCGGGTCTACCGGCCCGAGTCGCTGGTGTGGCTGGAGGGCTACCAGGCCCTGCTCCACTGGCGGAAGGGGAACCACATCACCGGCCTCTACGCCGTCCCCTACGACACCGAGGCCGAGGTCGGCGTGACAAAGGCTTTCCCGCTGGGGAGGTGGGTGCACCAGCAGCGAAAGGCACTGCGGGCCGGGGAACTGGAGCCGCGGCGCAAGGAGCTCCTGGACGCTCCCGAGGCCGGGATGGTCTGGGAGCCTGGCGAAGAGGCGTGGGAGAACAAGCTCGCCGCACTCCGCTCCTACCGGCAGGCCACAGGCCACCTCGCACCCCGCCAGGACCAGGTCTGGGGCGAGAGCGAGGCCGGGGGGCTGGTACCCATTGGGCAGCACATGGCCAACCTCCGCCGCAAGGGCGGCCTCGGAAAGGACCCCGAGCGGGCGGCGGAGCGCGCGCAGCAACTGGCCACGATCGACCCGGACTGGAACTGCCCCTGGCCACTCGACTGGCAGAGGCACTACCGGGTGCTCGCCGACCTCGTCGACGCCGACGGCCACCTGCCCGACATCGCTCCGGGCGTCCTCTTCGACGGCGACGATATCGGGCGCTGGCTCCAACGGCAGTCCCAGCCGGGTACTTGGGCGCAGCTGTCGACCGAGCAGCAGGAGCGGCTGTCCCAGCTGGGCATCAAGCCCGCCCAGGCGCCGTCTCCGGCCCCTGCGGCTACGCGTGTGGCAAAGGGCCCGAGCAAGGCGCAGCAGGCGTTCCAGCGCGGCCTGACGGCCCTCGCGCAGTGGGTGGAACGGGAAGGTGCTCACCGGCCTGTACCGCGCAGCCACAGCGAAGAGATCACGGTCGACGGCGAGACGGAACCGGTGGCCGTGAAATTGGGTGTGTGGGTCTCCAACACCAAAACGAGGCGGGACAAACTCGCCCAGGACCAGCTCGACGCACTGCGGGAACTGGGGATCGAGTGGGCATGACTGCCTGTGTTTGCGGGGTGCCCAGGCCGGTCAGGTCGGAGCCGTAACCGGGTGGGGCCTGCAGGTGGTTACGGGGCCAGGGCTGACGAGCGGGTGGAATGAGCGGCGAGGAGCGGAAGCTGGCAGCGGCTGGACCGATCGCGCCGTCGAGCGGTGTGCTACGCGTGGGGCCGCTGCAGGGGGAAATGACGCAGTCGTTCCTGATCCGGCTGGCGGCACGCTACGGCATGGCGTTCAGGGACCTGCTGGCGGCGATCGTCGACGTGGGCGGACTGCCGAACGTGATGGGCAGGGCGCGGCCGGACAGCGAGATCTATCTGAACCAGGAAGCACGGGACCGGGTGGCGCAACTGTGCCGCGTCCCGCAGGACGACCTGCTGCGGGCGCTGTCCGCCTGGGCGCAGGAGGAGCCTCGTCGCCGGTTCGCCACGGGGCCAGCAGCGCAGTTCCACCACACCGCGGAGAAGGTACGACGCTGGGGACCAGCCTGCCCTGCGTGCACGGCGCGGCGTGCCGGAAGGCCGGAGGCTGCTCGCATGTATCTGGGACCTGCGCAGCGGGTGTGCCTGCCTCATCGCCGGTGGCTTATGCAGATCCCGGGCACGGTCGGCCGAGTGGTGGACCTGGCCGGGAGCGGGCAGATGCTGGAGGCCCGGCACCATCACGTGAGGCTGCTGCGCCGTTCCGCGCGGGCAGCGGACGCTTTTGAGGTGGCGCAGGCAGTGACCGCGTCGTGGTGGTGGCAGACGTGGCCGCGGGAGCATGTGTGGCCGGCGCGGCTACGGAGCCTGGACAGCGACGGCTTGGGCCAGGACGCGTGGCAGGTCGTGGCGCGGGAGCTGGTGACCTATCCGGAGACCGTTGCCCTGGCCACGCTGCTGGCCGGTGACGACTTCCGGCGCCGTGTGGTGGCCGAGGCGCAGGACCATGTTCCCTTTCGCCTGGCTGATCTGCCGACGCTCTTGACGGCTGTTGCAGGCTGTATGCGGCGGCCCTGGTACGTGGAGCAGTTGGCGCAGGAGACGTCGGGTCCTCTCTTCGCGTGGGCGTATCAGTGCGTGCGGGCGCAGGGCGGGACAAATGCTGAGGGCCAGGAGATGTGGGCGGTGGCTCCGGCTCACCGTCAGCGCCCCCTGGCGGACGAGCTCGCGGTACGGGCGCGTGTGGGGACCGGCGGCCAGCGCGCGGAGGGTAAGCGGCGGCGCGGACACAGTCGGCAGGCGGACGAAGCCTTCGCGGCCGGCCTGGCGCATGCCAGCCGCTACGTGCGCGAACGCGGCAATCTTGCGGTCCCGAAGGACACCGTGGTCGATTCCTATCGGCTTGGGGAATGGCTGGGCAACGTCCAGGCCAGGGCCTGGGCGATGGTGCCGGACCGTGCGCAGGCGCTGGCGGCCTTGGACCCGTGGTGGAATGTCCCCTGGTCGGTGCAGTGGCAGCGCTCGTACTACCGGGCGCGCGATCACGCCGCGGTTGCCGGTCCGCCCGATGCAGCCGCGGGATTTCCCGGCACGCAGATACTCAACGGCGAGTGGCTGTATCTGCAGTGCACCCACTACAGCACTCTCCATCCTGAACAGCGGCGTCTGCTCGCGGACATCGGCATCACGGCCGAGGCGGCGCGCGCCGCGCTGCCGCGGCGGGTCCCCATCCAGGCCAGCTTCGAGAGGGGGCTGACGCACGCCAGGTCCTATGCCGCCGAGCACGGTTGCCTGACCGCCGCGGACAAGGACACGATGTACCAGGGGTATCCGCTGGGATCGTGGCTCGCACGCCAGCGCCGCAGGGCGCTCCGGAGCCCGGAGCCCACGGAGCGCTCCCGCGCACTTGACGCCATCGATCCCTGGTGGAACCCACCCTGGGGGCCAGCCTGGCAGCGCACCTACGTGCAGGCCCGGCGGCTGGGGGAGAGCGGGGGCGGGCTCGATGCGGGGGACGGATTTCCCGGAGCGGAAGCGGATCTCGTCCTGTGGCTGTCGCGGCAATGTGCCGCATATCGGCGTCTGAACCCCGGCCAGCAGCGCCTGCTGGCCGACATCGGCATCACGGCCGAGGAGGCCGCGAAAGTGCAGGGCGGGACCGGGGCGTCCCAGGCTGTGACCGAGCAGGTTGCTGCTGCCGGTCTGTGGGCCTTGGACGGCATGGCCAGCGCTCGTTCCTTCGCCGCGGCACACGGGCACCTGGCAGTGCCCTCGGAGTACGTGCACGACGGGTTTGCCCTGGGCCGCTGGCTGGTGGAGCAGCGCCGCCAGGACCGCCGGCACGTTCAAGCCACCGGAGGCGGGTGGCCGCGCGGCGGGCTGCTGGCCGAACTCGATCCCTGGTGGAACCCGCCCTGGCCCTATCCCTGGCAGCGGCGCTACCAGCAGGCCCGTAAGCGATGGCAGAAAGACCGGCTCAAGGTGCCCGGCCCGCAACGCGGCAGGGACGAGGACGAGGTGACAGTGTGGCTGCGCCGTCAGTGCGCCCGGCACGACGTCCTGCAACTCGAGCAGCAGAACCTCCTCGCGGACATCGGCATCACCTCTGTCGTCGCCCGCGCCGTGACCGAAGCCGACCGAAGCCCCGCCCGCGTAGACACAGGGCTCGCCCACGCACGTAGCTATGCCGCCGAACACGGGCACCTCGCCGTGGCCGAACAGACCCGCCACAACGGCTACCCCCTGGGCAGCTGGCTCCTACGCCAACGACACCGCGTCGCTGACGGGCGCACCGATCCGACCCGGATCGCCGCGCTGAACGCCCTCGACCCACACTGGAACCCGCCCTGGCCGCTGGCCTGGCAGCGCGCCTACGGCCGAGCGCGCACCGCCACGACCAGCGGCAACCTGGCCACGACGCAGCGCCGCTGGATCACCACACAGACAAGGCTGTGGGACAGCCTCCATCCCATCCAGCAAGAACTCCTCACCAGCATCGGTGCCGCGCCCGCCATCGAACCCGTGCCGACTCCCACCACGACACGACGCTACCCGCCGGGCGAGGGCCTCCCTCACGCCCGCGGCTACGCCGCCGCCCACGGGCACCTCGCCGTGTTCAAGCACACCCACCACCACGGCTTCGCCCTGGGGGACTGGCTCATCCAGCAGCGGCGCAAAGCCCGCGCAGGCCTCCTGTCCGCCCACACCCTGCAAGAACTCACCCTCCTCGATCCCTGGTGGAACCCGCCCTGGCCCTTCGCCTGGCAACGCAAATACCACCAGCACCGCACCCTTTACGCCGCAGGCCAGCCTCTCCCGCCCGAACTTCAGCGCTGGGCCCGCAAGCAGAGCATCCTCTGGCACCAACTCCATCCACATCAGCAGGCGTTGTTGTGCACGATCGAGATCCGTCCGGAAGCACTGAGTTGGCAAGGCACCTTGCCTGGAGCGTGACGGTAAGACTTCCGAGAGTGATCACGTAGGGCTACTCTTTCCTCCTTGTAGGTGAGGGGGGTATATGCGGTACGAGCAGCGTGCCTATGCACGGGTTAAGTTCCTTGAGCTCATGGCGGAGTTGTACGAGAACGAGTTCGAAGACTTCTTCCACCGGCTCATGTGCTCGAGGTACCCAGACTTCCTGGACGTCCGCACCGCGGGCAGTCTGGGCGATATGTCGGCAGACGGTCTCACGCTGCATTCCCGCAAGTTGTATGCCTGCTACGCCCCGCAGACGGTGAAGCCGAGCAAAATCCGCAAGAAGTTCAACGGCGACCTGGCCGGTGCGCTCGCCAAGCGCAGCGGGCAGTTCGACACGTTCGTTTTCGTGCACAACGATCGACGCGGTGTTCACCCTGAAGTGACGGCGATGCTGTCCGAGGCAGCCACCAGCACGCCGGCCCTGCTGTTTGAGCAAATGGGTAGCCGGCGCTTGTGGCACGAGTGCATGCAACTGGACCAAGTGATAGCGGAAGACGTCCTCCGGTGCGAGATCCCGATCAAGGAGATGACGTTCGGGATCGGGATGGATGATCTTGAGCCTCTCCTGAAACAGCTTCAGGAACTCCGGACTTCCTCTGACCCGCTCATGCCTCTGCCAGACGTGCGCATCGAGAAACTGGACTTCAACCGGCTCGAAGGCGAAGCACGCGAGGACCTGCTCCGCGGGATGCGGCAGGCCCACCTCGTGGACGCCTTCTACGCGGGCAGTATGCGGGAGCTGGAACACGACGAGGTCGCGCGGGGCTTCCGCGTGTACTACGAGCAGGTTCGCAGACACTGGGCCGATCCAGAAGACGTGCTGTGGCAGCTCCAGATGTACGTACTGGGCAACGCGCAGCCGCAGCCGAAGGTGCTGCGTGCCGCCCTCGTTGTACTCGCGCATTTCTTCGGGCGGTGCGACATTTTCGAAGCGCCTCCAACTGGCTGGCAGCCCGGGATCGGGATATCCGCGTGATCACTCCTACGAAGGGCATCGCGCCTGACCGGTGCCTGCTCGCCGTCGGCGCCCAGGTCCTGCTGCAGCTGGACGAACCGCGGTCTGTCAGTCAGACATGGGCCCGGTTGAAGACCTGGCGGGCCGGTCACGGCCACGCCTCGCCCGTATCGTTCGGCTGGTTCGTCCTGGCACTGGACATGCTCTACAGCATGGGAGCCATAGAGCTGGACCAGGACATCCTCGTTGCAAGGAGCATGCATGCTGCGCCGCTTGAGCGCTGACGACGAGCGCTTCAAAGAGGTGTCCTTCGTCGAGGGCCTGAACCTGATCGTCGCCTCCACCACCGCCTCCTCCGCAGACACTGACAGCCGCAACAGCGCCGGCAAGTCCAGCCTGATCGAGCTGATCCACTTCCTGCTCGGGGCCCGGGCCACAAACACCACACTCGCCATGAACAAGGCGCTGCGGCACATCACGTTCACCCTTGAATTGGACTGGCCGGGCCTGAGTGGTCCGCTCAAGGTCCGCCGCAGCGGACAGCGTGCCGGCTTCGTGACGCTCGACGAGGACGTGACCAGAACGGACGACGGCGCCATGTTTCCCCGCACTGGCGCCGTAGAGCTGCCCGTGGAGCGGTGGACACAATTGATCGAGCGGGACCTCTTCGGTCTGCGCGGTGACCATCCGGGCGTAAGCGGAAGAGTGCTGCTTTCCTTCCTCGCCCGGCGTATTTCGTCGCACGGCTTCAACGAGCCGACCCGTACGTTCTCCCGGCAGTCCGCCCCGGAAGCCGCCTCCAACCTCGCCTACCTGCTGGGCCTGGACTGGCAGCTCGTCGACGAGTACAGACAGCTGGCCGCCCGCAAGGCAACACGTGCCCAGCTGAAGAAAGCGGTCGATGACCCCGTGTGGGGGCGCATCGTGGGTTCCACCGCAGACCTCAGAGGCCAGATCACGCTGGCCAAGGCGCAGGTGGATCGGCTCCGTGCACAGGTTGCGGCCTTTCAGGTCGTCCCCGAATACGAACGCCTCAAGGACAGAGCGGACCAGGTCAGCCGACGTATCAAGCAGCTGGCACAGGACGATGTGATCGACCAGCACAACCTCGAAGAGCTCCAGGCAGCCGTCACCGAGACCACCGACGTCGAAGTCGACTACCTCGAGCCCGTCTACCGAGAACTCGGCGTCGTCCTCAACGATCAGGTCCGCCGGCGGTTCGAGGACGTGAAGACGTTCCACCACTCAGTGGTCCGCAACCGCCGACGCTTCCTGGAAGAAGAAATCGCCGAGCTCACCGAGCGGCTTCAGTCACGCCGCTCGGAGCGGGCGCGGTTGGGCGAGGACCAGGCCCGCCTCCTTCGAGACCTTGCCGAGGGAGGAGCGTTGGAGGCTCTGACGACCCTACAGACGGCCCTCGGCCGTGAAGAGGCCGCACTCCAGGCTCTGCGTCACCGCTTCGAAGCAGCTCAGACCCTCGAAGCGAGCGCCCGGCAGATCACCGCGAAGAGCGTGGAACTGCAGCAGGCGGTCGACACCGATCTCCAGGAGCGCCGTCGGCAGACCGACGAAGCCATCCTGCTGTTCTCTCACTACGCCCAGCGCCTCTATGGGGAAGGGCGCGAGGCCTACCTCGCCATCGAGGCCGGCCGCAACAGCCTGACCATCACCCCGCGCATCGACAGCGACGGCAGCCGCGGCATCAGCAACATGGTCATCTTCTGCTTCGACCTGACCCTCGCGGTCCTGGCACACCGTCACGGCCGTGGCCCCGACTTCCTCATCCACGACAGCCACCTCTACGACGGCGTCGACGACCGGCAAGTCGCCGCTGCCCTGAAGCTCGCCGCCGAAGTCACCGTGGAGGAGAACCTGCAGTACATCGTCACAATCAACACCGACAGCCTGAGCATGGCCGCACAGCGCGGCTTCGATCCCGAGCCCTACATCCGCAACCCCCGCCTCACCGACGAACACGAAACCGGCGGTCTCTTCGGATTCCGCTTCAAAACCGCGGGCAAGAGATAGACCGCCGTTGCCCGGTCCCGGCGGAGTCTTGTGCTGACGGGACTCGCTGTTCGGGGTCTACAGGTCGAACTCCAAGTGCTCGATGCCGGTGAAGCGGACCTCCTCCAGCTGGCCGGCGCGGCGGCCGTTGTCCTGGAAGTACACTTCCTTGAGCGCTTCGGCGGCGATTTCCTGGAGCTGCTGGTCGCTGGCGCCGGCCTCCTGGGCGTCGAAGAGTCGGGCCGCGTACCGCGGTGGCAGGGCGACGGTCAGGTGCCGGATGCGGTCTTGGTCCGTCGACCCGATCGGCGCGGTGTAGCCCATGCGGGCGCGGGTGTCGATGACGATGCCGCCGGTGGTAGCCGCCTTCTGCCGGGCCTTGGCCCTGATCTGCGGCTGCCAGCGCTTCTTCACCTCGCGCTCCAGGCGCGCGGCGAGGTCCGGGCGGGGCTTTTTGATCTGGTCCTTCACGTACCGCTCGACGGTGCGCTGCGAGATCCGCAGCATCTGGGCGACCGCCTTCGTGCCGCCCAGCTGCTTGACCAGGTACCGCATCTGCGGGCCCGCGTTCTTGGGCGCCGGGCGGGTGAACGCCTTCTGCACCGCGGCGTCCAGGCCGTCCCCGAACAGGCTCATCGTCGCCTTCTCCTACTCTCCGTTGTCGACGTCGGTGACGGTGCCGTCCTTGATGTACCGGGCGAGGTTGAGTGCGGGGGCGTTGAACCGCTCGCGGACCTCTTCGCCCCACAGGACGCTCTGGGTGCCCTCGTGCTTGACCAGGCCGGGGTTGATGCCGAGCTTGAAGCCGCCGGGTAGCGGCTTGCCGTCGCGGCAGGGCAGGAAGTCCAGCGGGCTGGTGCCGTCCGCCGCGTAGACGACGCAGTCGGACAGGACCGCGATCGGGTATTGGCCCGTGAAGGCGGCGTGCTTGACGATCTTGCGGTGCAGGTTGATCCGGGTGCGGGAGATGACCGCCGCACGGATGTCGGGCCGCCACGTCGGGCGGGATAGCGCGCGCCACGGCTCGCCGGGCCGCCAGCCCTCCCCGCGCGGGCGCTCGCGCAGCTTGCCCAGGCCGCCCTTCACCGTCGCCTTGACCGCCGAGACGACGATCGCCAGCTCCGGATCACGGCCGCGGTAACCGTCCATCGCAGCGAGGAAGTCAGTCGGCGCCAGGTCGGCGTCGACACCGAGGTCGGCCATCGTGGCGAGGTACGCGTCGCGCAGCCGCTGGTACCAGCCGTCCAGGTAACGGCCGCTCTCGTAGCGGACGTACGCCTCGATCGGCGCCACGTCGTAGCCGAGCTCCACCGCGTACGCCACGGTCGGCGTCGCGTACCAGGCCGGCCCCTCGGGGCGCTCCCCCTTCGGCGTGAACGGGCTGGGCAGCAGACTCGCGTCCAACTCCGCCCACGTGTCCTTGCCGACCTTCACCCGGGACAGGTCCACGTGCGAGAGGTCCACCAGCCAGGAGCCGGGCAGCTTCGCATCGAACACCGGCGCCGTGACGTGCGTCGGCGCACCGAGGCCGACGACCAGGCCGTTCGCTCCGGCGGCGAAGGCCATGTTCACGTCGATGCCGACCAGGTGCCGCAGCGTGCACTCGGCATCCGTCATCGGCCGCGCCCAGTCGTACGCCTCCTCGAACAGCTTCTCCCCGGGGCCGCGGACGTGGAAGCGCGGCAGGTCCTTCAGCAGCGGGTGCCCGTCGGGGGCCTCGCACGGCGCACAGTCCACCGGATCCTTGCCCAGCGAGCCGGGGTTGTGCTCAGAGTGCCGCTTGCCCTCAATGTCCGGCTCGGAGGCGCGGGTGGGCGGATGCAGCGCGGTCATCAGCTCCAGACCGGTCACTGCGGTCGACCCGCGCGGCGTCATCACGCGGGACGCGTACACACCCAGCACACGGGCAAGTTCCGCGGGAGGGAGCTGAGCTGCCTTGCCCCAGTGCCGGATGTCCAGCGCGTTCCACGACGGGATGCACAGCTGCACGCAGGCCCGCTCCGAACCGGTCGCGGGACGGTAGACCCTCGCCCACGGACCGAACCCCCGCTTGGTCAGCTTCCATTCCGCTCGCACCAGTTGCCTGATTACCTTGTGGCCCTCCGAAATCCGTCCGGCGAGCCGCTCTTCGTCGGTGAGGGCGACGGGCAGGCCGTAGCGCTCCAGCGCCGATTCGGTGAGCACGAGCAACGGGTCGGCATCCTTGCCCGGCCCAGACAGCTTCGGCTGCCCCAGCTTCGCCTCGCGCAGCGTCCAGTCCACCAGGGCCGGGACCGACTTGGCGGGCACGTCCAGGACCAGCCCGCCGACGCAGTACGCGTATGCCTGGCCGTCGGCGTCAACGTCAATGACGGCGAGCGGTCCGTTCTCGAACCGCGGGTCGGTGCTACCGGCGGGGGCAGCCGTCCGCGCGGGCGGGCGGCGCGATGTCGGCCCGGTCGTGGCCGGCGAACGCGGTACCGCGGCAGGGCGCAGTGCGATGTTCTCGGAAGCAGGCTCCAGGATCGGGCCTGTGGGTTCGGTGCGGGCTTTGGCCGGTTCCGCTCGCGTTGACGCTGGAACGGCTGGGACGGCAAGCGACTCGGGTACCGCCGTGTCCGCCGCGACGTTGGGGTCGGCGGGGTAGAGCTGGGCAAGTTGCTTGAGCATGCGGGCGTAGGCGTCACGCTCCGGCGGCCGCGGCTCGGTCTTGCCGGATTCCCAGCCGCTGGCCGTCGCCCGCCGCACCTGCAGTGCAGTGGCCACCTCGTCCAGCGTCAGGCCATGTGCCTGGCGCAGCCGCCTGCGCTCTGCCGGGGGCGGGAGTGGGGAACGGGACGCAATGAGCGCGTCAACCGCGTCGAACAGCTCGGACATACAGAACCTCCTGCCCCTGACCCTAGCGTGAAGCGCACATAGCGCGTACGAAACGCGTACGGATAGCGTTCGCGTCTTGATCCCGTGTAGCGGGGCAGCGGCTAGGACTAGCAAGAGCTCGCCAAGAACCCGGCGGTGGTTGTTGTTTGGTGAGCCCCTGGCTTGGCAACAGCGTAGAAACCAGAGTTGGGCGAGGCTCGCACAGTTGGCCAGGACGCTTCGATGCTGGTGGGTGTAAGTCGTACCGCGCCCGCAGCAGCGCCTCCCCAGCTGACGTCGCACCAACCGGGGACTGAGTCGGCGGTCCCATATTCAGTGACAAGTGCTCGATCCAGCCGCGACTGGCGGAGGGCTCCGTGAGTCGGCTTACGGAGCCATGGGTAATGCAGTGGCGGCCCATCCCCGCGGGCGCGGGGATGGGCCGCCACTTCAACGAGTCGTCCGGCCTTCTCGCGTGAAGGCCTCATGGAGGCTGGCCTACAAAGACTCTCCCGTCTGTGGGCGCGTGACGCGCTGTCGTGTCAGCACCGTGGGCCGCCGGTGGTGTGGTCCAGGTGCGCCAGGAAGTCCTCAATCTCACGCACGAGAGCTTGTGTTGCTTCAGACAGGTCGACTCCGGCTTCCCCCAATGCCCAGTCGACCCTGTCTGCAGCAACGCGAGTACCGGCTGACCGGCACACAAAGCCACTCACGAATGATCTGAAAGACTCCTCAGTGTGTTCTTTCCCGTGTCCGCAGCATGCCGATAGGTTTTCTTCCCTCTCGGCATCAAGGATATGAAGATAGTCCCGCGCGTCCTCATCGCCCTTGAGTGCTGCTTTTTCCCACCAACTTCGCGCCACATCATCCCTGTCTAGGAACTCAAGGATTTCTGCTACGCGTCGTGTTTCCTGTGGTGTCGCGGAATCATCGATTTCCTTTTTCAGGAGAGTGCGTAGTTCAGGGAATACGCCGATTCGATGGTTTCCGTCCACGATTTCCAGGCAGGGGGCGGGGGCCGGGGGCCAGCCCGAAGGCTGGCCCCCCTCCGCCTGGACAGAGTCCTCACCGATCCGAGAACTCCTGGAAACCGCCTGCTCGGAGCCTTCAAGCAGGAGCCACAGGGCGAGGAGCCGGATGGCTCCCCGCTCCTCAGGCTGGTGCGTCCAAGCGGACAGGTATGTCATGCGGTGGCCTCCTCACTGTGTTCGTTGATGGACTTCTTCAGGTTGTTGGCGGCGGCTTTAATGTAGCGCTTCACCGACTCCTCCTTTATCTGGAGGCGCTGTGCAACCACGGCAGGGCTGAGATCCTGCAGAACACACAGGATGGTGACCTCGCGCTGCCGTTCAGGAAGGCTGGCGACGAGTTCGTCGATTCCTTCCTTAATCATTTCGTAGGCGGCCTCGGGGATGCCGATGCCTGATTCCGTTTCGGGCAGTTCATGAACCGGTACCGCGACCATCCGCTTGTTCCGACGAAACTGGTCGATGACCGCCCGTTTCACCGCGGTGCGGCCGTAGGCGGTGAGCGACCCCTCTTGCGCAGAGATCGTCGCCCACCGCCGGTACATGTTCAGGTAGACGTCCTGCACAGCGTCTTCTGCGCTGTGCAGGTCGCCCGCCTCGACCCGGGCCAGTCGGGAGAACGCCTCAATGGTCTCGAGGACGAAGGACTCGAAGTCCGCTCCCGGAGCGGCCTCGCTCACGCAGCCTCCCGCGTGGCGATGGCCCGATGGCCTGCCGGATCAGCTGCGTCCTTGCGGAACAGCCAAGCCGGCCGCCCCTCCTCGAAGCGGGCCGCGGCGCCGCCGTCGGGCAGGGACTGCGCCATCGCGACCATGGTGGCGCGCTGCTCGCGCTCCGTCCGAGTCTCGATGTACGCCTTCACAAGCATCTCCACGACGCCCTTGGCGCGGCGCATCGCGAAGAACAGCAGGAGCAGCAGGGGAACCCCGCCCGCTCCTGCCCAGTACGACCAAGTCATCGACCAGGCCTCCCAGTAGAAACGAACTCGTTGATGAAGGCCCAAGGGCCTTCACTCCCTTACACGCCGCCGGAGGCCAGATCCGGATGCCGATGGCCAAGATCTTTTCCCAACTCCCCCTGCCTCCCGGCCTGTCGCATCGTCTTCGCAGGTCACAGGGGTAGCAGGAGGTGACAGGAAAAACGGTCTGAAGGTGGCCCCGTCGAGTAGAAGTGACGGCCCCAGGAGGACGGGGCGCCTGGGCATCCGCTGCAAAAGCGCCCGCCGGGACGGCGGACACGAGACCGTGGTGAAGTGACCCATCACCCCGGCCTGCTGCGGACAGTTCCCCTTCAGGGGGAGACGACCTCGTCGCTGATCTACCGCATCGCGGGCCGTTACGGGATGGAAGCGAAGGTGTTGCGGTCGTGCTGGCAATGGCGCAACTACCCGCCGGGGCACGACGGCGGGGGCACGCGGGCCGACGCCGAGGTGCTGCTGAACACGCCCGGACGGCGGCTACTGGCAGGCATGTGCGGCGTCGAGGAAGACGTGCTGGCGCGGGCGTTGCCGTCCTGGGGACAGCAGGACGCCAAGCTGTCGGCCAGAAAGAACGGCGTGCCGGCCGCCGCGTGGCGGACCGGGGGCGCGGTCGCCGGGCCGGTCGCCTTCGGCTGCCGTCTGTGCGCGGCCCGGCGCACGGGGACGGCCGTGCAGGTGGTGCGGTACGCGCCACGATGGGAGCGGGTGTGCGTCCGGCACGGGCGGTGGCTCCTGGACGCCGACGCCGACCAGCCTCTTGAGTATCTGGACGTACGGGGTGTGCCGGAAGTGGCCGCGGCGCAGCGGCGGTGGACTGGTGTGGCGCGGCGGGCGGTACGGGCCGGAGCGGAGCCGGAGAGGGTGTTCGCTCTGGCTTATGCGGTGGTGGCCCGGTGGTGGGAGCAGGCTCTGCACTGGGAGCGGGAGACGCTGTGGCCTCAGCGGCTGCACCAGGTCGCGGGCGGCAACGCCGGTACAGAGCTGGAGCGGTGGCGGATCGTGGGCCGGGACGCGGTCGTCTTCCCCGAGGTGGTGGCCGTGGCCGACGCGCTGCTGGACCCGGCGATGGCCGAGCTGGTGTGGAGGGACAGCGGTGCCGGGCGGCCGCGGGCGCTGCCCTCCGACGGGATGTTCTGCCGCCGACTCGGTGAGCGCGTCGGCCGGCCGTGGCTGGGGCCGCTGGCGGCAACCGACTACGGCGGCCCGCTGACCTCGTGGATGGGCGCCGTCATCCGCATCCGTCGTGGCGCCGGCGGCCCGCCCGGCTACGACAACGATCCGTGGTGGCTGCGCCAGGAACACCAGCCCGCGACCATGGCCGGACAGTTGCGCGTCCTGTCCAAGGAACGCAGCGCGCCCGGCTCGGGCACCACGTGGCGCTCCGCGGTGCCGGCCGAGCAGCGGGCGCTGATCAGCAGCCTGGTCAACGACGCCGAAGAACAGCTGACCCAGCTGCGCGGCGCCCAGTACGGCAAGACCGCCGACGCCGCGCAGCAGTTGCTGGGCAACCTCGGCCATGCCGCCACACTGATCGAGCAGGCCGTACGGAAGAGCGCAGCAGCAGCCCTCGCGGCGGGGATGGCGCTGGAGGATCTGGCGCGCTGGGCCCGTCTGCCGGCCGATGTCCTGGCCGAGGCACTCGCGGACCAGCGCAACGAGCGGCCGGGAAAGGAGCGGTGAGCTAGTGTCAGGAGGCAGGCAGGCTCTGCACGGACCGCGATCCGCAGGGCACTACCTCATGGCCCGGCACTCGTGATCAAAATCCGTGAAGCGGCCCGCCGCACAGGCAGGACGGGCTTGACTGGGGCGCGTGGGCAGCAAGGACGCAGCGGCCGCAGCAGGTGGCCGCTCACAGCGCATGCAGACGGATACCGGATCCGAGTGGGAGGCGGTCTTCGTCGATCCTCTCGGGCAGGTGGTGCAGCAGCGGTGGGCGGACGCGGTTCTCGCGGTGGCCTTCGAGGAGTTGGAGCCGGTGTCGGCGTTCCCGGTGGTGCCGGGGCGGCGGTGGGGTCCTGGGCAGTGGTGGTCGGCCACGACCGGCCGGCATGTGGCCTGCGGGTCGGCCGCGATGCGGGCGCAGCTGACGGTGCTGGACCGCGACCCCGAGGTGGTCGGCCTGGCCGGGCGGCCGGTGCGTCTGCTGTGGCGGGACGCGCGCGGCCAGGTCCGCTCGTGGGTGCCGCAGCTCTTCGCCCGCCACCGCGACGGCACCGCCCTGCTGGCCGACTGCCCCAACCACCTGGAGGCCGGCGGCGAGCGGGCGCAGCGTGCTGCGACGGTCCTTGAGGCGGCGTGCGCGCAGGCCGGCTGGAGCTACCGGCGCCTTGAGCCGCTGGAGAAGACGCTTTCGGCGAACCTGAAATGGCTGGCCGGGTACCGCCACCCCCGCAACGCCGGCCATCCCCGTCTCGCGGCCGCCCTGCGTGAGGTGTTCGCACAGCCGCAGCCGCTGATCGAGGGCGTCGAAGCGGTGGGCGACCCGATCGAAGTCCTGCCCGCCGTCTTCCACGCCCTGTGGCACGGACACCTCACCGCGCCCCTGGACGTACCGCTTAACGAGCGGGTCCTCGTCAGCACCGGCGCCGGCGGTGCGCACGGCCACGGCGGCCCGGGCAGCGGGGAGGGGCAGTGAGCGTGCGGCGTGGCGGCCGGACGGTGCTGCAGGTCGGAGCGCACGTCCGCTTCCGTGACCGCACCTGGCAGGTCATCGCGGTGGCGGGGCAGCAGGTCCACCTCGCCGGTGAAACAGGCGAAGACGAGACGGTCGTGGCCGGACACCTGTTCGCCGACCCGTCCTTCACCATCGTGGGCGCCGAGATGCCCCAGGCCGCAACGCAGTGGGGTCTGTTCGAAACCGCGCCCGAGGACGCGCGGCGCAAGGCACTGGCCTGGCAGCGGCACATCCGCGAGGTGGAGACCGGCCTGCCCGGCGGGACGGACAGCGACGAGATGCCCCGGGCCGAGTACGACCCCGACCGGTTCACCCTCGCACAGCGCGAGGAGGCCAAGGCCGCGGAGCTGACCGCGATCGGCTTCGGCCCTGTCTCCCGGACCACGGTGCAGCGCATGCGCCTGGCCTACCGCAAGCAGGGACTGTGGGGGCTGGTCGACCACCGCACCACCCGTCGGCCCGTGCCTACCGGGCGCACCGACGAACGCGTCATCGCCGCCATCGAGGAAGCGCTGCGCCGCCAGCGCGGCCGTTCCAAGGGCACCGTCAAGGGCCTGATGCCCCTGGTCACACAGACCCTTACCGACCGGCACGGCCGCGGCACAGTGCCCGCCCCCTCCCAGGCCACCTTCTACCGGCTCGTCCACCAGCTCGCCGACCCTGCCGAACACCCCCACCGCCCCGCCCGTACTCTCCCCTCCCCCACCGGCGGACGGGCGTTCACCCCGACCGTGGCGCTGCGGCCGGGCGAGCAGGTGCAGGTCGACACCACACGGCTGGACGTCCTGGCCGTCTTCGACGACGGCACCACCGGCCGGCCCGAACTCACGATCGCCGTCGACGTCGCCACCCGCGCCATCCTCGCCGCGGTCCTGCGCCCGGCCGGCACCAAGGCCGTCGACGCGGCCCTGCTGCTCGCCGAGATAGCCGTCCCGCACCCGGCCCGTCCCTCCTGGCCCGACGCACTGCGCCTCGCCCACACCCAACTCCCCCAGCTACAGCGGCTGATGGACCTGGACGAACGCCTTCAGGGCGCAGCCGCCCGGCCGGTCGTGGTGCCCGAGACGATCGTCGTGGACCGGGGCAAGGTCTACCTGTCCACGGCGTTCAGCGCCGCCTGCGAAACCCTCGGCATCAGCGTCCAGCCCACCCCGCCCCACGCCCCCGCCGCCAAAGGCATCGTCGAACGCACCTTCGGCACCATCAACGCCCTGCTGTGCCAGCACCTGCCCGGCTACACCGGCTCCGACGTCACCCGCCGCGGCCCGGACGCCGAACACGAGGCCTGCTTCAGCGTCGCCCAGCTGCAGGACCTGCTGGACGAATGGCTGATCCACTACCACCACCGCCCCCACGAAGGCCTGCGCCACCCCACCCTGCCGAAGAAGGCTCTCACCCCGAACCAGATGTGGGCCGCGCTCATCGCCGTGACCGGCTACGTGCCCCTCCCCTTGAGCGGCAGCGACTACCTCGAACTGCTGCCGGTGCGCTGGCAGGCCATCACCGAACGCGGCATCCGCGTCGACCACCGTACCTACGACCACGCTGTCCTCGCCCCCTACCGCGGCCAGCCCTCCCCCGTCACCGCGCGCGGCGGCAAATGGGAAGTCCACACCAACCCCCACGACGCCCGCCAGGTCTGGATCCGCCTGCCCGACGGACACCTGACAGAGATCCCGTGGATCCACCGCGACCACATCCACCAGCCGTTCAACAGCGCCACCTGGCAGCACATCAAAACGATCACCACCCGCCACAGCGACCGCGACACCCACGAAGCCGACCTCGCCGACGCCCTCGACCAGCTCATGCGCCGCGCCCACACCGGCACCGCCACCCCCGGCGAACAGCGCCTGATCACCCGCGCCGCACCACTGAAGACACCCCCGCCCGCAGCCGGCACCCGCCCTCCCCACGATCCGGCCCCGCAGGCCGACGACGGGGACGACGACAGCATCGACGCCCTCGACGACCAGCCCGACGAACCAGAACAGGCCGACAGCGAAGACGAACTCGGACCCGGCGACACCAGCGACGTGCCCGTCCCGTACACCGGACTCGGCCTCTACGACCCCGCCCAGGAAGCCCTCAACTGGTGACCAGCCCCGCACGCAACCACCACGCCCCCGCCGACACCGAGGCACCGCTGCCCGGCACGCACACAGTCGAGCCGGAGTGGCCGATCACCATCTGGCAGGGCTGGCAGCACTTCGCCACCACCCCACCCCTCACCCCACCCCAGCCCGGCGACACCCCACGCAGCACGGAAGAACGCCTCGCCTACCACTCCGCCTTCGTCACCGTCCGCACCCCCGCCATCAACACCCTCGCCACCCAGGTACGCACCCTCATGCTCCTCGGCCGCCACCAGCAGACCACCGCCCGGCCCTCACTGATCGTCACCGGCCCCGCCGCGGCCGGGAAAACGACCGCCCTCCTCGAAGTCGGACGCACCTGCCACCTCGCCCACACCCGCAAACACCCCGCCCCGCCCGGACACACCCACCAGCAGACACCGGTCGCGTACCTGCTGGTGCCGCCCGGCGCCACCGCGAAAACCCTGGCCACCGAATTCGCCCGCTACCTCGGCATCCCCGTCACCACCCGCATGACCCAGACCCAGATCACCGAGGCCGTCTGCCACACCTACACCGCCGCCGGCGTCCGCCTGGTCCTCATCGACGAGATCCACCGCCTCAACCCGCGCACGACCACCGGCGCAGAAGCCGCCGACCTGCTCAAAGACCTCACCGAACGCATCAGAGCAACCTTCGTCTACACCGGCATCGACGTCGCCTCAACCACGCTGTTCGCCGGAGTACGCGGCGCCCAACTCGCCGGCCGCGCCAGCCTCATCACCTGCGGCCCCCTCCCCGCCCGCCACGGAAACACCCGCCCCTTCACCGACCTCATCACCGACATGGAGAACGCCCTCGACCTCACCCAGCACACACCCGGCGCACTCCCCCGCCACGCCGCCTACCTCCACCAGCGCACCGCCGGCCGCATCGGATCCCTCGCCCGCCTCATCCGCCAAGCCGCCATCACCGCCATCTGCGACGGCACCGAACGCATCACCAAAAAGGCACTCGAAGCCATCCAGCTCGACCACCTCGCCGAAGAAGCAAGCCGCCCCCGCACCCGCCAACCAGCCAGAACGGCATGATGCGGAGGTGAAGAAGAGTGCTGACACGACCGCTGACGAGGACTTCGCTGATCTCTGCGGCCGGGTATGGGACGTCCTGGTTCCCGCCCGCGCTGGCTACCTGGCAGGCGTCTCACCCCACTACGACGAGGTCCTCCACGACGTCGCGCAGCGAACCGAGCACACCGGCAGCCTCGGCAAGACGGACATCGCAGCCCTCGTCGTCTGGAAACGGCTCTCCGCACAAACCCGCTGGGCGACAGAATTGATGTCCCTGCCCGACACCCAGGTCCGAGCCGTCACCGAACGGGCCGTCACCGCCGTCCGCGACACCACCCTCCCGCGCAGCGAGGCCGCCCGCACTGGACGCGGCATCATCTGGGAACTGCCCGGCTTCCGCACCGGCGACGCCCTCGCCTCCGCCATCCTCACCGCAGCAGCACCGCACCGGATGGCCGTCTACGACCGCCGCGTCCAACACGCCCTCGACACCATCGGCCTCACCCTCACCCCCACACCGGGACGCTACGGCCGCTACCTCCAACTCCTCGACGACCTCCTCGAGCACGGCGGAGCTCAAGCCGACGGCTGGACGGCACGCGACATCGACACCGCCCCGTACTGAACCGGCGCCAACCCCCACCCGACAGCAACGGCATAGCCCACCAGCAGACCCCGACCGTGCAGCAAGCCGCTGACCAGCACAAACCCGCTCCTACCCTTTAGATACCGGAGCCCATCAGCAACACCCCACCACCGTTATCAACGAACTCCCAACGACCGCAGGCCAGACGCCCCATCACCACTGCCGCCAGCTTCCCGTAAGCACCGGAATCGTTCTCAGGGAACCACCAACTCCCCAGCTCAAGCAGCCCTCACCACACCAACTACGCACCCTGGAATCACACCCGCGTCGCGCAGTTGGAGAGGCTCGGCATGGTCTGGAGCCACTTCGACGTCGCGTGGGAGGAGGGTCTGTCCGCCACGCGCGGGTGGGCCGCCGAACACGGCCACCTCCTGGCTCCGCTGGACGCCACCTACCAGGGCGCGAAGGTGGGCATCTGGTTGAAGAACGCGCGGGCCGCCGCGAGGAAGGCTGTCGAGAACGAGCGGCGGCGCGCGGAGGGTTTGCCGGTGGAGACGTCGGCCGGGGCGCTGTCGGAGGCGCGGCGGGAGCAGTTGGAGGAGATCGACGCGTCCTGGTGCCCCTCGTGGCCGGTGACCTGGCAGCGCGGTTTCCGCCTGGTCCGGATGCACCTGGACACCGGTGAGGCGCTGCCCACCGAGGCGGGCGATGTCGTGTGCCAGGGCGAGGATCTCGGGCGGTGGGTGCAGTCGGTGCGGTACGGGTGGGACCGGCTGACCACAGTGCAGCGATGGCTATGCGAACATGTCCTCGGCATCACACCGGCCAGCGAGGACGAGAAGCCGAAGCGTCGTACGCAGGCCGGCAGGTGGGCGATGAACTATCGGGCCGCCCACCAGTTCTATCTGCGCGAGGGGCATCTCCAGGTGCCTCGCAAGCATGTCGAGACCGTGCTCTTCGGGGACGGCTGGGAACTCCGGTTCCGTCTGGGGGCATGGGTCGGCAACCAGCGGAGCAGGGCTGCGACGCTGACGTCGGAGCGGATGGAGCAGTTGTCCGCGATCGGGATGCGGTGGATGTGAGTACCGGCACTTCGCAGTCGCGGGTTGCTGATCCAGCTCGTCGGCTGCGACCGGCTCGGCGAGGATGGGGGTGCGGTGTCCGTCGTCCCGTTCGCACCCCGCTGAACATCTTCCCGGCGCAGGGTTCTCATTTCCAGCTCCCTCGGCGGCCTGTGGCGAGCGGTCGGACGGGCACCGTTCCTGAGCGGGACCGGTCAGGGCAGGAGGCGGTGAGGTCCAGCGGGAGTATGACGTCGCTCGGTGTTTCAGTGCCCTGTCCGGTCCGGCGTCAGCGCGTTCATTCCCGGCGGGAATCGGAAATTCCCGGTACGACGGGACGCCGACGGCAGTCGTCGCCGCGAGTTGCCTGCCCAGGACGATCAATCGCGTGGATCATCTCACCGGTCGCTATTACCTGTCTGACCACGCTCTGTGTGAGTTGTGTCCAGCAGGATTCGGCTGATGCCGTCGGTCATGCGGCTGTAGGGGTTGAGGCCGCTCAGCTCGACAGCGCTGGTCGCCACGCCGGTGAAGGCTCGCCTGACGGCCAGGCCCTCGGTCGGGGGGAGCTCGTAGGTGGCGAAGAGAGCCTGGGTGGTGTCCATGGCCAGCTGCTCGTCGGCCCGTTCCGCCGGGTGCGGCGTGCCGTCATCGTCATTCACTACGCAGTGCAGCCAGATTCGTTCGATGAGTTCCCTCAATGTACCGAGGTGTTGGCGTGAGGGGGCGTGGTCTGCCACGGCGGCTGTGAGAACTGTGTCGAAGACGTCGCCCCATCGCTTCGCGAGGGTGGGCAGGGACTGGTTGGGAGCGTTGTCGCAGTCGACCAGAAGCGACGTGATGATGGTTTCGCATCGGTCGCGGTCACGGGCAGCCGTGTCGCCTGGGAGGCTGCGTCGTGCCGCGCGCCGGGCGAGGTGGGCTGCCCACCTCGCGGGCATGCGGTGTGCTGCTTCGGCCGGCTTCCACAGGGGTTTCCAGGCGTCGGAGTGCAGGAGGTTTCCTGGTTGCAGCGTGGTGGAGGCCACGGCTTGCAGCCTGGTGCCTGGTGGCCGCTGTGCATAGGCCCGCTGGATTTCGCCGCCTGCGGCCGACAGGCTCTGCAGTTGCCTGCGCATCTGGTAGCGAGTGGTCAGCAGGTAGAACAGGCAGTCGCCCATGGCGAGTTCGGCTGCTTCCTCGTGTCCGCTCGCACCGCAATCGCATCGGAGGACATCATCGGTAACGCGTGCGAGGGCGTCTCCGTAGCCGTAGACGGCGTGTGCTCCCTCGGACGCCAGTGCGAGGAGCACCTCGTTGAAGGATTCTCCGTTGGCGCAGTCAGGCACGATGTCGACGATCTCGTTGTAGCGGATGGCACAGTCGAGGGCACGTTTGATGGCCCCGCAGTGGTCGGCCGGTGTGAAGGTGCCCAGTTCGTCGGTGGTGTGGCGGTATCCAGGTGCGCTCATGGGCAGGCGGTGGTAGGGAACCATGGCGGCGTCCCACCACCGTGCCCGCATGTATTCCTGGGGTGTCACCGGTCCGCCTGCGGCGTCGACGAATCCGTTCAGGTCCGTGATGCGGCTGGTCGCTGTCGTTGTGACGTCCCGGGCCCTGATGACGGCGTCCACGAGCACCGTGTCCCGCAGGGCTTGGGTGACGGATTCCCCTGCGAGGCAGGCAAGTCCCTCGCTGGCTGCCGCCGCGTAGGCGGCGTGGCCGCCGCCTCCGGCGTCGTCCCGAGCGGAGACGTAGTCGACGGCCATCATCAGGCATGAGGTGGAACCGCACAGGTCGAGTGTCCGGCCGTCTACGCGGATGAAGGCGGCGGCGAACCACAGCAGGATGAAGTCGCGCAGGGCCATCGGCGCGGCCTGGAGGCGATTTTCGGCGTGGCGTACGCAGTATTCGTCCAGGATCCTGGGCACTTCACCGCCTTTCCTGGGGACTGCTTCTATCAGGGCTGCCAGGCTGTCCTTCCGCGGTGTCCACAGTCCGTCCTGGATCTGTGCGGCTGTGACCTGAGCCGTTGCCAGCAGCGGGCTTTCCATCACGCTCTGGATGACTTCGGGGGCGAAGGCCGCGCTCAGGACCTGGCGGGCTGCACGGTCTCCTGCCTCGTAGCGTGGGACCTCCGCTGAGCGGTAGGGTTCGTAGACCGGCTCTTGGACCATGTAGATGGGGAGTTCTTGGGCGTGCCGTATCCGGGACGTCGCGTCCGGCGCGGGGTGCAGGGCTGTTTCCATCTGCGTGAGGCGCTCGGCACATCCACGACCAGTTGTGAGTCCGCAGTCGGTGGCGTCCCAAATATTCGTGATGTGCTCTCCCTGGGCCCGTAGGTGGCGTACGTGCTCCGGGCCGGGGATCGTCACCGATTGTGGTCCTGAAGGCATGCTGTGGTTCCTTCCTCGATATTGGCTGGATGATTCGGTGCTCTGGGCATGGGGACTTGTGTTCTCAGCAGGCCGGGTGCCGGATCGGCGTGCTGGAAAAGGGGACGCGGTGTCGCGGGTCGTTATGGCTAACCGGCCGTCGGGTCGTTTCCCGGTTGCGTGCGCAGGTTGCGGCGGAGTTCTTTGGGCAGTGAGAAGGTGATGGGTTCGTCGGCGGTCTTGACCGTCTCCACGTCCGAGTAGCCGCGCTTCGCCAGCCATTCCAGGACGCCGTCCACCAGTATCTCCGGGGCCGAGGCGCCGGAGGTCAGGCCGACCGTGGTGACGTCCTTAAGCCAGGCTTCGTCGATTTCGTCGGCGCGGTCCACCAGGTAGGCGGTGTCCGCGCCGGCGCCGAGGGCGGCCTCGACCATGCGCTGGGAGTTCGAGGAGTTGCGGGAGCCGACGACGATGACCAGCTGGGCGTCTTCGGCGAGCTTCTTGACCGCGGTCTGGCGGTTCTGGGTGGCGTAGCAGATGTCGTCGCTGGGCGGCGAGAGCAGGTGGGGGAATCTGGTCTTCAGTGCGTCGACCGTTTCCATCGTCTCGTCCACGGAGAGGGTGGTCTGGGAGAGCCAGACGACCTTCGACTCGTCGCGGACTTCGACATTGGCAGCGTCCGCGGGGCCGTCGATCAGTGTGATGCGGTCGGGGGCCTGACCGTAGGTGCCGGTGACTTCCTCGTGGCCCTCGTGGCCGATCAGGAGGATGTCGTAGTCCTGGTTCGCGTATCGGATCGCTTCTTTGTGGACCTTGGTGACCAGTGGGCAGGTCGCGTCGATCGTGGCGAGTTGGCGTTCGGCTGCCTGCGCGTGCACGGTCGGGGCTACGCCGTGCGCCGAGAGCACGACGATGGAGCCCTCGGGGATCTCCTCCGTCTGCTCGACGAAGATGGCGCCTTTGCGTTCCAGGGTCTGCACGACGTACTTGTTGTGGACGATCTCGTGGCGGACGTAGACCGGGGCTCCGTACAGCTCCAGGGCCTTTTCGACGGTGGCCACGGCACGGTCCACGCCGGCGCACCAGCCTCGCGGGGATGCGAGCAGTACCCGCTTCGCGGCCGGGGCGGGGTGGGCTTGGGGCGGGGTTGCGGTGTTCATGTGGTCCTCCATACGGCCTGGTGGGCCATGTGTCGGAGGCTGGTGCGGGTATCGGCGGGGACAGAGGCTGCGGCCAGGGCGGACGAGGCGCGCGCGTACCGTTCGCGGATCATCTTCTCGACGGTGTCCGGGGCTCCGGAGGCGGTGATGATGGTCCGTGCGATGTGTGCTTGTTCTTCGGTGAGGGTGGGGCATCCCACGAGCAGGCGCAGCTGGTCGGCCTGGGCGCGGGGGGCGTGGTGCAGGGTGAGGGCGATCAGGCAGGTGTGCTTGCCTTCGCGCAGGTCGTCCAGGGCGGGTTTCCCGGTCTCGTCCGGATGGCCGTAGACCCCGAGGAGATCGTCGCGCAGTTGGAAGGCTTCTCCCAGTGGCACGGCGAACGCGCTGAGTTGGGTGAGGAGGGTGTCGGGGGCGCCGGCGAGGGCGGCTCCGATGTGCAGGGGGCGTTCGATGGTGTATTTGGCGGTCTTGTAGCGGATGATGCGCAGGGCGCGCCTGACGTCGGAGGTGGGGTGGCTGGTGGCGGTCAGATCGAGGTATTGGCCGTACAGCACCTCGTTGCGCATGGTGTCGATCAAGGGGAGGACTTGGGTGCGCTGTCTCGTGTCCAGAGCTGTCTCGGGGGCGTGCAGGAGTTCGTCGGACCAGATCAGGGCGAGGTCGCCCATGAGGATGGCGGCGGCGGTGCCGATGTCGGTGGCTGCCTGCCGGGTGCGGTCCTTGCTGTGGTGGGCGGCCAGGGCGCGGTGCATGGCAGGCCGGCCGCGGCGGGTGGCGGAGTGGTCCATCACATCGTCATGGACCAGGCAGAAGGTGTGGAACATTTCCAGTGCGGCTCCGACCCGTGCCGCCTGATCCGTGTTGCCTGTTCCTCCTGCGGCGTGCCACCCCTGCACGCAGAGCAGCGGGCGGATGTGTTTGCCGCCGGCGTTGAGGAAATCTCCGATGTACTGGGCGAGTTCCTCAGGGAAGGCGCCGGTCCTGGCTGTGGTGATCTTGTTGTCGACGAAGTCGTTCAGGATCTGTGAGACGTGCTGGCGCACCTGGTTTTTCTGGAAGGTGTCCGAGTCGTGGGAGGAGTGGGCGGGGGTGGGGTGGATTCCGGTGGAAGGGGTCATGACTGATCATCTGTTTCGTCGTCGCAGGGGGCGGTGAGCGCGAGGGCTTCGTCCATCAATGCCTCGACGATCTTCGATTCCGGTACGGTGCGCAGGATGTGGCCTTGTCGGTAGATCTGGCCTTTGCCGTTGCCGCAGGAGACGCCGAGGTCGGCTTCGCGGGATTCGCCGGGGCCGTTGACGACGCAGCCCATGACGGCGATGCGCAGGGGGTGGGGGAAGCCGTCGAAGGCGGCTTCGACTCGGCTGGCGAGTTTGTGGATGTCGACTTGGAGGCGGCCGCAGCCGGGGCAGGAGACGATTTCGAGTTTGCGCGGTCGCAGGCCGAGTGAGGCGAGGATGTGGCAGCCGGCCTTGACCTGCTGCACCGGGTTGTCGGAGAGGGAGACGCGGATGGTGTCCCCGATGCCCTCGCCGAGGAGGATGCCGAAGGCGACGGCGGATTTGATGGCTCCTTGGAAGGCGGGGCCGGCTTCGGTGACTCCGAGGTGGAGGGGGTAGTCGCATTGTGCGGCCAGGAGCCGGTTCGCGGCGATCATCGTGAGCGGGTCGTGGTGCTTGACCGCGATCTTGAGGTCGGTGAAGCCGTGTTCTTCGAAGAGGGAGCACTCCCGCAGGGCGGATTCCACCAGCGCGTCAGGAGTGGCGGCGCCGTGCTTGGCGAGCAGGCGCGGGTCGAGGGAGCCCGCGTTGACGCCGATCCGGATCGGCACCCCGGCCGCGGAAGCCGCTTCGGCGATCTCGCCCACTTTGTCGTCGAACTTCTTGATGTTGCCGGGGTTGACGCGGACGGCGGCGCAGCCGGCGTCGATGGCGGCGAAGACGTAGCGGGGCTGGAAGTGGATGTCGGCGATCACCGGCAGTTTGGACTTGGCGACGATACGCGGGAGGGCGTCGGCGTCGTCTTGGGAGGGGACGGCGACGCGGATGATGTCGCAGCCGGCGGCGGTGACTTCGGCGATCTGCTGGAGGGTGGCGTCGACGTCGGCGGTGAGGGTGGTGGTCATGGTCTGGACGGAGACCGGTGCGCCGCCGCCGACGGTCACGCTCCCCACTTGGATGGGGCGGGTGCGGCGGCGCACCGGGGTCTTCGGGACCGTAGGCAGGCCCGGTTCCGTGGTGGCCATCACGCCTCCTGCGAATCGGCCGTGGTGATGGGGTGGGCGGGTAGGTGTGGCCGTGGCTGGTGCCGGGCGCGGTGTGCGGCGAGGGCGGCGGTGGCGATGCCGGGTCCGTCGAGGCCGGCCTGGGCGAGCAGGGCATCGCGCGTGCCGTGGGGTATGAATGCGGTGGGCAGGCCGAGGGTGACCACGGGGGTGGTGACGGCTGCGTCTTGGCATGCTTGGGCGAGTGCGGTGCCCATGCCGCCGGTGCGCAGGCCGTCCTCCACGGTCACCACTGTCTGGTGACGGGCAGCCAGCGTGGGCAGTGCGGGGGTGATCGGCAGGATCCAGCGGGGGTCGACGACCGTGACTCCCAGACCTTGTTCCTCCAGGGCGGTCGCCGCTTCCAGGGCGGGGTCGGTGAGCGGGCCTGCGGGAACGAGGAGGACATCGAGGGGGCCGGAGCGGGTCCGGTGCATGATGTCCATGCCGTCCATCCGTGCCAGGGCGGGGACTGCGGGGCCGGCTGTGGCTTTGGGGAGGCGCAGCATCGTCGGCCCGTTCCGGTGAGCGATCGCTTCGCGCAGCAGCTCGGCCAGTTGTTCTGTGTCGCGTGGTGCGGCGATCCGTAGCCCTGGCACCGCGGAGAGCAGGCTCAGGTCCCACATGCCGTGATGGCTGGGGCCGTCAGGCCCGGTGATGCCGGCCCGGTCCAACACGAACGTCACCCCCAGCCCGTGGAGTGCCACATCCATCAGCACTTGATCGAACGCCCGGTTCAGGAACGTCGCGTAGATCGCCACGACGGGTTGGTAGCCGCCCATGGCCAGTCCTGCGGCGGAGGTGACGGCGTGCTGTTCGGCGATCCCGACATCGAACACCCGCTCGGGGAATTTCTCCCGCATCGGGTGCAGGCCGGTCGGCCGTAACATCGATGCCGTGATCGCCACGACCTCATCGTGTTCGGCCGCGATCTCGGCCAGGTGCTGCCCGAACACGCTCGTCCATGACCGTCCGGAGGATCCGGCGGGGCGGCCGGTTGCCGGAGCGACGATGCCTACCGCGTGGAGACGGTCCGCCTCATCCGCCTCGGCAGGCCGATAGCCCCGGCCTTTCACCGTCACCACGTGCACCACCACCGGGCGGCATGTGGCACGTGCCGTACGCAGCGCGGTCTCGATCGCCGTGGTGTCGTGGCCGTCCACCGGACCGACGTAGGTGAAACCCAAATCGGTGAACAGGTTCCGCGCTGCGGTGGTGCCGGTCTGTTTGAGCGTGGTCAGGTGGTCGGCGAGTGCACCGCTGGTGGGGGCGTAGGAGCGGCCATTGTCATTGAGGACCACCGTCACCGGCCGGGTGCTGCCGCCGATGTTGTTCAGCGCTTCCCATCCCATACCTCCGGTCAGTGCCCCGTCCCCGATCACCGCGATCACCGCCCGGTCGTTTGCGCCGCTCAGGGCGCGGGCCTTGGCGAGACCGTCTGCGTATGACAGGGCGGTGGAAGCGTGCGAGTTCTCCACCACATCATGCGGCGACTCCGAATGGGACGGATACCCGGTCATGCCTCCGGCCCGGCGCAGGGAATCGAAATCTTTCTGACGTCCGGTCAGCAGCTTGTGCACATACGCCTGGTGGCCAATGTCGAACACGATCGTGTCTCGGGGTGAGTTGAACACCCGGTGCAGTGCCAGGGTGAGTTCCACCATTCCCAGGTTCGGGCCCAGGTGTCCGCCCGAGGCACACACCTTCTCCACCAGGAACTCTCTGATCTCCGCTGCCAGCAGGGGCAGTTGCTCAGGTGGCAGAACGCGCAGGACTTCCGGGTCTGTGACCGTGTCCAATAACGAACTGGTACTGGTCCGCGTCGTCATGAGAGAAAACACATCCTCGAACAAGGAGAGGGAGGGCCATGCTCGACACGGCCGACGGGCCGGTCGTGTCGTGTGCCGTTCCGGAGCGCGGCCCTGAATGCCGCTAGGCAGCCGACGGCGGGTGACAGCGCCGTCTACCGGAGGCGTCGTTTCCAGTGGACGGCGCCCGGCACCGGAATGGAACCTCTCGGGAAAGATCCATCCGTGCACGCGTTGAACGCTTGTGCGGGATTTCACAAGCCCCCGGTGTCGCCCCTGACGGCGCTCGGTCTCTGGCAGCCAGGCCGAACGCGAGATGCTGTTGCCAGCGCCCGGCAGCAGCGGCAGCGGCTGCTGCTGCTGCCGGGCGGCCGGGTTCCTGCCGCCCTTCAGCCGCGGCGTGGCGGTGTAACCGGGCAGCTGGGCGAAGAACTTCTGCTTCGCGGCCTTGTTCGTTCAACGCCTCCACGGTGTCCTTCAGGTGCGGGCTGTTGCCGGGGCGGGTCCACCACCGGTACGGCGAACGCACCCGACGCCTCCCCCACCGTGCGCGACAGGAAGTCCCGCCCACGGTCCACTCGCACGGGCCCTGGCAGACCGCCGGGCGGGCCGTGCTCACCCTCACGCGAGACCGGATCCCGCAACGCCACCAGCGCCGGCTCCCGGGAAGGGACCTGAGCGGTCACCGCGAACCCGCAGATCACCCGCGTCGGCGGTCGATGGACCAGGTTACCCACGGACGCCCCGCACGGCCGTCGTTGTCCGCCTCGACCTTCACCTGGACGTGGTCGGTCCCCCGTATGTCATCACGGTGGCCGGCAGGCCGCTCAAGAAACATGTCATGATCCCGGCGGGCGGCCTCACCACCGCGTATCCCCGCCCGCAGCCCCCGCGGCACATCCCGCTCCCCTGCCCCGGTACAGCGTTGCCGGCGACGGCACCGCCTCACCGCCGGCCGCGGCCGCCTCGGCCGTCAGCTCCCGGTGCACCGCCGGCACGCTCCCCCGGTGGAACGCAAGCCGACGGGGCCAACTTCGGCGTGCAGGTGAACCGGCAGCGCTCAGCCCTCTGCCAGCGGCCGTCCTCACGCGTCACCGCCAGCCACCGGCGCACCGAGCGCTGGACACCGCCAGCGTCTCAGCGGCCATCCCCCGATGACCGGCCGTCAGTTCTCCCCGCGGTTCAAGCGCCGACAACCAGACGCACCGCGACCGGCCGCAACGCCTCAGCACCCGCCGCAGCCCTCACCAACACGCTCCCCCACCGCAACGGGCACCCGTAGCCCACCGAAAACGATCAAGGAGGGAGACCACTCCAGTGGAGCCTTCAGCCTGATGACCCAGCCAGTTCCCTACTGGGGCGGCAGCTCTGTGAGATGCGGGTCTTCCGGGCCTCCGTACTGCTGCGGTGTGTTGGCCTTCGTGCTCGGTGGCAACGGGCAGCGCTGGATGCGTATTCCGGTTTCCTGCTTCGGTGGCTGCGGCGTGGCCGGGTAGGGCGGCGTGGCCGGGTAGGACGGTGTGGGGGTGTTAGGGGGTGAGTGATGTTTCGGTCCGGTTGTCGGGTGTGGTGGTGCGTTCGCGGCGGGCGGCGAGGATGCAGTAGGCGAGGCCGGCGAGGCAGACGGCGGCGTTGGCGATGGAGAAGTAGCTGAAGGCCGGTGCGAGGCCGGTGTGGGGGATGACGGCGCCGATGCCGAGGCTGGCGGCGGTTGTGCCGAAGTAGCACAGGATGAAGAAGACCGATATGGCTGCGCCTCGGGTCGCGGCGGGTTGGTGGACGGCGATGATCTGGGTGGCGCCTTGCAGGGCGAGTCCTTGGCCGATGCCGATGAAGACGGTGGCGATGAGGATGACGCCGAGGTTGGCGAAGGCCGCGGTGACGCCCAGGGCCAGGGAGCCGACGAGCAGCCAGACGAGGCCCTGGGCGGTGACGGTGGTGTCGCTGCGGTTGATGCGCAGGGCGCCGAAGACGGCGGAGAGTACGAAGCATATGGAGACGACGGCGCCTTCGATCAGGCCGTTTTCGACCATGATGACGCGGTGGATGACGACGGTGCCGAGGGAGGCGAGCAGGCCGCCGGCGACGAAGGCTCCGAAGCCGGCGAGGATGGCGCCGGGTGATGCCAGGCCGGTGAACATGCTGGTGAGTACGGTGCGTGGTTTGATGCGTTGGCGTTCGGTGTCTTGGGTGCGTCCGGCGCCCCGGGTGCGCATGAACGGCATGATGGCCAGTGTGACGATGATCTGGATGACCCAGACGAGTCGGCCGCCCCAGGGTGCTGTCTGCAGGAGCAGGCCGCTCCAGACGGGGCCCGCGGCGAGACCGATGGCGTTGGCGGATGTGGTGGCGCGGCCGACCAGTTTGCCGGATTGGGAGAGGTCGAGCTGGGCGAGGACGACCGGTACGACGCCGGTGAACACGCCGAGCACGATGCCCTGGAGGAGGTGTCCGCCGTAGAGTTGCCAGGGGTGTTGTGCGATCAGGAAGAGGATGTCGGCGGCTATGGACAGGCCGCATGCCCAGACCAGTACTGTTCGGTATCCGGCGATGAGGGGCATCAGTGTCAGGCCGATCATGACGCCGGCGACGTATGCGGCGAACAGCAGGCTGACGGTGGTGGAGTCGATGCCCATGGTCGACTGGTAGAGCGGGTAGAGCGGGGCGGGTAATCCGCTGGGCATGTGCAGCAGGGCCAGGCCTGCCGCGAGCAGCAGGGCTGCTCGCATGGCCTTTTTCTCCTCGGCCATGGTGATGCCTTTCGAATTCGTGGCAGGTGACCGGTGCGTGGGCGGGTGGGGGGTCCGACGGACCGCCGGGCGCCTGGGCGGGTTCGGCTTTGGTTGAAAGGCGCGGGGCCGGTCCGTCGGGGGTGCCTTATGGCACGTCCACTCCGGTGTTTCCCTGCTCGTTCGGATTGGCCCAGCTCCGCTCCAGGACGCTGCGGCATCCGCATTCGGTGTCGTCGTCCAGTGCGGCGACGGTCGAACGCACCATGCTCTGTACGCGGTCGATGTTCTGGTTGAAATAGGTGACGACGTCCTGGTGCCGGACCGGCAGGTCGCCGCTCTCCGGTGCGAGTTCTTCGGAGATGACGCCGTAGTCGGTGCAGAAGGAGAGGTTGACGTAGCACATTTCGAGTTCGCGGGCGACGCTGGCCTCGGTCGATTGGGTCATGTTGATGACATCGACCCCCCAGGAGTTGTAGAGGCGGCTTTCGGCCTTTGTCTGGAACCGTGGTCCGTTGATGATGAGGGCGGTGGCGTTGGGGTGGACGATCTCGGGTGTGCCGGCCAGGGCGTTGTTCGCCAGTGATCGCAGTCGGCCGCAGTAGGGTTCGGCGAGGTCGGCGTGTGCGCCGTTGGGGCGATCGAAGATCGTCCATTGCCGGCCCCAGGTGAGGTCGATGAACTGGTCGATGAGCAGGAAGTGTCCTTTGGACACCTTCGCGGAGAGGCTGCCCACGACGTTGAACCCGAGGATCTGGCGTGCGCCCAGCATCTTGAGTGCTGCCACGTTGGCCGGATAGGGCACTCGGTGCGGGGAGTGCTGGTGGTGAAGGCCGTGGCGCGGTATGAAACCGATTCGCTTGCCTTCCCAGGTGGCGAGGGTGACCGGTGCGCTCGGGTCGCCGTAGGGAGTTTTGACTATCTCCTCGCCGGCGTTTTCGAAGAACTTGTAGAAACCAGTTCCTCCGATGATTCCCAGGTCAATCACATGGACTCCCGAATGGTGGAGATTGCAGTGCAGCGGAGTTGTGCTCGCCGAGGCGATCAGCGACCGTACCTGTACTATTTCCACCCGCGTCTGGGCGACGCCCATCCTAGGCAGCGGCAATCGCAATGTTCAACAGTGCTTTCAAGGTCATCTCGGGTCCGGGGGCTTTGATAAGTGGCCCTGTGTCCGGTTTTGTCGGGCCCCGGCGGGGGGGGTGGGGTGCAGGGGTGTTGTGCGGGCCCGGCCTGGGGGTGGCTGTTCCGGGGACGGCCGATGCGTGGGCTCCGTGTGGGTGCGTGGGTGCGTGGGTGCGTGGCCGTGTGGATGTGGGTGTGCGGGGGCGTGGCCGTGTGGGTGCGTGGGGGGCGTGTTCGTGTGTTCGGCGGGCGGGCGAAGCGGGTGTGGGGGGTGCGGGGCGGGCGAAGCCGATGTGTGTGGGGCGGGTCGGGGCGGGCGGTGCGGGGGCCGAACGGGGCGCTCTCGGGGCGTGGTTGCACGTGGGTCGGGGCGCAGGCTAGCCTCCCGGGCGGAGACCGTGGGCGCGGGATCTTCCTTACGTTGCGCGCCTTGCGCCGTAGGACGCCGTGTCAGGGGGCCCGTGAAGAAGATGCCTGCCGAGCGACCCGGGATCTCGGTCATCGTGCCGACGTTCAACCGGTGTGAGCACCTGGCCGCCACGCTGGCCAGTCTCGCGGCGCAGACGCTGCCGCGCGACCGGTTCGAGGTGATCGTCTGCGACGACGGTTCGACCGATGACACCTACGAGGTCTGTCTCCGGTTCCGCGACGAGCTGCGGCTGCGCTACCGCTACCAGGAGGACTTGGGCTTCCGTGCGGCGGCGGCGCGCAACGGGGGTGCCCGTGTGGCGGCGGCCGAGGTCCTGCTCTTCCTGGACACCGGCACACTCGCCGGGCCGGATCTGCTCGCCGGGCATCTGGCCGCGCACGAGGCCGCTCCCCCGGCCGGCCTGGCGGTGGCCGGCTACACCTACTGCTATCACCCCTACGGTTCGCCGCCGGGGCTGGCGGGACTGCTGGAGGCCCATTCGCCCGCCGAGGTGGTGCGCCGTCACGGTGAGGACGCCGCGTTCCAGGACTGGCGCCATGACGAGCTGGTCCGGCTCGGTTTCGACCTCGGCCGGCACGGGCTTCCCTGGATCATGTTCTGGTCGATGAACTGCTCTGTCTCCGCGCGGGAGTTCTGGCGTGCGGGCGGGTTCTGCGAGTCCTTCGACCGCTGGGGTGTGGAGGACATGGAGTTCGGTTTCCGTCTGGTGCGCGGTGGTGTGCCCCTCGCCTTCAGCCGCCGCGCCTGGGCCCTGGAGTCGCCGCACCCCCGTGACGCGGAGGGGAACGCGGCGAGCAACCGTCTCAACCTCGCCAAGCTGCTGGATCTGCACCGTGAGCCGCTGATCGAGCTGACGTGGGCGGTGTTCACGCAGGACGAGATCTGGCCGCTGGAGACCGACCACCGCGAGCTGGTGGAGTGGACGGCCCGGGCGCGCGGCCTGCGCGTCCGGGACGAACTGGAGCGGGCCGCCGAGGAGTTGCGGGATGTGCCGCCCGGGCGGATCGCTGTCTTCGGGTGCGGGGACGACGTGCCGGCGGCGCTGGCCGGAGCCGTACTGTTCGACTTCGACGAGGAAGTCGTCGGCCGGCTGAACGCCTCGGGGCTGGAGGCGCGCGCGGCGATCGGACTGCGGGTCGCGCTGCCGGCGGAATCGATGGCTGCGGTCGTGGTGACCAGCCGGCTGAGCGGGCTGGCCGACCGGTGGGCCGGCCGTATCGCCGAGGAGGCACGGCGCGTCGGCGGCCGGCTCTGGACGGCGTCCGGCCGGGCCCCCGGTCCGGTGGCGGGCGCGGTGGCAGGTGCGGTGGCGGGTGTGGTGGACACGCACGGGACACACGGAGGTCAGGTCTGATGCCGGATACGCCGAATCTTCCGCCCGCGGGGTACTACGCCTCCCTCGCCACGCATTACGCGGCGGCCGAGGCGCTCGTGGAGGATCCGCGGGGCCGGGTGCTGCTGGTGAAGCCGACCTACCGGCCGGACTGGAGCCTGCCCGGCGGCATGGTGGAGGACGGTGAGGAGCCGCACGCCGCCTGTGCCAGGGAGGCCGAGGAGGAACTCGGTCTGGTGCTGGCCGTGGGGCGCATGCTGGCCGTGGACTGGGCGCCGGCCGAGGGCATCCGGCCGCGGCCGATGGCGCTCTATGTTTTCGACTGCGGCACGCTCGGCGAGGATCCGGCGGTTGTTCTGCCGCCCGAGGAGATCGAGGACTGGTGCTTCGTCGAGCCCGACCGGGCGGGCTCCCTGCTCACCGCCGGGAACAACGCCCGTATGCACGCGGCGCGTCACGCGCGGGCGCGGGGGGTCGCGCATTACGTGCCGCGGATGGCGTAGGGCGCGAGCGTCCGCGGGGCCCGGTGCTGGGCGCGGTACCACCGTAGGGTCTCGGCGATGCCGTCGCGCAGGGGGCGGGGGGTGAAGTCGATCAGGCGGTTCATGGTCGTGACGTCGAGGACACGGCCCCCGGGCTGCGGGTGGTCGACGGCGACCGTGTCGATCCGTTCCGGGGTGCCCAGCAGGTCGAAGATGAGCCTGGCCAGGTCCGTCATGGTGATGGTCTCCGCCGTACCGATGGTGACGACGTGTTCGTGGTCCTGCGCGGCGATCTGCAGGGTCGCGCGGACGGCGTCGGCGGCGTGGATGAAGGTGCGGATCTGGCTGCCGTCGCCCCATACTTCGACCGCGTCGCCGGCGAGTATCCGGGTGAGCATGGCGGGGATCACCCGTGCGGTGCTGTCGAAGCGGTCGCGGGGGCCGTAGACGTTGGTGAAGCGGGGTACGAAGACCCGGGTGCCGTACTGGGTGCGGTGCAGGTCCGCCAGGAACTCGGTGAACAGTTTCGACCGCGTGTATCCGTCCGCGGACCGCCCCGGTACGAACGGGCCGGCCGGTGTTTCGGGGCGCAGCGCCGTCTCCGCCGAGCCCGCCATCACGACGGTCGGTATCTCCGCGTCCCGCGCGGCGTTGAGGATGTGTGCCGCCAGACGGACGTTGACGTCCAGGATCTGCGCCGAGTGCCGTCGTTTGAATTCCGCGTTGCCGTCCATTCCCGCGCAGTGGAAGACCGCGTCGACGCGGGGGGCGGCCTCGCGCAGGGCGGCCCGCAGGCGGGCTCCTTCCAGAAGGTCGAGTTCCAGGACGCGCAGCCTGCCGGTTCCGGGCAGCCAGGCGCAGCGTCGTGGGTCGGCGTGGCGGGTGGTGGCGGTCACGTGTGCGCCGTGGGTGAGGAGTTCTTCGACGAAGTGGGAGCCCAGGGACCCCAGGCCGCCGGTCACCAGAGCGTGTTTCCCTTTCCATGGGCTGTCCATCGTTTTTCTCCGGAGTGTGAGCAGGGGCAGGGGCGGGGGCATGGGCGGGGGCATGGGCGGGGGCATGGGCGGGGGCAGGGGTGTGATCGGGGGTGGGTGGGTGGTGGGGGCCGGCGGGCGGGGGGTGTTTCCCGCCGGGTGAGTGGGGTGGTGCGGTGGGTGGGGTGGTGCGGGTGGGCCCCGGGCGGGTCACTGGTGGGGGGGCCTGGTGGGGGGTACCACGCCGATGACGGCTGCTTCCTGGGAGCGGGCCAGGCGGCGGCCGAGGTTGCCGGCGGCGGGGTCGAGGAGTTGGGAGACCGCTGCGGCGAGGGTCTCGACGACGGGAACGCCGAGTTCCTCGAAGTGTTCGCGGGCGTGCAGGGCGTCCGCGCCCGGGTGGTAGAGCAGGCAGTGCGCTCCGCATACTTGCGCGGCGCGGGCGTCGTCGACGCTGTCGCCGACGACCACGGCTCGTTCGGCGTCGATGCCTTGCCGTTCGAGGTGTTCGGCGAGGTGGGGTGCCTTACGGGTGAGGGTGCCGACGGCTCCGTCGACACGGGTGAAGAAGGCGGCGATGCCCGCGTTCTCGACCAGGGGGACGAGCCGGTCGTGGGGGTGCATGGACAGCAGTGACTGCTGCCGGTTCGCCGCGCGCCATCGTGACATGGCCGCGATGGAGTCGACGGTGAGCGCGACTTTTTCCCGGTAGCGCTGGTAGGCGTCCTGGAAGCATTCGTTGAGCCGGTTCTGTTCGTCGTCGGTGAGGGTGCGCCCGGCCAGCCGGTTGTAGAACTCGGGTATGGGCTGGGTGTGTTTGCTCTGGTAGTCGGCGATGGTGATGGGGGGCATTCCGCACTGGGTGAACGCGTCGATGGTCGCGTCGATCAGGGCGCGGCTGTCGTTGAAGAGGGTGCCGTTCCAGTCCCAGACGATGTGGCGTACGAAGGGGGCTTCCATGGTGGTCCCTCGGGGTGTGGGCCGGTCCGGGGCGGGCCGGGCGGGATGTGCGGGGGCTGGCGGGTTGGTGGGTTGGTGGGTTGGTGGGTTGGTGGGCGGTCGAGGCCGGTGCGGCGGTTTTCTTTCTGGTCAGGCGGTCTTCCGGCGGGTGGCGGTCACCGCTTCCAGCAGGTCCGCCACGCCGTGGTGGTCGTTGCCGGGGACGATGATGTCGGCGGCGTCCAGGACGCGCGGGTGTGCGTTGCCGACGGCGGCCGCCACGGTGGGCAGGGCCATCATCGGCAGGTCGTTGGGCATGTCCCCGACGACGGCGACGGCGGTGAGGGGCAGTCCGGCGGCGGCGGCGATGGCGGTGACGGCCCGGCCTTTTGTGGCCCGGGCGTCGGATATCTCCAGGAAGCGCTGGGTGGAGTACGTCACGAGGTACTGCTCGCCGAGCGCGGCGGAGACCGCCGGGGCCAGTTCCTCGGCGGTCGAGGTGGGGTGGGCCAAGAGGATTTTGAGGATCTGTCCGGAGGCGAGGGCGTCGCAGGCCGTGCCGGCGCACAGCCGGTTGTTCCATTCGTGGGCGAGGTCGGCGGGGAATCCGGGGTCGAGGAAGAGCCGGTTCTCGTCGACGGCGCCGAGCACGGCGTGGGGGAACCGGTCGCGCATGGTGCGGCGGACCGTGGCGGCGCGGTCGCCGTCGATGGCCCGGCGGTGCAGCAGGCGGCCGTTCTCGTCCTGTACGACGGCGCCGTTGCTGGCGGCCACGTAGCCGTGCAGGCCGGCTTCGCGCAGCAGGGTCAGGGTGTCGGCCAGGGGACGGCCGGTGACGAAGGCGGCCGCGATTCCGTGGTGTTGTGCGGTGTGGAGGGCTGTCCGGACTCGTGCGGGTATGGTGCCGGCGGAGTCGAGGAGGGTTCCGTCCAGGTCCATGGCGACCAGTTGCACCGCGGCCAGTGCGGTGGCGGGGTCGTGGGTGGCGGAGCGCCATGGGGGGTGTGCGCGGGTCCAGAGCGGGTGTGCGCGCACGTGCAGTTCGGTCAGTGTCCGGTCGGCCAGTACGGCTTCGATCCGGGCGTGGCCGGTCAGTCGTTTCGTGGGGGGCCCGGTGTGCAGGGGCAGCCACAGCCAGCCGCAGTCGAAGAGGGGGATGCCGCGGGCGGCGGGGTGGTCGGCGTGGGTGCGGGCGAGGGTGTCGGGTGAGTCGAAGAGGTCGACGGCGCAGAGTTGGTCGCCGGTGAAGGAGAGCATGGCCCGGCCGGTGAATTCGACGCGGCGGCGGTGTCCGGCCGGTGGTGGGTCCCAGTGGAGGCGGGCGGCGGCGGAGCGGGGGTCCCAGTGGGTGTGGACGTGGGTGTCGTGCGGTGGGGTGGGCGGGTGTGCGGGCTCGGCGGTTTGCTCGGTGTGGGTGTGGCCGGTCATCTGCTCCTCCTCCTTCTTCCTTCTTCTGCTGTTCCTTCTTCTGCTGTCGCTTCTTCCGTTGTCGTCTCTTCTGCTGTTGCTGCTTCTTCTGCTGTTGCTTCTTCTGCTGTCGCTTCTTCTGCTGTCGCTTCTTCTGCTGCTGTTGCTTCTTCTGTTGTTGTGCGGGGGCCGCCGGCAGGGGTGGTGTGCTGTTCGGCTGGTGCGGTCAGACGGATTGCAGGCGGTCCAGGCCGGTGACCGCCGGTGGGCCGAGTGCCGCCGGCCGTAGTTCTATTTCGGCGACGGCGATGTCGGAGGGGTTGGTGATGAGGTCGCGGACCACCCGGGCGACGGAGCCGGTGGTGATCTTCAGTGGTGAGGTGTCGCCGTCTTCGTTGGCGATCGCGCCGGGGCTGACCAGGGAGGTGCGTACGCCGTGCGGCCGTTCTTCCAGCAGGAGTATCTCGCTGAGGGCTTTGAGGGCGGCCTTGGGGGCGCAGTAGGGCAGGCCGCCTTCGAAGAAGCGGCTGCCGGCGTGGCTTCCCATCAGGACGATCGTGCCGCGGGAGCGGCGCAGCATGGGCAGTGTCTGCTGGATGAGGGCGATGGTGGAGGTGAGGTTGACGGTGAGTGCGGTGGTCCAGCGGTCGAGGTCGAGTTCGGCGATGGGGGCGTAGTAGCGGTCGACGGCGTTGGTGATCAGTGCGTCGAGGCGTCCGGTGCGGGTGAGTATGTGCTGGACGGCGGTGTGGAGGTCGGCGGGTTGGGAGAGGTCGCAGGTGATGTCTCTGGGGTCGCCGGAGGCGTTGCGGTTGAGTTGCCAGACTTCCATGCCGGCGTGGGTGAGTTCGGTGGTGATGGCGCGTCCGGTGCCGCGGTTGCCGCCGGTGACGATGGCTACGGGTGGCTGGGGGTGTGTGGTGGGGTCATCGCTGGGTGCGTGCATGGTTCAGCAGCACCTCCCATTGGGTGACGAGGTCGTTTTCGTCGGCGCCGGCGCGGAAGAGGTCTTTGTCGAGTGGCCGGCCGTTTTCGTCGCGCAGGCGCATGCAGTCGGGGGAGATTTCCGAGATGATCACGGGGGTCTGGTCGGGTGTGGTGCCCAGGACGAGGCAGAAGTCCCAGAGGTCGAGGGGGGTGAGCCATTGGGTCAGTGCGGTGTTGCAGCGCAGGGCGGTGTCGTGGAAGCGTTCGACGGGGACGCCGTGGGCGCGCAGGTAGTCCTCGGCGATGGGCTGGTCCTCGGGGTCGATGCGGAAGTCGTATTTGACGACGGGTGGTTGGAAGCGGTGTCCTTCGGGGAACAGTCCTGGGTACTTGCGGGTGGTTGAGCCGGTGGCGATGTTTTTGACGATGACTTCGAAGGGCGGGGCGGGGATGTAGTCCGCCCGGTAGGTGATGTCGTCGATGCGTTCGCGGTAGGCGGTGCGCACTCCGGCCTGTTTGAGGCGTTCGGCGGCCAGTTCGTAGAAGTCGAGGCGTTGGCGGCCGGTTTCGTGGAAGATTTCGTCGCGTTGGTGGGTGAAGCTGCGGAGGCTGGGGATCAGTTCGACGACGCATGTTCCGTCGTCGAGGAGCCACAGGCGTTTGCTGCGTCCTTCGATGTCGGGCGGGTTCGTCTTGAGGGCGGTGCCGGGCTGGGGTGTGGTGCGGGGGGTCATGTCCGGGGTTGTCCTTCCGAGGGGGTGTCAGTGGGGCAGTGCTTGCCAGTGGGTGTGGGGGGTGTGGGGTGTGTGGGCGGGGGTGCGGTCCGGGTCGCGGCGCCAGGGGGCGGGCAGGTGTGATACGTCGCCCAGTCCGTGGAGGGTGGTGGTGTGCGGGGTGATGGTCAGCCAGGAGACCGATGCGACGGTGATGCCGGCGATGTCGCGGTAGCGGGCGGGCGGGATGCCGAGGAAGAAGGCGAGTATCAGGCGGATGGGGGCTTTGTGGGTGACGACGGCGACGGCGGTGTGCTGGTGGGTGGCGTCGCGGACGGCTGCTACGGCGCGGGCCATTACTTCGAGGCCGGTTTCGCCGCCGGGGGGTGAGTGGTAGGCGGGGTTGTGTTCCCAGCGTTGGTGTTCGGCGGGGACGGGGACTTCGCGGGGCAGGAGGTTTTCCCAGGTGCCGAAGCGGAGTTCTCGCAGGCGGTCGTCGACGACGGTGGGGGTGCGGTGTGCCGTGGCCACGGCCTGGGCGGTGCGGCGGGCGCGGGCGGCGGGGCTGGTGATGACGGTTTCGATGCCGTGGAGGGCGTGGTGGGTGCCGGCTGCCCGGGCCATCTCCTCGCCGACGGGGGTCAGTTGTGCTTCGTGGGTGCCGCAGAACCGGCCGGTCGCGGTGCAGGGTGTCTGGCCGTGGCGGATGAGTACCAGCCGGCACACACCGGAGCCGGGGCCCGAGGCTGAGGTGGGGGCGGGGACGAGGCCGGGGACGAGGCCGGGGAGACCGGGGGCTGAACCGGGGGCGGGGGCTGAGCCCGAGGCTGAGCCGGGGCCGGGGCCGGAGGCTGGGCCGGTGACGGAGGCTGGGCCGGGGCCGGAGGCCGGGTCGGGGGTGGGGTGGTCAGTGGGCATGGTGGTCCCGGTTCGGCTGGGCGCCGGCGGAGGGCGCGGGAGCGGGGGCGCCGGCGGGGTCGAGGTCGAGGTGGATGCCCATGGTCCGGGCCAGTGCGGCCGCCACGTACTGGTCGCATTCCTCGGGCAGTTCGCGCAGCCCGGCCGGCCAGGAGGGGGCTTCCTTGACGGACAGGCACAGGGCGAGGACCTGGCTGGCGAAGGTGACGTCCATGACTTCGCTGACGTTGCCGCGTCCGGCGGCCAGGTTGGCGATGTTTCCCCCGCCGATCAGGTAGACGCGGCGGCCGTCGGCGAAGGTGAGGACCTCTGATCCGGGGTGGGCGGCCGGGGTGCGTTCCCGGGCGGTCCGGTCGAGGGCGGCGAGGTCGATCTCGTGCGGCAGGTGGCCTCCGTTGGCGAGGACGGCGCCGTTCTTCAGGAGCGCGAAGTGGTGTTCGCGCAGTACGCCGGGGGTGCCGGTGACGGTGCAGAAGAGGTCGCCGATCCGGGCGGCCTCGTTCATCGGCAGTACCTCGAATCCGTCGAGGGTGGCGATCAGCGCGCGGGTGGGCCGTACTTCGGTGACGATGACGCGGGCGCCCAGACCGCGTGCTTTGGCCGCGACGCCGGAGCCGACCCGTCCGTAGCCGGCCACGACGAAGACCTTCCCGGCCAGCATGCGCCCGGCGGCGGCCATGATGGTCTCGATCAGGGACTGGGCTGTGCCGTGCGGGTTGTCGATGACGTCCTTGCCGAATGATTCGTCGCTCTTGATGACGGGGAAGCGCAGCGGGGTGTGGCGGGTGAGGCGGTGCAGCTCGGCGAGGCCGTCGGGGGTTTTCTCGGTGGCGAGGACGGGGGCCGGCAGGTGTGCCTGGGTGGTGTGGAGTGCGGTGATGAGCAGGGCGCCCTCGTCGAGGACCATGGTGGGGCCCTGGGGCCAGGTCCGCAGTGTTTCCTCGACGCCGGCGTGCAGGTCCGCCTCGCTCATGCCGCGGGTGCCGGTGACCGGTATGCCTCTGCCGCGCATGAGGGCGGCGATCCGGTCGTCGGTGGTGCTGGTGCTGGAGGCGCACCAGGCGGTGTCGGCGCCCAGTGCGGTGAGGGTTTCGACCTGTACGGCGGTTTCCGCGGTGATGTGTCCGCACAGGGCGAGTCGCTGGCCGGCGAGGGGCTGGGTGACGTGGTGGTCTTCGCGGATGCGGGCGAGGACGGCCATCTGTTCGGTGGCCTGGGCGAGGTGGGTGGTGGTCGGGTCGGGTGTCATGCGGGCTGTTCCTCTCGCGTGCCGCCGCCGGTGGCGGGTGCCGGGAGGGCGTCGAACCGCACGCCCATGGCGGCCAGTTTGCGGCGGGCGACCTCTTCGTCCTGGGCGGCGTGGACGTCCTGGACGCCGGGCGGGTAGCGGTCGGGGTGGCGGGCGAGGTCGAGGGTGACCAGGGCCTGGTTGGCGAAGGTGACGTCCATGACTTCGCTCGGGTTGCCCTCGGCGGCGTCGAGGTTGACCAGGCCGCCGCCGGACAGCAGGTCGAGGTGGCGGCCGTCGTGCAGGTGGTGGCGCTGGACGTGGGGGCGTATCTGTGTCACCGAGCGGGTGCGGGCGGCCAGGTGTGCCAGGTTGATCTCGGTGGTGGAGTGTCCGGTGTTGCAGAGCATGGCGCCGCTGGGCAGGAGGTCCAGGTGGGGTGCGGTGAGGATGTCGGGGTGGCCGGTGGCGGTGCAGATGATGTCGGCGTGGCGGGCGGCCTGGTGCAGGGGCTGGACCTGGAAGCCGGCCACGTGGGCCCGTACGGCGGTTTGCGCGGAGCGGCATACGACGACGACTCGTGCGCCCATGCCGCGGGCGCGCAGGGCGACGCCGCGGCCGACGTGGCCGTATCCGCAGACCACGAAGCGTTTCCCGGCGAGGAAGGCGCCGGTGGCGCGCAGGATGCCGTCGAGGGTGGACTGTCCGGTGCCGTAGGTGTTGTCGACTTCCCATTTGGTGACGACGTCGTTGACCGAGACGACGGGGAAGGGGAAGGCGGTGGTGGTGGCCAGTTCGCGGATGTGGCGGGAGCCTTCGGAGGTTTTCTCGGTGGCGCCGCGCAGGTGCGGGAGCCGGTCCAGTGAGGCGGCGGCCATGTCGATGAGGCGGGCGCCGTTGTCGAGGATGAGGGTGGGGCCGTCGGGGAAGGCGTGGAAGGTTTCGGTGGCCGCTTCGTGTACCTGGGGGGTGCTCATGTGGCGCCGGCCGTAGATCTGGACGCCTTCGGCGCTCAGTGCGGCGGCGATGTCGTCCTGGGTGGAGACTTCGTCGCCGCCGGTCCAGGCGACCTGGGCGCCCGCTGCTGTGAGCAGTTGCACCAGGACGCCGGTTTCCTTGGTCAGGTGGACGGATCCGGCCAGGCGGTGGCCGGCCAGGGGCCGGTCGGCGGCGGCTTCCTGCCGGATGCCTTCCAGGACGGGCATCTGGTCGCGGGCCAGGGCCAGCGCGGCCCGGCCGCGCCGGACGAGTTCGTCGTCGGGTGTGCTCACGAGCCAGCTCATGTGCGGGCGTCCGTCAGGGCGTGGCGGCAGGGGCAGTCGAAGTCGGTGGGCAGGGCGCCGACGATGCGGCGGACCATGTCGTTGACGCGTTCGGAGTCCGCGCTGAAGGCGGCCAGGACCCCGGCGTGTGACACTTTTTCGGCCTCGGTGTCGCCGGCGACCTCGGCGGCGGCGACGTCGTAGTCGGTGATGTAGGACAGGTTCATGTAGCAGAGTTCGAGTTCGCGGGCGAGGACGACCTCGGGGTACTGGGTCATGTTGACCAGGTGCCAGCCCTGGTTGCTGAACCAGCGGCTTTCCGCGGTGGTGGAGAACCTGGGGCCTTCGATCACGACGACGGTGCCGTTGGGGTGGACGGTCGCGTCGGTGTCCTTGAGGGCTTGGGCGGACAGGTGCCGCATGCGGTCGCAGTACGGTGTGGCGGAGCTGATGTGGGCGGCCTGGTCGCCGGCGAAGAAGGTGTCCTTGCGTCGCCGGGTCCGGTCGACGAACTGGTCGGCGAGTACGAAGTCGCCTTTGCGGTAGGTGCGTTGGAGGCTGCCGACGGTGTTGAAGGCGATGACCTGGCGGACGCCGAGCTGGCGCAGGGCCCACAGGTTGGCCTGGTAGGGCAGGTCGGAGGGGAGGTAGTCGTGGTTACGGCCGTGGCGGGGCAGGAAGGCGATGTCGCGGCCTTCGACGGTGGCGATGGTGATCGGCCCGCTGGGTTTGCCGTAGGGGGTGTCGAGGATTATTTCGTTTCCGCTGTCGAGGAAGCGGTAGAAGCCGGTGCCTCCGATGAGGGCGATCGGGGCTTGCGTTCCGGGTGCGGACATGGTGCCTCCGGGTGTGAGGTACCGGCCCGGGGGGGCGGGCCGGCGTACGGGTACGGGCTGGTACGGGCTGGTGCGGGTGGGTGCGGGTGGGTGCGGGTGGGTGCGGGTGGTACGGGTGCGGTCGTACGGATTGCGCGGTGCGGTGCGGGTGTACGGCTTGCGCGGTGCGGGTGTGCGCGGTGCGGTCGTACGGGTGCGGTGCGGCTTTACGGACGTACGGGCTTGCGCTGTGCGGTACGGCTCTACGGACGTACGGGCTTGCGCTGTGCGGTACGGACGGGCGCGGTGCGGGGCGGTGCCGTGTGGTGCGGGCCGTGCGGTCCTGGTGCGGGCTTGCGGTCCGGGTGTGTACGGGCGGGTGCGGTGTGGTGCGGGTGGGTGCGGTGTGGTGCGGGCGGGTGCGGTGTGGTGCGGGTGGGTGGTCAGGGGGCGAGCAGGTCTCGGACGCGGGTGAGGAGCTGGTCGATCCGGTGTGCGCTGTGCGGGGTGGAGCGCACTTCGCCGTAGATCCGGACACCGGCTTCGGTGGTGGAGCGGCGCAGGAGCATCCACTGGTCGTCGTCGAGCCAGAACTTCACGCCGTCGATGTCGGTCGTCGCGGGGCGTGCCCCGGCCAGGCCGGCGTGGGCGAGGGCTGTGGTGCCGGCGGTGCGCAGGAAGTCCGTGTCCTGCGCGAGCACGGCGGCCGGGACACGGGATTCGAACCACTGGTGGCGGCCGATCTCCTCGCCGAGTTCGTCGAGGAGGACGCCGAGGGGGCGGGCGGTGGTGTGCAGGAGTTCGGCCAGCAGTGCCACCGCGGTGAACGGGTCACGGTCGATGCCGTGGTCGGCGAAGGCCAGGTCGCCCACGCTGCCGCCGGCCATGTCGGCGTGGCCGTCGGCCAGCAGCGGGGAGAGGAACTTGAAACCGATCGGCGTCTCGCGCACGGCGCGCCCCTGGCGGCGGGCGACCGTGCGGACGGCCGTGCCGGTGGCGACGGTCACGGCGATGCCGCCCTCGGGGTTCCCGCGCCGCAGTGCGCCGCGGGCCCGCAGGAGCAGCGCGAGCAGTTCGTGCGGCTGGACGGTGCGTCCGCGTTCGTCGATGACGAAGATCCGGTCGCCGTCGCCGTCGAGCACGATGCCGAGGTCGGCGGTGGTCTCGCGGACGGCGTCCTGGGCGCGCCGGCGGGTGAGGGCGAGGGTCGGGTCGGGTGTCAGGCCGCCGAAGTCGGGGTCGGGGGTGGCGCCGAGCAGGTGGACGCGCCAGCCGAGGTGTTCGCACAGCCGGGCCATGGGCCGGCCCGCGATGCCGCCCACGCCGTCCACCACGACGGTGCGGCGGGAGCCGGCGGCAGCGGGCAGGCGGTCCAGGACGGCGGTGATGTGGTCGCCCGTCCACCGGGTCGCGGCGTCGTGGTCGGGCGGCTCGGCGCATGGTCCCACCGGCACGGGGCCGGTGCGCGCGAGGAGTTGCTCTGCGTGGTGTTCGAGTGCGGCGGGCAGGGAGCGGCCCGGTGGCACTTTCACTTTGATGCCGTTGTGGCGGCCGGAGTTGTGGCTGGCCGTGACGAGGAACGCCACGTCGGCCCGGCCCCGGCGCAGTGCCGCCGAGGCGATCGGGGTGGGCAGGTGCGGTACGAGGCGTACGCGGTGTGCTCCGGCGTCGGTGGCGGCGGCCACGACCGCGGCGGCGCAGCGCCGGCCGTCGCGGCGGCCGTCGTGGGTCACCAGTACGGTTCCTGTCGCCTGGGCGGGTGCGAGGGCCCGCATGACGCAGTGGGTCACGAGCGCGGCGTAGGCGGGGGTGAAGGTGTCGCCGATGACGCCGCGCCAGCCGTCTGCACTGGACTTGGTGGAGGTCGCATCCGTCACTGGTCGCCCGCCGTTCCTGTCGTGTCCGTCACTGGTCGCCCGCCGTTCCTGTCAGCCGCAGCCGCCGCCTGTGTCCGTCACTGGCCGCCCGTCGTTCGTTCAGGCCGGCGGCGCCTGTCACTGGCCGCCCGCTGTTCGTTCATGCGGGCGGCGTCCGTCACTGGCCGTCCGCTGTTCGTTCATGCGGGCCGGGCCGGGGCCGCTTGCGTCCGGTGCCGGCCGGCCGCCGTTCATGCCGGACGCGGCCGGCTGCGTCCGGTGCCGGTGCGGTGGTGGTCACCGGTTCGTGCCGTGTCCGGCCGTCTCCTGCGGCGGGTGCGCGCTGTCCGGGCCGGCCGGGTCCGGCGGCGTTCCTGTCATGTCCCCACGCGCCAGTCCGTGAGGTACTGCTGCTGGCCCGTGCTCAGCTGGTCGATCTCGACGCCGTAGGCGCGGAGTTTGGCGGTTGCGACGTCGTTCTCGATGGAACGCGGGATCTCTACGATTCCGGGCTCCAGCTGTGCGTTGTGTTCGATCAGGTACTGGACGGCGAGGGCCTGGGTGGCGAAGGTCATGTCCATCACCTCGGCGGGGTGTGCCTCGGCGGCGGACTGGCCGATGAGGCGGCCTTCGGCGAGCAGGATCACACCGCGGCCCGAGGGCAGCGTGTATTCGACGCAGTTGGGGCGCAGTTCGCGTCGTGCGGTGGCGTGTGTGCGCAGGCCGGCGACGTCGATCTCCACGTCGAAGTGGCCGGAGTTGCATACCACCGCGCCGTCCTTCATCTGGTCCATGTGGGCCAGCGTGACGGCGTCCCGGTTGCCGGTGACGGTGACGAAGATGTCACCGATCCGGGCCGCGCGGTCCATGGCCATGACGCTCAGGCCGTCGAGTTTGGCCTCCAGGGCCCGGATCGGGTCGACCTCGGTCACCACGACGTTCGCGCCCATGCCGCGTGCCCGCATCGCAACCCCGCGTCCGCACCAGCCGTAGCCGGCGACCACGACCACCGACCCGGCGAGCAGCATGTTCGTCGCGCGCAGGATGCCGTCGATGGTGTTCTGGCCCGTACCGTAACGGTTGTCGAACAGGTGCTTGGTGGCGGCGTCGTTGGTGGGCAGGACCGGGTAGCGCAGTGCTCCGTCGGCGGCCATGTTGCGGATGCGCAGGACGCCGGTCGAGGTGACCTCGGTGCCTCCGATGATGTCGTCGAGGAGGTGGGGGTGGTCGTTGTGGATGGTGGTGGTCAGGTCCGCTCCGTCGTCGATCACGAGGGTGGGCCGCAGGTCGAGTACGCCTTGTACCTGCTGGTAGAAGGTGTCGCGGTCGCATCCGTAGACGGCGAAGACCTCGGCGCCGATGTCGCGTTGGATGGTCGCGGCGACGTCGTCCTTGGTGGAGAGCGGGTTGGAGGCGCACAGGGCCAGTTCGGCGCCGCCGGCGACGAGAGCGCGGCACATGTTCGCCGTCTCCGTGGTGACGTGGAGGCATGCCGCGATCCGCTGGCCGACGAAAGGCTTGGACTCGCCGAAGCGTTCGGTCAGCGCGGAGAGTACCGGCATACGGCGTCCGGCGAACTCGACCTTCAGTTTTCCCGCGTCGGCGAGGGAAAGGTCACGAACCATACTCATGTGAACTCCATCCTGTTTGTGCGTTGATCCGGTGCGGCTGTCGCGGGCCCGGCCGCCGTGCCGGAAGCAGCCGCCGTGCCGGAAGTGACCTCCGTGTCAGAGGTAGCCGCGGTGCCGGAAATGGCCGCCGTGTCGGAGGTGACCGCCGTCGTGTCAGAGGTAGCCGCCGTGCCGGGAGTGGCCGCCGTGCCGGGAGTGGCCGCCGTGGCGGGAGTGGCCGTCGCCGCGGTCACGTCCGGGCCGGCAACTGCCGCGTCCGGGCCGCCCGCCGCCGCGTCCGGTGCGGCCGCTGTCGCGGGGGCGGCAGCATTGTCGGGCGGGGGCGGGGCGGCGAGCAGGTCGGGCAGGGTGGCCTGCCGGGCCCGGGCACCGACGGCACCGACGGCCAGCGCGCCGGCCAGATTGCCGCTGCGCAGCCGCCGGCCCGGCGGCAGACCGGCCAGGGCCGCCAGCAGATAAGCCGCGGCGAACGCGTCACCCGCGCCGGTCGGATCCCGGACCTGGACCGGCTGAGCGGGCACATGCCACTGACGGTCGCCACTGCGCAGCAACGCCCCCTGAGCACCGAGGGTCGTCACCACCTGGCAGGAGGACCGGCGCAGAACCCCAGCCCCGGCCGAGCGGCTGAGATGACGGTGCTCGTCGCGGTTGAGCAGGAGGATGTCACACAGAGGCGCGATCTCGGCCGTGATCTCGTCCGCGCTGTACACACCGCCCGGACACCAGCACAGCAGCGGCCTCACCGGCCGGCGCGCGAGCGTGGCCGCCGTTTCGCGCAGTGCCTCACGGCTCGGGTCGAACAGGACCACCGCGTCGAGGGGCGCGGCGAGCGCCTCCCGTACCGCCGCGGCGGTCAGCAGATCGTTGGCACCCCGGTGCATGAGCATGTAGTGCTTGTCACGGAAGACCGGGATGACCACCTGGCCGGTGGGGGCGTCGGGATGACGGTGCACGGCGGAGACATCGACACGGCGTGCACGCAGGTCCGCCAGGACACTGTCGCCCTGGGCGTCCCGCCCGACCGCGGCCACCACCCCCACCCGTACACCGAGCGCGGCGAGCGCGGACGCGCAGTTCCCGGCGTGACCGCCGGGCGCGGTGGTCAGAGACTGTGCGACGACCGCACCGTCGTCCTCGGGTTCATGGTCGCTGTGCACGATGACGTCGATGTTGAGTGAGCCGATGACGAGGACTCTGCTGCGGCCGGCGGCGTGGCGCAGCGCCGTACGCCAGTGCTCCGAGTGCTCGGAGGGCTCCGTGTACTGCGGGCGGTCCGGGTCCGCGTAGTCCGGGTCCGCGTACTGCGGACGGTCCGCGAAGTCCTGGCCTGCCTGGTCCGGGGAGTCCGGGGAGTCCGAGCAGCCCGGGCGCGGGCGGTCCGTGCAGTCCGGGCGCGGGCCGCTGGCCGGGCGCGGGCCGCTGGCCGGGCGGTCCGGGTTCGGGCGGTCCATGTCCGGGCGGTCCGGATGGTTCTGGTCGGGTGGGGGTGGGGCGTCGGTCATGTGCTGCCGCCGATCGCGGCGATGCCGCTGATCTCCACGACGCAGCCCTTCTCGGCCAGGGCGGAGACCTCCACCAGGACGCTCGCGGGCGGGGGGACGGCCAGGACCTCGTCGCGTACGGCCGAGACGGCGGGGAAGTCCCGTGCGATGTCGGTGAGGTGGATGGTCACGGCGACCAGGTCGGCCAGGGTGCCGCCGGCCTCCGCCAGTACGTGTGCGATGCGCTGGAAGACCGCCCGTGCCTGGGGGCCCGCGTCACCGGGGGACATTACGGTGCCCCGGTCGTCGGTGGCGACCTGGCCGCTGAAGAAGACGAGCTGTGTGCCGGGGGTGAGGGTCAGGCACAGGCCGGGAGAGTAACGGCCGATCGGCTTGGAGTGGGACGGTGGGACGAGGACTGTTTTCGGTGTGCTCACGCGGGGGCCTTTTCCGGGAAGGGACCGAAGGTCGAGGTCAGCGAGGACATCTGGATCTCCCGGACCTCCACATGCGGTGGAAGCCGGAAGAGCCCGGCGATGACGGCGGCCACGTCCGCGGCCGCGAGTGCGCCCTCGCGGCTGCCGGGAGCGGCGTCGGTGTGCGCGCCGTGGAAGTAGGTGTCCACCCGGCTGGGCAGGACCTGGCAGACACGGACCCCCTTGTCCCGTACTTCACGGCGGGTGACCTCCAGCAGAGCGCGCAGGCCGGCTTTGGAGGACGCGTAGGCCGCCCGTTGCGGGAAGGGGTAGAGCGCCGAGTCGGAGAGCAGGCCGACCACGAGCGCGCCGGGAGCGGCGATGAGCCGGGGCAGTACCGCGGTCAGTACGTGGAACCCGCCGTCGAGGTTGGTGCGCACGGTACGGTCCCATACGGCGGGTTCGAGGTCGCTCAGCGCGCTCCACACGCCCTGGCCCGCGTTGAGTACGAGTCCGGCCAGTGTGCCCAGCCCGGCCAGCGAGACAGCGGCGGCCCGTGCCACCGCCGCCGGGTCGGCGACATCGACGACGGCGGTGCGTACCGGTACGCCATGGGCGCGTACCTCGCGTGCGGCATCGGCCAGGTCGTCGCCGGAGCGGGCCCAGAGCACCGGCCGGTAGCCGTCCGCGGCCAGGGCCAGGGCGGTGGAACGGCCGATACCCCGGCTGGCGCCGGTGACCAGGACCCAGCGGCCCTCCTCAGAGACCCGCCCGTCCTCCTCTGAGACCCGACGCGCCTCTCCAGGAACCCGGCCGTCGTCTTCAGAAACCCGGCGCGCCTCTCCAAGAACCCGGCGGTCGTCTTCGGAGACCCGGCGGTCCTCTTCAGAAACCCGGCCGTCCTCTCCAGGAACCCGACGGTCGTCTTCGGAGACCAGGCGGTCCCCTTCAGAAACCCGGCGGTCCCCTTCAGAGACCCGGCCGTCGTCTTCAGGAACCCGACGGTCCCCTTCAGAGACCAGGCCGCCCCCTTCAGAAACCCGGCCGTCGTCTTCGGGAGCCCGACGGTCCTCTTCAGAAACCCGGCCGTCGTCTTCAGGAACCCGACGGTCCCCTTCAGAAACCCGGCCGTCGTCTTCAGAGACCCGACGGTCCTCTTCAGAAACCCGGCGGTCCTCTTCGGGGTCAGGCACCGCGGGCCTCCGCGGCGTGGCGGGGGCGGCGGCCGGCGGTGATCTCGGTGCGCCGGGAGACCGGTTCGACGAGTTCGGGCCGCAGGTCCGCCAGCAGCGCGAAGGCCAGGTCGACGGATTTCACGGAGTCGCGCAGGTCACCGCCCACCGAGCAGTAGCGGCCGTCGCGGACGAGTCCGCCGGCGGCCCGTACCGTGCTCTGTCCGGTCAGTTGCGTGTGTTTCGCCGCGTGGATGGCGAGGGTACGGCCCTGCGCCAGTCCGGCGCCCGCGAGGACGAGGGCGCCGGAACACACCGAGTACAGGCGGGCGTTGCCCTGGCCGGCCCGGTGCAGGGCCTGGTGCAGTTGTGGTTCGCCGGCGGCCGCGGTGGCACCGCGGCCGCCGGGGACGACGACCGCCTGGGCGTGTTCGACGGCCGTCAGGTCCTCCTGTGCCCGGAACGTCACACCGGCGGAGCCGCGGATCTCGGGGGCCTGGGCGGCGATCACCGCGGTGAGGGGGGTGAGCCCTTCCGCGTGTGCGACGGATCCGGCCTTGGCCAGGATGGCGTATCCGCCGAAGAGGTCGAGTTCGTCCACTCCGGGGTAGGCCAGCACCGCGATCAGTGTGCCGGTGTGCGGGTCAGGAGGTGTGCGGGTCATCGTGACGATGCCTCCGGCGCCGCGTCGGGAGTGTCCGCGGCGAGGCGGTCCAGCTGGCGGAAGCCTTCCTCGACGTCCTGGTCGGTGTATTTGGTGTGTCCGCCGGCGGGTGACTTGAGGACACGGACCGCGGCCGGCGGGAAGCCGGCGGTGTTCAGGCGGGAGCTGGCGGCCGCGATCCGGATCAGATCGATGATCACTCCGGCCGCGTTGCTGGAGTCCTGGACCTTCAGCTTCAGATCGAGGGAGACCGGGGTCCCGGCCCAGCCCAGACCCTCGATGTTGAGCATGGCGACCTTGTTGTCACGCAGGTGCGGCACGAAACCGGCCGAGGGAATGACCTCGACCTTGGAGGTGTCCACACCTTCCTGGGCCAGCGCGTTCAGCTTCGACTGCCGCTTGCTGGCGCCCTTCTCCCGCAGGTTACGGAAGTCCTCGTTGCCTCCGAAGTTCAGCTGGTAGGAACTGGACAGCGTCAGACCGCGTTCGCTGAGCAGACCGAGCAGCGCGCGGTGGACGACCGAGGTACCGAGGTGGCTGGCGAGGTCGTCACCGACGAGAGGGACCTTGGCGTCCTCGTAGGCGGCCATCATCTCAGGGGAACGCGCGACGATTTCCGGTGTGCAGTTGACGAAAGCGACACCGGCTTCCAGAGCGGCACGGGCGTAGGCGTCCGCGGCCCACTGCAGGCCGGTCGGCAGGGAGTACAGGAGTACCTCGGCGCGGCTCTCACGGAGTTGGTCCACCACGGCGCGGAACGCTCGGGATGTCGGCCCGGCGTCCTCCTGGGTCGGCAGCCCGGGCTGGACGGTGACCGGGACCTGCGGCAGGTCGACGTCCAGCCGGGGGTAGTTGTTGGGTTCGGCGAGGACCGCTTCGTTGAACGGCCGGCCTGTCTTGTTCGGGTGGATATCAAAAGCGGCGACAAACGCAAGGTCACAGACCGCGATACCGCCGATACGGGCACGTTTGATTCCCGGGAAATCTTTTTCGCTGACGCCCTCGGCGCCCAGCTTCCGGTACATCTCCGCGCCCTGGAATAACGCCGATATGTTGTTGCCGACCCCGGCAACGGCAATACGGATGTCTTCAGCCATTACTTCACCACCGATCACGTAGGACCCTGGGGCACGCCACGACGACGCACGTGCCCGATGACATACCGACGACATACTGATGACGCACTGACGGCGTACTGATGACGTACTGACGGTGTACTGATGGCATACCGGCGAGCGGGAAACGGAGGAAAACATTCCTCCGTCCTGCTGTTTCCCGTTACGTTCGCGCGGTCCTGTGCAATTGCCGCACAGCCTCGTCGAGGAGGCTCTGCGCCCGGGCACCGTCGGCGAACGTCGGAGCGTCCGCGGGCGGCCCCTCAGGAGAAAGAATCAGCCGGTAGACATTCATCGCATCAGCGGGGAAATCCCGGACATGACCCGCGGCGCCACGCGTATTGACCTGCAGCCGGCCCGACCCGTCACCCGGATCGGCGACCGCCACCACACTGCCCCGCGTCCCGTGCAGTTCCACCCGCAGCTGCCGGTGCGCCGACACCCGCGACACGAACACACGAGCCGGGACCCCGGACACCGAGGACAGCTGGACATCAGCGAGGTCCTCGGTCTCCCCCGCGATACTCCCGCTGTGGTGGGAACGCCGCGTGAACGCCACCGAGGAACGGGCACTGTCCACACCCCACTCCTCCCCCACCAGCCACCGCAACAGATCAAACAGATGAACACCCTGGTCAGCGAGGGTACCGGCACCCGCGGCCACGCGACTGTGCCGCCAGGGCCACGGCGTTTCAGGCCGGCCCAGAAAATCATGGTGGAACACCAGCTCACTCTGCAGGAGACGCCCGAACAACCCCTGCCGGCGCATCCTGGCCACCTCCCGCAGCATCCGGTTCGCCCGCCACTGAAACGTCACGAAACCCGGCACCCCACCCACACGGGCAGCACGCGCCAGCCGGCCCGCCGCATCCCCGTCCACCGCGAGCGGCTTGTCCGACACCACCGTCAACCCGGCATCCAGCCCCGCCGACAGCAATTCCTCATGCGTTTCCGGAGGCGTCACCACCGACACCGCATCAATTTTCCCGCCACGCATCACGGACAACGGATCAGAATCAACAACCGGAATATTGAAACGCTTCGCCAGACGAGCCGCACGGGACAGATCATTCCGGTAACACAGAACATCCACCGATACACCCGGCACACTCGCCAGCCAACCGACATGCTGCTCACCGAAACCCGTCCCCACGACTGCGAAACGCACAGCATCCCCTTCCCCTTGCCGGAAAACAACCGCGGCGCGCCCGGAACAACCCCACAAGATCGATGACCTTGAAATACTTCACGAAAGAGTAAGTTGTTCTCCGTAGCTACGCAACCACTCCCCGCAACGAAATAAACGATCAAAACCCCCCACCCCCCTGGCCAGCCCCTTTCCCCCAAAAAATCTTCCCACATTGCCACCCCCCACCCACCTGAGACGTCGTCTCCATTGGTGAGGTGCCGCCGGGTGAACGGTGCCGTTCCGAGGACGAGTGCGGCGAAGACGGCTAGTCGTTGAAGGCCGGGCTGGGCGGCGAGGGTGCTGTGCTGGATGCCGTGGACCGCGTACCAGTTGGCGGCGAGATGATGACGCAGGCGAGGTCGGTTCCCCGGCGGTTGCCCCGGATCAGGAGCACGGCGGCAAGCGGGTCGAAGAGCGCCAGCGACGACCAGTAGAGGTTGAGCCAGCCCGGTGCCCAGGCGTAGGGGTGCAGACCGTGGCTGAGGAGGTCGGTGACGTGCGCGGAAGCGCCGACGAAGATCAGGACGGCTGCGATGACGCAGACCGATATGACCGTCCAGCGCGGGGGGCTTTGAGCGCACCGGTGCTGCTGGTAGTGGCCTTCTTGACCGTCTTGTACGAGTCGGTGCCCGTGGCGCGGAACTGGAGACTGACCGTACGGTCGCTGTAGGCGTTGTGCTTCTTCGTGCTCCAGTTCGCCCGGGTCAGCTTGCCCGTGACGGTGGTCTTCTTGCCCTTGGTGACCGGCTCCGGCGTGGCGTCGGCGGTGGTGACCTTGGCGGCACGCTTGAGACGGACGGTCTGGGACCTCGTCTCGTACTCCCGCGCCGCGTCGTAGCGGTAGGGGTCGGCTGTGCTGTATCCGGACGGCAGAGCGATGTTGGAGGAGCGGGGTGGCTCCACCGCCTTCGACGTGCCGACCACGATCGGCTTGCCGTTGTTGATGACGATGTCCGACACAGTGATGCCGGTGTCCGCCGCATGGGCTACCGGAGCAGGCAACACCAAAAGTCCCAGCGTCCCCACGAACGCCGCCCCCGCGGCGGTCCTTCGTCTGCCTGACTCCATTCACACCTCTTCAAAGGAACGGAGCTGAGCCTCGCTGACGTCAGCGGGGATCGCGTTGGTGGCTGGGCTATCCGCGCGCTGGCCATCACGTACGGTCTGCGGCATGACGGCAGAGGATTCGAAGGCCCCAAAACCCAGGGTGCAGTTGGTCATTGGCATCATCCGCCAAGGTGACGAGATCCTGCTCGTGCGAGAGAGTCTCGGCGCCGCCGGGGAGATCCTCTGGTCGCTGCCCGGCGGCGGGGTCAAGGACGGCGAGCTCATGCACGAAACCCTCCGGCGCGAGCTACGGGAGGAGACCGGCCTGCTGGTGGGCGACCCGGTGCGGACCGCATTCATCATGCACATCGACTCCGAGCCCTACCCTTCAGCACTGGCCGCTGCTTTCGAGATCGACGAGTGGTCGGGGGACATCGCGCCACAGGACGACGACATCAAACAGGCCGCTTTCTTCCCCCTGCCCGATGCCCTGAAGCTGCTCGGCGAGCTGGACAGCGCAACACAGCGGGAGCCCATCGTCGGTTATCTGACCGGGGATGTCGCGCCCGGGACCACCTGGCTGTACCGCAACCGAGGCAGAGACGAGACGTTGGTCGCCCGCTGGTGACGCCAGACAACGGCCACCCCACGAAGATCACGATTACAACTGGAATACGTAGTGCTCTGGCTTGGCGGAGGGCCGTCGCGTTCTCCTCGGCTTGGGCGACGCTCCGGAAGCCGGATGTCACCCGCCGCGCCACGGCCGGCGACCCCCTGCCTGCTGGTGAGCAGCCCTATGGCCAGCGGGCTGCGCACGATGGAAGCGAGCCCGCGCCGCTCGCACAGCGCCGGCATCTCGGGCGCGTCCGTCAGTACGTTGCCCGCGTGCTGGAGGCCCGCGCAGTGCTCGCCCTCGGCGAGGAGCGCCGCGCGCTCGGGGTCGTCGGTGCTCCAGGCGTACGCGCCGATGAGCCCCTCCCGTACGAACTCGCCGCACACGGTGCGCAGTTCTGTCACTAAGTCCAACGGCACGTCGGCCAGGTGCAGTTGGCACACGTCGATCCAGTCGGCGCAACGACGCGACCAGTGCCCGGCGCGCGTACCCCGACCGTCGGGTTCGTGCCGGTCCGCGTGTGCGTGTCCTCGTCGAAGACGTTGCCCCACCCGAGCGGCCGCCCGTCCGCGTCCTGCCACTCACCGCCGATGGCCCAGCACCCGAACCCGAGCGCACTGACCTGAATCCCGCTGTCTCCCAGCGCCCTGCTCTCCGTGCCGGCGGACAGTAGGGGGTGGAGTGCGCACGAGGGCAAGGGTGCCGAGCGGCACGGGGTGCGGGTCGCGGCCACCGCCGCAAGGCAACTCCCTTCAAGGGAACCGATACCGCCACCCGAGTTCGCGTGGAGGCGGTCAGGTCCTCACGGGTGAAGAAGGCGTCCAGGCCGCCGCGCGAGCACGTCCCGACCCAGCCGAAGCACGTTCCCCGGTGGAACGCCGATAGGCCGGGCTCCGAAAGAGCAGGGCCTGGTGGTGACGTGGTACTTACCGGTTGCGGCGCTTACCAGTAGGTACGCAGGATCTTGTCAGGCAGGCATCCCTGCCGCTCCCTCTCCTGGAGGATCACCGATGCCGCGATCAGGAAAGCGCGGCGGACTTTCGGATCCGGATCGGATTTTTCCGCATTTCCGACGTTTCCGTCCAGGAGCATCTCCCCGAGGGTGGTTCCCTCTGGAGTGCAGGGGCGGGCGACTGGCTCCATCAGGCCGATCAGGATGTTTCCGGCATCTCCTTCTGCGGTTTCCCAGGCGTAGACGGAACCCGTTTCGAGGGAACGGGTCTTCGTACACGTCAGTGATGCCGCCACGGGGATTCCCACCGGTTCGCTCGCGTCAGGGATCTGATCATCTGAAATCTGTACCGATCGGGCTCGCCGACGTCGACGGCAACAAGGTGAACACGTACGCCTACAGCCCCCGAGGCGTCCGCCTCCTCGCTCAGTCCACCGAACCGGTCGCCCGGCTCTCCCGCTTCGCCGGCAACGACCGGGACCCTACCGGCTTTTACCACCTCAAGGCCCGCTACTGCGACGCCAAAGGCCGGCCGTTCACCCAACTCGACCCGTCGGGAAGGGAGAAGAACCCCCTATCTCCACGCCGAGGGTGGCCCCGTCAACCGGATCGATCCCGACGGGCTGCTCAGCTTCGGCGCGGTCATCGGTGTCGGCGACTGGGCGAGCCTGGTCAGGGACGCCTTGTCAGGGGACACCGAGAGCGCCGAAGCGACCGCGAGGGAGATGCTCGCCGGCATCGGTGTGGAGGGGCTCCGCATGGCGGGGCGGCGGCGGGTTCCTTCGCGACGCTGGGTGTCTCTGTCGCTGCCGGCCTCACGGGCCACTCCGTCGTCGCGGCCGGCACCGACAGAGACACCCAGCATCGCCTACCGGAACCAGACACGGAGGGCCCCGGGGGGAGTTCCCCGGGGCCTCGGCCCAGGGAGAAGAAGCATGCGCCGCGTCATCGTTCCCGCAGGGGCAGTGATCGCCGCCTGTCGACTGCGCGCGCGGCCGGGTCGATGCTTCGCCGCCCTGACGGTGGAAGCGAGCACATGGCCGGCGTACGGAGCCGCTTCGGCGCCGGCGACGAAGCCAGTTGCACGAAGCGTCATCCGACCGCCGCCGGGATCGGAGCGGAGCCCGCGAACGCGTGTGCACCGTCAGTCCGCTGAGAACCGCAGGTGCGGGGCGACGCTGCGGAGCTTTTCGCAGGTCTCCTCGATCTCCCGTTCGGGAAGGGACTGGGCGGTGACTCCCGCACCCGCGCGCAGCCATGTCTCCTCGCCCTCTCCGATGAGGGTGCGCAGGACGAGGGCGGCGTCGAGAGCGCCCGCGGTGCTGCCGCGGAAGACCGCGCCACCGTAGAGGCCGCGGGACCCTTCCTCATGGCGGGCCAGGGCCTGGAGCGCGGCGGGTTTGGAGACACCGGTGGCGGTGATCGCGGGGAAGAGGGCGGCGAAGGCGTCCCACGGTCCGCCGTCCTTCCGGAGCCGGCCCGTCACCCGCGAGGCGAGATGCTGCACCGAACCGCGTGGCCGGACCGCCATGAACTCCTCGACCGCGACCGAGCCGGTACGGCACACCGCCGCCATCTCCTCCCAGGCCAGGCGTACGGAGACGGCGTGCTCGTGGATCTCCTTGGGGTCGCTGATCAGTTCCGTGCGTCGACGCTCGTTCTCCGCCTGGTCGGGGCCGTACGCGCGGGTGCCCGCGAGCGGCTGGGTGCTGACGCGGCCGTTCTCCGCGACCTCCAGGACGGTCTCCGGGCTGAATCCGGCGGCCCGGTAGCCGCCGAGGTCCAGCAGATAGGAGCGGGCCGGGGTGTTGGACCGGCGGCCCGAGAGATAGGTCGCGGGGAAGTCCACGGCCGGACCGGCGGGCAGCGGGACCTTCCGGGAGACTACGGCCTTCTCCAGGAGGCCGGCGCGGATGTCCTCGACCGTTCGGGCCACCGCACTCCCGTAGGCGGCGGTGCCGGCGGCGATGAGGTGTTCGGCTCCCTCCGGCGTCGTCCGCTCCGGCGGCTGTCGGGGGGCCGGTTCGGCGAGCAGGTCGGCGACCTCGCGGAGCCACTCCTCGTCCACCGCGCGGACCACGGTCTCGTTCCCTGTGAGGGTCACCTCGACGGAGGGGATCAGGGCGTGCAGCAGCGGTCCGTCCCCGGCGGCCGCGGGGTCCGCGTGCAGGAGATGGGCCAGTTCGAAGGCCGCCCAGCCGTAGAAGTGGCGTCCGCCGGCGTGGGGGCCGTGTGCCGCGGACAGGGCGTCCAGCGCCGCGGCGAACGCCGTCAAGGGCCTGCCGTCGGTGCGGGAGGTCCATGTCCGTCCCGCCGCCCGCGCGGTGATGCCGGTGGCGTGCGCGGTGAGGCTGACGGCGGAACCGGCCGCGAAGTGCCAGACGCCGCCTTCCGTCTCGTACACCATGTACTGCTCGGCGAGGCCGGCCCGGGCGAGGCGGGTCGCCGTGGCCGCGGCGTCGTGGCCGGCTTCCAGGGTGTGTGCGGATGCGAGCGGCGGGACGGAGTCCGCCCATGAGTCCCACGTGTTCCGGGGGCCGTTGCTCATTGTGTCGTGCCTTCCTCGTACCGCTGCCGCTGAGGCCGGTGGATCAGGTGCCGGGTGGGAGATCATGGGCGCGCCGCCTCCAGCCGCCAGCCCTGGGCCCGGCTTCGGCGCTGCCAGAAGGAGGCGTAGGTGCCGCCTGCCGTGATCAGGTCGTCGTGCGTGCCGCGTTCGGTGATCTCTCCGTCCTCCAGGACGAGGATCCGGTCCGCGTGGACGACGGTGCTCAGCCGGTGGGCGATGACCAGCAGCGTCTTGCGGCCGGCGAGAGTGCGCACGGCTTCGGCGAACAGTGCCTCGTTCTCCTGGTCGAGTCCGGACAGCGCCGCGGCCTCGGCCAGTTCCGCGGGCCCGGCGTCCGGGGCGGCGATCCTGACGTTCTCCTCGATGGTGCCGTCGAACAGGTAGACGTCCTGGAAGACGAGGGAGACGTGTGCCGCCAGGTCGTCGGCGGCGATCTCGCGGACGTCGACGCCGCCGATGCGGACGGTGCCTTCCGTGGCGTCCCGGAAGCGGGCGATCAGTGCGGCGACCGTGGTCTTGCCGGCGCCGGAGGGTCCCACCAGGGCGGTCATGCTGCGTTCGGGCAGACGGAAGGTCACGTCGTTCAGGACCTGGCGTGCGCAGGCTCCGCCGGCCGTCCCGGCGTCGTAGTGGAAGCCGACGCCGTCGAACTCCACGCTCGCGCACGGGGTGTCTTCGGTTCGGCCGGCTGAGGGAAGGGCGGCTCGTCGAGGACCGCGGCGAGATCGGCACCGGCACCGGCGCATAAGGCCCCCACCCGGGCCATGCGCGGGCCCGGAAAGGCCGCCGCGTGACAGCCGATCCTCCGCAGCGCGGCGTCGGCCCGGGGGGCCAGCACCGGAGGGTGCCGAAGATGCCGTACCTGATTCGTGTTGCCAATGTTGCACGGCAACACGTTGGCAGCGCCCTGCGGGGTCAGGGACTTGATCTGCCCGAACGAATGCACTGGGGCGTGGGAGGCCCCCGCGCAACAGCGGATTTCGTTGCTTCTTGCCTTGATGACGTACTGCAACGCCCTCGCGACGCTCCATGCTGTGTATCACCCTCTTGGCGGTCTGCCGGGCGGGAACCGCCCTCCCGTGTTTCCGGACGCGGGAGAGACGAATGGGGATGCGCGTGAACCGACCGTTGCTGCCGCTGAGAACGGCCTTGATCCTGCTGCTCGGCGCGCTGAGCGGCGTGACGGCAGGGGGGCTGTCCGTGCTGGCTGGGGAAGGCGCCGCACGCGGCGTGCTCGCCGGTCTGGCCGTCACCGGGTTGGCCATTCCGTTCTTCGACCGCCTGATCACCCCGGGAACCGGCGAGACGTGCGGGAAGGGGCACGGCCATGGGTGAGTTACGCCCCCTTGGACAGGATCTGACGCAAGAGTCACGGGCTCTCGCCAAGGTACTGCGGGAGCTGTTCGAGGGGCTGGGGGTGTCGGTGCGTCGGTACGCGGCGCGACGTCAGCGTGACCCGGGAACGCTCTCCCGGTATCTCAACGGGACTCGCTTACCTCCCTGGGCAGTAATCATGGACATGATGACGGATCTCGCGGAGCACCGCGGCACCACCGTCACCCCCGAGACCATCGAGTTCGTGCGCGAGCTCTACGGGTCGGCGTTCGACGCCAACTCATCCCCGAAGCACGCAGTCCGGATAATCGAGCAGCAGCTGGCCGACGCGGATCACGTCTCGCGCCGCTCCAGCGTCCGCGGCGATGTCCTGGGCGACGCTCTGCTGGATCGCAAGCACCGCATCGCCGACCTGGAGGTACGTCTCAACCAGATGGAGGCGACACTCACCGCAGAGCGAGAACGCGCCGGCCGGCTGGCAGCCGCCCATTCCGATGTCTCGGAACTGCTGGGGGAGCGCGACGTCCTGCGGCGGGAGGTGAAGCGGCTGGGAGACGAACTCCAGGAGGCGCAGGCGCAGCGGGCGGACGCCGAGGCGCGCTGTGATCTGCTGGAGCGTCAGCTCGAAGCCGTCGAACGCCCGGTGACGCTGCCTCTGCCGCAGCCGCAGCCCATGCCCAAGGTCCTCGTCGTGGATGACCAGCCCGACAATCTGCTCGCCATGACAGCGGTGCTGGAGACGCTGGACCAGGACATCGTCACGGTCTCGTCGGGCCGGGATGCTCTCAAGGCACTGCTGCACCACGGCGATTTCGCCGTCATCATCATGGACGTGCAGATGCCGGGCATGGACGGTTACGAGACCGCCGCCCATATCAAACGCCGTCCCCGCAACCGGGACGTGCCGATCATCTTCCTCACCGCAATGGGCGTCGACCCCGAGCACACCGCCCGCGGGTACGCGGCCGGCGCGGTGGACTACATCAGCAAGCCCTTCGACCCGTGGGCTCTGCGCGCGAAGGTCACCGTCTTCACCGAAATCCACCTTGAGCGCCGCATCAGCCATCCCTCCGGCTGAACCTCTCCCCCGCACCGGCTGACGGTGCGAGCGAGAGCGCCGCCGCGGTGGAAGCGGCGGCCTGCGGGGCTCCGGAGGCATCGGAACCCGCCGGAGGCTGAAGCCTCCGTGTACGCGGGCTTCGGCCTCCGGCTACAGCAGTGGTCCGGACCGGCCGGGGTGGCTCCGGGGGCGTCTGGCGGAGTCGAGACTGCTGAGCGTCCGGTCGTCGAGGTCTTGGTTCAGGGCCAGTTCCGGTTTCTCCCGCAGGATCTGCTGGGCGTGGAAGGTGATCTCTGCCCAGTTGCGGAAGCAGCCGTGTCCAGCGTGGGGGGTGTAGCCGGCTACACCTCGGGTTCGGGAGGGTACTCCCTCGTGGCGGCGCGCGCCGGACGGGATCGTGGAGGTCAGTGAGGCACGCCGTCCCGGGCCCCCGGCCGACGCGGACGAAGAAAGCCTCTCCCCCTTGTCCTGTACCGCTGATGTGGAGGCTCTCCCACCGCCATGGCAACTTTTCTGTACCACGTGGGCCGGATCGCTTTCAGGTGGCGATGGTGCGTCACCTTCCTGTGGGTGGCCGTCCTGGCGGCTGTCGGCTTCGCCGCCGTGAAGGCCCCGGCCGCTCCCGATGACGGGTTCGCCATGCCGGGCATCGAGTCCCAGAAAGCGTTCGATCTCCTGGACGAGCGTTTCCCGGGTTCGGCGGCCGACGGGGCGAGCGCCCGCATCGTGTTCATCGCGCCGAGCGGGGAGAAGGTCACCGCCGCCGGGCACAAGGCCACCATCGCGGATCTGGTCGACGAGGCCGCCGACGGGCCGCAGGTGGCCGGCGCGGTGAACCCGTTCCAGGCGAAGGCGGTCAGCGAGGACGGCTCCACGGCCTACGCCACCGTCTCCTTCAAAACCCCTGCCGGTGACCTGACCGACGCCAGCAAGGAACACCTCGAACGGGCCGTCGACCAGGCCCGGGACGCGGGCCTGACCGTCGAGATCGGCGGCGACGCCCTGGCGACGCAGCCTGCCGCGGGCGGCTCCGCGGAAATGATCGGCATCGCGATCGCGGCGGTGGTCCTGCTGATCACCTTCGGGTCCATGGCCGCGGCCGGGCTGCCGCTGCTGACCGCGATCATCGGCGTCGCCGTCAGCATGACCACCATCATCGCCCTGGGCAGCACGTTCGGACTCTCGCTGACCAGCGGAACCCTCGCCTCCATGCTGGGCCTGGCCTGCGGCATCGACTACGCCCTGTTCGTCGTCTCCCGCTACCGCGAGGAACGCGGAAAGGGCCGCGCCCCCAGGGACGCCGCGGCCCTGGCTGTCGGCACCGCCGGGTCCGCGGTCGTCTTCGCCGGCCTGACCGTCGTCATCGCACTGGCCGGACTGACGGTGGTCGGCATTCCGATGCTCACCAAGATGGGCCTCACCGCCGCCGGCGCCGTCGTCGCCGCCGTCCTCATCTGCCTGACCCTGGTCCCGGCCCTGCTGGGCTTCTGGCCCGACGCCGTCCTCGCCCGCCGCGCCCGCAAGAACAAGAAGCCCCGCCGCACCAAGGCGGACAGCGCCGGCAACACGGAGAACGCCGGCAGCCGCTGGGCACGCCTGGTCATCCGCCACCCCCTGCCCGTACTGCTGCTCGGCGTCGTGGGCCTGGGCGCACTCGCCGTACCGGCCGCCGACCTCCGACTGGGCATGCCGGGCGACGAGGCCAAACCCACCTCCACCACCGAACGCCGCGCCTACGACGCCCTCGCCGAGGGCTTCGGCCCCGGCTTCAACGGCCCCCTCACCATCGTCGTCGACACCAAGGACGCCGACGATCCCGAGGCAGCCACCGCCGTCATCAGCGAACGCATCGCGGAGACCGGCGGAATCGTCTCCGTCTCACCGGCGCGGTTCAACGAGGCGGGCGACGCGGCGATCCTCTCCGCCACCCCCTCCACCAGCCCCACGGACAGCAAGACCATCGATCTGGTGAAGTCCATCCGCGCCGAACGCTCCAGCATCGAGCGGCAGTCCGGAGCCACCTACGAAGTCACCGGCAGCACCGCGATGAACATCGACGTCGCGAAGAAGTTCCAGGACGCGCTGGTCCCCTACCTCATCGTCGTGGTCGGCCTGGCGATCGTCCTGCTGCTCATCGTCTTCCGCTCCCTCCTGGTCCCGCTCAAGGCAGCCCTGGGCTACCTGCTGTCCGTGCTGGCCTCGCTCGGTGTGGTCGTCGCGGTCTTCCAGTACGGCCACGGCGCCGCGCTCCTCGGCGTCGAGCAGACCGGCCCGATCATGTCCATGATGCCGATCTTCCTGGTGGGCATCGTCTTCGGACTCGCCATGGACTACGAGGTCTTCCTGGTCTCCCGGATCCGCGAGGCGTACGTCCACGGTGAGCGGCCCGCACAGGCGATCGTCTCCGGGTTCCGCACCAGCGGCCGCGTGGTCGTCGCCGCCGGGCTGATCATGGTGGCGGTCTTCGCCGGATTCGTCGGCGCCGACGAGTCCATGATCAAGATGATCGGGTTCGGTCTCGCCATCGCCGTCCTCTTCGACGCCTTCGTCGTCCGGATGGCCATCGTGCCCGCCGTCCTCGCCCTCCTCGGCGACCGCGCCTGGCGTCTGCCCCGATGGCTCGACCGTGTGCTGCCCAGCATCGACATCGAAGGAGAAGCCATCACCCACAAGCACCCCGCTCCTCTGGCACCGGCCCCCGACCAGAGCGACCCCGGCCTCGTCCTCAGCAAGTAGCCACCACCCGGTGGCCGCCTCCCGCAGGCGGCCACCCCTTCGGACCGGGGCCGCCAAGGCGGTATCGGCCCCGTACTCGCCGGACCCGTGGGGACGGGGTACGGCGAGAAACCCGAGCCCGGCGGCGAGCATCTCCTGCTCGCCGCCGGGCTCAAGGGCATTTCACCGCCCCGACCGTGAGGGCGTGGTGGCCGAGTCTCCGAGGGCGTCCCCGGTCATGGGATACCTCATGAGATCCGGGATCCGACGCAGCGTCAGCCAGTCGTACGCGACACCAGACCCGTGACCGGCGACGACAGCGAACTACCGCCGTCGGCACCGGCGGGCCGGAGCCAGATGGGCCCGCTGTCAGCGCGGCCAGGGGCGTCCGGTAAGCCGCTCGATGTCCTTGTTGAATTGCTGAAGGTCGGCGATGAACCGGTCGAGGCGCTCCGATGTCCAGCCGGTGACCACCCTGGCGAGCCCGTCGACCACTGTTCCGCGGTCCGCCCTGAGCGCGTCCGTGCCTTTCTGGGTGATGCGGAATTTTCTGGCCACTCCGCCGTTGGGGTCGAGGGCCCGTTCGACGAGTCCGTCCCTGAGAAGAGCAGCCGTCTGCCGGTTGAAGGTCGAGGCGGCGAGGCCGAAGGCGTCGACGAGGTCGGCCACCGACATCGGGCCCTGCGCTTCGATCCGGCTGAGGAGCACATAGGCACTGCGCTCCAGGGCCTCGCTGCCGTACAGCCGGCGTGGTGACGCCATTTCCTGGTGGCGCGTAAGGATCAGAAGTTCCCGCTCGATCTGTTCCCCCGCCTGCTGGGCATCCATCTGGGGCACCTCCGGCTCTGTCATCTGCACATCTTCACACTACGCCACCTTTGTGCATCATGCTCATGGAGAGCATCATGCAACTTTTGTGCATCATGCTTTTTGTGTGTACGGTGCAATGCGTGAACGCTTCCGCCTCTCCGGCTCGCACGGGTGCGATAGTCGCCTCGCTGTCCGCTGCCGGCATCGTGGCCTCCCTGATGGGGACGCTCGTCATCCCCCTTGTCGCACGGCTTCCGGAACTGCTGGACACCTCCACCGCGAACGCGTCGTGGGTCGTCACCGCGCCTCTGCTCACCGGCGCGGTCGCCACACCGGTGTTCGGACGCCTCGGTGATCTCCACGGCAAACGCCGGATGCTGCTGATCTGTGTCGGCCTGCTCGTCGCGGGCTCCCTCACGAGCGCCCTGTCCGACTCGCTGGTCCCGATGGTCGTCGGACGAGCCGTCCAGGGCATCGGCATGGGCATCGTCCCGCTCGGGATCAGCACCATGCGCGACGTCGTACCGCCGGAGCGCATGGGGTCGTCGGTGGCCCTGATGAGTTCCTCCCTGGGCATCGGCGGCGCCTTCGGTCTGCCCCTTGCGGCCGGCGTCGCCCAGAACACCGACTGGCACGCGCTGTTCTGGGGCTCGGCGGCCATCAGCCTGCTGGTCGGTTTCGCCGTGATGCGCTTCGTTCCGACGGTCCCCGCGGACACGACGCGGGGCCGCTTCGACATCCCCGGCGCCATCGGGCTCACGATCGGCCTCGTATCGCTGCTGCTCGCCGTATCCAAAGGAGCCGAGTGGGGGTGGACAAACGCCCCCACCCTCGGCCTGTTCGCCGCCGCCGTGATCGTCCTCCTGTCCTGGGGCCGCTTCGAGCTGCGTACCGCCGATCCGCTGGTCGACCTGCGGGCCACCGCCCGACGCCGGGTGCTGCTGACGAATCTGGCCTCGGTCGTGATCGGCTTCGCCATGTTCGCCCAGAGCCTCGTCGCCCCTCAGCTGCTCCAGCTGCCGAGGGAACTCGGTTACGGACTCGGCCAGTCGATGCTGTCCGCCGGCCTGTGGATGGTCCCGACCGGACTGGCCATGATGGCCTTCTCCCCGCTCGGCGCGAAGCTCTCCGCCCGCTTCGGCCCCCGCACCTCCCTGCTGACCGGTTCCCTGATCATCGCGATCGGCTACGGGCTCGCCCTGCCGCTGATGGCCTCCGTTGCCGGGATCGTCGTCTTCAGCTGTGTCGTCAGCATCGGTGTGGCCTTCGCCTACGGAGCGATGCCCGCGATCATCATGGCGTCGGTCCCCGCTTCCAAGACCGCTTCGGCCAACGGCTTCAACGCGCTGATGCGTTCCATCGGGCTCTCGGTCTCCAGCGCGGTGATCGGTGTCCTTCTGGCCCAGATGAGCCACGACGTCGGGGGTTTCACGGTCCCGACGGAGAACGGATTCCGGGTCGCCGCAATCGTCGGCGGGGCCGCCGCCCTCGCCGCGGCCCTGCTGACCCTGGCCATCCCCCGCGTCGTCGCGCCCCTCCCCGCTCAGGACGCCCCGCAGCCGGGCGAGCCCGGCGCGGCCCCCGCGCCGGAAGCCGGCCGGCTCGCGCCCCCCGCCCCGGCGGCGCCGCGCGCACCACGGGGGTGAACACCGCCCGGCCGCCGAAGCGGCCCCCGTCCCGCCTGACCCCACATGCGTCCCGGGCGGCAAGGCCCGGTCACCCAGCGAAGGGAGAACCGCCCACGATCCCCGCGCAGTACCGCCCCACAGCGGCACCCGCCGGACGAAAGCCCCGCATTTCCGAAGGAGATCACTTATGAGCCAGAGCCAAGAGACCGTGCGCTACCCGCTTCCCCAGCAGGGCGCGCTGGACGCTCCCGCCGACTGGCAGCGGCTGCGCAGCCAGTGCCCCGTGGCCTCGGTCGAACTGCCGAGCGGCGACGAGGCGACACTGCTCACCCGCCACGAAGACGTCAGGGCGCTGCTCTCCGACCCGCGCTTCGCCCGCCCGACCGCCCAGGACGGCGCGGCTCGCCTCGCCCCCGAAGGCGTGGGCGGACCCGTCGCCTCCGGCAGCTCGGACGCGCTGTCCCTGCCCGCGAAGGGCGAGGCGCACCAGCAGTGGCGGCGCCACGTCAGCAAGTGGTTCACCGCCAAACGCATGACGGCTCTGCGGCCCGGCATGACGGCGACCGCCGAGCGGCTTGTCGACGACATGATCGAGGCGGGCGCGCCCGCCGACCTCAAGGCACATGTCGGCTTCCTCCTGCCTGTCTACGTCATCTGCGACATGCTCGGCGTGCCCGCTCAGGACCGTGACCGCTTCTCCCACTGGTCCGACGCGCTGCTGAGCATCACCCGCTTCACCCCGGCGGAGATCGAGCGGGCCCAGGTCGAGTTCGTCGAGTACATGTCCGGTCATATCGCCGCCAAGCGCGAGAACCCGACCGACGATCTCATCAGCACGCTCATCCAGGACTCCGCGGCCAGCCAGGGGCTGTCCGACGCGGAGCTGCCGGCCACCGCCATGGGGCTCCTGGTCGCCGGGCACGAGACCACCGCGAACATGATCGGCAAGATGGTCGCCATGCTCCTGGCGGACCGCGGCCGGTGGGAGCGGCTGCTCGCCGATCCCTCCCTGGTGCGCACCGCCGTCGAAGAGGCGCTCCGTTTCGACACCAACCTCGGGTTCGGCCTGCGGCGCTATCTCACCGAAGACACCGAGATCGGCGGCCGGACACTGCGGGGCGGCACCACCGTGATCTGCAGCATGCCCGCGGCCAACCGCGACGAGGGTGTCTTCGACAACGCCGAGGAGATGGACCTGGGCCGCAGCCCCAACCCGCACCTCATCTTCGGCGCCGGTCCGCACTCCTGCCTCGGCCAGTCCCTGGCCCGCACCGAACTCCAGGTCGTGCTGGAGGTCCTGCTGCGCAAGCTGCCCACCCTCGAACTGGCCGTGCCCGTCGAAGACCTGCAACGGGTGGAAGGGCTGCTCGTCGGCGGTCTGCGTACCGTCCCGGTGCGCTGGTAACCCCCACTACGGCCGCACGACGGCCCGTGCGGCTTCAACCGCCCTCCACCGCCTCCACGAACGGAGAACCCGAGTGAACGTCACTGTCGACGAAGACAAGTGCTGTGGCGCAGGCCAGTGCGTCTTGATCGCCCCGGAGGTGTTCGACCAGCGCGACGACGACGGCATCGTCGTCCTGCTGGACGCGGCGCCCCCGCAGGAGCAGCACGCCGCGGTCCGTGAAGCCGCCGCGGTGTGTCCGGCCGCCGCCATCGAACTCACGCCGCCCCAGTAGCACCCGGCCCGGTCGGCCCGGCCACACCGCCGGGCCGGCCGTCTCACCCACGGAAGTCGCGTGTCGCGCCGCTGAACCTTGAGCGGGCGCCATCGACGTTCGAGTGGTATGAGCCGTTCGCCGGCATTCCACGATCCTCACCACCCCGTGGTCGGCGAAGCGGATGTGGCCGAGGATGGGGAGAGCGGGTCATCGGCTCCGTCGCGGGAGCGGATGCGACCGCCGTGGCCCCCCGTACGAGAGGATGCCCAGCATGACGATCCAGCGGATGGACAACGTCCTCATCGTCGTGGACGATCTTGAAAGGGTCATTGCGTTCTTCCTCGAACTCGGCATGGAGCTGGAGGGCAGGAGGCCGCTCGAAGGACGCTGGGCGGCGCGTGTCGTCGGGCTGGAAGACATCCGGCAGGACATGGCGATGTTGCGGACCCCGGACGGCCACGGACGAGTGGAACTGGCGAAGTTCCACAGCCCGAGAGCCGTCAGGGCCGAGCCGGAAGACGCGCCGGCCAACACCCTGGGCATGCGCCGCATCATGTTCGCCGTCGACGACATCGAGACCGTCGTCGCCCGAATGCGGGCCCACGGCGCGGAACTCGTCGGAGAGATCGTGCGGTACGAGGACGTCTACCTGCTCTGTTACCTCCGCGGCCCCGAGGGGATCGTCATCGGGCTGGCCGAGCAGCTCGGCTGAGGAGGTGCCGAAGGCGCCGCGCGTACGGCACGCGCGTCCGGCTACCTCCCTCCCTTGCGGCGCCGGACAGCGGTTGACGCCGGGCGACGCACGGCGGGCGGAAGTCCGGGCCGGCGGCTCCCCTGCGGCGAGAGATCCAGATGCGTCGGGAGACGCGATGGGTGACCCTGATCCCATACCGCGCCCGCGAAGGACGAGTTCGGCGGACGAGCATCGCGGGCATGGGTGATGGGCGAACCGGCAGAACTCCGAGGGAGGGCTCACGGTGCACCACGACGTGCTGGGCATCTATCTGAACGACCACCTGGCCGGGGCCACCCTCGGCGCCGGCCTCGCGCGGCACCTGGCCCACCGCCATCGCCATACGGTGCACGGCCCCCGCCTGGAGGACATCGCCGATGAGATCTCTCAGGATCGGCAGGCGCTACTGAGCATCATGGAGGGACTCGGTGTGCGCCCCCGTCGCTACAAGGTGTGCGCGGGGTGGGCGGGGGAAAGGCTGCGCAGGCTGAAGCCCAACGGCGTCCTGCACCCGGGGTCGGGCCTCGACACGGTCGTGGAACTCGAAACCCTGCGGCTGGGAGTCGAGGGGAAATCCCTGCTGTGGCTCACCCTGCTCGCGTCGGCTCCTGGGCGGGCCGGTCCGGACAGGTCCCATCTGCGAGACCTGCTGGACCGTGCACGCGCGCAGATCGACGTACTGGAGGAGCTGCGCCGCGCGACAGCGGCCGCCGTGTTCTCCCCCAGGGACGCGCGGACAGCCGCCGCGCGGTAGCCGTCCGCTGCTGCGGGTGCCCCCGCAGGGCTCATACCCACCCCTACGAACATCGCCCGCGTCGCGGCCGCCGCCGTGGACTCGCCGGTCGCGGTGGCTGCACGCTCCGCGCTGCCGTCCGGTCGGCGGCATTGCCTCACGACGGGTCGTGCCCCTCCGACGCGACGTTCCTCGCCCACCGCACAAGCGGCACCTGCAGAGGAAGTCGACCGATCGCCGCGGCCCTCAGCGGGGCGGAGCGATGGCGCGCGTCCACCGCCATCTGCACATTGGCGGGGAACACCCCCACGAAGAAGGCCGCCGTCGCCAGCGCCGCGGTGCGCCGGGTACGGGGCAGCAACAGCCCGGCCGCCAGCGCGAACTCGACCGCCCCGCTGGCGTACGTCCAGGTGCGCGGCGATCCGGGAAGGACCCGTGGCACCGTGGCGTCGAAGACCTTCGGGACGGCGAAATGAGCGACCCCCGCTCCGGCCAGCAGCCCTGCCAGGAGCAAAGGGGAACGTGGCGCCGAACTCATGGTGTCCTCCTCCGGTGACAGCTCCCGACCCTACTCACAAGCGGGACCGGCATCCACCTCCCTCCCGCGCCGTGCGCGGGCCGGCCCGCGCCGCTCGCGCGGTACTGCGGCGGCGCGAGCCACCAACCGTCCGGGGGGGACTCCCGTCCGCACCGCGGCACCACGTCCGTTCTCCTGCGCCCGGGTGCGGTTCCGCTCCACGGTTGGCGGTCCGGCGAGACTCGTACGAGGAGACCTGGATAGGCCGGTGAGCGGGCGGCCGAACGGCGGTCCCTCGGCCGTCACAACGCCTTTGACCAGGCAGTTCCACCGAACGGTGACGGTGTCTTCCAGGTGCCTCGTTGCCGTCGGAGCGGTGGGCCGCCGAAAAGACACCGGGGGCGCCGGGTGTTCATCTTCGTAGGAGAGCCGTTCCGGTTCCCGTGCCCACGGGTCCTGGCGGTCCGGTCCCATGTGCCGGTGCCTCCGGGCCCGCCTCTCTTCTCCGGACAGGAGTCCCCTTCCATGAATCTGCACCGTATCGCCGTCGTCTCCCTCACCACCGGCGCGCTCATCGCCTGCGGCGCCACCGTGACCCACGCCAACGCGGGCAGCACCCCGACGCGCGTGGCGCAGACGGACCGTGGCGTGCCCGACCCCGTTGCCTGCGCGGCCTCCACCACCGCCGCCGCGGCCTCCGTCGCCAACGCGGCGGCAGCCGCTGACGCGGCCAAGACCGACGCGGCGACCTCGGCGGCGGCGGCCAAGGCGGTCGCGGCGGCCATCGCAGCCGGCGACCCTCCCGCCGCCCTCGCCGAGGCCGCCGCGACCGCCACGGCCGCCACGGAGGCTGCGGTAACCTCCGCCAACGCGACCGTCGCGGCCACCACCACGGCCGCCGCGGCCACCGCTGCCGCCGTCACCGCCTGCGCGGCAGCCTGACACGCGGTATACCCGCCCCCTCACGGCTCCGGCCGGAAGCCTCGCGGTGGCCACCACGGCCCCAGCCGTCCTGGCTCCCACCACGGCCGCGGCCGCGGTCGCGTGCACGGAGACGGCGCTCGTCGCCGCCATCGGCGCCGCGAACACGGCCGGAGGGGGAAACCATCGTCCTCGCGAGCAACTGCGCGTACACCATCACGGCACCGCACAGCGGCGACGCCGACGGCCCGAACGGCCTGCCGGTCGTCACCACCGCCATCACGCTGACCGGCGACACCGACACCCTCACCCGCTCAACAGCCCCCGGCACGGCGGCCTTCCGTATCGTCAAGGCCGCCGGCACCGGCAGTCTCACGCTCCAGGGCAACACCACCTTGAACAACGGCAGTACGGCCACGAACGGCGGCGGCATCCTCAGCGGCGACTCCCCCGACAACCGCTCAGGTAGTGTCCCTGCGATCCCGGGCCGCGCCGGCTGACCTTCCCCGTACGCATCTCACGGTGGGGGCCGCGTTCCGGAGGAGCGCGGCGCCCACCGGCGCCGTACAGTCCGCGACAGGCCCGACTCGGGGCGCTGCCCGAGGTCGCTCTCCCGGAGCCCTACGCCGCACGCGCGGCACGCTTCACCGGCGCCGCCCGGCACGGCGCGGCGACCTCAACACGGCGCCTCGTGATGATCCTCCGCCTGCCAGGGCGGAGTGGACACCGCGAGCAGACGGGCTCCCTCGGCGCCGGCGACCGCTCCGTGCCTTACGCGGGACGGGATGGCGACATAGCCGCCGGCGGAGACGAGATGGTCGACGCCGTCGAGAGACACGGTCAGCTGACCGCTCAGTACGACGTAGGTCTCCTCGGTCCGCTCGTGGTGGTGGACGGTGATCACGCCGCCGGGCGCCAGTGTCGAGTGGGCGACGCTGTGGTTCTGCTGGTAGTCGCGGCACTGCGGACCGACGAGTTCCTGAAGTACGTGCCCATCGCCGGGCCCCGGGTCCTGCTCCTCGATCACGCCCACGTGCGCCGGGCGCTTCGGCCGCGCGAGGTACGACCGGGCGATGCGGTGCTGCATGTGCGGGGGCACCGGGTGTATCCCGGCGGGCAGTTCGGACCAGTCGCCGTTCAGCAGCCAGTCACAGCTCAGAGCGGTGACGCCGGAGAACAGGTCCCACAGGTCGTCACCGAAGGTGGTTCCCGCGGCCAGATTGACCGGGCTCGCGCCCCCCAGCACGAACAGGGCACGGCCGGCGAGGCGGTACTCGACGATGCCGGGCCGCACCGGGCGCCCAGGACCTCCACGGCGCAGGTGGTCCAGGTCGATCTCCCGCGGCGAGTGTCCGGCGTTCGCCAGGATCGCGCCCTCGGGCAGCCGTTCAAGGCAATCCGCGTGTACGGCCCCCGGTCGGCCGGTGGCGGTGACGACGATCTCGGCGGTGTGCGCCGCGGCCGTGGCGGACGGCACGGTCTCGTGTCCCCGCAGCCGCGCGTCCAGCGCCCGGGAGGGATCCGGCTCGGCCACGGTGACCAGAGCGCCCATCCGGTGGGCCCGCTCGGCGACACCCTTGCCCACCTCGCCGTAACCCACCACCAGTACGCGGCGGCCCTCGATGGACAGCCCGGTCAGCCAGGTGATGGCCGACCACACCCCGGCGGCGACGTGGAACCGGTGCTCGACCTTCTCCTTCAGCGGGATACGGGCCCACTCCAGCACCGGCATCGGCAGACGCTCCAGCTGGTCCAGCCGCCACAGGCCGGTACTCGTCGACTCGACCGCCGCCAGCGGCGGACAGCCCCGTTCGACCAGAGCCGCGGTGAGGTCGCCGCCGGTGTCGAAAACCAACTCCGGCCGCTCCCGCACCAGTGACTCAAGGTCGCTCTCGTCGGTCGACACACGCACGCCGGCCGCCCGCAGGCGGCTCACCACCAGCGGATCGGCGGTGTTGGGATCGCAACTGGAGACCGTCAGGTCCGTCCCGGTCCCGGCCAGCCAGTCGAGGACAGCGACCGAATTGGCCGTCAAGTGCCCGCGATAGCAGAACCCTCGGCGCGGGTAGGAACGGCCCCCGAGTTCCCCGACGATCCGTTCGGTGACCGGCATCGCAGTGGATAACCAGTCGATTCGATCGGCGAATTCCATCGACACGTTCGCTCTCCTCATCGCGCGCAGACCACCGGACGAGTCGCCGATGATCGCACACCACCCCGGCTCGCGGTAGCGCTTCCGCCTCTTCGCGTCCGCCGCCCCCACTCGCCCCTCGCCCGTGCGCGGACCGCCCCGCCGCTCACCCCCACGCGAAGACCCGCCCCGAAGACCCGCCCCGCCGGGCTCACCCCCGGGCGCCACCACCACTGGCGAGTTCCGACCCGTCAACGCCCACGCCCAGTAGCTCCCGCACCCCGCGAACAGGCCGGTATCCGAACGCGTCCGCCGCGGCGCTCGAGTCGTACACCCGGTCCAAGCTACCGGGCACCGGCCATCCCCGGTCACGGAACGCCGCTACCACGTCCGGAAGCCGGTCGGCGAGCACCGCACCCGCCTCGTGGTGCAGAGCGGAACAGTCCTCGCGGCGGAACGGATGCGGACCCGAAATATTGAACGTACCTGTTACGGCGGGGTGTTGAACGGCGAGAACCCCCGCCTGCGCCACATCCACGACATCGACCGCCCGGTGCAGCAAGTGACCGGCCAACACCGGTAACGGCTCCGGAAAACACCGCGCCACACGCAACGTGACCGAGGAGAGGGCACAAGCCGCGACCAGGTCCTCGGCCGCCAGCTTCGTCTCGTCATAGATGTCCCGGGGAAGCGGCTTGAGCCGCTCATCGACCCAGACCGCGCGGTCCACGGGCACCAGAGCGTGCCCGTAGACACTCGTACTGCTGATGTAGACCACACGCCCGACGCCCGAACGAACAGCGTCCTCCAGTAAGTCCGCCGTCACACCGACATTGACCGCGCGGAACTCCTCATCGGCCACCCGCCCCACATGCGGAGCGTGTAACGCGGCCGCGTGCACCAGGACATCAGCCGACGCCAGAACCCCCGCCCGCACCGAGCGATCCCGTAAGTCCCCCACCGTGCCGGTCCGACGGCCCGGTACCCGGTCCACACCGCGCACCACCCAGCCCGCCGCGTCGAACGCTCCGGCCAGAGCCTCCCCGACCCGGCCCGAACTCCCCGTCACCACCACTACGCCCACAGGCTCCCCGCTCCCTCGCACCGTCAACACACCCCCACCCTGCCCAAGCCCACCCAAAACCAACCACCGGGCCCCCGGCACCACATGTCCCGGGACCGGCCGCGGCGCTCACCACGTCAGGGTCCGTCCCTCTCGCACCCGTCGTGCCGGGCGGCCCGGTCCGCCCGGTACCGCCGGGGCCGGGCCCAGCCGCTCGGCGTACAGCCGTCGCCCGTCGCGGCCCGAGCCCTACTCGCCCGTGTCCGTGGGAGGTATCCGGTGCACGGCGGCCTCCTCCGCCGAAGCGGCGGCGCCGTCGATGCCGACGTCCTCGGCGATCATGTCCTTCTCGGCGTCCTCGTGCGCGCCCTCGTCCGGGGCCACCAGTCGCCCGGCCCGGTCGTCGCCGACCTCCTCGTCCAGCGGTTCGCCCTCTCCCCCCGGCAGATCCCCGACGCCGCTCCCGGCGGCGGGCCGCTCGTCGGGGACCTCCTTGGCGAGCCGTTCGTCCAGGGTCTCGCCGGACCGCTGCTCCGCGGCCGTCGTCCCCACCTGGTCCACGCCCAGGGGGCGTTCGGGCGGGGACCAGCCCTCGTCGTGCGGGTCGGCGCCCCGGTCGAGGAGCGTGTCCTCGGGGTCGAGAATGCCCTCGTCCTCGGTGATCTCGGCGTCGTCCGGCTGATAGACCTCGTCGCCCATCGTCTCGTCGCTGTCGCCGCTCATGTCGGCTCTCCTCACTTTCTGCGGGACGTGTGCGTCCCGGCGGTCGGACGGCCGGGGTACGGATCGGGTCCCCGGCGGGCCGCCGACGCGGTGGCCCGCCGTGCCCGTACCCGGCAAACGCGTGCGCAAGCGGTGGCTCGATCCGCGCCCACCCGGCGTCGACGTGCCGACACGTTCCGTCACGTACGGCGTCCGCCCTCCCTCTCGATCATCCTCGCCCCGGCCGTCGGCCGCACGCCCCACGCACGCCGCCCGTACCCCCGTACCCCGTACCCTCGGGTGCCCGGACCGGCCGGAGGAGAGCCCCCGGTCGTGTTGCGGGCGGGGGCGGTGCGCGGAAGGGTCGGAAGCGTCCTATGACGAAGAGGAGCCACCCATGCCCATCGCGACGGTGAATCCCGCCAGCGGCGAGACACTCAAGACCTTCGACGCCTTCGGCGCGGACGAGATCGAGCGCCGGGTCTCCGTCGCCGCCGAGCGGTTCCGGCAGTACCGCACCACCGGCTTCGACGAACGGGCGAGGCTGCTGAACCGCGCCGCCGACCTGCTGGAGCGGGACGCTCAGGACATCGCCCGCACGATGACCACCGAAATGGGCAAACCCGTCACGGCGGCCCGCGCCGAGGCCCTCAAGTGTGTGAAGGCGATGCGCTGGTACGCACAGCGCGCCGAGGCGCTGCTGGCGGACGAGTTTCCCGACGAGGCCGATGTCGCCGACTCGGGCGCGGCCCACGCGCGCGTCCACTACCGTCCGCTCGGCGTGGTGCTCGCCGTGATGCCGTGGAACTTTCCCCTCTGGCAGGTCGTGCGATTCGCCGCGCCTGCCCTGATGGCGGGCAACGTCGGGCTGCTCAAGCACGCGTCGAACGTTCCTCAGACCGCCCTGTACCTGGAGGAGCTGTTCCGCAGGGCGGGCTACCCGGAGGGCTGCTTCCAGACCCTGCTGGTGGGCTCGGGCGCGATCGAGTCCATCCTGCGCGACCCCCGGGTGGCCGCCGCGACGCTCACCGGCAGCGAGCCGGCCGGCCGCTCGGTCGCCTCGATCGCGGGCGACGAGGTCAAGAAGACCGTCCTGGAGCTGGGCGGCAGCGACCCGTACGTGGTCATGCCGTCGGCGGACGTCGAGCGCGCGGCACGCACCGCGGTGACGGCCCGGGTACAGAACAACGGCCAATCGTGCATCGCCGCCAAACGGTTCATCGTGCACGAGGATGTCTACGAGGTCTTCGCCGAGCGGTTCACGGCGGGGATGCGGGATCTGACCGTCGGGGACCCGCTGGACGAGTCCACCGATGTCGGGCCGCTCTCCAGTGAGCAGGGCCGCGCCGATCTGGAGGAACTGGTCGGCGACGCTCTCGACCGGGGAGCGACCGCGCTGTGCGGCGGGCGGCGGCCCGAGGGGCACGAACGGGGCTGGTTCTACGAGCCGACCGTACTCGCCGGCGTCACGGAGGCGATGCGGGTCCACCACGAGGAGACGTTCGGGCCGGTGGCCACGTTGTACCGGGTCGGCGGGCCGGAGGAGGCGGTCGCCCTGGCGAACGACACCCCGTTCGGGCTGAGTTCCAACGTATGGACGCGCGACGAGGAGGATGTGCGGCGCTTCGTGCGGGACCTGGAGGCGGGCGGTGTGTTCTTCAACGGCATGACCGCCTCTCACCCGGCGCTGCCGTTCGGCGGTGTGAAACGCTCGGGGTACGGCCGTGAGCTGGCGGGCCACGGCATCAAGGAGTTCTGCAACGCCACCACGGTGTGGCAGGGCGCGGAACCGGACGACACGCACTCGTAGCGGCCGGGCCACCGTCTGTGTCCCGGGCGCGGACAGGTCCCGTGCGTCCGGGCGCGGACAGGTCCCGTGCGTCCGGGCGCGGACAGGTCCCGGCTCGACGTGCGTGTCCGCCGGGGAAGGGCGATCCTGGTCGGGTCGGACCTGGACCACCTTCCGCCGCACCGGACCACCGAGAGTCGGGATTCCGCCGTGACCCAGATGACCGAGCACCAGCTCGCCACCCTCGTTCACCCCGAACTGCTCGCGCACCCCGCCTCACCGCATCAGGGTATGGGCGCGATGACCTTCGCCGATCTGGCCGCTCTGCGCCGGACGGAGCCGCCGCAGAAGGTCCGCAAGAACGAGAAGGACCTCACCGGCACCGAGCGGTCCCGGCTGATCGGCGCCTTCGACGTGCTCAACCAGACGGGTGCTTTCGGGGAGATCGTCGCGATCCACGCCGACATGGGCCACGACCAGCACCGTATGACATCGTCCCCGACGGACCTCGGTGCGCAGCGGTTCCTGCCCTGGCACCGGGTCTTCGTGGATCAGGTGGAGACGGCCCTGCGCCGTGTCCATTCCGACGTCACGATCCCGTACTGGGACTGGACGACCGATCCGCGGATCCCGGACTGGATGACCGATGTCCTGCCGGCGGTCTCGGTGCCCGGCCCGATGGGCGGCATGATCCAGGTCGCCCGCTCGCCGGGCGACCAGCAGGCGCTGCGGCGGATCACCGACCGGATCGACGGGGTGATGCGGGCCGGCGACTTCAACTCCTTCGTCGACGGGCTGGAGTCCGTGCACGACGACGTGCACGTGTGGGTGGGCGCCACCATGTCGCGCCTGAGCACCGCGGCGGCCGACCCGCTCTTCTACATGCACCACGCCAACGTCGACCGGCTCTGGTGGACCTGGCATCCCGCGCACCAGGACGACAGCCCCACACTGCACGGCGACGACGTGGTGATGGACCCCTGGAGGGTCACCGAGCCGAACACCCGGGACATCGCCGACTTCCACTACTCCTACCGCTGACAGCGGTGCCCCGCCCGAGGGGCCCCGCTGCCCGGCCACTCCGCTCCTCGTCCGTCGAGCGCCATGCGGCAGGATGGGGGCATGAGCGTAGTCAAGATCAACGTACTGACAGTCCCCGCCGAGCAGCGCGAGACGCTGGAGAAGCGCTTCGCGTCGCGTGCCCACGCCGTGGAGAGCTCCGACGGCTTCGAGTGGTTCGAACTCCTTCGCCCCGTCGAAGGCACCGACCAGTACCTCGTCTACACGCGGTGGCAGGACGAGGCGTCCTTCCAAGCCTGGATGGAAGGTTCCATGAAGGCGGCCCACCAGGGCGGTGACGCGGGGAGCGGCGAGCGTCCCAAGCCGGCCGCGAGCGGGTCCACCCTGTGGTCCTTCGAGGTGGTGCAGCAGGCGGCGCCGGCGAACTCGTAGAAGAGGTCGTCGCGCCGGCGGCTTCGCCGCCGCCTTCTCGTCGCGCGGCATCCGGCGGATGAAGGGGCTCGTGCCGCCGCGCGGGTTCGCGCCACGGGCTCTCCTTCCGCGGCCCCGGGCCTCGTGGGTGCGACAGTGACGCCATGGCGGAGGAGTGCGTACCAGGGACGTCCGGTGAGCCGGTGGTGGCTGCCGTGGTGGGGGCCGGGGCAGCGGGTCTGTCCCTGGCGCACTGGCTGGCGCGGGGCGGTGGTCCCGGCACGCCCGCCGTCGCGCTGATCGAACCCGCCGCGGCGGACGGAGCGGGCGCGCCGCGTACCTGGTGCTGGTGGGAGCCGCCGGGCGGGCCGTACGACGCGGTGGTGCACCGGTCCTGGGAGCAGGTACGGGTGTACGGGCGGGACGGGTCGCGGTACGACATCGCGCTGGGCGGCCTGCGCTACAAGATGCTGCGGTCGGCGGATCTGGCCGCCCTGGTGGCCCGGGACGTCGCCGACACGCCGGGCCTGCGCCGGATCACCGGTGCGGTCACGGCCATCAGGGACGGTCGCGGGGCGGCGGAACTGGATGTGGACACGCCTCGGGGGTCGCTGCGTCTGCACGCGGACTGGGTCTTCGATTCGCGTCCGTCCCGTCTGCTTCCCGATGCCCGCACCACGCTGTTCCAGCACTTCCGAGGCTGGTTCGTCCGCAGCGAGGCGCCCGCCTTCGACCCGTCGGCGGCGGTGTTGATGGATTTCCGGGTACCGCAGCCGCAGAGGGGGGCGGCCTTCGGCTATCTGCTGCCGCTGAGCGAGCACGAGGCCCTGGTGGAGTACACCGGGTTCTCCCGCGCTCCGCTGACCGGGCGGCAGTACGACGCGGCTCTGACCCACTACACCGGGCAGGTACTGGGGCTGGGCACACCGCGCACCGGATTCGAGGTGACCGGTACCGAGCAGGGGGTCATTCCGATGACCGACGCGCGGTTCGAGCGTCGGGCCGGGGAGCGGGTCTTCCGGATCGGAACCTCGGGCGGGGCGACCCGCCCTTCCACGGGCTACACCTTCGCCACGATCCAGCGCCAGAGCCGTGCTGTGGCGGATGCTCTGCTCGCGGGGCGCGAGCCGCTGCCGCCGCGACCGCACCGGGCCCGGCATCTGGCGATGGACGCCGCGTTGCTGCGGGCGTTGGACACGGGACGGGTCGGGGGCGCCGCTTTCTTCGAGCAGTTGTTCGGGCGTAATCCCGCCGGGCGGCTGCTCCGCTTCCTCGACGGGTGTTCCTCGCTGCGCGAGGAGATCGCGGTCGGCCTCTTGTCGCCCGTACTGCCGATGGCCCTGAGCTGCCTGGAACTGCCGCTGCGGCGCCGTCGACCGGTCGGTGGCCGAGACCCGGACCGGGGCGCTGCTCCACGGCGCTGAGCAGGCGCGAACCGGGTCGGCGCGTCCGCGCCCCGGTGTCCGCGGTGCGCGGTAGCGTCCCAGCGGACACCGTGGGCGCGAACCGAGGGAAGGCGCGACGATGACTCTGCTTCACGGGCGGGGGCGCCCGGCGGCGTTCGACCACGGGTGCTCTGCGCCGTCGCCGAGGACCGGCGGGCGGCCCGGTGTGGTGCGTGCCTCCTCGGCCCGGCGCCCCGGGGAGTTCGGATGAACCGGCTCAGGGCGGGCGCGGGTGCGCGGCGGGGACGGGACCGGAAGGCGGTGCGTCACCCGGCCGCCGGCGGTCGCGACCGGGTGGCCGGTCCCGCGCCGTCGGTCGCGGTGGTCGGCGGCGGGATCGCCGGGCTGGCCGCGGCCACCGGGCTGGCCGAGCGCGGCGTCGCTGTGCACCTGTTCGAGCGTCAGAAGGAGCTGGGCGGGCGGCTCGCCGGGTGGACCACCACCTTGTCGGACGGCAGTACGGTGACGATGAGCCGTGGCTTCCACGCCTTCTTCCGCCAGTACTACAACCTGCGTGGGCTGCTGCGCCGGGTGGATCCCGCGCTCGGCATGCTCACGGGCCTTCCCGACTATCCGCTCCAGCGCTCCGGCGGGGCCAGGGACAGCTTCCGGCGGGTACCGCGCACGCCTCCGTGGAGTGCGCTGGGCTTCGTGGCGTCGAGCCCCACCTTCGGCTGGCGCGATCTGTTCGCGATGAATCCGCGGGCCGCGCTGCCACTGCTCGACGTGGCGGTGCCGGCGGTGTACGAGGAACTCGACGGGGTGAGCGCGGTGGAGTTCCTGCGCTCGGTGCGGTTCCCGGAGGCGGCCCAGCACCTGGCGTTCGAGGTGTTCTCCCGCAGTTTCTTCGCGGACCCCGCCGAGTTGTCGGCGGCGGAGTTGCTCCTGATGTTCCACATCTACTTCCTCGGGTCGGCCGAGGGGCTGCTCTTCGACGTGCCCACCGAGCCGTTCCCCCGGGCACTGTGGGAACCGCTCGGGGCCTATCTGGCCGGGCACGGGGTGCGCCTGCGCACCGGGGCGGGGGTGCTCACGGTGGGCCCGGAGGACGACGGCTTCGCGGTGGTGCCCGAGGACGGGGCGCGCGAGCACTTCGACGCGGTGGTGCTGGCACTCGACAGCGGCGGGCTGCGGGCACTGGTGGCACGGTCGCCCGAGCTGGTGGACGCGGCGTGGCGGGAGCGGATCGCGGGGTTGCGTCAGGCCCCGCCGTTCCTGGTGTCCCGGTGGTGGCTGGACCGGCCGGTCGCGGCGGACCGGCCGGGGTTCCTGGGGACCAGTGGATACGGGCTGCTGGACAATGTCAGTGTGCTGGAGCGCTGGGAGGGCGAGGCGGCCCGCTGGTGTGCGCGGCGGGGTGGCTCGGTGGTGGAACTGCACGCCTACGCCGTCGACCCCGGCGCCGACCGTACAGCCGTACAGCACGGTCTGCGCGAGGAGTTGGCCCGGGTCTATCCGGAGACCGCGGCCGCCGGTGCGGTGGACCAGCGCCACCTGTGGCGGGCCGACTGTCCGATGTTCCCGGTCGGTGGCTACGGTCGGCGGCCGTCGGTGACGACCGGGCATCCGGGTCTGGTGCTGGCCGGTGACACGGTGCGCGGCGGACTGCCGGTGGCTCTGATGGAACGGGCCGCGACCACCGGTTTCCAGGCGTCCAACGCGTTGCTGGCGCGTTGGGGCGTCCGTGGTCAGACGCTGTGGACCGTGCCCGACGGCGGACGGTCCGCGGCGTTGCGCGCGCTGTCCGGGCTGCGCTGAGCCGCCTACCCGGGAAGGCTGCCGGAGCCGCGCAGTCGCCAGCGGCGTTCGGCGTAGGCGAGGTCGTCGCGCCACAGCCGGCCGGCCGCCTGCCGGACGGCCGGGCGCAGCAGCGGCGCGGCGCGGCGGGCCAGGGCGAATCCCCGTCGCTCGGAGTGGGCCGCGACGAGTTCGACCACGGCCGTGCGCGGCCGGCCGGCGGCGTCCGGGCCCAGGGGCGTGGCGTGCGTCTCCACGACGCTGGTCACTCCCTCGCCCTCGATGACGTGCATCACCACGGTGCGGGGGTCGGGGGCCGTGAAGGCGGCCCGCACGGGCACTCCCACCCGTCCGCGCAGCCGGAAGGCGACCTGCACCACGAAGCGGTCCGCCGCCGGATCGGAGTCGGCCGGCGCGGCGTGGGCGGCGGGTGACTCGACCACGGTGAGATCGGCGAAGGCGTAGGGGTGGAACCAGGCGCCGTGCCAGGGGTCGAGGCGGTTGGCGATGATGTCCTGCGGTTCGCAGACCCCGATCGCGGTGGCCACGGCGGTCAGCGAACCGGACGGATCGGGCCGGGCGGGCAGCACGGGCGCGGGCAGGGGTGGCTCGCCGCCCACGGCGTCCAGTCGTACCCAGGCCAGTTCACCGTCGTCGTGGGCCGGGTAGGGGTCCCAGCCGGGGAAGCCCCGCGGGCCGAGTGCCAGGCCGTGCCAGTGGCAGACCAGCCGGTCGTCGACCTGCGGGCTGCGGCACAGCGGGGCGCCGAGGTGCGGGCAGGCGCCGGGGGCGGCGTGGAGTGTGCCCGCGCGGTCCCGCCAGGCGACGATCTCACGGCCGGCGACCGTACGGCCCAGTGGCGTGCCGGTGCGGATCTCGCGCGAGCCGGCGAGGACGTACCAGTTGCCGGACGGACGGGCCAGGGCCCGTTTCAGAGCGCCCTCGATGACGGCGGGCCGGGCGTCCTGCCAGGTGGGCCGCTGGTCGGCCCACCTGGTGCCGCCGATCACGCTCAGCGGGAATCCGCGCCGGAACGCTCCCGGGCGGCCGGTGTCGGGCCGGGTGCTCATCGCTGGTGCTCCTCGGCGCTCGGGGCCGTCTTCTCGCCTGCCGGGGCTGAAGGGCCTGCTCGGCGTGTCGCCAGCCGGTGCCGGGTCCTGGCCGCGGAGACCCGGAGCAGGCCGGCCAGGGCCACCTCGGCCCTCCGGTGGGCGGGAACGGCGACCCGGCGCCGCAGCACCGGTGTGTAACCGGCGGCTTCGATCCTGTCGAGGATGCCGCTGTACAGCACCAGCGCCGTGCTCACGCAGGGGCGGGAGACGGCGGCGAGCATGGGGATGCCGAGGGCGGCGTGCCGGTAGATGCCGCGGTTGAAGGCGACCAGTTCGCGCAGCGCCTCGACGACCCGCAGGTCCTTCCCGCCGGTCCTGCGGCACCAGGTGAGCAGTTCGCGGTCCACCCCGTGCGCGGCGAGGCGGTCGGCGGGCAGGTAGACGCGCCCGCGTTCCAGGTCCTCGCCGACGTCCCGGAGGAAGTTGGTGAGTTGGAAGGCGATTCCCAGCGAGGCGGCGTGCGGGGCCGCCTCGGCACGCGGCGCGCAGGTCCCGAGTACGGGCAGCACTTGCAGGCCGATCACCGCGGCCGAGCCGTGGACGTAGCGGGCCAGGTCGTCCCAGGTGGCGTAGCCCGTGGTGTCCAGGTCCATCCGTATCGAGGCCATGAAGTCCGTGAAGTGCCGGTGGTCGATGCCGTAGCGCTCGGCGGTGTCGGCCAGGGCGGCGACCACGGGGTGGTCGCCGTGTCCGGCGGACAGCCCGGCCTCCAGATCCCTCTGCAGATCGTCCAGGGCGCGGGCCCGTTCCGCCGCCGAGGCGCCGTCCCCGAGGTCGTCGACGATGTCGTCGGCCCAGCGCGCGAAGCCGTAGAGGGCGTGCACGGCGGGCCGTCGGTCCGAGGTGAGCAGCCGGGTCGCCAGGAAGTAGGTGCGGCCGTGCAGGGCGTTGAGTTCCCGGCAGTTCAGGTACGCGGCCCGGAGGCGGGGATCGGTGATGCCGGCCGAGGCCAGTTCCCGGGCGGTCACAGCGCGGCTCCGGTGAGGGGGGCGGTGGACGGCCGGCGTGGCACGGGGCGGGCGGCGCCGGTGATCCGAGCCGCCGCGAGTTTGCCGGACAGCAGTACGGTGGGCACGCCCACTCCGGGGACGGTTCCGCAGCCGGCCAGGACCGCGTTGGGCGCGCCGGCCACCAGGTTGCGGGGGCGGAACGGTCCGGTCTGGGCGAAGGTGTGCGCGGCGGAGAAGGGGCTGCCCGCGGCGTGGCCCTGCCCGGCCCAGTCGGCCGGTGTGACGACGCGTTCGCACTCCACCGAGGCGTCGAATCCGGTCAGGCCCCGGCTTTCCAGTTCGGCGACGATCCGGTCCCGGTAGCGCGGACCCACCTCGGACCAGTCGGCCGGTCCGCGCTCCAGATTGGGGCAGGGGGCCAGCACGTAGTGCAGGTGACGGCCGGGCGGAGCCAGCGTGGGGTCGGTGGCGGTGGGATGGGTGATGAGCAGCGAGGGGTCGCTCATCAGGCTGCCGGTGCGGGTGAGTTCGTCGAAGGTGCCTTCCCAGGCCCGGCCGAAGGAGATGGTGTGGTGGGCCAGTTCCGGCCAGGTCCGGGTGGTCCCGGCGTGCAGGACGAAGGCGGACGGCGACCAGGTCAGCGGCACCGCCCGGCGCGGTGCGCGGCCGAGCAGCCGGTGTGTCAGCGGCAGGTCGGGGGTGAGCACCACGGCGTCGCAGGCGATGCGCTCGCCGAGGGCCGTGTGGACGGCGGTGATCCGGCCGCCGCTGCCGCGCTCCAGTCGCCGTACCTCGGTGCTCAGCCGTAGGTCCGCTCCGGCGTCCGTGGCGGCGGCCGCCATGGCGCGTGGTACCGCGTGGATGCCACCGCGCGGGAAGTAGACGCCGGACACGGTGTCCATGTAGGCGATCACCGCGTACACGGCCAGGGCCCGGGCCGGTGCCACCCCGGCGTACAGGGCCTGGAAGGAGAACACCCGCTGCAGCCGCTCGTCCTGGATGAACCTGCCGATCCTGGGGCCCAGCCGCCCGAAGCCGCCCAGGGCGGCCAGCCGGGCCAGGTCGGGGCCCAGCAGTGCGAGCGGGGAGTCGAAGTTGGCGTCGATGAAGCTGCGCATCTGCACGTCGTGGAGCGTGGTGAGCCAGGTGCGCAGCCGTCGGTACCCGGCCGCTTGCGCGGGGCCGGCGAACCGCTCCACCTCGGCCTCCATGGCCTCCGGTTCGGTGTGTACGTCCAGGCTGCTGCCGTCCGCGAAGGCCGCCCGGTAGGCGGGGTGCAGCGCGATCAGGTCCAGGCGCTCGGCCACCGAACTGCCGACCGCGGCCAGCGCCTCGTCCAGCAGATGGGGCATGGTGAAGACGGTGGGGCCGGTGTCCATGCGGTAGCCGTCGGTCTGCGCGAAGCCCGCCCGGCCGCCCACGTGGTCCGCGCGCTCCAGCAGGGTGACACGGCGTCCCGCGCCGAGCAGGTGCAGTGCGGCCGCCAGTCCCGACAGGCCGGCGCCGATGACGACGACGTGGTCGGTGGGCCCGGGGATGGTCCTCATGGGTCCTGCTTTCGTCGCGCTGGGAGGGTGGTCGCTGAGGGGTGGCCTTCGTATGCGCTCATGGAACGGACACCTGGGCGGCGAGCAGTTCGAGGGCGGACACCGCGTCCGGGTCGAGGCCGGCGCCGGCCAGTTGTCCGACGCCCTCCCGCACCATCCGGGAGATGCGCTGTTCGACAGCCCGGTCCGCGCCCAGGCCGGTCAGTACGGATCGCACCCGGTCGACGCTCCGCTCGGAGGGGTCCCGCTCGTCGCCCATGCGCAGCAGCACGTCCTCGGAGGCGGTGTCACCGCGTGTCCGCGCCCGGCTCAGCGCCAGGTTGACGAGATACGTGCGCTTGCCCTGGCGGATGTCGTCACCGCACGGCTTGCCGGTGGCCGCGGGGTCGCCGAAGACGCCCAGCAGGTCGTCGCGGAGCTGGAACGCGACGCCGACGCGCAGGCCGAACCCCCGCAGCGCGGACAGCACCGGTCCGTGGGCGCCCGCGGCCGCCGCTCCGATGTGCAGCGGGCGCTCGACGGTGTATCTCGCGGTCTTCAGCTCGGCCATCCGCAGGGAGGCGGCGACCGACTCCGAGCGGCCCGCCTGCAGTTCCAGGTCGAGTTGCTGGCCGACCACCATCTCGGTGCGCATCGCCCGCCACGAGTCGTCGGCCCGGCGGCGGGCGGCCGGGCGCAGCCGCACTTCACGGTAGAGGTCCTCGGCCCAGACCAGCGCGAGATCCCCGGCCAGCAGCGCCCGCGCCGTCCCGTAGGCGGGGCGGTCCCCGCGCAGGGCCCGCGCCCGGTGGTGGGCAGCGAACTGCTCGTGCAGTGTGGGTTCGCCGCGCCGGGTGCGCGAGCCGTCCATGATGTCGTCGTGCACCAGCGCGCAGACCTGTAGCAGTTCCAGGGCGGCGCCCAGGACGGCGGCCGGGCGGGCCGCGGCGCCTTCCTTCGCCCCGCCGGCGGCGCGCCAGCCCAGCACGGCGCAGCGGGCCCGCATCCGCTGCCCTCCGCGCAGGGCGAGCCGGGCCAGCGGCTCCGCGAGGAGCCGGTCGGCGCCTGCGTCGATGTCCCGCAACTCCTGACGCCGTGTGCCCAACCACCGCTCCAGCTCGGCCTCGACCAGCACGGCGACGTCGGTCTTCACCGGGTCGGGGTCAGCCGCCACGGGGAGCGCGGAGACCGCCGTCGCGGCGGACGGCGGGGCAGGGGCGGACGGGCGTGCCGCGGACGTGAGGGAACGGGCAGCCTCTCCGTGGAGAGGTGTGGCGGTGACTCGCCCCGGAGCAAAGGCAGGCTCGCACATGTCGCCATCGTTACCCGTGGTCGGCCCGGGAGCGGCTCGGAAGCGGCCAGAAGAACCAACGGGGGCCGCGAGCGGGGGCCATTCGGCGCAGTCCGCCGCCGGGAGCCGTGGACCGGCACGGGCGGGTGCCGTCCGCACCGGCGAGCGTACGGGCGGGATGAGCGGCACGGCCGGCCGGGCGCTGCCCGGTCCCCGAGGGCGGTGAGACGCTCGTGGGCTCTTGTATAGGGTCGACGCGTGGCCAGTACAGACGACCGAGAGGCCGGGGACGCAGCCCCGGACCGTCCGGCACCAGCGGATCTCCAGGCGTACGCGATCCAGTTGCGGCGGATGAACGGCGAGATCAACCGGCTGGTCCACGGATTCGCCTCCGGGCACGGGCTCCACGCCACCGATGTGCAGGCGCTCGCGGCGATCCTCGACACCGACGACCCGCTGACGCCCGGTCGGCTGCGGGACCATCTCGGGCTGACCTCGGGCGCCGTCACCGCCTGTCTCGACCGGCTGGAGCGGGCCGGTCATATCCGCCGTTCCCGCGACAGCGACGACCGCCGGGTGGTCCACCTGCACTACGCGGCGGGGGCCCGTTCCGTGGCGCGTGCCTTCTTCCAGCCGCTGGCGGAGGCGACCCGGCGGGCTCGGGAGCCCTTCAGCGAGGACGAGCTGTCGGTCGTCCTGCGGTTTCTCACCATCATGAACGGGGAGCTGGAGGGTATGCGGAACGCGAAGGGGTGAGCGCGCGTCCGTCGCCGTCGGTCCCCCTCGCTCGGTACCCCTTGCTCGGCCGTCCGTCCCGGAACGTCTAATATATTTCAACGATTGAGATTCTTAGTCGTTGAAATAGTTCACGGAGACTTCCGTACGCACCGGTCGTACGTTCTGGAGGAGAGCGATGTCCCGCACCCCGCGATGGGCCCGTTGGCTGGTCCCCGTCGTCCTGCTCGTCGTCTGGTTGGGCGTCGGCGGCGCCCTCGGTCCGTACGCGGGCAAACTCGGTGAGGTCTCGACCAACGACCAGGCCGCCTTCCTGCCGCAGAACGCGGAGTCCACCCGGGTCATCGACGCCCAACGGGCCTTCCAGCAGCAGGAGACGGTGCCCGCGATCGTCGTGTGGACCGCCGACGACGGCCGGATGGGCGACGAACGGCGCAAGGCCGCCACCGCCGCCCTCGCTTCCCTCGCGGACGATCCCGGCGTCGGGGGCGCCGTCTCACCGGCCCTGGCGTCCGAGGACGGCCGGGCGCTGGAGGGCGTCGTACCGCTGCGGCCCGACCTCGGCGACGAGCTGCGCCCCACCGTGGAACGGATCCAGCGGGCCGCCGACGGTGTCGCCGGGACGACCGCGCGCGTCGCGGGCCCGGCGGCCAGCCAGGCCGATCTCTCCGACGCCTTCGCTGGTATCGACGGTCTGCTGCTCGGAGTCGCCCTCGCCGTGGTGCTGCTGATCCTGCTGCTCGTCTACCGCAGTGTGCTGCTGCCGCTGGTCATCATCGTGGGCGCGGTCTTCGCCCTCGGGCTCGCCTGCGCGGTCGTCTACGTTCTCGCCGACCGGGGGATCGTGCGGGTGGACGGGCAGGTCCAGGGCATCCTGTCCATCCTCGTCATCGGGGCCGCCACCGACTACGCACTCCTGCTGACCGCCCGCTTCCGCGAGGAACTCGGGCTCGGCGGCGACCGGATCGCGGCCATGCGCGCCGCGCTGCGCCAGTCGTCCGGCGCGATCACCGCCAGCGCCGCCACTGTCGCGCTCGGCCTGCTCGCGCTCCTGATCAGCGATCTCACCAACAACCGCGCGCTCGGCCCGGTCGGCGCGATCGGCATCGTCTGCGCCGTGCTCAGTGCGCTGACCTTCCTGCCCGCCGCTCTCGTCCTGCTCGGCCGGAGCGCGTACTGGCCCGCGAAACCCGAGCCGGCCGCCGACACGTCGAACGGGCACGGCATCTGGGTCCGGATCGCCGCACGGGTGGACCGCGCGCCCCGCAAGGTGTGGGCGGTCTCTCTCGCCGCGCTGCTGGCCTGCGCCGCCTTCGCCCCGACCTTCACCTCGAAGGGCGTGCCCCTCGACGAGATCTTCGTCAACGACGCCCCGTCGGTCACCGCTCAGCGGGTGCTCGGCGAGCACTTCCCCGGCGGTTCGGGCAACCCGGCGGTCGTCATCGCCGACGCGCGCCGACTGGCCGAGGTCACGACCGCCGTCGAGGCCACCGACGGCGTCGCCTCGGCCACGCCGGTGACCGAAGGAGGAAAGCCGGGCGCGGGCGAGCCGCTGGTCGCGGACGGCCGGGTACGGATCGACGCGACCCTGCTGAACGCGGCCGACAGCGACGCGGCCAAGGACACCGTGGTCCGGCTGCGCGAAGCCGTGCACTCCGTACCGGGCGCTGACGCCCTCGTCGGTGGGTACACCGCCCAGCAGTACGACACGCAGCGGACCGCGGAGCACGACCGCTCGCTCATCGTGCCGGTGGTGCTCGCGATCATCCTGGTGATCCTCGTCGGGCTGCTCCGCTCGGTGGTGATGCCACTGCTGCTGGTGGTGACGGTGGCTCTCAACTTCGTCGCCACGCTCGGCGTTTCGGCTCTCGTCTTCCGGCATGTGTTCGGCTTCGGCGGCACCGACTCGTCGGTCCCGCTGTACGGGTTCGTCTTCCTGGTGGCGCTCGGCGTGGACTACAACATCTTCCTCATGTCACGGGTCCGGGAGGAGTCCCTCCACCATGGCGTGCGCGAGGGGGTCCTGCGGGGCCTCACCGCCACCGGAGGCGTCATCACCTCGGCCGGTGTCGTCCTCGCCGCGACCTTCGCCGCGCTGGGCGTCATCCCGCTCGCCTTCCTCGTACAGATCGCGTTCATCGTCGCCTTCGGCGTCCTCCTGGACACCCTGGTCGTGCGCTCGCTGCTCGTACCGGCCCTGGTACGCGACATCGGGCCCAAGGCGTGGTGGCCCGGCGTCCTCAGCCGCCCGGCCCCGGAGCCCCGCCCGGCCCCGGACGCGCGCGTCGGCGGGTAGGGAGCCGCGCCCCGCGGCTCGGACGCGGAGCGGGGGCGCCGGGACGCGCCGCGTCATAGGGTGCGTTCCATGGGCGACCACGGCGACGGCACGCAGAGGTCCCGCTCCGACGTCATCGTGATCGGCGCGGGCCTCGCCGGGCTGGCCTGCGCCACCGATCTCCGCGCGGCCGGGCGCACCGTCCAGGTGCTGGAGGCGTCCGACGGTGTGGGCGGCAGGATGCGGACGGACCGCAGCGACGGGTTCCTCCTCGACCGCGGGTTCCAGGTGTTCAACACCTCCTATCCGCAGGTCAAACGGCGGATGCGTCTCCGGGAGCTGCGACTGCGCCCCTTCACACCCGGCGCCCTCGTGCACGGCGCGACGGGCCGGTCGCGCTTCACCGACCCCACGCGGCGGCCGGGCTCGGCCCGGGACCTGCTGCCGGGCCGGCTCGCCTCCGGACGCGACCTGCTGGCGCTGGGCGTCCTGAGCGCGCGCGATCTGCTCGGCCCGGTGTCGGCGATCCGGCGCGGCGCGGACCGTACGACCCGGACGGCGCTCGCCGGGGCGGGGATCTCCGACGAACTGACCGAGGCGTTCCTGCGGCCCTTCCTCGCCGGTGTGTTCCTGGACGACGACCTCGAAACGTCCTCGCGGTTCTTCCATCTCGTCTGGCGCAGCATGCTGCGCGGGACCCAGTGTCTGCCCGCAGCGGGGATCGGCGCGGTCCCCGGTCAGCTCGCCGCCCGGCTGCCGCCGGGCACGGTGTGTCCGGAGACGCCCGTCGAGGCGCTCACCGACACGGGAGTGCTGCTCGCCGACGGCAGGGAACGCGCGGCGGAGGCGGTCGTCGTCGCGACGGGGCCCGCGGCTGCGGCCCGGCTGCTGCCGGGGCTGGAGGTGGCCGCCACCCGTACCGTGACGACCTATTACCACGCGATGCCGAACGCCATGACGCCGCTGCGGGAACCGACGCTCCTTCTCGACGAGCGACGGCGTTTCCTGAACACCTGCGTGCTGAGCGAGGTGGCTCCGACCTATGCCCCGGCGGGGCGCTCGCTGGTCTCCACCTCGGTGCTCGGTGGAGACACGCCGGGCCGGGGCGCCACGCTGCTGTCGGATCTCGCGGAGGTGTACGGCACCGACACGGCGTCCTGGGAGCCGGTTTCCACGTACACGGTCGAGGGCGCGCTGCCGGTGATGTCCCCGCCGTGGCCCTTGACCCGCCGGGCCCGGCGGAGTGCCGGGCGCTACGTGTGCGGGGACCACCGTGCCACCGGTTCGGTGCAGGGCGCGCTGGCGTCCGGTGCGCGGGCCGCCCGCGAGGTGCTGAACGAGGTCTTCGGCCGGGGGCCGGAACACCTCTGAGCGCGCCGATCACCTCGGGCGGACGGCGGGTCGCCGCTGCCGAGGACGCGCCGGCTCGCCGGGATGCGGATCGGGTATCCGCGCCGCAGCCGGGAGACCGAGCCCGGACACCGGCCGGACCCCGTGGAGCGGGCCCCGATCGCGATCGGGCGGGCCCCGATCGGAACCCTTGGCGACCGGTCGCGAGGGCAGGAGACGGACGGCGGCCGACGCACCGCCCCCCGTGAGCGATTGTTGCCGGTTTAAACATGTATAGGCGGTTTTCCACCCGCTCGGTCGGGTACCACGCAGGGTGGGCGGAACGCGTCGTTCCGCCGCCTGCGTCATCCGTCGTTCTGGAGATTCCATGTCAGAGCAGCACAAGAGCGCATTCGCCACTGTCAACCCGTACACCGGGGAAACCCTCGCGGAGTTCCCGACCATCGAGGGAGCGGAGGTCGACGCGGTGCTCGAAACCGCTGCCGACGCCTTCGACGCCTGGCGGAAGCGGCCCGTCGAGGACCGTGCCGCGCTGGTCGGCCGCGCTGCCGGGTTGATGAGGGAGCGGAAAGAGACGCTGGCGCGGCTGATCACCCTGGAGATGGGCAAGCTGATCCCGGAGGCGCGGGGAGAGGTGGACCTCGCCGCTTCCATCCTCACGTACTACGCGGAGCACGGGCCCGGCTTCGCGGCCCATGAGCCGCTCGACGTCGAGGAGGGCGAGGCGTACCTGGTCAATGAGCCACTGGGCGTCCTGCTCGGTGTCATGCCCTGGAATTTCCCGCTCTACCAGGTGGTGCGCTTCGCGGGTCCCAACCTGGTCCTGGGCAACACGCTCATGGTCAAGCACGCCGGGATATGTCCGCAGTCCGCGCTCGCCCTGGAGTCGCTGTTCCGTGACGCGGGCGCGCCCGAGGGCGTCTACACCAACCTGTTCGTGAGCCACGACGAGATCTCGCGCATCATCGACAGTCCCGTGGTGAAGGGGGCGTCGCTGACCGGCAGCGAAAGGGCGGGAGCCCAGGTCGCCGAACGGGCCGGGCGCAACATGAAGCCGAGTCTGCTGGAGCTGGGCGGGAGCGACGTGTTCATCGTCCTCGACGGCGAGGGGCTCGACCGTACGGTCGGTGCCGCGGTGGCCGGCCGGATGGCGAACACCGGGCAGAGCTGCGTGGCGTCGAAGCGGTTCATCGTGCTGGCGGACGTCTACGACGACTTCGTGGAGGGCATGCGCCGCGCCTTCGGGGCGCTGGAGCCCGGCGATCCGGCCGACGAGGCCACGACGCTGGGGCCGCTCTCCTCCGAACGGGCGGCCTCGGACCTGGCGGATCAGATCCGCGAGACGGTGGAGCAGGGAGCCGAACTGCGGATCGGCGGCGGCCGGATCGACCGTCCCGGTGCCTTCGTCGAACCGACCATCCTCACCGGCGTCAAGCCCGGCATGCGCGCGTACGCGGAGGAGCTGTTCGGCCCCGCCGCTGTGATCTACCGGGTCCAGGACGAGGAGGAGGCGATCGCCCTCGCCAACGACAGTCAGTACGGCCTCGGCGGATCCGTCTTCTGCGCGGATGTGGAGCGGGGCCGCAGGGTGGCCGAACGCGTGGAGACCGGCATGGTCTGGGTGAACCACCCGACCTCGACCCAGCCCGATCTGCCGTTCGGCGGAATCAAGCGTTCGGGCTACGGGCGGGAACTCTCGAAGCTCGGCATGCGGGAATTCGTCAACCGCAAGTTGGTCCGTGTGCTCCCGCCCGACGCGCCACTGCGCGGAATCGCCGGCTGACGGCCCGCTGACGGCGACCGTCCGCCGATCGGTCGGCGGACAGGTCATCACGTCGACAACCCACGACCCACCAGGCCCGTACTCCCCCGCCTTTCCAGGCGCCGACAGCAAGGAGCCACTGTGCCCGCAGTACCTGACATCACCCTCAACAACGGTGTGACGATCCCCCAGCTCGGCTTCGGGACCTTCCAGATCCCGCCGGACGAGACGCGCGAGACCACTCTGGCGGCTCTGGAGACCGGCTACCGGCACATCGACACGGCGGAGATGTACGGCAACGAGAAGGAGGTCGGCCAGGCGATCCGCGACTCCGGTCTCGACCGCTCCGACGTCTTCGTGACCAGCAAGCTGAACAACGACGCGCACCCGCACGACGCGGCCCTCCGGGCGTTCGACCGCACCATGGAGGAACTCGGTCTCGAGTATCTGGACCTCTTCCTCATCCACTGGCCGCTGCCGGGTTCGGGGGACTTCGTGGAGACCTGGCAGGCCCTGGAGGAGATCTACCGCTCCGGACGGGTCAAGGCGATCGGAGTCTCCAACTTCCAGCCGCATCACCTGCGTCGGCTGCTGGAGAGCACGACGGTGGTGCCCGCCGTCAACCAGATCGAGGTGCATCCCTACCTCACCCAGGACGCCGTCAGGTCCTTCGGCGCCGAGCAGAACATCGCCACAGAAGCGTGGTCGCCCATCGCGCAGGGCAAGGTGCTCGACGATCCCACCATCACCCGCATCGCGGAGCGGGTCGGCAGGTCGACGGCGCAGGTGACCTTGCGCTGGCATGTGCAGCGAGGGGACATCGTCTTCCCCAAGTCCGTTACGCAGAAGCGCATCCAGGAGAATTTCGACCTCTTCGACTTCGATCTCACCGACGGGGACGTCGCCGAGATCTCCGCCCTCAACCGTGACGAGCGCACCGGGCCCGACCCGGACAGGTTCAACGGCTGACACCGGCTTCCCGCGCCGGTCGGGTACGGTCCGGTCCGGCGCGCGGCCCCGGGCACCGGCACGGGCCCCGGGGCCGGACACACGCACCGGCACGGCGCTCCCGGCTGCCGGGGGCGCCGTGCGGTCGCACGCGTCCGACAACGTTGTCCGCGACAGGTCTGGACACATGGCCCGAGAACTGCTGTGGTGTTCGCACGGCTCGTTTCCGCCGCGCCGCGCGAGTTCCACCGTCCTTCGGGTTGCGTTCCTCCGTGTGCCACCGAAACCCTGGAGCGATCACCGTGCCGAGCCTCTTACCCACCCGTACTCACCGACTCCCCCGGGCCCGGCGGATCTGGCGGCGCGGCATGACCGCCGCCTCGGCGCTGGCACTCGCCGTCACCGGCCTGCTCGTCCCACCCGTGGCTCCCGCCCGGGCCGCCGCGTCCGCCTGGGTCCCCGAGCCCGCGCCGATGACGACCCCGTGGACCGGCCAGGTCCCGGTGGACCGTCCGCTGCCGGAGTATCCGCGGCCGCAGCTCACCCGGCCCGACTGGGCCAATCTCAACGGTATCTGGGACTTCGCGATCACCTCTCGCGACGCCGCGCAGCCGGCCGTGTTCGACGAGCGGATCCGGGTGCCGTTCGCGCCGGAGTCCGCGCTCTCCGGCATCCAGCGGAAGATCACCGAGAACGACAAGCTCTGGTACAAGCGCACCTTCACCGTCCCGGCGGACTGGAACGGCCGGAGCGTCCAGCTCAACTTCGGGGCCTGCGACTGGGAGACCGCGGTCTGGGTCAACGGACGGCAGGCCGGCGCGGTCCACCGCGGCGGTTACGACTCCTTCTCGTACGACATCACGCCGCTGCTGAGCGGCGGCTCCGCCGACACGATCGTCGTCTCCGCGTACGACCCCACGCAGACCGGCGGCCAGGCGGTCGGCAAGCAGCGTATCCAGGACGTCACCCCGCACGCCGGACGCGACATCTTCTACACCGCCGCTTCCGGGATCTGGCAGACCGTCTGGCTGGAGCCCACCGCCGCCGCGCACATCACCCGGCTCGACATGGTCCCGGAACTCCAGGACGGCGCCCTGCGGGTGACGGTGCGCGTGACCGGGGCGGACGGCGCGGGCGTCAGGGTCACCGTCGCCGACGGGGGTACGCGGGTGGGGGGCGCGACGGGGACGGCCGGTCAGGAGTTCTCCGTGCCGGTGCCGAACGCCCGCCTGTGGACGCCGGAGGACCCCTTCCTGTACGACGTGACGGCCGAACTCACCGGCGCCGGCGCCGACCGGGTCGGTTCGTACGCGGGGATGCGGTCCATCGCGGTGCGGGACGTGGGCGGCGTCCGGCGGCCGGTGCTCAACGGCTCGTTCGTCTTCCAGACCGGCACGCTCGATCAGGGTTTCTGGCCGGACGGCGGCTACACCGCGCCGACCGACGCGGCCCTCGCCTACGACTTGCGCAAACACAAGGACCTCGGCTTCAACATGGTCCGCAAACACATCAAGGTCGAGCCGCAGCGCTGGTTCCACTGGGCGGACCGGCTGGGACTGCTGGTGTGGCAGGACATGCCCGCCATGGACACCGGCAAGAGCCCGTCTGCCGCGGCCCGCACCCAGTGGGAGAGCGAGTACCGCGCCGTCATCGACCAGCACCGCAGCTCGCCGTCGCTGGTCCTGTGGGTCGACCAGAACGAGGGCTGGGGCCAGTACGACCAGGCGCGCGTCGCGGACATGGTCAGGTCGTACGACCCGTCGCGGCTCGTGGACAACATGAGCGGCGTCAACTGCTGCGGCGCCCGGGACGGTGGCAACGGCGACGTGGTCGACCACCACAACTACGTCGGGCCCGGCAACACTCCGACGGAGCCGGTGCGCGCGTCCGTGCTCGGCGAGTACGGCGGCCTCGGCTTCCGGATCTCCGGTCACGAGTGGTACCCCGGTGGTGGCTGGGGCTACGAGGACCAGCCCAGCCTGCCCGCGCTGAACGACCGGCTCGCCGGGCTGCTCGACGGGATCCGGGAGAACTCCCTTCCCGGGAACGGCCTTTCGGCGGCCGTCTACACACAGATCACCGACGTCGAGAACGAGACCAACGGCCTGCTGACCTACGACCGCCAGGTCGTCAAGGTCGACGAGACCCGCGTGCGCGCCGCCAACCAGGCACTGATCGCGGCGTCCCGCACGGTCGGCCCGAAGGTCGAACTGCCGCTGGAGCAGTACGTGTCGATCCGGGTCACCACACCGGGCCACACCGACCGCTACCTCCGCCACTACGACGGGCTCGGCTTCACCGAGGTGGTGAACGCGGGCAGTACGGGCCTGTTGAAGGCGGACGCCACCTGGAAGGTGAAGCCGGGCCTCGCCAACAGACTCTGCTACTCCTTCGAGTCCCGCAACTACCCCGGTGAGTACCTGCGCCACCGCGACTTCCGTGTCCGGCGTGACGCGAGCGACAACTCCGCGCTCTACAAGGAGGACGCGACCTGGTGCCCGGTGCGGGGCAGTGACGGCATCCGGCTGTCGGCCGCCGCCTTCCCCCGCCAGTATCTGCGGCACATCGACGCGCGACTGTGGCTGGCCCAGCAGGGCGGCACCCACACCTGGGACAACCCGGCGGGGCTCGTCCCGGACACCACCTGGGCGATCACGGCCCCCTGGGCTCCCTGAGCACGGTCGCTCCCGGACAGCGGGCGCGTACCCGCAACGGCCGCCTGTGCACCGGCGGCCGTTCCCCCTCCCTCGCACGTACGGTCCTCATGAAAGGCGGTACGTCATGTCAGCGCGGACCCGTCCGGTCATCGGCGCCCTCCTCGCCCTGTTCCTGGCCCTGACCGGCCTCGTCGCCCTCCCCGCTCCCTCCCACGCCGCGACGCCGGTCTGCGCCCTGGCGTGCGACACACTGGATCCCTCGAAGGCACGGCAGGACACCTTCCCGGTGCCCGGCAGGAACATCAACGGCCGGGCCCTGCGGCTGCATGTCTCCGACCCGGACAACATGGCCTGGGCGAGCATCGACAACGGCGCGAGCGGCGACTCGGTGTGGCTCGACCGGTCCTGGGACCGTGGCGCCACCTGGGAAGCGCTGCTCGGCAGGGCGAGCGTCCCCGGCACCCGGACCGGCACGCGCACGCTGATGTACAACATCTCCGACCCGGTGGGGCATCGGCGCGGCTGGATCCGCGCCTGCGGCGACGCCGCGGGCGTCGCCTGTACCGACTGGGCGCGCCCGACGGTGTGCGACGGCTCGTCCTGCGACGGAGCCGATCCCGCCACCGCCTCGGGTGACGACACCCCCGTACCGTCGACCACCCTCTTCGGACGCGCCATCAGTCTCCATGTCGACCAGCGAAGCGGCATGGCGTGGGGAGTCGTCGCGGACGGCGGCGCCGGCGACGAGATCTGGCTCGACCGCTCCTGGGACAACGGGACGAGCTGGCCCGAGGGTTCCTCTCTCGGCCGTACGAGCGTACCGTCCGGGGCCACGTCGGCCCGCACCGTCATGTTCGCGACCCGGGACCCCCGCGGCCTGCTCCACGGCGGGGCGGTCCGTGCCTGCGGCCGTGAGTCCTCCCACCAGGAGGGGAGTTGCACGGCCTGGGCCAGGCCCGCGCCGACCCGGGCGCGCGCGGCGGCGGATGCGCTGATGGCGTCCTATCACACCGATGAGGGCTGGTGGCGCAGCAGTTGGTGGAACTCGGCGGTCGCGCTCACCTCGATCACCGACTTCGCCGCGCGCACCGGACGGCACGACTACGACTGGGCGATCGCCCGCACCTTCGAGCAGAACCGCGGTGTCCTCCCCGCGGGCGGGCGCAGCTCGGACCCGGTCGAGGGTCACTTCATCAGCCGCGCGGTGGACGACGCGGCCTGGTGGGCGGTGGCCTGGCTGGCGGCGTACGACCACACGGGCGAGCGCCGCTACCTGGACGAGGCCGTCACGATCACCGACTACGTCCAGCGGCACTGGGACACCGGTACGTGCGGCGGCGGAGTGTGGTGGGACCGGGAACACACCTACAAGAACGCCGTGACCAACGGGCTGTACCTGTGGCTGACCGTCTCGCTGCACGAGCGGATCGGCGGCGACACCGTGTGGGGCGCCCGCGCGGCCACGGCAGCGGACTGGTACCTCGCCAGTGGGATGATCAACTCCTCGGGCCTGGTCAATGACGGGCTGACCAGGGACTGCGGCAACAACGGTCAGACGGTGTGGAGTTACAACCAGGGCCTCGCCATCGGCGCCTTCACCCAGCTGTGGCGGTCCACCGGGAGCGACCGGTATCTGGACACGGCCAGGCGCCTCGCCGACGCGGCGATGTCCTCGCCCGCGCTGACCAGCGGTGGTGTGCTGACCGAGTCGTGCGATGTCTCCACGCGCTCCTGCGACGACAACCAGAAGCAGTTCAAGGGCGTCTTCATGCGGCACCTCGCCGACCTGGCGGACGCCACCGGGGCGGCCTCCTACCGGGCGTACATCAGGAAGCAGGCCGACTCGATCTGGGCCACCGACCGGGACTCCCTCAACCGCCTCGGTCAGCGCTGGTCCGGCACGCCGCCCAACCCGGCCGACTGGCGCACCCAGGCGAGCGCTCTGGAGGCGCTGACGGCCGCGGAGGGGCTCCGGACCGTGGGCTGACAGCGGGCCGGAAGGGCAGCGGGCGGACGGCCCCCCGGGCGTCGGGGGCGGTGCGGTCTTGCTCGCCGCATGGCAGGCGATCTAGGGTGAATGCGCTTTCACAGAGTTTCGGTACCTGCATCAGCACGTACACAGTACGGAAGAAGAAGCGGACGGTCGGTCGGGTGAGCGCCCCCACGGTGTACAACGTCGCCGAGCGGTCGGGCGTCTCCATCGCCACGGTCTCGCGGGTCTACCGCAGCCCGGATTCGGTGCGTGCCAAGACCCGCGAGCGGGTGCTGGAGGCGGCCCGCGAGCTGGGCTACGTGCCCAGTGGGAGCGCCAGGGGCCTGGCCAGCCGCTCCACCGGTGTGCTCGGTCTCTGCTTCCCCGACTACGCCGATCCGGACGCGGAGGCCGACGCCGAGGCGGAGAGCGACGCGGACGACGCCGTGATGCTGTACTCCGACCAGATCATCCGCGGCATGGAGCGGGCGGCGCGGCGGCACGGCTACGCGCTGCTGATCGCCGCGTCCCTGGAGGGCGGCCCGGAGAGCCTGGTCGCGAAGGTCGCGGGGCGGGTCGACGGCTTCGCCGTCCTCGCGCGGACGGTGCCGACCGAGGATCTGGAGGTGATTTCGAACCGGCTGCCGATCGTGATGCTCGCCGGGCCGCGCGAGATCGACCACCTGGACCACATCGTGGTCGACAACGCCGAAGGCGAGCGCGCGCTCGCCCGCCACCTGATCGAGGACCACGGGCTGCGCCGGCTCGCGTTCGTCGGCGGTGACGCCGGCTCGCCGGACGCGGAGGCACGGTTCGCGGGCTTCCGGGCGGCCTGCGGCGACGCCGGGCTGCCGGTGCCGGACGCCCCGGACGTGCGGGCGGGGATGATGACCCAGGCGGAGGGCGCTCGGGCCGCCGAAGCGCTGCTCGACCGAGCGGGCGAACGACCGGAGGCGATGCTGTTCGCCAACGACCAGATGGCGGTGGGAGCCCTGCACGCACTGGACCGGCGCGGTGTTCGGGTCCCCCAGGACATGGCGGTGACCGGATTCGACGGCATCCCGTTGAGCCGGATCGTGCGGCCCTCGCTCACCACCGTGCGTCAGCCGATCCGCCAACTCGGCGAGCAGGCGGTGGAGTTGCTGGTGCGGCGGCTGGCCGACAGCGGCCGGGAACCGGTGTCGCTGATGCTGCCGGTCTCGCTCGTGCGGCGTGCGAGCTGCGGCTGCGGCTGAGGGGGCGCCACTGCCCCGTACCGCCGCACCGCCCCGTACCGCCCCCGGTACCGCTCGCACGCCCACCGCCGCCCGCACCCGGCCGGCGGTGGGCGTAGGGCGCCACCGTCGCAACACGCCCTGACGCGCATCCGTTCCCCCGCGTCAGCCGCTTCCGCCCACCAGGTGCTCGTGGAAGAAGCGTCGCCGCGCGGCGCGCAGCTCCTCCTTCTCGGTGTCGAGCCCCGGATGCTCGAAGTGGCCCGCGCTCATGACATGAAGGTCGTGGGGGCCCGCCAGAGCGTTGTGCACGGCGAACTGTCCCGGTGGCGGCACGGCCGGGTCGAACAGCGCGGCGGCGACCAGGGTGGGCAGCTCCAGCCGGGTGGCGGCCGTGGCGGCGTCGAAGTAGCGCAGCACCTCGGTCACCTCCGGGTGCTGCCGGTGGTAAGCGCGGACCGACTCCCCGCTGCCGGTACACGGGAGGGTGAGCCGCAGCGGGTGGTTGCCGAAGGTCGGTACCGTCAGCTGGGCGGCCCCGAACCGGTCGTCCCAGGGCAGGGCCAGCGCGCCGAGTCCGCCGCCGAAGCTCTCCCCGAGGTAGCCGAGCGGCGGTCCGCCGGCGTCCGGCGCCAGCTCAGGGACCAGCTCGCGCAGGGCCGAGGCGGCGCACCACAGGTCGGCGACACAGCCACCGATGACGTACGTGTCGCGTGAGGCGATGCCGTGCAGGACGTGCTCGTCGGCCGTGTCGGGGATGCCCGCCGTCAGACCGCGGGAGCCCATGCCCCGTACGCAGGGCAGGATCGCGGCGGCGCGTGGCAGCGGCAACGGCAGGTCGGGGCCGGGCTCCAGGCGGCCTCCGTACCCGTGTCCGATCACGAATCCGTACTCCGTCGGACCCTCCGCCGGGAGCGCGAACCAGCCACCGAGCCGCACCCCGCCGACCGAGGTGAAGGTCACGCCGTGGATGCGTGCGCCGTCGCGCTCGCCCTCGGCCGGCCCGAGTTCCGGATCCGTGGCGACCTGGCGGGCCTCCTCGTGACGGGCCCGCCAGAAGGAGGCGAAATCGTCCGGGGCGAGGGGCGCGGGCGCCGCCGACAGCCGGTCCGACGTCCAGCCGTGGGCGGGGTCGAACGGGAAGTCATGAACGAACGAGGCCATGATCTCCACACTATCGGCCGGCACGGGACCGTCCGGCGGCGAGCGAAATCGGTCACACCTTCCACTTGACCGCAAAATATGCGCTTACCGTTCAAAGTCGACCGTGCGGATGTCGCACCCGTTGCACGAGCGTGACCAGCACCCTCTTGCGTATTTCCAGCCATCTGCCGCAGAGTGATGTATGCGCTTACAGGCAGCGCATACATTCGGATTGCTCAAGGAGGAGCCCTCCATGCCCCGCACCGCCAGAACCCTCCCGGCCGGTATCGCAGTCGCTCTCGCCTTCGGCATCACCGCGTGCGGCGGCTCGGGCGGCGGTGACGTCGCCGCGGACGAGAAGCAGACGATCACCGTCTGGGCCATGGGAGCCGAGGGCGAGAAGCTCGCGGACGTGGCCGAGGAGTACACCGCGGCCCACCCGAACATCACCGTGAAGGTGACCCCGGTCGGCTGGGACGTCGCCCATCAGAAGCTGGTCTCCGCGGCCGCCGCCGGCACCCTGCCGGACGTGGCGCAGATGGGCGGCAGCTACCTCGGCGAGTTCGCGGAGCTGGGTGTTCTGGAGCCGGTCGACACCGGGACCTTCGACAAGAAGGACTTCTTCCCCTCCGCCTGGAAGCAGGGCGAGGTGGACGGCCAGGCGTACGGCGTGCCGTGGTACGTCGACACCCGTGTCCTCTACTACCGCACGGACCTGGCCGAGAAGGCCGGGATCGACAGGGCTCCGGCCACCTGGAAGGAGATGCGCGACCTCGCCACCGCCTACCAGGGCAAGGCCGGCACCAAGTGGGGCCTGTCCATCCAGCCCAGCGGCCTGGACACCGTGCAGAATTTCTACTCCTTCCTCTACTCCGCCGGCGGCGAGATCGTCGACGCCAAGGGCGAGGCCGTCATCGACAGCCCCCAGGCCGTCAAGGCGCTCAAGGAGTACGGCTCGTACTTCGACAAGGGGCTGTCGAACAAGTCCGTGCAACCGGGTTATGACGTGGTGAAGGACTTCGGCAACGGCCGGGTCCCGATGTTCTTCGGCGGGCCCTGGCACGTCACCCTGCTGAACGAGGGCCAGCCGCAGCTCAAGGGCAAGTGGGCGGTGGCGAACGTGCCCGCCGACGCGTCCTCCGTCTCCATGGCCGGCGGCTCCTCCCTGGTGATCTCCAAGGACAGTGAACACAAGGCGGCGGCGACCCGCTTCCTCACGTACCTGACCGACACCAAGGGGCAGGCCGACTGGTACGAGCGCACCAAGGACCTGCCGGCCAACACCTCCGCCTGGACCTCCGGCGACCTCTCCGACGACGCGGACCTCCAGGTCTTCAAGAAGCAGATGGACACCGCCAAGTCGTCGCCTTCGCTGGCCCGGTGGACGGAGATCACGGACAAGGTCGACCAGGCCATCGCCAAGGTCACGCAGGGCAAGGCGTCCGCCGAGGACGCGTTGCGGACCGCGCAGTCCCAGATCGAAGGGCTCGTGAAGTAGGAGCCATGAGCACCACGACAGGAAAGGCCGCACGGACGGCCGAAGCACGGGCCGGGACAGGGGCGCTCGCAGTCCCGGCCGGCGGGCCCGAGGAGCCGCGAAGGCGCCGGAAGTCCACGATGGGCGTGCAGAACATGGCCGGCTGGCTGTTCTCCACTCCCTTCCTGGTCCTCTTCCTGGTCTTCATGGCCGTCCCGATCCTCGCCACGCTGGTGATGAGCTTCACCGACTTCGGGCTGCGCAATGTCACACGCCCGCTGGACGCGAACTTCATCGGCTTCGAGAACTACGTCGATCTCTTCAACGACGACAAGTTCCTCAAGTCCCTCTTCAACACGGCGTACTTCGTGGTCGTCGGTGTCCCGCTGACCGTCTTCCTGGGACTGCTCGTCGCCGTGCTGCTGAACAACGGCATCGACCGGGCGCGTACCTTCTTCCGCGTCGGTTTCTACGCCCCGGTGGTCACCACCATCGTCGCGGTCGCCGTGGTCTGGCGGTTCGTGCTCGACCCGAGCGACGGACTCGTCGCCGGCCTCTTCTCCGAAGTGGGGCTGACCGCACCGGACTTCCTCGGCTCCGAGACCCTTGCCATGCCCTCGATGATCGCGATGGCGGTCTGGCGCAATCTCGGAACGGTCATGGTGCTCTTCATCGCCGGGCTCCAGGCGATCCCCACCGAGGTACGGGAGGCGGCGCGGCTGGACGGCGCCGGGCTCTGGCAGGAGTTCCGCCGGATCACCGTCCCGCTGCTGCGGCCCACACTGCTCTATGCCACGGTCATCACCACCATCGGCTACCTCAACGTGTTCGAGGAGCCGTTCGTGATGACGCAGGGGGGTCCCTCGGACTCCACACTCACCATTTCGCTGAACATGTACCGCGAGGGCTTCAACTTCTTCCACATGGGCTATGCGAGCGCCATGGCGTATGTCCTCTTCGTAGTGATCATGGGCATCACGGTGCTCCAGCTCCGACTGCTGAAGGACAACACGAAATGAGCGCCACCAGTGCACCGGGGGCCGCGGTGACGGCGCCCTCGCAGCAGGCCGGGTCCCCCGAGCCGGACCGGTCCCGCGGCCGCCGTGCCCGATCGGGGAAGAGGCGGGTCCTCGTCTACGCGCTGCTCGCGCTCGGCCTGCTGATCATGTCGGCGCCGTTCCTGTGGATGGCCCTGTCCGCCTTCAAGACACCCGGCGAACTGACCTCCAGCCCGCCCGTGTGGATACCGACCGAGTGGACCCTGGACAACTTCCGGGACCTGCTCGACAAGCTCGATCTGCCGCTCTACTTCATGAACTCGGTGATCGTGGCGGTCCTCGTGACCGTGTCGAACCTGGTGTTCTGCTCGATGCTCGGGTACGCCCTGGCCAAGCTGAGGTTCGTCGGGCGCGACAAGATCTTCGGGCTGGTGCTCGGCGCGCTCATGGTGCCCGGCAACCTGATGCTGCTCCCGCTCTTCGTGCTGATGAGCAAGATGGGGCTGATCGACTCGTACGCCGGTCTGGTGCTGCCGTTCGCCGCCGGAGCCTTCGGGGTCTTCCTGATGCGCCAGTTCATGCAGTCGATACCGGACGAGCTGCTGGAAGCGGCCCGGATGGACGGCGCCGGTGAGTGGTACATCTTCTGGCGGATCGTGATGCCCCTGGTGAAGCCCGCGCTGGCGACACTCTCGATCTTCACGTTCCTGGGGTCCTGGAACAACTTCGTCTGGCCGCTCATCGCGACCAACGACCCCGGCAAATACACCCTGCCGGTGGCCCTGGCCACGTTCGCCACCGACCCCAACAAGGCGGGAGGCTCGAACGGCATGCTCATGGCCGGCTCCTTCCTGATCGTGCTGCCGGTCCTGGTGGTGTTCATCGCCCTCCAGCGGCACTTCACCCAGGGCATCGCCACGGCGGGCATGAAGTAGCCCGCCACCGCCGGTCTCCGGCCGGCCTCTCATCTCCTTCAACTCCTTCATCTGCTTCCTCACCCCGCCACTCCCCTCCCCCACCGGAAAGACGTTTCGCGATGACGCACACCCAGGTCCCGTTCCCCGAAGGCTTCCTGTGGGGAGCCTCCACGGCCGCCCACCAGATCGAGGGCAACAACACCAACAGCGACTGGTGGGTCAAGGAACACACCGCGGGCACCCACATCCAGGAACCCAGCCTGGACGCCTGCGACAGCTACCACCGCTGGCACGAGGACATGGACGTGCTGGCCGGCCTCGGCTTCACCGACTACCGGTTCTCCATCGAGTGGGCGCGCATCGAGCCCGCCGAGGGCGCGTTCTCCCGCGCCGAACTCGCCCACTACCGCCGCATGGTCGAGGGCGCCGTCGAGCGTGGCCTGCGTCCGATGGTCACCCTGCACCACTTCACCGTGCCGCGGTGGTTCGAGGAGCGCGGCGGCTTCACCGCGGAGGACGGCCCCGAGCTGTTCGCCCGGTATGTGGCGGCCTGCGCGCCGGTCATCGCCGAGGGCGTCGGCCATGTCTGCACCATCAACGAGCCCAACATGATCGCTGTCATGGCGGGCCAGGCCAAGCGCGGCGACATCGGGTTCCCGCCGGCCGGGCTGCCGACCCCGGACGAGGAGACCACGCACGCCGTGATCGCCGCGCACCACGCGGCCGTCAAGGAGGTCAGGGCGATCAACCCCGGCATCCGGGTGGGCTGGACCATCGCCAACCAGGTCTACCAGGCGCTTCCCGGTGCCGAGGAGGTCACAGCGGCCTACCGTCACCCCCGCGAGGACATCTTCATCGAAGCCGCCCGCGACGACGACTGGATCGGTGTGCAGTCCTATACCCGGACCCGGATCGGCGCCGACGGTCCCATCCCCACTCCCGAGGACGCCGAACGCACCCTCACGCAGTGGGAGTACTACCCGTCGGCGGTCGGCCACGCGCTGCGCCACACCGCCGAGATCGCCGGCCCCGACATGCCGCTGATCGTCACCGAGAACGGCATCGCGACCGGCGACGACGGCCGGCGGATCGACTACTACACCGGCGCGCTGAACGAGGTCGCCGCCGCCCTCCAGGACGGCCTGCGGATCCACGGTTACCTGGCCTGGAGCGCGCTGGACAACTACGAGTGGGGCTCCTACAAGCCGACGTTCGGGCTGATCGGCTGGGACCCGGAGACCTTCGAGCGGCTGCCCAAGCCGTCCGCCACCTGGCTGGGCGCGATGGGCCGCACCCGCGCGCTCCCCCGTACGGCAGGCTGAGGCCGGCCCACCGACCGGGAGCCGCGGGGCCGGCTCCCGCCCGTACCGGTCCCGGTGTCACCTGACGGTCACCGGGACCGGTCCGCTCGTGCACCGGCACCGCGCCGGGCCTGTCGAGGCAGGTCGTGCACCGGCCGCCGCGCCGGGACCGTTGGGACAGGTCGTGAACCGGCCGCCGTACCGGGCCCGTCGGCGCGGGAAGGCCCGACCTGCGAGTCGCCCGGCGCCGTGCGGCCTTCACCGTCGCTGGAGATCGAGCGGGACGCCCCGCCACAGCGCGCGTACGGCCGAGTCGCCGTCGTCGGCCATGCGGTCCCCGGGGACGGCCCAGACCTTCACCGGGGTGACATCGGCGGTGACCGGCGGCCAGCCCGGGTCGCCGTGGGTGGCGAAGTCGACCCAGGCGCGCAGCATGCGACGGGACAGGGCGCGGTCCTGTTCGTCGGGCGCCCCTCCGATGAGGAAGGCGGCGCCGTCGGCGTCGAGGTTGCCGAAGGCGAACGGGATGTCGGCGGTGTGCCAGGGACGCGTCTCGCCGCTCGGAGTCGCACGTCGGCGGGCGAAGCGGGACAGATACGCTCGGCCGCCCGCCCCCGCGTGACGTTCGGCGAGCCGGCTGCTGTACTCGCCGAACCGGGCGTCGCCGGACAGCGCGAGGTACCGGTCGAGCACCGGGGCGTCCGGCATCAGCGCGCGGTAGCCCTCGACGACCCGGCCGGACAGTCGCAGGGCCCGGGCGAAGCCGACGAGTTCCGCCTCCGAGGTGACCTCCCGCACCCCTCCGATCTCGTGCAGGAACCAGTACTCCTCCAGCGTGTGGCACACCAGGAGGTCCACGTCGCGCGCGATACCGGAAGCCGGGGCGGAGAGCGGATCCGCGGGCAGCACCTCGCCGCCGACGACGGGCTGGAAGACGACCGGGTCGTATGCCTGGATCGCCACCACCGGGTCGTCACCCAAGCGTCCGGCGACTCTGTCGGCAGCGGCCACCAGCCGCCCCGGCGAGGCCGAGAGCAGCCCCTCCGCCGTCGGGGCCACCCCGGCTTCGGCCGCGATCCTCGATGTGGTCGCTACGGCGGCCTCGACGGTGAGGAAGGCGTCGGGCACGCTGTGGGCGATGGCCCTGCGGAACAGGCCGCGCGTCTCCTCCATGGCCATCAGGCAGGCGACCGATCCCGCTCCGGCGGAGTGCCCGGCGACCGTGACATTGCCGGGGTCACCGCCGAAAGCTGCGATGTTCTCCCGTACCCAGCGCAGGGCCGCCGCCTGGTCGAGCAGGCCGCGGTTGTCGGGGAGGCCCGGCACATGACCGAACCCCTCGAAGCCGACCCGGTAGTTGCAACTGACGACGAGCACCCCGGCTCGGGCGAGCGCGGTGCCGTCGAAATCGGGCTGGGCGGAGGAGCCGAACGTGTAGGCGCCACCGTGGATCCAGACCAGTACCGGCAACGGGCCACCGTCCGGCCGTGGTTGTACCCATACGTTGACGGTGAGAACGTCCTCGTCCCCGGGGCGCCAGACCGGTGAACCCGGAAGTTCCGCCGACTGCGGCGCGACGGGCCCGAAGGCGCCGCAGTCCCGCCGCCCGCGCCAACCGGCGGCGGGCCGCGGCCGGCGGAAACGGCCGGGGCCGAAGGGCGCCGTGGCGTAGGGGATTCCGAGGACGGCTGTGACACCTTCGGGCGAGCGCCTGCCACGCACCGGTCCGCTCGTCGTGCGGAAATCGGCTCCGGCCCCCCACGTGTCGTCCATGCGCCATGACCCTGCCACAGTCTCCGGCCACACACGAAGGGGTTTGTCACGGCGGCGGCCCGACGGCATACGGGTGAGGGATGAACGTTCCCTCTCGGCGGACGGTCGCGCCCGGCACGGAGCGGGTGCCATAAAGGGAAGTCCGGCTCCCACGCGGCAGGGGAACATCGTGTCCCCCAGCGAACGGGGGAGCATCGCGTACGCGTCGCGCGGGGCGGAGAAAGGCGCCGGACGGCTCTCCGCCGACCGTGGACCACGCGGACCGCCGCGCACGAACAACCTGGCAGGGAGCCATGAAATCCTCCGGCATCCTCGATTCGCTGCGCCGTACCCTCGGTGTGTCCCGCCCGTCCGCGCCGACCGGGGCGGGTCCCGTGGCGCTGGTGTACCGGGGCCGTACCCAGGAGGACAGGGACTGTGCCGACACGGTCGTCGGCCTCCTGGCCAACGGTCCCTGGGGCCTGGAGGTCCGTACCGTCGGGCCCCGGGGGGACCTCCCGCTGTCGCCCGGCACACTGGCCGGCGCCCGGCTGTACGCGCAGCCCGGCGGCGGCTCCCTCTCGCCCGCCTACCGGCAGCTCAAGCAGCACAAGGAGGCGATCCGTGACTTCGTCGGGCAGGGCGGCCGCTACCTGGGCTTCTGTCTCGGCGGCTATCTCGCCGGGCCGGACGAGGGGTTCGGTCTGCTGTCCGGCACGGTCGACCAGTACATCTGCTCGGACGGCGCCACGGTCACCACCGAGGACGACGCCCTGGTCGAAGTCGACTGGCGGGGGCGGCGCCGCACACTCTTCTTCCAGGACGGCGCCTGGTTCGCACCCGAACCGGATACGGACCCTACCGTGCTGGCCACTTACACCAACGGCCTCACCGCCGCGCTCGTCACCCCGTACGGCGCGGGCCGCGTCGCCGTCGTCGGGCCGCACCCGGAGGCCACCGCCGACTGGTTCACGGATGCCGCGCTTCCCTTCCAGGACACGCACGACCTCGCGGTGGACCTCGTCGCCGCCGTACTGGACAACTGACCGGATGTACCGGGGCCGTCCTGTGGCCGGCCCCGGCGGCCGAGGGCGCGGAGTCCGGTGCGGCGCTCAGCCGGTCCTGGTGAGGTTCTTCTCGAAGGCGGCGAGGTAGTTGGTCAGATGGTGGTCCTTGACCGCGTCGGTCTCCGGGGCGAACAGGTCGGCGCCCACCCCCTTCACCCGGTCCTTCAAGCCGGCCAGCAGTGGCATCGTGTCGTGGAGCTTCCCGTCGGCGTCGAAGTAGCGCATCGCGTCGACGTGTGTGTAGACCGGCTCGGGCGGGAGCTGGGGGACGATGTCGTTGTTGTTGACGAAGCGGTGGCAGCGCTTCCTGAAGGCCGTGTTGTGCGCGCTCGCGAGGAGCCGTTCGCAGGTGCGGGGCTGGCCGAAGGTGTAGACGCCGTCGGGCAGCAGCTTGGGCTCCTCGAAGTACAGACGGGCGCCCGCCAGCATCGCGAGGGCTCCGCCGAGGCTGTGCCCGGTGAACCAGACGGTCTGACCGTCGGTGCGCAGTTCCTGGATGGTGTCGCGGATCCGGGGGAAGACGGACTCCAGGGCGCGGTGGAAGCCGTAGTGGACGAAGCCCTTGTTCGCCGGTCCGGGGACGGGCGGGGTGTTGACGTCGGTGAGCCAGTCGTAGATCTTCAGCACCTCGGTGCCCCGGAAGCCGGTGACGATCATGCGATCACTGGCCATGACGTACGCCTGGGTGTCCTCGATGGGGAACGGCATCCGGTGCGTCGACTCGAAGTGCCGCACTTCCCGGAAGCCCCACTCGCCGGCCCGGGAGTCGATGGCGTCCCGGTCCAGCGCGGCGAGCCCGGCCGCTTGCGCCATCCAGTAGGCGTGCGGGAGGGAGTAACGGGTCGTCGAGTGGTCCATGGCGGGGAAAGTCATCGGTGTCCTCAGTGATAGCCGCTAGGTTCGCCCGGCAACCTAGCGGCGTATGGGGACGAAGATGAACAACTCGCGCCCGGGATCACCCGTACGGATGGAGATACCCGGCCGTCCTCCCCGTTGCCGCCGGGCGGTCGACGCCCCTCCCTCAGCCGCTCCCCTTCGCGGAGCCGCGCCTACGGGGGCGGCGGGCCGAGCAGGGAGGTGAGCCGGAGCGGCGGCGGTGGCGGGAGCGGGGCCGGCGAGGTGTCGGGGACGGCGCGGAAGGAGTGCAGCAGGTACGCCACCAGGCGACGGGAGGCGGCCTGGGCCGCCTCGGTGGAGTCGGCGGTGATGCCGCTGTTGGCCATGAGGATCAGGGCGAGGTCCTCGTGCGCGAAGTCGGCACGCAGCTGCCCGGCGTCCTTGGCGCGCTGGACGAGCAGGGCGAAGCCCCGCTCGGCGCAGTCGCGCTCCCGGTCGAAGGCGACCGCGTCGGGGAAGGCCGAGAGGAACGCCGCGGTGAAGCCTCTGTCGGTGGCGTGCAGGGCGCACACCCTCTCGATGACCGTGCGGAAGCCGCGCCAGGGGTCGGGGTCGGCCAGCGCTTCGTGGACCACCGAGACGCACACGCCGAGCTGTTCGGCGAACGCCTCGGTGATCAGCGCCTCCTTGGTGGGGAAGCGCCGGTAGAGCGTGGCGATGCCGACGCCGGCGCGCCGCGCGATGGCGGCCATCGGGACGTCGAGTCCCCGGGCGGCGAAGGACTCGCGGGCGGCCTCGACGATGCGGCCGCGGTTGTGCAGCGCGTCGGCGCGCAGCGCGGGCGGTGCGCCGGGGGCCGGGGCCGGGCCGCCCGGTCGCGCGGTCCGGGGCGGCTCGGTGTGCATGCCTCACAGCCTATCCCCGGCGGTATTGCGCCAGCTCGTCACCGCGGTTCAGTGGGGCGGGGTCCACCGCGGCAGCCACGGTGGAACCGGCCGGGCGGTGGGGTCGTGGTAGCTGTGGATTCAGCTCCCGGCCGGTACGGCGGCGCACCCGGCGAGTGCGGCGTTGATCCGCTCCAGGTCGAAGGCGGCCGGGTCGAACTGGTCGGCGGAGTCCAGGCCGAGCCGACGCAGCCGCTCCTCGTGCTCCTCGTGGCTGGGGTCGGCGAGTACGTCGAGCAGATACCCGTATCCCCGGATCCCGCCCGAGTCCTCCGGCGGACAGGCGCGGCGGCCGGTGAGGCAGCGGGGGTAGGCGGTGCCGGGCTCGGGGTGGGTGACGGCCTCGACGCGCAGGCTGTGCTCCCAGCAGTCCCCGAAGTCGTAGAGGTAGGACAGCCGGTCGTCGGGGCGCGGCGCGAGCTGCTCCAGGCGTGTGGCGTCGGGGCTGAGAATCGTCGGCTCCCGTCGCGAGGCGCGGTGGCGGCAGCGGTTCTTCGGGGTTCTGAAGGCCCACATGTGCGCGTCCTCCCAGCCGAAGGCGGCCTGGACGATGTGGTGCAGCTGCTGGAGCGTGACGGCCGACGGCACCTCGAGACGGCGCCAGACCGGGGGCCGCGAGTCACGCAGGACGGCCTTGATCCGGTGGACGGTGTGGCCCGGTGCCGTCCGGGAGCGGGGCTGCGCGCGCCTGGTGTTCGCCATGGCCGTCATCCTGCCAGCGCCCTCGATCCGGCCCGGCCGCCCGCGACCGGGGCCGGTCGTAGGAGGCGGTTGCCCGACGGCGCTCCGGCTCGCCCCGGTGGGCGCGGGGCGGCGCGGGACCGGATGTCCGTTCGGCGGGGCAGTCCGGGGTACGGGGCGGTACGGACCCGGTGCCGCGACCCTGCAACCTTTCGGGCTCCGACGGCGACAAGGAGGAGAACGCCCTGGAAAACGCGCCCCATCCGCTTCGAAGGGACACCCCACGTATGCCCACCATCACCGGCCGCCGCGCCGCCGCCCTGTTCGCCTCGGCCACCGCCGTCCTCGCCCTCGGCGCGATACCGCAGCAGTCCGCCGCGGCCGCCGAGACCACGCCCATCGGCTACGCGGCGGGCACCACCGGCGGCGGCAGCGCCAGCCCCGTCACCGTCAGTACGCTCTCCGCCTTCACCTCGGCGGTCGCGGGCAGCTCAGCGAAAGTCGTCCGGGTATCCGGGCTGATCAGCCTCACCGGTCAGGTCGACGTGGGCTCGAACACCACGGTCCTGGGCGTGGGTTCGGGCTCCGGCTTCACCGGCGGCGGACTGCGCATCAAGGAATCGACCAACGTCGTCGTCCGCAATCTCAACATCAGCAAGCCGGTCGCGCCCTCGGACGGCATCACCGTCCAGAAGTCCACCCGGGTGTGGATCGACCACAACGCCTTCTCGGCCGACCGCGACCACGACAAGGACTACTACGACGGTCTCCTCGACATCACCCACGCGTCGGACAACGTCACCGTCTCCTGGAACACCTTCAAGGACCACTACAAGGGATCGCTCGTCGGCCACAGTGACAGCAACGCCTCGGAGGACACCGGGCATCTGCGGGTCACGTACCACCACAACTCGTTCAGCAACGTCTACTCCCGGCTGCCCAGCCTGCGCTTCGGCACCGGTCACTTCTACGACAACTACGTCCAGGGCGCCGACACCGCCTGCCACTCCCGGATGGGCGCGCAGATGCTGGTGGAGAACAATGTCTTCCGCGACACCAAGATCGCCGTGACGACCAGCCGCAGCAGCAGTGTGGACGGCTACGCCGTGCTGCGCGGGAACGACCTCGGCGGGGCGGCCACCGAGATCTCCGGCACGGGCAGCTTCACCACGCCTCCGTACAGCTACACGGCCGAGCCCGCTTCGACCGTCGTCGCCTCGGTGACGGCGGGGGCGGGGACCGGCAAGATCTGATCCGGACGGGGCCCGGCGCCCCGGCCGTACCGCGCGCCGGACGGTCAGGACCGTCCGGCGCCCCGGTACAGGTCGAGTTCGCCGGCGAGTTCGACGGCGAGCACGGTCGCGTGCGCGTCGAGGTCGGCGGCCGGCGGCGGGTCGATCCACAGCACACCGGGCACCTCGTGGAGCCCGCCGGTGACCCGGTGGCCGAGTTCGGTGCCGGTGCCCAGCACACTGACCCGGCGTACGGGGGTGCGCAGCCCCCGTACGCCGACCGGTCCGCGCGGGATGTCGAAAAGCGTCAGATACAGGGTGCGGGCGTCGGCGGAGCGGGTGCTCGGGCCGTAGTGGTGTCCCGGGGGCAGCCCGGCCACCGTCCCGTACACCGCCTCCGCGTGGGCGGCGATCCACGCGCCGATGCCTTCGAGGCGCTCGACCTGCTCGGCGGGGAGGGTGCCGTCCTCCCTCGGCCCCACCGCCAGCAGCAGATTGCCGCCCGCGCCGACGGTCTCGGCGAGGTAGCGGACCAGCTGGGTGGTGGACTTGTGGTTGTCGTCGTGGTGGCGGTGGCCCCAGGAGTCGTTGACGGTGAGACACAGCTCCCAGGGGCCGTCGGGGGCGTCGATCGGCACGCCCTGTTCCGGGGTGGCGTAGTCGCCCTCGCCGAGCATCCGGGCGTTGAGCACGCACTCCGGGAGTTCCGCGCGGATCAGCCCGGCCAGCTCACGTATCCGCCACTGTTCCCCGGTGCGCTCCCACTCTCCGTCGAACCAGAGCAGATCCGGCCGGAACCGCCGGGCCAACTCCCCCACCTGGCCGTCGCGGTAGGCCAGATAGCGGTCCCACGCCGCCGGGTCCTCCTGCCCCTCGGGGGCCTCCGCGTACGGGTTGAACCGCGCCCAGCCGGGGCGGCCCTCGTGCCGCAGGGAGGCGTAGTCCGGATGGTTCCAGTCGCTGTGGGAGTAGTAGAGGCCCACCTTCAGACCGTGCTCGCGCAGCGCTTCCGCGTACGGACCGACGAGGTCGCGGCCGGCCGGGGTGTGCCGTACGACGTCGAGGTCGCCGTGCGCCGTGTCCCACAGCGCCACGCCGTCGTGGTGCCGGGAGGTCAGTACGGCGTAGCGGGCGCCGGCCCGGGCGAACAGCGCGGCCCACTCACGGGGTTGGTAGCGGGCGGCGGTGAACCGGTCGAGCTGGGCCATGTACCGGTCGTGCGGCACGTCGCCCTCGAAGAACGACCAGGACTCCTGGACGCCGTCGACCGCGTAGATCCCCCAGTGGAGGAAGACACCGAACTTGGCTTCGGAGAACCACGGTTGCATGGCCACGCTCGGCTCCTCGGTAAGGCGCGGTGAGAGGGGTGGTGGTACGGCCGTGAAGCGCCCGCACCCCGGGTGGCGCGGCGCGCACGAGGGGATCCTACGCGCGGTTCAGATAGGCCAGAGCGGGGTGCTCGTCCGTATAGCCGTCGACGAGCCGGCGGGCGATGTTCACCGAGTCCACGAGCGGGTGCAGCGCGAACGCCTTGACGGCGGTGGCGCGCGATCCGCTCTCGGCGGCGGCGAGGATCTCGCGTTCGACGGCCTTGACGGCGCAGACCAGCCCGGTCGCGTGGTCGGGCAGCGGGTCGGCCGCCAGCGGGTGGGCGCCGTTCGCGTCCACCAGGCAGGGCACCTCGATGACCGCTTCCTCGTCCAGGACCCGCAGGGTGGTGCGGTTGCGGACGTTGAGGATGAGGGTGGTGCGCTCGTCGCGGGCGATGGCGCGCATCAGGGCGAGGGCGACCTGTTCGTAGCCGCCGGACTCCAGGTCGCTCTCGTCGCGCTCCGCCAGACCGGCGGACTCGCGGTTCGCCGTCATGTACGTCGCCTCGCGTTCGGCGCGGGTACGGTCCCAGGTGAGCAGGGCGGGTGCGTCGGGCCGGGCCATCTCCTCGTAGAAGACGGCCTGTTGGTCGCGGAGGAAGGCGCCCCGGGTCCGCTCGGCCTCCTGGTAGGCGCGGACCGTCTCGCGGTTGAAGTAGTAGTAGTGCAGGTACTCGTTGGGGATCGCGCCGAGGGACCGGAGCCAGTCGGGTCCGAAGAGGCGGCCCTCCTCGAAGGAGCCGAGGGCCTCGGTGTCGGCGAGCAGGCGCGGGAGTTCGTCGCGGCCGGCGACGCGCAGCCCGCGCAGCCAGCCGAGGTGGTTGAGGCCCACGTAGTCGATGCCCGCCTCGTCCGGATCGGCGCCGAGGACGCGTGCCACGCGCCGTCCGAGTCCCACCGGCGAGTCGCAGATGCCGATGACGCGGTCGCCGAGGTGGCGGGACATGGCCTCGGTGACCAGACCGGCCGGGTTGGTGAAGTTGATGACCCAGGCGTCGGGGGCGAGCCGGGCGATCCGCCGCGCGATGTCGACGGCCACGGGCACCGTGCGCAGCCCGTACGCGATGCCCCCGGCGCCGACCGTCTCCTGCCCCAGGACGCCCAGCTCCAGGGCGACGCGCTCGTCGGCCGCGCGGCCCTCCAGGCCGCCGACGCGAAGGGCGGAGAAGACGAAGTCGGCGCCGCGCAGTGCCTCGTCGAGGTCGGTGGTGACGGTGACGGACGGCGCGTCGGGGGCGGCTGCGGCCTGGTCGGCGAGGACCCGGGCGACGGCCGTCAGCCGGGCGGGGTCGAGGTCGTGCAGGGTGACGTGGGTGATCCGGCCCTCGGCGTGGTCGCCGAGCAGTGCCCCGTACACCAGCGGGACCCGGAACCCGCCGCCGCCGAGAATGGTGAGCCTCATATCTGGACCTCCGTCGCCCGAACCGCGTTGCTACGGAACCAGCTTTGCACCGGGCCCGCCCGCGTATCACACCGGACACCCGTTCCGGGGCGGGCGGCTCAGCGTGTGGCTCCCCGGGTGAAGCCGTTGTAGATGTAGCGCTGGAGGAAGAGGAAGGCGATCAGCGTGGGCAGGATGACCAGGACGGCCCCCGCCGAGATGGTCTCCCAGTGCGCCCCGAAGGGGCCCTTGAAGCGGAACAGCGAGGTCGAGATGGTGCCCCGTTCCTCGGACGGCATGTAGAGGAACGGGATGTAGAAGTCGTTGTAGACGGTGATGCCCTTGATGATGACGACGGTGGCGATGGCCGGTTTGAGCAGCGGAAGGATGATCTTCCGGTAGACGGTGAAGGCGTTGGCGCCGTCCAGTCGCGCGGACTCGTCCAGGGAGACCGGGATGGACCGGATGAACTGGAGGAAGATGTAGATCGAGACGATGTCGGTGCCCATGTAGAGGACGATCGGCGCCCAGAGGGAGTCGAAGAGTCCGAGGCTGTCGACGATCTGGAAGGTCGCGACCTGCGTGGTCACCCCGGGCACCAGGGTGGCGACCAGGAACAGCGCGATCACGAGCTTGCGCAGCCGGAAGCGGAACCGGTCGATCGCGTACGCCGTCATCGAGCCGATGACCACGGTGCCGGTGATGGCGAACAGCAGGATGAACGCGGTGTTCCCGAAGGCGCCGACCATCCGGCCGTCGGAGAAGGCCGTCACGTAGTTGGCGAAGTTCAGCGGGTCGCGGGGCGGGGTGAGCGCGCCGCTGCCGTCGGCCATCTCCTCGTCGGTCTTCAGCGAGGTCAGGAAGATGACTCCGAGCGGCAGCAGCACCACGACGGAGGCCACCACCAGGGAGAGGTACTTCAGTGTGGCGGCGAGGTGTGCGCGTGTCCTCATACGAGATCCGCCTTGTCGTCCGGGACGAGGCGCCGCTGCACCCAGGTCACCAGGAGAATGATCACCAGCAGTACGACGGCGGCGGCCGAGGCCAGTCCCGTCTTGTTGAACTGGAAGGCGAGCTTCACGGTCTGGATCACGAAGGTCTCGGTGCCGGTGGCGCCGCCGGTCATGATGTAGGGGATCTCGAAGACGGCCAGGGAGCCGGAGACCGACAGGATCACACTGAGGCCGAGGATCGGCCGGATGCCCGGCGCGATGATGTGCCGGAACTGCTGCCAGCGGTTGGCGCCGTCCAGTGCGGACGCCTCGTACAGCTCGCCCGGGACGGACTGGATCGCACCGAGGAACAGCACGAAGTTGAGCCCCGTGTAGCGCCAGACCGACACCCCGGCCAGCGAGATGTTCGCCGAGGCCGGTGTCCCGAGCCAGGCCCGTTCGGTCCCGGCGCCGAACAGCCGCAGGACCGAGTCGAGGGTGCCGCCGTCCTGGAAGAAGTAGAGGAAGACAAAGCCGATCGCGACCCCGTTGATCAGGTACGGGAAGAACAGCACACCCTTGAAGAAGTCGCGGAAGCGGATGTGGAAGCTCAGCACGGTCGCGAAGTAGAGCGCGACGGCGATCTGCACCACCGACGCGGCGAGGTAGTAGCCGCTGACGAAGAACACCTGGAACAGCTCGGGACGGGTGAAGATGTCGGCGTAGTTGTGGACGCCGGTGACCTTCAGGTCGGGGCTGACACCGTCCCAGTCCGTGAAGCTGTACGCGATCATGTTGACGACCGGCGCGTAGGTGAAGACCATCAGCAGCGCCAGCGGGATCAGCAGGAAGAACCAGGGCGTGGCCTCCCGCCACCGGGTGTCCCGGCGGGGGCGCGGCGTGGCGGTCGGCCCGGCACCGTGCGCCTGCCCCGGGGAGGGGGCGGCGCCGTCCCCGGCGGGACTCCGGAGCGCCCTGCCGGGGACGGCCCTGTCCGTGGTCCGGCGCATCAGGAGCCCGCGGTCCGCGCCGCCTCGGCCCAGCGCTCGGAGAGATCGGCGAGGAACCCGTCCAGGCCGCCCTTCTTCGCGCCGCGGGCGAGATCGACCAGGTCCTGGCGGTAGTCCGGCTTCTTCAGTCCGATCTCGGCGGCGTTGTCGATGTCGTCGACGAGCGCGGCCCTGGCCTGGTCCAGCTCGATGAACCTCACGTTCTTCTCGGTGTACGGCTCGAGGACGTCCGGCAGCGGGGCGTCCTTCAGCGGCGAGAGCGCCAGGTTGTCCGCCGCGTACCCGGACTTCTCGGTGAACCAGTCGATCCAGGCGCGGGCGGCCTCCTTGTGGGCGGAGTTGACGTTCACGGCCTGTGCGTAGTCGGGCGAGGCGACGGCGCAGAACCGGCCGTCCACCTGGGCCGGGAAGGGCATGATGCCGATGTCGTCGGGGTCGGTCCCGGCTTTTTCGGCGGCGTCCCGGAACTGCGCGACGGCCCAGGAGCCGAGCCACATGGTGGCGATCCTCCCCTTGGCCAACTGGGGCTTGGAGCCTTCCCAGTTGGTGGTGGACGGGTCCTTCTCGACGAGCTTCCCGTGGACCATGTCGTACAGCAGGGTGTCGATGGTGCGCAGTTCGGAGCCGCTCGCCCACGGGTCGTGGTCCGCGAGGTCGTTGTTGGCCTGGACCGCGCAGCCGACCGAGCCCATGGCGGTGGTCCACTGGGTGAGCGGCCACATGTCCTTGAAGTTGGTGTAGTACGGGACCGCGTCGGTCCTCGCCTTGATCGCCTTGAGGTCGGTGAGGAACTCGGCCGGGGTGGTGGGCCAGTCGGTGATCCCCGCGTCCTTCCACACCTTCTTGTTGTAGAGGAACCCGGGGGCCACCCCGATCGGGCTCTGTCCGTACACCTTGCCGTCCACCGTGGTGAAGGCCGTGAACCGGAACTTCCCCGCGCGCTCGGCCCGGGTGCCCAGGGAGGCGAAGAACCGGGGGTAGTCGCTCCTCCTGACGGCGCCGGGGATCATGAGGACGTCGCCGTAGTTCTTCGTGTTCATCCGGATCTTGACCTCCCCCTCGTAGTCGGTGATGCCCTCGAACCTGACGGTCACCTTGGGGTAGGTCTTCCGGAACGCGTCGGCGTACTTCTTCATCGTGCCGTCCTGCACCCAGTCGGTGCGGTGGGTCAGGACGGTGATCGCCCCGGACACCTTCGCCGGGTCGGTGGCGGCCTTCGCGTCCGCGCCCTTGGAGCTGGCTCCGCTCCCGGTGCAGCCCGCGACCAGCAGCGCGGCCGCGACCGGGAGCACGACCGAACCGGTCTTCCGTAATCTGTGTGACGTCATGACGGCCCTTTGCTCGGTGGTACGGCGACAGGGAACGGCCGGCGGTGGTCCGCGCACCTTCCGACGCCGTGAAATTAAGGGCGCGGGAAAGCGAGTGTCAATGCCGGTGCATTGTATTTCTCCGCTCCCCGGCGAACACTTGTCGAATACGCGTCGAATACGCCGGAGGTCCCGGCGGCCGGGGGTATCCGCACCCGTGGAGAAATGCGAGGCACGCCACCGTGAAACGCCCCACCATGAGCGACATAGCACGCCGGGCCGGAGTCACCAAGGGCGCCGTCTCCTTCGCGCTCAACAACCGCCCGGGGGTCTCGGAGCCGACCCGGCGGCGGATCCTGGCCATCGCCGAGGAGTTGGGGTGGCAGCCCAACAGCGCGGCCCGGGCGCTGTCCGGGGGCACGGCGGGGGCGTTCGGGCTGGTCATCGACCGTCCCGCGCACACCCTCGGCCTGGAGCCCTTCTTCATGCAGCTGATCTCCGGCATCCAGTCCGAGCTGATCACCGACGCCACCCCCCTGGTCTTCACCATGGCCGAGGACCAGGCGGCGGAGATCGCCGTGTACCGGTCCTGGTGGGCCAGGCGCCGGGTGGACGGTGTCTTCCTGGTGGACCTCCAGGCCGAGGACGCCCGGGTGCCGGTGCTGGAGGAGCTGGGGATGCCGGCGGTGGTGATCGGGGCGCCCGTGGGCACGGGGCGGCTGCCCGCCGTGTGGAGCGACGACGCGGCGGCCGTCAGCACCGTGGTCCGGCACCTCGCCGCGCTGGGGCACCGGCGGCTGGCCAGGGTCGGCGGGCCGTCCCGGCTGCGCCATACGGCGATCCGTACCGCGGCCTTCGACGCCGCGGTGGCGGAACTGGGCTTGACCGGAAGGACCGTGGAGGCGGACTACAGCGGGGAGCGGGGAGCGGCCGTCACCCGGGAGCTGCTGGGCGCGGCGGACCGGCCCACCGCGATCGTGTACGACAACGACGTGATGGCCGTCTCCGGCCTGACCACCGCCCACTCCATGGGGCTGCGGGTGCCCGCCGACGTCTCCGTCGTGGCGTGGGACGACTCGGCCCTGTGCGAGCTGGTCGATCCGCCGCTGACCGCGCTCAGCAGGGACATCGCGGCCCATGGGGCGCACGCGGCGCGGCGGCTCCGGGAGGCGGCGGGCGGACGGGCCGTGGGGGATCTGGAGGACCCGGCGCCACGCCTGACGGTACGCGGGAGCGTCGCGGCGCCGCCCGCGTAGGGCCGCGCCCTCCCCGCAGCCGCGCCCTCCCCGCAGCCGCGCCGCCCTCGCGGCACGCTCCCGCCCGCTCACCCGTCCGGGAGATCCCTAAACCGGTTTACCGTCGTGTTCTCGGGCTTGACGCTAAACCGGTACAGCGTTTGACTGTTCGGCGCACGGTACGCCCGTCCGCACCGGGCCTCGCACTCCTGCCCTTTTCGGCCTCGCCGTTCCGCCCCGTGTCACCGTACCGAGGGAGATTTCACAGATGCCGCGTCCCGCTGCCCGGATGTCCGTCGGCGATCACCCCGTCACCTGGATCGGCGCCAATTTCTGGTCGCGTACCGGAGGCCCTCTCATGTGGCGTTCGTACGACGGCGAGGTGGTCGACGGGGAGCTGCGGGTGCTGCGCGACCACGGGCTCACCATGACCCGGTCGTTCTACTACTGGCCGGACTTCATGCCCGAGCCCGACCGGATCGACGACGAGCTGTGCGCCCGCTTCGCCGATTTCCTGGACCGGCATCAGGCCCTCGGCATGACCACGGTGCCGACCTTCCTGGTCGGCCACATGTCGGGGGAGAACTGGGACCCGGCGTGGCGCGGCGGCCGCGATCTGTACACCGATGTGTGGCTGGTGGCCCGGCAGGCGTGGTTCGCCCGGGAGATGGCCGGCCGTTTCAAGGACCATCCGGCGGTCGCCGGCTGGCTGGTCTCCAACGAGATGCCGATCTACGGCAGGCAGGGAGCGACCCGGGAGGAGGTCTCCTCCTGGGCGCAGATCGTGGTGGACGCGGTACGGGCGTCGGGCGCGCGGCAGCCGGTCTCGCTGGGCGACGGCGCCTGGGGGCTGGAGAACTCCGGTCACGACAACGGCTTCCGGCTGCGGGACTGCGCGGCGCTCAGCGACTGGCTGGGGCCGCATGTCTACCGCATGGAGGACGATCCGGTCCGCCAGCACTACGCGGCGGCGTGGGTGTGCGAGCTGACCGGGAGCTTCGGCCGGCCGGTGGTGCTGGAGGAGTTCGGGCTCACCTCGGACTTCGCCTCGGGTCCGCACGCCGCCCGCTACTACCGCCAGGCGCTGCACAACAGCCTGCTGGCCGGGGCCACCGGCTGGATCGCCTGGAACAACACCGACTACGACGCGCTGCGCGAGCAGCCGCCGTACTCGCACCACGCCTTCGAGATGCACTTCGGGCTGACCGACGCCACCGGCGCCCCCAAACCCCAGCTGCGTGAGGTGCGTTCGTTCGCCGAGACGCTGGAACGGGTGGACTTCGACCGCTGTTTCCGGCCGGACACCGATACCGCGCTGGTGATCTCCTCGTATCTGGACACGCTCTACCCCTTCACCCGGGCCGAGGACCGGGGCCATGTGGAGCGCGTCGGCCGGCAGGCGTGGATCACGGCCCGGCTGGCGGACGCGCCCGCCGAGGTGGTGCGGGAGAGCGACGGCATCGCGGGCGGCCACCGGCTCTATCTGCTGCCCTCCACCAAGCAGTTGCTGTCCTCCAGCTGGTACCGGCTGGAGGAGCTGGCCCGGAGCGGCGCGACGGTCTACGTGTCGTACTCCCCCGGATCCCATGACGAACAGCGCGGGCCGTGGTACGCGCATCTGGATCAATTCTTCGGGGTACGGCACCAGTTGGAGTACGGGTTGGTGAACCCGATCGAGGACGACGAGGTGACGCTCACCTTCGGGCGCGCTTTCGGCACGCTCGGCGCGGGCGACACACTGCGCTTCCGCGCGACGGGTACCGACAGCGGCCGGGCCTTCCTGCCGGTGGCGGCGGACGGCGCGGAGGTCCTGGCCACGGACGGCCGGGGGCGGCCCGCGCTGCTGCTGCGCGAGGTGGGCGCGGGCAGTGTGGTGCTGTGCGTCTATCCACTGGAGCACATGGCCTCCGTCACGCCGCGGGCCAACCCGGACGACACGGTCCCGCTGTACGACGCGCTGGCGGCGCACGCGGGTGTGCGCCGGCCGGTGACGGTGCGGGACCCCCGGGTCGCGGTCGACCTGCTGGAGCACGAGGCCGGACACCGGTTCGTCTGGCTGGTGAGCCAGGGCCGGGAGGAGGTACGGGTCGAGCCGTCCGTCACGGCCGGGGCGCGGCTGACCGGGCTGGACGGCGGGCCGGCCGGCGAGGTGGTCCTCGATCCGTACGGCGTACGGGTGTTGCGGTTGACCGGTACCGGGTGACCACGGGGGGTTTCCCTCCCGGCGGGGTGTTCGGGTGCCGTCGGCGCCCGCACACCCCGCCGGGAGGAGCGGGGCGGGCCGGCCGGTGGGCCGTCAGCCCTTCACCGGGATCTCCTCCTGTCCGTCACCGGTCCCGTCGTCGCTCCGTACCGCCGCGCCGTGGGCGGCCGCGCGGTGCGCCGCCCGGTCGGCGAGCGTGAGCGCCCCGGCCGCGAGGAGCGCGAGGGCCATCAGCAGGGCGCTGACCCAGAGCGGCGCCCGGAAGCCGTGGCCCCGAGTGATCGCGAGCCCGCCGAGCCAGGGCCCGAGCGCGGCGCCCACGTTGAACGCGGCCGTGGCGAACGCCCCGGCCAGCGTCGGGGCGCCGGGGGCTCGGTGGAAGACCCGTGAGATCAGGGCGGTTCCGGTGCCGAACGCGAGCATCCCCTGGACGAACACGAGCACGACCGCCGCCACCGGGTCGGCCGCGGACAGCGCGAGCGCGGCCCAGCCGGCGGCGAGCGACACCAGCCCGGCGCCGACGAACATGTCGGCGCGGGCCTCGGTGATCCGGCCCGCGACCGTGACCCCCACGAAGGACCCCACCCCGAACAGCGCGAGGAGGACGGGCACCCACGCGGAGCCGAGCCCGGTGACCCGGGTGGCCAGCGGCTCAAGGTAGGAGAACGCGCAGAACGTGGCGCCCTGGACGAGCGCGCTCAGCAGCAGCGTGAGCAGCAGCCGGGGCCCGGCCAGCGTCCGCAGCTCCCCGCGCACCCCCGTACCGGACGGTTCGGGCCGCTCGGCGGGAACCGTCCTGACGATGGCGAGGACGGCCGGTACGGAGACGAGGGCCACGGCCCAGAAGGCGGCCCGCCACCCCCACCGCTCCCCCAGCGACGCGCCGGCCGGAACGCCCACCACACAGGCGACGGTGACCCCGCCGACCACGACCGAGGTGGCGCGGGCCCGCGCCTCCGGGGGGACCAGGGCGACCGCGGTCGCGAGGGCCACGGCCCAGAACCCGGCGTTCGCCAGCGCGGCCACGATCCGGGTGGCGAGCAGCACCGCGTAACCGGGGGTGAGGGCGCCGACGACATGGACGGCGATGAAGAGGACGAGGAAGACCAGCAGCGCGCGCCGGCGCGGCCAGCCGCGGCTGAGCGACGCCATCAGGGGCGCGCCGAGCACCATCCCGATCGCGAACGCCGAGGTCAGCAGCCCGGCGGCCGGAATGGAGACGTGCAGATCGGCGGCGATGCCCGACAGCAGCCCGGACAGCATGAACTCCGAGGTGCCCTGGGCGAAGACCGCCAGACCGAGCACGTATACAGCGAATGGCACGAGGAAGCCCCAATGTCGGCTGAAAATGGATCGACTGAGCTGCAGCGGATGGGGTGGGAGAGGGTGCCGCGCCCGCTCGACGCGTACGGGGTACGCGGCTCGAAGCGGCGACGCGGCGGAAGGTCCGGTGGTGTCACGGACCTGAAGCGCGCCTCGGCCGAAAGCGGTGGACGGCGTTCGCGCGGTGAGGGGCCCACCCCTGGGGCGATCCGGTGGCGGCCGTGCGGAAGTTCGGCCACGGCCCCGTGGGGCGCGGCGTCAACGCGACGGGAGGTCGGCCACCGGTCGTCCGGTGGCTAGGCTCTGCTGGCCTCGGGGCTGGACATGGCGGCGAAGCTACCAGCCCGGCCCGTGTCAGCGCCACCCGCCGGGGCGCCCGCGCCGAACGGCCCCCGGGCGGCGCGCGGTACGTGACACGGCCGGTCGGCGGAGGCGGCGGCCGACGCGCCGCCCGCCCGGCTCCGTCAGGACGGCGCGGCGAAGCCGCCCTCGACCTCGGCGGTCACGTCCGAACCGTTGGCCTTCGCCGCGTAGCGGTCGGCACCGGCGTCCCGGTCGCCCTCGGCGTGATCGTACTGTCCGGCGAAGACGTGTTCCCCGGCCGGCACGGTGACGCCGTCCTTGAGTGTCCAGCGGTAGAGGAGCGCGCCGTCGGGGCCGGTGGTCACGGACACGGTGAAGTCCTTCTCGGGCAGCGACCGCCAGGAGCCGGTGTCCTTCACCCCGCCGGTCTGCGCGACGCTCAGCTCCACGGTCAGCGTGGTCAGCGGCCGCCGTGTGCTGATGGTGATGTTGCTCTGCGCCCAGTAGACGTTGCTGTTCGGGTCGACCGAGCCCTCGGACCGGAGATAGCCGTCCCGTGCCACCGGGGCGGTGGCACGGCTCGTCGCCGCCGGGGGCGGGGCCGCGGAGCCGCTCGCCCCCGAGGGGGCGTCCGGTCGGCCGGAGCCACCGCGCGCGGGTGCGGACGGGCTCGCCGGGGGACTCGCCGGCGCGGCCGGCGAGGAGGGGCGCGGGGCGGGCGCGGACGGCGGACGCGACGGTTCCGGGGTGGTGGCGACGGTGAGCGGCCGGTCGTCCCTGGTGGCGGAGACGACGGCGAACGTCCCGGCGCCCAGCGTGCCGACCGCGACCGCCGTCACGGCGGCCACCCGCAGCCACGGCGCGGGGCGCTGCGCGGGCGGCCGCGCGGACGCGGTCTCCGGGACGGACATGCCCCGCTCGATCCGGGCGAGCATCCGCTCCCGGTCCGGAGTGTGCGTGTGCGCCGTCTGGCGCAGCTCTCTGCGCAGGTCGTCCATCAGCCCGTCCCCTCCGTACGGTCGGAGGCCACCGTACGTCGGGACGGCACCGCGGCGGCCGACGGCACCGTACGGCCGGAGGCGACCGCGTGGCCGGAGGGAGCGGTACGGCCCGGGGCGAGCGTGGCGTACGCCTGTCCCGCCGCCTCCGTCGCGCCCGGCCCCAGCAGCCGTTCCAGCTCCGTCATGCCCCGCGAGGTCTGGCTCTTGACCGTGCCCACCGATATGCCCAGCGCGAGCGCCGTGTCGCGCTCCGAGAGGTCGAGTGCGTGCCGCAGCACCACGCAGGCCCGCTTGCGGAACGGCAGCCGCCGTAACGCCGCTTGGACGTCCAGCACCGCCGGCACGTCCGGTCCGTCGAACCGCTCGCCGCGTTGTGACCAGAAGAGGGAGACCCGGCGGCGCTCCCGCACCGCGCTGCGGATCTGGGAGCGGGCGAGATTGGCCACCACTCCGCGCGCGTAGGCGACCGGGTGGTCGGCTGCCCTGACCCGGTCCCAGCGTCGCCACATCGCGAGCAGGGCGTCCGAGGCGAGATCGTCGGCGGTGCTGGCATCGCCTGTCAACAGGCAGGCCAGTCGCGAGAGTTCAGCGTAATGCTGTTCGAAGAACGCCTGGAATTCGGCAGCGGTGGTGTCGTCGACGACTGTGTCCACGGAGCCGCTCCTTCGTCTGTTCTCACCCGCACCGGTCGTCCCACCGCCGCGGGGAGCGTGAGCGTAACAGTGTGTTCGGCAAAGACCGTTGTCACCGGTGGCTGGTACGGACCACGAGGGGCGAACACCGGACAGTCCCGCTCCTCCGGGGAGGAGCGGGACGGCGGGGCCCGGCCGGCGGGCACCCCGGGGAGGGCGGGGACCGGTCTTGCGCCGGTCCCCCGCCGAGCGCTACCTGTGCCCGAACCACCCCGCGGCCGGGAGCAGTTCGGTGTCGTAGCCGAACAGGGCCTGGTTCTCCCAGGCGTTGCCCGAGGCCGGGTCCTGCGGGTCCCAGCCGCTTCCCTTCACCGCCGTCCAGGCGGGCTCCCAGTAGACGACTCCCAGTCCGCGTCCGCCGGGGACCGCCTCGACGACGTTCATCACGTCGCGCAGATTGGCGGCCTGCCCGGCCGGTGTGGCCGGGTAACCCGCCGCCAGCTGGGCGGAGGTGGCGATGTTGTTCTCCAGGAAGTCACCGTTGGCCAGGGTGTGCGCGTACGCGGTCTCGGCCACCAGGACGGGCTTCCCGTAGCGCGCCGCCGCGTCGTCCAGATTGGCCTGGAGGCCGGAGAGCGGGCCGTGCCAGTAGCTGTAGTAGGAGAGCGCGATCACGTCGAACGGCACCTGGCGCGCCACCGCCTGGTCGAACCACCAGCGGGTGCCCGCGTTGTCGCCGCCCTCGGCCAGATGGAGGGCGACCCGGGTGGACGAGGAGACGGCCTTGGCCGCCTGGGCGCCCGAGGTGAGCAGCCCCGCGAGCTGGGTCCAGTTGTCGGTGGATCCCTCCGGCCAGAGCATGCCGCCGTTGATCTCGTTGCCGATCTGCACCATGTCGGCGGTGGTGCCCTGCGTCTTGAGGGCGTTCAGGACGTCGTAGGTGTGGTCGTACACGTCGGTGCGCAGCCGGCTGTACGTATGCGAGGCCCAGGCCGCCGGCTTGGTCTGATGGGCGGGGTCGGCCCAGCGGTCCGAGTAGTGGAAGTCGACGAGGATCTTCATGCCCTCGGCCTTGGCCCTCTTGGCCAGCGCGAGGACGCGTGTCTTGTTGTTGTAGCCGTCGGCGGGGTCGACCCAGACCTTGATCCGGACGTGGTTCATGCCCGCGCCGCGCAGGATGCCCAGGGCGTTGCCGCTCGCGCCCGTGGCGCTCCGGTACGTCGCTCCGAACGCCTCGTTCTTGGGGAGCGTCGAGAGGTCCCCGCCCTTGACGCCGAGGCCCGTCGAGCCGGGGGCGAAGGCGAGGTCGTCGAAGTTGGCCCACTCCCCCGCGTGCGCGTCGGAGTTGAGGCTGACGGTGCAGCTGCCGCCGCTCACCCGGATCGAGGTGACGATCCGGATCCACCGGCCGTCGGGGGTGACCGGGAGGTCCGTGCGCTGCTCGGCGCTTCCGCAGTTGCGCAGCGCGATGTAGGCGGAGTTCTGGCCGCCGCTGGAGCGGACCCGGGCGGTGAGTGTGTACATGCCGTCGGTGAGCCCGGTGAGGGCCTGGTACGTCTCGACCTTGTACGCCGAGGCGGACCAGTGGCTGAGGCGGCGGTTGCCGCTGTATCCGCCGCTCTCGCTGAAGGAGGCGGCGTTCTGACCGGCCGCCGAGTAGGTGCCCCAGCCGGCCGGGGTGGCCGTGCCCGTGGCGTCGGCCTCGAAGCCGGGGTTGGTGAGGGTGGTGGCGGCCTGTGCCTGTTGCGCGGGGAGCGCGGTGAGCAGGAGTGCGCCCAGTACGGAGGTCGCGGCGGCTCTGAGGGGGGTGTGCCAGGAGCGTGGTGCGCGATGCATCGTCGATGTCCCTTCGACCGGATGCGGGTGGGTGGCCGGATGCGGGTGGGTGGGGTGGGGAGGGGAGAGGAGAGGAGGGCGGTGCGCGGTGCCGAACGGTGGTGCGGCTGTGGGGATGTGGTGCGTTGTGTCGCGCACGGGGTCGGCGGCCGGTGCGGCTCCCCGGCTTCGAAGGCGGCTCTCAGGCGTCGAACCGTACGACGCGTACCGCCCCGGCCGGCACGCCGAGCCGGCCGGCGGCCCGTTCACCGGTGAGGAGTTCGGTTCCGTGGGCGGGCAGCGGCACCTTGGCGTCCGTGGCGGTGTGGTTGACGGCGAAGAGGTACTCGCCGCTCTCCCCCGACCGGCGTACCACCTCGACGTCGCGCGGCAGTTCGGCGCGCGGGGCGAGGCGGGCGTCCTCGGAAGCGGCGGCGAGGACGGTGTCGAGCGCGCCGGCGTCCAGCCGGGTGGAGAGGTACCAGGCGGTGCCCTCGCCGAGCTGGTGCCGGGTGACGGCGGGCCGCTCGGCGGTGAGCCCGTCGGCGTACGTCCAGACGGTCTCGGCGCCTCGCGGGACGACGAACTCGGTCCACACGTCGCCGGTCAGCTCGGCCCCTTCGGGCCCGGTGAGGCGGACCCGCTCGCCCGCGCCGAGCGGTGAGAACTCCTCGACGGTCAGACCGAGTACGTCCCGCAGCGGGCCCGGGTGGGCGCCGGGGTGCACGGCGTCGTGCTCGTCGACGATGCCGGAGAAGTACGAGACGACGAGGGTGCCGCCGTTCTCGACGTACCGGCGCAGGTTCTCGCCCGCGGCCTCGGTCGCGAGGTAGAGGGCGGGTACCACGACGAGGGGGTAGGCCGACAGGTCGGCCTCGGGGTGGGCGAAGTCGACGGTCAGGTGCCGGTCGTAGAGCGCCTCGTAGAAGGTGTCGGCCCGTTCACGCGCGTCGTGGTCCTCGCTGGGCCGCCATTCCAGCCGCTGCGCCCACCAGGACTGCCAGTCCCAGACCATGGCGGCGTCGGCGACCGTCCGCGTGCCGCGCACGGTGGCCAGGCTGTCCAGCGCGGCGCCGAGTCCGACGACCTCGCGCCAGACGCGGCTCTCCGTGCCGGCGTGCGGGAGCATCGCCGAGTGGAACTTCTCGGCGCCGCGCCGGGACTGGCGCCACTGGAAGAACAGCGCGCCCTCGGAGCCGCGCGCCACATGGCCGAGGCTGTTCCTGGCCATCTGGCCCGGCGCCTTGGCGGGGTTGCGTGGCTGCCAGTTGACGCCGCTGGTGGAGTGTTCGAGCAGCAGCCAGGGGGCGCCGCCCGCGACGGAGCGGGTGAGGTCGGCGGCCATGGCGAGGTTGACGTGGGTGCGCCGGCCGTCGGTGATCAGGTAGTGGTCGTTGGTGACGAGGTCGACCTCGCGGCCCCAGGCCCAGTAGTCGACCGAGTCGCACTGGCTGAGGGCGGTCATGAAGTTGGTGGTGACGGGGATGCCGGGCGCGTGGCGGTGCAGCAGGTCGCGTTCGCCGACGAAGTTCTCCCGCATGGTGGCGTCGGCGAAGCGCGCGTAGTCGAGGAGCTGGGCGGGGTTGCAGACGGTGGGGGTGGCGCGGGGTGGTTCGATCTCCTCGAAGGAGGCGTAGCGCTGTCCCCAGAAAGCTGTTCCCCAGGCCGCGTTGAGCGCGTCGACGCTTCTGTGTGCGGTGGCCAGCCAGCGGCGGAAGTGGGCGGCGCAGTTCTCGCAGTAGCAGGCGCTGACGGGGACGCCGTACTCGTTGTGGACGTGCCACATGGCGAGCGCCGGATGGTCCGCGTAGCGGCGGGCGAGGAGCTCGGTGATGGTGGCGGCGGCCTCGCGGTAGGCCGGTGAGCTGTGGCAGATCGCGCCGCGCGAGCCGAAGGCGTAGCGCGTGCCCTCCCGGCTGACGGGGAGCGCCTCCGGGTGGGCGCGGTAGAACCAGGCGGGCGGGGCGACCGTGGGGGTGCCCAGGTCGACGCGGATGCCGTGCTCGTGCAGCAGGTCGAGGACCCGGTCGAGCCAGCCGAACTCGTACCGGCCCGGCTCGGGTTCCAGCATGGCCCAGGAGAAGATGCCGACGCTGACCAGGTTGACGCCGGCCTCGCGCATGAGGCGGACGTCCTCCTGCCAGACGGACTCGGGCCACTGCTCGGGGTTGTAGTCCCCGCCGAACGCGAGTCCGTCGAGACCCTGGGGGGTGGTGTCCGGCATGGATGTGCCTCCTGTGCTGCGTGCGGCGGTTGAGCGGCGATCCGACGGTGACCGGCACCCGGTGTGGGAACGTGCACACACAGGGGCGGCGCCTACAGATCCAACATAAGCGCACAGGAACAACCATTGACAAGTGTCCGGAAAGTTTCTCTACTGTGAACGCTCACAGAGCATGGCCGGTCTGCCGCATCCATGGCGGAGACCTTCGTCAGGGGAGTAACACCATGCAATTCACGACGCGACGACGCCTCGTGGCCACGGCCCTCACCATCGCACTCGGCGCGACCGGCCTCGCGGCCTGCGGCTCGGATGACGACGACCCGGAGGCCGGCGGGCCCGTCTCCCTCACCTACTGGGCCTGGGCGCCGGGGATGGACAAGGTGGCGGACCTCTGGAACGCCACCGAGGGCAAGAAGGAACAGATCAAGGTCACGGTGAAGAAGCAGGCGTCCGGCGACGACCTGGTCACCAAGATCATCACGGCGGCCAAGGCCAAGAAGGCGCCGGATCTGGTGCAGGCCGAGTACCAGGCGCTTCCCACCCTGGTCAGCAACGACGTCCTGGCGGACATATCCGGTGAGGTCAAGGACGCCGAGGGCGAGTTCGCGCCGGGCCTCTGGCAGCAGACCACACTCGGTACGGACGCGGTGTACGCCGTCCCGCAGGACTCCGGCCCGATGATGTTCTACTACCGCCAGGACCTCTTCGAGAAGTACGGGCTCACCGTGCCCACCACCTGGGACGAGTTCGCCGCGACCGCGCGCGCCCTGAAGAAGGCGGACCCCTCCAAGGCACTCACCACGTTCTCCAGCAACGACTCCGGGCTCTTCGCCGGACTCGCGCAGCAGGCCGGCGCCCAGTGGTGGACGACCGAGGGCGACTCCTGGAAGGTCGGCATCGACGACGCGGCCACGAAGCGGGTCGCGGAGTTCTGGGGCGGTCTGGTCAAGGACGGCTCCATCGACAACCAGCCCATGTACACGCCGTCCTGGAACAAGGCGCTCAACACCGGCAAGCAGATCGCCTGGGTCAGCGCCGTCTGGGCCCCCGGCACCCTGACCACCGCCGCCCCCCAGACCAAGGGCAAGTGGGCCATGGCGCCGCTCCCGCAGTGGAACAAGGGCGAGCAGCGGACGGGCAGTTGGGGCGGCTCCTCCACCGCCGTCACCAACGACTCGGCCCACAGGAAGGCCGCAGCGCGGTTCGCCGCCTGGCTGAACACGGACAGCGAGGCGCTGGCCGCGCTGGTGAAGGAGGGCGGGATCTACCCGGCCGCCACCTCCGCGCAGACGGGCGGCGCGCTGAGCACCGCGCCCGCGTACTTCTCGAACCAGCCGGACTTCTACACCACCGCCGCCGGGATCGCGAAGACCACGGCGCCCTCCGCGTGGGGACCGAACGTGAACGTCGCGTACACCACGTTCCGTGACTCCTTCGCCCGCGCCGCCAAGGACAGGTCGGACTTCACCGCCGCGCTGACCGCCATGCAGCGGGCCACGGTCGCCGACCTGAAGAAGCAGGGTTTCGAGGTCACCGGGTGAGGGCCACCGAGACGAGCCCGGCGCGCCGCGCGCCGGTCGCTCCCGAGAGCCACGGCGCCGCCCGGCCCCGCCCCGCGCGCGGTCGCGCCGGGCGCCGGGTGCGCGGCGCCCCGTACGCCTTCCTGCTGCCCGCCGTCACACTGTTCGCGCTGTTCTTCGCCCTGCCCATCGGCTACGCGCTCTATCTGAGCCTGCGCAAGGTCGAGGTCAAGGGGCTGGGGCTGGGCAAGGGCGCGCGCAGCGAGGTCTGGGCCGGGTTCGCCAACTACCGGGACGCGCTGTCCGATTCCGAGCTGCTCGCCAGCGCGGGGCGGGTGCTGGGGTACGGGGCGATCGTGGTGCCCTGCATGCTCGGGCTCGCGCTCGTCCTGGCGCTGATGCTGGACGCGGAGCGCACCCGGCTGAGCGGCTTCTCACGGCTCGCGATCTTCCTGCCGTACGCGGTGCCCGGGGTGATCGCGGCGCTGATGTGGGGCTTCCTGTACCTGCCGGACGTCAGCCCGTTCTCCTACCTGCTCGGCAGGGCCGGGCTCCCCCAGCCCGATCTGCTCGACGGCGGGCCGCTGTTCGTGGCGCTGGCCAATATCGCGCTGTGGGGCGGCACCGGCTTCAACATGATCGTGATCTATACGTCGCTGCGCTCGATCCCCGCGGAGATCCACGAGGCGGCCAGGCTGGACGGCGCCTCGCAGCTCCAGACGGCGCTGCGGATCAAGATCCCGATCGTGGCGCCCTCGCTCGTGCTGACCTTCTTCTTCTCGATCATCGCGACGCTCCAGGTGTTCAGCGAGCCCACCACTCTCAAGCCGCTGACCAACTCGCTGTCCACGACCTGGTCGCCGCTGATGAAGGTGTATCAGGACGCTTTCGTCAAGAACGACATCCACGCGGCGGCGGCCACCTCCGTGGTCATCGCCGTCGTGACCCTCGCGCTGTCCTTCGGCTTCCTCAAGACCGTCGGCTCCCGTTCGAACCAGGGAGAGACCCCGTGACCGCTGTCACCACCCGCCGTTCCGCGCCCGCGGCCGGCACCACCCCCGGCACGGCGCAGGGACCGCCGCGCGGCGCCGCCCGGGACGGGCGCCGGATCGCCTGGGTGCCCACCGCGGCGCTGCTGGCCGGCGCCGCTTACTGCCTGCTGCCGGTGGCCTGGATCGCGGTGGCCGCCACCAAGTCCGGCCGGGAGCTGTTCTCCACCTTCACCTTCCTGCCCGGAACCGGTCTCACCGGCAACCTCGCCGACCTGTCCGCGTACCGCGACGGGGTGTACTGGCGGTGGATGGTCAACTCCCTGTTCTACGCGGGGTTCGGCGCGCTGCTGTCCACGGCGGTCTCCGCGCTCAGCGGCTACGCGCTGGCGGTCTACCGCTTCCGGGGCCGCGAGACGATCTTCAACGTGCTGCTCGCCGGGGTGCTGATGCCACCGGTGATCCTCGCCGTACCGCAGTATCTGCTGATGGCGAAGGCCGACATGGCCGACAGCTATCTGTCCGTACTGCTGCCCCTGATCCTCTCTCCGTACGGCGTCTATCTCGCCCGGATCTACGCCACGGCGTCCGTGCCGCCCGACGTGGTCGAGGCGGGCCGGATGGACGGCGGCGGCGAGTGGCGGATCTTCCGGTCGGTGGCGCTGCCGATGATGCTGCCGGGGCTGGTGACGGTGTTCCTGTTCCAGTTCGTCGCCGTGTGGAACAACTTCCTGCTGCCCTACATCATGCTCGGCGACGACCAGAAGTTCCCGGTCACCCTCGGGCTGTACACACTGCTCCAGCAAGGCTCCAACACCCCCGCCCTCTACACGCTGGTGATCACCGGCGCGCTGCTGGCGGTGGTCCCCCTGATCGCGCTGTTCCTGGTCATCCAGCGCTTCTGGAGTCTGGATCTGCTGTCCGGGGCCGTAAAGTCCTGACGCGTGACGCGACAGCCACGATCATGAGAGAACGACAGGTATGAGCCGCACGGGCAGCAACGGCCGGCGCAAGCCGCCGACGATTCACGATGTGGCACGGGAGGCCGGGGTCTCCCGCGGCACCGTCTCACGGGTACTCAACGGCGGCCACTATGTGAGTCCGGCGGCGCAGGAGGCCGTCAACGCGGCGATCCGCAGAACCGGTTACGTGGTCAACCGGCACGCCCGCAGCCTCATCACGGGCCGGTCCGACTCGGTGGCGTTCGTGCTCACCGAGCCGCAGGAGAGGTTCTTCGAGGACCCCAACTTCAATGTCCTGCTGCGCGGCTGCACGCAGGCACTGGCCGCCCACGACATCCCGCTGCTGCTGATGATCGCGGGCACGAAGGACGAACGGCGCCGGATCGCCCGGTACATCACCTCGGGCCACGTCGACGGGGTGCTGCTGGTCTCCAGCCACTCCGGCGATCCGGTCGCCGAGCAACTGCGCGCGGCGAGAGTGCCGTTGGTGGCCTGCGGCAAGCCGCTCGGCCAGGGTCCGAAGGTCAGTTACGTCTCGGCGGACGACCGGGACGGCGCACGGGAGATGGTGCGTCATCTGGTACGGACCGGGCGCCGCCGGATCGCGACGGTGACCGGTCCGCTGGACACCCCCGGGGGCACGGAACGGCTGGCGGGCTACCGCGAGATCCTCGCCGAGTCCGGCCTGGCGGCGGACGAGCGGCTCATCGCCTCCGGGGACTACAGCCGGGCGAGCGGCGAATCCTGCGCCGCGCTGCTGCTGCGCCGCGCCCCGGACCTCGACGCGGTGTTCGTCGCGTCCGACCTGATGGCGCAGGGCGTCCTCACGGCGCTCCAGGACGCGGGCCGCCGGGTGCCCGACGATGTCGCGGTGGGCGGCTTCGACGACTCGCCGGCGGCGCTGGACACCCGGCCGGCGCTCACCACGATCCGTCAGCCGTGGGACCGGATCAGCGCGGAGATGGTACGCGTGCTGCTCGCGCAGATCGGCGGGGAGGAGACCTCCACCGTGACGCTCCCGACGGAACTGGTGGTCCGCGACTCGGCCTAGGAGCGCGGGTGGGATGGACCTCGCGGACACGGCCTAAGCTGGCCGGATGAGCACCGACTTGCGGGACAGGCTGCGGGAGATCCAGGACGCCCTCGGCGTCGTCGACGGCCCCGAGGCCGTCGAACGGGCCGGTGACCTCGGCGCGCACGCGGACGCGATCGAACGGTGCGCGGCGGAGCTGACGGCCGAGGGCGAGGAGCCGGGCGAGGCGGCCGAGCGGCTGACGGGGGCGGCCAAGGCGGTGCGCCGGGCGGCGAAGGCGGCGGAGAGGTTCCGCGTCAACCCGCTCACCCGGGACTTCTCCCGGGGGCGGTTCACGCTCGCCACCGGGCAGGCGCGGGTCCGGCTCGGCGGCGCGATCGACGTACTGGACGGGGTGCCGGACGCCCCGTAGAACCTGCGGCACCGGCGGTCCTGAGCGGCTCACTCCCCTTCCGGCAGCCGGTGGCCGCACCCGCCGCAGAACCTCGCGTCGCTCTCCGGCGCGAGCCGTCCGCAGTCGGCGCACGCCCGGTCCCGCCGGCGCCGTGGCCCGCCGCCCTCCGAGGAGCGCGCCCGGGAGACGGACAGGCCCGGGCGGCGCGGGTGGGCGGTCAGGAAGACCAGGCCGCTGTCGCCGGCGCCCAGGGAGCGGTACGAGGTTCTGGGCAGCCAGACGACCGAGTGCGGGGTGAGGCGCTGGCGGCCGCCCGGCGTGCCGAGGTATCCGTCGCCGTCGAGGACGACGAGGAGGACGTCGAGCACGTCGTCGCTGTGCTCGGCCACCGCACCGCCGGGCGGCAGCCTGACGACGTTGGCGTCCATGCCGCGTCCCCGTTCGGCGAGTCTCCACAGGGCGCCCTGCTGCCCGGGGGCCGATCGGGCGAGCTGCTCGTCCAGGGTCATGAGAACGGTGGCGGTAGCGGGCTGCGTCACGGACGCGTGCCTCCTGATGAATGTGCGGTGGGACAGCCCGTCGATCGTACGGCCCGCCGCGCCCGCGTCCGGCCGCGGGACAATTCCTCGGCCACGGAAACGGGCCGCCCGCACCACGCGGCGTGGGGGTGGAACCACTGTGCGCTCGCGTGCAGTTGAGGCCGGCCGGCACAGGGGAGCGCTTACCGCCGACGACACCGGGCAGGCGGGCGGGCCGCCCCTGTCGGACGAGCGCACGGGGCCACGGATACGGCCACGCACCGGCCGGGTGACCCGCGAGCGGGACCCGTGGGAGCGCCGGGGCGTCGCGTCGTGCCCGGACACAGCCCCGCGATCCGCAATAGTGCGGGGAGCAACGGCATTTCGTGAACGGAGCCCCGCCATTCCCCGCGCACCGCACCCCTTACCGCCCCCGGCACCGCTCCCGACGCTGGTGTCGGGGCCGCTGCCCCCGCCCTCACCCGCCGTCCGGGCGCACGCCTTCGCCCCCGCCCTGGCCGTCGTGGTGCCCGCCGCCCTGGCGCTCGTGCTCGGACTGTGGGGCATCCGGCGCGAGGGCACCCTGTGGGGCGACGAGGCCGTCAGCTACGAGGTGGCTCACCGGACGCTGCCGGAGATCTGGCGCACGCTGGGCCATGTCGACGCGGTGCACGGGCTGTACTACCTGTTCCTGCACGGGGTGTTCGGGGTGTGGGACGGCGGTCTGGTGGCGCTGCGGCTGCCGTCGGTGCTCGCGGTGGCGGCGGGGGCCGCCGGGGTGGCGCTGCTGGGGCGGACGCTCGCCGGGACGCGTGCCGGGCTGCTGGCCGGGCTGGTCTTCCCGCTGATCCCCGCCGTACAGCGGTACGCGCAGGAAGGCCGCTCGTACGCGCTGGTGTGCGCGCTCGTCGTCTGGACGACCTGGCTGCTGACGGCGGCGGTGGGCAGGCCGCGCGGGCGGCGGTGGGCCGCGTACGCCGCCGTCATACTGACCGCCTGTCTGCTGCACGAGTTCGCGCTGCTGACACTGCTCGCCCACGGGGTGACGGTCTTCAGGTCGGGGCCGACGCGCCCGGTGGTCCGTGGGTGGGGTGCGGCGGCGGCGGTGGTGGTCGCGGGCACACTGCCGCTCGCGGTCCTCAGCAGCACACAGTCGTCGCAGGTCAACTGGATCGGCGCGCCCGGCGTCCGGCACACTCTCGGCTTCGCGGCGGTGGTGCTCATCGGGCTCGTGTGTGCGCGCACACCGCCCCGGGCCGCGCTCGTGCCACCGGTGTCGCGGCCGGGGGCAGTCGCGCTGCCGCTGCTGATCCTGCCGACCTCGCTGCTGATGGCGCTGACCCCGCTGCGGGCGCTGTACGTCGAGCGCTATGTCCTCTCGTACACCGCGGCGCTGGCCCTGCTCCTCGGCGTCGCGCTCGACGGGGTGTGGCGGCGGACCCGGCACGGTGACCGCCGCGCCCGTCAGGCCGGGTACGCGGTGACGGCGGGGGCCGGGCTGCTCGCGGTGCTGGCGCTGGTCCCGGTGGGCACGTATCTGCGCACTCCGCAGAGCCGGCAGAACGACGCCACCGCCATCGCCCGCGCGGTGCGTGAGAGCGCGGAGCCGGGCGACGGGCTGATCTTCACACCCGCGCGGCGGCGGGTGTGGACACTGGCGGGGCCGGAGGAGTTCCGCGGTCTCGCCGATCTCGCCCTGGACCGCTCCCCCGTCGCCTCGGGCACCCTGCACGGTACGGAGCTGACGCCGGGCGTCGTCCGGGCCCGGATGCTGGCCGCCCGCAGGATCGTCGTGGTGCATGACATCGCCGGTGAGCCACTGGATTCGGCGGACCGGGAGAGCGTCAAACGCTCGACCCTCCGGGCGGCTTTCGAACCGTGCGGCACCCGTCGGGTGACGCGGGCTCAGATCACGCTCTACGCCCGTCCGGGAACGTGCTGACCCGTGGAATCCGCCGGGGGGCGTGGCGACTCTCCCCCACCGCGGGTCACCTGGCGTACAGCGGGGTGCCGAACCCCGGTCGGTCGAACCCGACGCCGTCGGCCCCGTGGTCACCGCCGCCGCCCTCGGGACGGACGCTCTCCGCGATGGCAATGATGGCGGTGATGTACGGGACGGAGAGGGCGGCGCCGGAGTTCCTAGGCCCCCGGCTCCGGCCAGGTCTCCGGCCGCCAGATGCCGGACCGGGTGAGCGAGGCGGGGCAGTGCCGGAATATCTCGTCGATCTCGATGACCAGGGCCAGCCGGGGGCGTTGGCCTTTGAGCGTCATCGTGTCGAAGAACGGCGCGTCGGTGAGGATCCGGGCCCTGCCGTTGACCCGCAGGATCTCCTTGCCGCCGGGGACGAGATGGAGGAGGCCGACGTGCGGGTTGTCCAGGATGTTGTGGAAGCTGTCGGCCCGGCGGTTGCCCGGGCGGTCCGGGACGGCGAGAGTCCGGTCGTCGAGGGCCTGGACGAATCCGGGGACGTCGCCGCGCGGTGAGGCGTCGCAGTTGCCCCGGCTGTCGGAGGTGGACAGCAGACAGAACGAGGAGCGGGAGAGCAGCTCCAGATCCTCGGGGACCAGCCGGGTGCGGACCTTGTCGATGACGATCGGATGCGGTTCGCCGAGCAGTTCCCGCAGCTCGGCGGCGGACCCGAGCGCGCGGTGGCCCGTACGCTCCGCGGCGGCGGTGTCTGTGGTCGCGGGGCTGGGCACGGCGTCTCTCCCGGATGGGGGTGGCACTACGGTGTTCCGTGAATGTTAGGCTCACCTTACTTTATGACCTGAATCAGGGGTTCCGCGGGCGGTCCACCGTACGCGGGGATGCACAGTGAGGGCACTTCAGATGCACCGTGGTGGCACACTCCACACGAAGGCCCGTCCGGCGTGACGACACGATCATCGGTGGACGCCCCGCCGCGCGAGGCCGGGCGTCCGGTGCGCGGCCGCCCGCTGCTCGCCCTGGGGCTGGTGACGGCCCTGCTGGCGCTGGTGGCGGTGGCCTGGGCGAGTCTTCTGTTCGGTTCCGGGGACGTCACAGCGGGCGATGTACTGCACGGCCTGTTCGATCCCGATCTGTCCGTCAAGGGTCAGCTGATCGTGCGGGAGGAACGGATTCCGCGCACGGTCGCCGGTCTGATGACGGGCGCCGCGCTGGGGCTGGCCGGTTCGGTCATGCAGGGCGTCGCGCGCAACCCGCTGGCCGATCCCGGCATCCTCGGCGTCAACGCGGGTGCCTCGGTGGCCGTGGTGTTCGGTATCGGGGTGCTGGGTCTGACGGAGCCGGGTCAGTACATCTGGTTCGGTTTCCTCGGCGCGCTCCTCGCGGCCGTGCTGGTCTACAGCATCGGATCGCTGGGCCGGGAGGGCGCGACGCCGGTGAAGCTCGCGCTGGCCGGTGCCGCGACGAGTGCCATCCTCGGGTCGTTGACGACCGCGCTGCTGCTCAGGGACCGCATGCTCTTCGACCGGTTCCGTTACTGGAAGGTCGGTTCGCTGTCGGGCCGGGACCCCGACCTGCTCTGGCAGGCGCTGCCGTTCATCGTCGTGGGTGTGGTGTTCGCGCTGGGGCTGGGGCCCCGTCTCAACGCCCTGTCGATGGGTGACGACATCGCGCGGGCGCTGGGTCAGCGGGTCGGGGCGGCCCGGCTCGGGGCGGCCGCCTCGGTGGTGCTGCTGTGCGGCGCGGCCACGGCGATCGCCGGGCCGATCGGCTTCGTCGGGCTGATCGTGGCGCACGCGGCGCGGCTGGTCACCGGTCCCGACTACCGCTGGATCCTGCCGTACAGCGTGCTGCTCGCGCCGGTCCTGATCCTGGTCTCCGACATCGTGGGCCGGGTCGTCCTTCAGCCGGGCGAGGTGCAGGTCGGGATCGTGACGGCGGTCATCGGCGCCGTGCCGTTCCTCGTCCTGGTCCGTCGTCGCAAGCAGGTGGAGTTGTGAGGGAAGGAACGGCGGAGCGCCCGGCGGGCGCGGACGCTCCTCGGGACGAGCGGCTGGCCGGCGCCGTGCGGGATGTCGTACGGGTACGACGGGCCGGCCGGGCCCGGGCCACGGCGGTCTCCCTCGCGCTGTCCGCCGCCGTGTTCGCCGCGCTGTGTCTGGCGCTGGCCTACGGCGATCTGATGATCCCGGTCGGGGACGTGATCGCCACGCTCGCGGGCGGCGGGGACGCGGGGACGCAGTTCGTCGTCCTCGAACTGCGGCTGCCCCGGGCGCTGATCGGCCTGCTGGTCGGTGCTGCGTTCGGTCTGTCGGGCGCGGTGTTCCAGACGCTGCTGCGCAATCCGCTGGCCAGTCCGGATGTGATCGGCATCAGCGCGGGCGCCAGCGCCGCGGCGGTGCTCGCCGGGGTGACCTTCGGGGCGTCCGGTTACGCGCTGTCCGCCTCGGCCGTCGTCGGAGCCCTGCTGTCCGCCGCGGCGATCTACGCGCTGGCCTGGCGCGAGGGGATCGCCGGATACCGGCTGGTGCTGGTCGGCATCGGTATCAACGCGGCCCTGTCCAGTGTCATCTCGCATCTGCTGACCAGTTCGGACGTGGCCGTCGCGCAGAACGCGCTGGCGTGGCTGACGGGCAGCCTCAACGGCCGTTCCCGGGAGCAGTTCTGGCCGCTGCTGGGCTCGCTGGTGCTGCTCGTGCCGGCCACGTTCGCGGCGGCTCGGTCGCTGCGGGCGCTGCAACTGGGCGACGACACCGCGATGGGGCTCGGCAGCCGGGTGGAGCGCGGGCGGCTGGTGCTGATCGCCTGCGCTGTGGCGCTGGCGGGTGTGGCGACCGGCGCGGCGGGCCCGGTGACCTTCGTGGCCTTCGTGGCCGCGCCGATCGCCCGGCGGCTGGTGCCGCGTCAGGGTGCCGCCCTGCTGCCCGCCGCGCTGACCGGTGCGCTGATCGTGCTGCTCGCGGACTTCGCGGCGCAGCATCTGCTGGGCTCCACGCAGTTCCCGGTGGGTGTCGTGACGAGTGTGATCGGCGCCCCCTATCTGCTGTGGCTGCTGGCCGGCGCGAACCGGGTGGGCAAAGGCGGATGAACGACGGAAACGGAAGGATCTGCACATGAGTGCGGAGCACACTCTCCAGGCGCGTGATGTCCGGCTCGGCTACGACGGGCGTGAGGTCGTCAGGGGGCTGAGCCTCGACATCCCGCCGGGCGGGATCACCATGATCGTGGGTCCGAACGCGTGCGGGAAGTCCACGCTGCTGCGGTCCATGGCCCGGCTGCTCGCCCCCTCCTCGGGGAGCGTGCTCCTGGACGGCAGGAGTGTGCACGCGATGCCGACCAAGGAGGTCGCCGCGGTGCTCGGCATCCTGCCGCAGAGCCCGGTGGCGCCCGACGGGATCACGGTGAGCGATCTGGTGGGCCGGGGCCGCTATCCGCACCAGGGCTGGTTCCGGCGCTGGACCGCCGAGGACGACGAGGCGGTGGCGCGGGCGCTGCTGGCCACCGACGTACTGGAACTGGCCGCGCGGCCCGTGGACGAGCTCTCCGGCGGCCAGCGGCAGCGGGTGTGGATCGCGATGGCGCTCTCGCAGCGTACGGACATCCTGCTGCTGGACGAGCCGACGACCTTCCTCGACATCAGCCACCAGCTCGATGTGCTGGATCTGCTGACGGATCTCAACCGCGAGTTCGGCTCCACCATCGCGGTGGTGCTGCACGACCTCAATCTGGCCTGCCGGTACGCGGATCATCTGATCGCGATGAAGGACGGGCGCATCGTGGCGGAGGGGGCTCCGGCGGAGATCGTGACCGCGTCCCTCGTGACCGAGGTGTTCGGGATGCGCTGCTCGGTGGCCGAGGACCCGGCGTCCGGGACTCCGATGATCGTGCCGATGGGGCGTCATCACATCACCCGGACACCGGCACTAGCGGAGCCGTACCCCGCGACCGCCGAATAATGCAGGTTAGGTTACCCTAAGTTCATGTCATCACAGCAGACCCTCTCCACTCCTCCAAGACGCCCTTCCCGGCGGGCCGCGCCCGCCGCGTGGGCCGTGGTCAGCGCCCTGGTCGTCGGCCTCCTCGCCGCCTGCGGCTCGTCCTCATCGGACGCGGACGACACCTCGTCGGACGCCACGTCCGCCGCGAGCGGCGCCTTCCCGGTGAAGGTCGCGACCAAGTTCGGTGACATCACCGTCCCCGAGCAGCCCAAGCGCGTGGTCGCGCTGGGCTGGGGCGACGCCGAGGCCACGCTGGCGCTCGGTGTGCAGCCGGTCGGGGCCAGTGACTGGCTGGCGTTCGGCGGCGACGGTGTCGGGCCGTGGGCCAAGGGGCTCTACAAGGAGAGCCCGCAGATGATCGGCACCCTGGAGCCGGAATTCGAGAAGATAGCGGCGCTCAAGCCCGATCTGATCCTGGACACCAAGTCCAGCGGCGCTCAGGAGCGTTACGACACCCTCAGCAAGATCGCTCCCACGATCGGCGTCCCGAAGGGCGGCGACCAGTACAAGATCTCGTGGAACAAGCAGACCCAGATGATCTCGGCCGCGCTCGGCATTCCCGACAAGGGCAAGGAACTCATCTCCGACACGGAGAAGAAGTTCGCGGAATCGGCCGCCGCGCACCCCGAGTTCAAGGACAAGACGATCACCGTCGGTTCGCGTACCGCCAGCGCGTGGGGCGCCTATGTGCACGGCACGGGCCGCGTCGACTTCGTCGAGCGTCTCGGGTTCAGGAACAACCCGGCCGTCGAGGCCAAGTCGGGCGACTCGTTCTCGATCACCATCTCCCGCGAGAACCTGGATCTGCTGAACGCCGATCTCACCGTCATGGCGCCCATCGGCATCGACGCGAAGAAGATCTCGGACGACCCGCTGTACAAGGCCGTCCCCTCCGTCAAGGCGGGTCACTCGGTGGTGTTCGACGACGAGACGCTCAGCTCTGCGTTCGCGACGGACTCGGTGCTCTCGGTGGCGTACGCCCTGGAGAAGGTCGTCCCGCTGTTCGCCGCGCCGCTCAAGTAGCCCCCGGCGGGCTCTGCCCCGACTCCTCCCCCGCCCACCCGCTCGTGCACGGCGGAGGGGGGGGGGGGGGGGGGGGGGGGGGGGGGGGGGGGGGGGGGGGGCCCCCCCCGGGGGGGCCCCCCCCCCCCCCTGCCGTCCCGCCTCGGCGGAGGCTGATATTTCTGTCGGGTGAATACCATCGCCGCCGAGATCGTCTCCGTCGGGCTGCTGCTCGGCGTGCTGGCCTTCGCGGTCGTCCGGCCACGCGGCATGCCCGAGGCGGTCGCCGCCGTACCCGCCGCACTGCTGGTCATCGTCCTGGGCGCGGTCCCGACCGCGGACGCCTGGGCGCAGACCCGCACCCTGCTGCCGGTCGTCGTCTTCCTCGCGGCCGTCCTGGTGCTGGCGCAGCTCTGCGCCGAGGAGGGGCTGTTCGCCGCCGCCGGGGATCTGGTGGCCCGGGTCTGCGGCGGCCGACCGCGCCGGCTGCTCGGCGGGGTGTTCGCTGTCGCCGCCGTCATCACCGCCGTACTGAGCCTGGACGCCACGGTCGTGCTGCTCACCCCGGTGGTCTTCGCGACGGCCGCCCGGGTCGGCGCACGGCCCCGGCCGCACGTCTACGCCTGTACGCACCTCGCCAACTCCGCGTCCCTGCTGCTGCCCGTCTCCAACCTCACCAATCTGCTGGCGTTCACCGCGAGCGGGCTCTCCTTCACCCGGTTCGCCCTGCTGATGGCACTGCCGTGGCTGGTGGCGATCGTCGTCGAGTACGTCGTCTTCCGCCGCTTCTTCGCCGCCGATCTGGCCGCCGGGGCGCATGAGCCGAGGACGGACGAGCGCCGGCCGCTGCCGGTGTTCACGCTGGTCGTGCTCGGGCTGACCCTGGCGGGGTTCGCGCTGACCTCGTTCGCGGGGATCGAGCCGCTGTGGGCGGCCGTCGCCGGGGCCGCCGTCCTGGCCGCGCGTGCGCTGCGGCAGCGCCGTACGACCGTCACAGGGCTGGTCCGCGCGGCCTCCCCGCTGTTCTGCCTGTTCGTCCTGGCACTCGGCGTCGTCGTCAAGGCGGTCGTGGACAACGGTCTGGACAGCGGGATCGGATGGCTGCTGCCGGACAGCTCCTCGCTGCTCTCCCTGCTGGCGATCGCCGGGATCGCCGCCGTCCTGTCGAACGCGATCAACAACCTCCCGGCGATCCTGGCGCTGCTGCCGGTGGTCGCGCCCGCCGGCCCCGGGCCGGTGCTGGCGGCGCTGATCGGCGTCAACCTCGGTCCGAATCTGACCTATGTCGGTTCGCTGGCCACCCTGCTGTGGCGGCGCATCCTGCACGAGCACGACAGCGAGGCCGAACTCGGCGCGTTCACCCGGCTCGGTCTGCTGACCGTGCCCGCCACGCTGGTGATGTCTACGGTGGCCCTGTGGGGCACGCTGCGACTGATCGGATGACGACCGGAGGCTGACGCCGTGACCGTACCGCCGCCGGGCGACCGGACACCCGGCCGGGCGCCCGAATCCGCGCCCGCCGCCGCGCCCTCCCCGCCCGGGGCCGCCCCGGACGGGGACGCGCGCACGACCGTGGTCGTGTGGATCACCGAATCCACCTGGCCGGCCTGTGTGGACGCGGCCCGCGCCCGTGCCCCGCACGACGACGTGGTGCTCCTCCATGTCGGCGACGAGGAGGTGGTCGCCGCCGCGCACCGGGCCTACGCCGGACTCCTCGGCCGGGGCCACCACCCGGACCGCGATCCGGGCGCGCGTCTCGAAGCCCTCGCCGGCCCGGCCGCCGCCGACCTGCTGGAGGCCGCGGCGCACCGGCTGGGACGGCCCTGCGAACTCCTCGAACACCACGGCCGGGTGGAGCACGAGGTGGTACGGGCGGCCGCCGGCGCCGGTCTGCTCATCTGCGCCCGCGACGGCGAACCGGGCCGCCCCGGGCCGCACAGCCTGGGCCGGGCCACCCGCTTCGTGGTGGACCACGCGGCCTGCCCGGTGCTGCTGGTGTGGCCGTACGGCGAGTAGCCCTCGGCGGCGGGCGCGGTCCGTCGCCCGCCGTGAGCGGGGAGTGTGCGCCCGGTGGGGGGTGGTTCCCTCCGGGGGCGTTCACCCGGCCGACGCCCCGGGGTCTTCCCGTTGCCACCCGCGGTCACTACCGTCCCGAGGCATGTCACCGGAGATTTCGCGCAGAAGAATGCTCACCCTCGGCTCTGGCGCCCTGGGAGCGGCGGCGATGGGGTCGGTGCTGCCGCCGTCCCTGCGGACGGCGCTCGCCGCCGGGCCCCCGCCCGGCGGGATGGGCGCGATCAGGCATGTGGTGATCCTGATGCAGGAGAACCGTTCGTTCGACCACTACTTCGGCACACTGCGCGGTGTGCGGGGCTTCGGCGACCGCAACGCCGTCGAACTGCCCTCGGGCAAGCCGGTCTTCGCGCAGCCGGGGCCGTCCGCCCCGGTGCTGCCGTTCCCGGTCCGGGACGCCGCCGAGGCGCAGCGCAAGGATCTCCAGTACATCGGGGCGCTCGACCACTCGTGGAACGGCGGGGCCGCCGCCTGGCACAACGGGTGGATGGACGGCTGGATCTCCGCCAAGACGGCCGCCACCATGGCGTACTACGACCGGCGTGACCTCCCGCTGCACTACGAACTGGCCGACACGTTCACGGTCTGCGACGCGTACCACTCGTCCGTCCACTCCTCGACGAGCCCCAACCGCAACCACCTGTGGAGCGGCTGGACCGGCTTCGAGGCCGACGGCCGGCGGGCCGTCGGCAACGACGCGTACGAGGAGGGCACCCACCCGGGCTACCCCTGGCCGACCTACGCCGAGCGGCTGGAGAAGGCGGGCCGGAGCTGGCGGACGTACACCGAGTGGGAGAACTTCACCGACAACAACATCGAGTTCTTCACCGTCTTCAAGGACATTGCCCGCAAGGCGCTCGCCAGGGCGCGTGAGCTGCCGAACCAGCCCGGGGCCGCCGGATTCACCTATATGGAGGCGTTCTACGCCGCCGTGCGCGGCACCCAGGACCCGGAGCGGCGCCGACGGCTGCTGGCCGCGCTGGAGGAGGGAGTCGCCACGCTGAACGCCCGTGAGCGCTCGCTGTTCGAGCGCGGGCTGCGACGCGTCGAGAGCGGCACTCTGGCCGAGCGGTTCCGGGCCGACGTGGCGGCGGGAACGCTGCCCGAGGTGTCCTACCTGGTGCCGTCGGCGGCCGACTCGGAGCACCCCGGCTCCTCGTCCCCGGTCGCCAGCGCCGGGCTCGTCTACCAGGTGCTCGACGCGCTCGGCGCGCATCCCGAGGTGTGGCGGCACACCGTCGTACTGGTCAACTACGACGAGAACGACGGCTTCTTCGACCATGTGCCGCCGCCCGTCCCGCCCCTGGACGACCCCGACGAGCGCTGGGAGGGGCGGCCGACCGGACTCGGCATGCGGGTCCCGCTGCTCGTCGTCTCGCCCTGGACCGTGGGCGGCCATGTCTGTTCGCAGGTCTTCGACCACACCTCGGTCATCCGCTTCCTGGAGAAGTGGACGGGGGTGGCCGAGCCGAACATCACCCCGTGGCGCCGCACCGTCACCGGCGACCTGACCTCGGCGTTCGACTTCAGTGGAGGCCGCTCCCAGCCCGCGGTGGAACAGCCGGCCGCGGTGCCGCCGTTCACCGGCCGCTGGGCGCCCGTCCCCCCGGCCGAACAGCGGATGCCGGTACAGGAGCCCGGCGTACGGCCGGCCAGACCGCTGCCGTACCAGACCGACGCGTACGGCCGGATAGGCGCCGGCGGCCGTTCCTTCGAGGTCGTGCTCAGCAATACGGGACGCGCGAGCGCCCACTTCGCGCTCTACCCGTACGCCGCGGAGTTCGCCATTCCGCAGCACCGCGATGTAAGGGGCACCGCGCAATGGACGGTGCCCCTTACCGGCCGGGACGGAGTGCGGCGCGACGCCTACCGGTTCACCGTCACCGGACCGAACGGCTTCCGCCGCGAGTTCGCCGGGCCGGTGGCCGGTCACGGCGCCGAGGTCTCCTCGTCGATCGACCACCACGACCGCGATCTGCACCTCACCCTGCGCAACCGGGGCGAGCGGCCCCTCACCTTCACCGTGCGTCCCCTCGGCTATGTGGACGACGCCGATCTGGACGGCTGGACCCGGCGGATCACGGTGAAGCCGGGCCGCCGCCGTGCCGTCGTGCACTCGGCCGCCGACGCGCACGGCTGGTACGACATCGAGGTCACGGCGGACGGGGCCGCCGGCGCGTCCGTTCCGTTCCGCCGCCGGCTCATGGGACACATCGAGAACGGGCGGGTGAGCGTATCCGGTTGACGGCCCCTCCGCCGCCCCCGAGCGCCACTGTGAGTAACCCCACGAAGCGGACAAACGATCACTATATGCTGCGACAGTAGCTCTCCGTAGGTCACGCGTTCTTCGCGGGCTCCTCCCGACGGGCTGTTCCCGACGAAGACCCACGACTCCAGGGAGCGGTCCGTTGGCAGCCCTCGCGCGCTGGTGCGTCCACCACCGGCTCCTCACCGTGCTCATCTGGCTGTTCGCGCTCGGCGGCGTCTCGACGGCCGCCCTGGTGACGGGCTCCGCTTACTCCGACGACTACGAGGTCCCCGGCACCGAGTCAGGTGAGGCCACCCGGCTCCTCGACAGCGGGTTCCCCGGTCTGGGCGGGGACGGCGACACCATCGTCTGGCACACCGGCGCGGGTGACACGCCGGGGAGCCGGCCGTACGGGTCGGTGCGCGCGACCGAGGTCGAGCTGCGGACCGGTGAGATGCTCGGCAGGGTGGCGAAACTGCCGGGCATCGCGTCCGTCGTCAGCCCGTACTCCGCCGAGGGCGGGGAACAGATCAGCGCCGACGGGCAGACGGCCTACGCCCGGGTGACATTCGACCGCCCGGCCGACTCCGTCCCCGAGGCGGCGGCCCGCGCCCTGGTCGACACCGCCAAGGGCGCCGGGGCGGAGGGGCTCCGGGTCGAACTCGGCGGCAGCGCCGTCGCGCTCACCGAATCCACCACCACGCACACCGCCGAGTTCGTGGGCGTGGCCGTCGCCGCCGTCGTCCTGTTCCTCGCCTTCGGCTCGCTCGCTGCCAGCCTGCTGCCGATCGCGACGGCTCTCGTCTCGGTCGGGACGGCGTACGCGGGCATCGTGCTGCTCGGCCAGGCGATGACGGTCGCCGACTTCGCGCCGATGCTCGGTCTGCTGATCGGGCTCGGCGTCGGCATCGACTACGCGCTGTTCCTCGTGACCCGGCACCGCACGGGCCTCTCCCGCGGCCTGAGCGTCCCGGAGGCCGCCGCCGACGCCGTCGCGACCACCGGCAGGGCCGTCGTCTTCGCCGGCGCCACCGTCTGCATCGCCCTCCTGGGCATGCTGATCCTGCGGCTGGATTTCCTCAACGGCGTCGCGATCGCCGCCTCCCTCACGGTCGTCCTCACCGTCACCGCCTCCGTGACCCTGCTGCCCGCCCTGCTGTCCTTCATCGGCACGCGCGCGCTCAGCCGCCGCGAGCGGGCACGGCTCGCCGCGCACGGACCCGTCACCGAACAGCCGACCGGCTTCGCGGCGCGCTGGTCGCTCTTCGTGGAACGCCGCCCACGCCTGCTCGGCGCCCTCGCCGCCGTGGTGATGATCGCCCTGGCCCTCCCCATGTTCTCGCTCCGGCTCGGCACGTCCGACCAGGGCAACAACCCGTCCACGGCCACCACCCGGCAGGCGTACGACCTGCTCGCCGACGGCTTCGGCCCCGGCGTCAACGGCCCGCTCACCCTGGTCGCCCGGCTGGACGGCGCCGGTGACCGGCTCGCCATGGACCAGCTGCCCGACACCCTGCGGCGGACCGAGGGCGTCGCCTCGGTCGGCCCGATCCTGTTCAACGGCAGCGGCGACCGGGCGCTGCTCACCGTCGTACCGGACTCGGCGCCCCAGGCACGGAGCACCAGCGAACTGGTCGACCGCCTCCGTACGGAGGTGCTGCCCGGCAACGCGAGCGGCACCACACTGAAGGTGTACGTCGGCGGGGTCACCGCGAGCTACGACGACTTCGCCGCGATCATCGTGGGCAAGCTCCCGCTCTTCGTGGGAGTGGTCATCGCCCTCGGCTGTCTGCTTCTGCTGCTCGCCTTCCGGTCCGTGGGCATCCCGCTGAAGGCCGCGCTGATGAACGTGGCCGCCGTCGCCTCGTCCTTCGGGATCGTGGTCGCGGTCTTCCAGTGGGGATGGGGGAGCGAACTGCTGGGACTGGGCAGCGCGGGCCCCATCGAGCCCTTCCTGCCGGTGATCATGGTCTCGGTCCTCTTCGGGCTCTCCATGGACTACCAGGTCTTCCTGGTCGGCCGGATGTACGAGGTGTGGCTGGAGACCGGCGACAACCGGCGGGCCGTACGGGTCGGACTCGCCGAGACCGGCCGGGTGATCAACTCGGCGGCGGTCATCATGATCTCGGTCTTCCTGGCCTTCGTCCTCAGCGGCGACCGGGTCATCGCGATGTTCGGCATCGGGCTGGCGGCGGCCGTGGCGCTGGACGCCTTCGTCCTCCGTACGCTGCTGGTCCCGGCCCTGATGCATCTGCTCGGCGGCGCCAACTGGTGGCTGCCGCGCCGCGTGGACCGCTGGCTGCCCCGGATCAGCATCGAGGCGCCCGCCCGGCGCGGGCCCGCCGGGATTCCCGGCGCGCGCGAGCAGGAGGAGAGCCCGCTGGTCCGATGAGGGGCGCGTTGTCAAGGGGCGGGTCCTGATGGGTTCCGTGGTTCTCAGAAAGCTCTCAGACGCGGCCCCTAGCGTGCGACGTATGAACCCCACACCCGAGACCGAGACCCCCGAGCGGACAACGGCCGACGCGAACGACGCGAACCCGCCGCCAAGGACCTGACCAAGGAGACGGCCGACGGGACGGCCGAGAACCCGGCCGAGGACGCCACCCCGGCCGCCGAAGCTGACCCCACGAGCGGCGCGGACAACGACAGCGACCACGACCACGACGACGACGGCGACGACGAGGCCGTGGACGACGCGGCGGCCCCGGCCACCGGCGGCTCCTCCGGACTCGGCGCCGCCTCGGCGGCCGTCCTCGCGGTCTGCCTCGGCATCGTCGCCCTCACCGGCACCTGGAGCAGCCGGATTCTCGGCGAGCGCCAGGGCCTCGTCGGGCAGCTCAACACCGGGCAGACCGCCTCCACCGAGCAGCAGATCTCCGCGATCTACGGCGACGCCTGGCATGCCACCGCCCTGGTCAACGGCGCCGTCGCGCTGGTGGCGCTGATCATCGGCGCGATCGTGCTCGCGCTGCCGCAGCCCCGTACCGCCTGGGTGCGCCCCTTCGCCCTGGCCGGCGCCGTCCTCGGCCTCCTCGGCCTGCTGATGTCTCTCGGCATGTACTTCGACCTCTTCGCCGCCCTGCCGACCACGGCGTCCTGACCGGGCCGCGCGCCCACCGGCCACCGGCCCCGGGACCCGCCCCGGCCCCTTGAGCCGGAGCCGTGTCCGAGGCCCGGCGGCGAGGCGGGGCCGGCCACCGCGGCATCGTCTCCGACATCCTGGCCGAGCCGGGGGGCTCGGGCGTACGGAGGCCGCGGCCCTCGCTCACCGGCTGCGGCTCTTTCAGCCCCGAGACGTCTTTCCCCCGGCCTCGCCGCCGGATGCAGCGGGGCCTTCCGGTCCGTTCTCCGGTCCGTTTCCGGCGCCGGATTCCGTCGCCGGGGATTCCCGGCCGCCGCAATCGACCGCTTCGGGATCGACCGCCCCGGAATCCACGGCTTCGGAATGGGCCGCCTCGGAATCCACCGGGTCGGAATCCTCGTGGCCGGGCTCCTCCGGGACTCATATCGTGACCTTCCCGGAGGTCAGGTCTATCGGGCCCCGGCCCGGGTCGTTGGGATCGACGTCGACCCGGCTCAACTCCAGCCGCTTCTGTTCGTCACGGGTGTGTTTCCGGCCCGGCGCGAAGATCTCCTCGAACATGTTGAACACGGCGCTTCCCCCTCTCCCGGTCACGCTTCACCGTGCCGCTACCCCACTTTCAGCTGGAGGATCCTGTCGTCCCCCGGCCGCGGTGTGCCCCGGCCGTCCGTGTCGCTGGTGGTCAGCCACACCGTGTCGCCGCCCGTCGCGAGCACCGTACGCAGGCGGCCGTACCGCCCCTTCAGGAACGCCTGCGGGGGCGCGGCGGATTCCCGGCCCGCCAGCGGAACGCGCCAGAGCCGCTCGCCGCGCAGCGCCGCCATCCACAGGGAACCCTCCGCGAACGCGAGCCCGCTCGGCGACGCCTCACCCGGCGGCCACTCCTCCACCGGGTCCACATAGCCCTCGGCGGTGCCGCCCTTTCCCTCCACGTCCGGCCAGCCGTAATTCTTCCCCGGTTCGATCAGATTCAGCTCGTCCCACTTGTCCTGACCGAATTCCGAGGCCCACAGCCGCCCCTGGGCGTCCCAGGCCAGCCCCTGCACATCGCGATGGCCGGTGGAGTACACCACCGAGTCGCCCTGCGGATTTCCGTGCACCGGCTGTCCGTCCGGGGTCATCCGCAGGATCTTGCCGCCGAGCGACTTCTCGTCCTGGGCGAGCGCCGCCTCACCCGCCTCGCCCGTACCCGCGTACAGCATCTTGTCCGGGCCGAAGGCGATCCGGCCGCCGTTGTGGATGGTCCCCTTCGGAATGCCGCGCAGCACGGTGTCCGGGGCGCCCAACTGCTGCCCGGCCGGCTTCTTCTCGTCGTACAGCATGCGGGCGATGCGATTGTCCGAAGCGGTGGTGAAGTACGCGTACACCAGGTGGTCCGAGGCGTACGAGGGGGAGAGCGCGATCCCCAGCAGGCCCCCCTCACCGGCGGGCGCGACGCCGGGCACCGAGCCGATCGTCGTCTTCTCGCCGCGCTTGCCCTCCCGCACGCCGACGCGGGTGATCGTCCCGTCGTCGCGCGAGGAGACCAGCAGATCGCCGTCGGGCAGGGCGGCCAGCCCCCAGGGCGTCCGCAGTCCCCGGGTCAGGGTGGACACCACCTTCGCCGACCCCTTCGCCGGCGCGGCCGACGGACTCGGCGTCCCGTCCTCGGACGGTGCGGCGGCCGGGCTCGACGCCGGGCTCCGGCCGAGATCCGGGGCGCGGTCGGACGAGCATCCGGTGGCCACGAGGAGAGCCGCAGCGGCACATACGGCCGTCACTGCTGAACGCTGCACGGTTCGGGTCCCTTTCGACGAGACGGACAACGACACGAGATGAACGGGACGACTGACTGACGCCGGACGGAAGGCGTACGCGCGGCGGACGGCCGCCGAGAGCCACGACGGACCTGCCCGACCGTTTCCCCCGCCCCTCCCGTCCCCCTGTTTCTTAGCACCGCCGCCCCGATCCGGCCGCCCCGACGCGACCGCTCCTCAGTAGGCCCACGACTCCCGCACCGGCGGCAGCGCGGCGATCTCGGCCAGATCCCGCGCGGTCAGCTCCAGCCGCGCCGCCCCCGCGTTCTCCACCGCCCACTCCTCCCGCTTCGTACCCGGCAGCGGCACCACATGGCGCCCCCTGGTCAGTACCCACGCCAGGGCCACCTGCGCCGGTGTGGCGCCGTGACGTTCCGCTATCCGCCGCAACCCGACCACCAGCGGCTGGTTCGCGGCCATGATCTCGGCCGTGAACCGGGGATGGCGCGCCCGCAGGTCGTCCGGCTCGAAACCCTGCCCCGGGGTGAGCGTGCCGGTCAGGAATCCGCTGCCCAGCGGCATCGCCGCGAGGAAGCCGATACCGCGCGCCTCGCACCACGGCAGCAGCCGCTCCAGCGCCTCCGGCGACCAGACCGACAGCTCCGCCTCCACCGCGCTCACCGGAAACACCTGCTGAATCCGCTCCAGCCGGCGGATCGTCGACTCGTGCGGACGCGCCCCCGACCGGCGGCGGGAGGCACGCGGCCCCACGGCGCACAGGCCGAGTGCCCGCACCTTCCCGGCGCTCACCAGCTCCGCCATCGCGCCCCAGGTCTCCTCGACGGGTATCTCGGGGTCGGCGCGGTGCAGTTGGTAGAGATCGATCACATCGGTCTGCAAGCGGCGCAGCGAGGCGTCGCACGCGCGCCGCACATAGGAGGGCCGGCCGTTGGCGACGACGTGCTGGTCACCGACGAGCAGTCCGCACTTGGTCGAGACGAAGACATCGGCCCGCCGCTTCCCGACCACCCGCCCCAGCAGCAGCTCATTGGTGAAGGGGCCGTACATGTCGGCCGTGTCGAGCAGGCTCGTACCGGCGTCGAGCGCCGCGTGCACCGTACGGAGCGACCGGTCGCCGCGCTGCTGCGAGCCGGTGTACGCCCAGTGCATGGGCATGCAGCCGAGTCCGACCGCCCCCACTTCGAGCGCCGCCGCACCGATTGTCCTGCGCTCCAACTGCCGTACCCCTCCGTAAGACCGCCCCGGCGGTCCTGTGCCGTCCTCGGGCCAACGACCCGGCGCACGACAGCGAGCGGGCTCCCGACGCCCCTCCGCGCGGCTCCGCCTCCGGCGTCGCCGTCGGCCGACGACGCCCCGCGCCGCTTCCCTCCACCGCCGTGGATCCCGAGCCGCGTCGGCCGCTCCGCGGCGGGCGCTCACTGATCCACTCCCTATCGTGCACCAGATCACCACCGCATCGTCCCGCCGGGCTTCGCATAGCCTCCTGACCATGACTTCAGACGTATGGCTCCCGTATCCGGCAGACGAGATCGAAGGGCTTCCCGAGGGCCTTGACTACCGCTTCTGGGACGGCGGGGACTCCTTCCCCGCCGACCCGGCGCGGTGCGCCCTGTACGTCGTCCCGTACATGCGCGGCCCGGAGGTCTCCACCCGGCCGCTGGCCGAAATGACGTCCCTGCGCCTGGTGCAGACCCTCTCGGCGGGGGTGGACAACGTGACGCCGGGCCTGGACGTGCTGGCGCCGGGCGTGCGGCTGTGCAACGCCAAGGGCGTCCACGAGGCCAGTACGGCCGAGCTGGCCCTCACCCTGACCCTCGCCTCCCTGCGCGGGGTGCCCGGCTTCGTCAGGGACCAGGACCGGCAGCGGTGGCGCTCCGGCTTCCACGAGGCGCTCGCGGACAAGTCCGTGATGATCGTCGGGTACGGCTCGATCGGCGCGGCCGTCGAGGACCGGCTCGCGCCCTTCGAGTGCGCGCGGGTGATACGGGTGGCGCGCTCCGCCCGTACCGCGGAGCGCGGCGCGGTCCACGCGTTCACCGAACTGCCCGCGCTGCTGCCCGAGGCGGACGTGGTGATTCTCTCGACGCCGCTCGACGAGGGGACCAGGGGCCTGGCGGGGACCGCCTTCCTGGCCGGGATGAAGGACGGCGCGCTGCTCGTGAACGTCGCGCGCGGCGCGGTCGTCGACACCGGGGCGCTCCTCGCGGAGCTGGAGAGCGGCAGGATCCGGGCCGCCCTCGATGTCACCGACCCCGAACCCCTGCCCTCCGGCCATCCGCTCTGGCATGCTCCGGGTGTTCTCATCAGTCCCCATGTCGGCGGACCCACCTCCGCCTTCCTGCCGCGTGCCAAGCGTCTGCTCGTCGCGCAGCTGACCCGGTTCGCGGCCGGGGAGGAGCCGCTGAACGTCGTACTCACCACGGGCGCGTGACATCGCGCGGCGGGCGCCCTCGCACCGCTCCGCGCGCCCGCCGAGGCCGCCCCGAGGCCGCCCCGAGGCACCCCCGAAGCGACAACGTCCCAGGTCGTCACGGAGAGTAGAAGAACTATGTCCCTGAGTGACGAGTCTGGTGTATCGTCCCGATCTGGGGGCTGTGCCGCGCCCGGGTCGGCGCGGCGGAGCGATCAGGAACCGAGGGGGGCGACGGGCGATGTACGGTCGACGGACGAACGATCCGACGCGTCAAGGACGCCGGCGGCGACGGCCTCCGGGCATCCCGGCGCGCACACCGTGCGCGCCGAGGGTCTCGGCGCCACCTCCGGGACCCGCACCGGCAGCGCCGGCACCAGCACCGACATCACCCGCACCGGCGGCGGTCCTGCCGCGGCCGGGGGCAGCGCCGGAGCCTCGCGGGGCGCTCCGGTGAGCGCCGAGGGCATGATCGTCGGCGCGCGCCCGGCGGTCGGCGGGAGCAGCGGGCTGATCGCCCAGCTCCTCCTCGCCCTGATCTGCGCGGGATACGCCGCCGGAGCGGCGCTGGGCTGGGGTTCGGAGCGGCTGGCCCTGATCATGGGTGATTTCGGGCTGAGCGTCGCCGCCCTGATCGCCGCCGTCTCCTGCTTCTTCTACGCACGCGGCCACGCCAGCCGGTTCCGGCCCGCCTGGCTGCTGTTCTCGTTCTCGTCCGCGATGGCCTCCGCCGGAAACGCGGTCTGGGGGTGGTACGAGGTCGTGCTCGACGAGCCCGTGCCGAGCCCCTCCCTCGCGGACCTCTGCTTCCTCTGCTTCGCGCCGCCCGCCATCGTCGGACTGCTCGTCCTCGCCAAACGCCCGGTGAGCCGGGCCGGCTGGGTCTGTCTCGCGCTGGACTCCTGGCTCATCGGCGGCTCCCTGCTCACCCTGTCCTGGAGCCTGGCGCTCGCGCGCACGGCGTCCTTCCAGGGCGAGAGCGTGCTCCAGGCCGCGCTCTCGCTCGCCTATCCCCTGCTCGACATCGTGCTCGTCAGCATGGTCCTCGCGCTCCACTTCCGGCGCGCCGCGGGCAGCCGCTCCGCGGTCAACACCGCGATCGCCGCCCTTGCTCTGACGGTGCTCTGTGATGCCCTGTTCACCTCCCCGCTGCTGCGTGACACCTACCGCTCCGGGCAGCTGCTGGACGCCGGCTGGTTCGCCGGCTCGCTGCTCCTCGCCTACGCGCCCTGGGGGGTGCGCCGCATGACGGACACCGTCCCGGCACCGCACCGGCAGGGCCGCCACTCCACGCCGATCGCCAGCTCGCTGGCCGCGCTCACGCCGTATCTGGCCGCCGCCGTCTGCACGCTGGGGATTCTCTACAACGTCATCGAGGGCCGCCGGGTGGACCGGGTCGTGGTCCTCACCGGCTGCACGGTCGTGCTCGCTCTGGTCATACGGCAGGGCATCATGCTCGTCGACAACATCGCGCTCACCCACGAACTGGCCCAGAAGGAGAACCACTTCCGCTCCCTGGTGCAGGGCTCCAGCGATGTGATCATGATCGCCGCGGCCTCCGGCACCCTGCGCTACGTCAGCCCCGCGGCCGCGGGGGTGTACGGGCGGGAGGCCGAGGACCTCGTCGGCGCCGAGCTGGCCTCGATCATCCATCCGGACGACCTGGGCCGGGTGATCCACGAGGTCCGGCGCTTTCTCGCCACGCCCCCCGCGGAGGAGCCCACCACCAGGATCGAGTGCCGCTTCAGCTCCGGCAGCGGCGGCTGGCTCAACGTCGAGTCCACCGTCAACCGCCACCAGGGCGGGCTGATCTTCAACAGCCGGGACGTCACCGAGCGCGTCCGCCTCCAGGCGCAGTTGCAGCACAACGCCGAGCACGACCCGCTCACCGACCTCCCCAACCGCGCCCTGTTCACCGAGCGGGTCCGGCAGGCCCTCGCCGGACGCCGCGCGACCGACGCGGGCACCGCGGTGCTCTTCATCGACCTCGACGGCTTCAAGGGCGTCAACGACCGGCTGGGCCACCAGACCGGTGACGAGCTGCTCGTTCAGGCCGCCCACCGCCTCCAGGAGTCCGTACGGGCCGGGGACACCGCCGCCAGGCTCGGCGGCGACGAGTTCGCCGCCATCGTCCTCGGCGACGGCTCCACCGACCGGACGACCCGGGAGTACCAGGTCCACGAGATCGCCGACCGGCTCCGGCTCCGGCTCTCCCAGCCGTACCGCATCGACGGCAACGACGTCCGGGTCGCCGCCTCGATCGGCGTCGCCTTCGCCGAGCCGGGCACCACCCCCACCGGCCTCATGCGCAACGCCGACCTCGCCATGTACCGGGCCAAGGCGTCGGGCAAGAACCGCGTCGAGCTGTACGCCCCCCAGATGCAGGCGGACGTGGTCCGCAGGACCGAGCTGGCCGCCCGGCTGCGCACCGCCCTGCACGAGGGCGAATTCGCCCTGCTCCACCAGCCGGTGGTCCACCTCACCTCCGGCCGGGTCTCCGCCGTCGCCGCCCAGGCCCGATGGCGCTCCGCCCAGGGCATCCTGTACACCCCCGCGGAGTTCCTGCGCGTCGCCGACGACAGCGACCGCACCGCGGAGCTGGGCCGCTGGCTCCTCGAACAGGCCGTCGAGCAGGCCGCCGAGCGCGCCGGGATCGGCCACACCGTCCCCGTGGCCGTCCGGCTGCCGGCCCGCATGCTGCTCGACAAGTCCATGCCGCTGGGCTCCATCGAGGCGCTGCTGACCCGGCACGGGCTGCCCTCGGGCGCCCTGATGATCGAGCTGTCCGACAGCGAGCCGCGCGCCTCCCTGGACGAGCTGGAGCGCCGTCTGGTCGCGCTGCGCCGCCTCGGCGTGCGGATCGCGCTCGACGGCTTCGGCAGCGGGTACGCGGCGATAAGCGCGCTGCGCAGGCTCCCCGTCGACGTACTGAAGCTGGACCGCGGACTGGTCGAGGGCGTCGTGGAGTCCGCCCGGCTGCACAAGATCACCGCGGGGCTGCTCCGGATCGCCTGCGACCTCGGTATGCAGTCCGTCGCCGAAGGCGTGGACGTCCCCGAACAGGTGATCGCGCTGCGGGCCATGGGATGCACCCACGGCCAGGGCATGGCCTTCGCCGGACCGCTGGACGAGCACCGGCTGCGCCGCGCCCTGGTCACGGGCTCGTACCCGGTCCCGGGCGCCGCCGCGCAGCCGGTCCTCTCCGGCAGCGCGCTCCCCGTCCGGCGCTCCCGGCAGTCGGTCCCCGACCGGATTCCGCGCCCCGCGATCCGCTCAAATAATGAGACGCCCGTCCCACCCACTTGACAGCCGGGGCGCGGCGGAGGGAGGGTCAGTGCCATGCGCACCCGAATCCTCGTACTTGGAAAGCGCGTCGGCTGAAGCAGAGCCCCGTACCCGCTCTGCAGACCGCACCGACGCGCTCCCCTCGCCTGCCTCACGGCACGAGGGGTTTTTTGTTGCACCGGCACACCCCAAACCCTCGCAAAAACCCTCAGCTTCGAGAAGAGAATGCCGATGACCGACCAGGCCACCGGGGCCCACCATCCGCAGCCGCGGGCCCGTAACGGCGGACCGTCCTCCGCCTCCGTCGAGCACGTCACGGGCGCGCAGTCGCTCATCCGCTCTCTTGAGGAAGTCGGCGCCGACACGGTATTCGGCATCCCCGGCGGCGCCATCCTCCCCGCGTACGACCCGATGATGGACTCCACCCGGGTCCGCCACATCCTGGTCCGCCACGAGCAGGGCGCCGGCCACGCGGCCGAGGGGTACGCGCAGGCCACCGGCAAGGTGGGCGTCTGCATGGCCACCTCGGGCCCCGGCGCCACCAACCTGGTCACGCCGATCGCCGACGCCCACATGGACTCCGTGCCGATGGTCGCGATCACCGGTCAGGTGGCGAGCGGGGCGATCGGTACGGACGCCTTCCAGGAGGCGGACATCTGCGGCATCACCATGCCGATCACGAAGCACAACTTCCTGGTCACCAAGGCCGAGGACATCCCGAGGACCATCGCGGAGGCGTTCCACATCGCCTCCACCGGACGCCCGGGACCCGTGCTGGTCGACATCGCCAAGGACGCCCTCCAGGCGCGGACCACCTTCAGCTGGCCGCCGGTCCAGGACCTGCCCGGCTACCGCCCGGTGACCAAGCCGCACGCCAAGCAGATCCGCGAGGCCGCCAAGCTGATCTCCCAGGCCACGCGCCCGGTGCTGTACGTCGGCGGGGGAGTCCTCAAGGCCGGCGCCACCGCCGAGCTGAAGGTCCTCGCCGAGCTGACCGGAGCCCCCGTCACCACCACCCTGATGGCGCTGGGCGCGTTCCCCGACACCCACCCGCTGCACGTGGGCATGCCGGGCATGCACGGGTCGGTCACCGCCGTCACCGCGCTCCAGAAGGCCGACCTGATCGTCGCCCTCGGCGCCCGCTTCGACGACCGCGTCACCGGCAAGCTGGACAGCTTCGCCCCGCACGCCAAGATCGTCCACGCCGACATCGACCCGGCCGAGATCGGCAAGAACCGGATCGCGGACGTGCCGATCGTCGGCGACGCCCGCGAGGTCCTGGCCGACCTCGTCCAGGCGGTCCAGGCCGAACACACCGAGGGCCAGGTCGGAGCGGCCGCCAAGTCGGGGTACGCGGCCTGGTGGAAGGACCTCAACCGCTGGCGCGAGACCTACCCCCTCGGCTACGACCAGCCCGACAACGGCACACTCGCCCCGCAGCAGGTCATCCAGCGCATCGGACAGCTCGCCCCCGAGGGCACCGTCTTCGCCGCCGGCGTCGGGCAGCACCAGATGTGGGCCGCCCACTTCATCGACTACGAGAAGCCCGCCACCTGGCTGAACTCCGGCGGCGCCGGGACGATGGGCTACGCGGTCCCCGCCGCCATGGGCGCCAAGGCCGGGCGGCCGGACCGTACCGTCTGGGCGATCGACGGCGACGGCTGCTTCCAGATGACCAACCAGGAACTCACCACCTGCGCCCTGAACAACATCCCGATCAAGGTCGCGATCATCAACAACGGCGCGCTGGGGATGGTCCGCCAGTGGCAGACCCTCTTCTACAACCAGCGCTACTCCAACACCGTGCTGCACGCGGGCCTGGAGACCGAGGGCGGCCCCAGCGGCGGCACCCGCGTCCCGGACTTCGTGAAGCTGGCCGAGGCCATGGGATGCGTGGCGATGCGCTGCGAGTCCCCGGACGAACTGGACGCGGTGATCGCCAAGGCCAACGCCGTCAACGACCGCCCCGTCGTGGTCGACTTCATCGTCCACGAGGACGCCCAGGTGTGGCCGATGGTCGCCGCGGGCACCTCGAACGACGAGGTCATGGCCGCCCGGGACGTCCGTCCCGACTTCGGCGACAGCACCGACGACTGACCCGCGGAACGAGAGCCCGAGAGAAGAGACCGACCATGACCAGGCACACACTCTCCGTTCTGGTGGAGAACACCCCCGGTATCCTCGCCCGGATCGCCGCGCTGTTCTCCCGCCGCGGGTTCAACATCGACTCACTCGCGGTCGGTGTCACCGAACACCCCGACATCTCCCGCATCACCATCGTGGTCAATGTCGAGGAACTCCCCCTGGAGCAGGTGACGAAGCAGCTCAACAAGCTGGTGAACGTCCTCAAGATCGTCGAACTGGAGCCCGGCGCTGCGATCCAGCGCGAGCTGGTCCTGGTGAAGGTCAGGGCCGACAACGAGACCCGCTCCCAGATCGTCGAGATCGTCCAGCTGTTCCGCGCCAAGACCGTCGACGTCTCACCCGAGGCCGTCACGATCGAGGCCACCGGATCGAGCGACAAACTCGACGCGATGCTCAAGATGCTGGAGCAGTTCGGCATCAAGGAGCTCGTGCAGTCCGGGACGATCGCCATAGGGCGCGGCGCGCGGTCCATCACCGACCGCAGCCTGCGGGCCCTCGACCGCAGCGCCTGACGAGCGCCGGTCCCAGCCCCGGTCCGGCTCGAATGCCGGACCGGGAAACCACCCGCAGCCGCCCCGCCGTACGGTGGGAAGCAGCTGTTCAACGTGCACACCAAGGAGAAGACCCAGTGGCCGAGCTGTTCTACGACGACGATGCCGACCTGTCCATCATCCAGAACCGCAAGGTCGCGGTCATCGGATACGGCAGCCAGGGCCACGCCCACGCGCTGTCGCTCCGTGACTCGGGTGTCGATGTCCGGGTCGGCCTGCACGAGGGCTCGAAGTCCAAGGCCAAGGCCGAGGAGCAGGGCCTGCGCGTGGTGACGCCGGCCGAGGCCGCCGCCGAGGCCGACGTCATCATGATCCTGGTGCCGGACCCGATCCAGGGCCAGGTCTACGAGGAGTCCATCAAGGACAACCTGAAGGACGGCGACGCGCTGTTCTTCGGCCACGGCCTGAACATCCGGTACGGGTTCATCAAGCCGCCGGCCAACGTCGACGTCGCGATGGTCGCCCCCAAGGGCCCCGGCCACCTGGTCCGCCGCCAGTACGAGGAGGGCCGCGGCGTTCCGTGCATCGCGGCCGTCGAACAGGACTTCTCGGGCAAGGCGTTCGCGCTGGCCCTCTCGTACGCCAAGGGCATCGGCGGCACCCGCGCCGGCGTCATCAAGACGACCTTCAAGGAAGAGACCGAGACCGACCTCTTCGGCGAGCAGGCCGTGCTCTGCGGCGGCACCGCCGCGCTGGTGAAGGCGGGCTTCGAGACGCTCACCGAGGCCGGTTACCAGCCGGAGATCGCGTACTTCGAGTGCCTCCACGAGCTGAAGCTGATCGTGGACCTCATGTACGAGGGCGGCCTGGAGAAGATGCGCTGGTCGGTCTCCGAGACCGCCGAGTGGGGCGACTACGTCAGCGGCCCGCGCGTCATCACCGACCAGACCAAGGTCGAGATGAAGAAGATCCTGGCCGAGATCCAGGACGGTACGTTCGCCAAGAACTGGATGGACGAGTACCACGGCGGTCTGAAGAAGTACAACGAGTACAAGAAGGCCGACAGCGACAGCCTGCTGGCGACCACCGGCGCCGAGCTGCGCAAGCTCATGAGCTGGGTCGACAACGACGACGCGTAGTCACCCGGACGGGCAAGTCGGCGGCGGCCCCGGGCCTCACGGTCCGGGGCCGCCGCCACCGGGCGCCGACGCCGGGCCGCACGTACGAGTGATCCTGCCGCACGGGCGGAATAACCCTCCGGTGACGGCATTACACTGCTCAACACATACGCGTCAGGCCCACAGCGTCGTGCGTCTTTCACGCGGTTAGGGCGCGCTCCGCCCTAGGACCCCTCCACCGCATGCGGCCGTCGGGACGGCCGTCCGCAATGGGACTTGTGAGGACTCACGTGAGCTCGAAACCTGTCGTACTCATCGCTGAAGAGCTTTCGCCCGCCACCGTCGACGCGCTCGGTCCGGATTTCGAGATCCGGCACTGTGACGGCGCCGACCGTGCGCAACTGCTGCCCGCCATCGCCGATGTGGACGCGATCCTCGTCCGCTCCGCGACCAAGGTCGACGCGGAGGCCGTCGCCGCGGCCTCGAAGCTGCGGGTCGTCGCCCGCGCCGGGGTCGGTCTGGACAACGTCGACGTCTCCGCCGCCACCAAGGCGGGCGTGATGGTCGTCAACGCGCCGACCTCCAACATCGTCACCGCCGCCGAGCTGGCCTGCGGTCTGCTCGTCGCCACCGCGCGCCACATCCCGCAGGCGAACACCGCCCTCAAGAACGGCGAGTGGAAGCGCTCCAAGTACACGGGCGTCGAGCTGAGCGAGAAGACCCTCGGCGTCGTCGGCCTCGGCCGCATCGGCGTGCTGGTCGCGCAGCGCATGTCCGCCTTCGGCATGAAGATCGTGGCGTACGACCCCTATGTGCAGCCGGCCCGCGCCGCCCAGATGGGCGTCAAGCTGCTCTCGCTGGACGAGCTGCTCGAAGTCTCGGACTTCATCACGGTGCACCTGCCCAAGACCCCCGAGACGCTGGGCCTGATCGGCGACGAGGCGCTCCACAAGGTCAAGCCGTCCGTGCGGATCGTCAACGCCGCGCGCGGCGGGATCGTCGACGAGGAGGCGCTCGCCTCCGCCCTCAAGGAGGGCCGCGTCGCCGGTGCCGGGCTCGACGTGTACACGAAGGAGCCCTGCACGGACTCCCCGCTGTTCCAGTTCGACCAGGTCGTCTGCACCCCGCACCTCGGCGCCTCCACCGACGAGGCACAGGAGAAGGCGGGCATCGCCGTCGCCAGGTCCGTGCGGCTCGCGCTCGCCGGTGAGCTCGTACCGGACGCGGTCAACGTCCAGGGCGGGGTCATCGCCGAGGACGTACGCCCCGGACTGCCGCTCGCCGAGAAGCTCGGCCGGATCTTCACCGCCCTCGCGGGCGAGGTCGCGGCCCGGCTCGACGTCGAGGTGTACGGCGAGATCACCCAGCACGATGTGAAGGTGCTCGAACTCTCCGCGCTCAAGGGCGTGTTCGAGGATGTCGTCGCCGAGACCGTGTCGTACGTCAACGCCCCGCTGTTCGCGCAGGAGCGTGGTGTCGAGGTCCGGCTCACCACCTCCAGCGAGTCCCCTAACCACCGCAACGTCGTCACCGTGCGCGGCACCCTCGCCGGCGGCGAGGAGGTCTCGGTCTCCGGCACCCTGGCCGGTCCCAAGCACCTGCTGAAGATCGTCGCGATCGGTGAGTACGACGTGGAGCTGGCGCTGGCCGACCACATGGTCGTGCTGCGGTACGAGGACCGCCCCGGTGTCGTCGGCACGGTCGGCCGGATTCTCGGCGAGGCCGGGCTGAACATCGCGGGCATGCAGGTGTCCCGCGCGGAGGAGGGCGGCGAGGCGCTGGTCGTGCTCACCGTGGACGACACCGTGCCGCCCGCGGTGCTCGCCGAGATCTCCGAGGAGATCGGCGCGGCCTCCGCCCGCTCGGTGAACCTGACCGACTGACGCCGTCCGTCGGTACGTGAGCGAGGGGCCCGGCGACGACGCCGGGCCCCTCGCGGCGTTCCCGGACGGAGCGGTGTCCGCGCTCCGACGCGTCAGCCGACGCCCAGCCCGTACTCAGCCCGTACTCAGCCGGTGCGCGGACGGCGCTCGGCGGCGCCCGGTCGTCGTCGGCCGGGGCGGATCGCGGCGGCCTTCAGCGCCATGTGGAGCAGCAGCCGGTCCTCGCCGTCGTCCAGGTCGAGCCCGGTGAGCTGCTCGATCCGGGAGAGCCGGTAGTAGAGCGTCTGCCGGTGGATGCCCAGCGCCGAGGCGGTGCGGCCCGCCTGACCTGCGTGGTCGAGGAACGCCTCGGCGGTGTGCGCCAGTTCGCCGTGGGCCGGGGCCAGCAGGGGGAGGACCGCGGGGTCGGGGCCGGTGGGCAGCGCGGTGAGCAGGCGGTACGCGCCGATGGCGGACCACCGGGCCACCGGGCCGAAGCGGGGCTGGGCCTCGCACGCGCGGGCCGCCGCGACCGCCTCGTCCCAGGCTTCCGGCAGCTCGGCGGGGCCCCGGCGCGGGGTGCCCGCGCCCGCGGCGGCGCCGGGGCCCGCGCTCGCGCGCAGCCGGTCCACGGCCGCGAGCACGGGGGCGAGGGCGTCGGGGGAGCGCAGCCGTACGAGCAGGGCCAGCGCCCGCGCGCCGGTGTGCCCCCCGGCCCCGGTGTCACCGACGCCGGCGCGAGCGGAGCCGTCGGTGAAGCCGTGCGCGCCCCCGCCGCCGTTCCCCTCGTCGGCACCGGTCCCGTGGCCGGGGCCGTACGGCAGGGTGCACAGCGCCGCCGTCCCCGGCACCGCCCGCGCCGCCGGCTCCCCGCCCGGCCAGGGCGCCACGCACACCACCACGTGCAGGCCGTCCGCGCTCGGGCCGAGGGCGGTGCGCAGCGTGGTCAGCGCCATCTCCCGCCGCCAGCCGGGCCCGGTGGTGAGGACCGCCCCCAGCTCGCGGGCCAGGTCCACGCCCGTCCGCAGCTCGTCGGCGAGCAGGTCGCCGATCCGGCCGGTCACCTCCATGGCCGCCGCCAGCCGGGAGGCGGCCGGTCCGGGGTCCGAGTCGTCCAGCAGCCACACGTAGCCGAGGACATGGCCCCGGTGGCGCACCGGCAGACAGATCCGGCCCCGGAAGACCCCCGCGTCCGGGGCGGCCGGGATACGGACCGGTTCCGTGGCCCGCGTGATGCCGAACGCCTCGAACCACGCGCGGACCGCGGGCGTCGACTTCCGGGTCAGGATCGAACGCGTCCTGACCGGGTCCATCGCCGTGTCGTCCTCGCTGTCGTGCGCGCCGAAGGCGATCAGCCCGAAGTCGCGGTTCTCCAGCGTCGCCGGGACGCCGAGCAGCGCCGAGATCTCGTCGACCAGTTCCTGATAACCATCGCTCACCCGGACATTCTCCCACCGCCTTCAGACATATGTCTGAAGGCGGTGGCACGGATGCGTGACAGCTGTCGATGGCAGAGGATCGGAGCGATCTCTAGGTTTCGCAGTGGTTCCCCGTTCAATTCCATCGTGGAGGTGGCCCGTGCTGGGTCCCGTGATCCTTGCCGCGTCGCGCAGCGACGCCATGCGGCGTGCCGTCTCGGCCGCCCCGGTCACCAAGCCCGTCGTGAACCGTTTCATCGCCGGCGAGTCCGTCGATGAGACGATCCCCGTCGTCCGGTCCATGGCCGACAACGGCCTGGAGATCACTCTCGACGTGCTCGGCGAGGACATCACCGACCGGGCCGAGGCGCTGACCGCCCGGGACGCCTACCTCCGCCTGATCGAGGCCCTCGCGCCGCTGGAGCTGGGGGAGCGCGCCGAGATGTCGGTGAAGCTGTCCTCCTTCGGCCAGGCGCTGCCCGGCGGGCACGACCTCGCGCTGGAGAACGTCACCGCCGTCGTCGAGGCCGCCGCCGCGATCGGCACCACGGTCACCCTCGACGCCGAGGACCACACCACCATCGACTCGATGCTCGCCATCCACGCCGAGCTGCGCACCCGCTTCCCGCAGACCGGCGCGGTCGTGCAGTCGTACCTCTTCCGCACCGAGGAGGACTGCCGGGCCCTCGCCGCCGCCGGCTCGCGCGTCCGCCTGGTCAAGGGCGCCTACAAGGAGCCCGCCTCCGTCGCGTACCAGGACAAGAGCGAGGTCGACAAGGCGTACATCCGCTCGCTGCGGATCCTGATGGAGGGCGGCGGCCACCCGATGGTCGGCACCCACGACCCGCGTATCGTCGCGATAGCCCAGGACATCGCCCGGCGTGCCGGACGTAAACTCGACGAGTACGAGTTCCAGATGCTGTACGGCATCCGCGAGGCCGAGCAGCTCCGGCTCGCCGCCGAGGGACACCGGATGCGTGTCTACATCGCCTACGGCACCGACTGGTACGGCTATTTCATGCGCCGCCTGGCCGAGCGCCCCGCCAACCTCGCGTTCTTCCTGCGCTCGCTGGTCACCCGCGGCTGACCGGCCCCTCACGCGACCGAGCACGACCGACGTACAGATCCAGCAGATTGAGGAGATTCGCCACCATGGACGCTGTGACCCAGGTTCCCGTCCCGGTCAACGAGCCGGTGCACGGGTACGCTCCCGGCTCCGCCGAGCTGGCCCGTCTGGAGGCCAGGCTGAAGGAGCTGGCCGAGAACCCCGTCGACCTGCCGATGACCATCGGCGGCGAGAAGCGGATGGGCGGCGGTGCGCGCGTCGACGTCGTACAGCCCCACAACCACCGGGCCGTGCTGGGCACCTTCGCCGGTGCCACCGAGAAGGACGCGCAGGACGCGATCGACGCCGCGCTCGCCGCCGCCCCCGGGTGGCGCGCGATGGCCTTCGACGACCGCGCCGCGATCATCCTGCGCGCCGCCGAGCTGCTCTCCGGGCCGTGGCGCGAGACGCTGGCCGCCGCGACCATGCTCGGCCAGTCGAAGACCGTCCAGCAGGCCGAGATCGACACCCCGTGCGAGCTGGTCGACTTCTGGCGCTTCAACGTCAAGTACGCCCGTGACCTGCTCGCCGAGCAGCCGCCGGCCAACTCGCCCGGCGTCTGGAACCGGCTCGACCACCGGCCGCTCGAAGGCTTTGTCTACGCGATCACGCCCTTCAACTTCACGGCCATCGCGGGCAATCTGCCCACCGCGCCCGCCCTCATGGGCAACGTCGTGGTGTGGAAGCCGTCCCCGACGCAGACCCTCGCCGCCGTCCTGCTGATGCGCGTGCTGGAGGAGGCCGGGCTGCCCAAGGGCGTCATCAACCTGGTGACCGGCGACGGCATCGCCGTCTCCGAGGTGGCCCTGCACCACCCCGAGCTGGCGGGCATCCACTTCACCGGCTCGACCAAGACCTTCCAGCACCTGTGGAAGACGGTCGGCAACAACATCGAGAAGTACCGCTCCTACCCGCGGATCGTCGGCGAGACGGGCGGCAAGGACTTCGTCGTCGCCCACCCGAGCGCCGACCGCGCCATCCTGAAGACCGCGCTGACCAGGGGCTCCTTCGAGTACCAGGGCCAGAAATGCTCGGCCTCCTCGCGCGCCTACATTCCCGCGTCGATCTGGAACGACGGCTTCCAGGAGGAGTTCGCGGCCGAGGTCGACGGGATCGCCATGGGCGACGTCACCGATCTGTCGAACTTCATCGGCGCCGTCATCGACGAGCGCGCCTTCGCCAAGAACAAGGCCGCGATCGACCGTGCCGCCGCCGACCCCACCTGCACGATCGTGGCGGGCGGCACGTACGACGACTCCGTCGGCTACTTCGTACGCCCGACCGTCATCGTCTGCACGGACCCCGAGAACGAGGTCTTCACCACCGAGTACTTCGGCCCGATCCTCGCGGTGCACGTCTACGACGACGCCGCGTACGAGAGCGTGCTCGACCAGATGGAGTCCGTCTCGGCGTACGCCCTGACCGGCTCGGTCATCGCGGGCGACCGCGCCGCCGCCGCCCACGCGATGGAGAAGCTGCGCTACGCGGCCGGCAACTTCTACATCAACGACAAGTCGACCGGCGCTGTCGTCGGCCAGCAGCCCTTCGGCGGCGGTCGCGCGTCCGGCACCAACGACAAGGCGGGCGCCCCGCAGAACCTGATGCGCTGGACGCTGACCCGCGCCATCAAGGAGACGCTGGTCCCGCCGACGGACTACCGCTACCCGCACATGGGCTGACGGCTCCGTCCCCCCGATCCCGCCCCCGTACCGGTTGCCCCCCTTCCGGTACGGGGGCGGTCCCATGCCCGGGTCCCGCCGCCGGGGCACGGGCACCGCTCAGACGTCGCGCCAGCGGGCCATCGCGCACGAGAAGACCCCGAACAGCGCCAGCCCGATCGCGACCACGGCCAGCAGCCAGGGACCCGCCGGGGTGTCGGTGAACGAGCGCAGGGTGTTGTCGAAGCCCTTCGCCCGGTCCGGCTCGTACGCGACGGCCGCCAGCACCACGAACACCCCGGCCGCCGCGAACAGAACGCCCCGCGCGGACCCGCCGCCCACACCCGCAACATCGACGAACCGCCGCTCGGTCCGCGACATCTGACCCAGCTTCAGATGCTTGTGGTACTTCCGCATGACCGCGCGGGCCCCGATCCACAGCCCCGCGAGCGCCACCCCCACCCCGGCGGCCCCGACGATCCACTGGCCGCCCGGCAGCTCCAGCGCCTTCGCCGTGACATCGCGCGACTCCTGGTCGCTGGACCCCTTGCCGCTGCCCTCCTCGCCCACCGCGAACGCCAGCACCGAGTACGCGGAGAATCCGTAGAAGACGGCGCGGCCCGCCGACAGCAGCCGCTTGCCCGCCTTGGAGCCGTCCGGGCCCGCCGCGCCGAACGCGGCCTCGGAGAGCCGCCACAGCGCCATCCCGGCCAGTCCCACGCCCACCGCCCACAGCAGGACGGATCCCATCGGCTGCTCGGCGAGTTCGGCGAGCGCGCCCCCCTTGTCGGCCTGCTGACCACTGCCGAACGCGACCCGCAGCGCCAGCGCCCCGATCAGCAGGTAGATCACGCCCCGCGAGACGAAGCCCCAGCGGGCCGCCGCGTCCATCGCCGAGCTGTTCGCCGCGCGCCGCGCCTTGCGGCGCCCGTCACGTGTCTTCGTCGTTACGTCCATGGTTTGGCCTCCCCAGCCCGGATGCCCCGGCCCGCCCGGCGGAAACGACGGCGCGGCCCGCCGGAGGGGCGCGCCGTCTCAGATAGTAGGAAGTCCGAGTAACCAGGCAGACAGAGAGCCGTCCCTCGCTTAGCGTGGAATGAGCCGAACGTCCCGCCCATCCGGCGAAGGGCGCTCCGGGCCGGCGCCACACAGGCAACCCCTGTCGCGCACGCGCCCCCGCCCCGGCACCTCGCAGCTGCATCACGCGGCCCCGCCGCGTGTCCCCACTGCCTCAAGGAGTCGATCCATCATGGCCGAGACGACTGTCCGCCGCCGCGTCCGTCACACCGCGCGCACCAGTGAATCCGACCGCAGGAACGCCGCCGCCGCCCTCCAGCGTGCCCTCGACCGCAGGGACAACGGCGGCTCGACCGGCCACTGAGGGCCGGCCGGCCGCTCGTGCGCGCCCGGTGGGCGACCGCCGTCAGCGGGTGCGGGTGACCGTGAAGTGGTCGACGCGCCGGCCGGACTCGGCCAGCGCGGAGACCCGCAGTTCGGGGCGGTGCCCCGTCGTCACCTCGACGGCGAGGAACGAGAAGCCGGTGTAGCGCACCCGGGACCACTCCACGGTCTCGGTGGCCTTCGCGCCGCCCGCCGCCCAGTGGTAGGTGTGCACGCTCTCCAGGTCGGCGACGTGGCCCTCGTAGCTGTCCTTCACCGGGAAGTCGTACAGCGCCTTGCCCGCGCCGCCCGCCGTCACGTACACGATGCCGTCCCGCACCGAGCTGACGGACGCGCCGATCGGCACCCGGCGCCCGACGGCGCCGCCGCGCAGCGCGTCCGTCCGCTCGTACACGTGGTTGTGGCCGTTGACGACGAGATCGACGCCGTGCTTGTCGAACAGCGGCACCCACGCGTCCCGCACGCCCCCGTCGGAGGCGTGCGCGTTCGTCGTGGAGAAGGCGCAGTGGTGGAAGAAGACCACGAGGAAGTCGATGTCCCCGTCCGCGCGCAGCTCGGCCAGCCGGCTGTCCAGCCAGCGGGTCTGGGCGCCGTCCGTGTAGCCGGTGTTGGCGCGGATCTCGTGCGACACGTCGTTGGCGTCCAGCGCCACCACGCCCACATTGCCGTACCGGAACGAGTACACGCCCGGCGACTTCTCCGGGTCGGGCCCGCTCTCCGGCAGCGTCCAGCGCGCGTTCTGACCGCCGTAGCCGTGCGGGGAGTACCACGCCTCCATGTCGTGGTTGCCGGTGGTCACCATCCACGGCACCCGCGCGGCGACCGACTCCGTCTGCGCCAGGAACTGGTCCCACACCCGCGCGTCGTACACGTCGGTCGGCAGCCCCTGGCCGTTGGCGTCCGCGTAGCAGAGGTCCCCCGCGTGCAGATGGAAGGCCGGGTTCTGACCCAGGATCAGCTGGTCGTTGGCGAGGGCGTCGTAGGAGACCCCCTGGTCGCCGAAGGCGGTGAAGACGAACGGCTCGGCGTGCGCCGGGGCCGTGCGGAAGCTGCCCACCGTCCCGATGCGGCGCGCGTCCGCCGGGTCGAAGCCGTCGTGCCCGACGCCGTAGTAGTACGTCGTGCCGGGGCGCAGCCGCTCCAGCGAGGCGTGCAGATAGTACTGGTCGACGGCGGGCAGCTTCGCCGTCAGCGACGGTGTGTGCAGCGGCCGTACCTCGGCCCCGGTCCGGTGGCTCAGGTCCCAGGGCTCCGTCCCGATCCGCAGATACGGGTTCCGCACCGGGAGCGGCACCTGCCAGGAGACCGTCATCCGGGTCCTGGGGTCGGAGCCGAAGGCGAGATGGCGGCCGAAGGGGGCGACGAGGGAGCCGTCCACCCGGGTGGCGGCCGACGACGGCAGGAAGGCGGGCGAGGCGGTCGCGGCCCGCCCCGCCGCCGGCTGCTGCGCGGTCGCGCCGCTGGAGCCGAGCAGCCCGGCGCCCGCCACCGTCCCGGCGGCGAGTGTCCCGGCGCGCAGCAGGCCGCGGCGGCCGATCCGGCTCCGCAGATACTCGTGCTGCTCCGGCATGGTCATACGGGAGGCGAGAGGGCCGGGGATGCCGACCCGAGGAGTGGGAGATTCCATGACCCGACCGTCGCACCGCCGGATGGCTTCGGCGTGGAGCCCCGGCGTCCAGTGGGCGACCGAATCGCAATGTGTCCACAGAATGGACGTACCGTGTCATGGGGTGGGACGGGCGTTAGGCTGCCGTCATGTCTCGCAGCCTCAGTCTCGCAGTGATCCCCGGTGACGGTATCGGCCGGGAGGTCGTGGCCCAGGGCCTCAAGGTCCTCAGCGCCGTCCTTCCCCAGGACGTGAAGCTGGAGACGACGGAGTTCGACCTCGGCGCCAGTCGCTGGCACCGCACCGGAGAGACCCTCCCGGACGCGGACCTCGACGCGCTCAAGGGCCACGACGCCATCCTGCTCGGCGCGATCGGCGATCCGTCCGTACCGTCCGGCGTCCTGGAGCGCGGACTGCTGCTGAAGCTGCGCTTCGCCTTCGACCACTACGTGAACCTGCGTCCGTCGAAGCTGTTCCCCCACACGGCGACCCCGCTGGCGGGCCGGCCCGAGATCGACTTCGTCGTCGTGCGCGAGGGCACCGAGGGCCCCTACACGGGCAACGGCGGCTCCCTGCGCACCGGCACGCCCGCCGAGGTGGCCACCGAGGTCAGCCTCAATACGGCGTACGGTGTGGAGCGCGTCGTGCGCGACGCGTACGAGCGGGCCGACTCCCGTCCCCGCAAGAAGCTGACGCTGGTCCACAAGAACAACGTCCTCGTCTACGCGGGCCACATGTGGAAGAGCATCTTCGACCGCGTGGGCCAGGAGTACCCCGAGGTCACCACCGACTATCTGCACGTCGACGCGGCGACGATCTTCTTCGTCACCCAGCCCGACCGCTTCGACGTGATCGTCACCGACAACCTCTTCGGTGACATCCTCACCGACCTGGCCGCCGCCGTGACCGGCGGCATCGGCCTGGCCGCGTCCGCGAACATCAATCCGGACCGCACCTTCCCGTCCATGTTCGAGCCGGTCCACGGATCGGCCCCGGACATCGCGGGCCAGGGGAAGGCCGACCCCACGGCCACCATCCTCTCCGTCGCCCTGCTGCTGCGGCACCTCGGCTTCGACGCCGAGGCCGTCCGGATCGAGGAGGCCGTCGCCGCCGACCTCGCCGGGCGCGACGACGCGGCGGCCGCCGCGCGTACGACCGACCAGATCGGTGACGCGCTCGTCGTACGAGTAGCGAGCTGACCCGCCGACTCCCTCACGCAGCCGCCGGGTCCCCCAGGAACCCGGCGGCTGCGCTGTGCGGTGCGGCCGCCGGGTGACACCATCAACTTCGGACCGCACTCACCCACACGTTCCCGTCCAGCCCTCCCGAGTGATAATCGAGGTGGGCCGCGGCACACAGGAATGCTCGGACGTCCTCGTAGGCGTAGCGGTGTGAGCACGGTCCGTCACACACAACCGGTGAAGGACGAGTATTCATGACCACGCCAACCACGATCGAACTCAAGCCCTCCTCCAGCCCGCTGTCCGACGCGGAGCGCGAGGCGATCCTGGCCGCCCCCGGGTTCGGCCGGTACTTCACCGACCACATGGTGACGATCAGGTGGACGGAGGGGCGCGGCTGGCATGACGCGCAGCTCGTCCCGTACGGCCCGCTCTCGCTCGACCCGGCCAATATGACCCTGCACTACGCGCAGGAGATCTTCGAGGGGCTCAAGGCATACCGCCGCCCCGACGGCACCGTCGCCACCTTCCGGCCCGAGGCCAACGCCGCCCGCTTCCAGAGCTCCGCCCGCCGCCTCGCCATGCCCGAGCTGCCGGTCGAGACGTTCCTCGCCGCGTGCGACGCGCTCATCCAGCAGGACAAGGCGTGGGTGCCGGCGCACGGCGGGGAGGAATCCCTCTATCTGCGCCCGTTCATGATCGCGGCCGAGGTCGGCCTCGGTGTCCGGCCGGCCAACGAGTACCTCTTCCTGGTCATCGCCTCGCCCGCCGGCGCCTACTTCCCCGGCGGCGTGGAGCCGGTCTCCGTCTGGCTCTCGGAGAACTACGTCCGCGCGGTCCCGGGCGGCATGGGCTTCGCGAAGACCGGCGGCAACTACGCGGCCTCCCTGCTGGCGCAGGCCGAGGCGGCGGAGAAGGGCTGCGCCCAGGTGGTCTGGCTGGACGCGGTGGAGCACCGCTGGGTCGAGGAGATGGGCGGGATGAACCTGTACTTCGTGTACGGGGACCGGATCGTCACCCCCGAACTCAACGGCTCCCTGCTGGCCGGCGTCACCCGCGACACGCTGCTCAAACTGGCCGGCGACCTCGGTTACACCGCGGAGGAGGGCCGGATCTCCACCGAGCAGTGGCGCCGCGACGCCGAGAACGGCACCCTCACCGAGGTCTTCGCCTGCGGTACGGCCGCGGTGATCACCCCGGTCGGCGACGTCAAGTCGGCGAGCGGCGAGTGGACCCAGTCGGGCGGCGAGCCCGGCGCGGTCACCCTGCGGCTGCGCGAGGCCCTGCTCGACATCCAGACCGGCAGGGCCGCCGACGCCCACGGCTGGATGCACGAACTGGGCTGAACCCCGGTGGCCCGCACCCGGGAAGGGGTGCGGGCCACCCGGTCGTACGCCCGCATCGTGAGACGGTCGTACCGGCACGCGTGAGACATGCGAAAATCGCCCCGTGCTTTCGTTCGCCATGATTATCGGCAGCAAGCGCGCCGGTCCGCAGTGACCGCTCCGTACCATCCGTACGGCGCGGCCATCGTGCCCCAGACCCGCGCGCAGACCTCTCGCACCCGCGAGGGGTTTTTTCGTTTTCCGGCCCCACCCCGGCCGGGAACGGGCGGCACGCGATGATGGGGGCAAGTGGAGCGAGACCTTCCACTCGACAGGAGCAAACCACCATGACCACAGAGTCCCCGGAGACAGACGACAGTTTTCATGTCTTCGACACGACGCTGCGCGACGGCGCACAGCGCGAAGGCATCAACCTCACGGTGGCCGACAAGCTGGCCATCGCCCGGCATCTGGACGACTTCGGGGTGGGCTTCATCGAGGGCGGCTGGCCGGGCGCCAACCCCCGGGACACCGAGTTCTTCGCCCGCGCCCAGCAGGAGATCGACTTCCGGCACGCCCGGCTCGTCGCCTTCGGCTCCACCCGGCGGCCGGGCGCCAAGGCGTCCGAGGACCCCCAGGTCAGGGCATTGGTCGAGTCCGGCGCCCCGGTGGTGACGCTGGTCGCCAAGGCCCATGACCGCCATGTCGAACTCGCGCTGCGCACCACCCTCGACGAGAACGTGGCGATGGTCCGCGACACCGTCGCCCACCTGCGCGAACAGGGCCGCCGGGTCTTCGTCGACTGCGAGCACTTCTTCGACGGCTACCGCGCCAACCCGGAGTACGCCAAGTCCGTCGTACGGGCCGCCGCCGAGGCGGGCGCCGATGTGGTCGTCCTCTGCGACACCAACGGCGGGATGCTGCCCGCGCAGATCCAGGCCGTGGTCTCCACCGTCCTCGCCGACACCGGAGCCCGGCTCGGCATCCACGCCCAGGACGACACCGGCTGCGCCGTCGCCAACACCCTCGCGGCGGTCGACGGGGGCGCCACCCACGTCCAGTGCACCGCCAACGGATACGGCGAGCGGGTCGGCAACGCCAACCTCTTCCCGGTGGTCGCCGCCCTGGAGCTGAAGTACGACAAGCGCGTCCTGCCCGAGGGCTCCCTCGCCGAGATGACCCGGATCTCGCACGCCGTCGCCGAGATCGTCAACCTCGCCCCCTCCACGCACCAGCCGTACGTCGGGATCTCCGCCTTCGCCCACAAGGGCGGGCTGCACGCCTCGGCGATCAAGGTCGATCCCGACCTCTACCAGCACATCGCCCCCGAACTGGTCGGCAACACCATGCGGATGCTCGTCTCCGACATGGCGGGCCGCGCCTCCGTCGAGCTGAAGGGCAAGGAGCTGGGCATCGACCTCGGCGGCGACCGCGATCTGGTCGGCCGGGTCGTCGGCCGGGTCAAGGAGCGTGAGCTGAAGGGGTACACGTACGAGGCGGCCGACGCCTCCTTCGAGCTGATGCTCCGCGAGGAGGTCGAGGGCCGGGTACGCGGCTACTTCCGTACCGAGTCCTGGCGCGCGATCGTCGAGGACCGGCCCGACGGCACGCACGCCAACGAGGCCACCGTGAAGCTGTGGGCCAAGGGCGAGCGCATCGTCGCCACCGCCGAGGGCAACGGCCCGGTCAACGCGCTGGACCGGGCCATGCGGATCGGCCTGGAGCGGATCTATCCGCAGCTGGCCAAGTTCGAGCTGGTGGACTACAAGGTCCGCATCCTCGAAGGCAGGCACGGCACGGAGTCCACCACCCGGGTCCTGATCACCACGGGCGACGGCGGCCGCGAATGGTCCACGGTCGGTGTCGGCGAGAACGTCATCGCGGCGTCCTGGCAGGCGCTGGAGGACGCGTACACCTACGGACTGCTGCGCGCCGGGGTCGAACCGGCGGAGTGAACCGGTCCGGCCCGGGGCGCTGTCCGCCCGGGCCCGCCGGTCGGCTCCGGAGCCGCCACTTCCGGTTGGCGGCTCCGGTGCGGGTCCAGATCTGGGCGCGCGCCCCGTTGACCGCCGCGTTGTCGGCCACGTCCGGGCGCTCCGCAGCTCGGGCAGCGGCTCGCCCCTGGTGAAGTAGGCGAGCCCCGAGCCGTTCCAGCTCGTCGACGGGTAGCCGGAGCGGCACGTCGGCTCGTGCCGCACCGAGACGTGGTCGACGGGGCGCCCTGGTCGCGGTAGCCCCGGAGACACTTCACGAAGCAGTCCGCGTACGTGCCGTGGTTCTCCGCCTTCAGCCGGCGGCCGGAGGCGCCCCCGGTCTTCCGCCGGCCGCGGGCGTCCTCCATCCCTCCGGTAGGCCGCCGCTTCGGGTAGCGTCGGGGTATGAGGTCGAGGCTGATTTCCACACTTTCGGGGCTGCTTCTCGTCCTGTGCGCCACCGCCGTCGCGGCGGCGCCGGGCGCGTCGGCCGACACCGGTCCGGCGGCCGTGGGGGCGGCGCTGAAGGAGGGGCCCGTCTATGTGGACCCCCGCGCCGCGTCCCAGCTCCCGGCGGCCGACGCCGAGGCCCTGGCGAAGAAGATCAAGGACGCGGGAAAGCCGGTCTTCGTGGCCGTCCTGCCCGCCACGGCCGAGTTCCCGAAGGACGGCGTGCTGCGGTCGGTGCGGACCCGGACCGGGGTGACCGGGCTGTACGCGATCCGCCTCGGCGATTCCTTCGGCGCCAGCGCCGACCGCGCGGTGATGTCGCGGCAGGCCGTCGGCAATCTCGCCGACTCGGTCAGGTCGGGCGGCCCGGTCGACGCCGTGACCGAGCTGAACAACTTCGTGGACCAGGCGCTCCCGCAGGCCCGGGGGAAGGCCCCGGAGTCGTGGGGCACCGCGTCGGGATCGGACGCGGGCGGCGACTCGGCCGCCGGCCTCATCGTGCTCGGCTCGATCGCCGTGGTGGGCGGCGCGGGCGTCTACGCCGTCACGCGCAGGAACCGCCGGAAGAAGGCGGAGCGGGAGCGGGAGGCTCTGGAGAAGCTGCGGGTCGTCGTGGACGAGGACATCACGGCGTTCGGCGAGGAGCTGGACCGGCTCGACTTCCACCCCTCGGAGGCGGGCGCCGACGACGCCATGCGCGCGGACTACGCCCACTCCCTGGACGCGTACGAGAACGCGAAGTCCCTGATGGGCGCCGCCCGGCGGCCCGACGACGTACGCGCGGTGACCGGGGCGCTGGAGGACGGCCGGTTCTCCCTCGCCACGCTGGCCGCGCGCAGGCGGGGCGCCCCGCTTCCCGAGCGGCGCTCGCCGTGCTTCTTCGACCCGCGCCACGGCCCCTCGACGACCGACGCGCAGTGGTCCCCGCCCGCCGGGACGCCGCGCACCGTCCCGGTCTGCGCGGCCGACGCCGCGCGGCTGGCGGACGGCGAGGACCCGGCGGTGCGTACGGTGGCGACCGACCAGGGCCCGCGCCCCTACTACGAGGCGGGTCCGGCGTACGGGCCGTGGGCCGGCGGGTACTTCGGCGGTGGCCTGCTGCCGGGGCTGCTGGTGGGGACGATGCTCGGTTCGATGATGGCCAGCCCGGCCTACGCCGCGGACTTCGGCGGCGGTGACGCCTCCGGCTTCGGCGGGGGCGACTACTCGGGCGCGGACTTCGACCCGGGCGACTTCGGCGGCGGCTTCGGCTCAGACGGCGGGGGAGGGGACTTCGGCGGCGGCGGGGACTTCGGCGGGGGCGGTTTCTGAGGCCGTCCCGGGCCGGAGGGCCCCGGCCCCCGGCCCCCGTGCGCCCGTCCCCCGGCCGCCGGGGGATCAGGCGGCGACCGCAGCCTTCTTGATCGCGGAGATGTCGAAGCCCAGCTTGACCTTGTCGCTCACCATCACGCCACCGGTCTCCAGCGCCGCGTTCCAGGTCAGGCCCCAGTCGGAGCGCAGGATGGTGGCGCTGCCCTCGAAGCCGACGCGCTCGTTGCCGTACACGTCGGTGGCCGAGCCGTGGAACTCCAGGTCGATGGTGAGCGGCTTGGTGACGTCCTTGATCGTCAGGTCGCCGGTGAGCCGGTAGGTCTCCGGGTCGATCTGCTCGACCGAGGTGGAGCGGAAGGTCATCTTCGGGTACGTGTCGGCGTCGAAGAAGTCACCGCCGCGCAGATGACCGTCGCGGTCCGCGATGCCGGTGTCGACGCTGGCGATCGACACGTCGATGGAGGCCGTGGACGCGGACGGGTTCGCGCCGTCCAGGTTCAGCCGGCCCTCGTGTTCCCCGAACGAGCCCCGCACATTGGTGACCATCGCGTGCCGGACGGTGAACCCGATCGTGCTGTGCGCGGCGTCGATGGTGTATTCGCCGGTGAGCGCGGCCAGCGCCGGGTCCACCTCACGGGCGGCGGTGGCGGTGGTGGAGCTGTCGTTCCTGCGGCCGAAGAGAGCCATGATTCCTCCTGCGAGTAATTGTTTAAGCTTCAACGAGATTGACCGTAACGCAGTCTCGTTCAAACTTCAACAACATGGCTCCGTCCGGTCCGGGCCGCACACGCGGGCGCCCCGCCCCCACCGGTCGGTCCGGGGGAGCGGGGCGCCGTGCGCGAGGTCCTGGCCTGCCGTCGCGGCCGGGGCTCAGGAGCCGACGGTCACCGTCCAGCGGCGCGGATTGCCGTCGTGGGCCGCGCCCGAGACGTCCGGCTGGCCGTCGGGCTGGACATCGTCGTACGGGAAGGCGTAGCCGATCGGCGTATGGGCGTGCACCACCCGGGCGAAGTGGTTGGTGACCGGGTCCTGGTAGTAGTCCGCCGCCGTGGCGCCGTTCGGCTGGTCGGCGTGGCTGAGGACCGTCGAGCGGTTGAAGGCGGCCCCGAGCCGGGCGAGCAGCCCCTTCTTGTCGTCCGAGTCGTCGGGGTTGTTGGCGAACGGGCCGCTGTTGCAGGTGAAGATGTCCATCGAGGTCGGCTTGGCGAAGGTGTGGCCGCCGTTGAAGGTGAGGGTGTCGCCGCTGACCCGGCCGGTGAAGACGCCCCGGCCGCCCTGGAGGTCGATGGTCAGATCCGTCGAGCGGTACTTCTCCCAGACCTGGTCGACATAGCTGTCGAAGACGTTCTGGAACGGGGTCTCTCCCGCCAGGTTCTGCGGCGAGATCACCCGCAGCACCTTGCCGTCGCCGCCGCGCAGGACCAGCTTGTCCCACGGATGGCCGTCGACCGCGGCCTGCTCGGTGAGCCCGTCCGCGATCTTCTGGAGGGCGCCCTCCGGCAGCGGGGCGACCGTGTGGGTGGCGTCGCCCTCCAGGGTGATGCCGATGGGCAGCCCCGTCACCAGATCGACGTAACTGATGTTCGAGTAGAGCTGGTCCGAGTTGAAGGTGAACTCGCAGAAGGACCAGGTGCGGTCGTAGTTCGGGTCCGCCTCGGTCGCGAACGCCGGCTCGACCAGCGAGGGGCCGGGGTTGAGGAAGAAGTCCAGCTTGTCGTCGCGTACGAAGTAGACGCGCGCGCCGAACATCTGAGGCAGCGTCAGCACGACCGGCTCGCCGCCCGCCGGGTTCAGCGGGATCGCGCAGTCGACCGGGAGCGGGGTCTGCGGAGCGCCGGGCGACTCCGGGCGGTAGACGCTGCCGTCGGCGCGCAGCAGCACCCAGCCGTCGGTCGCGGCGTCGTGTCCGGTGACGTAGGCGTGGACCGAACCGGACAACGACTTGTTCTGGAGGGCGATTTCGCAGGTCTCCGGGGCTGCCGAGGCGTGGGGGCTCAGGGCGCTTCCCCAGACGGGGTAGGTGAGGGCCGTCGCTGCGGCGGCCGTGCCGGTGAGGAACAGTCGGCGGGATATCACGGAAGATCTCCTGATACGTGGGGGGACGCCGGGCGCGGCGTGTGGGAGGAGGCGCCCTGCGCTGGCCCCCCACTCTTGCGACGCATGAGGTACCAGTCAAGAGTTGGGACTGAGAGCGCTCTCACGGCGGGGATGCGTGTGCCCCCGGTCACGGTCCGATGTGATGGACCGGTGAACAGCCGCTCCCCGGACAGCTGTTGGGGCGGACACTCGTCGGAGTCCGATCCTGGAGGTTTCCGTGCCGCTGCCGCCCGCCCGGCCCCGCGTCGCCGCCGGTTCCCGTCGCGCCTTCCTGGCCGCCGCGCTGTCCGCCACCGGAGCGGGCGCGCTGTCCCTGTCGCTCCCCGCGCGGTCCGCCTCGGCGGCCTCCGCCTCCGTTCCCGAGTCCCCGGCCGCCGACCCGTTCGAGGAGCTGCGGCTGCGCTGGGTGGATCTCCAGCTCGGCACCGGCTACGACCCCGCCGCCGAGCCCTACGCCTCCCGGCTCGCCGCCACCGGCCGACAGGCCGCCCTGCTGCGGACGGCGATGGCACCGGCCGCCACGCACCTCTGGCCCGACCGGCCCTTCGACCCGCCGTCCGGCGTCACCCAGAGCTACACCAGGCTCTGGACGATGACCCGCGCCTACGCCCAGCCCGGTACCGGACTCACCGGCGACACCGCGCTGCTGGCCGATGTGGTGCGCGGCCTCGACCACCTCGCCGCCACGGTCTACCGCCCCTCGACCACCCCCTACGGCAACTGGTGGGAGTGGCAGATCGGCAGCCCCCGGCCGCTCATGGACATCACCGCGGTCCTGTACGACCGGCTCACCGAGGAGCGGCGGGCCGCCGCCCACGCCGCCGTCGACCACTTCATCCCCGACCGGCTGCTCACCGACTACTCCGGTACCAGCACCGGAGCCAACCGCGTCGACCTCTGCCGCTCGGTGGCGCTGCGCGGTGTCCTCGGCGCCGCCCCCGAGCGGATCGCCCTGGCCCGCGACGCCCTCTCGCCCGTCTTCCCGTACGTGACGACGGGCGACGGGCTCTACGCCGACGGCTCGTTCGTCCAGCACACCACGGTCGCCTACTCCGGAACGTACGGCCAGGTCATGCTGGACGGAATCGGCCGGCTCCTCATCCTGCTCGCCGGCTCCGCCTGGGCCGTCACCGATCCGGACCGGCAACTCGTCCTCGACAGCGTGGAACGCGCCTACGCGCCGCTGATCTACAACGGTCTGGTGATGGACAGCGTCAGCGGACGGGCCGTCAGCCGGGGCGTTCCACGGGGGGACGACCCGGTGCCGCGCGGCGACCACTTCCACGGACAGGCCCTGATCGCGGCCGTCTCGCTGCTCGCGGGCGCCGCGTCCCCGGCCGAACGGGAGCGGTGGAGCGCGCTGGTCAAAGGGTGGATCGCGCGCGACACCGTGTCGCCCGTGCTCACGGCCCCGCAGTTCGACGTGGCCGATCTCGCCCGGCTGCGGGCCGTCGCCGCCCGCGCGGTGCCCCCGGCCCCGGAGCCGACCGGCCACACGCTCTTCGCCGCGATGGACCGCGCCGTGCACCGCCGCCCCGGCTGGGCCGCCAACATCGCCATGGCCTCCGACCGGATCTCGCACTACGAATGCGGCAACGGCGAGAACCCGCGCGGCTGGCACACCGGCGCGGGAATGCTCTACTGGTGGCGCGCCGACACGGGCAACGACCAGTACACGGACTGGTTCTGGCCCACGGTCGACCCCTACCGGCTGCCCGGCACGACGGTCTCCACCCGGCGGCTGGCCGACCGGGCCGGCGGCGAGTGGGGCGAGCCCCGGCCGGCCGTACGGTGGGTCGGCGGCGTCACCGACGGCGCGTACGCCGCCGTGGGCCAGCACCTCAAGGGGCTCGGCTCCACGCTCGAAGCCCGCAAGTCCTGGTTCTGCGTGGCCGACGCCGTCGTCTGCCTGGGCGCCGGTATCAGCTGCGCGGACGGGGTCCCCGTCGAAACAGTCGTGGACAACCGGAATCTCGGCGGGAGCGGCGCTCACCCCCTCACCCTCGGCCCCGGCGGTACGGACGCTCCGCGCGGTTCGCGGACCCGCTGGGCCCATCTGGCCGGCCACGGCGGCTGGGTCTTCCCCGGCGGCGCCGACCTGCGGACCCTCCAGGAGGACCGGACGGGAGCCTGGAGCGACATCAACACCGGGGGCTCACCCGAACGGCGGACCCGTCGCTACCGGACACTCTGGCTGGACCACGGCACGGACCCGGTGGACGCCTCGTACAGCTACCTCCTGATGCCCGGCGCCTCCCGGCGCGCCCTCGCCGCCCGCGCCGCCGACCCGCGCTGGCTGGAGATCCTCGGCAACAGCGCGGACCGCCAGGCCGTCGCCATCCGCTCCCTCGGATATGTCGCGGCGAACTTCTGGCGGCCCGGAACGGCGGGACCGCTCACCACGAGCGCACCCGCGGCCGTCCTCGTCGTGGAGCGCGGCCGTACCGCGACACTCAGGGTGAGCGAGCCCGTACGCTCGGGAGAACCGCTGGAGATCGTCTGGGACCGCCCGGTGCGGGGGGTCACCGGCCGGGACCCGTCGGTCGAGGTGCTCGAAGCGGGCCGTACGGTACGGCTGAGGATCGCCCCCGGCACGGCCGGCGCCGGCCACGGCTGCGTCGTGACACTGCGCTGAGAGCCGGCTCCCGTCCGGGCGGTCGCCCCCCCTGGGCCCGGACACGGCGCGGGACGGGGCCACCCGGACGGGACCACCCGGACGAGATCGTCCGCACGGAAACTAGGGGAATCCCTACAACCCGTAGGGGTGGCGCGCTGTGGGCCGGCCCCGCATCGGGTGCGGTTCTGTCCGGGCCCACCAGGAATACCGCCGGGAGACTGTGCGGAGTCGACGGCGCGCTTTCCTCGGTGGTGTTCGTAGGGTTGGGACATGACCGTAGTGGACGAGACGCCGAGCGGGCCCGCCGACGCCCGGGGCCGGGTGGCCGAACTGCACGCGCTGCGCGAGGAGGCCCGCCGGGGCCCCAGCGACCGCGCCACCGAGGCCCAGCGAGCCAAGGGCAAGCTGACCGCCCGCGAGCGCATCGAGCTGCTGCTCGACGAGGGCTCCTTCAAGGAGGTCGAGCAGCTGCGCAGGCACCGCGCGACCGGCTTCGGCCTGGAGGCCAAGAAACCGTACACGGACGGTGTCGTCACCGGCTGGGGCACGGTCGAGGGCCGCACGGTCTTCGTCTACGCCCATGACTTCCGGATCTTCGGCGGCGCGCTGGGCGAGGCCCACGCCACCAAGATCCACAAGATCATGGACATGGCCATCTCGGCCGGTGCCCCGCTGGTCTCGCTGAACGACGGCGCCGGCGCCCGTATCCAGGAGGGCGTCTCCGCGCTCGCCGGTTACGGCGGCATCTTCCAGCGCAACACCCGCGCCTCCGGTGTCATCCCGCAGATCAGCGTGATGCTCGGCCCGTGCGCGGGCGGCGCCGCCTACAGCCCGGCCCTCACCGACTTCGTGTTCATGGTCCGCGAGACCTCGCAGATGTTCATCACGGGCCCCGACGTGGTCAAGGCCGTCACCGGCGAGGAGATCACCCAGAACGGCCTCGGCGGCGCCGATGTGCACGCCGAGACCTCCGGCGTCGCGCACTTCGCGTACGACGACGAGGAGACCTGCATCGCCGAGGTGCGCTACCTCCTGTCGATGCTCCCGCAGAACAACCGCGAGAACCCGCCGACCGTCGCCTCCGAGGACCCGGCCGACCGCCGCTCCGACGTGCTGCTCGACCTGGTGCCCGCCGACGGCAACCGCCCGTACGACATGCACAAGGTGATCGAGGAACTCGTCGACGACGGCGACTTCCTGGAGGTCCACGAGCGCTGGGCCCGCAACATCATCTGCGCCCTGGCCCGGATCGACGGCCAGGTCGTCGGCATCGTGGCCAACCAGCCGCAGTCCCTCGCCGGGGTCCTGGACATCGAGGCATCCGAGAAGGCTGCACGCTTTGTCCAGATGTGCGACGCTTTCAATATCCCGATCGTCACGCTGCTGGACGTGCCCGGCTTCCTGCCGGGCGTCGACCAGGAGCACGGCGGGATCATCCGGCACGGTGCCAAGCTGCTGTACGCCTACTGCAACGCCACGGTGCCCCGGATCTCGCTGATCCTGCGCAAGGCATACGGAGGCGCCTACATCGTCATGGACTCGCAGTCCATCGGAGCGGACCTGACCTTCGCCTGGCCCACCAACGAGATCGCGGTGATGGGCGCGGAAGGCGCCGCCAACGTCATCTTCCGCAAGCAGATCGCCGAGGCCGAGGACTCCGAGGCCATGCGCACCCGCATGGTCAAGGAGTACAAGGCCGAGCTGATGCACCCCTACTACGCGGCGGAGCGCGGGCTCGTCGATGACGTCATCGACCCCGCGGAGACCCGCGAGGTGCTCGCGAGCGCGCTCGCGATGCTCCGCACCAAGCACGCCGACCTGCCGTCCCGCAAGCACGGCAACCCCCCGCAGTGATCGCCGCGCACGGCAGCCCCCGGCAGTGATCACCGCGCCCTCCCGCAGAGAAGACGGAGAGAAGACCTCCATGAGCGAACCCACGAACGACTCCCTGCTGCGCGTCGAGAAGGGCCAGGCCGGCCCGGAGGAACTCGCCGCCATCACCGCGATCCTGATGGCCCGCGCCGCCTCCCGGCCGCGGACCGCCGACGCCGCCGCGCACCGGGGCCGCTCCATGGCCGGCTGGCGCCGGCTGGAGCGCACCCCCGGCTTCCGCGCCCCGCACAGCTGGCAGGGCTGATCTCCCCGCCGCGGACTCCGCGCACCACGAAGGCCCCCGCACTCCTCACCGAGTGCGGGGGCCTTCGTCCTGGCCGGAGCCACGTTTACCGGAGTCGTGCCATGAGGGCGTGTTCGACGAGGGTGATGAGTCCGCTTTTGGCGTCGGCGCGGTGGCGGGCGTCGGTGGTGATGATGGGGGTGTCGGGGCCGATCTGGAGTGCTTCGCGTACTTCGTCGGGGGTGTAGGGCTGGTGTCCGTCGAAGCCGTTGAGGGCGATGACGAAGGGGAGTCCTGAGTTTTCGAAGTAGTCGACGGCGGGGAAGCAGTCGGCGAGGCGGCGGGTGTCGACGAGGACGATGGCGCCGATGGCGCCGCGTACGAGGTCGTCCCACATGAACCAGAAGCGGTCCTGGCCGGGGGTGCCGAAGAGGTAGAGGATGAGGTCTTGGTCGAGGGTGATGCGGCCGAAGTCCATGGCCACGGTGGTGGTGGTCTTGTCTCCGGTGTGGGTGAGGTCGTCGATGCCGGCGGAGGCGCTGGTCATGACGGCTTCGGTACGCAGCGGGTTGATCTCCGAGACGGCGCCGACGAACGTGGTCTTGCCCACGCCGAAGCCGCCCGCCACCACGATCTTCGCGCTGGTGGTTGAGCGGGCCGCACCGCCGCTAGAGCTTGCGAAGTCCACTGAGCACCCTTTCGAGCAGTGTCACGTCTGGTGTGTCACCGGTTTCCTCGCCGCCTGGCTGGTGGATGGCGACAAGGCCAGCCTCCGCCAGGTCGGCCACGAGGATTCGGGCGACACCCAGGGGGATGGAGAGGAGCGCCGAAATCTCGGCGACCGATTTGATCTCAAAACACAATTGGCAGATCCGCTGATGCTCGGGCAACTGCCCGTGCAGCTGTGACGGATCGGCTGTCGTACTGACCAGTGCCTCGATGGCGAGCTGGTACCGCGGCCGGGTCCGGCCGCCGGTCATGGCGTACGGGCGCACCAACGGATTGTGTGTGCCCATCATGGAGGGAGCGGGCTCCCGGGAGCGCGTCGGCGGATCCTGCTGGGGGCGGGAGCGCCTCGGCTGTTCGTGCGGTTGATCGTAGGGCTGTTGGGGCTGAACCGGGGGCTCGGGCCGCACCCGGGGCTGCTGTGGCGGCTGCGGCGACCGGTAGGACGGCGGGGGCGGTTCGTAACCGCCGCTCGGGCCGCCGTCCTCGCCGCCCTGACCGCCGTGGCCTCCCTGGCCGACCTGACCGCTCGGCGTGGAGGGGAAGTTGAAGCGGTTCCGGACACGCTCACCCGGAAGCCCCGGGCCGCCGTCATAGGGATGCCCGTCTGGGGGTGTAGCCACGTTTCCTCCTCCGACTGCCGGTCGCCGGGCCCGATCTCCACGGACCTGTGTCACCCGCGCCACCGCACTTTAATGGTGCGGTGGCGAGCGGCGCACTGTCTGTCAGTTGAGCAGACTCCCCTGGAGTTCGGCGCGCAGGTCCGGAGTGAGGACCGTGCCGGCGCGGTCGACCAGGAGGGCCATCTCGTAACCCACCAGGCCGATATCGGCCTCGGGGTGGGCGAGCACGGCCAGCGACGAGCCGTCCGAGATGGACATGAGGAAGAGGAAACCGCGCTCCATCTCGACGACGGTCTGGTTCACGGCACCGCCCTCGAAGATCCGGGAGGCCCCCGCCGTCAGCGAGGTCAGACCGGACGCGACGGCAGCGAGCTGATCGGCGCGGTCGCGCGGGAAACCTTCGGACATCGCCAGCAGGAGTCCGTCGGCGGAGACCACCACTGTGTGGGACACCCCGGGGGTGTTGTCCACAAAGTTGGTGATCAACCAGTTCAGATTCTGCGCCGCCTGGCTCATCGGGCTCACACTAACGCTCCTGGTTGTAGGTACTGCCCGGGCCTCGGCCCGGTCCGTTCGTGTCCGTTCCTGCCGAACGGCCCCGTTCGACACCCCGCCGCAGGCTGCTCAGCCTGCCGCGTATGTCCTCCGGCGCGCGGGAGACGGAGGGGCCGCTCTGCGGGGTCTGCTCCGCCGCTCCCTCGACCAGGTTGGCCTTGGGTACGCGCCGGGGCAGCCCCGACGTGGTGACTCCGCCCGCCTTGGGCTCGCGGAGCTTCTCGGCCCGGTGCCAGCGCTCGTCGTTCTTCGAGCGCCAGTCCTCCGGATCGGCCGCTTCGCTCTGCCCGGCACCGGCACCGATACCGGCATCGGCGCCTTCGCTCCGACCGGTGCCGTGGTCCCCGCCGAGGCCGGTGTGGGGACCGGGGTTCCGGCCGGTGCTCGGGCCCGTACTCCGGCCGTTGCTCCGGGCGTTGTCCTTGTCGCTGTTCTGGCTGGTGTTCTGGCCGCCGCCCCGACGTGGCAGACCCGCGTCCGTCAACGCGTGGACGGTGCTCGGGGACGGTCCAGGACGGTCGAAGCCTACGCGCTCCCGATCGGTCCCGGGAACGCCGTCCACCGATTCCGGTTCGGTCCGCCGCTCCGGTTCGAATGGGCTTTGGTACGTACCTTGACCAGCCCACTCGTCCTGCGGGGCAGGCGGAGGGAACGCTTCCGGATACGGCTGCCGCGGGAACTGCCCGTACCCCGTCGGAGCGTACTGCGCACCGGCCGCCGGCGGCTGCGGCGCGTAGCTCTGCTCGTAGGAGGGCTGCTGGGGCCCCTGCGGTCCGAACGCGCCGTCCGTCCCGTCGCGGTAGCGGCCGTCCACCTGGTCCTGGAAGAGCGGCCCCGCGACGTCGGGCGGGGTGTCGAGCGCGGCCCGACGCTCCTCGTGCCTCGGCGAGCGGTCGGCCGGGGCGGGCTGCTGGACGCTCTCCCGCGCGGGCTGTTCGTACCGGGAGTCGTCGAAACCCAGCTCCGCCGCCGTCAGCATCGGAGCGCTGCGGAAGACCTGCTCGCCCACCGGGGCGGGCTGCTCGGGCGGGGTCTGCGCGGTGCCGAAGTCGGCGGCCGGGGCGGGCGCGGTGCCGCCACCGCCGTGGGTGATCGCGTCCGGGAGCATGACCAGCGAGGTCGTACCGGCCTGCTCGCCCGAGGGGCGCAGCTGTACGCGGATGCCGTGCCGGTCCGAGAGCCGGCCGACCACGAACAGGCCCATGCGCTGCGACACCGAGGCGTCCACGACCGGGGGGTTGGACAGCTTGTGGTTGATGTCCGCGAAGTCCTCGGCGGTGAGGCCGATGCCCTTGTCGTGGATCTCGATCATCACCCGGCCGTCCGGCAGCCGGGTCGCGGTGACCCGGACCTTGGTCTGCGGCGACGAGAACGTGGTGGCGTTCTCCAGCAGCTCGGCGAGGAGATGGACGAGGTCGGTGACGGCCTGGCCGTGGATCTCCGTCTCCGGGACGCCGGTCAGCTCGATGCGTTCGTACGACTCCACCTCGGAGGAGGCCGCGCGCAACACGTCGACCAGCGGCACCGGCTGGTTCCAGCGGCGGCCCGGCTCCTCGCCCGCCAGGACGAGGAGGTTCTCGCCGTTGCGGCGCATACGGGTGGCGAGATGGTCCAGCCGGAACAGGTTCTGTAGCTGGTCCGGGTCGCCCTCGTTGTTCTCCAGGTCGGAGATGAGGGTCAACTGCCCCTCGATCAGGGACTGGTTGCGGCGCGAGAGGTTGGTGAAGATCGCGTTGACGTTGCCCCGGAGCATGGCCTGCTCGGCGGCGAGCCTGACGGCTTCGCGGTGCACCTGGTCGAAGGCGCGGGCGACCTCGCCGATCTCGTCGCGCGAATCGATGGGGATCGGTTTGACCCGGGTGTCGACCCGGCCCGGCTCGGCGCGCGAGAGCTGGTCGACCAGCATCGGCAGCCGCTGCTCCGCTATGCCGAAGGCGGCCGTGCGCAGCGACAGCATCGAGCGGCTCAGCTGCCGCGCCATCATGCCGGCCAGCACGAAGGCGGCGAGCAGCGAGATCACCACGATGGCGCCGTTGGTGAGCGCGCTGTTCCTGGCGTCCCGCGAGATCTGTGCCGCGTCGGTGACCGCCTGGCCGAGCAGATCCTCCTCGACCTCCGAGTAGCCGTCGAACTTGGCGGTGGTGGCGGCCAGCCACGCCTGGGGCGTCACCCCGCGCGAGGCGAGCCGCTCGGGGTTGTCGCCGGTCGCGATGGCCGCGACCATCCCGTCGAGTACGGAGCCGTCCTTGCTCGGCGGGGCGGTGAAGTCCTCGCCCGCCGCCATGGCCTGCTGCTGGGCCGAGGCGAGCTTCTTGGCCCCCTCGGCCGTCTTCTCCCGCATCACCTGCTGGAGCTTGGCCAGGTCCGCCTCCGTCCCGCCGGAGACGAACTCGCCGACGGCGATGTCCTCCAGATAGGCGTACGAGGAGAACGCGATGGTCTGACCGCTCCTGACGTCGTCCTTCTGGCTCGGCCTGACCAGCAGATGCATACCGATCGAGCGCTGGAGCGACTCAGCGCCCTTGGCGAGTTGAAGCGCGTAGACCGCACGGCCGTAGCTGCTGCTGTTGCCGCTTCCGTAGCCCAGCTCGTTGGAGAACTCCATGAGCGTGTGCTCAAGGGGTACGTAGCTCTCCTCGGTGGCCACCGGACCGCCGTTGTCACCGCTCTTGTCCGGGGTCTCCACCCCCGCGGTGTAGGCGGTCTTGCGGATGTTCACCAGCGTGGGTTCCACGCTCCTGAAGAGTGCGAGTCTGCGCTCCAGTCCCGCTGTGCGCGGCATCTCGCGGACCGCGGCCGCGAAGTTCTTGGCCGCCGTGTCCGTGGCCGCGTACGCCTGGGCCACGGCGGGGGCGTCGCGCTTGTTGGTCAGCAGCGGCTGAGCGGTGAGGTCCCGTTCGTTGAGCAGGGCCAGGCCGTACTCCGAGGCGGACCGTACGACGCGGGCGGTGCGCTCGGCGTCCTGGGCCTCCTGCCAGGTGTCGACGGACCCCTTCACCTGGAAGCCGCCCATCACCAGACCCACCAGAACCGGGATCAGGAGAATGGCGTTCAGTCGGGTGGGCACCCGCCAGTTGCGCGGCGAGAAACGGCTGGAACTGCCTCCCGGCGGCGGCGAGGCGGCCTTGACCGCAGGCGGCGCCGCGGCGCGCGGCGGCGGGGTGAAATTGCCCCGCGCCTGCTGCTCCGCGGAGCCCGTCTTGCTTCGCCTCACTCGACCAACAACCTCTCGGCGTCGGCACCTACGTCGTGCCGCGTTTGTTTCAGGGGCCGTACCAGCCGTAGTTCTCAGGAGTCGCTGAATTCCAGCACGGGGAAGGGCCGCAATCCAAACAGCAGGAATCAGCCATTCCGAGTGGTACAAGCCGCGTGTAAAACGGGCATAAAGAACGAGCCCCGCCAAAAGGCGGGGCTGATGTGAGCGCAGTGGCACCGGGCGAGTGCGTCGGGTGTCCGCAGCCCGTGAATTCTCTGTCGAAATGTTATGAACAAGGAGGCGGGCCGTGTCGAACGACATGGCCCACCTCCTTCTTCGTATACGGCAACTTCCCTGGCCCGCCGTCTACTTGAGTCGTGCCATGAGGGCGTGTTCGACGAGGGTGATGAGTCCGCTTTTGGCGTCGGCGCGGTGGCGGGCGTCGGTGGTGATGATGGGGGTGTCGGGGCCGATCTGGAGTGCTTCGCGTACTTCGTCGGGGGTGTAGGGCTGGTGTCCGTCGAAGCCGTTGAGGGCGATGACGAAGGGGAGTCCTGAGTTTTCGAAGTAGTCGACGGCGGGGAAGCAGTCGGCGAGGCGGCGGGTGTCGACGAGGACGATGGCGCCGATGGCGCCGCGTACGAGGTCGTCCCACATGAACCAGAAGCGGTCCTGGCCGGGGGTGCCGAAGAGGTAGAGGATGAGGTCTTGGTCGAGGGTGATGCGGCCGAAGTCCATGGCCACGGTGGTGGTGGTCTTGTCTCCGGTGTGGGTGAGGTCGTCGATGCCGGCGGAGGCGCTGGTCATGACGGCTTCGGTACGCAGCGGGTTGATCTCCGAGACGGCGCCGACGAACGTGGTCTTGCCCACGCCGAAGCCGCCCGCCACCACGATCTTCGCGCTGGTGGTCGACCGCGCCGTCCCTGCCCCGCCGCTAGAGCTTGCGAAGTCCACTGAGCACCCTTTCGAGCAGTGTCACATCCGGCGTGCCGCCGGCCTCTCCATTGCCCGGCTGGTGGATGGCCACCATGCCGGCTTCCGCCAGGTCGGCCACCAGGATCCGGGCGACGCCGAGCGGCATCGTGAGCAGCGCCGACACCTCCGCCACGGACTTGACCTCACGGCACAGGTGGCAGATCCGCTGGTGCTCGGGGAGCAGGGTGGCGAGATGCGCCGGGTCTGCCGTCGTACTGACCAGTGCCTCGATGGCGAGCTGGTACCGCGGCCGGGTCCGGCCGCCGGTCATGGCGTACGGACGTACCAGCGGCTGATCGCCCTCCGAGCCGTAGGACGCGTCCATGGAGGCACCGTACGGATCGTGTGAGGCGGGTGGCGGGGTCATGAATCCTCCGGGCGTGACAGCAGGATGCCTTGTGCCGTCTGACTTGGCCGGTGGGGGGCCGGTTGGGCGGCCGGACGGTGGTCGGGTCTGGGGGCGGTACCTGGAATCCTCAGTGCAGGAGACTTCCCTGGAGTTCGGCACGCAGATCCGGGGTGAGGACCGTACCGGCGCGGTCGACCAGAAGGGCCATCTCGTAACCCACCAGGCCGATGTCGCACTCGGGGTGGGCGAGCACGGCCAGGGAGGAACCGTCGGAGACGGACATGAGGAAGAGGAAGCCGCGCTCCATCTCCACCACGGTCTGGTTGACCGGGCCGCCTTCGAAGATCCGGGACGCCCCCGCGGTCAGCGAGGTCAGACCGGACGCCACGGCCGCGAGCTGATCGGCGCGGTCACGGGGGAAGCCCTCGGACATGGCCAGCAGAAGTCCGTCTGCGGAGACCACCACGGTGTGGGACACCCCAGGGGTGTTGTCCACGAAATTGGTGATCAACCAGTTCAGATTCTGCGCAGCCTGACTCATCGGACTCAACTAACGCTCCTGCTGGTGAGAGGTGCCGAGGTTGAATCCGTTGTTCGCCGGGCCGGTGTTGCCCGCCTGACGACCTTGCTGGATACCCCGACGGAGATTGGTCAGCCGGCCGCGTACGTCAGCGGGTGCACGAGAGACCTGCGGACCGGCCTGGGTGTTCTGTTCCTGCGCGGTTCCCGGCACCAGGTTGGCGCGCGGTACCCGGCGGGGCAGACCGGAGGTGGTGAGACCGCCGGCCTGGGGCTTTTTGGCCCGCTCGGCCTGGCGTACCAGCTCGTCGTTGGGCGAGGTGCGCCAGGAGGAATGGGCACCCACGCCGTTCGCGCCCGAACCGCTGTTCCCCGAGCCGTTGTCGCCCGAGGGGACACCGAAGCTGTTGGTGCCCGAGTCGATGGTGCCGAAGCTGTTGGAGCCCGTGAAGGCGGAGCCGTTCGACCCCGAGCCGTTGGCGCCCGAGCCGTTGGCACCGGACCCGTCGGCGCCCGGCCCGTTCGAGGAATCCCGCCGGGGCATGAGCGGTTCGCGCCGCGGCATCGGCGGTTCCTGCCGACGGGGCTCGAACGAGGCCGGCTCGTACCCGGAGGGCTCGGACCGCTGCGGCTCGAACGAGGACGCGGACGAGGGCTGCGCGGGGAACCGCGGCTCCGGCTCGGCGGACTGCTGCCGGCCGTCCTGGCGCCCGGTGTCCTGCTGCTGGTCGCCCTGCTCCGGGGTGTGGAACCAGTTGGTTTCCAGGTTGTCGTACAGCGGGGTGCTGCCGTCCCCCGGACCGGCCGGAGGCAGCGCCTCCTGCTGCGGCTGCGGCGGCAGGCTCGGCGGACGGTAGCCGCCCTCCGAACCGGGCACCGGGGCGGGCGCCGGAGGCCGCGGGGCGTTGAAGTCCTGGGCGCCACCGAAGTCGGTCTGCGGGCGGAAGCCGGACCCGTCGGTCCGGTCCTGCCTGCCGTGGTAGTCCGCGTCGAAGCCCGTCGGCGCCGGGGCGCCGAAGTCGGGACGGGGGAACTGGGCCGTGGCCGCGGCGTCCTGGGGGTTGCCCTGCGGGGCGTTCTGACCGGGTCGGGGCGCGGTGAAGTCCGGGCGCGGGAACTCCGCCGTGGCGGCGGGGCCCTGCTGGTCGCCCGTGGGCCGGGCGAACTGACCGGTGGACTCGTGCTCCTCGTGGCCGCGCGGGGCGTCCAGCGAGGGGCGCTGCGCGCCCGACGCCTGGTCGGCGCCCCAGCTGGTGGTCTGGGGCCGCTTCGGCTGCGGGTTGCCGCCGGGCAGTTCGGCGCGCGGTCCGCCGGGCGGCGGGAGCTGCCGGCCGCCGGGGGCGGGGGCGCCGCCCTGCTGGAAGGCGTTCTGGGCACGGCCGCTGAAGCCGTTCTGACCGCCCTGGCCGCCCTGACCGCCCTGGCCGCTGTTCTGGCCGCTCTGACCGCCCTGGCCGCCGTTCTGCCCGCCCTGGCTCTGGCCCTGGGGCGCGGGAGCCTGGCCGCCGCGGTTCTGCGGCGGCGGGCCGAAGGCGTTCTGGGCGAAGACGCTGGGCTGGCCGCCGCCCTGGCGCTGCGGGTCCTGCGGACCGCCGGAGCGCGGGGGACCGGCCTGCGGACCGCCCTGCGATCCGCCCGGCGTACCGTCCCGCGCGGGCAGCGCCGCGCGCGGGCTCGCACCCGGGCCGACCTGGCCGAGCGGCGCACCCGAGCCGAGCAGGCCCGGAGCGGGCGAGCCGCCGGGCGCGGCGCCGAGGCCGGGACGGCCGCCACCGGCCGCGCCGGGAGCACCGGCGGGCAGCTGGCCGCCGGCCGGTCCGCCCTGGCCGGGGCCGTTCTGACCGGAACCGCCCTGGCCGGGGCCGTTCTGGCCGGGCCGGCCCATCGGGCCCTTCTTGCCGCCGTGGGCGACATCGACCGGCAGCATGACCAGCGCGGTCGTACCGCCGGAGTCGGAGGGGCGCAGCTGGATCCTGATGCCGTGGCGCAGGGAGAGCCGGCCGACCACGAACAGACCCATGCGGCGCGAGACCGAGACGTCCACGGTGGGCGGCGAGGCGAGCCGCTCGTTGATCGCCGCGAGGTCCTCGGGCGACAGGCCGATGCCGGTGTCGTGGATCTCCACCAGCACGCGTCCGTCGGGCAGCGCGTGTCCGGTCACCCGGACCTTCGTCTGCGGCGAGGAGAAGGACGTGGCGTTCTCCAGCAGCTCGGCGAGCAGGTGCACGAGGTCGTTGACGACGCGTCCCGCGACCTCGGTCGGGGGGACCTGGGCCAGTTCGATGCGCTCGTACTGCTCCACCTCGGACGCCGCGGCGCGCAACACGTCGACCAGCGGTACGGGCCTGGTCCAGCGGCGGCCCGGCTCCTCGCCCGCGAGGACGAGGAGGTTCTCGCCGTTACGGCGCATACGGGTCGCGAGGTGGTCGAGCTTGAAGAGGGAGGACAGCTGGTCCGGGTCGGCCTCGCGGGACTCCAGTTCGGAGATGAGCGAGAGCTGACGCTGGATGAGGCCCTGGCTGCGGCGCGAGAGGTTGGTGAACATCGCGTTGACGTTGCCCCGCAGGAGGGCCTGCTCGGCGGCGAGCCGCACCGCCTCGCGGTGCACGTCGTCGAAGGCCGCGGCGACCTTTCCGATCTCGTCCTTGGAGTGCACACCGACCGACTCGACGGAGGTGTCGACGTCCTGCGGGTCCGAGTCGGAGAGCTGCCTGACCAGCTCGGGCAGCCGGTCCTGGGCGACCCGGGTCGCCGTGTCCTGGAGCCGGCGCAGCGAGCGGATCATGGAGCGGGCCACCACGAAAGCGCCGACCAGCGAGACGCCGAGGACGAGGAGGATCACGGCGCCGTTGATGAGCGCGTCGCGCTGCGAGCTGGCGCGCAGCTCGCGGGCCTTGGCCTCCATCTCGCCCAGCAGCGTGGCCTCGATGTTCTTCATCGCCGCGATCCGGGTGGACGCCTGGTCGGTCCAGTCCAGATACGAGCGGTTGGGCTGCGCGGCGAGGCCGTCGGAGCGGTCGAGCACCCGGTCGGCGTACTTCTCGGACGCCTGGATCTCGGGGCTGCCCTGACCGTTGAGCGGGGCCATCAGCGCTTCGGCGTCGCCGCCCATCGCCTCGTACAGCGCCCGGAAGGAGGTGAGCGCGTTGCGCTCCTTCTTCGCCGCGGCCAGACCGTACAGCCGGTCGTTCTCGTTGAGCTTGCCCTTGGTCTTCGGGTCGGCGGGGAGCGCGGCGGCGATGATGGCCCGCTGGATGGACGCGTACTCCTTGGCGGACGAGAACGCCGCCAGCGCGCGGGTCCGCTTGATCATGTCCGGGTTGCTGGTCGCCTGGGCCATGTCCTGCGACAGGCTCAGCAGGGAGTCGATCAGCCCGCTGTACGCGTCGACGGTCAGCGAGTGCGCGTCCGAGTTGTACGCGTCCTTGCGGATGTCGTTGATGCCGTTGACCTGGGAGGCGATCTGGGTGACGTTGGAGCGGATGCTCTCCAGCGCCTGGTCGCCGTCGGTGTTGCCGATGTCGACCGTGGTGTCGAGGAAGCCCTTCTTCGCCCGGTCGGTCTTCGTGCGGCGGTCCTGGACCCGGAAGTCCTTGGCGTCGGCGCCGTTGGTGAGGGGGCCGGCCGACTCGTCGCGCTCCGCCTGGAGGGCCTGCGCGAGGTTGGTGGCCTCCTTGGTCATCTTGGTCAGCAGCTGCATGTGCTCCAGCTGCTGCATCTCGTTCAACGAGTCGTTGATACGGAGGCCGCCCAGGGTGGTCGCGGCGACCACGGGCAGGGTCAGCAGCGCCACCAGTCGGGTGCTGATGCGCCAGTTGCGCAGGGCGACGCGTGAGCCGGGATCGGTGGGGTCCTTGGCCTTCGCCCCCGGCTGATCGGCCGAGGTCTCGTGGCCGCCGGCGGACGCCGCGCCGGGAGGGCCGCCGCGGCCGCCGCTCTCGCCCGAAGGCGCCGGGCCCGGGTTCTGGGTGTGCTGGGGCGAGGAGCCGCGGTCGGTTCCGCCGCGGGGCTCCTGCTCCGCCGCAGCGCTGCTATCCCTCTTGAAACGTCCCTGCACTAGCGTCGCAACCTCTGGACCAGGCGTCCTCCCGCGAACGGAAGAACGGTGTCGGCGTCGTGGGGCGCAGAACGCTCCCCATGGTGGTCGTGAGTGACCGGCGCTTGCTCCCCTTCCCCGCCGCCGCACGGCGCTGCGTTGCGCCCTTGCGCGCCGGACCTGAAACCCGCGGCGGTGGGGGGAATTCCAGCACAGTGCAGGATCTCCAACAAGGCCGATGGGTGGCGCTGTGACCGGAATGACACGGCGTGAGCACCGGAACACGACCCGTAGAAAGTCTTGGCGGAGGAAACGGACTTTTACTGGCGAGCCGCGTACGGGTGGGGGGTGTCCCAGTCCTGATGATCAGCAGCGGAATGCAACGTTCAGTAGGGCAATGTCCGTTTCTGCCACCGTCAACGGCCGTCCGTAATGCGCGGAATGCCCACCGATCCGTGAGCAAACTCACACGGTGATCGCTGATGCATCCCGGTTCCGGCGGGGAATTGGCTGTCTAGCCTGACGCTTTACAGGGATGGCATATCCGACAACCGGCGCTCGCGCGCCCGTACTCCGACAGGGTCTGACACCGAGATGAAGACGACGATGATGTTCCGCGCCACCGCGAACCCCCGCCGCACCACGCTGGCGCACCTCGACGACGCCGAGAACCTCGTACCCACGGAGCACCCGGAGCACTCCGTCACCCTGCCGAACCGCACCGCCAACCCCCGCCGCACCACGCTCATGGTCGCCCCCACCGCCCAGTAGGCCCGACCGCCCCGCACGGGCCCCGTCGCCCGCGCGGCCGATCACATGAGTCCGGCGGCCCGCGTCCAGCGGCCCCCCTCGCCCCCTCGCGGCGGCGCGGGCCGGAGCGGTCGCACCACGAGGTGCCCCCCGGCCGCGCGCTAGCCTGGAGCGTCAGTCTCCAGACCAGCGAGCAAGTGAGGGGCGACAGCATCCCGTGCGCATCGCCAGATTCTCCATCGACGGCAATGTCGCCTTCGGCGCGGTCGAGGGCGAAGGCAGCGGCGACTCCGCCGGCCTCGTCCTCGACATCATCAAGGGCATTCCGTACGCCGACTTCGAACTCTCCGGGACCAAGGTCCCGCTGAGCAAGGTGCGGCTGCTTCCGCCCGTACTGCCCAACAAGGTCGTGGGTTATGCCCGCAACTACCGGGAGCACGCGGCGGAGCTGGGCAACGAGGTCCCGCCGGCGCCGTTCGCCTTCCTCAAGCCCACCACCGCGGTGATCGGCTCCGGTGACGCGATCGAGTACCCGTCGTTCTCGAACGACGTCAGCTACGAGGCCGAACTCGCCGTCGTCATCGGCCGGATGTGCCGCGAGGTGCCGCGCGAGCGCGTCAAGGACGTCGTCTTCGGCTACACCTGCGCCAACGACGTCACCGCGCGCGACACCCAGAAGACCGAGAAGCAGTGGGCCCGCGCGAAGGGCTTCGACACCTCGTGCCCGCTCGGCCCCTGGGTGGAGACCGAACTCGACCCCTCCGACGTGACGATCCAGTGCACGGTCAACGGCCAACAGCGACAGCTGGGCCGCACCAGCGAGATGGTCAACTCCGTCGAGGACCTGATCGTCAACATCAGCGAGGCCATGACCCTGCTTCCGGGCGACGTCATCCTCACGGGCACCCCCGCGGGGGTCGGCCCGCTCAGCGTCGGCGACGAGGTCGCCGTCACCATCGAAGGCATCGGCACTCTCACCAACAGGGTGATCAAGCGTGGCTAGCACACACTCCGGCACGGACGCCGGCGTCCGGGTACGTTTCTGTCCCTCCCCGACCGGCAACCCCCATGTGGGACTGGTCCGTACCGCCCTGTTCAACTGGGCGTTCGCCCGCCATCACGGCGGCACCCTGGTCTTCCGCATAGAGGACACCGACGCGGCGCGCGACTCCGAGGAGTCGTACGGCCAGCTGCTCGACTCGATGCGCTGGCTGGGGCTCGACTGGGACGAGGGCCCCGAGATCGGCGGCCCGCACGCGCCGTACCGGCAGTCCCAGCGGATGGACATCTACCGCGACACCGCCGAGCGGCTGCTCGCCGCCGGTCACGCGTACCACTGCTACTGCACCACCGAGGAGCTGGACGCGCGCCGCGACGCCGCCCGCGCGGCCGGCCGGCCCTCCGGGTACGACGGCCACTGCCGTGACCTGAGCGCGGCGGAGAAGGCCGGGTACGAGGCCGAGGGCCGCAGCGCCATCGTCCGCTTCCGCATGCCCGACGAGCCGATCACCTTCACGGACCTGGTCCGCGGTGAGCTGACCTTCACCCCGGAGAACGTCCCGGACTACGGCATCGTCCGCGCCAACGGCGCCCCTCTCTACACGCTCGTCAACCCGGTCGACGACGCGCTGATGGAGATCACCCACGTCCTGCGCGGCGAGGACCTCCTGTCCTCCACCCCGCGCCAGGTCGCGCTCTACAAGGCGCTGATCGAGCTGGGGATCGCCAAGGACATCCCGGCGTTCGGCCACCTCCCGTACGTCATGGGCGAGGGCAACAAGAAGCTCTCCAAGCGGGACCCGCAGGCGTCCCTCAATCTCTACCGGGAGCGCGGGTTCCTGCCGCAGGGGCTGCTCAACTACCTCTCCCTGCTGGGCTGGTCGCTCTCGGCCGACCGCGACCTCTTCTCCATGGAGGAGATGGTCGCCGCGTTCGACATCGCGGACGTCAACGCCAACCCGGCGCGCTTCGACCTGAAGAAGGCCGAGTCGATCAACGCCGACCACATCCGGCAGCTGGACGTGGCGACGTTCATCGAGGCGTGCGGCCCGTGGCTGAAGGCCCCTTACGCCCCGTGGGCGCCGGAGTCCTTCGACGCCGCCGCCTTCGCGGAGCTGGCGCCGCTCGCCCAGACCCGGGTCACGGTCCTCTCCGACATCACCGCCAACGTCGACTTCCTCTTCCTCGACGAGCCGGTCACGGACGAGGCGTCCTGGGCGAAGGCCATGAAGCCGGGCGCCGACGCGCTGCTGGCCACCGCGCGGACGAAGATCGCCGAGGCGGAGTGGAACGCCGAGGCGCTCAAGAACGCCGTCCTCGCGGCCGGTGAGGAGCACGGCCTCAAGCTCGGCAAGGCCCAGGCGCCGGTCCGCGTCTCGGTCACGGGGCGCACGGTCGGCCTGCCTCTCTTCGAGTCCCTGGAACTCCTGGGCCGCGAGCGCACGCTGTCCCGGATCGACGCGGCGCTGGCGAAGCTGGCGGCGTGAGGACCTGACGTACGCGCGTGACGGCGGGGGCGGCTCTCCCGGTGGAGATCCGCCCCCGCCGTCAGCCTTCGGAAGTGTCCGTACGCAGGCGCGTTTACTCGTTTTGGAGCGCCGTCCACGATCAGGTAATGTTCTTCCTGCGCCGCCCGAGAAGGCCGAAAGGCCCGATCGGAAAGCGCAAGCCGGAGCGGAATCCCCGTAGGGGTTCGGTTTTGGTGGGCTATGGTGTAATTGGCAGCACGACGGTTTCTGGTTCCGTTAGTCTAGGTTCGAGTCCTGGTAGCCCAGCGCAGATGTTTCTGCAACGCCCCCGTTGTGTAGCGGCCTAGCACGCTGCCCTCTCACGGCAGTAGCGCCGGTTCGAATCCGGTCGGGGGTACAGATCCTTCTCTCCGACGTCTTCGGGTCGCACCCGGAAACGTTGATGCAGGATCGCTAGGGCCCCCGTTGTGTAGCGGCCTAGCACGCTGCCCTCTCACGGCAGTAGCGCCGGTTCGAATCCGGTCGGGGGTACTGGACTGAATGACCATGGGCTATGGTGTAATTGGCAACACGGCGGTTTCTGGTTCCGTTGTTCTAGGTTCGAGTCCTGGTAGCCCAGCGCAGATGTTTCTGCAACGCCCCCGTTGTGTAGCGGCCTAGCACGCTGCCCTCTCACGGCAGTAGCGCCGGTTCGAATCCGGTCGGGGGTACAGAAGATCACAGAAGAGGCCCTTCCCGGTCGGGGAGGGCCTCTTCCGTGTGCCCGGCCCCGCCCTCAACCACCGCAGCCGAAGCGCCTGTTGGACTCCTCGGCCTCGGCGAGCCGGCGCAGACCGAGCAGCACCGGTTCGTACAGCACCGTCAGTGCCACCGCCGCCTCGACCTGGCCGGTGCCCGGCTCGTACCGCTCCACCATGTCCAGGTCCACCGTGCCGAGGGCGGCGGCCGAGCGCGCGTACGCCAGCAGATCCGCCGGTGCGCACGGATAGCCGGTACGCGACAGGCCGGCCACGGCGTCCACCAGCATGCGGTACGCGGGGGAGCGGTCGCCCTCCGCCCGGCCGAAGGCCCAGCCGACCCGCTCCAGCACCTCGTCCACGGCCCGTGTCGCCTCCTCCCGCGCCTCGTCCCGGCCGGCGTCCCCCGCCGGGTCCTGCGCGCCGTGGGGCAGCGCCCAGACCGCCGCGCCGATGCGCATATGGCGGTCGAGCGACTCGTCCTCGACCGCCACCAGCACCTCCCGCGCGGTGGCCACCGGCATCCGGCCGACCTGGATCAGCGCCCGCACCAGCCGCAGCCGCCGCAGATGCTCCTCGTCGTACTCGGCCTGGGTGGCGCTCACCCGGCGGCCGGGCCGCAGCAGCCCCTCGCGCAGGTAGTACTTGATCGTGGCGGTGGCCACTCCGCTGCGTCGACTCAGCTCCGCCATGCGCACGCGCTTGCACCTTCCTCTGGAGAGTGTCACTATCCAAGCATGGATAGCGACACTATCCAGTGTGCCAGGGAAGCACCGACGAAGGGGGACCGGTATGCCCGCGAAGCCGATCGAGGGACGGATGACCGCACGCGCCGAAGGTGAGACGACCGTCTTTCTCATCGGGATGCGCATCAACAAGTTCCGCTCGCCGCGCGACTGGTGGCCGGTGGCCCGGGCGATGCCGCGCATGCTCAGGGAGCTGTCGCGGGAGAAGGGCAGCGGGCTGATCGGGGCGCGCACCCTGATCGGCGGACCCCGGCTGGTCTACGTCGTCCAGTACTGGGACTCGAAGGAGAAGCTGCTCGCGTACGCCTCGGCCGCCGACGGGGCGCACCACCCCGCCTGGGCGGCCTTCAACCGCAGGATGCGGGCGGGAAAGGGCGGGGTCGGGTTCTGGCACGAGACCTACGTCGTGCCGGCGGGCTCGTACGAGAGCGTCTACGTCGACATGCCGGAGTTCGGCCTCGGGAAGGCCACCGGTGTGATGCCGGTGGGCCGGCGCGGAGAGCGCGCCGCCGAGCGGCTCGCCCCGCGGGAATGACCGGTGCGGCCGCTGCGGCGCTGGAGCGGCCCGCCGGTGTCCGTGCTGGGCGGAGTGGGGAAGTGGGGGCGGAAGGGACGGGAGGGGGACGGGCGGCTCAGCCGGTACGGCGCAGGGCCTCGCTCAGCCGGCCCGCCGCGTCGATCACGGCCTGGGCGTGCATACGGCCCGGATGCCGGGAGAGCCGCTCGATCGGTCCGGATACCGAGACGGCCGCGACCACCCGGTTCGACGGCCCGCGCACCGGTGCCGAGACCGAGGCCACCCCCGGTTCCCGCTCGCCGATCGACTGCGCCCAGCCCCTGCGCCGTACGCCCGAGAGCGCCGTCGCGGTGAAACGGGCGCCCTGCAGGCCGCGGTGCAGCCGCTCCGGCTCCTCCCAGGCCATCAGGATCTGCGCGGAGGAACCGGCCTTCATGGTGAGGGTGGAGCCCACCGGCACGGTGTCCCGCAGCCCGGAGAGCCGTTCCGCCGCCGCCACGCATATCCGCATCTCGCCCTGGCGGCGATAGAGCTGGGCGCTCTCGCCGGTCAGGTCCCGCAGATGTGTGAGTACGGGTCCGGCCGTGGCCAGCAGGCGGTCCTCACCGGCCGCGGCGGCCAGCTCGGCCAGCCGCGGACCGAGGATGAACCGGCCCTGCATGTCCCTCGCCACCAGCCGGTGGTGTTCCAGTGCCACGGCCAGTCGGTGGGCCGTGGGCCGTGCGAGCCCGGTCGCCGCGACCAGCCCGGCGAGGGTGGCCGGTCCGGACTCCAGGGCGCTCAGTACCAGAGCAGCCTTGTCGAGAACGCCGACGCCGCTAGAGTTGTCCATGAAACGATACTCGCGTCTCACTCTGTGAAACGCAAGTTCAATTTCCCGGGGAACTTGCCAACCTGTATGTACGGGCTCGCGGAGTATCGGGGCCCAGCCGACGTCCGGTGCGTGGGGTACGGACGTGGGCCCACACATCTCTAGGAATGCCGGCCGCCAGAGGCCGGCCGGAGGGAAAGCGATGGGTAGGACACTCGCGGAGAAGGTCTGGGACGACCACGTCGTCCGGCGCGCCGAGGGCGAGCCCGACCTCCTCTTCATCGATCTGCACCTGCTGCACGAGGTCACCAGCCCCCAGGCGTTCGACGGCCTGCGCAAGGACGGCCGGGAGGTCCGGCGGCTCGACCTCACCATCGCGACCGAGGACCACAACACCCCGACCCTCGACATCGACAAGCCGATCGCGGACCCGGTCTCCCGGGTCCAGTTGGAGACGCTCCGCAAGAACTGCGCGGACTTCGGCGTACGGCTGCACTCGCTGGGCGACGTCGAGCAGGGTGTCGTCCATGTCGTGGGCCCGCAGCTGGGGCTGACCCAGCCCGGCACCACCGTGGTCTGCGGCGACAGCCACACCTCCACCCACGGCGCCTTCGGCGCGCTGGCGTTCGGCATCGGCACCAGCCAGGTCGAGCACGTGCTGGCCACCCAGACGCTGCCGCTGGCCCGTCCCCGGACCATGGCCATCACCGTCGAGGGCGAACTGCCCGACGACGTCACCGCCAAGGACCTGATCCTCGCCGTCATCGCCAGGATCGGCACCGGCGGCGGCCAGGGCTACATCCTCGAATACCGGGGTCCGGCCATCGAGAAACTCTCGATGGAGGCCCGGATGACCATCTGCAACATGTCCATCGAGGCCGGCGCCAGGGCGGGCATGATCGCCCCGGACGACACCACGTTCGACTACCTCAAGGGCCGCGACCACGCCCCCACGGGCGAGGAGTGGGACGCGGCGGTCGACTACTGGCGGACGCTGCGCACCGACGACGACGCGGTCTTCGACGCCGAGGTGCTCATCGACGCCTCCGCGCTCGCCCCGTTCGTCACCTGGGGCACCAACCCCGGCCAGGGCGCGCCGCTCTCCGCGCGGGTCCCCGACCCGGCTTCGTACGAGGACGCTTCGGAGCGGTACGCCGCCGAAAAGGCCCTGGAATACATGGGGTTGAGCGCCGGACAGGCGCTGCGCGACATCAAGGTCGACACCGTCTTCGTAGGCTCCTGCACCAACGGCCGTATCGAGGACCTGCGCTCGGCGGCCTCGCTGCTGGACGGCCGCAAAGTCGCCGACGGGGTACGGATGCTGATCGTCCCCGGCTCGGTACGGGTCGCCCTCCAGGCGGTGGCCGAGGGCCTGGACAAGGTCTTCACCGCCGCCGGCGCCGAATGGCGGCACGCGGGCTGTTCGATGTGTCTGGGCATGAACCCCGACCAACTCGCGCCCGGCGAGCGCTCGGCGTCCACCTCCAACCGCAACTTCGAGGGCAGGCAGGGCAAGGGCGGCCGGACCCATCTGGTCTCGCCGCAGGTCGCCGCCGCCACCGCGGTACTGGGCCATCTGGCCTCGCCCGCCGATCTGTCCGACGCCGATGCCACCGGCCGTACGCCCGCGGGAGCGCGATAACCATGGAAGCCTTCACCACACACACCGGCCGCGCCGTTCCGCTGCGCCGCAGCAACGTCGACACCGACCAGATCATCCCGGCCCACTGGCTCAAGAAGGTCACTCGCGACGGCTTCGAGGACGGACTCTTCGAGGCGTGGCGCAAGGACGCGTCGTTCGTGCTGAACCGGCCCGAGTACGCCGGGGCCACGGTGCTGGTCGCCGGACCCGACTTCGGCACCGGATCGTCGCGCGAACACGCCGTGTGGGCGCTCCAGAACTACGGCTTCAAGGCCGTGATCTCGTCCCGGTTCGCCGACATCTTCCGCGGCAACTCGCTCAAGAACGGCCTGCTGACCGTGGTGCTGGAGCAGCCGGTCGTGGACGCCCTGTGGGAGGTCGCCGAGAGTGACCCGCGGGCCGAGATCACCGTCGACCTGGAGAAGCGCCAGGTTCGCGCCACCGCCCCCGACGGAGCAGCGCTTGTGGCCGATTTCGAGCTTGACGAGAACGCCCGCTGGAGGTTGCTGAACGGGCTGGACGACATCAGTCTCACCCTTCAGAACGAAGCCGACATCGCCGCGTACGAGGCCGTCAGGCCGTCCTTCAAACCGCGCACGATTACCGCCTGATCAGCGCTTTTCCCCTACTGCACCCCCTGCCGCCCGGCAGGGGGTGCAGTTGCTTGTTGAGCCCCCGTCGGGCGACAACTCGCCCTAGATGGCACAATCGGCGCATGGAACGCGACAACCAACTCAAGCTTTACGGGTTGGTCGCCGAACAACTCAAAGAAGCGCACGCGACGGTGCGTGCACTGCAGGTCCCGGAGGGCGTGCGCAAGGCGCTCTCCCGGAAGCTGCTCGTCATCACGGCGGCGGCGAAACACGATCTCCCGGACGCGGCAAGGCGTCTGGACCGCTTGATGAAGGACCTCGACGAGGGTCGTTTTCCCGAAGGTGACTGACCTCCGCGGAACTCCACCAGGTCGACTTCGTTGCGGCACTAGGGTGATTAGCCCGTTTCGTGTTTGATTTGCGGTATATATCTGCCTAACGTGCGAAAAAGCTTGAACACTTTCGTTCTGGCAATGTCTCCGAAGGGGAAGACGTGAACAAGGCGCAGCTCGTAGAAGCGATTGCGGACAAGGTCGGCGGCCGGCAGCAGGCCGCCGACGCGGTCGACGCGGTACTCGACGCGATCGTCCGCGCGGTCGTCGCGGGGGACCGGGTCTCGGTGACCGGTTTCGGCTCGTTCGAGAAGGTCGACCGCCCGGCCCGCTACGCCCGTAACCCGCAGACGGGTGAGCGCGTCCGGGTCAAGAAGACCTCGGTGCCGCGCTTCCGCGCGGGACAGGGCTTCAAGGACCTGGTCAGCGGCTCGAAGAAGCTCCCCAAGAACGACGTGGCCGTCAAGAAGGCCCCCAAGGGCAGCCTCTCGGGCGGATCTTCCAGCCGTACGACCGTGAAGGCCGCGGCCAAGAAGGCCACCGCCAAGAAGGCCACGGCGAAGAAGGCGGCGGTCAAGAAGACCACGGCCGCCAAGAAGACCACGGCGGCGAAGAAGACCACCGCCAAGAAGACCAGCCCGGCGGCGAAGAAGACCACGGCCAAGAAGGCCACGGCCACCACCACCGCCAAGAAGGCCACGGCGAAGAAGACCGCGCCCGCCAAGAAGACCACGGCCAAGAAGGCCCCCGCCAGGAAGGCCACCGCGCGCACCACCACGGCGAAGAAGACCGCCGCCAGGAAGTAGCGGCAGAGCAGAGGACGTCACAGCAGGGCCACACACGCCGGGCCGGGCTCCCCTCGGGGAGCCCGGCCCGCGGCGTTGCCCCGGCCGTCCCGGCCCGGGCGGGCCCCGGAGCGTCGGAGCGCTCAGAGCGTCTGGAGCGTCACCAGCGTGACGCGCAGCGAAGCGCCCGCCCCCTCCGTCTCGATCCGTACCCGCTGACCCGGCCGGAGCAGCCGCAGCCCGCCGGCGTCGAAGGCCGCCGCGTCGAATTCCACCGGGGTGCCGTCGTCCAGCAGCACACTTCCGGTGCGGGTCTCGGATTCATAGGTGTACGAGGTTGCCTGCATGACCGCAGCGTATCGATCCCCGCGCGGGTCGCAACCGGCCGCTCAGAGTCCGGAAGGCCGCGCGGCGGGCCGTCCGTATCCGGTGTACCGGGACGCCGTGAACCTTCCGAGCCCCAGCTCCGCCGCCGCCGTCAGATCGTCGCCGGTATCGACATCGCGCCGTACGGAATCCACCCCGGCCAGCCCTATTTCCACCGCGCCCGACAACAAATGACGCTGCCGGGACGGCCCGCCGAAAGCCGGATTCAATTCCGTACCCGGCGCCGCTGCCAGCAATGTCGTACCGATTTCGGCGGCGTCCGCGAGAAAAGCCCGGCGGAAAGAGGCGGCCGCGGCCAGCACCCGGCCCAGCTCCCGGGGCCGCAGCGCCGGCAGATCCGCGTTGAGCGCGGCCACCGCCGCCTGCGGCCGGGACGCCCTGACGGTCCGCACGCCGTGCGCCAGCGCCGCGTTGAGCCCGCCGCCGGGGGCGTCGGGCACGACACGCGCGCCCAGCGCGGTCAGCTCCTCGGCCGCCGTCGGATCGTCCGTGACGACCACCACATCACGGACCGCTGCGCAGGCCAGCGCCGCGGCCACGGTGTCCTGCGCGAACGCGAGGGCCAGCCGGGGGCGCAACGTCTCCCCGGCGGAGGCGGCGAGCCTGCTCTTGGCCAGCCGCAGCGGTTTCAGCGGAACGACCAGGGACCAGCGGGCTGTCGGGTCGGTGTCCGTGGCGAACTCTCCGTCCATGCGTAGCGGCTCTCCATTGTCGCCCGGCGTCGGCGCGCCCCGCCCTCCCGGCCCACCGTCCCGGACCCCGGAGCGAGGCGTACGGTGTTCTCGACAGAGCAGGAGGCCGGGACCACACTTGATCCCCGGCAGCCGGGCGTGAGCCGGGCGATAAGAGGAAGGTGTCCGAGTGCCCCGCCGCAGAATCGGCTTCTGGTACCGCCTGGCGGCGGTCATCGCGAAACCGCCGCTGATCGTACTGCTCAAGCGGGACTGGCAGGGGGCGGAGCACATCCCGGCCGACGGCGGATTCATCACGGCGGTGAACCACAATTCGCACATCGACCCGTTCGCCTATGCGCACTTCCAGTACAACACGGGGCGCGTTCCGCGCTTCCTCGCGAAGAACGGCCTATTCACCTCGGGATTCATCGGCGCGGTGATGCGCGGCACGGGCCAGATCCCCGTCTACCGCGAGAGCACCAACGCGCTCAGCGCCTACCGGGCCGCCATCGACGCCGTCGAGCGCGGTGAATGCGTCGCCTTCTACCCCGAGGGCACGCTCACCCGCGACCCGGCGCAGTGGCCGATGACCGCCAAGACCGGTGTCGCCAGGGTCGCGCTCCAGACGAGGTGCCCGGTCATCCCCGTCGCGCAGTGGGGCGCCAACCTGCTGCTGGCCCCGTACGCCAGGAAACCCGATCTCCTCCCGCGCAAGACGCACCGGGTGCTGGTCGGTCCGCCCGTCGACATCTCGCGCTACTACGACGAGCAGATCACCCCCGAATTGCTGCGCGAGGTCACCGAGGTCATCATGGCCGCGATCACGGAACTGCTCTCCGAGCTACGCGGGGAGCCGGCGCCCGCGGCCCCGTACGACCATCGCGAGGCCAGGGCGGAACAGCGGCGCAGGGCCGCGGAAGAGGGGTCCAAGTGACGCGGGTCGCCGTATTCGGAGCGGGTTCATGGGGCACGGCGTTCGCCATGGTCCTGGCCGACGCGGGGTGCGAGGTGACGGTCTGGGGCCGCCGCGCCGATGTCGCGGAGTCCATCAACACCACGCACACCAACCCCGACTATCTGCCGGGCTTCGAACTGCCCGCCGGCGTGCGGGCCACGACGGACGCGGCCGAGGCCGCCAGGGGCGCCGAGTTCACCGTACTGACCGTGCCGTCGCAGACGCTGCGCGCCAACCTCGCCGCGTGGGCGCCCGTACTGCCCCGCGACACCGTCCTCGTCTCGCTGATGAAGGGCGTCGAACTCGGCACCGCCAAGCGGATGAGCGAGGTCATCGAGGAGGTCGCCGGGGCGCCCGCCGACCGGGTCGCCGTGGTCACCGGACCCAACCTCGCCAAGGAGATCGCGGGCCGGATGCCCGCCGCCGCCGTCGTGGCGTGCCGGGACGAGGCGGTCGCGCGGCGGCTCCAGGCCGCGTGCCACACGCCGTACTTCCGCCCGTACACCAACACCGACGTCGTCGGCTGCGAACTCGGCGGCGCGGTCAAGAACGTCATCGGACTCGCGGTCGGCATCGCCGACGGCATGGGGCTCGGCGACAACACCAAAGCCTCCCTGATGACCAGGGGGCTGGCCGAGACGACCCGGCTCGGACTGGCCATGGGCGCCGACCCGCACACCTTCTCCGGACTCGCCGGAATGGGCGACCTGATCGCCACCTGTTCCTCGCCGCTCTCCCGCAACCACACCTTCGGCACCAACCTCGGCCGCGGGATGACCCTCCAGGAGACCATCGCGGTCACCAAGCAGACCGCCGAGGGCGTCAAGTCCTGCGAGTCCGTGCTGGATCTGGCCCGGCGCCACGATGTCGACATGCCCCTCACCGAGACCGTCGTGGACATCGTGCACAACGGCAAGCCGCCGCTCGTCGCGCTCAAGGAGCTCATGTCGCGCAGCGCCAAGCCCGAACGCCGCTGACTCCGGCGCCGCCTGCGCTGACTCGGGCCCCCTCCAACAGGTACTCTCATCGCGATATGAGCAGCGAGAACCCCTCCCAGAGCCCTGAGCAGCAGCTCCGCAAGCCGCGCGTGGCCGTCGTCTTCGGCGGACGTAGCTCCGAGCACGCCATTTCGGTGGTCACGGCCGGCGCCGTACTGCGGTCCATCGACCGCACGAAGTACGACGTCCTGCCCATCGGCATCACCACCGACGGCCGCTGGGCGCTCACCGCCGACGACCCGGAGCGGATGGCCATCGCCGGCCGCACGCTGCCGAGTGTCGAGCAGATCGCGGAGTCCACGGACGGCACGGTCGTCCTCTCCGCCGATCCCGGCAACCGCGAAGTCGTCTACAGCGAACCGGGCTCGGTGCCCAAGGCGCTCGGCGAGGTCGATGTCGTCTTCCCCGTGCTGCACGGCCCGTACGGGGAGGACGGCACCCTCCAGGGCCTGCTGGAACTCTCCGGCGTCCCGTATGTCGGCGCGGGCGTCCTCGCCTCGGCCGTCGGCCAGGACAAGGAGTACATGAAGCGGGTGTTCACCTCCTTCGGGCTGCCCGTCGGCCCGTACGTGGTGATCCGCCCGCGCGAGTGGGAGCGGGGAGCGGACGCGGCCGCCGCCGTCCGCAAGAAGATCGTCGACTTCGCGGGCGAGCACGGCTGGCCGCTCTTCGTGAAGCCCGCGCGGGCCGGCTCCTCCGTGGGCATCTCCAAGGTCGACGACCTCGCGGGGCTGGACGAGGCGATCGCCGAGGCCCGCCGCCACGACCCCAAGATCCTCGTGGAGTCGCTGCTGCGCGGTCGCGAGATCGAGTGCGGTGTGCTGGAGTTCGAGGACGGCCCGCGCGCCAGTGTGCCCGCCGAGATCCCGCCCGTCACGGCCCACGACTTCTACGACTTCGAGGCCAAGTACATCGACTCCGCCACCGGACTCGTCCCCGCGCCGCTCACCGAGGAGCAGACGGCCGAGGTGCGGCGGCTCGCGGTCGAGGCGTTCGAAGCGGCCTCCTGCGAGGGGCTGGTCAGGGCGGACTTCTTCCTCACCGAGGACGGCGGGTTCGTCATCAACGAGATCAACACGATGCCGGGCTTCACGCCCATCTCGATGTACCCGCGGATGTGGCAGGAGAGCGGCGTCGCCTACGCGGAGCTGATCGATGTCCTCATCCGGGCGGCGCTGCGCCGCCCCACCGGTCTGCGCTGAGCGGCGGCACCGGCCGGCCGGGGGCCCGGCCACCGGCCGGACGGGCGCCCGGGGTCAGAGGGCGGCGGGGATCGTCTTCCCGACGGGCACGGCCAGCGGGGCGAGCGGGGTGGAGTCATGGGTGAAACGCTCGTCCATGGTGACCTCCACGTAGGTCTCGCGGTACGTCGTGGTGAAGCGGGGGCCCGAGTCCCTTTCCTCCAGCATCCAGTTGACGCCGTCCGCCTCCACCGCCTGCGCCTGCGGGTCGCTCATCCGCTCCGGCCGGGGGACACCGCAGCGCAGCACGATCGCGCCGTCCCCCCAGCCGGCGGTCAGTTCCGACGCCGGCCGCGGATCGTTCCTCCCCAGGTCGGCGAGGGTCTTCGGCAGTTCCTTGTGCAGCGCGCGGCAGAGCGAGGCTTCCTTCGCGGTGGGGCTGGGTACCGCGACCGACGGGGCGGCGTCCGTCGCGGCACAGCCCACGACCGCCGAAAGAAGGACGACGGCGGTCGTACGGGCGGCGAGAAGGCCGGATAGCCTGCGGCGGGAACGTATCACCGGTCAAGCGTAGACGGCGGCCGTCCGGGGCCGGCCGCCGCGTGCGGGGTGGGAGAGGGGCACGGCGAAGCCATGGTGAGCGACGACAGTGGGACGGGCCGCGCGCACCGTCCCCGCGCCGCCGCCGTGCCCGCGCCCGGTCGGCTACAGATGCACCACCGGGCAGGTCAGGGTGCGGGTGATGCCCTCCACCCGCTGGATTCTGGCGACGACCATGCGCCCCAGTTCATCGACGGTGTCGGCTTGTGCGCGCACGATCACGTCGTACGGGCCGGTGACGTCCTCGGCCTGGATGACTCCCGGAATCTTCGCGATGGTCTCGGCGACGGCCGTCGCCTTGCCCACCTCGGTCTGAATAAGGATGTACGCCTGTACCACGGAACCTCCAGGGCGGCCACGAGGATCATGTGGGGTGGAAAGAGACGCCACGGTATCGCGTCGCCGTGGACCGCGGGGAGACCCGCGGGGCCGGTGGCGTCCGACGGGTGGCGTACGCGGGACGAAGTTGACGCGGGGCATGACCTACCGACAGCAGTGCAGGACCGCGACCGCAGGCGCGGCCGGTGAGGAGAGAGGAGACTCGGTGAAGGGAACCGTGGGCGAGTTGGGGGAGTTCGGGCTCATCAGAGAACTCACCTCCCGGCTCACCACCACCCCGGCGGTCCGGCTCGGGCCGGGCGACGACGCCGCGGTCGTGGCCGCGCCCGACGGCAGGGTCGTGGCGAGTACGGATCTGCTGCTGGAGGGACGGCACTTCCGGCGTGACTGGTCGACGGCGTACGACGTGGGCCGCAAGGCGGCGGCGCAGAACCTCGCCGACATCGCGGCGATGGGCGCCGTCCCCACCGCGCTGCTGCTCGGCCTGGTCGTGCCGGCCGAATTGCCGGTCACCTGGCCCACCGAGCTGATGGACGGCATCAGGGACGAGTGCCAGGTCGCGGGGGCGGCGGTGGTCGGCGGCGATGTCGTACGCGGTGACACCATCACCATCGCCATCACCGCGCTCGGTGATCTGCGCGACCACGAACCGGTGACCCGGTCGGGCGCCAGGCCCGGCGATGTCGTCGCGTACACCGGCTGGTTGGGCTGGTCGGCGGCCGGCCACGCGGTGCTCTCGCGCGGCTTCCGCTCGCCCCGCGCCTTCGTCGAGGCACACCGCAGACCGGAGCCGCCGTACCACGCGGGCCCCGCGGCGGCCGGGCTCGGTGCCACCGCCATGACGGATGTCAGCGACGGACTCGTCGCGGATCTCGGTCATATCGCGGAGGCCAGCAAGGTCCGGATAGATCTGCGGTCGGGGCTGATCGACATCCCCTCCCAGATGAACGACATCGGGCAGGCCGTCGGTATCGACCCGCTCCAGTGGGTGCTGACCGGGGGAGAGGACCACGCGATCGTCGCCACGTTCCCGGCGGACACGAAGCTGCCGGCCCGCTGGAAGGTGATCGGCGAGGTACTCAAGCCCTCGGCGCCGCCGCGGGTGACGGTCGACGGGGCACCCTGGACCAGTAAGGGAGGCTGGGACCACTTCGGCGACGCCGACGAGGACCGCTGACCGGACGGTGCGGGACCGCACCGGCGGACCGCTGCCGGAGCGCTTGTAGATTCGCTCCATGCCGATATCCGCGCCATCCGTACGAGAGCACCCCGCGCCGGTGCCTCCCCGTGTCCTCACCGTCGCCGGATCCGACTCCGGCGGCGGTGCGGGCATCCAGGCGGACCTGAAGACCATGCTGGCGCTCGGGGTGCACGGCATGAGCGTGCTCACCGCTGTCACCGCGCAGAACTCACTGGGGGTACGGGGGGCCTGGGAGCTGCCGGTGGAGGCGGTACGGGCCCAGTACCGCGCGGTGGTGGACGACATCGGCGTCCAGGCCGTGAAGACCGGAATGCTCTCCTCCGCCGAGTTGGTCTCCGCCGTCTCCGCACTCCTCGCCGGGACCGGCGCCCCCGTGGTCGTCGACCCGGTCGGTGTCTCCAAGCACGGCGATCCGCTGCTGGCGGCCTCGGCGCTGGAGACCGTGCGGACCGAGCTGATGCCGGTCGCGACCGTCGCCACCCCCAATCTGGACGAAGTGGCGCAGCTCACCGGGGTACGGGTGACGGACGAGGCCGGCCTGCGGCGCGCGGCCCACGCCGTGCTCGAATTCGGCCCCCGCTGGGCGCTGATCAAGGGCGGTCATCTGCCGGGCGACGCGGTCGACCTGCTGTACGACGGCACCGAGGAGCACTGGCTGCGCTCGCCCCGTCACGACAACCGGCACACCCACGGCACGGGCTGCACCTTCGCCGCGGCGATCGCCGCCGGACTGGCCGGCGGACTGGACGTGGTGGCGGCGGTGGTGGCGGCCAAGGAATACGTGACGGGCGCGATCGCGGGCGGATTCGCGCTGGGGAGCGGCATCGGCCCGGTGGACCACGCCTGGCGCACCCGTACCCGTACCGGCCCGTGACGCCTGGTGCCTTCCGGGCCCGCCCGCGGGCACGCGGGCACGGCAAAAAGCCGGTCCACCGAGGTGGACCGGCTTTTCAAGGCAACCGCAGGGGCTGCGCTACGACGCAGGCGTCAGCGCGAGACCTTGCCGGCCTTGATGCACGAGGTGCAGACGTTGAGCCGCTTCGGCGTCCGACCGACCACGGCACGCACGCGCTGGATGTTCGGGTTCCAGCGACGGGACGTACGGCGGTGCGAGTGGGAAATGCTGTTGCCGAAGCCCGGCCCCTTGCCGCAGACGTCGCAGTTGGCAGCCACGGGTCACTCCAAAGACTTCAGATGCTCGTACAGAGAAATCCGGCGTGGCTCGATTCAATGACTGATGTCGCGTTGCCGGAGGATTGGCCCGATTTTCATCGGGCAACCGCAGCAGCATACAACGCCTGCCTCGGTACAAGAAAACTACCATGGCGTCCGTCGCCCCCGTTCCGCGCGGTGGTCCGCCGCCCGCCTCGGACGGTGGGGGTTACCGGCGGCTACCCTGCGGTTCGGAGCTGCCGGGCGACCTCCGGTCGAAGGCCGCGACAGGCTCCCAGCCCGCGCTCCCAGCCCGCGTCACGGCCGCTCAAGGAGGAATCCCAGGTGTCGCAGACCCTCGATGCCGCAGCGGTGCGGAGCTGGTGCTCACTGGCGCTGGACGCCCTCGGCCGGGAACGCGAGGAGATCGACGCGATCAACGTCTATCCGGTCGCGGACGGCGACACCGGCACCAATCTCTATCTGACCGTGGAGTCCGCGGCGCAGGCCGTGGAGGCCGTCTTCGCCGCGCACGCGACGGGTACCACCGAGCCCGCGCCCGCCGACGCCGTGCGGGCCATGGCGCACGGCGCGCTGATCGGGGCCAGGGGGAACTCGGGCACCATCCTGGCGCAGTTGCTGCGCGGGATGGCGCAGGTGCTCGCGCCGCCCGCACCCGGTGACGGGGATCACGCCGCCCGGCTCGCCCCGGCCCTGCGGCGCGCCGCCGAACTGGCCCGCGCCGCCGTCGCCCACCCCGTCGAGGGCACCATCCTCACCGTCGCCTCGGCGGCGGCGGACGCGGCGGAGGCCGCCGGGGCGGACGGCAGGAAGGCCGGCGGTACGAGGACGGACGGTACGAGGACGGACGGTACGAGGACCGACGTGGCCGCCACCGTGCGCGCCGCGTACGCCGGCGCGCGCGCCGCGCTCGACGCCACCCCGGACCAGCTCGCCGTACTCGGCCGCGCGGGCGTCGTGGACGCGGGCGGGCGCGGGCTGCTGGCCGTGCTCGGCGCGCTCGTACGGGCCCTCACGGGCGAGGTGCCCGCGGTCCCCCCGGCCGGCCACCGGCGCCCCGAGGAGCCGGCGGCTCCCGGGCCGGGGAGCGGCCCCGGCGCCGAGCGGGACGGCGGGCCCGCTTTCGAGGTGATCTACCTGCTGGAGGCCGGGGACGCCGCCGTGACGCGCCTTCGGGAACGGCTCGACGCACTCGGCGACTCCCTGGTCGTGGTGGGCGGCGACGGGCTGTGGAACGTCCACGTCCATGTCGACGACGCGGGCGCGGCCGTCGAGGCGGGCGTCGAGGCGGGACGCCCGTACCGCATCCGCATCACCCACTTCGGCGCCACCGCCGAACACCCCCCCGAGCAGGTCCAGCGGGCCGTCGTCGCGGTGGTCCCCGGCGAGGGGCTCGCCGGACTGTGCGCCGAGGCAGGCGCGACCACGGTCCTCGCGCGCCCCGGCGAACCGCCCGCCAGCGGGGAGCTGGTCGAGGCCATCCGGCGCGCCCACGCACGCGAAGTGGTCCTCCTGCCCAACGACGCGGCGCTGCGCCACACCGCCGCCGCGGCGGCCGAACAGGCCCGTACCGAAGGGGTGCGGGTGGCCCTGATCCCCACCAGGGCCGCCGTCCAGGGCATCGCCGCGCTCGCCGTGCACCAGCCGGACCGGCGCTTCGACGAGGACGTGGTCGCCATGACGACGGCCGCCGGAGCCACCCGCTACGCCGAACTGGCCGTCGCCGAACGGCAGTCCTGGACGATGGCGGGCATCTGCCAGGCCGGGGACGTGCTGGGGCTGATCGAGGGCGATGTCGCGGTGATCGGCGCGGACCTCGCCGCCACCGCCGAGGCGGTCCTCACCCGGATGCTGGCGGCCGGCGGCGAACTGGTCACCCTGGTGCTCGGCGAGGACGTCCCGGACGGGGACGCGCTGGCCGACCGGCTGGAGCGGTACGTACGGGAGGGGCACCTGGCCGTCGACACCGTCGTGTACCGGGGCGGCAGGCAGTCCGTACCGCTGCTCGTCGGGGTCGAGTAGCGTCGCGCCGCACCGCTGTCGGTGGTCCCTGCGAAGATGGACCGCGTGTCCGCGCTGGATGAACCTCTCAAGAAGACGCTCGGCCCCGCCACCGCGAAGGTGATGGCCGAACACCTCGACCTGCACACGGTCGGCGATCTGCTGCACCACTACCCCCGGCGGTACGAGGAGCGCGGCCAGCTGACCACCCTCGCCGACCTCCCGCTGGACGAGGACGTCACCGTGGTCGCGCAGGTCGCGGACTCCCGCGTGCTGACGTTCAACCACGGGCGCGGCCAACGGCTGGAGATCACCCTCACCGACGGCAGCGGCCGGCTCCAACTGGTCTTCTTCGGCAGGGGACTCCACAAGCCGCAGAAGGACCTGCCGCCCGGCAGCCGGGGGATGTTCGCGGGCAAGGTCTCCGTCTTCAACCGCAAGCTCCAGCTCGCGCACCCCACCTACGTCCCGCTGGGCAGGGACGGCGAGGAGGACGCCGTCGACTCCTTCGCGGGCCGGCTGATCCCGATCTACCCCGCCTGCAAGGGGCTGGAGTCCTGGAAGATCACCAAAGCGGTCGACGCGGTGCTGCCCCGGGCCGCCGAAGCCGTCGACCCGCTGCCGCCCGCGCTGCGCGAGGGCCGCGCACTGGTCCCGCTGCCCGAGGCGCTGCTCAAGATCCACCGGCCCGGGACCAGGGCCGACATCGAGTCCGCCAGAGCCCGTCTGAAGTGGGACGAGGCATTCGTCCTCCAAGTCGCCCTGGCCCGGCGGCGGTACGCGGACGCGCAGCTGCCCGCCGTGGCCCGTACCCCGGTGGCGGACGGCATCCTGGACGCCTTCGACGCCACACTCCCGTTCACCCTCACCGAGGGACAGCGGAAGGTCACCGCCGAGATCTTCGCGGACCTCGCCACCGAACACCCCATGCACCGGCTGCTCCAGGGCGAGGTCGGCTCCGGGAAGACGCTCGTCGCGCTGCGCGCCATGCTCACCGTCGTGGACGCGGGCGGCCAGGCCGCCATGCTGGCGCCCACCGAGGTCCTCGCCCAGCAGCACCACCGGTCCATCACGGAGATGATGGGCCGGCTGGCCGAGGGAGGGATGCTCGGGGGCGCGGGGAACGCGACCAAGGTCGTGCTGCTCACCGGCTCGATGGGCACGGCCGCGCGGCGGCAGGCGCTGCTCGACCTGGTCACCGGCGAGGCCGGGATCGTGATCGGTACGCACGCGCTGATCGAGGACAAGGTGCGCTTCCACGATCTGGGACTGGTCGTCGTCGACGAGCAGCACCGCTTCGGGGTGGAGCAGCGCGACGCGCTGCGCTCCAAGGGCAAGCAGCCCCCGCACCTGCTGGTCATGACGGCCACACCCATTCCGCGCACGGTCGCGATGACCGTCTTCGGCGATCTGGAGACCTCCGTCCTGGACCAGCTCCCGGCGGGCCGTTCACCGATCGCCAGCCATGTCGTCCCGGCCCAGGACAAGCCGCACTTCCTCGCCCGCGCCTGGGAGCGGGTCCGTGAGGAGGTCGGCAAGGGCCACCAGGCGTATGTCGTCTGCCCCCGGATCGGTGACGACGAGGACGAGAAGGCCAAGAAGAAGGCCAAGGCGGCGGACGACGCGGAGAAGCGCCCGCCGCTCGCGGTGCTGGAGGTCGCGGAGCAGCTCGCCGCGGGACCGCTGGCCGGGCTGCGGGTCGAGGTGCTGCACGGCCGGATGCAGCCCGACGACAAGGACACCGTGATGCGCCGCTTCGCGGCGGGCGAGGTGGATGTCCTCGTCGCGACCACGGTCATCGAGGTCGGGGTGAACGTGCCCAACGCCACCGCCATGGTGATCATGGACGCGGACCGGTTCGGCGTCTCCCAGCTGCACCAGCTGCGCGGCCGGGTCGGCCGGGGCTCGGCGCCCGGCCTGTGTCTGCTGGTGACCGACGCGCCGGAGGCGAGCCCGGCCAGGGCCAGGCTCGGCGCGGTCGCCACCACCCTGGACGGCTTCGAGCTGTCCCGCATCGACCTCGAACAGCGCCGCGAGGGTGATGTCCTGGGCCAGGCGCAGTCGGGGGTGCGCTCCAGCCTGCGGATGCTCGCCGTCATCGAGGACGAGGAGATCATCGCCGCCGCCCGCGAGGAGGCCGTCGCGGTGGTCGCCGCCGATCCCGAGCTGACGGGCAGCCCGGAGCTGCGCACGGCGCTGGACGCGCTGCTGGACGCGGAGCGCGAGCAGTTCCTCGACAAGGGCTGAGCGGTCCCTCGGCAAGCGCCTCCCGGGAGAACCGGAACCGGATGGTCCGGGAGGATCAGCGGGGGTCCGGTACGGAGTAGGGGGCCGGGACGCGAAGTCAGGGGGGTGACCGGCCGGGCCCGCCCGCCGGGTACGCCATATCGTGGGAGCAGCACCCGCCCCCGCGCCCCACGCGGGCGGCATCGCCCGCCCCGCCCACGAACCGAGGACCGACACCCATGACCCGCGTGATCGCCGGGGCCGCCGGCGGACGCCGTCTCGCCGTACCGCCCGGCACCGGCACCCGCCCCACCTCCGACCGCGCCCGGGAGGCCCTCTTCTCCAGCTGGGAGTCGCTCCTCGGCACCCTGGAGGGCAGCCGGGTCGCCGATCTGTACGCGGGCTCCGGCGCCGTCGGCCTGGAGGCGCTCTCGCGCGGCGCCGCGCACGCGCTCCTGGTGGAGGCCGACGCCCGTGCCGCCCGTACCGTCCGGGACAACGTACGGGCGCTCGGGCTGCCCGGTGCGGAGGTCCGGCACGCGAAGGCGGAGCAGACCGTCACGGGACCGCCGCCGGGGGACCCGTACGACCTGGTCTTCCTCGACCCGCCGTACGCGGTCACCGACGACGGTCTGCGGGAGATCCTCCTCACACTCCGCACCGGGGGCTGGCTCGGAGCCGACGCGGTCGCCACCGTGGAACGCAGCACCAGGGGCGGGGAGTTCAGCTGGCCGGCCGGGTTCGAACCACTGCGCTCACGTCGCTACGGCGAGGGAACGCTTTGGTACGGTCGCGCCGCCTCTATGTGCGAAGACGCACGATGACCGGACCGGAGAGCGAGGGAAATCAGTTGCGCCGCGCCGTCTGTCCGGGGTCCTTCGACCCCATCACCAATGGACATCTCGACATCATCGCCCGTGCCTCCAAGCTGTACGACGTCGTACACGTCGCGGTGATGATCAATCAGTCCAAGAAGGGGCTGTTCTCGATCGACGAGCGGATCGAGCTGATCCGTGAGGTGACGGCCGAGTTCGGCAACGTCGAGGTCGAGTCCTTCCACGGTCTGCTCGTCGACTTCTGCAAGCAGCGCGACATCCCGGCCATCGTCAAGGGACTGCGCGCCGTCAGCGACTTCGACTACGAACTCCAGATGGCCCAGATGAACAACGGGCTCTCGGGCGTCGAGACGCTGTTCGTGCCCACCAACCCCACCTACAGCTTCCTCTCCTCCTCGCTGGTCAAGGAGGTCGCGACCTGGGGCGGCGACGTCTCCCACCTGCTCCCCCCGGCGGTCCACCGGGCCGTCACGGAGCGGCTGGGCAAGCGCTGACGCTCCCGACGGGCCGTCACCGGGTGTCGGCGGGGCGCGAACTGGCCGTACAGTCGTGGCGTCCGTCTCCATACCAGCTGTAGAGAGTGGCGAGCACCCGGTGGACGTGCAGAAGAAGCTCGACGAGATCGTCGACACGGTCGGAAGCGCCCGTTCCATGCCCATGTCGGCGTCCTGCGTGGTGAACCGCGCCGAGCTGCTCGCGCTGCTCGAAGAGGTACGGGAGGCGCTCCCCGGATCGCTCGCCCAGGCCCAGGAGCTGCTCGGCGGCCAGGAGCAGCTGGCCGAGCAGGCCCGCCGGGAGGCCGACCGGATCATCGAGAGCGCGCACGCCGAGCGCTCCACCCTGATCTCGGGGACCGCCGTCGCCCGCCAGTCCCAGGAGGAGGCCGACCGCATCCTCGCGGAGGCCCGCAGGGACGCCGAGGAGATCCGCGCGGAGGCCGACGACTACGTCGACTCCAAGCTCGCCAACTTCGAGGTCGTCCTCACCAAGACCATCGGCTCCGTCGACCGGGGCAGGGACAAGCTGCTCGGCCGCTCCCAGGGCGGCGGCGAGGACGACGACGCCCCCGAGTACAGCGCGGACCCCGAGACCCTGATCCGGCGGGCCGACGAGTACGTCGACGCCAAGATCGGCGCCTTCGAGGCCGTGCTCTCCAAGACCCTCGAAGCCGTCGGCCGCGGCCGGCAGAAGCTGCACGGCCGTACGGAGTCGGACGAGCTGGGCGCGCACATGGCGGCCCAGGACGCGGCGGGACCGCAGGGGCGCACCAGCGACGCGGACTATCTGGCGGACCTCGCCGGCACCCCCCGCGAGTCGCTCCGCGCGCCGGCCCCGGCGCGCACGCCCGCTCCGCCCGAGGAGGTCCCGGCGCCCCCGGCGCCCGTCCAGCAGCCGTACGCCGACCCCGGCTACCCGCAGCAGGACACCGGTTACCAGGACCCCGCCTACGCCCCGGCGGAGCCCGGCTACCAGGACCCCGCCTACGCCGCCGCCGACACCGGCGGCTACCCCGGCTACCAGCAGCAGGACGCCTACAGCTACCAGCAGCAGGACCCGTACGCGTACCAGCAGCAGGAGTACGGCCAGGTCCCCGCGCAGAACCAGGGCTACGACCCCGACTACGGCTGGCAGCAGCCCGGCGTCCCGTCGCACTCCCCGATGCCCGCGCTGCCCCCGGCCCCGCCCGCCGTCCCGTCCCGGGGAGCCGACCCGCAGAGCGCGCTGGACGAGACCAGTCTCTTTGACACCAGCATGATCGACATCGACCAGCTGCGCCGGTACGAGCAAGGTCTCTGAGACGGGTTCCCCCGGGCTCCGGCGCACGTCGCCGCGGCCCGGCCCACCCGGCGGGGGCCACCTGGATTGGGCCTACGGCGACCGGTCCAGTACCCTGGTCCTTCGGCCGCGTGCATACCCGCGGCTCAGGCTGCCCGCTTCGCTCTCGCGACGGTGGCGGCCCCTTCCTCACGATCCGAAAGCGGGAACCAGCCCTGAACGCGCGCCTCGACCACCTCAACCCCCTCGTGTTCGACACACACGAGCTGGGGCGGCGTCCTGGTGCGCTCAGGAAGGTGACCCGCTCGGTGCCCGCCCCCAAGGACTTCGGTATCGCGGGAGTGATCGGCGCGCCCGAGGGCGCGCCCGTGGAGCTGGACCTCCGCCTCGAATCGGTCATGGAGGGGGTGCTCGTCACGGGCACCGCCCGTGCGTCGGCCGAGGGGGAGTGCGTAAGGTGTCTGGAGCCGCTCAGCCAAGAAGTGGCGGCGGACTTCCAGGAGCTGTTCTCGTACCACGACACCGACGACCGGGGCCGCGTCCGCGCGGAGCCGGCCGACGACGCCGAGGACGAGGAGAGGCTCTACATCGAGGACGGCTTGTTCGACCTCGAACCTGTGCTGCGTGACGCGGTGGTGCTCGCACTGCCGATGCAGCCGGTGTGCCGGGAGACCTGTGCCGGTCTGTGTTCCACATGTGGGATCAGGCTGGACGAGAACCCGGACCATCACCATGACGCCGTCGACATCCGTTGGGCGGCACTGCAGGGACTCGCCGAGACCGTCAAGGACGGCGAGAAGGACAACATGGGCGGCGCCGAAGCGGGCGTCGACGAGAAGCAGGAGAAGTAGCCGTGGCTGTTCCGAAGCGGAAGATGTCGCGCAGCAACACGCGCCACCGCCGGTCGCAGTGGAAGGCTGCGGTCCCCAACCTGGTTTCGTGTGAGCGTTGCCAGGAGCCGAAGCTCCAGCACATCGCGTGCCCGAGCTGCGGCACCTATAACAAGCGCCAGGTCCTCGAGGTCTGAGCGGCTGGTGAGAGGCTCAATGTCTGAACTGTCCCATGCCAAGAAGCAGACAGACAATGTCAGCACAGCCTCGTCCCACACGCTTCTGGAAGGGCGGCTCGGGTATCAGCTCGAGACCGCCCTTCTGGTGCGTGCGCTGACCCATCGCTCGTTCGCGTACGAGAACGGCGGTCTGCCCACCAACGAGCGGCTCGAATTCCTCGGGGATTCGGTGCTCGGCCTGGTGGTCACGGACACGCTCTACCGGATCCACCCCGACCTGCCTGAAGGCCAGCTGGCCAAATTGCGGGCCGCGGTGGTCAACTCGCGTGCGCTTGCGGAAGTGGGCCGCGGCCTCGAACTCGGCTCCTTCATCCGGCTCGGCCGGGGCGAAGAGGGCACGGGTGGCCGGGACAAGGCGTCCATCCTCGCCGACACCCTTGAAGCGGTGATCGGCGCCGTCTATCTGGATCAGGGCCTCGACGCGGCGTCCGAGCTGGTGCACCGGCTCTTCGACCCGCTGATCGACAGGTCCTCGAATCTCGGGGCCGGCCTGGACTGGAAGACCAGCCTCCAGGAACTCACCGCGGCGGAAGGGCTCGGCGTGCCCGAGTACCTCGTCACGGAGACGGGACCCGACCACGAGAAGACCTTCACCGCTGCCGCCCGCGTCGGTGGTGTCTCGTACGGCACCGGCACCGGCCGCAGCAAGAAGGAAGCGGAGCAGCAGGCTGCCGAGTCCGCCTGGCGGGCCATCCGGACCGCCGCGGACGAGCGGAAGGCCGCGGGCGGAACCCCGTCCGAGGCGAAGCCCGGGACCGAAGCGGACGCCGACACCTCTTCGGTACCCTCCGAGCAGGCCCCGCCGGACGCCGGTCCCGCGGACCGGACCCCGGTGGATCCGGCCGACGCCTGAGCCCGGGTGCTCCCCTTCCTGATACGCCCCTCGCGTCCCTCCCGGCGCGAGGGGCGTCTCCCGTTCCCCCCAGCCCCATGAGGAGTCAGTCGACGTGCCCGAGCTGCCCGAGGTCGAAGTCGTCCGGCGTGGACTCGCGCGCTGGGTCACCGGCCGTACCGTCGCCGGGGTCGAGGTGCTCCACCCGCGCGCGGTACGGCGCCACCTCGCCGGGGGCGCGGATTTCGCCGCCCGGCTGGAGGGGCACACCGTCGGCGCGGCCCGCAGACGCGGCAAATACCTCTGGCTGCCCCTCACGGACACGGACTCCTCGGTCCTCGGGCACCTGGGGATGAGCGGTCAGCTGCTCGTCCAGCCCCGGTCCGCGCCCGACGAGAAGCACCTGCGGATCAGGATCCGCTTCGCCGACGACCTCGCCACCGAGCTGCGCTTCGTGGACCAGCGCACCTTCGGCGGACTCTCGGTGCACGACAACACCCCGGACGGGGTACCGGACGTCATCGCGCACATCGCCCGCGACCCGCTGGACCCGGAGTTCGACGACGCCGCGTTCTTCGCCGCGCTGCGACTGCGCCGTACCACCGTCAAGCGCGCCCTGCTCGACCAGTCCCTGATCAGCGGTGTGGGCAACATCTACGCGGACGAGGCGCTCTGGCGCGCCAGGCTCCACTACGAACGCCCCACCGCGACCCTCACCAGGCCCCGCGCGGCGGAGCTGCTGGGACACGCGCGGGACGTGATGAACGCCGCCCTCGACGCCGGCGGCACCAGCTTCGACAGCCTGTACGTCAATGTGAACGGCCAGTCGGGGTACTTCGACCGGTCACTGGACGCCTACGGGCGGGAGGACGAGCCCTGCCGTCGCTGCGGGACCCCGATGCGGCGGCGGCCCTGGATGAACCGGTCCAGCTACTTCTGCCCGCGCTGCCAGCCCGCGCCGCGCGTCACTCCGTAGGGCGCACGGCGTCCCGCGCCGTGTCGTAGCGCTCCTGGGCCGAGAGCACCTCGGGCATCCGTCCTTCGAGCAGTGCGATCAGCCCCAGCAGCCGCCCGGCGACCTCCCGGCCCAGCGGGGTCAGCTCGTAGTCCACGCGCGGGGGGTTGACCGGCTGCGCCTCGCGGTGGACGAGCCCGTCCCGTTCCAGCGCGTGCAGTGTCTGGGAGAGCATCTTCTCGCTCACCCCGTCCACCCGGCGGCGCAGCTCGTTGAAGCGGAGCCGGCCGCAGGACAGGGCGCCGAGCGTCAGGGAGCCCCAGCGGCCCGTCACATGCTCCAGGGCGGGGCGCGAGGGGCACCGCCGGGAGAAGACGTCGAAGGCGGGGAGGCCGCCGTCGGTGGGATGACCGTCCATATCGGTCACCTTACAACCGGAAAGCGCCACCCCACAGGTGGCGCTTTCCCGCAGTCGGTTGGTCAGCGGTCGCGGCGCGGCGCGGCGCACGGGCCGCTGGACCGGTGGCTGTACGGGTCAGAAACCGAAGTCCTGGGTCCACCAGGGACCGCCGGAGCCGGTGTGCACCCCGACGCCGAGCCGGGTGTAGTCGCAGTTCAGTATGTTCGCGCGATGGCCGTCGCTGTTCATCCAGGAGTCCATCACCGCCTGGGCGGTGGCCTGCCCCCTGGCTATGTTCTCGCCGCCGAGGTTCTTGACGCCCGCCTCGTCGGCCCGGTCCCAGGGCGTTCTGCCGTCCGGGTCGGTGTGGTCGAAGAAGCCGCGCGCCGCCATGTCGTCGCTGAACGCCTGCGCCAGCGCGTCCAGACTCGCGTCGGCACGCACCGCCGCGCACCCCACCTTGGCCCGCTCCTGGTTGACCAGGGAGAGGACGGCGGCCGCGGTGGAGGAGTCGGGCGCGGATGTCGTGTGCTCGGTGGCGTTGTCGGTGGTGGGCGCCGTGCCGGAGGCCGGGGCGGAGTTCCCGTCGGAGCCCGGGGCCGTACCCGACCCGGAGCCCGAGGGCGCCTCGGTCGCCGTCGGCTTCGGCGGCGCCGCGGCGCCCTTGGCCTCCTTCGAGGGGGTGGCGCTCGGCTTGGCGGAGGGCGACGCCGACTTCGTGGGCGCCTTCGTCCGCTCGGCACCGCGGCTCGGGGAGACCGAGGCGTCGCGGCTGGGCTCCTCGGAGGAACCGCCCTGCTGTTCCAGCTCGGGCGCCGCGTCGCTGCGGATCTGCTCGCCGGTGGCGCCGCCCCCGTTGACGGTGAACTGCCCCCCGCCGGGCAGCAGGCCGGAGGCGACCGCGACCGCTCCCACCGCCATGGCGGCGGAGGCGCCCAGCAGCCCGGTCCTGACCGGCCGGGCCACCCGCCCCTTGCGGCGCGTGGCTCCGCGCGCGCCCTGCCCGCCGTGCCCGGTGGCCCCGGTCGCGTCTCCGTACGAGCCCTTCGTGGGGGCGTCGGGGGAGACGCCGGACGCGTCGTTCCGTCGGTGGCGTCCCATCCGTTGTGCCTTCCTCATACATCTCGACGACAACGTGACTCACCCGTACGAGTGAGGCTTATTGCGAGGGGACTGTACGGCATGGCACCTGGGGGCGCCGGGCCCCGCGGCCAATCGGCCGGTCGGGCTGCGGGCATGCTTGCGGGCATGAATGAAGAGGTACGTCTCACCGCCTGGGTGCGCGGTCGAGTACAGGGAGTCGGCTTTCGCTGGTTCACCAGGGCGAACGCTCTGGAGATCGGAGGGCTCACCGGATTCGCCCTCAATCTGGACGACGGCAGAGTGCAGGTCGTCGCCGAGGGGCCGCGTGAGAATTGCCACCGCCTGCTGGAGTGGCTGAGGTCCGCCGACACACCCGGGCGGGTAACCGGAGTCACTGAGATCTGGGACACCCCGCGCGGCGGCTACGAGAGCTTCGCCATCCGCTGATCCGTCCACCGCTCGGCCGGCCGTGCGGAGGCCACGGAATGCCACTGGCATATCCGCAGGTCAGCGATGACCTGGTGGTTGCCAGGAACGGCCGGTCGTGCCAGGCTTCGCGGGGACACCCCGATCTCCGCGCCCCAGGGCCCCGCGAGAGAGCCGGCGCCGCGACGCGAGCGGCCCCGAGCCCCCGGCCGCCCGTCGGCACGGGCTGTGATCGTGTTGACCGTCAAACTTTTTGGTGAGACTCTGGAATCCCCGCGCACCCCAGTTGTTCGGCAGCAGGAACCGCAGTGAAGAACAAGCACTGCCGGGCACCGCGGGTGCGATTTCCCTCACGACCCACACCGCATCCGGTCGGTCACTCATTGTGGAGGACCATTCATCATGGCAAAGGCGCTTCTCGGTTATGTCGGCGGCTCCGACCCGCGACTCCTCGCCGAGATGCGACGGCTTCAGCAGCGCGTCCAGGACCTCGAATCCGAACTCGTACGGATTCAGTCCGAGAATGACGTACTGAACGCCGCCGTCGCACAGCACCCCGGAGAGTCGCTGCTCGACAGCATCGACATGGACGTACCCCAGGCGGAGCCTGCGCTCACCTGACGACAGCCCCCGTCGGGGTCAGGTGAGAGACACTTTCGCAAGATATGCAAGGGACGCTTCGGCGTCCCTTCTTTCTTTCCATCTTCCGTTCCACGAAGCATTGTTGGCGGCCCGGGCTCTTTCTTAACGACTGATGTGCCCAGCGCGTTCCCCGGTGAAACCGACGAAGGACGATCCGCGCCGGGTAGAGTCCGGCGGCGTGCACCTCAAGGCCATGACCCTGCGCGGGTTCAAATCCTTCGCCGCCGCCACGACGCTGCGCTTCGAGCCGGGTATCACCTGCGTCGTGGGCCCGAACGGGTCCGGCAAGTCGAATGTCGTCGACGCGCTCTCCTGGGTGATGGGGGAGCAGGGCGCGAAATCCCTGCGCGGCGGAAAAATGGAAGACGTGATCTTCGCCGGTACCACCGGAAGACCACCGCTCGGCCGCGCCGAGGTCTCCCTCACCATCGACAACTCCGACGGCGCGCTTCCCATCGACTACGCCGAGGTCACCATCACGCGGATCATGTTCCGCAACGGTGGCAGCGAATACCAGCTCAATGGCGATACCTGCCGGCTGCTCGATATCCAGGAACTGCTCTCCGACTCCGGCATCGGACGCGAGATGCACGTGATCGTCGGCCAGGGGCGGCTCGACTCCGTACTGCACGCGGACCCCATGGGCCGCCGCGCCTTCATCGAGGAGGCCGCGGGAGTTCTGAAGCACCGCAAACGGAAAGAGAAGGCCCTGCGGAAGCTGGAGGCGATGAAGGCGAATCTCGCCCGCGTCCAGGATCTGACCGACGAACTGCGGCGTCAGCTCAAACCGCTCGGACGGCAGGCCGCGGTCGCCCGGCGGGCCGCCGTCATCCAGGCCGATCTGCGCGACGCGCGCCTGCGCCTGCTCGCCGACGACCTGGTGACGCTCCGTGACGCTCTGCGCACCGAGATCGCCGACGAGGCGGAGCTGAAGCGCCGCAAGGAGGAGGCGGAGAGCAGGCTGAAGGCCGCGCTGATCCGCGAGGCCGAGCTGGAGGACGAGGTACGGCGGCTCGCGCCGCGGCTCCAGCGCGCCCAGCAGACCTGGTACGAGCTGTCCCAGCTGGCCGAACGGGTCCGCGGCACGATCTCGCTCGCCGACGCGCGGGTCACCAGCGCCACCGCCGCGCCCCCGGAGGAGCCCAGGGGCCGCGACCCCGAGGACCTGGAGCGCGAGGCCGCCCGGATCCGCGAGCAGGAGGCCGAGCTGACCGCCGCACTGGAGGCCGCCGAGCACGCGCGCGAGGACACCGTCGCGCACCGCGCCGAGCTGGAACGGCGACTCGCCGCCGAGGAACGCCGGCTGAAGGACGCCGCCCGCGCCCTCGCCGACCGCCGGGAGGGGCTCGCCCGGCTCTCCGGCCAGGTCACCGCCGCCCGCGGCCGGGCCGCCTCCGCCCGCGCCGAGATCGGGCGCCTCGCCGCCGCCCACGACGACGCGGCCGCCCGCGCCGCCACCGCGCGGGCGGAGTACGAACAGCTCAAGGCCGAAGTGGCCGGCCTGGACGCCGAGGACCAGGAACTGGCACGCCGGTACGAGACGGCCCGGCGCGCCCTGTCCGACGCCGAGAGCGCCCTGACCGCCGCGCGCGAGGCCGCCACCACTGCCGAGCGCGCCCGCGCCGCGCTCACCGCCCGCCACGACGCCCTCGCCCTCGGCCTGCGCCGCAAGGACGGCACCGGCGCGCTGCTCGACGCCCGCGACCGCCTCACCGGACTCCTCGGCCCGGCGGCCGAGCTGCTGACCGTCACCCCCGGGCACGAGATCCCGGTGGCCGCCGCCCTCGGCGCCGCCGCCGACGCCATCGCCGTCTCGGACCCCGCGGCCGCCGCCGACGCCATCCGCCTGCTGCGCCGGCAGGACGCGGGCCGCGCGGCCCTCCTGCTGGGCGGCCCGCCGGCCGAGCCGGTGGCGGGCGTTCCCGGCCAGGCCACCGAGGAGCCGGGCGGGCCCGACCCCACCGCAGCGCCCGCCCCGGCCGGGGTTCCCCCGCAGAGCGCCGCCCCCGACGCCGGCCGCACCGGCCCCCGTCCGCAGGACCCGCCCGGCTCCGTACGCACCGCGACCGCCGCGCCGTACGTCGTCGACCTCCTCCGGGGGCCGGACCGGCTGATGGCGGCCGTGGCCCGGCTGGTGGGCGACACGGTGGTGGTCGCGACGCTCGAAGACGCCGAGAAACTGCTCGACGCCCACCCGGAGCTGACCGCCGTGACCGCGGAGGGCGACGTGCTGGGCACCCACTTCGCGCACGGCGGCTCCGCCGGAGCGCCGAGTCTGCTGGAGGTACGGGCCTCCGTCGACGAGGCGGCGGCCGAACTGGCGGAGCTGGACGTACGATGCGCCGAACTGGCCGGGGCGCAGCGCACCGCCACCGCGCGGCGGGCCGAGTGCGCCGCGCACGCGGAGGAACTGGACTCCCTGCGCCGGGCGGCCGACCGGGAGAGGTCCGCGGTCTCCGGGCGGCTCGGACGGCTCTCCGGGCAGGCCAGGGGCGCCGAGGGAGAGGCCGAGCGCACCGCCGCGGCCGTCGCCCGGGCGGAAGAGGCCCTGGAGCGCGCCACCGCCGAGGCGGAGGAACTGGCCGAACGGCTGCTGAACGCCGAGGAGTCCTCCCCCTCCGGGGAGGACGACGACGAGCCCGACACCTCCGTACGGGACCGGCTCGCGGCCGACGGCGCCAACGCCCGGCAGACCGAGATGGAGGCGCGCCTCCAGGTGCGCACCCACGAGGAGCGGGTGAAGGCGCTCGCGGGCCGGGCCGACGGGCTCGACCGGGCCGCCCGCGCCGAGCGCGAGGCGCGGGACCGCGCGGAGCGGCGCCGGGCGCGGCTGCGCCACGAGGCCCGGGTGGCCGGCGCGGTCGCGGCCGGCGCCCGGCAACTGCTGGCGCACGTCGAGGTGTCGGTCGTACGCGCCGCGACCGAGCGGGCCGCCGCCGAGGAGGTCAGGGCCGTACGGGACCAGGAGCTGACCGCCGAGCGCGACCGGGGCCGCGCCCTCAAGAGCGAGCTGGACCGGCTCACCGACTCCGTCCACCGGGGCGAGGTGCTCGGCGCCGAGAAGCGGTTGCGGATCGAGCAGTTGGAGGCCAGGGCCCTGGAGGAACTCGGCGTGGAGCCGGCCGGGCTGATCGCCGAGTACGGCCCCGATCAGCCCGTACCGCCGTCTCCGCCCGCCGAGGGCGAGGAGCTGCCGGACGATCCGGCCGACCCGCGCCACCGGCCGGTGCCCTACGTCCGGTCCGAGCAGGAGAAGCGGCTGCGGGCGGCCGAACGGGCGTATCAGCAGCTCGGAAAGGTGAATCCGCTGGCTCTTGAGGAGTTCGCGGCGCTGGAGGAGCGGCACCGGTTCCTCTCCGAGCAGCTGGCCGACCTGAAGAAGACCAGGGCCGATCTGCTGCTGGTCGTCAAGGACGTCGACGAGCGGATCGAGCAGGTCTTCACCGAGGCGTTCCGGGACACCGCCGAGCAGTTCGAGGGCGTCTTCTCCCGCCTCTTCCCCGGTGGCGAGGGCCGGCTGATCCTGACCGACCCGGCGAACATGCTCACCACCGGAGTGGACGTGGAGGCCAGGCCGCCGGGGAAGAAGGTCAAGCGGCTGTCGCTGCTCTCCGGCGGCGAACGCTCGCTGACGGCCGTCGCACTGCTGGTGTCGATCTTCAAGGCCAGGCCGAGCCCGTTCTACGTGATGGACGAGGTGGAGGCGGCGCTCGACGACACCAATCTCCAGCGGCTGATCCGCATCATGCGGGAATTGCGGGAGAGTTCCCAGCTCATCGTGATCACGCATCAGAAGCGGACCATGGAGGTCGCCGACGCGCTGTACGGGGTATCCATGCAGGGTGACGGAGTGTCCAAGGTCATCAGCCAGCGACTCCGGTGAGCCGGGGTCGCGTCGGCCTTCGTCGCGCCCAGGGCGTGAGCCACCGCGTCGAGCGCGCGTGCCGCCGAGACTTGAACATTCTGTGGGGAGTGTGGTGGGAAATATGTCCGAGGCGGCCACGAATATCGCTTCATGAAGTGAAGGCATAACCTCGTTCGCGTTGCTTTTCCCTTCAGGTGGTGCCTGACGGCGAGTTATGTACCACTGGAAGGGCTCGCCCCCCCACGCCCGGCGACGCAGCCGGGCGGCCCCAGGAGAACACGTGACCAGCACAGCGCAGGCTCCGCCGCCCGGAGGCCGGGCGGCTCATCCGGACCATCTCGGCCATGTCATCTTCATCACGGCGGCCGCCGCGATGGGCGGTTTCCTCTTCGGCTACGACAGTTCGGTGATCAACGGCGCTGTCGAAGCCATTCGCAGCCGGTACGACATCGGCTCCGCCGCTCTCGCCCAGGTCATCGCCATCGCCCTGATCGGCTGTGCGATCGGCGCCGCCACGGCGGGCCGGATCGCCGACCGGATCGGCCGTATCCGCTGCATGCAGATCTCCGCCGTGCTCTTCACCATCAGCGCGGTCGGCTCCGCGCTGCCGTTCAACATCTACGACCTCGCGGTCTGGCGCGTCATCGGCGGCTTCGCGATCGGCATGGCGTCGGTGATCGGCCCGGCCTATATCGCCGAGGTCTCCCCGGCCGCCTACCGCGGCCGGCTCGGCTCCTTCCAGCAGGCTGCCATCGTCGTCGGCATCGCCGTCTCCCAGCTGGTGAACTACGGAATCCTCCAGCTGGCCGACGGCGACCAGCGCGGCAAGCTGCTCGGGCTGGAAGCCTGGCAGTGGATGCTCGGCGTGATGGTGGTCCCGGCGCTGCTGTACGGCCTGCTCTCCCTCGCGATCCCCGAGTCGCCGCGCTTCCTGATCTCGGTCGGCCGGGTGGACCGCGCCAAGGAGGTCCTCGCGGAGGTCGAGAGCAAGGGCGTCGACCTGGACGCCAGGGTCGCCGAGATCCAGCACGCGATGCGCCGGGAGCACAAGTCGACCTTCAAGGACCTGCTGGGCGGCGGCGGTTTCCTCTTCCTGCCCATCGTCTGGGTGGGCATCGGGCTCTCGGTCTTCCAGCAGCTCGTCGGCATCAACGTCGCCTTCTACTACTCGGCGACGCTCTGGCAGTCCGTCGGTATCGACCCGTCCAGCTCGTTCTTCTACTCGTTCACGACCTCGATCGTGAACATCATCGGTACCGTGATCGCGATGGTCCTGGTGGACCGGGTCGGCCGCAAGCCGCTCGCGCTGACCGGTTCCCTCGGTATGGCGGTCGCGCTCGCCTGCGAGGCGTGGGCCTTCTCGGCGAAGCTGGTCGACGGCAAGCTGCCCAGCACCGAGGGCACCGTCGCCCTGATCGCCGCCCATGTGTTCGTGCTGTTCTTCGCGCTGTCCTGGGGCGTCATCGTCTGGGTCTTCCTCGGCGAGATGTTCCCCAACAAGATCCGGGCCGCCGCCCTCGGCGTCGCCGCCTCGGCGCAGTGGATCGCCAACTGGGCCATCACCGCGAGCTTCCCGAGCCTGGCCGACTGGAACCTGTCGGGGACGTACGTCATCTACGCCTGCTTCGCCGCGCTCTCCGTTCCCTTCGTGCTGCTGTTCGTGAAGGAGACGAAGGGCAAGACGCTGGAAGAGATGGGCTGAGCCGTCACACCGGGAGGCTCTCCGTACCCTCCCCGGCCCCGGCGCCCGCCGCCGAACCGGCGTCGGGCGCCGGGGTCTTCGCGCGCTCGCGCGGCAGCACCGCGTACAGCGCCGCCGCCACCAGGATCGTCACGGCCCAGCCCAGCCCGTTCCGCCCGATCCAGGTCCCGGCGAACGGGCCGGCGAACCACTCCACCTCCGTGAAGAGCAGGCCCACCACCAGCGCCGTACCCCAGGACACCATGGCCGACGGCGCGAAGCCGCCCCGGTACCAGTAGCCGCTGGTGCGCCCCGTGTCCATCAGCGCCGCGCCGTCGTAGGTACGCCGCCGGAGCATGTCCACGCCGAACACGCCGATCCACGCCGAGAACGCCACGGCGAGCAGCGTCAGGAACGAGATGAACGAGCCGATGAAGCTGGTGGCCACCACCATCAGCAGGAAGCCGAGAACCAGGCTGATCACCGCGTTGACACTCACCGCCCACGCGCGGGGCACCTTGATGCCCAGCGTCTGCGCCGTGAAGCCCGCCGAGTACATCGACATCGAGTTGATCAGCACCATGCCGATCAGCGCGATCAGCAGATACGGCACCGAGATCCAGGTCGGCAGCAGCTCCCCGATGAAGGACACCGGGTCCTGCGCGGCGGCCAGATCCGGCGTGGCGACCGCCATCACCGCACCCATCAGCACCATCGGCACCACCACGATCCCCGCGCCGCCGATCGTCGAGCCCACCATGGCCCGCCCCGAGGCGGCGCGCGGCAGATAGCGGGTGAAGTCCGGGCCCGAGGGCACCCAGCTGATCCCGCCCGCCGCGATGGTGCCGATACCGGCGATCATCATGGCGGTCGACCCCGCCGGCCGCGCGAAGACGGCCGCCCAGTCCGTGTGCGTGACGAGATGGATCAGCACCAGCACGCTGAACGCCCCGAAGAGATAAGCGGACCACTTGCTGCACACCCGCAGCGCGTTGATGCCCAGCCCGGAGACGAGGAAGGTGCACGCCACGAAGAGCAGCAGCGTCACCACGATCAACGGCGTGCTGCGCCGTACCCCGAAGAGCAGGTCCAGCACCGACAGCATCGCGTAGGCGCCGGTGACCGCGTTGATCGTCTCCCAGCCCCAGCGGGCCACCCAGATCAGCGTCCCCGGGAAGAGGTTCCCGCGCTGGCCGAAGACCGCGCGCGAGAGCGCCATGCCGGGCGCCCCGCCGCGCTTTCCGGCCACCGAGATCAGCCCCACGATGCCGTACGAGACGACGGGCGCCGCCAGCGCCACGGCCAGCACCTGCCACAGGTTCAGACCGTTGTAGACGATCAGACCGGCCCCCATCGTGAGCAGCAGCACACTGATGTTCGCGGCGACCCAGGTGGGAAAGAGTTCACGGACGTGTCCGGTGCGCTCGTCGTCGGGGACGGGCTCCAGACCGCGGGTCTCTATCGCGCCTTCGGAGGAGGAGGCGTGGGGCATGACAAGGCTCCGTACAGAGGTGGGGGCTCCTGGGGGGAGCGGAGTCCGGGCGATGCCCAGAACCACCAGCATCGTATGTATGGGGCAAAAGGTCCAAATCGCGACCGGGATTCCTGTTCGATCCGCCGAATCCGGGGCCCGGGGCGGCCGTGGCTGATACTGGGTGGGTTATGGAAACCGTCATCCTTGTTGTAGTCATCGCCCTGGTCGCCATCGGCGCCATCGGCGGACTCGTGGTCGGCAGCCGCAAGAAGAAGAAGCTGCCGCCCTCGGCGCCGTCGAGCACGCCGACCATCACCGCTCCGCCCGCCGAGCCGCACGTCGGCGACGAGGCGGAGACCCCGCGCGACGAACCGCGCCGCACCATCGAGGAGGTCGGCCTCCCGGACTCCGGCGGCGCGCCGGTCGTCGTCGAGGAACCGCCCGCCGCGGCGCCGCCGGAGATCGAGGTCCCCGAGCCGTCGGCGGGCCGGCTGGTCCGGCTGCGCGCACGGCTCGCCCGCTCCCAGAACTCCCTCGGCAAGGGGCTGCTCACCCTGCTCTCCCGTGAGCACCTGGACGAGGAGACCTGGGAGGAGATCGAGGAGACCCTGCTGACCGCCGACGTCGGTGTCGCGCCCACCCAGGAGCTGGTGGAGCGGCTGCGCGAGCGGGTGCGGGTGCTGGGCACGCGCACCCCGCTGGAGCTGCGCACCCTGCTCAGGGAGGAACTGGTCCAGCTGCTCGACCCGGAGTTCGACCGGGTGGTGAAGACCGAGAGCGGACTGGACACCCCGGCCGTCGTCATGGTCGTCGGGGTCAACGGCACCGGCAAGACCACGACGACCGGCAAGCTGGCGCGGGTGCTGGTCGCGGACGGGCGCTCGGTCGTGCTCGGCGCGGCGGACACCTTCCGCGCCGCCGCCGCCGACCAGCTCCAGACCTGGGGCGAACGGGTCGGGGCCCGGACGGTGCGCGGTCCGGAGGGCGGCGACCCGGCGTCGGTGGCCTTCGACGCGGTCAAGGAGGGCATCGCCGAGGGCGCGGACGTCGTCCTCATCGACACGGCGGGCCGGCTGCACACCAAGACCGGTCTGATGGACGAGCTGGGCAAGGTCAAGCGGGTCGTGGAGAAGCACGGTCCGCTGGACGAGGTGCTGCTCGTCCTGGACGCCACCACCGGGCAGAACGGGCTGGTGCAGGCGCGGGTGTTCGCGGAGGTCGTGGACATCTCCGGCATCGTGCTGACCAAGCTGGACGGTACGGCCAAGGGCGGCATCGTGATCGCGGTCCAGCGGGAGCTGGGCGTGCCGGTGAAGCTGGTGGGTCTGGGGGAGGGGCCCGACGATCTGGCGCCGTTCGAGCCCGGGGCGTTCGTGGACGCGCTGATCGGCGACTGAGGTACGGACCGGGGCGCGGCGCGAAGCGGGACCGTGACACGGCGGGGGACGGGGCCTGTTCCGGTCCCGTCCCCCGCCGTACGCCCGGTGCGCTCGGCGTACCGGGCGGTGCCGCGGGCCCGGTGACGCTGCCCGGTGGTGCTGTCTGGCGGCGCTGTCCGGCGGCGCTACCTGGCGGCCGAGCGGTGGCAGATGTACGCCAGAGTGCCGAGCAGCAGCCGGGCCTGCGGCGGTCCGGCCGCCGTGTCGAGGGACGGCGGGCGCAGCCAGCGGACCGGGCCCAGGCCGGCCACCCGCGACGGCGGGGCCGCGATGTGCGTACCGGGGCCCAGGGCGTGCAGATCGAGGTCCGCGTCGTCCCAGCCCATGCGGTAGAGCAGCTCGGGCAGCTCCGCCGAGGCTCCCGGCGCGACGAAGAAGTGCGCCCTCCCGGCCGGGGTCGCCAGGACGGGGCCCACGGGCAGCCCCATCCGCTCCAGCCGGACCAGGGCCCGGCTGCCCGCCGGTTCCGCGACATCGATGACGTCGAAGCTCCGGCCCACCGGGAGCAGCACCGTCGCACCCGGCACCCGGGACCACGCCGCGTTGACCTCCCCGAGCGTCGAACCCGCCGGGATCTCGTCCCGGCCCAGCGGATGGGCGCCGGGCGCGGCGCAGCCCGTACGGCCGCAGGAGCATCTCCCGGCCGTGCCCGGGGCGCCGGGGGTCACGTCCCACCCCCAGAGCCCGGTGTACTCCGCCACCTCGGTGCACTCAAAGGCGCGTGCGCGGCGGCGTGAGCCGGAGCGCGTCTCCCGGATGCCGCTCATCGTCCGGATACCGCCGATCGTGAAGACCATGCCCCCTCCAACGGGTTGGACTCGCCGGTGGTTACGTGTCGCAGTGTGCCCGTTACACTCCGTCGCCACCGGGGTGATCCGGGCGGCGCGAAGAAGTACCGAGGGGGTGTTGCGCGTCTCGTGCGCCCCGGAATGCCACTGTGCGCCGTCCCTGATCGTGGTGTGTCAAGTCAATCGCGCCTTGTCGGGGGCCAGTTCATTCGAAGGGGTGGCGAATGGTGGCGATTGTGCCGCCACCCTCGCTGGACGGGTGATCGTAGGATTACTTTCGGTGCACGGGTTGCGGGACCGACACGCCCGTGGGTATGCCAACGGCAACTCGGTTTCCTGTTCGAAGGGGTGCAAGCTCCGGACACGGGGCCATCACTCGCGGCATTCTGATACCCGTTCGCGCGGTGACAGTGTCGACTCCGCGCGGGGACACCTTTCGGCGCGGCAGGGCATCACAGGTTTTCGGTGGATGGGGGCTTTCCGGTGGACGGCAGTGGCGCGGACGGTACGAACACCGGCAAGCGCCCGAATGGGCAACTCGGCTCGTGGTTCCTGCGCAGTGGCTGGTCCAAGGGCGAACTGGCACGTCAGGTCAACCGACGGGCGCGCCAGATGGGCGCGCACCACATCAGCACGGACACCTCCCGCGTACGCCGCTGGCTCGACGGCGAACAGCCGCGCGAACCGATCCCGCGCATCCTCGGCGAGCTGTTCTCCGAGCGGTTCGGCGCCGTGATCGCCGTCGAGGACCTCGGGCTGCGCTCCGCGCACCGCTCGCCCTCGGTGTCCGGGGTCGACCTGCCGTGGTCGGGCCCGCAGACGGTCGCCCTGATCAGCGATTTCTCCCGCAGCGATCTGATGCTGGCGCGGCGCGGCTTCCTCGGCAGTTCGCTGGCGCTGGCCGCGGGGCCCGCGCTGGTGGAGCCCATGCAGCGCTGGCTGGTGCCCACGCCGGGCGGCGACCCGGCCCGCGGCGAGGCGCGGCCGGAGCCGCTGCCCCGCGGCACCCGGCTCTCCGGCCCCGAGCTGGACCTGCTGGAGTCCACCACCGCGATGTTCCGGCAGTGGGACGCCAAATGCGGCGGCGGACTGCGCCGCAAGGCCGTCGTCGGCCAGCTGCACGAGCTGACCGACCTGCTCCAGGAACCGCAGCCGGAGGCCACCTCCAGGCGGCTGTTCCGGTGCGCGGCGGAACTCGCCGAGCTGGCAGGCTGGATGAGCTACGACGTGGGGCTCCAGCCCAACGCGCAGAAGTACTTCGTGCTCGCCCTGCACGCCGCCAAGGAGGCCGGGGACAAGCCGCTCGGCTCGTACATCCTCTCCTCCATGAGCCGCCAGATGATCCACCTGGGCCGGCCCGACGACGCGCTGGAGCTGATCCACCTCGCGCAGTACGGCAGCCGCGACAGCGCCACCCCCAGGACGCAGGCCATGCTGTATGCGATGGAGGCGCGGGCATACGCCAATCTGGGCCGGCCCAGCAGGGCCAAGCGCGCCGTCCGGATGGCCGAGGACACCTTCTGCGACATCGACCCGCACGGCGAGCCCGAGCCCGACTGGATCCGCTTCTTCTCCGAGGCCGAGCTGAACGGGGAGAACGCCCACTCGTTCCGGGACCTGGCCTACGTCGAGGGCCGCAGTCCCACCTACGCCTCCCTCGCCGAGCCGGTCATGCGGCGCGCCGTCGAGCTGTTCGGCAAGGACAAGGAGCACCAGCGGTCGTATGCGCTGAACCTCATCGGCATGGCCACCGTCCACCTCCTCAAGAAGGAGCCCGAGCAGTCCACGGCCCTCGCGGAACAGGCCATGGAGGTGGCCGCCAAGGTGCGCTCCGAGCGCGTCAACACCCGGCTCCGCAAGACGCTCTCCACGGCCGCCAGGGACTTCGGCCACGTCGGGGAGGTCAGTGACCTCACCGAGCGGATCGCCGCCCGGCTGCCCGAATCCGCGGAGGCCGTCTGAACCGCTGGCCCGCCCCTCGCGCCGCCCGCGCCCGCCCCAGGCTCCGGCCGCGGCCCTCACCCCGTACAGCCCGACACGGCTCCCCCGCCGCCAGGACAGCAGGGTGACGGCCGCGGCCGGTTTTCGATGTTCCGGTGACGCCCGCCGATGGTAGGCGCCGACACCGGGCCGGACCCGCGGGTTCACCGGCACGTAACACACGGGACGCCTTCGTCACTGCCGCGAAACAACGAGCGGCATTGGCCGAAACCGCGCTGCGCCAATCTCCTCAGCACAGTCGGCCCCAACCCTGAGCATCCGCACGGGCCGTTCCGACCCACGAGGAGACGCTGGCCTTGAATGGCGCAGATACCGCATTCGTACTGATCAGTGCCGCGCTCGTCATGCTGATGACGCCCGGCCTGGCATTCTTCTACGGCGGCATGGTGCGGGTGAAGAGCGCCCTCAACATGCTCATGATGTCCCTGATCTCGCTCGCGATCGTCAGCGTCGTGTGGGTCCTGTACGGATACTCACTGACCTTCGGCGACGACATCGGCGGCGGCCTCCTGGGCAACCTGGACCACATCGGCTTCAAGGGCATCTCGGTCGACCTCCTGACCGACGGCAAGACCGGAATCCCGGTCTTCGCCTTCGCCCTCTTCCAGATGATGTTCGCCATCCTCACCCCGGCGCTGATGAGCGGCGCGCTCGCCGACCGCGTGAAGTTCAGCGCCTGGGCGCTGTTCATCACCCTCTGGGTCTCCGTGGTGTACTTCCCGGTCGCGCACTGGGTCTGGAGCAGCGACGGCTGGCTGCACAGCCTCGGTGTGATCGACTTCGCCGGAGGCACGGCGGTCCACATCAACGCCGGTGTCGGCGCCCTCGCCGCGGTCCTCGTGGTCGGCAAGCGCATCGGATTCAAGAAGGACCCGATGCGGCCGCACAGCCTGCCGCTCGTCGTCCTCGGCATGGCCCTCCTGTGGTTCGGCTGGTTCGGCTTCAACGCCGGCTCGGAGCTGGCCGCCGACGGCACCGCCGCGCTCATGGCCTTCAACACGCAGATCGCCACCGCCGCCGCGATGGTCGGCTGGCTCGCCTACGAGCGGATCCGGCACGGCGCCTTCACCACGCTCGGCGCCGCCTCCGGCGCCATCGCCGGTCTCGTCGCGATCACGCCCTCCGGGGCCAACGTCAGCCCCTTCGGCGCCATCCTCATCGGTGTCGTCGCCGGTGCGATCTGCTCCTGGGCCGTCAGCCTCAAGTACAAGCTCGGTTACGACGACTCCCTCGACGTCGTCGGCGTCCACCTCGTCGGCGGTGTCATCGGCACCCTGCTGGTCGGCCTCCTCGCCACCGGCGGCGACGGCGGTCTCACCCAGCTCGGCAAGCAGGCCGTCGGAGCCTTCTCCGTCATGGCGTACTCCTTCGTCGTCTCCTGGATCCTCGCCAAGATCGTCGACGCCACCATCGGCTTCCGTGCCTCGGAGGACGACGAGACCAGCGGCGTCGACATGGCGTACCACGCGGAATCGGCCTACGACTACAGCGCGGTCGGGGGCTCCCCGTCCGGCCGTAGTAGCGTCGCCGCCCCCGCCCAGGACCGAACCGTCGCCGGCGCGACGAGCAAGAAGGTGGACGCATGAAGCTCATCACCGCAGTCGTGAAGCCGCACCGGCTGGACGAGATCAAGGAAGCCCTCCAGGGCTTCGGCATCCAGGGGCTCACGGTCACGGAGGCCAGCGGATACGGCCGGCAGCGCGGCCACACCGAGGTCTACCGGGGTGCGGAGTACACCGTCGACCTCGTACCGAAGATCCGTATCGAGGTACTGGTCGAGGACGACGACGCCGAACAGCTCATCGATGTGGTGGTCAAGGCCGCCCGCACCGGCAAGATCGGTGACGGGAAGGTATGGAGCGTGCCGGTCGAGACGGCGGTCCGGGTCCGGACCGGCGAACGCGGCCCGGACGCACTTTAGAGACGGGAACGACCGGGTGACGAGCCTCGAAGAGACGACCGAACAGACGGACTCGGGACCCAGCGGTTACGCGGCGGCCCGGCTGCGCCTCCTCCAGGAGAAGGCGCGGTCCGGGCCGCCGCGCCGTGCCGCGCTGGCCCGCCTCACCGACGACTGGCTGAACGCCCTGTTCACCACCGCCGCCCGGGAGGTCTCCGTGCCCGGCGCGGCCCTCGTCGCCGTCGGCGGCTACGGACGCGGGGAACTCTCCCCGCGCAGCGACCTCGACCTGCTGCTCCTGCACGACGGCACATCGGCCCCGGCCGCCGTCGCGGCCCTCGCCGACCGGGTCTGGTACCCGGTCTGGGACCTCGGCCTCGCCCTCGACCACTCCGTCCGCACCCCCGCCGAGGTGCGCAGGGCCGCCGCCGACGACCTCAAGGTGCAGCTCGGACTCCTCGACGCCCGGCACCTCGCCGGCGATCTCGGCCTCGTCACCGGCGTACGCACCGCGATCCTCGCCGACTGGCGCAACACCGCCGCCAAACGCCTCCCCGCCCTGGACGAACTCTGCCGGGAACGCGCCGAGCGCCAGGGCGAGCTGCGATTCCTGCTGGAACCCGACCTCAAGGAGGCCAGAGGCGGCCTGCGCGACGCCACCGCGCTGCGCGCCGTCGCCGCCTCCTGGCTCGCCGACGCACCCCGCGAAGGGCTCGCCGACGCCCGCCGCCGGCTCCTCGACGTCCGGGACGCCCTGCACCTGACCACCGGACGCGCCACCGACCGGCTCGCCCTCCAGGAGCAGGACACCGTCGCCACCGAACTCGGCCTGCTCGACGCCGACGCCCTGCTGCGCCAGGTGTACGAGGCCGCGCGCACCGTCTCGTACGCCTCCGACGTCACCTGGCGCGAGGTGAACCGGGTGCTGCGCTCCAGATCCGTCCGCCCCCGGCTGCGGGCCATGCTCGGCGGCAAGCCCGCACCCGAGCGCACCCCGCTCGCCGAGGGCGTCGTCGAACAGGACGGCGAGGTCGTCCTCGCCCGTGCCGCGCGGCCCGAGCGGGACCCCGTGCTGCCCCTGCGCGCAGCGGCCGCCGCCGCGCAGGCCGGGCTGCCCCTCTCCCCGCACGCCGTACGCCGGCTCGCCGCAGCGGCCAAGCCGCTGCCGGTGCCCTGGCCCGCCGAGGCCCGCGAGGAACTCGTCACGCTGCTCGGCGCCGGCGAGTCGACCGTCCCCGTCTGGGAGGCGCTCGAAGCCGAGGGAATGATCAGCGGGCTGCTGCCGGACTGGGAGCGGGTCCGCTGCCGCCCCCAGCGCAACCCCGTGCACACCTGGACCGTCGACCGGCACCTCGTCGAGACCGCCGTCCAGGCGTCCGCCCTGACCCGCCGCGTCGGCCGCCCCGACCTCCTGCTCGTCTGCGCGCTCCTCCACGACATCGGCAAGGGCTGGCCCGGCGACCACTCCGTGGCCGGTGAGGTCATCGCCCGCGACGTCGCCGCCCGGATCGGCTTCGACCGCGAGGACGTGGCCGTCGTCGCCACCGTGGTCCGCCACCACCTGCTGCTCGTCGACACCGCGACCCGGCGCGACCTGGACGACCCCGCCACCGTCGGCTCGGTCGCCGCCCGGGTCGGCTCGCTCACCACGCTGGAACTCCTGCACGCCCTCACCGAGGCGGACGCCCTCGCCACCGGCCCCGCCGCCTGGTCGTCCTGGCGCGCCTCGCTCGTCACCGACCTCGTCGCCCGGGTCGCCGCCGTCCTCGCGGGCGACGACCCCGCCGAACCGGAGGCCGCCGCCCCCAGCGCGGAACAGGAACGCCTCGCCGTCGAGGCGCTGCGCACCGGCGGTCCCGTACTGGCACTGCACGCCCAGACCGAGCCGCCGAAGGACCCGGCGGCGGACGACGGGGGACCGGACACCGCGCCCGAGCCCGTCGGCGTCGAACTGCTCATCGCCCTGCCCGACCGGCCCGGCGTGCTGCCCGCCGCCGCCGGGGTGCTGGCCCTGCACCGGCTCACCGTGCGCGCGGCCGATCTGCGCGCCGTCGAACTCCCCACCGGGCTGGGCACCGCCGAGGTGCTGCTGCTGAGCTGGCGGGTGGCCGCCGCGTACGGCTCCCTGCCCCAGGCGGCGCGGCTGCGCGCCGATCTCGTACGCGCCCTGGACGGCTCCCTGGACATCCGCGCCAGACTGGCCGAGCGCGAGGCGGCCTACCCCCGCCGCCGGGGCGTGACGGCCCCGCCGCCGCGCGTCACGGTCGCCCCGACCGCCTCCCGGCACGCGACCGTCATCGAGGTGCGCGCCCAGGACGCGCCGGGGCTGCTGCACCGCATCGGCCACGCCCTGGAGACGGCGGCGGTACGGGTGCGCAGCGCGCACGTCTCCACACGGGGCGCCAACGCCGTCGACGCCTTCTACGTCACCACCGGGCGCGGTCGCCCCCTGCCGGCGGCGGACGCCGCCGAGCTGGCGCGCGCGGTCGAGACGGCGCTGCGCGGCTGAACGCGTACCGTGCCGGGCGGCGCCGTGCCACGCACCGCCGCCCGGCCCGGCCCGGCACGCTCCGTACGACCCGGGGAGGGCGCCCGCCCGTCCCCGTCGTACGCTCCACCCACCCACGGGGCAGACCGCACCGCGCGCGGCCGGATACCCTGGGGGACGGTCTGTCCCGCAGCGCGCGGAACGGGCCCCCACCCGCTCCCGACACCGAGGATTCGCGACCGCCGTGTTCGATACTCTCTCCGACCGCCTCGCAGCCACATTCAAGAGCCTCCGGGGCAAAGGGCGCCTCAGCCCGGAGGACATCGACGCCACGGCCCGTGAGATCCGCATCGCCCTGCTCGAAGCGGACGTGGCGCTGCCCGTCGTCCGGGCCTTCATCGCGAAGGTCAAGGAGCGCGCGGCCGGCGCCGAGGTCTCCCAGGCGCTGAACCCGGCCCAGCAGGTCATCAAGATCGTCAACGACGAGCTGATCGGCATCCTCGGCGGCGAGACCCGCGTCCTGCGCCTCGCCAAGCAGCCGCCGACCGTGATCATGCTCGCCGGTCTCCAGGGTGCCGGTAAGACCACCCTCGCCGGAAAGCTCGGCCTCTGGCTCAAGGGCCAGGGCCACACCCCGCTGCTCGTCGCCTGTGACCTCCAGCGCCCCAACGCCGTCACCCAGCTCTCGGTGGTCGCCGACCGCGCGGGCGTCGCGGTGTACGCCCCCGAACCGGGCAACGGGGTCGGTGACCCGGTCAAGGTCGCGAAGGACTCCGTCGAGTACGCCAGGAGCAAGCAGTACGACGTCGTCATCGTCGACACGGCGGGCCGGCTCGGCATCGACCAGGAGCTGATGCGGCAGGCCGCGGACATCCGCGACGCCGTCAGCCCCGACGAGGTCCTCTTCGTCGTCGACGCGATGATCGGCCAGGACGCCGTCAACACGGCGGAGGCGTTCCGCGACGGCGTCGGCTTCGACGGCGTCGTCCTCTCCAAGCTCGACGGCGACGCCCGGGGCGGCGCGGCCCTCTCGATCGCCCATGTCACCGGCAAGCAGATCATGTTCGCGTCCAACGGCGAGAAGCTGGACGAGTTCGACGCGTTCCACCCGGACCGGATGGCGTCCCGCATCCTCGACATGGGTGACCTGCTCACCCTCATCGAGCAGGCCGAGAAGACGTTCAGCCAGGCCGAGGCCGAGAAGATGGCCTCCAAGCTGGCGAGCAGCAAGGGTGGCAAGGACTTCACCCTGGACGACTTCCTGGCGCAGATGGAGCAGGTCAGGAAGATGGGCTCCATCTCCAAGCTGCTCGGCATGCTGCCCGGCATGGGGCAGATCAAGGACCAGATCAACAACATCGACGAGAAGGACGTGGACCGCACCGCCGCGATCATCAAGTCGATGACCCCGGCCGAGCGCCAGGACCCGGTCATCATCAACGGCTCCCGCCGGGCCCGTATCGCCCGGGGCTCCGGTGTCGAGGTCAGCGCCGTCAAGAACCTCGTCGAGCGCTTCTTCGACGCCCGCAAGATGATGTCCAAGATGGCCCAGGGCGGCGGCATGCCGGGAATGCCGGGCGTCCCGGGAATGGGCGGCGGCCCCGGCCGTACGAAGAAGAAGACGAAGCAGGCGAAGGGCAAGCAGCGCTCGGGCAACCCGATGAAGCGCAAGGCCGAGGAGCAGGCGGCGGCGGCACGTCGCGCGGAGGGCGGCGCCCTGCCGGCGGCGGAGCCGGACAAGTCCTTCGAGCTGCCGGACGAGTTCAAGAAGTTCATGGGCTGAACGGGGTCCGTACCCCGCGCGCCGGGGCCACCGGTGGCGGCCGCCGGCCGGACCTCCGCCGGGGGCGGTGACGTTCGGGGCTCCCGTCAGGGCGTTCTGGCGATCAGGTACCGGAAGACATTGGGCATCCACACCGTGCCGTCGCGGCGCAGATGGGGATGGAGAGCCTCACCGATCTCCTTCTCCACCTGCCGCCGGTCCGTCGCCCGGATCGCTCCGTCGAACACCCCGGTCGACAGCAGTCCGCGTACGGCGCTGTCCTGGTCCGCGTACCCGAAGGGGCACGCCACCCGGCCCGAGCCGTCCGGGTTCAGACCGGCGCGCGCCGCGACGTCCTCCAGGTCGTCCCGGTGCGCCGGGCGCCAGCCGCCCTTGCGCAGCCGGTCGGTCAGCCGGCCCGCGACCCGCAGGACCGCGTCCATGGCGCAGCGCTCCGGCGGCCCCCAGCCGGCCAGCACCACCGGGGTGCCACGACCGGCCAGCGGTATGGCCGTCCGCAGGGCCGGACCGAGCCCCTTGACGTCGTCCGCCGCGCTGCCGATCGGCTGGAACGCGGTGATCAGGTCGTACGGCGCACGCCCCGGCTCCGCACCGGCGTCGGCCATGCGCTCCTCGGGCAGCAGCGTCCCGGCGTCTGCGGACGGCGCGGCGGGCCCGTCCCGGTCCGTGCCGGCGGCCAGCCGCTCCCGGGCCAGCGCGAGGCGTTCCGTGTCGGAGTCCACCCCGGTCACCCGCGCGCCCCGGGTGGTGGCGAGCAGCAGGGCGAGTCCGGTGCCGCAGCCGAGCCCGAGCACCCGGGTCCCGGCGCGCACCTCCAGGCGTTCGTACACCGCCTCGTAGAGCGGCACGAGCATCCGTTCCTGGATCTCCGCCCAGTCCCGGGCGCGTCCGACGGCGTCCGCGACGGGCGCCGGAGCCGTACGCGACGGCCGCTGGTGGTGCTGGGTGAGGGTACGTGTCATGGATAGCGCCCCAATCCGCCGAGAGGTGTTGGCCGTGCCCGCGTGCCGGCCCCCCGTGTGTGCGCTCGCATCCCCTGTAAGCCAGAGAACTCCGCATCCGCGCCCGCGTCCAGTGGGTGACGGGGCACGGCGGGTGCCACGGGGGGCGCGCTGCGGGCGTGCGCCCCCCATCGAATGGCCTGTTCCCGTCGCCTCGGGAGGGGCGCGCGACTCCGGTGTGCGACAAGTGCCGAGGTCGTGGGCCCGACTCTGCCGAAGCCGCTCGCCGGAGCGATGGAAATAGGCCGAATGGGTGAGGATCATCGGGCCGGTCACCGGTGCGGGGCCGGGTGTCCGGGGGCGGGGCGGTGCGCGAAACGGATGCCGCCACCGGTACTGTCGCCGTGGGGAGCCGTGCCCGCCGGAGGCGCGCGTCCGACCCGTCGCGGCGGCGCCCACGCGGCCCCGCGCCGCCCGCCGCCGGCGCCACTGGACGTAGATCGTCTACGCGCCGCCGCGTACCCGGCGCTACGTACCGGCTTGCGGCGGGCTGCGCGGCTTTCTCCGCAGATCGACGCACCCGCCCTCGTCGGGACGCATCAAGGGCAACTGACGGGTACGTGCAAATTATTTGGGATGCCCCGTAATGGAACCCGGGAGGCTTCCGGCTCGTTGTTCACGACGTGAGCACGACACCACCTGTTCTCGCCGCAGAGCTGGCACAGGCGTGGGCCGACATTCAGCGGTCCCACCCCGAGCTGCCGGATCTTGCCGCGCCAGAGTCCCTGATCGGAGAGTCGTCGTCCGCCTGTGGCGCCGAGCTCTCCTTCGAACGACTGCTTCACGAAGCGGTCCACGGCATCGCCGCGGCCAGAGGTGTCCGTGACACCTCGCGCGCGGGCCGCTACCACAACCGCCGATTCCTGGCGATCGCCGAGGAGATGGGTCTCGACCACCCCGACGAGCCGCATCCCAGCAGCGGCTTCTCGCTGGTCGCGCTCAGCCCCGAGGCCAAGCGCCGATATCGCCCGACCATCGAGCGGCTCCAGCGCGCCCTCAAGGCGCACACCGTCGCCACGGCCGCCGACACCAAGCGCAGCTTCCGGGGGCCGGCCGCCCGGCACGGCTCCTCCGGCGGAGGGGTGCGCGTCAAAGCGGTCTGCGACTGCGGGCGGAACGTACGGGTCGTCCCGTCGGTCCTCGCCCAGGCGCCGATCGTCTGCGGCGGCTGCGGCAAGCCCTTCCGCATCCCGGAAACGGTCGCCGCCGCGAGCTGAGCGTCACGGATACGCACGGATACGCCCCGCCCGGGGCCGGGTCAGGCCCCGGCCCCGGGTGTGGCAGAATGGCCAGCTGTACTCGACAGTCGCACAGGACCCCTCTCTCCTCCGGCTGACGCGTCCATCGGGCGGATCGGGTACCGCAACCCCACGCGGCATCCCGGTGTGCCCAACCACGTCAAGACCAGGAGACACCACTCCAGTGGCAGTCAAGATCAAGCTGAAGCGTCTGGGCAAGATCCGTTCGCCTCACTACCGCATCATCGTCGCCGACTCCCGTACCCGCCGTGACGGCCGGGCCATCGAGGAGATCGGTCTGTACCACCCGGTGCAGAACCCCTCGCGGATCGAGGTCGACTCGGACCGCGCGCGTTACTGGCTGTCCGTCGGCGCCCAGCCGACCGAGCCGGTTCTCGCGATCCTCAAGCTGACCGGTGACTGGCAGGCGCACAAGGGCCTGCCCGCCCCCGCGCCGCTGCTCCAGCCGGAGCCGAAGGCCGACAAGCGTGCCCTCTTCGAGGCGCTCGCCAAGGACGGCGACGAGCCGAAGGGTGAGGCCATCACCCCGAAGGCGAAGAAGGCCGACAAGAAGACGGACGAGGCCGAGACCTCGGCCGCCGCCGAGTCGACCGAGGCCTGAGCATGCTCGAGGAGGCTCTTGAGCACCTCGTGAAGGGCATCGTCGACAACCCGGACGAAGTGCAGGTCGCCTCGCGCAACCTGCGTCGCGGCCGGGTGCTGGAGGTCCGGGTGCACCCCGACGACCTCGGCAAGGTGATCGGTCGCAACGGCCGCACCGCACGTGCTCTGCGGACGGTCGTGGGCGCCATCGGCGGCCGCGGCATCCGCGTCGACCTCGTCGACGTGGACCAGGTCCGCTGACACCGCTGAACACCGGCACGGGCCGGGGAAGGCCACAGCGGCCCTCCCCGGCCCGTGTCCGTTTCCGGTGCCGGACGGCTTGTGATCGGCCGACCCGGCCCGTGACCCATCGAGGAACCACCACGGCGGACGGACCCCCCCCCGCGCCAGCGGACGGCGGTCCGGCCCGCAAAAGGAGCAGCGCAGCGTGCAGTTGGTTGTCGCGCGGATCGGCCGCGCTCATGGCATCAAGGGTGAGGTCACCGTCGAGGTGCGCACGGACGAGCCCGAGCTGCGGCTCGGACCCGGCGCCGTACTCGCCACGGAGCCGGCCTCGGCCGGGCCGCTGACGATCGAGACCGGCCGGGTGCACAGCGGCAGGCTGCTGCTGCGCTTCGCCGGCGTACGCGACCGCACCGGCGCCGAGGCGTTGCGCAACATCCTGCTGATCGCCGAGGTCGACCCGGAGGAACTCCCCGAGGACCCGGAGGAGTTCTACGACCATCAGCTGATGGACCTCGACGTGGTGCTGGCCGACGGTACGGAGATCGGCCGGATCACCGAGATCTCTCATCTGCCCTCGCAGGACCTGTTCATCGTGGAGCGCCCCGACGGCAGCGAGGTGATGATCCCCTTCGTCGAGGAGATCGTCACCGAGATCGACCTGGAGGAGCAGCGGGCCGTCATCGACCCACCCCCCGGGCTGATCGACGACCGCGCGGAGATCGCCGCCGGCACGGACACCGCCGACGAGGGCGCCGAGCGCGCGGGCGAAGGGCGCGAAGGGGCCGGCGACCGATGAGGCTCGACGTCGTCACGATCTTCCCGGAGTATCTGGACCCGCTGCACGTCTCGCTCGTCGGCAAGGCCCGCGCGAGCGGCCGGCTCGACGTCCATGTGCACGACCTCCGGAGCTGGACCCACGACCGGCACAACACGGTGGACGACACCCCGTACGGCGGCGGTCCCGGCATGGTCATGAAGACCGGGCCCTGGGGCGAGGCGCTGGACGAGGTGCTGGCCGACGGCTACGAGGCGGGCGCCCGGGGCCCGGTCCTGGTCGTCCCCACCCCCAGCGGACGCCCCTTCGGCCAGGAACTCGCCGTCGAACTGTCCGGACGCCCCTGGCTGATCTTCGCGCCCGCCCGTTACGAGGGCATCGACCGCCGGGTGGTGGAGGAGTACGCGACCCGGATATCGGTCGTGGAGGTGTCCATCGGGGACTATGTGCTCGCGGGCGGTGAGGCGGCCGTACTCGTGATCACCGAGGCCGTGGCCCGGCTGCTGCCCGGGGTCCTCGGCAACGCCGAGTCGCACCGCGACGACTCCTTCGCCCCCGGCGCCATGGCCGATCTGCTGGAGGGGCCCGTCTACACCAAGCCGCCCGAGTGGCGCGGGCGGGGCATTCCGGACGTCCTGCTCAGCGGCCACCACGGCAGGATCGCGCGGTGGCGGCGGGACGAGGCGTTCCGCCGTACGGCGCTCAACCGGCCCGATCTGATCGAGCGTTGCGACCCGGCGGCCTTCGACAAGAAGGACCGCGAGACGCTCTCCATCCTGGGCTGGTCGCCCGAGCCCGGCGGCCGATTTTGGCGCAGGCCGGACGGCGTGGAAGAATAGGCCGCTGCCGTACGTCCGGCGTGCGCCCCTGCCACAGGGGGAACGACGCCCGCCCGACGTGAGCGGCACCCCGAATCTCTCTCGATCATCCGTTGATGACCTGTGGCATCAGCGAGGAAGCAGACCCACATGTCCCACCTGCTCGACACCGTCGACTCCGCGTCGCTCCGCAGCGACCTGCCCGCCTTCCGCCCCGGCGACACGGTGAACGTCCACGTACGCGTCATCGAGGGCAACCGCTCGCGTATCCAGCAGTTCAAGGGTGTCGTCATCCGCCGTCAGGGTTCGGGCGTCAGCGAGACCTTCACGGTCCGCAAGGTCTCCTTCTCCGTCGGCGTCGAGCGCACCTTCCCGGTCCACAGCCCGATCTTCGAGAAGATCGAGCTGGTGAGCCGCGGTGACGTCCGTCGCGCCAAGCTCTACTACCTCCGTGAGCTGCGCGGCAAGGCCGCGAAGATCAAGGAGAAGCGCGACAGGTAAGCACGTCGCGACAGGGCGCGGAGTTCCACTCCCGCCCGGGTCCACAGGGCCGCCGGATAAGATCTGGCCCCGATGGACACCGAAGCACAGCACACGGAGCGTGACCGCTCGTCCCCGTCCCCCGAGGGGGAGGGAGACCGGTCGCGCTCCGTGCGCTTTTCCGGGCGTCCCGGAGAGGGCCCGGCGGCCCGGCGGCTCGCCGGGATGTCCTGGCGGCGCGCCGGTGTGCTGAGTCTTGCCTGCGCCGTTCTCGTACTCCTCTTCAGCACCTTCGTGCTCCAGCCCTTCCTGATCCCCAGCGGCTCGATGGAGCCGACCCTCCAAGTGGGGGACCGGGTGCTCGTCAACAAGTTGGCGTACCGTTTCGGTACCGAGCCGGAGCGCGGTGATGTGGTCGTGTTCGACGGGACCGGGTCCTTCGTGCGGGAGCCTCCGGGGGAGAACCCCGTCACCGGTCTGCTGCGCGGGGCGGCCGCGGCCCTCGGCCTCGCCGAGCCCGCCGAGACCGACTTCGTCAAGCGGGTGGTCGGGGTGGGAGGCGACCGGGTGGTCTGCTGCGACAAGGGGGGCAGGGTCGAGGTGAACGGCCGTGCGGTCGTGGAGCGCTATCTGTATCCGGGGGACGAGCCCTCCGCCGTCCCCTTCGACATCGTCGTACCCGCGGGAAAGCTCTGGGTCATGGGCGATCACCGCGGCAACTCACGGGACTCCCGCGACCATCTCGGCGAGCCCGGCGGCGGCATGGTGCCGGTGGACCGGGTGATCGGCAGGGCCGACTGGATCGGCTGGCCGCCGGCCCGCTGGACGGCTCCGGGGCGTACGGACACCTTCCGGGATATCCCGGCCCCGGGAGGCGTCCATGGGTAGGCGGCGGCGCACCGGGGCCCACGGGGCCGACACCCGGCTCCCGACCGGCAGCAGGCCCACGACGGGCCGGGCGCTGCCGGGGCGCGCCGAGCGGCGCAGACTCGCCCGCCGGGTCAAGGCGCGCCGCCAGCGGAGCGCGATGAAGGAGATCCCGATCCTCATCACGGTGGCGCTGGTCATAGCGGTCGTCCTCAAGACGTTCCTGGTGCAGGCGTTCGTCATTCCGTCGGGTTCCATGGAACAGACGATCAGGATCAGCGACCGGGTGCTGGTGGACAAGCTGACGCCCTGGTTCGGCTCGAAGCCCCAGCGCGGCGATGTCATGGTCTTCAGGGACCCCGGCGGCTGGCTGGACGACGAGAAGCCACCGCCGGACGACTCCCCGGCGGTGATCAAGGGCGCCAAGCAGCTGCTCACCTCCATCGGCCTGCTGCCGTCCGCCGACGAGCAGGACCTGATCAAGCGGGTCGTCGCGGTCGGCGGTGACACCGTCAAGTGCTGCGACCAGGACGGCAGGCTCACCGTCAACGGCATGCCGCTCACCGAGCCGTACATCCAGCCGGGCGACGCGCCCTCCACCATCACCTTCGAGGTGAGCGTGCCACCCGGCCGCTACTTCGTGATGGGCGACCACCGGTCCAATTCGGCCGATTCCCGCTTCCATCTCCAGGAGGAGTACAGCGGTACGGTCTCCCAGGACGAGGTCGTCGGCCGGGCCGTCTACATCGCCTGGCCCTTCAGCCACTGGACCGGTCTCGAACAGCGCGACACCTACGCCTCCGTCCCGGACGCGAGTCCCGCGCCGACGCCGGTGCCCGCGCTGTCGAATAGTGTGTCCCCGCGAGATCTGAACGGATTGCCGCGGCTCCCGAGCCCTGCGGAACTCCCGCTCGTTATGGGAGTGGTGGGCCTGTCCCGTCTCCGGGGCAGGCGATCTCACGGAGTATTCGCACGGAGTAAGGAGTGGATGTGGGGGATGTGGCGGTCGGCGCACGATCCGGACACGACGATCCCGAGGAGGGACGCGAGCAGCTCGCCGAGTCGCCCGAAACCGTGACGGACCGGACAGCGCGATTCGGTGACGACGACGGTGAACGGAGCGGCGGCGGACCGGGCGCCGCCGGACGGGGCGCGGACGGTGCGGAAAGCGGGGACGGCGGGGAGGGCGCGCCCGCGGCGGCCAAGCCCCGGTCGTTCTGGAAGGAGCTGCCGCTCCTGGTCCTGATCGCCCTGGCGCTCGCGCTGGTGATCAAGACCTTCCTGGTGCAGGCGTTCTCGATCCCCTCGGACTCCATGCAGGACACCTTGCAGCGGGGCGACCGGGTGCTGGTGGACAAGCTGACCCCCTGGTTCGGGGCGGAGCCGCAGCGCGGTGAGGTCGTGGTCTTCCACGACCCGGACAGCTGGCTCGGGGACACCCCGACGGTGGAGCCGAACGTGGTGCAGCACTTCCTGAGCTTCATCGGGCTGATGCCGTCCGCCGAGGAGAAGGACCTGATCAAGCGGGTCATCGCGGTCGGCGGCGACACGGTGGAGTGCAAGAAGGGCGGCAAGGTCACGGTCAACGGGCACGCGCTCGACGAGACGGACTTCATCTACCCGGGCAACACCCCCTGTGACGACAAGCCGTTCGGGCCGATCAAGGTGCCCAAGGAGCGGATCTGGGTGATGGGCGACCACCGGCAGAACTCGCTGGACTCGCGCTACCACCAGGAGCTGGACGGCAATGGCACGGTCCCCAACGACAAGGTGGTCGGCCGGGCCTTCGTGGTGGCCTGGCCCGTCAACCGCTGGTCGACGCTGCCGGTGCCGGGCACCTTCGACCAGTCGGGGCTGAGCGCCGCCGCCGCGGTCGCCCCGGCCGCGGTGCCGGGCGCCCTCGGCCTCGCCGGAGCGGTCCCGCTCGTCCTGTGGCGCAGGAGGAGGCTGACCCGCCCCCGGACCGACGGGTAGGGTGCCGTCCCGGATCGTCCAAGTCCGGGGAACACGCTCCGCCGCGCGGGGTGGCCGTTCTCCGGAAGACCGGGGGAGTGCTGGGATGAGCGCGACAGGGCGCGGGAACGACGGCCGCGGCCGTCTCGGCAGTGTGCTGTCGGGGCTGGCCGTGGCCGTCGGCTGTGTGCTCTTCCTCGGCGGATTCGTCTGGGCCGCCGTCGAGTACCGGCCGTACGCCGTGCCGACCAACTCGATGGACCCGACCGTCAAGGCCGGTGACCGGGTGCTGGCCCAGCGGATATCCGGCGGCGAGGTACGCCGGGGCGACGTGGTGGTCTTCACCGACGAGCAGTGGGGCGACATGCCGATGCTGAAGCGGGTGGTCGGTGTCGGCGGCGACAAGATCGCCTGCTGCGACGCCGGCGGCCGGCTCACCGTCAACGGTGAGCCCGTCGAGGAACCGTACGTCCAGGACATGATCGGCGGCCGGGCCTCCAGCGGCGACTTCGACGCGACGGTGCCCGAGGGCCAGCTGTTCCTGCTCGGTGATGAACGCGGCGTCTCGCTGGACTCGCGGGGCCACCTCCAGGACGCCGGACAGGGCTCGGTGCCGCGCTCGGCGGTGGACGCGCGCGTGGACGCCGTGGTGTGGCCGTGGGGCGGTCCGATCGCCCGGCCGGACGGCTTCGCGGCGCTGCCGGGCGGCATCTCCTCGCCGGGCCCGTTGAGGACGATCGCCGTGGCGGTGCCGGCGGGCGTGGTGCTGATCTTCGGCGGTGCGCTGTACGGGCCGGTCGCGGGGCTCGTTGCCCGCTCGCGGGGCGCCGGCCGGCGCAAGGGGGAGGTGTCGGCGCATGACGCCGGATGAGAGCGGCGGGCCGCCCCGCGGGCCGGGTGCGGAGGGCGGCGGGGCGCCGCGCAAGGTGGCCCGGGTGGTGCTGCTGGACCCGCGGGACCGGATTCTGCTGATGCACGGCCACGAGCCGGACGACCCGGGCGACGACTGGTGGTTCACGCCCGGCGGCGGTCTGGAGGGGCACGAGACCCGGGCGGAGGCCGCTCTGCGGGAGCTGGCCGAGGAGACGGGGATCACTCAGGTGGAGCTGGGGCCGGTGCTCTGGCAGCGGACCTGCTCGTTTCCGTTCGACGGGCGCCGCTGGGATCAGGACGAATGGTACTTCCTGGCCCGTACGGCACAGACCGAGATCGCCCCGGCGGGGCTCACCGAGCTGGAGCTGCGCAGTGTCGCCGGGGCGAGGTGGTGGACCTCCGCCGAACTGTCGGCGGCGCGTGAGACGGTGTATCCGACCAGGCTCGCCGGGCTGCTGCGCACGCTGCTCGACGAGGGTCCGCCCGGTGCGCCGGTGGTCCTCGCCCCCGAAAACGTCTGGGGGACGCGGCGGCCGGAGCACAATGGGGGGACGTACGGCTGAAGGGGAACATGCCATGAGCGCCGAGGACCTCGAAAAATACGAGACCGAGATGGAGCTGAAGCTCTACCGGGAGTATCGAGATGTCGTCGGTCTGTTCAAGTACGTGATCGAGACCGAGCGGCGTTTCTATCTCACGAACGACTACGAGATGCAGGTGCACTCCGTCCAGGGTGAGGTCTTCTTCGAGGTCACGATGGCCGATGCCTGGGTCTGGGACATGTACCGGCCGGCCAGGTTCGTCAAACAGGTTCGCGTGCTCACGTTCAAGGACGTGAATATCGAGGAGCTGAACAAGAGCGACCTCGAAATGCCCGGCGGATGAGCGGGCCGAGGCCGGGCCTCGTTCACCCCGAGGGATGAGCGAGTTGTCCACAACTCCGGAGTTGTCCACCAAGATCCACTGACTCCGGGGAACCGCGTCAGAGTCGGTGCCGGAGGTGGTGCCGATATGAACGCTACGGGTGCGCTCGGGCGGTACGGCGAGGATCTGGCGGCGCGGCGGCTGGTCGCGGCGGGGATGACGGTGGTGGCCCGCAACTGGCGCTGCGGCAGGACCGGTGAGATCGACATCGTGGCCAGGGATGTCGAGTCCCGGGGCCGGGAGGTGCTGGTCGTCTGCGAGGTCAAGACCCGCAGGGCCGCCTCGTTCGAGCATCCCATGGCCGCGGTCACGCCCGCCAAGGCCGACCGGCTCAGACGGCTCGCCGCCTGCTGGCTGGAGCGGTGCGGCGGCCCGCCGCCCGGCGGAGTGCGCATCGATCTGATCGGAGTGGTGCTGCCCGGCAGGGGCGCCCCGGTGGTCGAGCACGTGCGGGGGGTGGCCTGATGGGATTCGCCCGCGCGTGTTCGGTGGCGCTCGTCGGGGTCGAGGGCGTGGTGGTCGAGGTCCAGGCCGATCTGGAGCCGGGCGTCGCCGCCTTCACCCTGGTCGGGCTGCCGGACAAGAGCCTGGTGGAGAGCCGGGACCGGGTCAGGGCTGCGGTCGTGAACTCGGGAGGGGAGTGGCCGCAGAGGAAACTCACGGTCGGACTGAGTCCCGCCTCCGTGCCGAAGGGCGGCAGCGGCTTCGACCTCGCTGTCGCGGCCGCCGTGCTCGGCGCCGCCGAACGGATCGATCCCGCGACCATCGCCGACCTGGTGCTGATCGGCGAGCTGGGGCTCGACGGCCGGGTCAGGCCGGTGCGCGGGGTGCTGCCCGCCGTGCTCGCCGCGGCCGAGGCCGGCTACCGGCAGGTGGTCGTCCCGGAGCGGACGGCGGGCGAGGCGTCCCTCGTGCCGGGGGTGTCGGTCCTCGGGGTACGCAGCCTGCGGCAGCTGATCGCGGTGCTGACCGACGAGCCGGTGCCGGAGGAACCGACGGAATCCGAACCGGGCCGCCCCGATCCGACGCTCGCCGGGCTGCTGGTCCCGGGCGCGGGAGTGGGCACCGGTCTCTCCGTCCGCACCGGGGCCGGGGAACACCGGCCCGATCTGGCGGACGTGGCCGGGCAGGAGGCGGCCCGTGCCGCTCTGGAGGTGTCAGCGGCGGGCGGGCACCATCTGCTGCTCCACGGCCCGCCGGGCGCGGGCAAGACCATGCTGGCGGAGCGGCTGCCCGCCCTCCTGCCGCCGCTGAGCGACCAGGAGTCCCTGGAGGTCACCGCCGTCCACTCGGTCGCCGGGATGCTGCCACCGGGGGAGCCTCTCGTGCGCACCGCGCCCTACTGCGCGCCGCACCACTCGGCCACCATGCAGTCGCTGGTCGGCGGCGGGAACGGACTGCCGAGACCGGGAGCGGTCTCGCTGGCACACCGCGGCGTACTTTTTCTGGACGAGGCGCCCGAGTTCTCGGTACGCGCTCTGGACGCGCTGCGCCAGCCGCTGGAGTCCGGACATGTGGTGGTCGCGCGCAGCGCCGGGGTGGTGCGCCTGCCGGCGCGCTTCCTGATGATCCTGGCGGCCAACCCCTGCCCGTGCGGGCGGCACACGCTGCACGGCGCCGGGTGCGAATGCCCGCCCTCGGCGGTCCGCCGCTACCAGTCACGGCTGTCGGGCCCGCTGCTCGACCGGGTCGATCTGCGCGTCGACGTGCGGCCCGTCAACCGGGCGGACCTGCTGGGACGGTCCGGCCGGGGGGAGTCGACGGCGTTGGTCGCGGAACGGGTGCGGGAGGCCAGGGCGCGGTCGGCGGCGCGGCTGGACGGCACTCCCTGGTCGGTCAACAGCGAGCTTCCCGGCCATGAGCTGCGCACCCGCTGGCCGGTCGCTCCGGGGGCGCTCGCCGCGGCCGAACGGGATCTGGAGCGCGGGCTGCTGACCGCGCGTGGTATGGACCGGGTGCTGCGGGTGGCCTGGACGGTCGCCGACCTGGCCGGGCGCGATCGCCCGGCGGCGCGTGATGTGGCGGTCGCCCTGGAGCTGCGTACCGGTGTCGCGCGCGGCGCGACCGCGGTGGCCGGGGGCGTGTCATGACGTCCGTCGGCGCGGACGAGAGGCTGGCGCGAGCGGCACTCACCCGGGTGTTCGAGCCGGGGGACGAGCGTGGTGGCCGGTGGCTGCGGCGGTTCGGTGCCGTCGCGCTGCTGGAGCTGATCACCTCGCCCGACGCCCGACGGGAGCGGCTCACCGGCGTCACCGGAGAACGGCTCGGCGGCTACCGGATCCGGGCCGAGACGGCCGTACCCGAGCGCGATCTCGCCGCGATCGCGGCGCTCGGCGGGCGGTTCGTCTGCCCGGGTGACCCGGAGTGGCCCAGCCAGCTCGACGACCTCGAAGCGGCCCGCCCCATCGGCCTGTGGGTGCGCGGCCGGCCGGATCTGCGGATCTGGTCGCTGCGGTCCGTCGCCGTCGTGGGCGCCAGGGCGTGTACTCCGTACGGGGCACGTATGGCGGCGACTCTGGGCTCCGGTCTGGCCGAGCGCGGCTGGGTGGTCACGTCCGGTGCCGCCTTCGGAGTCGACGGCGCCGCCCACCGGGGCGCGCTGTCGGCCGGCGGGGCCACCGTCGCCGTACTGGCCGGCGGAGCGGACAGGGCATATCCGCCCGGCCACGCCGAGTTGATCGGACGCATCGCCGAACAGGGCCTGCTGGTCGCGGAGCTGCCGCCCGGCGGCCATCCCACCCGCAGCAGGTTCGTCCTGCGCAACCGGGTGATCGCCGCCCTCACCAGGGGGACCGTCGTGGTGGAGGCCGAGTACCGCAGCGGATCCCTGGTCACCGCGCGGTGCGCCCAGCGGCTCGGCCGCTTCACGATGGGCGTGCCGGGACCCGCCACCAGCGGGCTGTCGGCCGGGGTGCACGAACTGCTGCGCGGGGAAGCCGTGCTGGTCACCGACGCGGCCGAAGTGGTGGAACTGGTGGGTGACATCGGTGAACTCGCCCCGTCGCGGCGTGGCCCCGTACTCGCCAGGGACCTGCTGGACCCGGCCAGCGCCCGGGTGCTGGAGGCGCTGCCGGCCCGGGGCGCCGCCGGAGGACGGGAGGTGGCCCGGAGCGCCGGGACGACCACGGACGAGGCCCTCGGCAGGCTGTACGAACTCCACTCGTTGGGGTTCGTCGAACGGTGCGGCGACGGCTGGCAGTTGACGGCCCGGCCGACACCGGCCGGTGCCGTGCGGCGAGGCGGTACTTGACCCGGGGCATTCGGGTGAAAGGGTGGAGGCGGATGATCCTCGCTCCTCCGCCGGCGGCACCCGGAGGGCCGGCGCGACCCACGTCGGCCCCTGCTCGAAGGTGCGGCCGACGGAGGGTGCCGGGGCGGGCGCCGCCGCCTGCCCTCGCGCAGAGCGATCCCGTAGTCACGCTACGCTCACCTGCATTCCGGCTCCGACAGAACCCTCCCCGCCCGCACCCTCCTCCCCGCCCGCTCCCCCGGCACTCACGCAGAACGGCTCAAGGCGACGCATGCCCCAGCACACCTCCGGGTCTGACCGCGCGGCAGCGCCCCCGGCTGCCCGGAGCGGTGTGCGGCCCCCCGCGCCCTCGTCACTCGACGAGCTGTGGCGTTCGTACAAGACCACGGGCGACGGACGGCTGCGCGAGCAGTTGATCCTGCACTACTCGCCGCTGGTGAAATATGTCGCCGGCCGGGTGAGCGTCGGTCTGCCGTCCAACGTCGAGCAGGCCGACTTCGTCTCCTCCGGTGTCTTCGGGCTCATCGACGCCATCGAGAAGTTCGACATCGAGCGGTCGATCAAATTCGAGACATACGCGATCACCCGGATCCGTGGCGCGATGATCGACGAACTGCGGGCCCTCGACTGGATCCCGCGCTCCGTACGGCAGAAGGCGAGAGCCGTCGAACGCGCCTATGCCACGCTGGAGGCGCAGCTGCGGCGTACCCCATCGGAGAGCGAGGTGGCCGCCGAGATGGGCATCGCCCTGGAGGAACTGCACGCGGTTTTCAGCCAGTTGTCCCTGGCGAACGTCGTGGCGCTGGAGGAGCTGCTCCATGTCGGCGGTGAGGGCGGCGACCGGCTCAGCCTGATGGACACCCTGGAGGACACCGCCGCCGACAATCCGGTGGAGGTCGCCGAGGACCGGGAGCTGCGGCGGTTGCTGGCCCGCGCCATCAACACCCTGCCCGACCGGGAGAAGACCGTGGTCACGCTCTACTACTACGAGGGCCTCACCCTCGCCGAGATCGGCAATGTCCTCGGTGTGACCGAGAGCCGGGTCAGCCAGATCCACACCAAATCCGTGCTCCAGCTGCGGGCGAAGCTGGCCGACGTCGGACGCTGACGCTGTGCCGCGACCGCCCCATCCGTAGAGTGGTGGGGTGCCCAGGATTCGAGCGGCCTCCGTGGCCGAGCACCGGACCATGCAACGCGGCGCCCTGCTGGACGCCGCGCGCTCCCTGCTGTCCGAGGGCGGTACGGAGGCGCTGACCTTCCCCGCCCTCGCCGAGCGCACGGGTCTCGCGCGGTCCTCCGTCTACGAGTACTTCCGCTCGCGCGCGGCTGTCGTCGAGGAGCTGTGCGCGGTCGACTTCCCGGTCTGGGCGGCCGAGGTCGAGGCCGCCATGGACGGCGCCGACACCCCCGAGGGCAAGATCGAGGCGTATGTGCGACGGCAGCTCGCGCTGGTCGGCGACCGGCGTCACCGCGCTGTCGTCGCCATCTCGGCCAGTGAGCTCGACGCGGGCGCCAGGGAGAAGATCCGCGCCGCTCACGGCGGCCTGATCGCAATGATCGTGGAGGCCCTCGCGGAGCTGGGGCACGAACATCCCCGGTTGGCCGCGATGCTCCTCCAGGGGATCGTGGACGCCGCGGTCCGGCGCATCGAACTCGGCGCCGCCGAGGTGCCCCCGGAGATCGTCGAAGCCGCCGTGTCCATGGCCCTGCGCGGCGTACGCGGCTGACCCGGCCCCGTCCGCTACCGGTGCCGGGCCGCCGGTCCCGCGGCCGGGACCGGTTCGGGGACGCCCAGGACCGGCAGCAGCCGTGACGGCCTTCGGCGCAGCGGTTCGGCCGGCAGCAGGGACAGCGGGTCCAGATACGTGCCGCCCCGCCGCAGCCCCCAGTGCAGACAACCCGTCGCGCAGTGCCAGGGGCCGGCCGCCAGCGTCGCCACCGGCTGCCCCGCGACCACCCGCCCGCCCTTCCCGACCAGCGGGTCCACCGGCTCGTACGTGATGCGCAGCGCGGGCTCCCCGGTGTCCGGCAGGGTGATCGAGACGACCCCGCGCCTCGCCACCCGGCCCGAGAAGGAGACCTGTCCGGCCGCCGCCGCCCTGACCGTCGCACCGGCGGGCGCGGCGAGATCCACGCCCCGGTGACCGGGCCCGTACGCCGAGGCCGGTGGCTGCCAGCCCCGCTCCACCGCCGGGCGCGCGCCCAGTGGCCAGGCCCGGCCGCCGTCGGGGACGTCCTCCCGGGCGGGGTGCGCGACGAGGGCGCCGACCGGAGCGGCGACCGCGCCGTCGGCGGACCGGCCGGGCGAGACGAGGAACAACAGGGCGAGGGCGAGAGCGAGAACGCGGAGAGTGACCATGCCCGCACTCTCGCGCGGATTTCCGTGAGCGCGCCGAGCACGCGTCGTATCTGTGGAGTACCGACCGGTTGTGGACAGCTCCGTCACCCGGAGGTGCGAAGGTCCCGTACACTTCATGTGGCGATCCGGGCCACCGGATCGACTTCGCACGCCCCGCCATCGGCCTTCTGAAGCCGGTGTCAGCGCTTCTCGGTCCTCCGTGGCACAGCGCGGCCGGGGCGTCAGGCGCGACTGCCGTCCGGCGGACGCGACAACCGAGTATCTCAAGGAGTACGGCCATGGCCGTCGTCACGATGCGGGAGCTGCTGGAAAGCGGCGTCCACTTCGGTCACCAGACCCGTCGCTGGAACCCGAAGATGAAGCGTTTCATCTTCACGGAGCGCAACGGCATCTACATCATCGACCTGCTCCAGTCGCTGTCGTACATCGACCGCGCCTACGAGTTCGTCAAGGAGACCGTCGCCCACGGCGGTTCCATCATGTTCGTCGGCACCAAGAAGCAGGCGCAGGAAGCGATCGCCGAGCAGGCGACGCGCGTGGGCATGCCCTACGTCAACCAGCGCTGGCTGGGCGGCATGCTCACCAACTTCTCCACCGTCTACAAGCGCCTTCAGCGTCTGAAGGAGCTCGAGCTCATCGACTTCGAGGACGTGGCCGCCTCCGGCCTCACCAAGAAGGAGCTGCTGGTCCTCTCCCGCGAGAAGGCCAAGCTGGAGAAGACCCTCGGTGGTATCCGCGAGATGCAGAAGGTGCCCAGCGCCGTCTGGATCGTCGACACCAAGAAGGAGCACATCGCCGTCGGTGAGGCGCGCAAGCTCCACATCCCGGTCGTCGCGATCCTCGACACCAACTGCGACCCCGACGAGGTCGACTACAAGATCCCGGGCAACGACGACGCGATCCGCTCCGTCACCCTGCTCACCCGCGTGATCGCCGACGCCGTCGCCGAGGGCCTCATCGCCCGTTCCGGCGTCGCCACCGGTGACTCGAAGCCGGGCGAGAAGGCCGCCGGCGAGCCCCTCGCCGAGTGGGAGCGCGACCTTCTCGAAGGTGAGAAGAAGGACGACGCCGAGAAGCCCGCCGAGGCCGCTCCGGCCGCCGCCGAGGCCGAGAAGCCGGCCGAGGCCGCTGCCGACGCCCCGGCCGCCGAGGCCGACGCCCCCGCCGCCCCGGCCGCGGACGCCGAGCAGGCCTGACCTTCACCAGGTTCGGCAGTCGACGGCGGGGGCCCACCGGCCCCCGCCGTTCACCCGTAGATCTTTCAGACCTCCGAAAGAGAATTACAGATCATGGCGAACTTCACCGCCGCTGACGTCAAGAAGCTCCGCGAGCTGACCGGCGTCGGCATGATGGACTGCAAGAAGGCGCTGGACGAGGCCGACGGCAACGTCGACAAGGCCGTCGAGCTGCTCCGTGTCAAGGGCCAGAAGGGCGTCGCCAAGCGCGAGGGCCGCTCCGCCGAGAACGGCGCGGTCATCGCCCTCATCGCCGACGACAACACCTCCGGCGTCCTCCTCGAGCTGAAGTGCGAGACGGACTTCGTCGCCAAGGGTGACAAGTTCCAGGCCGTGGCCAACGCGCTCGTCGCGCACGTCGCCGCGACCTCCCCGGCCGACCTGGAGGCGCTGCTCGCCTCCGAGATCGAGGCCGGCAAGACCGTGCAGGCGTACGTCGACGAGGCCAACGCCACTCTCGGCGAGAAGATCGTCCTGGACCGCTTCGCGCAGTTCACCGGCGGTTACGTGGCGGCGTACATGCACCGCACCATGCCCGACCTCCCGCCGCAGGTCGGCGTCCTCGTCCAGCTGGACAAGGAGAACGCCGAGGTCGCCAAGGACGTCGCGCAGCACATCGCCGCCTTCGCGCCGAAGTACCTGAACCGCGACGAGGTCCCGGCCGAGACGGTCGAGAACGAGCGCCGCGTCGCCGAGGCGACCTCCCGCGAGGAGGGCAAGCCCGAGGCCGCCCTCCCGAAGATCATCGAAGGTCGCGTCAACGGCTTCTTCAAGGACGTCGTCGTCCTGGAGCAGGCGTTCGCCAAGGACAACAAGAAGTCCGTCCAGAAGGTCCTGGACGGGGCCGGCGTGGCCCTGGAGCGCTTCACGCGCATCAAGGTCGGCGTCTGAGTCCGTACGCGATCAACCATGGACCCCGATAGGGTCTGAGGCAGTCGCCCGCGTCACGCGCCGGGCGACCGCAGATCTGACGAGGAGGCCATTGCCGTACAGGGAACCGCAAGGACCCCCGGCAATGGCCTTCTTCGTATGTGCACGAGGAGATCTCCATGAATCAGGCCGATCACAGCGACGACGGCACGAAGAGCGGCACGAAGCACGGACGTTTCATGCTGAAGCTGTCCGGTGAGGCGTTCGCCGGCCGGGGCGCGCTCGGTGTCGACCCCGATGTCGTACACGCCATGGCCCGCGAGATCGCCGCCGTCGTCAGGGACGGCGCCCAGATCGCGGTCGTCATCGGCGGCGGCAACTTCTTCCGCGGCGCCGAACTCCAGCAGCGCGGCATGGACCGGGCGCGCTCCGACTACATGGGCATGCTGGGTACGGTCATGAACTGCCTGGCCCTCCAGGACTTCCTGGAGAAGGAGGGCATCGACTCCCGCGTCCAGACCGCCATCACCATGGGCCAGGTCGCGGAGCCGTACATCCCGCTGCGCGCCGTACGCCACCTGGAGAAGGGCCGCGTCGTCATCTTCGGTGCCGGCATGGGCATGCCCTACTTCTCCACCGACACCACCGCCGCCCAGCGGGCCCTGGAGATCGACGCCGAGGCGCTGCTGATGGGGAAGAACGGGGTGGACGGGGTGTACGACTCCGACCCCAAGACCAACCCGAACGCGGTGAAGTTCGACGCGCTGGAGTACAGCGAGGTCATCGCCGGTGATCTCCGTGTCGCCGACATGACCGCGATCACGCTGTGCCAGGACAACAAACTGCCGATCCTCGTCTTCGAATTGCTCACCGAGGGCAATATCGCGCGTGCGGTCAAGGGTGAGAAGATCGGCACACTCGTGAGCGACCAGGGCACCCGGGACTGACCCCGGACGGCCCCGCACGGGGATGGACAAAGCCCTGCCGGTCGGACACCGTGCAGGAAGAAGACGCGACGCAGGTTCCGCCGGCCGGTCAACGTGCCGGGCCACTCAAGACACGCAGGAGCAAGTGGTGATCGAAGAGACCCTCCTCGAGGCCGAGGAGAAGATGGAGAAGGCCGTCCTGGTCGCCAAGGACGACTTCGCCGCGATCCGTACCGGGCGCGCGCACCCGGCGATGTTCAACAAGATCGTGGCGGACTACTACGGTGCCCTGACCCCGATCAACCAACTCGCCTCGTTCGCCGTGCCGGAGGCACGGATGGCCGTGGTGACCCCGTTCGACAAGAGCGCGCTGCGCAACATCGAGCAGGCGATCCGCGACTCCGACCTCGGCGTCAACCCCAGCAACGACGGCAACATCATCCGGGTGGTCTTCCCCGAGCTGACCCAGGACCGCCGCAAGGAGTTCATCAAGGTCGCCAAGACCAAGGCCGAGGACTCGAAGATCTCCATCCGCGCCGTGCGCCGCAAGGCCAAGGAGACCATCGACAAGCTGGTCAAGGACGGCGAGGTCGGCGAGGACGAGGGCCGTCGCGCCGAGAAGGAGCTCGACGACACCACCGCGAAGTACGTCACGCAGGTGGACGAGCTGCTCAAGCACAAGGAAGCCGAGCTGCTAGAGGTCTGATGAACGACTCATCCCGGGGGGCCCCACCGACAGCCGGTTACTGGGGACCGACCGACCAGGGGGCCATCCCGGCGGGTCCCGCCTTCGACGAGCGCTCCGCACAGCAGACTCGGCCCATGCCCATCGCGCCCGACGGATTCGGCGACGAATTCCGTGACGACACTCCGCAGGAGCCCATGGCCGCCCCTCCGCCGCCGCCCCAGAAGAAGCGGGCCGGCCGTGACCTGCGAGCGGCCATAGGGGTCGGTGTCGGACTCGGTGCGGTGGTCGCGGCGTCGCTCTTCATCGTCAAGGCCGTGTTCGTCGGCGTCATAGCGGTCGCGGTGGTCATCGGGCTGTGGGAGCTGACCTCACGGCTGGAGGAGAAGAAGGGCATCAAGGCCCCGCTCGTGCCTCTGGCCGTGGGCGGCGCGGCGATGGTCGTCGCCGGATACGCGGGCGGTCCCGAGGGCGCCTGGGTCGCCACCGCCCTGACCGCCCTCGCGGTGCTGGTCTGGCGGATGACACAGCCGCCCGATGGCTATCTGAGGGACGTGACCGCGGGGGTATTCGCCGCCTTCTACGTACCGTTCCTGGCCACCTTCGTCGCGCTGCTGCTCACGGCGGACGACGGCCCGCTGCGCGTGCTGATGTTCCTGCTGCTGACGGTCGTCAGCGACACCGGCGCGTACGCCGTCGGCTGGCGCTTCGGCACCCACAAGCTCGCGCCGCGCATCAGCCCCGGCAAGACCAGGGAGGGGCTCGGCGGAGCCGTCCTCTTCGCCATGGTGGCCGGGGCGCTCTGCATGGAATTCATGATCGACGGCGGGCACTGGTGGCAGGGGCTGCTGCTGGGGCTGGCCGTAGCGGTCAGTGCCACGCTCGGCGATCTGGGCGAGTCGATGATCAAGCGGGACCTCGGCATCAAGGACATGGGCACGCTGCTGCCGGGCCACGGCGGGATCATGGACCGGCTGGACTCCCTGCTGCCGACGGCTCCGGTGGTCTGGCTGCTGGTGGTGCTCTTCGTAGGGTCCTGATCAGGGCTTTCGTCCGAAGGGGGTCCGTTGTCCACAGGGCAGCGCACCCCCTTCGGCATGTCTGCGACACTGGATCCACCATGCCTGTACCTGGAGAACTCACTTTCGTCGCGCCGCGCGGAGCCAAGAAGCCCCCGCGCCATCTCGCCGACCTCAGCCCCGACGAGCGCCGCGAGGCCGTCACCGCGATCGGTGAGAAGGCGTTCCGCGCCAAGCAGCTGTCGCAGCACTACTTCGCGCGGTACGCCCACGACCCCGAGCAGTGGACCGACATCCCGGCCGCCGCCCGCGAGAAGCTCGCGACCGAGCTGCTGCCCGACCTGATGTCGGTGGTGCGGCACATCTCCTGCGACGACGACACCACCCGCAAGACGCTCTGGCGGCTGCATGACGGCACCTTGGTCGAGTCCGTGCTGATGCGCTATCCCGACCGCGTCACCATGTGCATCTCGTCCCAGGCGGGATGCGGGATGAACTGCCCGTTCTGCGCCACCGGACAGGCCGGCCTCGACCGCAACCTCTCCACCGCCGAGATCGTGCACCAGATCGTCGACGGCATGCGGGCGCTGCGCGACGGAGAGGTGCCCGGCGGTCCCGCCCGGCTCTCCAACATCGTCTTCATGGGCATGGGCGAGCCGCTGGCCAACTACAAGCGCGTCGTGGGGGCGATCCGCCGGCTCACCGACCCGGAGCCCGACGGACTCGGCCTCTCGCAGCGCGGGATCACCGTCTCCACCGTCGGTCTGGTCCCGGCGATGCTCCGGTTCGCCGACGAGGGCTTCAAATGCCGCCTCGCCGTGTCGCTGCACGCCCCCGACGACGAGCTGCGCGACACCCTCGTCCCGGTCAACACCCGCTGGAAGGTCCGGGAGGTGCTCGACGCCGCCTGGGAGTACGCGGAGAAGTCCGGCCGTCGCATCTCCATCGAGTACGCCCTGATCCGCGACATCAACGACCAGGCGTGGCGCGGCGACCGGCTGGGCCGGCTGCTCAAGGGCAAGCGGGTGCACGTCAACCTGATCCCGCTCAACCCGACCCCGGGGTCCAAGTGGACCGCCTCGCGCCCCGAGGACGAGAAGAAGTTCGTCGAGGCCATCGCCGCCCACGGAGTGCCCGTGACCGTACGCGACACCCGTGGTCAGGAGATCGACGGCGCGTGCGGACAGCTGGCCGCCTCGGAGCGCTGAGACCGTACACCTGTAGCCTGGGCCGGAAAGCACCACTCGATTTCCGACAGGGGAGCGCCACAGCGCTGAGAGTGCGGCACATGTCCGTGAGAGCGGGCAGCGGCCGCAGACCCTCTGAACCTTGCCCAGGTCATTCTGGGTAGGAAGTTCGGACACCACTCAAGCTGTTGCGCCCTGCCCCGGTTCCGGTCGCCCGGATGCCGGGGCGGGGCCGCGTCTTCTCCTGGACATCCCAGGAGGAAAACCAGTGAGCACCACCCGTAACCGGGCCGCCGGACTGGCCGCCGTCGCGATCACCACCGCGCTCGGGGTCTCGACACTCGCCGCCTGCGGCGGCTCCGACGGCGCGGGCGAAGCGGCGGACGGCGGATCCGGCGGTACGAAGTCCCGGACCGTCACCCTCGTCAGCCACGACTCGTTCAACGCCTCACCCTCCGTGCTGAAGGAGTTCACCAAGGAGACCGGCTACACGGTCAAGGTGCTCAAGAGCGGCGACGCGGGCGAGGCCCTCAACAAGGAGATCCTCACCAAGGGAGCGCCCCAGGGCGACGTCTTCTTCGGCGTCGACAACACCCTGCTCTCCCGCGCGCTCGACAACGGCCTGTTCACGCCGTACGAGGCGAAGAACCTGGACCGGGTCGACCCGGCGGCGCGCCTCGACGGGGACCGGCACCGGGTCACGCCCGTCGACACCGGTGACATCTGCGTCAACTACGACAAGAAGTACTTCGCCGACAAGAAGCTCGCGCCCCCCGCGTCCTTCGACGACCTGGTGAAGCCCGCCTACAAGAACCTGCTGGTGACGGAGAACGCCGCCACGTCCTCGCCGGGGCTGGGCTTCCTCCTCGGCACGGTCGGGCGCTACGGCGACGACGGCTGGCAGGACTACTGGAAGAAGCTGAAGGCCAACGGCGTCCAGGTCGTCGACGGCTGGGAGCAGGCGTACAACGAGAACTTCTCCGGCTCGGCCGGCGGCAGGAAGGCCGGGGCCGAGCGCCCGCTCGTCGTCTCGTACGCCTCCAGCCCGCCGGTCGAGGTGCTGTACGCGAAGCCGCGGCCCAAGACGGCTCCGACCGGGGTGGCCACCGGCACCTGCTTCCGGCAGACCGAGTTCGCCGGGCTGCTCACCGGCGCGAAGAACGAGGCGGGCGGCAAGGCGCTGCTGGACTTCCTGATCAGCGAGAAGTTCCAGGCGGACATGCCGCTGAACATGTTCGTGAACCCGGTGGTCGAGAAGGTCGCGCTGCCCGCCCTCTTCACCGAGTTCGGCGCCACCGTCGAGCGGCCCGAGACCGTCGCGCCGGCGAAGATCGCCGCCAACCGTGAGCAGTGGGTCCAGTCGTGGTCCTCGCTCGTAGTGAAGTAACGGCGAAGAGGCCGGCAGGGCGGGCCGGAGGGGCCGCACGGCGGGCGACCGCCGTCCGGCTCGCCCTCATGGCCGTGCCGTTCGCGTTCTTCGCGGTCTTCTTCGCCTACCCCGTCGCCGCGATCGTCGGGCGCGGGCTGAGGACCGGCGAGGGCTGGCAGTTCGGCCGGATCACCGGTGTGCTGAGCCGCCCCGACATCCTCGGTGTCCTGTGGTTCACCACCTGGCAGGCGCTCGTGTCGACCGCGCTCACCCTGCTGATCGCGCTGCCCGGCGCCTATGTGTTCGCGCGCTTCGACTTTCCGGGCAAGGGGGTGCTGCGCGCGGTGGTGACCGTGCCGTTCGTGCTGCCGACCGTCGTCGTCGGCACGTCCTTCCTGGCGCTGCTCGGCCGGGGCGGGCTGCTGGACGAGCTGTGGGGCGTGCGCCTCGACACCACCGTCTGGGCGATCCTCCTCGCGCATGTCTTCTTCAACTACGCGGTCGTCGTCAGGACCGTGGGCGGACTGTGGTCGCAACTCGACCCGCGTCAGGAGGAGGCCGCGCGGGTGCTCGGCGCGGGCCGCCTCGCGGCCTGGCGGCGGGTGACGCTGCCCGCCCTCGGCCCCGCCGTCGCCGCCGCCGCGCTGATGGTCTTCCTGTTCACGTTCACCTCCTTCGGCGTCGTGCAGATCCTCGGCGGTCCCGCCTACTCCACGCTGGAGGTGGAGATCTACCGGCAGACCGCGCAGATCTTCGACCTGCCCACCGCCGCCGTGCTGACGCTGGTCCAGTTCGCCGCCGTCGGCGCGATCCTGGCGGTGCACGCGCGGACCGTACGGCGGCGCGAGACGGCGCTGCGGCTGGTGGACCCCGCGCTGACGGCGGCCCGGCCGCGCGGAAGGGGGCAGTGGGCGCTGCTCGGCGGAGTCCTCGCCTCCGTCCTGCTGCTGATCCTGCTGCCGCTCGGGGTGCTGGTCGAACGCTCCCTGGACGGGCCCGGCGGATACGGGTTCGGCTTCTACCGGGCCCTCGGCTCGGCCGAGGCGAGCGGCGGCACCTTTCTCGTGCCTCCACTGGAGGCCGTCGGCAACTCACTGCGGTACGCGCTCGCCGCGACCGTGATCGCGCTGGTGGTGGGCGGGCTGGCCGCCGCCGCTCTGACCCGGCGCGCGGGACGGCTGGTGCGGGGCTTCGACGCCCTGCTGATGCTGCCGCTGGGGGTCTCCGCCGTCACCGTCGGCTTCGGCTTCCTGATCACCCTCGACAAGCCACCGCTCGACCTGCGCGCCTCCTGGATTCTGGTGCCGCTCGCCCAGGCGCTGGTGGGCGTCCCGTTCGTCGTACGGACCATGCTTCCCGTACTGCGGGCCGTGGACGGCCGGCTGCGCGAGGCCGCGGCGGTCCTCGGGGCGTCCCCGCCGCGCGTCTGGCGTGAGGTCGATCTGCCGCTGGTGCGGCGGGCGCTGCTGGTCGCCGCCGGGTTCGCCTTTGCCGTCTCGCTCGGCGAGTTCGGCGCGACGGTCTTCATCGCCCGCCCGGACCGGCCGACGCTGCCGGTGGCCGTGGCCCGGCTGCTGGGGCGGCCCGGCGAGCTGAACTACGGCCAGGCGATGGCGCTGTCCACGGTCCTGATGGTGGTGTGCGCGGTGTCGCTGCTGGTGCTCGAACGTATCCGTACCGACCGCTCCGGAGAGTTCTGATGACCCTGCTGACCCTGTCGGACGTGACCGTACGGTTCGGGGCCCGCGCGGACGGGCGGACCGCTCTCGACGCGGTGGATCTGAGCATCGCCGAGCACGAGATCGTCTGTGTGCTCGGCCCCAGCGGCAGCGGCAAGTCCACGCTCCTGCGGGTGGTCGCCGGGCTCCAGCACCCGGACGGCGGGCGGGTGCTCCTCGACGGCGCCGACCAGGCGGGGGTGCCCGTCCATCGGCGCGGCGTCGGGCTGATGTTCCAGGACCACCAGCTGTTCCCGCAGCGGGACGTGGCCGGCAATGTCGCCTTCGGGCTGCGGATGCGCGGGACGGACCGCGCCGGGCGGACGGCCCGGGTGGCGGAGCTGCTCGACCTCGTCGGACTGCCGGACGCCGGCCCGCGAGCCGTCGCCGCGCTGTCCGGCGGCGAGCAGCAGCGCGTCGCCCTGGCCAGGGCCCTCGCGCCGAGTCCCCGGCTGCTGATGCTCGACGAACCGCTCGGCCAGCTCGACCGCGGTCTGCGCGAACGGCTCGTGGTCGAGCTGCGCGGCCTGTTCGGACGGCTCGGTACGACGGTGCTCGCCGTCACCCACGACCAGGGCGAGGCGTTCGCGCTCGCCGACCGGGTCGTGGTGATGCGCGACGGACGGGTGGCCCAGACCGGCACCCCGCTGGAGGTCTGGCAGCGGCCCGCTTCCGCCTTCGTGGCCCGGTTCCTCGGCTTCGACAATGTCGTGACGGCGACGGTGAAGGGCGCGTCCGCCGACACGGTCTGGGGCCCCGTCCCCGTACCGGACGGCTCCCCGCAGGGGGAGCGGACACTGCTGGTACGCCCCGCCGGGGTCCGGCTGGGCGACCCCGCCGAGGGGCTGCGCTGCACGGTCGGGGCGCGGACGTTCCGCTCCGGCCGGGTCGCCGTCCTGCTGCGCCCGGCCGGAGCGGGCGAGGCGCCTCCGCTGGAGGCCGAGTGCGGCCTGCGGGACGCGCCGGCCGAGGGCCAGGCGGTGGGGGTGACCTTCGCGGCGGCCGAGGTGGTGGTGCTGCCGGACCGCGAGGACCGGGTCCGTCCCGACGGGGCGCGGGCGGCGGCATCCCGCTGAGGCGTGCGGGGGCCCGGCCGTCCCTGCGGCCGGGCCCCTGGGGCGAGGGCGCGGGTGGTGCGGCCGGGCGGAGGGGCTCAGAGGCTCAGGGGCTCAGGCGGACAGCGGAATCGCCGCCAGGGAGGCCACCGCCCAGGTCAGCGGGGTGAACACGGCCAGCACGGTGGTCGCCCTGACCGCAGCGGCGGTACGGACGAGAGCGGCCGGGGCGCCCGCCAGCCGCAGCGTGCGGGTCGTCGCGGCCCGTACCTGCCGGGCCTCCACGGTCGCCGTCAGAAGCGTGGCGACCGTACAGCCGATCACCAGGGCCGCGCCCAGGGCGGTGAGCGGACCGAAAGGGCGCTCGTCGCCGGGACCGTACAGCGAGTTCGCGGCGAGCACCCCCGAGAGCACCGCGCACAGCACGCCCAGGGGACGGCCGATACGCCGGGCCTCGGCCATCAGCGTGCGCCCCGCCAGCAGCCGGATCGCGCCCGGGCGCAGGGACTGGAGCAGCCAGCCGCACACATGGGTGATCCCGGGGCCCGCCAGCGCGAGCCCCAGAGCCGTCAGCGCCCAGCCCGCCAGCACTCCGGCCGGACTGCCGTCGAAGTGACCGGGCAGCGGCAGCACCGACCCCGCGCCGCTGCGGCTCGCGTACGTCTCGACCGCGAGCCCCGCCGCCGTCAGGGCGACGCCCCAGGGCAGTCCGCCCGGCGCCGGGTCGGAGTGCGGGAGGGGCGCGGCCGGCGCGCGGCCGGGAGCGGAATCCGCCGCCGGGTCCACCGGCGCCTCCGGCGCGTCGGCGTGCGCCGCACCGGGTTCGGCGCCGCCCCGGTTGCGCAGCGCCAGTGCCGTCGCCGCCGTCGCGAGGACGGGCACCACGGCGAGCAGCGTCAGCGCGGCGCCCAGCGGCAGCGAGCGGTCGGCCGCGAGCAGCTCCGACGCCTCCCCGTCGAACGGCATCCCGGTCAGATCACCGCGCAGATGCAGGAAGAGGAGCAGCGCCACCGCGCTGCCCAGCGTGCAGGACACGGCGGTCGACGTGGCGGCGAGCGCCGCCAGCCGGGCCGGGCCGAGGCCCACCGCCGACAGACCGGCGCGCGGCCGGACGCTCGGATCCGTACGGGCCACGGCGACGGCGAACTGCACCGTCGCCGCCAGGGGGATCAGACACCAGAGCAGGCGCACCGTGGAGCCGGCGGGATGGCCCATGGCCCAGCCCAGCGTGCACAGCAGCAGGAATCCGACGCCCGCCGAGGCGGCGGCGACCAGTAGCCGGCGGAACTGGGCCAGGAGGTGGGTGCGGCGGCCTAGACGGAGAGCGAGCACGCGGCCCGGCCTTCCGCCTCGGAGGGCAGCGGCGCGTTCACGCGGCGGCCGTCCAGCAGGGGCACCGTACGGTCCGCGAGCGTCGCGACCTCCGTGTCCAGCGTGGCCAGCACGACGGTGATGCGGTGCGAACGGGCCGCCGTGGTCAGCGTGCGCAGCACCAGCGCCTGGTCGTTGCGGTGCAGCGGGGCGGTCGGCTCGTCGGCGAAGAGCACCGACGGCTCGGTGACCAGGGCGCGGGCCACGGCGACCCGCTGGCGCTGCGACTGGAGCAGCGCGCCGGGGCGTTTACGGGCGTACGCGCCGACGTCGAGGCGCTCCAGCCACTCCATCGCGGCGGTCTTGGCGGCCCGGTGGGAGGCGCCGCGCATCAGCAGCGGCAGGGCCGCGTTCTCCCAGGCGCTCAGTTCGGGTACGAGGGACGGCTCGGGATCGATCCAGCTGAAGCGGTCGCGGCGCAGCCTCTCACGCAGCAGCGCGCTCATGGTGTGCACGGGCGAGCTGTTGAACCAGACCTCTCCGCGGCTCGGGACCAACTGGCCCGACAGACACCGCAGCAGCGTCGTCTTGCCGCTCCCGCGCGGACCGGTCACGGCGAGGATCTCACCCTCCCGCACACCGAGCGAGACGCCGTCGAGCGCCGGGGATCCGTTGTGGGAAAAGGTCAGGGAACGCGCCCAGAGCACGTCGTTGTCCGGCGGGGCCACCATGGCGAACACCTCGGTTCTGATCTGACGTACCGTCCCCGTCCGGGGAAGGAAGACGGCGGCGATCGGTCACAGGGCACGCTAGGGACGCCGCGACGGGTGCGCGACAGCACGCGGCCCGAATGCCTCCCTTCTCACTCGAAAGGGGGGCACCCGGGCCGTCGGGCGGGTGGGCCGGATCAGGGCCGGTCGGAGCTTCGTCCACGCCTCCGCAGGCAGGGGGGCCGGGTCAGAGCTTCGTCCACGCCTCGGCCAGGACCGAGCGCAGGATTCCCTCGATCTCGTCGAACGTCGACTGATCGGAGATCAGCGGCGGCGCCAGTTGCACCACCGGGTCGCCCCGGTCGTCGGCGCGGCAGTACAGCCCGCTGTCGTACAGCTTCCTGGAGAGGAAGCCGTACAGGACGCGCTCGGTCTCCTCGTCGGTGAAGGACTCCTTGGTGGCCTTGTCCTTCACCAGCTCGATGCCGTAGAAGAAGCCGTTGCCCCGGACGTCGCCGACGATCGGCAGGTCGCGCAGCTTGTTCAGGGTCGCGAAGAACGCGCCCTCGTTGTCGAGGACGTGCTGGTTGAGGCCCTCGCGTTCGAAGATGTCGAGATTGGCGAGGCCGACCGCCGCCGAGACCGGGTGGCCGCCGAAGGTGTAGCCGTGCAGGAAGGTGTTGTCCCCCTGGTAGAACGGCTCGGCCAGCCGGTCGGAGATGACGCACGCGCCGATCGGGGAGTAGCCCGAGGTCATGCCCTTGGCGCAGGTGATCATGTCCGGTACGTAGCCGAACTTGTCGCACGCGAACATCGTGCCGAGCCGGCCGAAGGCGCAGATGACCTCGTCGGAGACGAGCAGTACGTCGTACCGGTCGCAGATCTCGCGGACCCGCCGGAAGTAGCCGGGCGGCGGCGGGAAGCAGCCGCCCGCGTTCTGCACCGGCTCCAGGAAGACCGCGGCGACCGTCTCGGGGCCCTCGAAGAGGATCTGCTGCTCGATCTGGTCGGCGGCCCAGCGGCCGAACGCCTCCGGGTCGTCCCCGTACAGCGGCGCGCGGTAGATGTTGGTGTTGGGGACCTTGTGGGCGCCCGGGACGAGCGGTTCGAACGGCGCCTTCAGGGCGGGCAGACCGGTGATGGACAGCGCGCCCTGCGGGGTGCCGTGGTAGGCGACGGCGCGTGAGATGACCTTGTACTTGGTCGGCTTGCCGGTCAGCTTGAAGTACTGCTTGGCGAGCTTCCAGGCGGTCTCGACCGCCTCGCCCCCACCGGTGGTGAAGAAGACCTTGTTGAGGTCGCCGGGCGCGTGGTGGGCGAGCCGCTCCGCGAGTTCGACGGCCTTCGGGTGCGCGTAGGACCACACCGGGAAGAAGGCCAGCTCCTGGCCCTGCTTGTAGGCGGTCTCGGCCAGCTCGTGCCGGCCGTGGCCGGCGTTGACCACGAACAGCCCGGAGAGCCCGTCCAGATAGCGCTTGCCCCGGTCGTCGTAGATGTAGGTGCCCTCGCCCCGCACGATGGTGGGCACGGGCGCGTTCTCGTACGACGACATGCGGGTGAAGTGCATCCACAGGTGGTCGTACGCGGTCTTGGAGAGGTCCTTGCTCACGGCTATCGGGTTCCCCACATGTAGGTCTGCTTCTTCAGCTTGAGATAGACGAAGCTCTCGGTGGAACGCACGCCGGGGAGCGCGCGGATCCGCTTGTTGATGACCTCCAGCAGATGGTCGTCGTCCTCGCAGACGATCTCCACCATGAGGTCGAAGGAGCCCGCGGTCATCACCACGTACTCGCACTCGTCCATGGCCGCCAGCGCCTCCGCGACCGGGTCCGTGTCGCCCTCGACGTTGACGCCGACCATCGCCTGGCGCCGGAAGCCGACGGTGAGCGGATCGGTGACGGCGACGATCTGCATCACGCCCTGGTCGAGCAGCTTCTGCACGCGCTGGCGCACCGCCGCTTCGGAGAGGCCGACGGCCTTGCCGATCGCGGCGTACGGGCGCCGTCCGTCCTGCTGGAGCTGCTCGATGATGGCGAGGGACACCGAGTCGAGCGTCGGGGACGACCCGTTGGCCCTGGAGTCCGGGGCCCTGGAGTCGGGAACCCTGGAGTCGGGGGCCCTGGAGTCCGGCTTGGGGTCCGCCCTCGCACCGGACCTGCTGCCCGGCCCGGAAGGTGTTCTGGAGTCTGCGTCACGACTGGCCACGCGGTTCACTGTGCACCGCGACTCGTCTGTCTCGCAACCCGCAATCGATGAAATTCGTTGTCCAGGCGATCAAATAACACCGAATCCGAAGTTGTGGGGGGTCGGGCCTGTCGAATGCGTCGACCGACCGATTAAGGTGGGCGTCTCACCCATCGGACATCTGACAGGAGGGATGGCAGTGACCACCGAGCTGCGCCGGCTGCGTAACTACATCAACGGGGAATTCCGGGACGCCGCCGACGGGCGGACCATCGAGGTGGTCAACCCGGCCACGGGCGAGGCGTACGCCACGTCGCCGCTCTCGGGTCCGGCCGACGTCGACGCCGCCATGGAGGCGGCCGCCGCGGCGTTCCCCGCCTGGCGCGACACGACGCCCGCCGAGCGCCAGAAGGCGCTGCTGCGGATCGCGGACGCCTTCGAGGAGCGCGCCGAGGACCTGATCGCCGCCGAGTCCGAGAACACCGGCAAGCCCCTGGGGCTGACCCGCACCGACGAGATCCCGCCGATGGTGGACCAGATCCGCTTCTTCGCGGGCGCGGCCCGGATGCTCGAAGGGCGCTCGGCCGGGGAGTACATGGAGGGCCTCACCTCCATCGTCCGCCGCGAGCCGATCGGTGTCTGCGCGCAGGTCGCGCCGTGGAACTATCCGATGATGATGGCCGTGTGGAAGTTCGCGCCGGCCCTCGCCGCCGGGAACACCGTCGTCCTGAAGCCGTCGGACACCACCCCCGCCTCGACCACGCTGATGGCCGAGATCATCGGTGCGATCGTCCCCCAGGGCGTCTTCAACGTCATCTGCGGCGACCGCGACACCGGCCGGGCCATGGTCGAGCACCGTATCCCCGCGATGGCCTCCATCACGGGCTCCGTACGGGCGGGGATCGAGGTCGCCGGGTCGGCCGCCAAGGACGTCAAGCGGGTCCATCTGGAGCTGGGCGGCAAGGCGCCCGTCGTCGTCTTCGACGACCTCGACGGCGAAGCCCTCACGAAGGCGGCCGAGGAGATCGCCGTCGCGGGCTACTTCAACGCGGGCCAGGACTGTACGGCCGCCACCCGCGTCCTCGTCCACGAGTCGGTCCACGACGACTTCGTCGCGGCGCTCGCCAAGGCCGCGACCGCCACGAAGACCGGCGCGGCGGACGACGAGGACGTGCTGTACGGGCCGCTCAACAACGCGGCCCAGCTGGAGCGGGTCGCCGGCTTCGTCGAGCGGCTGCCCGCGCACGCCCGGGTGGAGGCCGGCGGCCACCGGGTCGGTGAAACCGGCTACTTCTACGCCCCGACCGTCGTCTCCGGGCTCAAGCAGGACGACGAGATCATCCAGAACGAGGTCTTCGGGCCGGTCATCACCGTCCAGCCCTTCACCGACGAGGCGCAGGCCCTGGAGTACGCCAACGGGGTCGAGTTCGCGCTCGCCTCCTCGGTGTGGACCAAGGACCACGGGCGCGCGATGCGGATGTCGAAGGCGCTGGACTTCGGCTGCGTGTGGATCAACACGCACATCCCGCTGGTCGCGGAGATGCCGCACGGCGGCTTCAAGAAGTCCGGCTACGGCAAGGACCTCTCGGCGTACGGCTTCGACGACTACACCCGGATCAAGCACGTGATGACGTCCCTCGACGGCTGACGGGCTGACGGGCTGACGGGCTGGCCTGCTCACCGGCCGACCGGCCGCTCGGACCGGACGCGCCGCTCGCGTCCGGTCCGGCGCACGGCGGGCCGTGGATCTCCTGTCCACGGCCCGCCTTCGCGTTCCCCGGCCGGGGAACGCCCCCCGCCCCCCGGCCCACCGCCTGCGTTTGTTGGCGATCGGCGATACGGGCATTCTGGGTGGTGAGGGGACCGCGAAGGCGAATCGAGAGCGATGAGCACTGGTGGCAACACTTCTCACGAGGGGCGAAGCGGCCGCCGGGAGCGGGAGTCGGCCGCCGTCGTCACCGTGGACGTGCGCGGGATCGTCACCGGATGGAGCAAAGGCGCCGCTTCCCTTCTCGGATACCGGGCGGCGCAGGCGGTCGGCCGTCCCGCCGCCCGCCTCCTGGCGTCCGACCCCGCCGAGACCGCGGCCGCCGTGGCCGCGCTGCGCCGCGCGGACGTGTGGCGCGGGACCGCCGCCGTACGGCACCGGAACGGCGGCCGGCTCCAACTCGGCCTGGTGGCCAGCCCGCTGCTGGACGCGGCCGAGGGGATCAGGGGATTCGTGGTCACCGTCAGCGCGATGGCCCAGCCGCCGGACGCCGACGCGCTGACCGTGGAGGCGGCGGTCGCCCAGGCGCCCGTCTGCATGTCCGCCGTCGACACCCAGGAGCGCTACGTCCGGCTCAACTCCGCCGCCTGCGCGGCCCTGGGCCGGTCGGAGGAGGAACTGCGCGGGCACTTCTTCAGCGACACGACCGCCGCGGGGAACTACGACAGCCAGGACTTCCTCGACCATCTGCGCAGGGTGAACAGGACCGGGCGGCCGCTGCACTACGAGAGCCGCACCGCCCTGCCGGCCTCGTCCCGCGTCCACGCCTGGAACATCCACATGTGGCCCGTGCGCGACGCCGACGATCAGCAGCGCGGTGTCGCCGTGCTGGCCTTCGACAACAGCGAGCAGTACTGGGCCAGACAGCGGCTGCTGCTGCTCAAGGAGGCGGGCACCGCCATCGGGACCAGCCTGGACGTGGTGCGCACCGCCGAGGAACTCGCCCAGCTGTCCGTGCCGATCCTCGGCGACTTCGGCACCGTCGACCTCCTCGACTCCGTCATGCGCGGTGAGGAGCCCACCGAAGGACCCGTGGACACGGACGTACGGCTGCGGCGCGTCTCGCACAGGGCCGCCGACCCGAGCATCACCACCGCGGCGGTCGCCCTGGGCGGCGTCGAGACCTACCCGGAGTCCTCGCCGCCCGCCCGCTGCCTCACCACCGGCCGCCCGGCGCTCAGCCGGCTGGGCGATCCCGGATTCACGCTGTGGACCGGGGCCAACGAGGCACGGGCCGCCATGGTCAGGGACCGCGGGGTGCACTCCCTGATGGCCATCCCGCTCCGGGCCCGGGGCATCACCCTCGGCGTGGCCGTCTTCACCCGCGCGCAGCGCACGGACCCCTTCGAGCAGGACGATGTCGTCCTCGCCGAGGAACTGGCCGGCCGCGCCGCCGTCTGCATCGACAACGCCCGCCGCTACACCCGCGAGCACACCACGGCCCTGGCCCTGCAACGCAGCCTGCTCACCCAGCGGATGCCCGGCCAGAACGCGGTGGAGGTCGCCTCCCGCTATCTGCCCGCCGGTTCCCGCGCCGGAGTCGGCGGCGACTGGTTCGACGTCATCCCGCTCTCCGGGAACCGCGTCGCCCTCGTCGTCGGCGATGTCGTCGGCCACGGAATCCACGCCTCCGCCGCCATGGGGCGGCTGCGCACGGCCGTACGCACCCTCGCCGACGTGGACCTGCCCCCCGACGAGCTGCTCACCCATCTGGACGACCTGGTGAGCCACCTCGCCGAGGACGACGACGCGGCGGTCTCGGCCGCCGAGGCGACCGGCGAATTCGGTGCCACCTGTCTGTACGCCGTCTACGACCCGGTCTCCCGGCGCTGCCTGATGGCCTCCGCCGGCCATGTGCCGCCCGCGGTCCGGCTGCCGGACGGCACGGTCGAGCTGTTCGGCATCGTGCCTGGCCCGCCGCTGGGCGTGGGGGCCGTGCCCTTCGAGGTCGCCGAACGGGAACTGCCCGAAGGAAGCGTGCTCGCGCTCTACACCGACGGACTGATCACGGGCCGGGACCGCGATGTCGACGCGGGGCTGGCGCGGCTGTGCGAAGTGCTGGCCGCCCGCCCGGACGGCGAGCCGTCCTCGGACGCGCCGGACGGGACCGGTCCGGGGCGCGAGCCCGGCGCACCGGAAGCGGACTCGCTGGAGGCCCTCTGCGACCGGGTGATGTCGACACTGCTGCCCGGCCGGCCCACCGACGACGCCGCGCTGCTGATCACCCGTACCCGCGCGCTCCACTCCGACCAGGTGGCCTCCTGGGAACTGACCGGCGACCCGGCCCAGGTGGCCGACGCCCGGGACAACGTCTCGGCGCAACTCGCCGCCTGGGGGCTGGAGGAGGCCGCGTTCGTCACCGAACTCGTCGTGAGCGAGCTGGTCACCAACGCCATCCGGTACGGCGCCGAGCCCATCCAGCTCCGGCTGATCCGTGACCGCACCCTCATCTGCGAGGTCTCCGACGCCTCCAGCACCGCCCCGCACCTGCGCCGCGCGCACGCCTTCGACGAGGGCGGACGCGGTCTGCTGCTGGTGGCCCAGCTCACCCAGAGCTGGGGCACCCGGCAGACCGCGTCGGGCAAGACCATCTGGGCGGAACAGGTCCTCACCCCGCCGGACCCCTAGAGCGTCCCGGAGAGGTCCCGGGTCCGGGCCGTCAGCCCGGCCAGCACCTCGATCCGGTTGGTGGTGATCGAGTCGACGCCGCGCGCGATCAGCCGGCGCATGGCGCGCCGGGTGTCCACCGTCCAGGCGGAGACCAGCAGCCCGTCGCGGTGGTTGCTGTCGGCCAGCTCCCTGCTGACCAGCCCGAAGCGGTAGTTGAGCCAGCGCGGTCCCACGGCGGCCAGCAGCACCGGGCGCGGCGGGGCCGACCGGGTCCAGGTCATCGCGATCTCGGCGGCCGGATCGGCCGCCCGTACGGCGAGCATCGTGTCCGGCCCCCCGCAGTAGTACACCCGCTCGGCGGCCCCGCACGCGCGCACCGTGCCGACGACCGTACGGACGGCTGCCGCGGAGGCGCCGGGCAGATCGATCATCAGCCGGCCGGCGCTCTCCCCGCTCCCGGCCCGCCCGTCCGCCGGGGACAGCGCGTCCCGCAGCGTCGGCACCCCGCCGCCGGTCACCTCGCGCACCTCGGCGTGCGTCAGGTCCGCGAGGCGCAGGTCCCGGCCCCAGAGCCGCTTCAGCGAGGAGTCGTGCAGCAGTACGGGCACCCCGTCGCGGGTCAGCCGGACATCGATCTCGACCGCGTCGGCGCCGCGTTCCCGCGCCGAGCGGACCGAGGCGAGGGTGTTCTCGCGGACGCGGTAGGGATCGCCCCGGTGGCCCACGGCGACGACAGCGCGCCGCGGGCCCTTGAGGTCGCGGTCGTCGGCCGTCACCGCTGCGCGAGCCACTCGTCGGTGTACGTGTCGATCTGCGCGGCCAGCTCCTTCTTGCCCGCCGTGTCGAGGAAGGAGACCTCCACGGCGTTCTTCGCCAGCTCGGCGATCCCGCGTTCGTCCAGGGCGAGCAGCCGGGCGGCGACCGCGTACTCCTGGTTGAGGTCCGTGCCGAACATCGGCGGGTCGTCGCTGTTGACCGTCACCAGCACCCCGGCCGCGACCATCTCCTTGATCGGGTGCTCCGCCAGATCGGCGACCGCGCGGGTGGCGATGTTGGAGGTGGGACAGACCTCCAGCGGGACGCGGTGCTCGGCGAGGTACGCCAGCAGCTCCGGGTCCCGTACGGAGCTGGTGCCGTGGCCGACGCGTTCCGCGCGCAGCTCGCGCAGCGCGTCCCAGACGGTTTCGGGCCCGGTCGTCTCACCGGCGTGCGGCACGGAGTGCAGGCCCGCGGCGATCGCCCGGTCGAAGTACGGCTTGAACTGCGGCCGGGGCACGCCGATCTCGGGCCCGCCGAGCCCGAACGAGACCAGCCCGTCGGGGCGCAGGTCCACCGCGTACCTGGTGGTCTCCTCGGCGGCCTGCAACCCGGCCATGCCGGGGATGTCGAAGCACCAGCGCAGCACCACGCCCAGCTCGGCCTCGGCCGCCTTGCGCGCGTCCTCGATGGCCTCCATGTACCCCTGCTCGGGGATGCCCCGGCTCATGGAGCTGAACGGGGTGAGCGTCAGCTCCGCGTAGCGGATGTTCTGCCGCGCCATGTCCCGGGCGATCTCGAACGTCAGCAGCCGGATGTCCTCCGGGGTGCGGAGCAGCTCCACGACGGAGAGGTAGACCTCGATGAAGTGCGCGAAGTCGGTGAACGTGAAGAGGTCGGCGAGTGCCTCGGGGTCGGTGGGCACCTTGGAGTCCGGGTACCTGGCGGCCAGTTCGGCCACGATGCGGGGCGAGGCGGAACCGACATGGTGGACATGGAGTTCGGCCTTGGGCAGTCCCGCGATGAACGGGTGCGGATCGGTCATCAGGATCCTTCGGGTGCTGGGGCGGCTGCCCCGATGTGCGGTGAGGGGCCGCCGGGCGTGCGGATACCGGGCGGGGGCCCACTGCCCGCCCGGGACCTTACGGCGGCCGTGGCCATCGTAGGCCGCAAGGCCCGCCCGACGACGCAGGCCGTAGCATGAACGGCAGTCACTACGGGGGAGGACCATGTCGGACAAGAGCGGGCAGTCGTCGGGCGGCCACGAGCCGAACGACCCCTGGGCTCCGCCGGAGCACCGGGCGAAGCCGGACGGCGCGGAGGCCCGGCCGCCGCGGCCGCAGGCCCCGTCCGTGCACGACCAGCCGACGGTCATCGGTATGCCGGGCCCGGTGCCCGGTCCCGGCGCGGACGCAGGGCCGGGGAGCGCATCCGCCTCCGTACCGCCCCCGCCGCCCGCTCCGGGCACACCGGCCGGGGGCGCGCCGGGAGCCTACGGCTATCCCGGTGTCCCGCCCCAGCAGTCCGCCCCGGGCTTCCAGCAGCCGGCTTCGCCGTACGCCGCCTTTCCCGGCGCGGGCGCCGGTTACGGCTATCCGCCGGGGGCGGTCCCCGGCTATCCGGGGTACGGCCGGGGCGGCTGGCAGCAGGCGCCGGCCAACGGCATGGGTATCGCCGCGCTGGTGCTCGGGATCATCTCCGTGGTGGGCTTCTGCTTCTGGGGCCTGAGTGTCGTCCTCGGTGTCCTGGCGCTGATCTTCGGCATCATCGGCCGTCGCCGGGCGGGCCGGGGCGAGGCCGACAACGGCGGTATGGCGCTCGCGGGCATCATCCTCGGCGCGGTCGGCGCGGTGATCGGCGCCGCGGCCCTCGCCCTGATCATCCTCGGGGTGGCGTACGGCGAGGAGAGCGGTGTCAGCGACAGCGAGGACCCGTTCGCCACGTCGTTGACAGTCGGCGCCGGGCGCTGACCGTCCCCCGTCTCAGTCCCTGCCCGCCCCGCCGCCCCCACGCCTCGGCCCTTCTCCCGCCGTCCCGTTCCGGAGCCGCTCCCGCGCCTCCATCAGCGCGAAGCCCAGCAGGTTGAGCCCCCGCCAGCGGGCGGGGTCGTGGGCACGCTCGTCGGCCGCGGCCAGTCCGATTCCCCAGATCCGGTCCATCGGGCTGGCCTCGACCAGGACACGGTCCCCCGTGGCCAGCAGGTACGTCCGCAGCGCGGCGTCCTGTCCGAACTTGTGGACACCGCCTGCCACCACGATCCCGTAGCGCTCGCGCTCCCAGACGCTCTCGTCGAAACCGCGCACCAGCCGCCCCGCCCGCTTGGCGAGAGCCGGACCGGCCGCGGACACCGCCCGGCGCTCCGCTTCCTCGTCGCCGAAGAGACGGGCCTTGCGCGCCATCATCCAGTGCTCCGCCGTCGCGTACACCACGCCGTCGACCGTGAACGGCGCCGGCCACCACTGGCTGAGACAACTCGCCCCCAGCGTGCCGTCCCGCCGCGCGCCGTGCCCCCAGAAGTGCAGGAATTTCACGCGCTCGCCCCGCGCGATCCGGCGGGCCGTCGCCCCGGCGGCGTCGGCCCCGCCGACCGCGGAGGCCCGCTGATCCGGGCCGCTTTCCGGCCTGTTCACCCCGTTCTCCGTCACGCGGGCGAGTCTGTCCTCCGCCCCTGACCGTCTCCTTGCCTTTTTCGCCGGCACGCGGCCCAGGGGCGACCGAATCCGTCGCGTAACCAAAAGGCAACAACGGAATCCCTTGTTGGGGTGGGAGTTCCCTGTCAGGATCGGCACTCAATTGGACCCGGGGCAACAACTGCACCATCGGAGAGCGTCATGGGTGACCACGTCCGGATGCGCGACCGCTTCGCGAGCGGGGCGCAGTTCATCGGCGGCCGGGCACGGGCCGGCACCTCGGGCCGTACGCACACCGTCGTGGATCCGGCCACCGGCGAGGACGTCCTCGGCTACGAACTCGCGGGCCCCGGCGACATCGACGACGCCGTCGCCGCCGCGCACGCCGCCTTCCCCGGCTGGGCCGGGGCCACGCCCGCCGAGCGCTCGGACGCCCTGCACCGGTTCGCCGAGGTGCTGGCCGACCGGTCCGGGGAGTTCGCCCACGCCGAGTCGCTCCAGTGCGGCAAACCGATCAGGCTCTCCGCCGGGTTCGACGTCCCGGGCACCGTCGACAACACCGCCTTCTTCGCCGGTGCCGCCCGCCGCCTCGACGGCGTCTCGGCCGCCGAGTACAGCGGGGACCACACCTCCTACGTACGCCGCGAACCGGTCGGTGTCATCGGCTCGATCGCGCCCTGGAACTACCCGCTCCAGATGGCCGCCTGGAAGATCCTCCCGGCGATCGCCGCGGGCAACACGATCGTGCTCAAGCCCGCCGAGATCACCCCGCTCACCTCGCTGATGTTCGCCCGGGCCGCCCAGCGGGCCGGGATCCCCGACGGGGTCGTCAACATCGTCGCCGGAGCCGGCCCCGACGCCGGTGAACACCTCGTCGGCCACCCCGATGTCGCGATGGTCTCCTTCACCGGGTCCACCCCGGTCGGACGGCGTGTCGCGCGGATCGCCACCGCCACCGTCAAACGCCTCCACCTCGAACTCGGCGGCAAGGCCCCCTTCGTCGTCTTCGACGACGCCGATCCGACGGCCGCCGTCCACGGCGCGGTCGCCGGGTCCCTCATCAACGCGGGCCAGGACTGCACCGCCGCCACCCGCGCCTATGTGCAACGGCCGCTGTACGACGACTTCGTGAGCGGCGTCGCCGACCTCATGGGCACCGTACGGCTCGGGGACCCCTTCGACGACGCCACCGACCTCGGCCCGCTCGTCTCGCACGCCCACCGCGACCGCGTCGCCGCGCTCGTCGACCGCGCCCGCGGCCACGCCCGGATCGTCACCGGCGGCGCGGCGCCCGGCGGCGACCGGCGGAACGGCGCCTACTACCGTCCCACGCTCATCACGGACGCCGCCCAGGACAGCGAGATCGTCCAGTCCGAGATCTTCGGCCCGGTCCTCGTCGTCCTGCCCTTCGACTCCGACGACGAAGGCATCCGGCTCGCCAACGACACCCCCTACGGCCTCGCCGCCTCCGCCTGGACCCGCGACGTCTACCGCGCGGGCCGGGCCACCCGGGAGATCCGGGCCGGCTGCGTCTGGATCAACGACCACATCCCGATCGTCAGCGAGATGCCGCACGGCGGATACCGGGCCAGCGGCTTCGGCAAGGACATGTCGGCGTACTCCTTCGAGGAGTACACACAGGTCAAGCATGTGATGTACGACAACACGGCGGTCGCGGAGAAGGACTGGCACCGCACGGTCTTCGGCGACAGGCACCGCCCCTAACCGTCCACCCGAAAGGGCACAGCGCATGGAGCAGTACGAGCCCGACCGGCTCCCCACCGCCCCGCCGGCCGCCCTGCGGCGCGGCGTCACCAGCGGCGGGGGCGCCCTCACCCGCCGCTCCCTGCTGCGCGCCACCGGCGCCGGCACGCTCGCGATCGGCGGGCTCGCCGCTCTGAGCGGCTGCGGCATCCCGCCCGCGAAGCCGGCGGACGGGGGCCGGGCGTCGTCCGACCACTCGGCGGAGGAGAAGCGGGTGGTCTTCTCCAACTGGACCGAGTACATGGACGTCAGCGACGACGAGAAGCACTACCCGACGCTGGAGGCGTTCACCCGGCGCACCGGGATCGCGGTCAAGTACACGGCGGACATCAACGACAACGTCGAGTTCTTCGGCAAGATCCAGCCGCAGCTGGCCGCCGGACAGGACACCGGACGCGACCTGATCTGCGTCACCGACTGGCTCGCCGCCCGCATGATCCGGCTCGGCTACGCGCAGAAACTCGATCCGGCCAACCTGCCGCACGCCTTCGCCAACCTCTCCCCGCAGTTCCGCTCGCCCGACTGGGATCCGGGGCGCTCCTACAGCTACCCGTGGACCGGCATCCCCACCGTCATCGCGTACAACTCCCGGGCCACCGGCGGACGTACGGTCGACTCCGTCTCCCAGCTGCTGGACGACCCCAAGCTCAAGGGCCGCGTCGCCTTCCTCTCCGAGATGCGCGACACCGTCGGGATGACCCTCCTCGACCTCGGCAAGGACCCGGCGACGTTCACCGACGACGACTTCGACGCGGCCGTCGCCCGTATCCAGCGGGCCGTCGACCGCAAGCAGGTCCGCCGCTTCACCGGCAACGACTACACCGCGGACCTCGACAAGGGCGACATCGCCGCCTGCGTCGCCTGGGCCGGTGACATCGTCCAGCTCCAGCACGACAACCCGGACATCAAGTACGCCGTTCCCCGGGCCGGTTACATGCTCGCCAGCGACAATCTGCTGGTCCCGGCCAAGGCACGGCACAAGACCAACGCCGAGCGGCTCATCGACCACTACTACCGGCCGCCGATCGCCGCCCGGCTGGCCGCGTACATCAACTACGTCTGTCCCGTCGACGGCGTGCGCGCCGAACTCACCAGGATCGACAAGTCGATGGCCGACAACACGCTGATCCTCCCCGACGCGGCGATGGCCACCGCCTCGCACGCCTTCCGCTCCCTCGGCGCCGACGAAGAGACGGCGTACGAGCGGAAGTTCGCCAAGCTCATCGGCGCGTAGCGCCCCGCCCGGCCGACCGCCCCGCCCGTCCGCCCCTCTCCTCCCCGGGACCGTGATCCATGACAGAGACCGCATCCACCAGCCGGGGCGGCGGCGACGTCCGCCTCACCGGGATCAGCAAGACATACGGCTCCTTCCACGCGGTCCGGCCGCTCGACCTCACCGTGCCGCAGGGCTCCTTCTTCGCCCTGCTCGGCGCGTCGGGCTGCGGCAAGACCACCACCCTGCGGATGATCGCCGGCCTGGAGGAGCCGACCACGGGCTCGGTCCACCTCGGCGACAAGGACGTCACCGCGCTGCCCCCGTACAAGCGCCCCGTCAACACCGTCTTCCAGAGCTACGCGCTCTTCCCGCACCTCGACATCCACGAGAACGTCGCCTTCGGCCTGCGCCGGCGCGGCATCAAGTCCGTACGCGGGCAGGTCGGCGACATGCTCGACCTCGTCCAGCTCGGGGAGTTCGCCCGGCGCAAGCCGCACCAGCTCTCCGGCGGCCAGCAGCAGCGCGTCGCCGTGGCCCGCGCGCTCATCAACCACCCCCGCGTCCTGCTCCTCGACGAACCGCTCGGCGCGCTCGACCTCAAGCTGCGCCGCCAGATGCAGCTGGAGCTCAAACGCATCCAGACCGAGGTCGGCATCACCTTCATCCATGTCACGCACGACCAGGAGGAGGCCATGACGATGGCCGACACCGTCGCGGTGATGAACGCGGGGCGGGTGGAGCAGCTCGGCAGCCCCGCCGATCTCTACGAGAACCCCGGCACCACCTTCGTCGCCAACTTCCTCGGCACCTCCAACCTCATCGGGACCGAGGTCGCCGGGGTCCACGGGGACCACATCACCGTCACGGCCGGCGGAGCCGCGCTCCGGCTGCCCGCCGCCCGATGTCCGGCGCCGGTGCGCTGCGGCGGCGAACTGCTGGTCGGGGTACGCCCCGAGAAGATCTCCCTGACCCACGCCGACGACGCGGACACCGTGCCCGAAGGGCGCAACCGGATAGCCGGCCGCATCGCCGACTCCAGCTTCATCGGCGTCTCCACCCAGTACGTGATCGACGCCCCCGGCTGCCCCGGCCTTGAGGTGTACGCGCAGAACATCGAGCGCGACGGCCGCCTCGTGCCCGGCGCCGAGGTCGTCCTGCACTGGAACCCCGCGCACACCTTCGGCCTGGACGCCGGGCAGTCCGCGCTCGCCGGTACGACGGACGCCACGGGCACCGCGGCCACCGGGGCGGCCGGCAAGGAGACGTCGTGACCGCCACCGAGGCGCCGCCCGCCGCCCCCGCCGCCCCGCCGCCCGGTCCCCCCGTACGCAAGACGTCCGCGCGCAGGCGGCTCGTACCGTACTGGCTGCTGCTGCCCGGCATCCTCTGGCTGCTGGTCTTCTTCGCGCTGCCGATGGTCTACCAGGCGTCGACCTCCGTGCAGACCGGCTCCCTGGAGGAGGGCTTCCAGGTCACCTGGCACATCGCGACATACGGGGAGGCGCTCGGCGAGTACTACCCGCAGTTCGTGCGCTCCCTGCTGTACGCGGGCACCGCCACGGCCCTGTGCCTGCTGCTCGGCTACCCGCTGGCCTATCTCCTCGCGTTCAGAGCGGGCCGCTGGCGCAATCTGCTGCTGGTCCTCGTCATCGCGCCGTTCTTCACCAGCTTCCTGATCCGCACACTCGCCTGGAAGACGATCCTCGCCGACGGCGGTCCGGTCGTCGGCGTCCTGAACTCCCTCCACGTCCTCGATGTGACCGGCTGGCTCGGCTGGACCGAGGGCAGCCGCGTGCTGGCCACCCCCATGGCGGTGGTCTGCGGGCTGACCTACAACTTCCTGCCCTTCATGATCCTGCCGCTCTACACCTCCCTGGAGCGGGTGGACGGACGGCTCCACGAGGCGGCGGGCGACCTCTACGCCCGGCCGTGGACCACCTTCCGCAAGGTGACCTTCCCGCTCTCCCTGCCGGGTGTCGTCTCCGGCACCCTGCTCACCTTCATCCCGGCGAGCGGCGACTACGTCAACGCCGAACTGCTCGGGTCGACCGACACGAAAATGGTCGGCAGCGTCATCCAGACGCAGTTCCTGCGGGTCCTCGACTACCCGACGGCCGCCGCGCTCTCCTTCATCCTGATGGCCGTCGTCCTGGCGACGGTCACCGTCTACATCCGCCGAGCCGGGACGGAGGACCTTCTCTGATGCGCCTGCTCCGACGCAACCTCGTGGTCATCGCGGGACTGGCCACCCTCGCCTATCTGATCCTGCCCAACATCGTCGTGATGGTCTTCTCGTTCAACCGGCCGAACGGGCGGTTCAACTACTCCTGGCAGCGCTTCTCCACGGACGCCTGGCAGGACCCGTGCGGCGTGGCCGACCTGTGCGGATCGCTGGCGCTCTCGCTGCGGATCGCCGTCTGGGCGACGCTCGGCGCCACCGTGCTCGGCACCATGATCGCGTTCGCGCTGGTCCGCTACCGGTTCCGGGCACGCGGGGCCGTCAACTCGCTGATCTTCCTGCCGATGGCGATGCCCGAGGTGGTCATGGCCGCCTCGCTGCTGACACTCTTCCTCAACCTCGGCGCGCGGCTCGGCTTCTGGACCGTGCTCATCGCGCACATCATGTTCTGCCTCAGCTTCGTGGTGACCGCCGTCAAGGCCCGCGTCATGTCCATGGACCCACGGCTGGAGGAAGCGGCACGCGATCTCTACGCGGGACCGGCGCAGACCTTCCTGCGGGTCACCCTGCCCATCGCCGCACCCGGCATCGCGGCGGGCGCGCTGCTCGCCTTCGCGCTCTCCTTCGACGACTTCATCATCACCAACTTCAACGCCGGCTCCACCGTGACCTTCCCGATGTTCGTCTGGGGATCGGCGCAGCGCGGCACCCCCGTGCAGATCAACGTCATCGGCACGGCGATGTTCGCCGTCGCCGTGCTGCTGGTGGTCGCGGGCCAACTGGCCGGCAACCGGCGCAGGAAGTCCGCCGCCGCCCGATGACCCCCGTACCGACGACCCTCGTTCAAGGAGTGGGAAGCCATGGCCCCAGCCGCCCCCCGCGCGGTCGCCGCCGCGCTCGCCGACGTCCGGCAGCTCCCGTACTGGCTGGACGACCCCGGCAGACCGGCGGCGCTGCCCGCCCTCACCGGCGACGAGCACGGCGACCTGCTCGTCATCGGCGGCGGCTACAGCGGGCTGTGGACCGCGCTGCTCGCCAAGGAACGCGATCCGGACCGCGACGTCGTCCTGATCGAGGGCAACGAGGTGGGCTGGGCGGCCTCGGGCCGCAACGGCGGATTCTGCGCCGCCTCCCTCACCCACGGCTTCGCCAACGGGCTGGCCCGCTGGCCGGACGAGCTGGCGGAGCTGGAGGAGCTGGGCGGGCGCAACCTCGACGCCATCGAGGAGACCGTCGCGCGCCACTCCATCGACTGCGACTTCGAGCGCACCGGCGAGATCGACCTCGCCACCGAACCGCACCAGCTCGCCGAACTCCGGGAGATGTACGAGCGGGCGACCGCCCTCGGCCTCACCGGCCTCGAACTGCTCGACCGGGACGCGGTACGCGCCGAGGTCGACTCCCCGACCTTCCTGGGCGGCGTGTGGGACCGGCGCGGCGTCGCCATGCTGCACCCCGCCAAGCTCGCCTGGGGCCTCAAGCGGGTCTGCTCGGATCTCGGCGTACGGATCCACGAGCACACCCGGGGCCTGGAACTGGCCCGGCACGGCGCCGGGATGGCCGTCCGCACCGGGCGGGGCAGGGTCTTCGCCCGGCAGGTGGCACTCGGCACCAATGTCTTTCCGTCGCTCGTCAGACGGGTGCGCCCCTACACCGTCCCGGTCTACGACTACGCCCTGATGACCGAGCCGCTGACGCCCGGGCAGCTGAGCGCGATCGGCTGGCACCACCGCCAGGGGCTCGCGGACAGCGCCAACCGGTTCCACTACTTCCGGATCACCGCCGACCACCGTGTCCTGTGGGGCGGTTACGACGCGGTGTACCCGTTCGGCGGCCGGCTCAGCGCCGGGCGCGACCACCGGCCGCGCACGTACCGCACCCTGGCCGCCCACTTCCTCCGCTGCTTCCCGCAACTGGAGGGGGTGCGCTTCAGCCACGCCTGGGGAGGCGCGATCGACACCTGCACCCGCTTCTCGCCCTTCTTCGGCACGGCGTACGGCGGCCGGGTCGCCTACGCCGCCGGGTACACCGGACTCGGCGTCGGCGCGACCCGGTTCGGCGGCGAGGTGATGCTCGATCTGCTGGCGGGGGAGCGCGGGCGGCGTACGGAGCTGGCGATGGTGCGCGACAGACCGGTGCCGTTCCCGCCCGAACCGGCCGCCTGGGCGGGCATCGCCCTCACCCAGTGGTCGCTGGCGCGCGCGGACGCCCGGGGCGGCCGGCGCAACGCCTGGCTGCGGACCCTGGACCGGCTGGGACTCGGGTTCGACAGCTGAACAGGGGCGCGGCGTGCCCCGCCGCGCCGCCGGCAGGGGGCGCGGCCCGGACGCGTGTTGTGACCCGGATCACCACAGGAAGGCGGTGAACCCGCGTCATCCCGCGGCCCCGGCGCTGTCCCTCCTGTGACGGACCGTCCGGCAAGGCGGACGGTCCCGGACCGGAAGGAGGCCGGGCAAATGAGCGGCTCGGGGGAGAAGAACGCGGTGGAGTGGCTGGCGTCGGTGGCGCCCGACCCGGAAACCTGCCGGAGGGAATGGGCACGCGACCCGCTCGGGGTGACCCTGCTGCCCGCCGGCCGGCGCTGGGACGTCCTGATCCTGCCGGGGGAGCTGGGCTACCCGACCCTGGACGTGCTGACCAGGCTGGTGGACCGGCCGGGACCGGTGCTGGTCGGCTTCGGCGACGCGCGGATGGGCTTCTTCGTCCCCCCGGACACCGTGGCCCGCTGGCTCGGTACGGGGGTGCGCGGCGCCGGGCGCGGCACCTGGATCGTCGTCCCCTGTCCCGGGCGGGTCGGCGGCGGAGTGCGCTGGCTGATCCCCCCGGACGGCTCCGGGACGCTCACCGATCCCGCGCTGCTGGAGCTGGCGATGCACGAGGCGGCGGGGCGGACGGCGCGGACGGGCACGCAGGGGCCGGGGACCAGGGGCGGCGCGGGCGGAAGGGACCGGGGCGGTGAAGAGGGTCAGGAAGACGACGGCGGGTGGGGCTGACGGGCCGCCTCCCGGTCCGGCGCGGACTCCGCCGCGCGCCGGACCGCGCGCTCCCGGCACCGGTCCAGGACCCGCGCCAGCACCAGCAGGAGCATCCCGCACAGCAGCACACTGCCCAGCACGTCCAGCGGCCAGTGGTAGCCGCGCAGGACCAGTCCCGCGCCCGTCGCCAGGGTGAGCGCCACCGCGACGGGCAGCGTCGCGCGCCGGCCCGCGTACGGGACGAGCAGCAGCGCGGCCCCGCCGTACGCGACCATCGCCGTGGCCGTGTGCCCGGACGGGTAGTAGCCGGTGGCGTCGGTGAGCGGTCCCTGCCGGTCGGTCCACAGTTTGAGCGGGACGACCAGGGCGGGGACCGCCGCCATCGTGACGCAGACCGCCAGTACCGGGCCCCGCCCGCCGCGCCGGACCACATACGCGATCACCACGGCCAGCACGGGCAGCGCGACCGGCACCCCGCCGAGATCGGCGAGGACCTGCGTCAGCGGCTCGGGACCGCGCCCGGCGAGCGCCCGGCCGAGCCGTTCGTCCGCGTGGCGCAGCGGCCCGTCGGCCGTGGCCTGCCAGGTGACGAGCGCGAAGAGGACCGCGCACAGCGCGAAGGCGGCCGAGCGCGCGGGGGAGCCGAGGGCCCGTGTGAGGAAGGAGCGAGAACGGGAGAACGGCCGCCCGGGAACAGGGGGGGGAGTTCCGGGGCGGCCGTGAGGACCGGTGTGCCGCACGCCCCGGGGGGTTTGGGGCGGGCGGCCATCCGATCGGTGAGGAGATCCGGAGCCAGAGGCTCCAGTGGTGTGCGCGAAGGCACGACCAAAGCGACGCTGGGGATGCCCCGCTTCGGCGTCGCCCGCAGTTCCCTGCGAGCGGGGTGTATCTCTCATCTGGGAAAACCGTACGTCAGGGGCGCGGGCTCCGACAGCCACAACGGCCACCCGCCATGGCCCTCGCACACCTTCTTCACAGCCCCTGACACCTGTGACGGCGGGGTTCACCGTTCCGCCCGCCCACCCGTCCGGCGATGGTCCCGATCCGGTCGGCGGTGGCGTGGTCCAGGGGGGGCGTGCGCGGGCGTGCGCGGGCGCACGGCGAGCGGCGGCGGCTCAGAGCGCGGCGAACCCCTGCTCGACGATGTCGAGGCCCTCGTTCAGCAGGTCCTCGCCGATCACCAGCGGCGGCAGGAAGCGCAGCACATTGCCGTACGTACCGCAGGTGAGGACGAGCAGCCCCGCCGCGTGACAGGACCTGGCGAGCGCGGCGGTCGCCTCCGGCGCGGGCTCCTTGGTCTCCCGGTCCTTCACCAGCTCGACGGCGATCATCGCGCCCCGGCCCCGGACGTCGCCGATGACCTCGTACTTCTCGGCGAGGGCGGAGAGCCGGCCCTTCATGACCGTCTCGATGCGGCGCGCCCTCCCGACGAGATCCAGCTCCTTCATCGTCTCGATGGAGCCGAGCGCGGCGGCGCAGGCCACCGGGTTCCCGCCGTACGTGCCGCCGAGCCCGCCCGAGTGCGCGGCGTCCATGATCTCCGCGCGTCCGGTGACGGCGGCGAGCGGCAGCCCCCCGGCGATGCCCTTCGCGGTGGTGATCAGGTCCGGGACGACGTTCTCGTCCTCGCAGGCGAACCACTGGCCGGTACGGCAGAAGCCGGACTGGATCTCGTCCGCCACGAACACGATCCCGTTGTCCCGCGCGAACTTCGCCAGGGCGGGCAGGAAGCCCTTGGCCGGCTCGATGAAGCCGCCCTCGCCGAGCACCGGCTCGATGACGATCGCGGCGACGTTCTCGGCGCCGATCTGCTTGCTGATCTGGTCGATGGCCTGCGCGGACGCCTCCGCGCCGCAGTTCTCGGCACCGGTCGGCCAGCGGTAGCCGTAGGCGACCGGAACCCGGTAGATCTCCGGGGCGAACGGCCCGAAGCCGTTCTTGTACGGCATGTTCTTGGCGGTCAGCGCCATGGTGAGGTTGGTACGGCCGTGGTAGCCGTGGTCGAAGACCACGACCGCCTGGCGCCCGGTGTGCGACCTGGCGATCTTCACGGCGTTCTCGACCGCCTCGGCACCCGAGTTGAACAGGGCGGACTTCTTCGCGTGGTCGCCCGGCGTCAGCTCGGCGAGCCGCTCGCAGACCTCGACGTACCCCTCGTACGGCGTGACCATGAAACAGGTGTGGGTGAAGTCCGCCAGCTGGGCGGAGGCCCGGCGCACCACGGCCTCGGCACTGGCGCCCACCGAGGTCACGGCGATACCGGAACCGAAGTCGATGAGGCGGTTCCCGTCCACGTCCTCGACGATCCCGCCGTCCGCGCGGGCGGCGAAGACCGGCAGCACGGACCCGACCCCACCGGCGACCACGGCCGTACGGCGGGCCTGCAACTCCCGCGACTTGGGCCCGGGAATGGGGGTGACGATGCGGCGCTCCTGCGGAACAGCGGTCATGAGGGGCTCCTGTGGGATCTGGGGATCTGTGGGATCCGCGGGGGTAGGTGTCGCTACGGCGGGACGTCTCCGGGGGCGTACCGGGACTCTCTCCGGCATGACCCGGCTTTCCTCGCAGGCTAGGGGGGAGCGGCGGAGACAGGCATGCGCCGTTCGGGAGTGGTACGCGCGTGTCGTTGTCCGCGACGGACATAGCGGCCCCCCGGACGGCGCGGGCGAGGGCCACGGTCCGCGCCGGTGCGCGAGCCGGCCGGCCGGTGAGCTACCCGCTGAACGGCTTGCGGGGGCACTAGATTGACGGGTGCACAGGGCGGAGACGGCTCAGGGGGCAGGGGTTTCATGGACACCGACGGCACACAGGACGCACCGACCACACCCACCCCGCCACCGCCGCGGTCCGCGCCGCCACCGCCGCGCCCGGCGTACGCCCCGCCCCGCCCGGCGTACGCGCCCCCGGGTCCCGCGCCGACCGAGGCCGCCGCCCCGGCCTCCTCGCTCGACGCCTGGCTGCGCACCCCGAGGCGGGGGGAGGCACCCGGGCTCTGGCGCTACGGCCATGTCCCGAGGCCACCGGAGAAGCCCGAAGGGGTGCCCGACCGCGCGCTCGTCGTCGGCCTGCTGATCTCCCTGCTCTCCGGGACGCTCGTCTGGACGCTGTGGCGGCACGGCTACATCCCGTACCGGCTGGTCCCGCTGAAACTCTTCACCCCCGCCGACTGGTGGTTCGCCGGTAGCTTCGGCGGCCCCCGGACGCGCGAGGCGGAGCAGGCGGTCACGGTCTACGAGGCGCTCCTCTTCGGGCTGCTCGTCCATACCTGCGCCCGCCTGGGGAACTGGGCCGAACTGTTCCGGCGCCATGTCGCCCGCCGAGGGCAGCCCTTCCTCGGCGTCGCCTCGGCGGTCGCGGGCGCCCTGGTGCTGACGCTCGTCTGGCGGGACGCGCTGCCCGTCGCCCGGCCGGTGCTGATCGTGGTGGCCTGGATCGCGGGCGGCGAGGTGTTCCAGAGCCAGGGCGTCGTGAACGTGATCTACGTCCTGATCAGCGTGGGCGTGCTGTGGCCCTTCGCCCGCCTGGGCCGGTGGCGCGCGCTCGCGGCGCGGTACGCCGGGGGCGGGCAGGGTGCCACACCCGGCGCCGTCGCCTCCGCACCCGACCGGCGGGACGCCGCCGCCTCCCCCGCCGACTGGCCGGAGCTGCGGGCGGCCGGACACCCGGACGCCGCCGACATCCTGGCCGCCGAAGCGCGCACCGGCGCGATGAACGACGTGGACGTCGCACGGCTGCGGCACGCCTGGACCGAGGCCGGCACCGGGCCGGGACGCGCCGGCCCCTTCACCGACGCCGTACTGCGCCGGGGAGCCGCCGCCTGCCCGCACCCCTCCGGCGAGCGGGACCTGCCGCACCGCACCGCACCGCACGATCTGCTCACCGGGCAGGTCCGCATCGGCCGGTGCGCGGACGACCCCCACAACCCCTACGAGCGCCGCGGCTCCGGGGTCGCCCTGGACCCCGCGCTCCTCGGCACCTCACTGCTGGCCGTCGGACCGCCCGGCGCGGGCAAGTCCGGTCTGCTGGTCCGGCCCGTGGTCGAGTCCCTCGCCCTCCAGGCGCTCGCCGGCCGGTGCTCCGTGGTCACGGTCTGCGCCACCGGCACCCCGCTCGGCCCCGACCAGGCGTACGACGTCGTCATCAGGATCGGCGACCCGGCCTCCCGCCACGACTTCGACCTGTACGGCGGCACCACCGACCCCGACGAGGCGGCGGCCCTGCTCGCGGAGGGACTGGCCGGGGACATCCCCACCCTCGACAGCCGCCGGGCGGCCGCCGTCCTCGCCCAGCTGCTCGGCCCGTACCGCGCCGCCCACGGCCACTTCCCCCCGGTGGCCGCGCTCCGCGAGCTGCTCGACGGCGTGCCGTCCGCCCTCACCCGGCTGCGGGAGGCGCTCGACCCCCGGGAACACCACGCGATGCTCCGCGAACTCGACGCGCGCGCCCGGCAGGCGGGGAGCGCGGGCGACCCCGGCCCGCTGCTCACCGACCGGCTCGCCCTGCTCGACCGGCCCGCCTTCGCGGAGTTCTTCGGCACCGGGCCCGAGGCGCGCCCCTTCTCGCTGCGCTCCGTGGAACAACTGCCCGTACGGGTACGGATCGATCTGCCGGAACGCGGCCACGCCGAGGCGTCCCGGCTGCTCGCCCGGCTCGTCCTCGCCCAGTTCACCGCCGTCGCCGCGGCCCGCGCGGACCGTTCGCTCTTCATGTGCCTGGTCCTCGACGACGCCACCCACACCCTCACCCCCGAATCGGTCCGGGGCGTGCGGCGGCTGCGCTCGGTGAACGCGGGCGCGGTCCTCGCGCTGCGCACCATCGACGATGTCGCGGAAGGGCTGCACACCCCGCTGCTCGGCGCGGTCGGCTGCTGCATGGCCTTCTCCGGCGTCACCACCTGGGACGGCAAGCGCTTCGCCGAGGTGTGGGGCAAGGAGTGGGTGGAGACCCGGGAGGTCGCCCAGCACACCGTCTTCGCCGACCAGCCCTTCACCCGGGCGATCCACGCGCTGCGCAAACTCGTCACGGGCAAGGCCGTGACGACGGACGCCGTGACCGTGCGCAAGGTCGAGCGGGAACGCTGGTCGGCCTCCGAGCTGGCCTACTCCGTACCCGCCGGGCACGCCGTCCTCTCGCTGCGCACCGTCACGGGCGAGCACGCCCCGCCGCTCCTGGTGGACCTGCGGGGCTGACCGGGGCCCGCGAGGCGCCTTCCCCGGCTCGCGGGCCCGTACAAGCTGGCAGAATCGAGGGACGCCGTTCATACGGGACGTCGTAAATCTCCCGAAGGTCCTACGGTTCCGCCATGCCGCCCACCCTCGCCTCCCTCGTCCAGCACTCGGCGCTCAACCTCACGGTGCGCGCCGGGGAGGACCGGCTGCGGACGCCCGTGCGCTGGGTGCACGCGAGCGAGCTGGTCGACCCCGTGCCGTACATGGAGGGCGGCGAACTGCTGCTCATCACGGCGACCACGCTGGACGCCGAGGACCCCGAGGCGATGCGGCGCTACGTACGGCGGCTGACCGGCGCCGGAGTGGCCGGGCTCGGGTTCGCGGTGGGCGTGAACTACGAGGACGTCCCCGAGGCGCTCGTCGCGGCGGCGCGGGAGGCCGGGCTGCCGCTGCTGGGGGTGCCCCGGCGCACACCGTTCCTGGCGATCAGCAAGGCCGTGTCGGCGGCCATCGCGGCCGACCAGTACCGCGCGGTGACCGCCGGTTTCGAGGTCCAGCGCGAGCTGACCCGCGCCGCGCTCGCCGACGGGCCCGCCGCGCTGCTGACCAGGCTCGCCGCGCACGTGGAGGGCTGGGCCGCGCTGTACGACGCGTCGGGCGCCGTCGTCGCCGCGGCGCCGGAGTGGGCCGCGCGCCGCGCCGCCCGGCTGAGCGCCGAGGTGCGGCGGCTGCGCGAGCGGCCCGCGCCCGCCAGCGTGGTGGTCGGCGGCGCCTCCGGCACCGGCCCGGACGCCGCGGCGGGCGGCGTGATGGACGCGCCCCCGGACACCGGCCCGGACGCGGACCGGGACACCTGCGCCGAGGACCGCGTCGAACTCCAGTCCCTCGGCACCGGTAGACGCGTGCGCGGCGCGCTCGCCGTCGGCACCGGCGCCGCCCTGGGCACCGCGGAGCGGTACGCCGTGCACTCCGCCATAGCTCTCCTGACCCTCACCACCGAACGCTCCCGCACCCTTCAGGCGGCGGAACAGCGCCTCGGCGCCGCCGTCCTGCGGATGCTGCTCTCCGGCCAGCCCGACCACGCCCGGGCCGTGGCGGGCGACCTCTACGGCGAACTGCTGGACGCCCCCTTCCGGCTGCTGATCGCCGAGACCACGACGGGAACCGCCGCCCCCGACCCGCCCGATCATCCGCTGCACGTCCTCGCCGAGGAACTGGAGGCGGCCGCCGCGCGTGCGGGCGAGTCGGTCCTCGCCGTGCCGGACGGCGAGGACCGACTCGCCGTCCTCGCGACCGACGGCGGAGCCGTCGCCACCGCCTGCACGGCGTACGCGCTCCGGGAGTCCGACGAGGCGGGCGTCGTCATCGGCCTCTCCGCGCCCGCCGGCCCCATCGCGACGGCCGGCGCCTACAAACAGGCCGATCAGGCGCTCTCCGTGGCCCGCCGACGCGGCAGGGCCCTGGTCGAGCACGAGGAACTGGCGACCGGCTCCATCCTTCCCCTCCTCGCGGACGACGCCGTCCGCGCCTTCGCCGACGGGATGCTCCGCGCCCTGCGCGAACACGACGCCAAGGGCCGCGGCGACCTGGTGGCCTCCCTGCGCGCCTGGCTCTCCCACCACGGCCAGTGGGACGCGGCGGCGGCCGACCTGGGCGTCCACCGCCACACGCTGCGCTACCGCATGCGCCGGGTGGAGGAGATCCTCGGCCGCTCCCTGGACGACGCGGACGTACGGATGGAGCTGTGGCTCGCGCTGAAGACGACGGCGGCGGGCCCGCCACCCACCCCCTGAGCCGACCGCGTCCCGCCATACCGGCCGGACCGTCACACCGGCCGGACCGTCACACCGGCCGGACCGCCACGCCGGCCCGACCGAACACGCCACGATCGGCGGCCGGTCCCGCCGCGCCTTCCCTTCGCCAATGCGGCACCCGTCCGCGCCCCACCACTCCACCCCGGACAACTCCGCACGGCTCCCCGTCCCCCTACCGTGGACCCACACAGCCGTCTACTCGGAAGGGCCCGGACTCGTCATGACTTCCACCCACGCTTTCTGGCTCGCCGGCCGCCAGGCCACCGGCGAGGACACCTTCGACGTCACCTCCCCCTGGGACGGCCGGCTCGTCGGCACCGTCGCCGTGCCGACCGATGCCCAGGTCGAGGAGGCCGTCGCGGCGGCCCACGCCGTACTGGCGGAGTTCGCCGCCACACCCGCGCACGTCAGGGCCGCCGCCCTCGACCACGTCTCGCGCCGGCTCACCGAGCGCACCGAGGAGATCGCCCGGCTGATCTCCGCCGAGAACGGCAAGCCGCTCAAGTGGGCACGCGGCGAGGTCGGCCGGGCCGTCTCGGTGTTCCGGTTCGCCGCCGAGGAGGCCCGCAGCTTCAACTCCGGCGACGCCCAGCGGCTCGACACCGACGCGGGCGGCGCCGGCCGGCTCGCCCTGACCCGCCGCTTCCCGCACGGCGCCGTCCTCGGCATCGCGCCGTTCAACTTCCCGCTCAACCTCTGCGCCCACAAGATCGCGCCCGCCATCGCGGCCGGCGCCCCGATCATCCTCAAGCCCGCCCCCGCGACGCCCCTCTCCGGGCTGCTGCTCGGCGAGCTGCTCGCCGAGACCGACCTGCCGGCCGGCTCCTGGTCCGTCCTGCCGGTGGCGAACGACCGGATGCCCGCCCTCGTCCAGGACGAGCGGCTGCCGGTGATCTCCTTCACCGGCTCCGACAAGGTCGGCTACGCCATCATGGACTCGGTCCCGCGCAAGCGCTGCACCCTGGAGCTGGGCGGCAACGGCGCGGCCGTCGTCCTCGCCGACTACGCGAGCGACAAGGACCTCGACTGGGCCGCGACCCGGATCGCCACCTTCTCGAACTACCAGGGCGGCCAGTCCTGCATCTCCGTGCAGCGCGTGATCGCGGACGCCTCCGTGTACGAGCGACTGGTGCCCAGGATCGTCGCCGCCGTGGAGGCCCAGACCACCGGAGACCCCTCCGACGACGCCACCGATGTCGGTCCCCTCGTCAACGAGGAAGCCGCCAAGCGGGTCGAGGAGTGGGTGGACGAGGCGGTGCGCGCCGGCGCCCAGCTGCTCACCGGAGGCAAGCGGGACGGGGCGAGCTACACGCCCACCGTCCTCGCCGACGTTCCGGCCGGCACCACCCTCGCCCGCGAGGAGGTCTTCGGCCCCGTCCTCACGCTGCGCCGCGTCGAGACCGAGACCGAGGCGTTCGAGGCGGTGAACGACTCGAAGTACGGACTCCAGGCCGGTGTGTTCACCCACGACCTCCAGACCGCCTTCCGCGCCCACCGCGCCCTGGAGGTCGGCGGTGTGATCGTCGGGGACGTCCCCTCGTACCGCGCCGACCAGATGCCGTACGGCGGTGTGAAGAAGTCCGGCGTCGGCCGCGAGGGCGTGCGGTTCGCCATGGAGGACTACACGTACGAGCGCGTCATGGTCCTCACCGGTCTCGACCTCTGACACCCCGCCCCGGTCCGGACCTCCGGCGCCGGATTCCCGACCCGCCGTCGGCCCCCCCGGCCCCGCCCCCGCCCGCCGTTCCCGCGGCCCGCACCCGTCGTGCCACGACTGGTGCGGGCCGCGTTGTTCCGGTAGATACGGACAGGTAGTCCCAGCCGGCACAACCGTCATCGGACCCGACGCCGCGGCGAGGTGAGTTCCTCATGTCCGCTCCATCCGCCCCCTCAGCAGCACCCACACCGCAGGAACCGCAGGGCAGGCCCACGGTCTCCGAGCGGGAGGCCCGCCAGGTCGCGGAAGCCGCCCGTGAACAGGGCTGGCGCAAGCCCAGTTTCGCCAAGGAGATGTTCCTCGGCCGCTTCCGCCTCGACCTCATCCACCCCCACCCCGTGCCGGCGCCCGAGGACGTCGCGCGCGGTGAGGAGTTCCTCGCGAAGCTGCGCGCGTTCTGCGAGACGAAGATCGACGGCGCGCTGATCGAACGCGAGGCCCGCATCCCCGACGAGGTCATCAAGGGCCTCAAGGAACTGGGCGCGCTCGGCATGAAGATCGACACCGGGTACGGCGGGCTCGGCCTCACCCAGGTGTACTACAACAAGGCCCTGGCGCTGGTCGGCTCGGCGAGCCCGGCGGTCGGCGCGCTGCTCTCGGCCCATCAGTCGATCGGCGTACCGCAGCCGCTCAAGATTTTCGGCACGCGCGAGCAGAAGGACACCTTCCTGCCCCGTCTGGCCCGTACGGACATCTCCGCCTTCCTGCTGACCGAGCCGGACGTGGGCTCCGACCCGGCCCGGCTGGCCACCACGGCCGTGCCGGACGGCGACACGTACGTACTCGACGGCGTGAAGCTGTGGACGACCAACGGTGTCGTCGCCGATCTGCTCGTCGTGATGGCCCGGGTGCCGCGCACGCCGGGTTCCCGGGGCGGGATCAGCGCCTTCGTCGTCGAGGCGGACTCCCCGGGCATCACCGTGGAGAACCGCAACGCCTTCATGGGACTGCGCGGCCTGGAGAACGGCGTCACGCGCTTCCACCAGGTCCGCGTCCCCGCCGCGAACCGTATCGGGCCCGAGGGCGCTGGGCTCAGGATCGCCCTCACCACCCTCAACACCGGGCGGCTCTCCCTGCCCGCCATGTGCGCGGGGGCGGGCAAGTGGTGTCTGAAGATCGCCCGCGAGTGGTCGGCCGCGCGCGAGCAGTGGGGCAGGCCGGTGGCCCGGCACGAGGCGGTCGGCGCCAAGATCTCGTTCATCGCCGCCACCACGTTCGCGCTGGAGGCGGTCGTGGACCTCTCCTCCCAGATGGCGGACGAGGACCGCAACGACATCCGGATCGAGGCCGCCCTCGCCAAGCTGTTCGGCTCGGAGATGGGCTGCCTGATGGCCGACGAACTGGTCCAGATCCGCGGTGGCCGCGGCTTCGAGACCGCCGATTCCCTGGCGGCCCGGGGCGAACGCGCCGTCCCCGCCGAGCAGATGCTCCGCGATCTGCGGATCAACCGCATCTTCGAGGGCTCGACCGAGATCATGCACCTGCTGATCGCCCGCGAGGCGGTCGACGCGCACCTCGCGGTGGCGGGCGACATCATCGACCCGGACACGTCCCTCTCCGACAAGGCGAAGGCGGGCGTGCGGGCGGGCGGCTTCTACGCCCGCTGGCTGCCGAAGCTGGTCGTGGGCCCTGGCCGGCTCCCCACCTCCTACGCGCAGTTCCATCCCTCCGGGCACCGCGATCTGTCGCCGCATCTGCGCTATGTCGAACGGACCTCGCGCAAACTCGCCCGCTCCACCTTCTACGCCATGTCGCGCTGGCAGGGCCGGATGGAGACCAAGCAGGGCTTCCTCGGCCGGATCGTCGACATCGGCGCCGAGCTGTTCGCGATGAGCGCGGCGTGCGTACGGGCCGAACTGCTGCGGGCGAACGGGGACCACGGCCGCGAGGCGTACCAACTCGCCGACGTCTTCTGCCGGCAGTCCCGCATCCGGGTCGAGGAACTCTTCACCCGTCTGTGGTCCAACACGGACGACCTGGACCGCAAGGTCGTCGACGGGGTGCTGGCCGGCGCGTACCGGTGGCTGGAGGAGGGCGTCGTGGACCCGAGCGGCGAAGGGCCCTGGATCGCGGACGCCTCACCGGGCCCGTCCGAGCGGGCGGACGTCCACCGGTCGGTCCCCTGACCCCGGCCTCGGGGCCCGCGCGGAGGTGCCGCGGGGACGGGCTACAGTGCGACCGTCGTACACACAGGGGGAAAGATCATCATGACGACGCCGCCGCCACCCGGCCCGTACCAGCAGCAGTTCCCGCACCCGCAGCCCCCGCAGCAGCCGTACCCGCCGCAGCATCCGCAGGCGCCGTACGGACCGTCGTACGGCCAGGGGTACGGACCGCAGGCGCCGTACGGACCGTCCTACGGACCGCAGGCGCCGTACGGGCAGCAGCAGCCGTACGGCCCCGCTGCGCTGTGCGGGATCTGCGGCGCCGGCCCGGCGGTGGAGGCCACGGTCCGGGGCCACGAGGGCATGATCATCATGATGCGCTCGCTCAGGAGCCGCGGCCTCTTCTGCCGCTCGTGCGGGCTCGCCACGTACCGCCGGATGACCTCGCACACCCTCGCGGCGGGCTGGTGGGGGCTGTTCTCCTTCTTCATCACGCCGTTCGTCGTGCTGCTCAATGTGGTGGAGGCGCGCTCCCGGTTCCGTAAGCTGCCCCCGCCGCGAGGAGGGTGGCGCCCGCCCCTCGACCCGGGCCGAAGGGTCCTGCTCCGGGCGCCCGCCCTGCTGTTCCTGACGCCCTTCGCGCTGCTGGTGCTCGCCGTCGCCGCGCTGTTCGTGATCGGCGTGGTGGCCGGCGACAGCGGGCCCGACCGTGTCTCGGTCGGGGACTGCGTGCGCAACGCGCGGGAGTGGCCCGGCCAGGAGATCGAAGCGGTGAGCTGCGATTCCGGCCGGGCCCAGTACCGGGTGGCGGACGGCGAGGCGTGCGCCACCACGGACTATCTCCTCCACCCCGAGTACTGGGCCGAGGGCCAGTCGGGGCTGTGCGTCAAGCGGCTCAGCTGAACGGGTCGAGCGTGATGAACGCCTCGCGCGGGTCACCGTCGTGCACCAGCGACTCGTGGTTGCCGACATCGTCGAAGGCGAAGGCGTACGCCTTGCCGTCGGCCATCTGGGCGTGGATCGCCCGCGCGTAGTGGTTGGTCACGCCGTCCTGGTAGAAGTTCGCGGAACTCGTGTCGGGCTGGTTCGCGTTGGACAGCAGTGTGGAGCGGTTGTAACCCGCGCACAGCGTGCGGGAGATGGGGCCGCGCACGAGGTCGTTCGGCGCGTCCAGCAGCTTGTAGCAGCCGAAGACGCTGTCGGCGTCGGGCTTCTGGAACGAGGTGACGACCGCGCCCGCGCTGTTCGTGAAGTTCATGGTGTTGCCGGAGACGCGGCCGAAGTACTTGGTGTTCGGCTGGTCGCCGAACGGCGTCACCGTCAGCGTCGAACTCGCGTATTTGGTCCACACACGGTTGATGTAGTCGTTCATCACCGAGGCCGGCAGCGCGCCCGACTCGATGCCGTGGCCCGGGGCGAGGGCGCGCAGGACGGTGCCGTCCGCCCGGGTCTGGATCAGGTTGCCCCAGCCGCCCGACTGGTTCCTGAGCGCGTTGAGGAAGCCGTTGTAGCCGCCCGCCTTGAGGTGGCCCGTCGTCTTGGTGGTGCCGTCCGGGGCCTTGACGCCGACGGCGTACGGCGCCGAGAACATGTCCACCTGCGTGCTGTTGATCCACAGCCCGGCGCCGTTGAGCGTGTACTCCGTCCAGTTGAACAGGATGTTCCTGTTCGGGTCGGACGGGTTCTGCACGGCGGGCTGCACGAGTCCGCCGGTGGTCAGCCGGAAGTCCAGCTTCTGCCCGTACGAGAAGTAGACCCGGCCGGAGAACTGCGGCATCCGGATGGTCTTCGACTGCCCGTTGGCGGGTCCGGCGATCGACGCGTCCGGCGCGGGCGTCGGCGGATTGCCGCCGGCCGGCCAGGGGTGGAACGTCCCGCTCGCGTCGGCCCAGCCCTGCTGGCCGGTCGAGAGCAGCGTTCCGATGTTGTAGACGTACACCTGCTCGCCGCGGGCGGAGTTGTTCTTCAGGGTGAGCGGGATGGTCGCGTCCACGGCGGCCTTCGGCGCGACCGGCTGTACGGGGGCCTGCGCGGCCCGCGCGGTGGCCGTGGGTCCCGCGCCCGCGAACGCGGTCGCGAGGACCGCGGTGGCGGCCAGGGATGACAGCAACTGTCTGATGGGGGGCACGGCTCTCCTCCTCGGGAGGTGCTTCCAGTGGTTCCAGTGGGGATGGAATCAGGCTTCTGAGAGCGCTCTCAGAATCGGGCCACGCGGGAGGTGTGTCAATGACTTCACGCACCTCGTGGCGCACAATCGTCACCTCGGGCGCGATCGCGCGCCGCGGTGAACTCGGCACAGGGGCAAGGATGTTCGGGTACGGGGAGCAGGCGCGCGGACGCCGGGGCGGGGCGGCGCCGGTGGTGGCCGGGGCGTTGCTGCTGCTGGGGGCGGCCGGCTGCGGGGGAGGCGGCGGCGACGACGGCAAGGCGGGCCCGCCCTCCGCCTCCGACGTCACCCCGCTGGCCCGGGCCCGGCTCACCGCCGCCTCCTTCACGCACGGCGAGCGGATCGGGACGTACACGGCCTCCGCTTACGCCCTCGGCGTCCCGCTCGGCGAGGACTACACCGCCGATCCCGCGCGCTGCCAGCCCTTCGTCAGCCTGACCGCGGGCGCCACCGCGTTCACCCCCGCGGCCGAGGTCAACCGCAGGGTCGACGCGGACGGCGGGACACCGGGCCCGACCGTCGCCGTACAACTGCGTTCGTACCCCGGCCAGGGGGCGAAGGGGGTCATGCGGGCCCTCGGCCGGGCGGGGCGCGACTGCGCGGGCGGATTCACCGAGGAGCGGGCGGTGGCGCGCGCGAAGTATCTGAAGGCCGAGCCGGTCAACGCGCCCCGGCTGGGGGACGAGAGCGCCGCGTACCGCTTCACGGTCCTGGACGTGAAGGAGGAGCTGAGACTCCACGAGTACCTGACCGTCGTACGGTCGGGCTCCGCCACGCTGTCCTTCCGGGCCGAGACCACCGGGACCGGGGACGTCGGCGGGGTACCGGAGGAGATCGTCCGCGCCCAGTGGGAGAAGTTCCGCCCGGAGCGCTGAGCCCCGGAGCGAGCCGCCGGAGTGAATCCCGGAGCGAGCCGCCGAGGTGAGCCGATGCGGCGCACCGGCCCTGCCGACGGACGCGACGGACGGCGCACCGGGACATCCGAGGGGGCGCGCTGTCCTCACGCCTCGCGGATGAGGCGAGAATGGAGGCATGAGCGACAGCCCAGCCCCTCTCGCCGATCCGCACATCGCCTTCGATCCCGCCGAAGGCCGCCGGGACATCGTGGTCCTCGGCTCCACCGGATCCATCGGCACGCAGGCCATCGACCTGGTCCTGCGCAACCCCGACCGTTTCCGTGTCACCGCGCTCTCCGCCGCCGGCGGACGCGTCGCCCTGCTCGCCGAGCAGGCGTGGCGGCTACGGGTCCGTACCGTCGCGGTCGCGCGGGAGGACACGGTGCCCGAGCTGCGGGAGGCGCTCGGGGCGCACTACGGGGCGGGGGAGCCGCTCCCCGAGATCCTCGCCGGCCCCGACGCCGCCACCGAGCTGGCCGCTTCCGACTGCCACACCGTGCTCAACGGCATCACCGGCTCCATCGGACTCGCGCCCACCCTGGCCGCCCTCCGGGCCGGCCGTACGCTCGCGCTCGCCAACAAGGAGTCGCTGATCGTCGGGGGCCCGCTGGTGAAGGCCCTCGCGCGGCCCGGCCAGATCATCCCGGTCGACTCCGAGCACGCCGCGCTCTTCCAGGCGCTGGCCGCCGGGACCCGCGCCGATGTGCGCAAGCTGGTGGTGACGGCCTCCGGCGGGCCCTTCCGGGGCCGTACCCGCGCCGAACTGGCGGCGGTCACCCGCGAGGAGGCCCTCGCGCACCCCACCTGGGCCATGGGTCCGGTGATCACGGTCAACTCCGCGACCCTCGTCAACAAGGGCCTCGAAGTGATCGAGGCCCATCTTCTCTACGACATCCCCTTCGAACGGATCGAGGTGGTCGTCCACCCTCAGTCGTATGTTCACTCGATGGTGGAATTCAGCGACGGCTCGACCCTGGCCCAGGCGACCCCGCCCGACATGCGCGGACCGATCGCCATCGGTCTCGGCTGGCCCCGGCGCGTGCCGGCCGCCGCGCCCGCCTTCGACTGGACCAAGGCGTCGGCCTGGGAGTTCTTCCCGCTCGACACCGAGGCGTTCCCCTCTGTGGGACTCGCCCGGCACGTCGGCGCGCTCGGCGGTACGGCCCCTGCGGTGTTCAACGCCGCGAACGAGGAATGCGTCGACGCGTTCCTGTCGGGCCGGCTTCCGTTCAACGGCATCATGGATACGGTCACCGAGGTCGTCGCCGCACACGGCACTCCTCGGACGGGAACCTCGCTCACCGTGTCGGACGTCCTGGAAGCAGAGACCTGGGCGCGGGCCCGGGCCCGCGAGACGGCAGCGAAATTCACTGAAGAACAGCCAGCGGAGGCTCGCGCATGACGATTCTGTTGACGGTCCTCGGCATTCTGGTCTTTGTCGTCGGGCTGCTCTTCTCCATCGCCTGGCACGAACTCGGCCATCTCTCCACGGCCAAGATGTTCGGCATCCGCGTGCCCCAGTACATGGTCGGTTTCGGACCGACCATCTGGTCACGCAAGAAGGGCGACACGGAATACGGGGTCAAGGCGATCCCGCTCGGCGGCTACATCAGGATGATCGGCATGTTCCCGCCCGGCGCGGACGGCCGGATCGAGGCACGGTCCACCTCGCCGTGGCGCGGAATGATAGAGGACGCGCGCTCCGCCGCCTTCGAGGAGCTGGAGCCCGGGGACGAGAAGCGTCTCTTCTACACGCGCAAGCCGTGGAAGCGCGTGATCGTGATGTTCGCCGGCCCCTTCATGAACCTCATCCTCGCCACCGTGATCTTCATGAGCGTGGCGATGAGCTTCGGGTTCCAGACCCAGACCACCCAGGTCGCCGGTGTGCAGAAGTGCGTGATCGCGCAGAGCGAGAAGCGCGACACCTGCGACAAGGGCGACCCGGTCTCGCCCGCGCGGGCCGCCGGGCTGGAGAAGGGCGACCGGATCGTCGCCTTCAACGGGCAGCGCGTCGCCGACTGGTCGACGCTCTCCGACCTCATCCGCAGGACGATCGGCCCGGCCACCATCACCGTCGACCGCGACGGGACCGAGCAGGTGCTGCACGCCACCCTCGCGAAGAACATGGTCGCCCAGAAGGACTCCAAGGGCGAGGTCGTCCCGGACAAGTACGTGCCCGCCGGCTACCTCGGCTTCGCTGCCGCCACCGAGATCGTCCCGCTCTCCTTCGGCGACTCCGTCGGCCGGATGGGCGACATGATCGAGAACGGTGTCGACTCGATCGTCGCGCTCCCCTCCAAGATCCCGGATCTCTGGAGCGCCGCGTTCGGCGACGGACCCCGCAAGGACGACTCGCCGGTCGGCGTGGTCGGCGCCGCGCGCATCGGCGGCGAGGTGATGTCCCTGGACATCCCGGCGCAGAACCAGATCGCGATGATGCTGTTCCTGCTCGCCGGCTTCAACCTCTCCCTCTTCCTCTTCAACATGCTGCCGCTGCTGCCCCTCGACGGCGGTCATATCGCCGGCGCCCTCTGGGAGTCGCTGCGGCGCAGGCTCGCCCGGGTCTTCAAGCGACCCGACCCGGGCCCCTTCGACGTCGCGAAGCTGATGCCGGTCGCGTATGTGGTGGCGGGGATCTTCATCTGCTTCACCCTGCTCGTGCTCGTCGCCGACGTCTTCAATCCTGTCAAGATCAGCTGATGGCGGGCGGTTCCCGCTGACTCCTCCCGGTTCGCCGCGGCCGGACACCATTCGTGTCCGGCCGCTCACCTTTGGCCGGAGTTTCCGCGCGGATGTGCTCCGTTCGCGCACGGTGGCGTAATCTCGGAGGCTGGAGCCCGCCGATCTCGGGACCTCGATCCACACCTTGGGGTTGCACAGCAGATGACCGCAATTTCTCTCGGAATGCCGTCCGTTCCGACGAAGCTCGCAGACCGAAGGGTCAGCCGCCAGATCCAGGTCGGGTCGGTGGCGGTCGGCGGGGACGCGCCGGTTTCGGTGCAGTCGATGACGACGACGCGGACGTCGGACATCGGTGCGACGTTGCAGCAGATCGCCGAGCTGACGGCGTCGGGCTGTCAGATCGTGCGCGTGGCGTGCCCGACGCAGGACGACGCGGACGCCCTGTCGGTGATCGCGCGGAAGTCACAGATCCCGGTGATCGCGGATATTCATTTCCAGCCGAAATACGTCTTCGCGGCGATCGACGCGGGATGTGCGGCGGTCCGGGTGAATCCGGGAAACATCAAGCAGTTCGACGACAAGGTCAAGGAGATCGCGAAAGCGGCGGGAGACGCGGGGACGCCGATTCGTATCGGGGTGAACGCCGGATCGCTGGACGCGCGGTTGCTGCGCAAGTACGGAAAGGCGACGCCCGAGGCGCTCGTGGAGTCCGCCCTGTGGGAGGCGTCGCTGTTCGAGGAGCACGGCTTCCGCGACATCAAGATCTCGGTGAAGCACAACGACCCGGTGATCATGGTGAACGCGTACCGCCAGCTCGCCGCGCAGTCCGACTATCCGCTGCACCTTGGCGTGACCGAGGCCGGTCCCGCGTTCCAGGGCACGATCAAGTCGGCGGTCGCGTTCGGCGCGCTGCTGAGCGAGGGCATCGGCGACACCATCCGGGTCTCGCTGTCGGCGCCGCCCGCCGAGGAGGTCAAGGTCGGCATCCAGATCCTGGAGTCGCTGAACCTGAAGCCGCGCAGGCTGGAGATCGTCTCGTGCCCGTCCTGCGGCCGGGCACAGGTGGACGTGTACAAGCTCGCGGAGGAGGTCACCGCGGGCCTCGAAGGCATGGAGGTCCCGCTGCGGGTGGCCGTCATGGGCTGTGTCGTGAACGGTCCGGGCGAGGCGCGTGAGGCCGACCTCGGGGTCGCCTCCGGCAACGGCAAGGGCCAGATCTTCGTGAAGGGAGAGGTCATCAAGACCGTTCCCGAGTCGAAGATCGTGGAGACCCTCATCGACGAGGCCATGAAGATCGCCGAGCAGATGGAGAAGGACGGCATCGCCTCCGGCGAGCCCGAGGTCTCCGTCAGCTGACCACCCCGTCCGGCGGCCGGCCACCCCGTTCCCGGCCCCGGCACGGACAGCAGGGTCCCGCGGCCACCGCCCCTCCGGGCACCGGCCCCGGGACCCGCCCCGTTCCGCACCCGCCCGCGCCGGGCCGGTCCCGGCCCCGGCGGATCCGGTCCGGGCTCCCGCGAGCGGCGTACCACAGAATCGGCAGGTACAGTGCGGAGATCAGCAGCCGTACGGTGAGGCCCCCACGTGTTGACGCAGACCACCACCCGGGTCCTCGAACCCAGCGAACTCGGCGCCGCGCTCGCCATCCTGGAGAGCGAACCCGTCGCCAACGCCTTTGTGACGGCCCGCGTGCAGGCCGCGGGGCTCGACCCATGGCGTCTCGGCGGCGAGATGTGGGGCTGGTACGCGGACGGACGGCTGCGCTCGCTCTGCTACGCCGGAGCCAACCTCGTCCCCATCTGCGCCACCCCCGAAGCCGTCCGCGCCTTCGCCGACCGCGCCCGCAGGACCGGCCGCCGCTGCTCCTCGATCGTCGGCCCCGCCGAGCCCACCGCCCAGCTCTGGCGGCTGCTGGAGCCCACCTGGGGCCCGGCGCGCGAGGTCCGCGCCCAGCAGCCGCTGATGGTCACGGAACAGCTCTCCCCCGAGATAGCACCCGACCCCTTCGTCCGCCGCATCCGCAAGGACGAACTGGAAGTGATCATGCCCGCCTGCGTGGCCATGTTCACCGAGGAGGTCGGCGTCTCGCCCCTCGCCGGGGACGGCGGACTCCTCTACCAGGCGCGCGTGGCGGAACTGGTCGGCGCGGGCAGGTCGTTCGCGCGCATCGAGGACGGCCGGGTCCTCTTCAAGGCGGAGATCGGCGCCGCCACCCGGCAGGCGTGCCAGATCCAGGGCGTGTGGGTCGACCCCGCCTTCCGGGGACAGGGCCTGTCCGAGTCCGGCATGGCGGCCGTCGTACGGTACGCGCTGGCCGATGTCGCCCCCGTCGTGAGCCTGTACGTCAACGACTACAACACCCCCGCCAGGGCCGCCTACCACCGCGTCGGCTTCCGCGAAGTGGGTGCCTTCATGAGCGTGCTGTTCTGACCGTTCCCGTCGTAGGGTTCCGCCCATGCCGAGCATTCCAGGGGACAGACCCGGAACCCCCGACGTACGGATGGGCCCCGTCGATCTCGCCGCCCGCGTGGACGAGGCGCTCGCCGTGCAGGCCCTCGCCTTCGGGCTCAGCGAGGAGGAGATCGACGTACGCCGCCATATCGTCCTGCGCCACCTCCTCCAGCCCGGCTGCCGCGCCCTCGGCGCGACCACCGAGGAGGGCCGGCTCGTCGGATTCGTGTACGGGATGCCCAACGACCGCGCCCACTGGTGGTCCACGGTCGTCGAACCGTATCTGCGGGTCACCGGCGCCGACGGCTGGCTGGACGACTCCTTCGTGATCACCGAACTGCACGTCCACCCCGCCTTCCAGGCGCGCGGCATCGGCCGCGCCCTGATCACCATGATCACGGACAGCGCCGACCGGCCCCGCTCGATCCTGTCCGCCATCGACATCGAGAGCCCGGCCCGCCGGATGTACCGGTCGCTCGGCTACCAGGATCTCGCCCGCCGCGTCCACTTCCCCAGCGCGCCCCGGCCGTACGCCGTGATGGGCGCGCCCCTCCCGCTGCGCAGGCCGGGCGCGGGTGCGGCGGGAATCTGATTTCCGCCTGCCCCCGCGCCCCGGCTAACCTCCACACAACAGCCGAGAGAACGCAGAACGCAGGAGTGCTCCCCATGTCCCAGGTCCAGCGCATGTCCCGTTTGATGGCCAAGACATTGCGCGACGACCCGGCGGACGCCGAGACCCTCAGCCACAAGCTGCTCGTCCGCGCCGGATATGTCCGCCGTACGTCCGCCGGCCTCTGGAGCTGGCTGCCGCTGGGCAAGAAGGTCCTCGACAACATCTCCCGCGTCGTCCGCGAGGAGATGGACGCGATCGGCGCGCAGGAAGTGCTGCTGCCCGCGCTGCTGCCCAGGGAGCCGTACGAGGCCAGCGGGCGCTGGGAGGAGTACGGCGACCTGCTGTTCCGCCTCCAGGACCGCAAGGGCGCCGACTACCTGCTCGGCCCGACCCACGAGGAGATCTTCACCCTGGTCGTCAAGGACCAGTGCACGTCCTACAAGGACCTGCCGGTGATGCTCTACCAGATCCAGACGAAGTACCGCGACGAGGCCCGCCCCCGTTCCGGCGTGCTGCGCGGCCGCGAGTTCCAGATGAAGGACTCGTACTCCTTCGACACCACCGACGAGGGCCTCGCCGAGTCGTACGCGCTGCACCGCGCCGCGTACCAGAAGATCTTCGCCCGCCTCGGCCTCGACTACCGGATCGTCTCCGCGGTCTCCGGCGCGATGGGCGGCTCGGCGTCCGAGGAGTTCCTGGCCCCGGCCGGGGCGGGCGAGGACACCTTCGTGGACTGCCCCAACTGCGACTACGCCGCCAACACCGAGGCCGTGACCTTCACGGCACCCGCCGCGCAGGCCGTCGAGCACGGACCGGTCGAGGAGCTGGACACCCCCGACACGCCGACCATCGAGACGCTCGCCGCCCACCTCGGCGTCCCCGCCTCCGCCACGCTGAAGAACCTGCTCGTCAAGGTCGACGGCGAGATCACCGCCGTGGGCGTGCCCGGCGACCGCGAAGTGGACCTCGGCAAGCTCGGGGAGCACCTCGCGCCGGCGGTCGTGGAGCTGGTCACGGCCGAGGACTTCGTGGACCGTCCCGACCTGGTACGGGGCTACGTCGGCCCCCAGGGCCTCAAGATCCGCTACATCGCCGACCCGCGCGTGGCGTCCGGCACGGCCTGGGTCACCGGCGCCAACAAGCCCGACACGCACGCCCGTAACGTCGTCGTGGGCCGGGACTTCGAGGTCGACGACTACCTGGACGTGGTCGTCGTCGAGGCGGGCGACCCCTGCCCGGCCTGCGGGGCGGGGCTCAAGCTCGACCGCGCCATCGAGATCGGCCACATCTTCCAGCTCGGCCGCAAGTACGCCGACACCTTCCAGCTCGACGTCCTCGGCCAGCAGGGCAAGCCCGTCCGCGTGACCATGGGCTCGTACGGCATCGGCGTCTCGCGCGCCGTCGCCGCGCTCGCCGAACAGACCGCCGACGAGCAGGGCCTGTGCTGGCCCCGGGAGATCGCCCCGGCCGACGTCCATGTCGTCGCGGCGGGCAAGGCGCTCCAGACGGAGCTGGCGCTCGACGTGTCCGAGCAGCTCGCGGGGGCGGGCCTGCGGGTGCTGGTCGACGAGCGCCCCGGTGTCTCGCCGGGCGTGAAGTTCACGGACGCCGAACTGATCGGGGTCCCCAAGATCCTGGTCGCCGGCCGCCGCTCCGCCGACGGCGTGGTGGAGCTGAAGGACCGCCGTACCGGTGAGCGCGAGGAGCTGACGGTCGCGGAGGCCGTCGCGCGCCTGACCGCCTGACACAGCGGAACGAGGGGCGGGGTACGGCGTCGCACGCCGTACCCCGCCCCCGCGCTGTCCGTCACAGCCAGCCCGCGTACTCCAGCAGCAGTTCCGCGCTCTGCGCACGCTCCGCGCGCCACGCCCTGACGCCCGACTCCACCGCGCGGAACAGCGTCCAGCCGCGCAGCCGCTCCCGGTCCAGATCCAGCGAGTCGGCCAGCCGGTTGAGGCGACGGCGGGCCGAGGAGGCACCCGCGTCGGAGGCCACCAGATCCTCCACCCGGTCCCGGGCCAGCCGGGCCAGGTCGTAGGCGCGCTCGCCCACCACCGGCTCGGGGCCCACCGCGAGCCAGGGCGCGCGGTCACCGGCCAGGACCTTGCCCTGGCGGAACGCGCCGTGCAGCAGCAGCGCCTCCGCCGAAGCGTCGGCGCACAGCTCGTCACGGGCCGCCAGCGCGGCCGAGACGAGCGGCGCGAAGGGCTCGTCGTCCGACGTGCCCCGCAGGGCCAGCGCCTGCCGGGAAGTCCGCTCGGCCACCGTTTCGAAGGCGTGGCCGGCCGGTGGCTCGACCCAGAGCTTGCGCACGGTGTCGGCGGCCTCCAGCAGGGCCTTCGCCTCCGGCAGGGAGCGCAGCGAGATCTCGGGATGCAGCCGCTCCAGCAGCAGGGCGTCGTCCGGCGCCGCGGGCGCGTCGTCCAGAAGCAGCGCCGCGCCCCACCCCCGCCAGCACGCCAGCGCGGCCCGCTCAGCGGCGGAGCCCGCGAAAGCCGGCGCGATCTTGAGGGTGGCGGGGGAGCCGTCGGACCGCCGTACGAGGAGCAGCAGACCGCTCCTGCCGCCCGGCGCGACGACCCGCTCGACCGCCAGGCCGCGCCGCGCCACCGCATCGGCAGCGGTCCCGGACAGCCGCCCGAGCCACTCGGCGGCGGCCGGCTCCCCGTACTTCTCGGAGAGCGAGCGCACCAGTCGTCGCGGCGGTTCGAAAGCCATACGTGCGTCGTTCCCCTTCACCGTTCACGGGCTCACGCGCGCTCGGCGAGCCCAGGAAAGGCTACGCCGCCACCGCGCCAGCGCACCGCCCGCACCGCCGCCTCCCGCAGCGCGCCTGCCGCCTCCCGGCGCAGCGGCCCCTCGGCCGCCCGGACGAGATCGGAGTAGACGCCCGCGACCCGGTCCTCCAACTCGGCGGCCAGCCGGACGGCGGCGGGCCCGTCCGGCACCGCGAACGGCAGGGCGTAGGCCGCCGCCGCTGCGCCGGGCCTGCCGCCCAGATCGCGTACGGTCCTGGCCAGCGCGTCACGCCGGGCGCGGTGGGCCGCGTACGCGGCGGTGGCCTCGGAGCGGCGGGCGTCGCCGATCCGGCCGCCGACCACGCCGTACCCGTACACGGCGGCGTGTTCCGCGGCGAGCGCCGCCTGCGCTGCGGCCAGCGCACGGGTGGTCACGAGCGGGCTCCTTCGGTCAGCAGATAGGCGTGGGCGGCGTTCGCCGCGGCCACCGAGGCCAGCAGCCTGGCCAGTTCGGGGGAGGCCGTCACCAGCGCGTCGGTGTGCGCGTCGCCCGTACGGCGCTCGGCGGCGGCCAGCGCCCGGAGCGCCTCAGCGGGCTCGGGCGGGACGGCCGGCGCGCCCGCGAGCGTGGACGACGGGGAAGGCGTGACGGAAGTCGTGGGAGATGAGGGCGGGCTGGAGGAGACGGAGGGGGAGGGCGAGGCGGAAGGTTTTTCCGCTTCCTCGCCCGGCTCCCGTTCACGCTTCCCGGGCCCCAGCGCCGACACATGGCGCGCGACCGCCGCCCGCAGCGGGGCCAGCCGCTCCCGGTGCCCCGGATGACGGGCCAGCACCGCGTCGTACTGGCGCAGCAACGCCTCGCTGGTCTCCGCCGAGCGCCGCCGCAGCGCGCTCTGGGCACGGGCGGCCCGCGCCACCGCGTTCGGCGACAGCGTCCCGTCCGTGGCGGCGTCCGAGGAGCAGGCGGTCAGCAGCCCGGCCCCCGTCGCGCCCGCCACCATGAGCGCGTGCCTGCGTGTCGTCCCCGTGCGCCCCACGCGTCTCTCCTCGGGCTCGCCATGATCACCGCAGGCGAGCGTACCCGCGGGTCACCCGTACGTGGACGGCAACACCCCTCGGGACCGGATACCCTTTGATCCGACCCACACCGATCTGACACGCGACGATCCCACAACAGCACACGCGGCCGAGGAGTCACCCGGATGAGCACCACCCAGAGCGAGAGGCTGCGCGGACTGCTGGAACCGCTGGTCAGCGCGAAGGACCTGGATCTGGAAGAGATCGAGGTGTCCCGGGCGGGCAGGCGTCGCGTACTGAGGATCGTGGTGGACTCCGACGAGGGCGTGGACCTCGACGAGTGCGCCGAGCTGAGCCGCTCCCTCTCCGAGAAGCTGGACGAGACGGACGCGATGGGCGAGGACGAGTACCAGCTCGAAGTGACCTCCCCCGGGGCCGAGCGCCCGCTGACCGAGCACCGCCACTATGTGCGCGCCGTCTCCCGGCTGGCCAGGATCCAGCCGGTCGAGGGCGACGAACTGGTGGCCCGCGTCATGGCCGTGGACGACACCGGACTCGACCTGGAGGTACCGGGTGTGAAGGGGCGCAAGCCCACCGCGCGCCGGATCGAGTTCGCGCAGATCGCCAAGGCGCGCGTGGAGATCGAGTTCAACCGCAAGGACAAGAAGGAAGAGGAGGCGTAGCCGTGGACATCGATGTGAAGCTCCTGAAGGGCTTGGCACAAGAGAAGGAGATTCCCTTCGATCTGCTGGTCGAGGCGATCGAATCCGCCCTCCTCATCGCCTACCACCGCACGGACGGCAGCCACCGGCGCGCCCGCGCCGTCATCGGCCGGGACAACGGTCATGTCACGGTCTGGGCCAAGGAGGACCCGGCGGACCTGGAGGAGGGGCAGGAGCCCAAGGAGTTCGACGACACCCCGTCGGACTTCGGCCGGATCGCCGCCACCACCGCCCGCCAGGTCATCCAGCAGCGGCTGCGCGACGCCGAGAACGACGTGACCTTCGGCGAGTACGCCCGCCGGGAGGGCGACATCGTCGCCGGCCTGGTCCAGCAGGGCAAGGACCCGAAGAACGTCCTGGTCAAGCTGGACGACAAGCTGGAGGCCATCCTGCCGGTGCAGGAGCAGGTGCCCGGCGAGGAGTACGTCCACGGGCTGCGGCTGCGCACCTATGTCGTCCGGGTGGCCCGAGGGGTGCGCGGTCCGTCGGTGACGCTCTCCCGTACCCACCCCAACCTGGTCAAGAAGCTCTTCGAGCTGGAGGTCCCGGAGATCGCGGACGGTTCGGTCGAGATCACGGCGATCGCCCGCGAGGCCGGTCACCGCACCAAGATCGCCGTACGCTCCACCCGGTCCGGTCTCAACGCCAAGGGCGCCTGCATCGGCCCGATGGGCGCGCGTGTGCGCAATGTCATGGCCGAGCTGCACGGCGAGAAGATCGACATCGTCGACTGGTCGGACGACCCGGCCGACATGGTGGCGCACGCCCTGTCCCCCGCGCGGGTCAGCAAGGTCGAGGTGGTCGACCTCGGGGCCCGCTCCGCGCGGGTGACCGTCCCGGACTACCAGCTGTCGCTGGCCATCGGGAAGGAAGGGCAGAACGCCCGGCTCGCCGCGCGGCTCACCGGCTGGCGGATCGACATCCGTCCGGACACCGAGCAGCCCGGCGAGAACCGCGACGAGAGTACTCGTCGGTAACGATCCGGCAGTGATCTCCGGACGCTCGCATGCCCTGCAAGCGTTCGAACGTTGCCCCGAAGGGGTGAGCTCGACGAGGGGAGGTAGACTTGAACATGTCTGGCCGGACGAACGACCGAGCCTGCCCTGAGCGAACCTGCGTGGGCTGCCGGAAGCGAGCGGCCAAGAGCGATCTGCTGCGCATCGTGCTGATCGGTGAACAGTGCGTTCCCGATCCACGCGGTACGCTGCCCGGCCGGGGTGCGTATACACACCCCGCCTTGAACTGTCTCGATCTGGCGGTCCGCCGCCGGGCGTTCCCACGGGCCTTCCGGGTCCAGGGACCGCTCGACAGCGCGGAAGTGCGCCGGGCCCTCGGGACGAGCACGGCCATCGGGACAGACGCGGCGCACACAGCGTCGTAAGAAGAAGTACGGCACGGAACCCCGTGCGGTTCAGGTACCTCGCGAGTTGGAAGTAGGTCGAGATTGCGATGAGCACTCGATGAGTACGCGATGAGTACGCCCATGAAGTAGCGACGGTCCGGCGGTAACCCGGACCTAAAAGGAGCGAAGTGGCTAAGGTCCGGGTATACGAACTCGCCAAGGAGTTCGGCGTCGAGAGCAAGGTCGTCATGGCCAAGCTCCAAGAACTCGGTGAATTCGTCCGTTCGGCTTCCTCGACCATCGAGGCGCCGGTTGTACGCAAATTGACTGACGCTCTCCAGGGGCCCGGCGGCAACGCCGGCAAGCCCGCTGCGAAGCCCGGGGCGCCCCGCAAGGCGACCCCCGCCCGCCCCGCCGCGCCCTCACCGGCGCAGGCGGCACGTCCCGCCGCTCCGAAGCCCGGCGCCCCGGCCCCCAAGCCGGCCGCCGCCGAGGCACCCAGGAGCAGCACCCCCTCCGCGGCGCCGACCCCCGGCCCGCGTCCGGCACCGGCCCCCCGGCCCGCCCCGGCGGCCAAGCCGGCGCCCGCGGCGCCGTCCGTCCCGGAGTTCACCGCGCCCCCGTCGGCCCCGGCCGCCGGTCCCCGGCCCGGTGCCACCCCCGGCCCGCGTCCCTCGGCCCGCCCCACGGGCGGCCAGGGCGACCAGCGCCAGAACGAGCAGCGCGGCGACCAGCGCGGTGACCAGCGTCAGGGCGGCCGCTCCGGCGGCGCGCGTCCCGGCCAGGCCCCGCGTCCCGGCGCCCGCCCCGCGGGCCCGCGTCCGGGCAACAACCCCTTCACCTCGGGCGGTTCGACCGGAATGGCGCGCCCCCAGGCGCCCCGTCCCGGCGGCGCCCCCCGTCCCGGCGGCCCCGGTGCCCCCGGCGGCCCGCGTCCGCAGGGCGCGGGTCAGGGTGGCGGTCCCCGTCCCCAGGCCGGTCCCGGCGGTCAGTCCGGCGGCGGTCGTCCGACCCCCGGCGGCATGCCGCGTCCGCAGGCCCCCAGGGCCGCGGGTCCCGGCGGTGGCCCCGGTGGCAACCGTCCCAACCCGGGCATGATGCCGCAGCGTCCCGCGGCCGGCCCGCGTCCCGGTGGCGGCCCCGGCGGTGGCCGTGGTCCCGGCGGTCCCGGCCGTCCGGCCGGTGCCGGTGGCGGTCGTCCCGGTGGCGGCGGCTTCGCGGGTCGTCCCGGCGGTGGCGGTGGCGGCTTCGCCGGCCGTCCCGGCGGTGGCGGCGGTGCCCCGGGTCGTCCCGGTGGCGGTGGCTTCGGTGGCGGCGGTGGCCGTCCCGGCTTCGGCGGACGTCCGGGTGGTCCCGGTGGCCGCGGTGGCACACAGGGCGCCTTCGGCCGTCCCGGCGGGCCCGCCCGTCGTGGTCGCAAGTCGAAGCGGCAGAGGCGCCAGGAGTACGAGGCCATGCAGGCCCCGTCGGTCGGCGGCGTGATGCTGCCGCGCGGCCAGGGCCAGACGGTCCGGCTGTCGCGCGGTGCGTCCCTCACCGACTTCGCGGAGAAGATCAACGCCAACCCGGCGTCGCTCGTCGCCGTGATGATGAACCTCGGCGAGATGGTCACGGCCACGCAGTCCGTCTCCGACGAGACCCTCCAGGTCCTCGCCGGCGAGATGAACTACGTCGTCGAGATCGTCAGCCCCGAGGAGGAGGACCGCGAGCTGCTCGAGTCCTTCGACATCGAGTTCGGCGAGGACGAGGGCGGCGAGGAAGCACTCGTCTCCCGTCCGCCGGTCGTGACCGTCATGGGTCACGTCGACCACGGCAAGACCAGGCTGCTGGACGCGATCCGCAAGACGAACGTCGTCGCGGGCGAGGCCGGCGGTATCACGCAGCACATCGGTGCGTACCAGGTCGCCACGGACGTGAACGGTGAAGAGCGCAAGATCACCTTCATCGACACCCCGGGTCACGAGGCGTTCACCGCCATGCGTGCCCGTGGTGCCAAGTCCACCGACATCGCGATCCTGGTGGTCGCGGCCAACGACGGTGTGATGCCCCAGACGATCGAGGCGCTGAACCACGCCAAGGCGGCCGACGTGCCGATCGTGGTCGCGGTCAACAAGATCGACGTCGAGGGCGCCGACCCGACCAAGGTGCGCGGTCAGCTCACCGAGTTCGGGCTGGTGGCCGAGGAGTACGGCGGCGACACCATGTTCGTCGACATCTCCGCCAAGCAGGGCCTGAACATCGACAGCCTGCTGGAGGCCGTGGTCCTCACCGCGGACGCCTCGCTCGACCTCCGGGCCAACCCGGAGCAGGACGCGCAGGGTATCGCCATCGAGGCCCACCTCGACCGCGGTCGCGGCGCCGTCGCCACCGTGCTCGTCCAGCGCGGCACGCTGCGCGTCGGTGACACGATGGTCGCCGGTGACGCGTACGGCCGGGTCCGGGCGATGCTCGACGACAACGGCAACAACGTCGACGTGGCGACGCCTTCGACGCCCGTCCTGGTCCTGGGTCTCACCAACGTCCCCGGCGCCGGCGACAACTTCCTGGTCGTCGACGAGGACCGCACCGCCCGGCAGATCGCCGAGAAGCGCGCCGCTCGTGAGCGGAACGCGGCGTTCGCCCGCAGGGGTGTCCGGTTCTCCCTGGAGAACCTGGACGAGGCCCTCAAGGCCGGTCTGGTGCAGGAACTCAACCTCATCATCAAGGGCGACGCGTCCGGTTCGGTGGAGGCCCTCGAGTCCTCGCTGCTCCAGCTCGACGTCGGCGACGAGGTCGACATCCGCGTCCTGCACCGCGGTGTGGGTGCCGTGACCGAGTCGGACATCGACCTGGCCATGGGCTCCGACGCCATCGTGATCGGCTTCAACGTGCGCGCCGCCGGGCGTGCCGCGCAGATGGCCGACCGCGAAGGCGTGGACGTCCGCTACTACTCGGTCATCTACCAGGCGATCGAGGAGATCGAAGCGGCCCTCAAGGGCATGCTCAAGCCGGAGTACGAAGAGGTCGAGCTGGGCACGGCGGAGATCCGCGAGATCTTCCGCTCGTCCAAGCTGGGCAACATCGCGGGTGTCCTCATCCGCTCCGGCGAGGTCAAGCGCAACACCAAGGCCCGGCTCATCCGCGACGGCAAGGTCATCGCGGAGGACCTCAACATCCAGGGTCTGCGCCGCTTCAAGGACGACGTCACCGAGATCCGCGAAGGCTTCGAGGGCGGTATCAACCTCGGAAACTTCAACGACATCAAGATCGACGACGTCATCGCGACGTACGAGATGCGCGAGAAGCCGCGAGGCTGACGTACATCTGCCGTCCGGGGCCGGTCGACGGGACGAAATTCCGTCGATCGGCCCCGGCCGTTCCGTGTACGGTTCTGATGCTTCCGCCGAACACCGGCGGGCCATCCGAACCCGTACCGGCGGGACATCCGGACATACATGTATGTGGGGACTCTGTCCTTCGATCTGCTCCTCGGCGACGTACGGTCGTTGAAGGAGAAACGCTCTGTCGTCCGGCCGATCGTCGCCGAACTGCACCGGAAATTCGCGGTCAGCGTGGCGGAGACCGGTGACCAGGACCTCCACCGCAGAACCGAGATCGGCCTCGCGGTGGTGTCCGGCGACTGGGAACACCTCACGGACGTGCTCGACCGCTGCGAACGCGTGGTGGCCGGCCGGCCCGAGGTGGAGCTGCTGTCCGTACGGCGGCGGCTGTACGGCGCCGACGACTGACCGGGCGACAAGACTGACCTGCACGACAAGAAACCCAGAAGGAAGAGTGACGGACCGGTGACCGACAACGCGCGGGCCCGCAAGCTGGCCGATCGCATCCAGGTCGTGGTCGCGGAGACCCTGGACCGGCGTATCAAGGACCCGCGACTCGGCTTCGTGACCATCACGGACGCCCGCGTCACCGGCGATCTGCGGGAGGCCACGGTCTTCTACACGGTCTACGGCGACGACGAGGAGCGCGCGGCCTCGGCCGCCGCCCTGGAGAGCGCCAAGGGTGTCCTCCGCTCCGAAGTGGGCCGGCAGACCGGAGTCCGTTTCACGCCGACCCTGGCCTTCGTCCCGGACGCCCTCCCGGACAACGCGCGCACCATCGAGGACCTCCTCGACAAGGCGCGCGCCAAGGACGCGGAGGTACGGGAGGTGTCGACCGGCAAGACCTACGCGGCCGGGGCCGACCCGTACCGCAAGGACGACGAAGCCGTCTCCGACACCGACGGTGACACCGACGGCGAGACCGACCGCACGGACGGCGCTGCCTCGGAATGACTCAGCAGAACAGGACGCCCGACGGGCTTGTCATCGTGGACAAGCCGTCGGGCTTCACTTCGCACGACGTCGTCGCCAAGATGCGCGGGATCGCCAGGACCCGCCGCGTCGGCCACGCCGGCACCCTCGACCCCATGGCGACGGGCGTCCTCGTCCTCGGTGTGGAACGGGCCACGAAGCTCCTCGGCCACCTCGCGCTGACCGAGAAGGAGTACCTCGGCACCATCAGGCTCGGCCAGAACACCGTCACGGACGACGCCGAGGGCGAGATCACCTCCGCCACCGACGCCTCCGCCGTCACACGCGAAGCCATCGACGCCGGCATCGCGGCCCTGACCGGCCCCATCATGCAGGTGCCCTCCAAGGTCAGCGCCATCAAGATCGACGGCAAGCGGTCCTACGCGCGCGTACGCGGCGGCGAGGAGTTCGAGATCCCGGCCCGGCCGGTGACCATCTCGTCCTTCCGGCTCTACGACGTCCGCGAGGCCGTCGCCGAGGACGGCACCCCGGTCCTCGACCTGGTCGTCTCCGTCGTCTGCTCCTCCGGCACCTACGTCCGCGCCATCGCCCGTGACCTGGGCGCCGGGCTCGGTGTCGGCGGCCACCTCACCGCGCTGCGCAGGACCCGTGTCGGCCCGTACGCGCTGGACGCCGCGAAGACGCTCGACCAGCTCCAGGAGGAGCTGACCGTCATGCCGGTCGCCGACGCCGCCGCCGCGGCGTTCGCACGCTGGGACGTCGACGAGAAGCGCGCCAAGCTGCTGATCAACGGCGTACGGCTCGACATACCGGCGTTCGCCACCAGCCCCGTCGCCGCGTTCGACCCCGCGGGGCGCTTCGTCGCCCTGGTCGAGGAACAGCACGGCAAGGCGAAAAGCCTCGCGGTCTTCGGCTGACCGGCACGGACCCCACCGTGGAGCGGGCAGGCCCCCTGCCCGCTCCACGATCCCCCTCCGACAGAGGTCTCTCCACCCCGGCCCTCCCCTTCACCCCGTCAGCCGGGCGCACGGAGTGTCCGACAGGTGCACAGAGGGGCGTGCCCGGCTCACCGACCCTCCGAGCGGGGTTCGCCGGTGCCGGTGAGGGGGTTGAGCGCCGGGCATGGCAGTCTTAGAGCTGCGCAACGGGAAAATCACGTACATGGGTTCGGGCGAGGAGCGGTCACAGTGCAGCGCTGGCGTGGCTTGGAGGACATCCCCCAGGACTGGGGGCGCAGCGTCGTCACCATCGGGTCCTACGACGGGGTGCACCGAGGACACCAGCTGATCATCGGCCGTGCGGTGGAGCGGGCCAGGGAACTGGGTGTCCCGTCCGTCGTCGTGACCTTCGACCCGCACCCCAGCGAGGTCGTCCGCCCCGGCAGCCACCCGCCCCTGCTCGCCCCGCACCACCGGCGCGCCGAACTGATGGCGGACCTCGGTGTGGACGCGCTGCTGATCCTGCCGTTCACCGTCGCCTTCTCGAAGCTCTCGCCCGCCGACTTCATCGTCAAGGTGCTGGTCGACAAGTTGCACGCCCGCGCCGTCATCGAGGGCCCCAACTTCCGCTTCGGCCACCGGGCCGCCGGCAATGTCGCCGTCCTCGCGGAGCTGGGCCCGACCTACGACTACGAGGTCGAGGTCATCGACCTCCACGTCTCCGGCGCGGCCGGCGGCGGCGAACCCTTCTCGTCCACCCTCACCCGCAGACTGGTCGCCGAGGGCGATGTCGCGGGCGCGGCGGAGATCCTCGGTCGGCCGCACCGCGTCGAGGGCGTGGTGGTACGGGGCGCCCAGCGCGGGCGCGAACTGGGCTTCCCGACAGCCAACGTCGAGACCCTCCCGCACACCGCGATCCCGGCGGACGGCGTGTACGCGGGCTGGCTCACAGCCGACGGCGAACGCATGCCGGCGGCGATCTCCGTAGGCACGAACCCGCAGTTCGCGGGCACGGAACGGACCGTCGAGGCGTACGCGATCGACCGCGTGGGCCTGGACCTGTACGGGCTGCACGTGACGGTCGACTTCCAGGCGTATGTGCGGGGACAGCGGAAGTTCGACTCGATCGAGGGACTGCTGGAAGCGATGGCGGACGACGTCAAACGGGCGAGGGCCCTGACGGAGGCGTAGCCGCCTTTGGCGGCGGGGCCGCCGTTGCGGGTTGTCGGCGGGGGCCGGTGGTGGGGTGCGGGTGGGGTCCGGGGTTCCCGCCGGGGCCGCCTGGCGGCGGCGGGTGCGGCTGGTCGTGAGGGTGACGGGTGCGTGAGGCGCCACACATCACGCTTTATTGCCGCGGACGCACCCCCTGCGTGCGCCCCTTTCCGGCCGGCCGCAAGACCCGGGCGCCGCCTCGACCCCACGCCCCCCTACCCCCGCAAGTGGCACGCCACCCCCGCCCCCACCCCGCCCCCCAGCACCGCCGGCGCCACCCCGCGGCAGCTCTCCGCCACGCCCGCCCGGTCCGCCTCGCCCGACGCCAGGGCCTGGCACCGCTCGTGGAAGCGGCAGCCGGCCGGGATGCGGGACGGGTCCGGGGGCTCGCCGGTGAGTACGACGGGGGTGGCGGGGGATTCCGGGAGCACCGACAGCAGCGCCTGGGTGTAGGGGTGCTGCGGGGATGTCAGTACCTCCTCGACCGGTCCGGTCTCCACGATCCGCCCCAGGTACATCACCGCGACCCGGTCCGCGATGTTCCACGCGAGCCCGAGGTCGTGCGTCACGACCAGCGCGGACAGGCCGAGTTCGTCGCGCAGGGACAGCAGGAGCGCCAGGATCTCGCCGCGCACGGACGCGTCGAGGGAGGCCACCGGTTCGTCGGCCACGAGGAGTTCGGGGTCCAGGACGAGCGCGCCCGCGATGACGACGCGCTGGCGCTGGCCGCCGGACAGCTCGTGCGGGTAGCGCAGGAAGAACCGTTCCGGCGGGCGCAGCCCCGCCCGGGACAGCGCCGAGGCGACGGCCTCGCGTTCGTCGCCGGGGTGACCGTGGATGCGCAGCCCCTCGGCGACCGCGTCGTACACGGTGTGCCGGGGGTTGAGGGAGCCACTGGGGTCCTGGAGCACCAACTGCACGCGCTTGCGGTACGACTTGAGGGCGCGCGAGCGGTACGACAGCGGCTCCCCGGCGAAGGTGACCCGGCCCGACGTGGGCGGGACCAGTCCGAGCAGGGTGCGTGCGAGGGTGGTCTTGCCGCAGCCGGACTCGCCGACGAGGGCCACGATCTCCCCGGCGCCGATGTCGAGGTCGACGCCGTCGACGGCGCGGGCGGGCGGGGCGCCGCGCCGGCCGGGGAAGGTGACGTGCACTCCGGCCGCCGAGAGCAGGGGGAGGGGGGTCATGGACGGCTCCAGAGGGGTGGCGGTCACGACAGCGGTTCCGCCGGGGCGGACGCGCCGATCAGCACGCAGGCCGCGCGGCGGCCGGGCGCCGCGTCCCGCAGGGTCTGGTCCTGGTCGGCGCAGATGTCGAGGGCGACCGGGCAGCGCGGGTGGAACGTACAGCCGTCCGGCAGCGCCGACGGGTCCGGAGGGTCGCCCGGCAGACCGCGCGGGGCGCGGCGCGAGGCCGGGTCGCCGATGCGCGGGAAGGCGGCGGAGAGGGCCCGGCCGTACGGGTGGAGCGCCGCGTCGTACACCTGGCGCGCCGGCCCCTCCTCCACGACGCGGCCCGCGTACATCACGGCGAGCCGGTCGCAGGTGTCGGCGAGCACGGCCAGGTCGTGGCTGATCATGAGCAGGCTGATGTCGTGGTCGGCGACGAGCTGCTCGATGAGGCGCAGGATCTGTGCCTGGATCATCACGTCGAGGGCGGTGGTCGGCTCGTCGGCGACGATCAGCCGGGGATCGCAGGCGAGCGCCATGGCGATCATCACGCGCTGGCGCTGGCCGCCGGAGAGTTCGTGCGGGTAGGCGTCGGCGCGGGCGGCCGACAGGCCGACCTGCTCCAGCAGTTCGGCGGCGCGTCGGCGGGCCGCGGCCGGGGTGGTGCGCCGGTGCAGCAGTACGGGTTCGGCGATCTGGTCGCCGACGCGGTGGACGGCGTTGAGGGAGTGCATCGCGCCCTGGAAGACGATGGACGCGCCCGCCCACCGTACGGCCCGCAGCCGGCCCCATTTCATGGTGAGGATGTCCTCGCCGTCGAGGAGGATCTCCCCGGACAGGGTGGCCGAGCGGGGCAGCAGCCGGAGCAGGGCGAGGGCCAGCGTGGACTTGCCGCAGCCGGACTCTCCGGCGAGGCCCAGCTTGCTGCCGGGCTCCACGGTCAGGTCGAGACCTCGTACGGCGGGGACGGCCGAGGGGCCGGAGCCGTAGGTCACCCGCAGGTCCCGGATCTCCAGCAGTGGACTCATCGGGACGCCCCCAGTCTCGGGTTGAGCACGGATTCGACGGCCCGGCCGCAGAGGGTGAAGGCGAGGGCGACGCAGGCGATGGCGATGCCGGGCGGTGCCAGGTACCACCAGTGCCCGGAGGAGACCGCGCCGGCCTCGCGCGCGTCCTGGAGCATGCCGCCCCACGAGATGACGGTCGGATCGCCGAGTCCGAGGAAGGCGAGGGTCGCCTCCGTCAGGATCGCGGCGGAGATGCCGAGCGTGGTCTGGGCGAGCACCAGCGGCATCACGTTGGGCAGCACGTGGCGCGTCATGATGTGCCGGTGTCCGCCGCCGAGGGCCCGTGCGCGTTCGATGTAGGGGCGGGACTCGACAGCGATGGTCTGGGCCCGTACGAGCCGTGCGGTGGTCGGCCAGCTGGTGACGCCGATCGCCACGATCACCGTCCAGATCGACCGGGACATCACCGTGGCCAGCACGATGGCCAGCACGAGTGTCGGCATCACCAGGAACCAGTCGGTGACGCGCATGATCACGGTGGCGAACCAGCCGCCGTAGTGTCCCGCGACGACGCCGACCAGCGCGCCGATGGCCACCGACAGCGCGGCGGCCAGCAGCCCGACGGTCAGCGAGACCCGTGAGCCCCAGATTAGCAGGGCGAGCAGCGAGCGCCCGAACTGGTCGGTGCCGAGGGGGAACCGCGCGCTCGGGGATTCCAGGGCGGTGCCGGGCGCGTTGGTCACGCTCAGCACGTCACTGCCGACGAGCAGCGGCGCGAGCAGCGCGGTCAGCGCGATGAGGGAGAGCCCCGCGAGGCCGAGGAGGCCGCCGCGATGGGTGCGGTAGCGCTGCCAGAAGCGGACGGCGGAGGCGCGGCGGCGGGCCCGGGCGAGCCCGGCGGCCGACCTCGGGGGCGGTGTGGCCGCGGGGACGGCCGGTACGGCGGGCGTCGGTGGTGTGTTCTCCAGTGTCATCGGCCCACCCGGGGATCGAGCAGCGGATAGAGCAGGTCGGCGAGGAGGTTCATCAGGATCATGGCGCCGGCGAAGACCACGAAGAGGCCCTGGACGAGCGGCAGGTCGGGCACGCTCAACGCCTGGTAGAACAGTCCGCCGAGGCCGGGCCAGGAGAAGACGGTCTCGACCAGGATGGAACCGGCGGCCACATGGCCCAGATTGATGAAGACCATGGTGACCGTGGGCAGCATCGCGTTGGGCACGGCGTGTCTGCGGCGTACGAGGTCGTCCCGCAGCCCCTTCGCCCGGGCCGTCGTCAGATAGTCGCCGCCCATCTCGTCCAGCAGTGAGGACCGCATGACGAGCAGCGTCTGCGCGTAGCCGACCGCGACCAGGGTGAGCACCGGCAGCACCATGTGATGGGCGACATCGAGCAGGTGGCCGAAGCCGTTCGAGTCACCCGACGACATGCCCCCGGTGGGGAACATGCCGGGGATCGGGCCGATGCCCACCGAGAAGAAGATGATCAGCAGCAGGCCGAGCCAGAACGACGGAACGGACCACAGGGTGAGCGCGACGCCGGTGTTGAGCCGGTCGCCGAGGCTGCCGTCGCGCCAGGCGGAGCGGGTGCCGAGCCAGAGGCCGAGCGCCGAGTAGATCACCACGGTGACCCCGGTGAGCAGCAGTGTGGCGGGCAGTTTCTCGGCGATCAGCTCGCCGACCGGGGCGTGGAACTGGTACGACATGCCCAGGTCGCCGGTCAGCGCCTTGGCGCAGTAGTCGGTGAACTGCTGCCACAGCGGCAGGTCGAGGCCGAACTGTCGGCGCAGCGTGGCCATCTGCGCGGCGGAGGTGGGAGTGCCGTGGGTCATGGCCCGCACCGGGTCGCCGGGGATGATCCGGAAGAGGAAGAAGCTGGTGACGAGGACGGCGAGCAGCGAGACGGCCGCTCCGCCCAGCTTGCCCGCCACATAGAGCGGATAGGCGCTTCTGGTGCCGGCGGCGGCGCGGACGGCCGGGCCGGTACTCCCCGGGCCGCCGGCCGCGTCCCGTACCACCCCGGGGGTGCTCGCGTTGCTCATGGGCTATTCACGGTCTTCCGCGGTGGAGCGGCGGCGCCTCATGACGAGGGCCCCGGCGGCGGCGCCGACCAGCACGACGGCTCCGGCCCCGATCAGTACCGCCGTCGCGGAACCGCCGGACCCGTCGCCCGCGGCCCGGTCGGCGGGCGCGGCCGACCACCAGCTCCAGTAGCCGTCCTGGCCCCAGAGATTGCCGGCGGCCTCCGGCATGGTCGTGATCGACTCGATCTGGTCGGTGCGGTACGCCTCGACGGCGTTCGGGTACGCCATGACGTTCATGTATCCCGTGTCGTACAGCCGTGATTCCATCCGCTTGACCAGATCCGCCCGCTTGGCCGGGTCGTACTCCGCCGTCTGCCGCTTGTAGAGGTCGTCGTACCGCTTGTCGCAGATGAAGTTGTCGGTGGCCCCCGTGTCCTTGGGCGTGGCCGGGAGCGCGTCGCACGTGTGGATGGAGAGCGCGTAATCGGGGTCGGGGTTGACGGACCAGCCGTCGAAGGCCAGGTCGTAGTCGCCCGACAGCCAGGGGTCGGAGACGTTGTCGACGCACTCGACCTTCAGCCCGATGCCGAGCTTCCCCCACCACTCCTGGAGGTATTTGCCGATCGACTTGTCGTTGGGGTCCGTGGCGTGACAGAGGATCCGGAAGTCGAGGGGCTTGCCGTCCTTGCCCACACGCTTGCCCGCGCTGTTCTTCCGGTAGCCGGCCTTGTCGAGCGTCCGGGCGGCCCCGGCGGGGTCGTAGGCGATCCGCTGGCTGTCCGACGGCTGCCAGAAATACGGTTCGAAGCGCGGCGGAATGTAGCCCTGGCCCTCGACGGCGTGCCCCTGGAAGACCTTCTCCACGACCGCCCGGCGGTCGACCGCCTGGAAAAGCGCCTTGCGTACGGCCGGATCACGCAGCGAGGCGGCGCCGTCGCCGAATGTCCGGCCGTCCTTGGAGCGGGCGCCGGGGTTGGTGGCGAGGGCGTAGAAGCGCCGGCCGGGCGCGTCGTTGACCTTGATGTCCTCGGCGTTCTTCAGCGCGGACGCCTGGGCCGGGGTGAGGTTCGAGGCGAAGGAGACCTCACCCTTCTGGAGGGCGGCGACGGCCGCGTCCCCGTCTTTGTAGTACTTGAGCACCAGCTCGTCGAACTTGGGCGCGCCGCGCCAGAAGGTCTTGTTCGGCTTGAGCTTGAGGTACTGGTCGACCTTGTAGTCCGTGATGATGAACGGGCCGTTCCCGACGATCGGGAAGGTCTTGTCGTTGTTGAACGTGGCGAAGTCGCCGACCTTCTCCCAGATGTGCTTCGGCACGATCGGCACGTCGAGCGCCGTCATGGTCGCCTGCGGCTTCTTCAACTCGATGACCAGGGTGGTCGCGTCGGGCGCCGTGACCCTGTCGAAGTTGGCGGTGTAGCTGCCGTTGGCGGTGGCCGCGTCCGGGTCCGTCATCATCTTGTTGAACGTCCAGGCGGCGTCCTCGGCCGTGGCCCGCCGTCCGTCGGACCACAGGGAGTCCTCGCGGATCGTGTACGTCCAGGTGAGCTTGTCCGCCGAGGGCTTCCACGCGGTGGCGAAGCCGGGGACGGTGTGCGCGTCCGCCGGGTCGTAGTTGGTCAGGTACTCGTATGCCAGCCGGTGGACGCTGGTGCTGGTCAGCCGCTGTGCGAGGAAGGGGCTGAGCGAGTCGACGCTCTGACTGACCGCCACGGTGAGGACGCTCTTGCCGTCGGCCGCCCGGGCTTCCTGCGGCGCCGGGAGCAGTGGGCCGAGCGGGAGCACGGAGCCGGCCACCAGCGCGGCGGAGGCGACACCGGCCAGCAGCAGCCGACGGAGCCGGACGCGCGGACGGCGGCGGGGGCGGAGCCGGACGGGCTGTCGCGCGGCGCGCGCGTGAACTCTTTCGACCATGGGACGGTGACCTCGTGTTATCACTCGCACGGAGAAGCCGGACTGCTGCTGGTTCGCCATCTGGTGAAGCGAAGGTCTATCAGCGCGTGTCCGGTCAGTCAACGGTCGCTCAAACCCCGTGTGGTCTGCGGTAATGCGCCGAGGGGCCGCACCGTGGAGACGGTGCGGCCCCTCATTGGTCTCTACCTCTGAAGCGCTACTGCTGAGGCGCTGGCGGTACGGGTGGGGTCCCCCGCGGCGGCCATTCGCCGGGCGGTACGGCGCCCGGTCCGCCCGGCTGATTCGGTTGCCCCGGCTGACCCTGCGCGGGACCGGCCGGGTGCGGCGGCTGGTGCCCGCCCTGCCCCTGGGCGGGCTGTGGCGGCTGGGGATGCTGCGGTGGGCCGGGCGGCGGCGCCTGCTGCCAGCCCTGCTGAGCGGCCGACCCCTGCTGCGCCGGTCCGGGGTACTGCTGCTGCGGCGGGTACGGGTAGGACGGGTACTGCTGCTGGGGGTGCTGCGGCTGCTGATACTGCTGGGGCGGGTAGGGCTGTCCCGGCATCGGCTGACCGGGCATCGGCTGTCCCGGCATCGGCTGGCCGGGCATCGGCCGCCCCGGCATGGGCTGCCCCGGCATCTGCTGGCCCTGGTAGCCGGGCATCGGCGGCGCCAGGTGCGGCGGAGGGTTGCCGTCCGCCGTCCACAGCCCCTGCACCTGCTGGGCCCGTACGAAGTCCTCGGCGACCAGGGCGGAGAGGTGGAAGTACGCCTCGCGCGTCTTGGGTCGCATCATGTCGAGGTCCACCTCGGCGCCGGCCGCCAGGTGTTCGTCGAAGGGCACCACGACCACACCGCGGCAGCGCGTCTCGAAGTGCTGCACGATGTCATCGACCTTGATCATCTTGCCGGTCTCGCGGACCCCGGAGATGACCGTCAGCGAGCGCTGCACCAGGTCGGCGTACCCGTGCGCGGACAGCCAGTCCAGCGTTGTGGAGGCGCTGCTCGCCCCGTCCACGGAAGGCGTCGAGATGATGATCAGCTGATCGGCGAGGTCCAGCACCCCGCGCATCGCGCTGTAGAGCAGGCCCGTGCCCGAGTCCGTGAGGATGATCGGATACTGCTTGCCCAGCACATCGATGGCCCGCCGGTAGTCCTCGTCGTTGAACGAGGTCGAGACGGCCGGGTCCACGTCGTTGGCGATGATCTCCAGCCCGGAGGGCGCCTGCGAGGTGAACCGCCTGATGTCCATGTAGCTGTGCAGGTGCGGGATCGCCTGGACCAGATCCCGGATGGTGGCCCCGGTCTCCCGCCGTACGCGGCGGCCGAGCGTACCGGCGTCCGGGTTGGCGTCGATCGCCAGGATCTTGTCCTGCCGCTCGGTCGCCAGGGTCGAGCCGAGCGCGGTGGTCGTCGTGGTCTTGCCGACACCGCCCTTGAGACTGATGACCGCGATCCGGTAGCAGGAGAGCACCGGAGTACGGATCAGGTCGAGCTTGCGCTGCCGCTCGGCCTCCGCCGCCTTGCCGCCGATCCGGAAGCGCGAACCCCCTGACGTGGGACGGCTGCTCTTGGCCTTCGGCTTGTTGTTGCGCAGCAGCCGGTCCGAGGACAGCTCGACGGCCGCTGTGTAGCCGAGCGGAGCGCCCGGTACGGAGCGCTCCCGGTGGTCGTGCGAGACCGCCGAGGGCCAGCCGGCGCCGGTACGCGGGTCCACGGGGCCGCCGCCGGGCTGCTGATGGGGCTGGGGCTGATGGAATCGCGGAGCCTGGGGGTTCTGCGGAGCCTGCGGGGCGTCGGGGTTCCGGGGGCCCTGCTGCGTGGGGACGTGCGGCGTTCCGGCGGCCGGGGGTACGGGGGGCCGGGCGCCCGGCTGCCCCTGCTGCGGGAAGCCGTATCCGCCCTGGGGCGCGGCCGGGTACGGTCCGGGCTGCCCCTGCTGGTGGGGGAAGCCGTAACCGGGGAGCGGGCCGGGGGCGTTGGGGCCGGGGGCCGGCTGCGGCTGTGCGGCGGCGGGGGGCTGGGGCGCGGGCGGTTGCTGCGCGGCGGGTTCCGGCGCCGCCGGTTGCCCCTGCTGCTGGGGGAAGCCGTACCCGCTCGCGGCGGGGTGCGGGGGCCACGCGTACGGGGCCGGTCCGGCGGCCTGCGGCGGGCCCTGCGACTCGTGCTGCTGCTGGGGCGGCGCGGGCCACTGCGGCGCGGACGCGGGCGGAGCGGGCTGGAACGCGGGCGGCAGCGGCGGCAGTCCGGCTCCGTAGGGCGCGGGCTGCTGCGGTGACCAGGGTTGCGCCGACGCGGCGGCCGGGGGAGCGTCCCGGGGATCGGCGGCCGGGGGATCAGCGGCCGGTGCCGCGTCGGCGGGAGCGGGATCCGTGGGCGCCGCGTCGGCCGACGCGGCGTCGTTCTCCGGGGCTGCCGCCGCGTTGCCGTCCTCGGGCCGGTCCTCCTCGTCCCGTACCACGACTGCCGCCGGTCCTTCGCTCGACGCGGCCGGCTCCGAGCCCTCCTCGGCGTGGGCGGAGTCCTTGTCGGCGTCCTGGGGGCTGTGACCTGACTGCGGGCCGTCCGAAACCTCGGCGGCCTCGGGCCGGTCCGTAACCTCTTCCTCGCCGCGGCCGTCGGCGGTGGCGCCGGCGACGGCGGCTTCAGACGTCGAGTCCGGGGTCGCGGCGGGCGGCGTGGCCCCCTCGGCTCCCGTCGCCGCCGGGGTCACCGCGCGCTCGTCGACTCCCTCGGGAGCGTCGGCCGCCGTGGGGGCCGCGTATCCGTTGGCCGCCTGCGCCGCCCGCTCCTTCTCCGCGTCACGTGCCGCGAACTCGCGCTTGAGAGCGGCGGGGGAGAACCGCATCGTCGCGCCGCTCTCCACATCGGCGCCACCGTCGCCGAAGGACGACGGTGCCTCCGGAGCCGAGTCCGGCGCGGGGTTCACCGGGGGGACACCGAGTGTGGGGACACCAACGGGCGGGGCGCCGTACGGCGGTGCCGGCGCGGCGGGCGGTTCCGGAGCCGGGTGCGAGGCCGGTTGTGGAGGCTGCGGCGCCCGGCCCCGGGCCCAGTTCGGGTCGTAGCCGGGGCCCGCGGGCAGCCCCGGCACGGCGACGGGCGTACCGTCCGGCGGCGGGGGCGAGTTGGTGGGCGCGGCGGAAGCGCCGCCACCGGACGTGTCCCCCGGCGCGTTCTGCGTGTACCAGGCGGGCGGGGTGTAGTCGATGGTGAACTCACCCGTCATCTCGGGCTCCGCGTCGGACTGATCGTCCGCGACCGGCCTGTTCCAGCCTCCCCGGATCTCGTCCCGATCGCCGTTCACTTTGCCTCCTGGTGTGGTCGAGCACCCTTGTGCCGTGGTGGGTGGGGGCGACCGAATCCGTCCGTCCGGTCAGCCCGGCTCTTCCCCTTGCGGCGCGGCCGGCGTGCCCGTAGGTCCCGTACTTCCGCGCCCGCACCCACCCTAATCGCCGCCGGCGCCACCACGTCAGGGCGGACTGCCCGCGATGTCCGTCCGGCCGCGCGGTGACCGCGCGCAAGCGGGCCGTGAGCGGCCCCGTATGCGGGGCGAAGGAGTCGAATTCGTATATTCCGCTGCGGAATTCGGTCATCGGTTCGCCCTGTGGGCGCCACCCAACGATCCGGTCTCGGCCGGGTGGCCGACGCCGGCGAACCGCCCGTCATCCCGGAGTACACCACGACGCCGCGGCGCGGACGAGACCGAACACCATATGTTCACGCGAACGAAAGGGGCGCGCTCCTCATGAGCGCGCCCCTTCCCCGTCCGTCCGGTGGATCACTGCAAGTCGAACTCGCCGTCACGCGCCCCGAGTACGAACGCCCGCCACTCGGCCTCCGTGTAGCGCAGCACCGTGTCGTGGTCCAGCGAGGACCGCATGGCCACAGCGCCCTCGGGCAGATAGGCGATCTCGACCCGCTCCTCGTCCGGGCTGGTGCCGGGGGCACCGTGCCACTCGACACCAGAAATGTCGAGGGCGTACAGCTCGTCCTTCTCCTGTGCGCTCCCCATGGGTGAAGATTCCTTTCGTAACGGCCGGGATGAAGGTGGATTCTCCGCGACGGGCACAGGGGCAAGTCCGCTGGATGCCGGTCAAAGCCACTTCGGCATCCTAAGGGCTGTCCCGTCATGCCCGGCGGGCGTGCGACAACAGCTACGCCATCTCGCCGCGTTGCCGGAACATCCGCGTACGTTCAGTATGCGGACGCTCCTCCGCCGTGCGATGCACCGCATATGACGCCGCGCGCTGATCCACCAGGCATGACGGGACAGCCCTCAGGACAGCCCATTCCCCGAAATGGAGCCCTCCCGAAACGCGGAGCCCGGGTCCGTCCCTCAGTCCATCCGGCGTGCCACGCCCAGCAGACCGGTCTCGGCATCCGTGGGACTCGTCATCACCCAATGCCGTTCCCGCCCGGCGCACCACAGGGTGACTCCGTCCGCGAGCGTGGGCAGGGCCTCGCTCTCGGCCCGGGACAGCCCCAGAATGCGGCTGGTCTGCTCCGCCTCCTGGGGCGATATCCGCTGCACCCCCACCAGCGTGGAGTCCCGCATCAGCCGCGGCGCCACCGGACTCAGATACGGCAGCAGGGTCATCACCGACTGCCAGGGCGCGGAGACCACACGGCCGCGCGGCGGACGCATGCCGCAGTCCCGGATCACCACCACCGGGCTGCCGACCGTGGCGCCCATCGGGGGGACGCGCCCCACCTCGTGCAGGGTGATGCACTCCAGACCCGCGCCCGCGGCCTGCGCCAGCGTCGTCCAAGCCTGCGGCCGCCCGGTCTCGACCGCCACCCGCGCACCCGTACCCGCCGCGCGCAGCGCCAGCACCTGGGCCGACCACAGGCCGCCGATGAGCAGGACGTCGTACGGAGTCGAGCGGTGGAAGCCGACCAACTGCTGACGGCCCTCGGCGTCGTCGCCGAGCACCACGCCGTCGTCGCCCACCGGCAGGGCCAGCGCCCCGAGATGGTCGACGGCCATGGTGTGTCCCGCGTGGCGCGGTCCGCGCAGCCCACGCGCCGTGCCGATTCCCACGGTCATCGCGCACCTCCCAGCGGCAGGGTCGCCAGCACACCCGGCAGTTGTTCACGGTCCAGCCGCACCAGGCCGACCTTCGCCGTGCGTGCGGCGGCCTCCAATGTGCGGCGCACCCGCACCAGTTCCGTATCGCTGCCGCCGGTTATCCGCACATGGCCGGCGACCTTCATCGACCCCCGGTGCGCGCCGGGGCGCAGCGTCACACTGAAGGTGGTGGCATACGCCGGGGCCGAGGTCAGCAGGGCCACCAGCCGGGGGAGCGGGGTGGCGGCGCGGCCCAGCTCCGGCCAACGGCCCACCGCGTACGTGGTGTGCCAGCGGTCGTCGCACCGCCAGACCCGGGTCGTCTCCGCGGTGCGCGCCCGTGTGGCCGCCTCCGGCCGGGCGGCCCGCGCGGAGAGCGCGGGGCTGGCGCAGGCGGACGTCGCCATGGCCGAGTTCAGCTCCTGCTGGTCCAGCACCACGGCCCGGAAGCCGGCTCCGGTGATCCGGCTCGCCACATGGTCCGCGGCGCGCACCAGACAGCGCTGAGCGCCCTCGACACCGCCGCCGCGCGCCTCGACAGCTTCCCGGCACAGCTCGGGGTCCAGCTTCACCGCGATCCAGGTGAGCCGCAGCGCGGGCGCGCCCGTCGTCTCCTGGAGCGGCGCGTACGAGAGGCGGGCCACCGACTGCTCGGGCAGATGCGGCGCCGGGGCCGAACGCACCTGCTGCACCAACTGGACGGACTCCAGCGTGATGTCGTCCACCCGCAGCGAAGCGCCCAGCAGCGACAGCGGCAGCGAGCGCGCCCCGGACACCGGGCGCAGCCCGTCACCGCTGGCCTCGACCCGCACCACGGCGGTCAGGAAACTTCCGTCGCCCAGCATCCCCACCGTGCGCCGGTCCCGGTCGACATGGGTGAACGGGCGCAGGCCCGGCACACTCTCCGCGACGGGTGCCAGCGACGGATCCACGTCCGCCGCGGCCGGCTCGAGAGCACGCTTGCGCGCGCGCAGGGCCAGGGCCGAGGACATCCAGTCCTGCATCGCGTGGCCCCGGCGCCGTACCACCGCGAGCAGCACGAGCGCGCACGCGACGATCAGCGTCGGTACGAGCCAGAGCCCGCCGAGCGCCGCGCCGACCAGTGCCAGTGCCAGCGCCACCTCGACCAGGACCAACTGCCGCAACGGGAAGGGCCCCAGCCGGCCGGTCGTCGACAGGGGCCGCAGCGAGGTCTTCGCGGGGGCCGCCGCCGGGACACCACCGGAACCCGCCGCCGGTACATCGCCGCGTCGCTTCCGGGAAGCGCCGGGGACCCGCGCCGTGCTCCGCCGCTCGCGCTCACGCGTCGCCGTACTCATCGCCGCCTTGCCCCCCTCATACCGTAATGACCGAACAGCCATGGCTGTTGACGGGGCGTTCACCCTACCTGAGCAGTGTGTCGCGAACCCCAGCATGCATAGTAGGGGGCCGGTACGACAGCGGGCCCGCTCGGCGAGTGTGGCAATCTTGTCGGCCCACGGGGAGAGGGAACAGCGGACAGATGGCATCACGACGGGACGAACTCAACGCGTACACCTTCGCGAAGCGAAGGCTGATCGCACAGTTCGTACAACCGAACGCGACCGGTTCCGAAGAGGGAGCGCCCCGCCCGCTGCGCGCGGTGCTGCCCGGCGCGATCGTCGGTGTGGTCATCCTCGCGGGCTTCGGAGCCTGGGGGATGTTCAAGCCGGTGGCACCCAAGGACTGGGACAAGCCCAAAGAGAACGTCATCATCGCCAGCAAGTCCACCACCCGCTACGTGGTGCTGGAGACGAACGGCAAGACCCAGCTCCATCCCGTCCTCAACATGGCCTCGGCCAAACTGCTTCTCGACGGGGCCCACAGCAAGGTCGTCACCGTCAGCGAGTCCGTCCTCGACAACGGCGAGATCCCGCACGGCGCGACCATCGGCATCCCCTACGCGCCCGACCGGCTGCCCGACGCCAAGGAGGCTGCCGCTGCCAAGCGCTGGGCGGTCTGCGAACGGCCCGTGGAGGGCGGCGGCTCCATACAGAAGGCCGCGTTCGTCCTCGCCGAACGCGATCAGGCGAAGACCGACGGCGCCGACCGGCTGCGCGGCGGCGAGCTGATGTACGTGGAGGGCCCGGCGCCCGACCGCACCCGCTACGTCGTCGACGCCGACGGCAAGGCGTACGAGGTCGCGAAGGACGAATCGCTGCTGCGCCAGCTGGTGGGCCAGGGCCGAAAGCCCCAGCGCGTCTCGGCCGCCTGGCTGGACACCCTGCACAAGGGCGATCCCATCAGCTTCCCCACGATCGACGGAATTCCGGGGGAGGCCGCCGGAGTCCCCGGGGAGCTGGCTCCCGAGGTGAACAAGGTCGGGATGATCCTCTCCGCCGCCGACGGGACCAAGAAGCAGATCTACGTCGTCCTGCCCGGCCGGGTCGCCCCCGTATCCGACTTCACCGCGAAGCTGCTGCTGAGCAGCAAGGACCTGATCGACCTCGGGCAGGACGGCGTGGCCAGGTCCGTCAACCCCAGCGCGATCCGCCCCGGCCGTCCGTTCGGAAGCGAGAACGACTGGCCGGCGAACGCCCCCAAGCCCGTCAACACGGCCGGCACCGAGGCGGGCAGCCGCAACACCGTGTGCAACGTGCTGCGGAAGGTGGACAAGGACAGCGGCGCCACCACCCTCAGCACCTGGGCCGGCACCGACTTCCCCGCGACCCTGCCCACGGGATCGAGCAGCACGTACGTCACCCCCGGCTCCGGGCAGCTGTTCCGTCAGTTCAAGGGCTCCACGACCGGTTCGGGGTTCGTCTTCCTGGTCACCGACACCGGACTGCGCTACGCCATGCAGGCGAACGGCGACACGTCGGTGGACGACTCCGGTATCGGCGCCCCCGCGTCGGCCAAGGCGAGAGAGAAGCAGCAGCAGGAGGACCAGCAGGCCCAGAACCGGCTCGGCTACCAGGACGTCACCCCGTCGCCCATCCCGGCCGCGTGGTCCTCCTTCCTGCCGACGGGACCGCGGCTGTCGACGGGTTCGGCCCGCCAGCCGCAGGGTTCGTGAGGGGGCGCGGCCTGATGACATCCACGTACCGTCCCCAGCGCTTCCCGCGCCTGCTGACCTCCGCGGCGGCCACCACCGCGGCCACCGCCCTGACCCTCATCGGTCTGCCGGTGCCCCTGGCGGCGGCCGACTCGTCCACGCAGTGCACCTACCCCTCGAAGAAGTACGAGGGCCGCCCGTGGTCCCTCCAGCGCGTCCTGCTGGACGAACTGCGCACCCGGTCCACCGGAAAGGGGGTGCGGGTCGCGGTCATCGACACCGGAGTCGACATCAAGAACCCGCAGCTCACCAAGGCCGTCGACACCAAGAGCGGGCGCAACTTCCTGCCCGAGGACCTCAAGGACGACAACGGCGACAAGCTGGAGCGCGGCAAGGAGAACGGCACCTCGGACACCGTGGGCCACGGCACCAAGGTCGCCGGGATCATCGCCGCCCGTCCCGTCAGCGGCACCGGTTTCGTCGGCCTCGCGCCGGACGCCACCATCATCCCCATCCAGCAGAACGACGCACAGGGGCACGGCACCGTCGAGAAACTCGTCGAGGCCATCAACTACGCCGTACAGGCCGACGCCGACGTCATCAACATCTCGCAGGACACCGCGAACGCCGTCGAACCCCTTCCGGCGCTCAAGCAGGCGGTGGACGACGCCCTGGACGCCGGCGTCGTGATCGTCGCCTCGGCGGGCAACGACGGCCTGGGCGGCAACGTCAAGAAGACGTACCCGGCCTCCTACGACGGGGTACTCGCCGTGGCCGCCTCCGACCGCAACAACGAACGCGCGGTCTTCTCCCAGTCCGGCGACTTCGTCGGCATCGCCGCGCCCGGCGTCGACATGGTCTCCACCGTGCCGCTCGGCGGGCACTGCGCCGACAACGGCACCAGTTTCGCCGCCCCTTACGTCGCGGGTGTCGCCGCCCTCGTCAAGGCCAAGCATCCCGACTGGACGCCGAAGCAGATCGTCGCCCAGATGCAACAGACCGCCGAACGCTCCGTCGCGGGCCACGACCGCCTCGTCGGCTGGGGCGTCATCGACCCGGTACGCGCCCTCACGGAGGACGACAAGCCGATCGAACAGCCGGTGGCCCACGAGGGGATGACCGAGGCGGAAGCACCGACTCCGGCCGAGGTCCATCTCGGCGAATCCCCCCAGGAACGCACCGCGCGCCTCGCGACGTACACCGTCGTTGGCGGCGTGGTCCTCGTGGCGGCCATAGCGGGCTGCGCGACAGCCCTCCGGGACGCCCGCCGCAGGACGAGGCGGTCGGCGGTCCAAACGAACGGCTGACGACGGGCATCGGCTCGGGGGAGCGCGTACCAGATCGTCAGCGGGTCCTGAGCGGGATCCGTGGGGGGAATGGGACGGATAGGCCCGGCAAAGAGAGCAACCGGATAGCATCCCACGGATCGGTATGACCCAAAGCCCCTTGACCAATAAGACTTTTGGGGCTGTCAGTACCAGTGGATAGAGTGACATGTATGTGACCAGTGATGTGCGTGTCGTCACGGTCGCGTTGTACAGGTGGTAAACGGGGAGGTACGGGGATGGCGGATCCTGGATCGGGGAACGGGAGCGGCGCGGGGAGCGGCGATCTCAAGCTCCAGATCGCGGCGCTGAAGAAGTTTCGATCACATGTGGACGTATTGCTGAGCGATCTGGAGGGCGGCGCCGCCGGCAACACGAAGGTGGCGGCCCAGACGATCTCCCGCTCCTCCTTCAGCGGACGGAACGCCCCCTTCGCGGAGGCGGACGGCCTCTACTCGCAGTACAACCGCGTCCATGAGGCGCTGGTGTCCCTGTCCAGGACGCTCGGTGACCAGATCGAAGTCCTGAGCATCGGCGTACACGCGGCGGCGGTCGGCTTCAACAACGTTGAGGAGGACGTGCGTCGGCGGTACGCGCAGATCCAGGCGCGTATCGACCAGGAACACGAGAGGTCGGAGCGCCGCGGTACGAGCGATACGGCCGGTGGAACGTTCGACCCGGGGGTGAAGTGATGAGCGGTGGGGAAAAGCCCGCGCTGACCGACGACGAGGCTCGCGTTCAGATTCAGATGAGTCAGACCGAGATCTCCCGGATCTCGGCCTCGATGGCTCCGGGAGCGTCCGCCGGCGGCGGAGCCGGGCCGTTCGGGAGCACAAGCTTCGAAGGCCGTGAGCTGAACGCGATGATCGACCTGGTCGACAGCGCGAACCACACGGACCTGGAGAACGCGGGAAGCGCGCTCTGGAAGGCGCGGGACGCCCTCAAGGAAGCCGCACGTGAACTCAAGGGCTATATCGACGAGGTCGAGTGGCAGGGCGAGTCGGGCGCCGCTTTCAAGGATTTCGGAACGAGACTCACCAAGCACGCGGTGAGCCTCGCCGACTTCGCCGATGTGGCGGGAACGCAGATCACGGTGGCCGGCACGGGTTTGGCGTCGGTCCGCAGTTCGATGCCGGCCCGCGACGGTCGGATGATCAAGAAGAAGGTCGAGGACATCCCGCTTCCTGGCCGCATCGACGGGAACGCGGACTACACGGCAGCGGTGAAGGTCGAGAAGGACCGGCAGGAAGCCATCAACCAGATGTACCGGTTGGCGTCGTTCTACGCGGTCTCGGAGGAGAGACTCGCGTCGCAGGAACCGCCGGTGTTCGATGGAGTGCTGAAGCCGAACGTGCCCCGGCCGACCACAGACCATGAATTGGGCCTCAATCGGCAAACTGCGCCGTCAGGCGCGCACTTGTCGGGGGGCGGCACTCCGCAGAGCGTCGCACACCGGACCAGTGGTATCGGTGAGGCATCCCGTTCTGAAGGATTCGAATCGGCGTCCGGCCCCGACCGTAACGTGACCGTCAGCACAGCAGACAGCGGGACGGGGCGAGCTTCCGCGAGTAATTCCGCAGCTCTCCCTGACCGTAATGCGTCGTTGGAGATCAACAGTGTTGCGGCCCCGTCTGTGCCGCGTGAGGGCTCCGGAGCTGGACCGATCGCTTCTGGTGGCCCGACAAGTCCCGCAGCGGGGACCGGATTCACACCGTCCTATCCCGGTAACGGGGTGAGCCCTTTCCAAGGTGAAGCGCCGCGATCTGAGGGCTCGTCCGGTGTGTCGAGGGCGGTAGGACGGCCCGGGGGACAGGGGAGCGGGGCTGCGGCTTCTGGAAGTTCCGTGTCAGGACGCCCGGGCGCGGGTGGCTCGGTGGCACCACGCGGAGGGCGCGCGGAAGGTGTGGTGGGCGGTAGCCCGCGTGCTGCCGGTGGGTCTTCCAGTTCCCGTCTCCCGCGGGGGACTGTCGTTGGCGGAGAAGGCGTATCTCCGAGCCGGTCGGCCGGGGGAAGAGCTGGCCAGTCAGGAGTTGTCGGCGCAAACCCTGCGAAGGGTTCGGTTCGAGCTGGCGGGCGAGGTTCGGCCAGTTCGAATGGCGTGGTGGGTACGCCTCGTGGGACTGCTTCGGGCTCGCGGTCTCGGGGAGGCGGTTTTACGCAGGGTGGCGCAGGGCTTGTTCGCGGTCCCGGCCGAAGCGGTTCCGCAAAAGATGAGCAGGAGTCCACGGAGTCTTCGAGGCCCGATTACCTGACTGAAGACGAAAAGACGTGGACGGGGCGACGGCGTGGTGCCGTGCCGCCAGTTGTCGAGTAAGTACAGGGAAGGTACGGAAGTCGGGATGACGGCGGAAACGGGGCAGGCTGTGAACACCAAGAGGCCTCACGTTGTGCGGCGAAGGACGCTTGGAACGCTGGCCGCGGTCGGGGCCTGGAGCGTACTGGTCGCGGGTATGGCTCCTGCGGCTGTGGCTGAGGGCGACGTGCGCTCGAGGCAGTGGTACCTGGATGTGATGCGCGCTGAGGAGATGTGGGAGGTCACCACAGGCGAGGGCATCAAAGTTGCCGTCATCGATACCGGAGTCAACCCGTCTACTTCTTCACTCAAGGGACAAGTCCTGAAAGGGCTGGATGCCACAGGCATCGGTAAGGAAACGGAAGACTACAAGGGCCATGGCACGACGATGGCAGAGTTGATCGCTGGCACAGGCAAGGGTGGTGGTTTGCAGGGGCTTGCCCCCGGCGTGAAGATCATTCCTATGCGGATCTCGAATACGGAATTCCAGAATGAGAATCCGGTTAAGGCGGGTGACGCCGAGGATGCCATCCGTGCTGCGGCTGACAGTGATGCCCAAATCATCAGCATGTCGTTTGGTAGTGAATATTCCTCTACGGAGGAGCGGGCGGCGGTAAAATATGCTGAGAGCAAGGGCAAACTCTTCTTTGCCAGTGTAGGAAACAATGCTAAAGAAGGTAACAAGAAGGAGTATCCGGCCGCATATCCCCAGGTCGTCGGAGTCGCTTCCGCAGACAAGAAGGGGAATGTGGCCGATTATTCTCGGTATGGCGGCAGCGTAGACATCGCCTCGCCTGGAAGTGATATTCCACGCTGGTGCGACGAGAAATTCCAGAGCTACTGTGATGGTGACGGCACCAGCGCCGCAACCGCCATCGCCTCCGCCTCCGCCGCCCTTCTCTGGTCAGCTCACCGCGACTGGACAGCCAATCAGGTACTTCGCGTTCTCTTCGACACGGCCAGCCGCACCTGGAAGGAAAGCGAGCGCAGTAGCTATCTCGGCAACGGTCTGATCCGTCCGGGCGTCAACATCCTGCACGGCAAGGGTGACCCGGGCGACCCCGACATCAACCCGCTGACCGATGAGAAGACCCCCGGCCTCTCGGACTCGTCCACTCCCTCTCCCGCCTCCTCGGCATCCTCCAAGTCCCCGGACGAGGCCCCGGACGGCAAGTCCGGTGACGGCGACAAGGCGGCTGCCGCCGGCTCCGCCGACGACGCCGGTGGCAGCAGCACGGGCCTGATCATCGGCGGCGTGGCCGTTGTGGCGGTCCTGGCCGGCGTGGCGTTCGCCGTCGTACGCAGGCGTCGTAGCGCCTGACCAAGCCGGATCTCGCGGGGATTCTGCGGGATCCTCCCGCACTTGGGACTCCTCGGTGTTCGCACCGATCGTCGAGTCCCGCGAACAGCCCGGTGAGACATTCGCTCACCGATCTCAAGAGGGGAAATTCATCGTATGGCAGTGCAGAAGGTCAATGGAGTCAGCCTTGCCAAGTTGCAGAACGAGCTCACCGAGAACTTCGAGAGCGTCAAAGGGCAGCTGAGGGCGCTTCAGGGGACCATCGACAGCCTGGAAGGTGCCTGGAAGGGCATCGGTGCCGGTGAGTTCAACAGGAAGCAGACCGCCATCAACGAGCGGATGGTGAGCCTGGGCAAGCAGCTGCTCAAGTACCAGGAGGCGATCGAGGCGGCTCGTACGATCTCCGGCAACACCGAGAAGGAGGTCGAGGCGGCCCTCCGTGGAATCGACGTGGTCGACGGTTACTCCGGTGACGCGAACGCGGAGCGCAGGACGTCGAACCTCAGCGGTTACTGAGCGGTCGGGGTCGGCCGTACGCCACGACCGATCCGCGCACGCACTCGGCAGGCGCTCACACGGCAGAAACGCATACAGCAGGCACGCATGCATACAGCACGCACGCATGCACACAGCAGGCACGCAGACACTCACCTGAAGATCAATGGAGGAATCCATGACCGACGACGGCACCATGATCGTCAAGTATTCGTCCCTCACCGAAGCGGCCGGCTCGATCCGGACGCAGGCCGGCAAGCTCCAGAACAGCCTGGACGCCATCGCGGCCAAGATCGCATCGATCTCCGAACTCTGGGAGGGCGAGGCGCGGGAGGCGTACAACGCGGGCCAGAAGCAGTGGAACAAGGACGCCACCGAGATTCAGAAGAATCTCACGGACATCGCGGCCGCGGTGGAGCAGGCCGGTCCCACCTATCACGGCGGCGACAAGAAGGCCGCTGCCAACTTCATGTAGGTCATGCGGGTACGGACGACGCTTGATACAGGGTGGGCACGCGCGGGAGGTGCCCACCCTTCAAGTTTCTCAGTGAGTCGATCTCCCCGTCCTCCAAGGACAGCCTGGCGGTTATCTCTTCCCCGGGCGGCAGCAACGGGCCCACCAGGCCAGGAGAGACCTCTCGTCCGCAGAGAGCGTCCGGAACCGTGTACTCCTGAGACGTGGCACATCCGGTCAGCAGCAGCAGCAGGACGGACAGTGCGGCGCCGCCACCCACGAGCGCCCGTCCGGTCCGTGGTGTCAACGCGGGGGCCGTGGAAGAAGGATGTGGGATCACGGGGGACCTGCCTGGCCCTCGGCTCGGCTGCTTCTGTGAAGCGGCCCATCGCGGCAACAGGCCCTGAACAGCTGTGGAGTGTGTGCGGCGACCATGTCACCGCACACACTCCACAACTCCTACGATTTCTACGACCTGTGCCGGTCTTCGATATCAGTGGTCATCGGCCGGCAGGAGCCCCGTCTGCACCAGCGGGTTGCCCCGGCGCCGCGAGATGAAGACTCCCCGGCCGGCCGGCATCGGGCGCGGGCGGGCGTTGCCGAAGATGGCGCCCTCGTTCGGGTCGCCCGACAGGATGAGCGCCTGAGCGCCCAGTTCCTGCATGCGCTGCATGAACGACTCGTACGCGGACCGGCTCGCGCCTGCCGTGTTGCGGGCGATGATGAAGCGGACCCCGACGTCACGGGCGAAGGGGAGGAGTTCCGTGAGGCCCGACAGCGGATTGCCGCTGGAGGTGGAGACCAGGTCGTAGTCGTCGATGACGACGTACACCGTCGGCCCGCGCCACCAGCTGCGGTCGCGCAACTCCTGCGCCGTGACCGTCTCCGACGGCGTACGGCGCCGCATCAGGTCGGCCAGGGCGTCCATGTGGTGTTCCATGTTGTTGGACATGGGGATGTACTCGGCCAGGTGCGAGGCCGGGGTGGCGTCCAGCAGTGCGCGCCGGTTGTCGATGACGAACAGCTTGCAGGTGTCGCCGTCGTACCGCTCGGTCAGCTGCTTGATGAGCAGCCGCAGCAGATTGGACTTGCCGGACTCGCTCTCGCCGAAGACCAGCAGGAACGGGTCCTGGTCGAAGTTGAGGAAGACCGGCTCCAGGTTGTTCTCGTCGATACCGAACGCGACGCCGCGCTGTGGGAAGGCCGCGCCGCCCGGCAGATCGGAGGCCGGCAGCTCGCGCGGCAGCAGCCGTACGGCGGGGGCACCGGGGGCGGTCCAGTGCCGGGACACCTCCTGGGTCATCGCGGCCGTGGCCTCCGACAGGTCGCTGTCGGAGTTGATGCTGTCGATCCTCGGCACCGCCGCCATGAAGTGCAGCTTCTCCGGGGTCAGACCGCGTCCCGGCACCCCCGCCGGGACATTGACGGCGACCTTGCGGTCCAGCTCCGAGTCCATGGTGTCGCCGAGCCGCAGCTCCAGCCGGTTCATCAGATGGTCCTTGAGGTTCGCGCGGACCTCCATCGAGCGCGAGGCGGTGAGGATCACATGGATGCCGTAACCCAGCCCCCGCGACGCCATGTCCACGACGGCCTGTTCCAGACCCTCGTAGTCCGTACGGAAGTTGCCCCAGCCGTCGACGAGCAGGAACACATCGCCCCACGGCTGCTCGGTCATCGAGATGTCCCCGCGCGCCCGCAGCCTGCGGTACGTGGCGATGGAGTCGATGCCCGACGTACGGAAGTACTCCTCGCGCCGCGCCAGTACGCCGTAGACCTCGGCGACCGTACGCCGTACCCGCTCCGGATCGAGGCGTGAGGCCATCCCGCCGACGTGCGGCAGCCCGGCGATCGAGGAGAGGCCGCCACCGCCGAAGTCGAGACCGTAGAACTGCACCTCCTGCGGAGTGTGCGTCAGCGCGAACGCCGACACGATGGTCCGCAGCAGGGTGGACTTGCCCGACTGCGGGCCGCCGACGATCTGCATATGGCCCGCCGCTCCGGAGAAGTCCCGGTAGAGCGTGTCGCGCCGCTGCTCGAAGGGCTTGTCGACCACACCCAGCGGTACGACCAGCCGCCCCGCCCCCTCGAAGCCTGGCTGGGTCAGCCCACGCCCGGGCACCCCCGCCAGCCCCGGCAGCAGTTCGTCCATGGCCGGCGGGTTGTCCAGCGGGGGCAGCCACACCTGATGGGCCTCCGCGCCGCGCCCTTCGAGCCGCCGCACGATCACGTCGAGCACGGAATCGGCCAGCGCGTCGTCCTCCGCCGGGCGCCCCTCGGGCACGCGCGGCCCGGCGGCCGGCTCGACGTACCGCACGGGCACCGGAGCGGCCGTGAAGGGCACGGGCCTGCGGTCCACCGGCAGCGGCCCGCCTACCCCCGCGGCCTGGTGCGCCCCGGTCCGGTACACCCCGGAGACGTACGCCGCCTTGAACCGGACCATCTCGTCCGTACCGAACTTCAGATACCCGGAACCGGGGACGTTGGGCAGCTGGTACGCGTCGGGGACCCCGATCGCCGCGCGCGACTCGGCCGCGGAGAACGTCCGCAGACCGACCCGGTACGACAGATACGTCTCCAGGCCGCGCAGCCGGCCCTCCTCCAACCGCTGCGAGGCCAGCAGCAGATGCACGCCCAGCGACCGCCCGATGCGGCCGATCTGCACGAACATCTCGATGAAGTCCGGCATCGCGGTGAGCAGTTCGCTGAACTCGTCGATGACCAGCACCAGCGAGGGGATCGGCCGCAGCGGGGCGCCCGCGGCACGCGCCTTCTCGTAGTCGTGGATGTTGGCGTAGTTGCCCGCGTCGCGCAGCATCTCCTGGCGGCGGTTGAGTTCACCGCGGATGGAGTCGCCCATGCGGTCCACCAGCGTCAGATCGTCGGCCAGGTTGGTGATCACCGCCGCCACGTGCGGCATCTGCGACATCCCGGCGAAGGTCGCGCCGCCCTTGAAGTCCGCGAGCACGAAGTTGAGGGTCTCCGAGGAGTGCGTGACCGCGAGCCCCAGCACCAGCGTGCGCAGCAGCTCCGACTTTCCGGAACCGGTCGCCCCCACGCACAGACCGTGCGGACCCATGCCCTCCTGCGCGGCCTCCTTCAGGTCCAGCATCACCGGAGCGCCGTCCTCGCCGACCCCGATGGGCACCCGCAACCGCTCGGCCTGGGAGCGTGGCCGCCAGGTACGTGCCACATCGACGGAGGCCGCGTCACCCAGGTTCAGCAGATCGGTGAAGTCCAGATTGGCGAGCAGCGGTTCGTCGTCGTCACCGCCCGAGGCCACCCGGAGCGGGGCGAGCTGCCGGGCGAGCGCCTCGGCGGCCTCCTCGCTGAGCCGGTCGGGCACCCCGTCGTACACCAGGCCGTGCCCGGACTCCAGGCGCAGCGACTCGGGGTGCACGACCACGGACAGACCGCCGCGCGCCCCCTGCTCCTCACCGGGCACGACCTCGATGACCGTCACGCCCTGAAGCCCCTCGGCGGAGGCGAACACCGACAGGGGAGGCACGGACCGGCTGTCGAGCACCAGCACGATGTGCGGCTGGTCCAGCAGCGGATGACCGCCGCCCTGGAAGCGGGGCCGGCCCTCCAGCCGCTCGGCGAGCAGCTCCTCCAGCTCCAGCACGTCCGTGGTGATCAGACGCCGGGTGCCGGCGCCGTCCCCCGTGCCCCGCGCCTGGGCGTGCGGCAGCCACTTCACCCACTCCCAGCGCGGCGCCGCCTCGGGTCCGGCGACCACGGCGACGACCAGATCCTCCGGGGAGTGCGTCGAGACCAGCGAGCCCACCATCGCGCGGGCGGTGGAGCGCACCGACTCCGGCTCACCGCTGACGGTCAGGTGGTAGAAGGCCCGCAGCGAGACGGCCATCGGCAGCCCGTCGATCGTGCTGTGCGCGGTGATGAACTTCTGCATCGCCCCCGCGGTGAGCGGCTCCAGCTCGTCCACGGGCGCGGTCTCGGGCGCCACGAGCGGGGTGGCGAGCTGCTGACTGCCCAGCCCGATCCGTACCTGCCCGAAGTCGTCGTCGCCCGGACGCCGCTCCCAGACCCGGCTGCCCTCGGCGACCAGCGCCCACAACTGCTCGGGTGACGGATGCAGATAGAACTGCGCGTCGCGCTGGAGGTGCGCCGTCCGCAGTACGGCGCGCCTGGTCTGCGTCAGGTACTTGAGATAGTCGCGCCGCATGTCGGCGAGCTGCCCCTGGCTGCCCCGCCGGTGGCGGACCAGCATCGCGACGGCCATGGCGACCGTCGAGGCGATCATCACCATGCCCATGATCCGCATGATCGGATTCGGCGTCATGAAGAAGAAGACGACGGAACCGCCCATGCCCAGCATCGGCAGCAGCTGCATCATCGCCCCCTCCTGCTGCCCGCGCGGCAGTTCTGGAGGGGATTGCAACTGCACCTGCTCCGCGGGAACTTCGGCGGGTAGGGCCCGTGGTGGGCGCTTGACGACGATCTGACTCACTGCTCACCAATTCCCTCGCCGGATGGAAATGTTCCTATCGGCGCCCCCGTGGCGACGGGTTCCATCCGCGGGGAGGGATCCTACTTGCGCGGGGGGAAAGGACGTGGCGGTAGGGTGGCGCGACGTGTTTGCTCGCCGATGAACTACCGCAAAACGGTGGGCCATTCAGGAAGCGGACATCGCAGGAATCACAAGGGGGAACAGCAGGTGAGTATGACGGCCCCAGCGGCGGTCGCCGAGACCCGGCACACGGGCCCGACCGCCCCGCCCCGCGGCGGGACCGGGTTCTGCCGGATCACGGTCGTGGCGCCGGACAGTCGCGTCGACGTGGCGTTGCCCGAGGACATTCCGGTCGCCGACCTCTACCCGGAGATCCTCCGGCTGTCGGGACAGAGCCCCGCCGAGGGCGCCCCGGTCGGCTACCACCTGGTGCGCCGCGACGGCACCGTGCTCGACGGCGCCCGGTCACTGGCCGCGCAGCGCATCCTCGACGGCGAGCTGCTCTCGCTGCGGCCCTTCGCCGAATCGCTGCCGCCGGCGGTCTTCGACGACGTCTCCGACGCCGTCGCCTCCGCCGTCGCCGAGGACCGCACGCTGTGGACCGACAGCCTGACGCGCGGCGCCGGACTCTTCGGCGGGTCGGTCCTGCTGTCGCTGGTCGCCTTCGTCCTGTGGACCGCCGACCCCCGGCACGACATGCACGGCCTGCCCGGCATCCTGGCCGCCGTCGCCGGCGTCCTGCTGCTCGCGCTCGCGGGCGTACGGGCCCGGGTGTACGACGACCGTGCCTCGGCCGTCGCCCTCGGCGTCGGCTCACTGGCCAATGTCGCGGTGGCCGGCGCCGGACTGCTGCCGCTGGGAGCGGGGGAGGGCATCGGCCGGCTCCAGTTCCTGCTGGCCTGCGTCGCCGTGCTGGTCGCCTCGGTGATCCTCACCGTCGCCGCCCCGGGCGGCGACGGCCCCTTCGTCGCGTTCGTCTTCGCCGCCGCCATCGGCGTGCTGGTGACCTTCGTCGCGATCGTCACCGGCATGGCGCCCGCCGAGACCGCCGCGGTCTGCGCGCCGCTCGCCGTCGGCGCCCTCGCCTTCCTGCCCGGCCTGTCCACCCGCTTCGCCCGGCTGCCCATCGGCTTCGAACCCCCGCGCTCCGCCGTCGGCGGGTACGGGTCCGACGAGCCCGCGCCGCAGGAACCGATCGACGCCGAACGCGTCGCCGCCCGCGCCCGGCGCGGCCACGAGCTGCTGGTCGGCCTGGTCGGCGGCTGCGCGCTGGTGGCGGTGGGCGCCGCCGCGGTGCTCGGATTCTCCGACGGTGTGTGGGGACAGTTGCTCGCCCTCGCCACCGGTGTCGCCATGCTGATGCGCGCGTATCTCTTCCGCTACACGGCCCAGGTCGGCTGCGCCCTGGCGGCGGGCCTCGGCGCGCTGGTGCTGCTCGTCCTCGGGCTGTGCCTCAACCCGCCCGCGGCCCTCGTGCACAGCGCGCTCAGGGGTGACGGCACCGGACTGGACATCCGTACGATCTGGCTGACCACGGCGGTCGTCGCCGTGGCCGCGCTGATCACCGCCATCGGGCTGATCGTGCCGCGCAAGGGCGTGACCCCCTTCTGGGGCCGCTTCCTGGAGATCGCGGAAGCCTTCGTGCTGCTGACGCTCGTACCGCTGTGCCTCGCGGTCTTCGACGTCTACCACTCGATCCGCGCGCTGACCTCCTGAGCCGCGCTCCCGGCCCCGTCCGACGGGCCGGTCCGCGCCCCCTCCGCGTGACGGGGGCGCGGCGAGCGGGGCCCGAACAGGCTGGTACTCTGGGCGACGGCCGTTTGTGTGCGTGCCCCCGGATCCCGCACAGGATCCCCGGACCGCGCGCGACGGATCCCCCGCCTCCCGAGTCACGGAAGCTCCCCAGAGTATTCGACCTGGGGCACTCGGAGGCCACGAAGACCCACGAGGAGTACGCGTGCCGCTCGACGCCGCTACGAAGAAGACGATCATGACCGAGTTCGGCACCAAGGAGGGCGACACCGGCTCCCCCGAGGTCCAGGTCGCCATGCTCTCGCGCCGGATCTCGGACCTGACCGAGCACCTCAAGACCCACAAGCACGACCACCACTCCCGTCGTGGTCTGCTGATCCTGGTCGGACAGCGTCGCCGTCTGCTCCAGTACCTGGCCAAGAAGGACATCCAGCGCTTCCGTGCGCTGGTCGACCGCCTCGGCATCCGCCGCGGTGCGGCCGGCGGTGCCAAGTAAGACACCGTGAAGGGAGCGGTTCCCACTTCCAGGGGGCCGCTCCTTTCGCGTACACGCACCCGGGCGAACAGCACGGGCGCGTACGTACGACCGTACGCACGGAACACGTGTACGGGCGTACGGGGCGGACCGGGCGCCCCGCCGGGGACGGCCGGAATGCCATCCCGCGGCCAAGCTCAGTAACCTGGTGCACGAGCACAACCGAAGAACACAAGCACCCGCACCACTGAAGAGGAGGAGCGATCTCCACCGCCGCCGGTCCTCGGTAGTGGCGCCCGGAATGCGCGGCCCATGCCGCCGCCCCGGGTGCTTCGATCGAAGACCGGCCCGCACGAAGGAGCGCTTCTCCGCCACGTCCGCTGCCACACGGGCACCGGACGAAGACGAGGAGAAATCACTAGTGGAGAACGAGACCCACTACGCCGAGGCCGTTATCGACAACGGAACCTTCGGCACCCGCACCATCCGCTTCGAGACGGGCCGGCTGGCCAAGCAGGCCGCCGGTTCCGCCGTGGCCTACCTGGACGACGACACCATGGTGCTGTCGGCCACCACCGCCTCCAAGAAGCCCAAGGACCAGCTCGACTTCTTCCCCCTCACGGTGGACGTCGAGGAGCGCCAGTACGCGGCCGGAAAGATCCCCGGATCCTTCTTCCGCCGCGAGGGCCGTCCCTCCGAGGACGCGATCCTGACCTGCCGCCTCATCGACCGCCCGCTGCGCCCCTCCTTCAAGAAGGGCCTGCGCAACGAGATCCAGATCGTCGAGACGATCATGGCGCTCAACCCCGACCACCTGTACGACGTGGTCGCGATCAACGCCGCCTCCTGCTCCACGCAGCTGGCCGGCCTGCCCTTCTCCGGCCCCATCGGCGGCACCCGGGTCGCCCTCATCAAGGGCCAGTGGATCGCCTTCCCGACGCACACCGAGCTTGAGGACGCCGTCTTCGACATGGTCGTCGCGGGCCGCGTCCTGGAGGACGGCGACGTCGCGATCATGATGGTCGAGGCCGAGGCCACCACCAAGACCATCCAGCTGGTCGCCGACGGCGCCGAGGCCCCCACCGAGGAGGTCGTCGCCGCCGGTCTGGAAGCCGCGAAGCCCTTCATCAAGGCCCTCTGCAAGGCCCAGGCCGACCTCGCCGCCAAGGCCGCCAAGCCCACCGGCGAGTTCCCGGTCTTCCTGGACTACCAGGACGACGTCCTGGAGGCGCTGACCGCCGCCGTCCGCGGCGAGCTGGCCCAGGCGCTGACCATCGCGGGCAAGCAGGACCGCGAGGCCGAGCTGGACCGCGTCAAGGAGCTGGCCGCCGAGAAGCTGCTCCCGCAGTTCGAGGGGCGCGAGAAGGAGATCTCCGGCGCCTACCGCGCGCTGACCAAGTCCCTGGTGCGCGAGCGCGTCATCAAGGACAAGGTCCGCATCGACGGCCGCGGCGTCACGGACATCCGTACGCTCGCCGCCGAGGTCGAGGCCATCCCGCGCGTGCACGGCTCCGCGCTGTTCGAGCGTGGCGAGACCCAGATCCTGGGCGTCACCACCCTCAACATGCTCCGCATGGAGCAGCAGCTGGACACCCTCTCCCCGGTGACCCGCAAGCGCTACATGCACAACTACAACTTCCCGCCGTACTCGGTCGGCGAGACCGGCCGCGTCGGTTCGCCGAAGCGCCGCGAGATCGGCCACGGCGCGCTCGCCGAGCGCGCCATTGTGCCGGTGCTGCCGACGCGCGAGGAGTTCCCCTACGCGATCCGCCAGGTCTCCGAGGCGCTGGGCTCCAACGGCTCGACGTCCATGGGCTCGGTCTGCGCCTCCACCATGTCGCTGCTGAACGCCGGTGTGCCGCTCAAGGCCCCCGTCGCCGGTATCGCCATGGGCCTGATCTCCCAGGAGATCGACGGCAAGACCCACTACGTCGCCCTCACCGACATCCTCGGTGCGGAGGACGCCTACGGCGACATGGACTTCAAGGTCGCCGGTACGAAGACGTTCGTCACCGCGCTCCAGCTCGACACCAAGCTCGACGGCATCCCCGCCTCGGTCCTGGCCGCCGCGCTGAAGCAGGCCCGCGACGCCCGCCTCCACATCCTCGACGTGATGAACGAGGCCATCGACGTCCCGGACGAGATGTCCCCGAACGCCCCGCGGATCATCACCGTCAAGATCCCGGTGGACAAGATCGGTGAGGTCATCGGCCCCAAGGGCAAGATGATCAACCAGATCCAGGAGGACACCGGCGCCGACATCACGATCGAGGACGACGGCACCATCTACATCGGTGCCGCCGACGGACCGGCCGCCGAGGCCGCCCGCGCCACGATCAACAGCATCGCCAACCCGACCATGCCGGAGGTCGGCGAGCGCTACCTGGGTACGGTCGTCAAGACCACCACCTTCGGTGCCTTCGTCTCCCTGATGCCCGGCAAGGACGGACTGCTGCACATCTCGCAGATCCGCAAGCTCGCCGGCGGCAAGCGCGTCGAGAACGTCGAGGACGTCCTCGGCGTGGGCCAGAAGGTCCAGGTCGAGATCGCCGAGATCGACCAGCGCGGCAAGCTCTCCCTCATCCCCGTTCTCGAGGACGAAGAGGGCGCCGAGGCCGAGGACGCGAAGGACGACGCCTCCAAGTGACCTCCAGCTCCAGGACGACGGCCCGCACCTCCTCGGAGGCGCGGGCCGTCGCCCGTACCCAAACCCTGCTCAAGGGCGAGAACGGGATCGGTACGGTCCGCCGCACGACCCTCCCCGGCGGCCTGCGCGTCGTCACCGAATCCCTCCCGTCGGTGCGCTCCGCGACCTTCGGGATCTGGGTGCAGGTCGGCTCGCGCGACGAGACCCCCGCGCTCAACGGCGCCACCCACTACCTCGAACACCTCCTCTTCAAGGGCACGCGCCGGCGCAGCGCCCTCGACATCTCCTCCGCGATCGACGCGGTCGGCGGCGAGATGAACGCCTTCACGGCGAAGGAGTACACCTGCTACTACGCGCGCGTCCTCGACACCGATCTGCCGCTGGCCATCGACGTCGTGTGCGACATGCTCACCGGCTCGCTCATCGAGGCGGCCGACGTCGACGCCGAGCGCGGGGTGATCCTCGAAGAGATCGCCATGACCGAGGACGACCCGGGCGACTGCGTACACGATCTGTTCGCGCAGACCATGTTCGGCGACAGCCCCCTCGGACGGCCGGTCCTCGGCACCGTCGAGACCGTCAACGACCTCGACCGCGACCGGATCGCCCGCTTCTACCGGAAGCACTACGACCCGACGCGCCTCATCGTGGCCGCCGCCGGCAACGTCGACCACGCCGCGGTGGTCCGCCGGGTCCGCAAGGCGTTCGACAGGGCGGGCGCGCTCTCCCGTACCGACGCGGTACCGGTCGCACCCCGCGAGGGCAGCAGGACCATCCGCGCGGCGGGCCGTGTCGAGCTGCTGAACCGCAGGACCGAGCAGGCCCACGTCGTCCTCGGCATGCCCGGCCTCGCCCGTACCGACGAGCGGCGCTGGGCCCTCGGTGTGCTGAACACCGCACTGGGCGGCGGCATGAGCTCCCGCCTCTTCCAGGAGGTACGGGAGAAGCGCGGCCTCGCCTACAGCGTCTACTCGTACACCTCGGGCTTCGCCGACTGCGGACTCTTCGGCGTCTACGCCGGCTGCCGCCCCAGCCAGGTCCACGACGTCCTGCGGATCTGCCGCGACGAACTCGACCGGGCCGCCGCCGAAGGGCTCAGCGACGACGAGATCGCCCGCGCCGTCGGCCAGCTCTCCGGCTCCACGGTGCTCGGCCTGGAGGACACCGGCGCGCTGATGAACCGTATCGGCAAGAGCGAGCTGTGCTGGGGCGCCCAGATGTCCGTGGACGAGATGCTGGAACGCATAGCCGCGGTCACCCCCGACGACGTACGCGCGGTCGCCCGCGATGTACTGGGACAGCGCCCGTCGCTGTCCGTCATCGGGCCGCTCAAGGACAAGCAGGCCGCCCGCCTCGACGCGGCGGTCTCCTGACCCGGTCGCGGACACCGGGCGAGGACACCGGGCCGCGGCCCAGAAGCCGAAGGAAGCAGAGCAATGAGCAAGCTGCGTGTGGCCGTCGTCGGAGCCAAGGGCCGCATCGGCTCCGAGGCCGTACGGGCCGTCGAGGCCGCCGAGGACCTGGAACTGGTCGCCGCCCTCGGCCGGGGCGACAAGCTGGAGACCCTGGTCGAGAGCGGCACCCAGGTCGTGGTGGAGCTGACCACCCCGGCCTCGGTGATGGGCAACCTCGACTTCTGCCTACGTCACGGCATCCACGCGGTCGTCGGCACCACCGGCTGGACCGACGAGCGGCTCGCGCAACTGGGCACCTCGCTCGCCGCCTCCCCGGACACCGGGGTGCTGATCGCGCCGAACTTCTCCATCGGCGCGGTCCTCACCATGAAGTTCGCCGAGACGGCCGCCCGCTGCTTCGAGTCCGTCGAGATCATCGAGCTGCACCACCCCAACAAGGCGGACGCGCCGTCCGGCACCGCCCACCGCACCGCCCAGCTGGTGGCCGCGGCCCGCGCCGAAGCGGGCCTCGCCCCGCAGCCCGACGCCACGGTCACAGCGCTGGACGGGGCGCGCGGCGCCGACGTGGACGGGGTACGGGTGCACTCCGTACGCCTCCGGGGCCTGCTCGCCCACCAGGAGGTCGTCCTCGGCGGTGAGGGCGAGACCCTCACCGTCCGCCATGACTCCCTGCACCACAGCAGCTTCATGCCGGGCATCCTGCTCGGTGTGCGCCGCGTGGTCTCCGCCCCCGGCCTCACCTTCGGCCTGGAACACTTCCTCGATCTGAGCTGACCCATGCGCGCAAAGATCACTTACTTCCTCACGGCCGCCGTCCTGGTCGTCTACTTCGTCCTGGTCGGCAGCCGCGGCGTGCTGCTGATCGAGCACGGCACGCTGCTCACCGTCACCTTCGGTGTCGCGGTGCTGATCCTGCCGCTGCTCGGTCTCTGGTTCCTCTGGAAGAACACCCGGTTCGTCAGCCGGGCGAACCGGCTCGCCGCGGAGCTGGACGCCGAGGGCGGGCTGCCCGTGGACGAACTGGTCCGTACCCCCGGCGGCCGTATCGACCGGGACTCCGCGGACGCCGTCTTCGCCGAACGGCGCGCCGAGACGGAGGACTCGCCGGACGACTGGCGCTGCTGGTTCCGGCTCGCCGTCGCCTACCACGACGCCCGGGACACCCCGCGCGCCCGCAAGGCCATGCAGCGGGCGATCGCGCTGCACGACGGCAAGCCCGTACCGGCCTGAAACCACCGCGCCGACCGGTGTGAAACGCGTGAGCGGGGTCCGGCCTCCACTGGAGGCCGGACCCCGCTCACACGATCGGTGTCCGGGCGGTCCCGTACGGGACGGTCAGGAAGGGCGGTATTCGGCGCCCCACGCTTCGACCGTGTCCGCCGCCCGGTCGAACGCCTCACTCCGCGACAGGAAGTCCGCGTTGTGATCGGTGAGCAGCGCCAGCTGCTCACCCTGTCGGCGCACGACCATCAGGGCCTGGCCCTGCACGGTGCGCGGCAGCCCGAGCCAGCGGACCGGCTGCTGGACCGTACGGACCGCCGTGGCCTTGTCCCAGGCGACGGTGACGGTCATGAGCAGCCGCACCCGGCGCACGCCGTGCCGGCTCACCCACGCCCCCATCCGCAGCATCCGCAGGGCCACGGCGATGACCACCGCGGCGACCACGAAGCACGCGGCCGCGCCGGACAAGGAGCCCGCGGCGGCGATGATCACCGTCGCGAGCAGAACGAACGAGGCCAGCAGCAGAAGCAGCGCGGCCGCCGCCACCCGCCAGGGGCCGGGGCGGTACGGACGCCGCCATTGATCATGATCGTCGAAGGGCAGTGCGACATCATCGGTCGCCTCAAAAGCCCGGTCGGCCGTCAGGAAGGGCAGGGGCACGACTGATCCTCACTCACAAGCACGCTCGATTGCTGTGCCCGGTGAGGCTACCGATCACGCCCCTGTCCGGACCACCCGAGGGGGGCCGGACGAGTCAGCGGCTCTGCGCTGCCTCGGACTGCTGGCTGTGTCCCGTGGACGGCCCGGACTCCAGCGCGGGCGTTCCCAGCAGCAGCGCCCCGACGAATCCGGCGGCGACGGTGAGCCCGATCAGCGTACGGCCCACGAGCTGAGGGACGGTGGCGCGCTCTCTGGGGGGCGGGGTGACATTACTGCGGAAGCTGTCGGCCTCGGCGACGAATGCGAACGGGACGGCCTCTCGCCGGCGGAACATGGGGGGCACTCCTCAAGGTGTCGTTTCGGAACGCGGCCGGTGTGCCCGGCCGCTACAGGGTGAGACGAACAACAGCGCCATTCGGTGCCCGATTTCCGGGAATTGGCGGAGGAACGCCAGGGAGTGAGCCTCCGCCGCCGGTCGCTGTCAGTGGCGGCCCGTAGAGTGGGCGCCGCCCGAGCGATGCGACTGGAAGGACCCCGCCGGTGAGCGACACCCCCGCCGAGACCAAGCCGAGCTTCCGCAGCGATGTCACCGTCGAGCTGGTGAAACACGCCGCGGGCGACTCCGACGTGCTGTGGGCCGCTCGTGTCTCCACCGCAGGCGAGCAGTCCCTGGAAGAGATCACGAAGGATCCCGAGCGCTCAAAGGGACTCATCAACTACCTGATGCGGGACCGCCACGGCAGCCCCTTCGAGCACAACTCGATGACCTTCTTCATCAGCGCTCCGATCTTCGTCTTCCGCGAGTTCATGCGCCACCGTGTCGGCTGGTCGTACAACGAGGAATCCGGCCGCTACCGCGAGCTTCAGCCGGTCTTCTACGTCCCCGACGCGTCCCGCAAGCTCGTCCAGGAGGGCCGTCCCGGCAAGTACGTCTTCGTCGACGGCAGCCCGGAGCAGCAGGAGCTGACCGGCCGCGCGATGGAGGGCGCCTACCGCCAGGCGTACGAGGCGTATCAGGAGATGCTCGCCGCCGGTGTGGCCCGCGAGGTGGCCCGCGCGGTCCTGCCCGTGGGTCTCTTCTCCTCGATGTACGCGACGTGCAACGCGCGCTCGCTGATGCACTTCCTCGGGCTGCGCACCCAGCACGAGCAGGCGAAGGTCCCGTCCTTCCCGCAGCGCGAGATCGAGATGGTCGGAGAGCGCATGGAGGAGCACTGGGCGAAGCTCATGCCGCTCACCCACGCGGCCTTCAACGCGAACGGCCGTGTCGCCCCGTAGCCGGTTCGGCGGCCCGCCGATCGCCGCGCGGCGGAGTCCCCGGCGGATGTCCCAGGACCGCCACGGACCTGTTTCCGTACTGTTCCAGGACCGCTCTTGAACGGTTCCTGACCGGTCTGGGGCACATCTGTACGGTCAGCCACGAGAAGTGTCCGTATTGCGGTGTTTCACGAACTTCATCTAGGCTGATCAAACGGACCCGGCACTGCTTGAACCCCCGAGCAGGCAGTGCCGGGCTCCTCTTGTCCCGTCCCCCAAGGGGACACGGCGAGCAGAGCAGCGAGTAGCGTGTTACCCATGGCTCCGATCTCCACTCCGCAGACCCCCTTCGGGCGGGTCCTCACCGCGATGGTCACGCCCTTCACGGCGGACGGCGCACTCGACCTCGACGGTGCCCAGCGGCTCGCCGTCCATCTGGTGGACGCAGGCAACGACGGCCTGGTCCTGAACGGCACCACCGGTGAGTCACCGACCACCAGTGACGCGGAGAAGGACCAGCTCGTACGAGCGGTCCTGGAGGCCGTGGGAGACCGGGCCCACATCGTCGCCGGCGTCGGCACCAACGACACCCGGCACAGCCTGGAGCTGGCCCGCGCCGCCGAACGCGCCGGGGCGCACGGCCTGCTGGCGGTGACGCCGTACTACAACAAGCCGCCGCAGGAGGGCCTCTTCCGGCACTTCTCCGCCATCGCGGACGCGACCGGACTGCCGGTCATGCTGTACGACATCCCCGGCCGCAGCGGTGTCCCCATCGACACCGAGACGATCGTCCGGCTCGCCCAGCACCCGCGTATCGTCGCCAACAAGGACGCCAAGGGCGACCTCGGCCGCGCCAGCTGGGCCATCGCACAGTCCGGCCTCGCCTGGTACTCGGGCGACGACATGCTCAACCTGCCGCTGCTCGCGGTCGGCGCGGTCGGCTTCGTCTCCGTCGTCGGCCACGTCGTCACCCCGGAGCTGCGCGAGCTGCTCGACGCCCACCTCACCGGTGACGTCCAGAAGGCGACCGAGATCCACCAGAAGCTGCTCCCGGTCTTCACCGGAATGTTCCGCACCCAGGGCGTCATCACCACCAAGGCCGCCCTCGCGCTGCGTGAGCTGCCCGCGGGACCGCTGCGTCTCCCGCTCGTCGAGCTCTCGGCCCATGAAACGGCTCAGCTCAAGATCGATCTCGCGGCCGGCGGGGTACAGCTCTAACCAACGACTTCACAACTGAATATGTGAAAACGGCAAGCCATGGACACGACCAGGAGCGGGAAACCGGTCCGCACGTACAGCCCACACAGACAACAGCAAGTGTACGAATGTCATGCGCGCCACGTGCCTCAGAGGTACGTGGCGTGTGTGGTGAGGAGAGTCTTTTGAGTCATCCGCATCCTGAACTCGGCGCCCCGCCGAAGCTGCCCAAGCACGGCCTGCGTGTCACACCGCTGGGCGGCCTGGGCGAAATCGGCCGGAACATGACGGTCTTCGAATACAACGGCCGTCTGCTCATCGTCGACTGCGGCGTCCTCTTCCCCGAGGAGGAGCAGCCCGGTATCGACCTGATCCTGCCGGACTTCACCACCATCCGGGACCGGCTGGACGACATCGACGGGGTCGTGCTCACACACGGCCACGAGGACCACATCGGTGGCGTCCCGTATCTGCTCCGGCTGAAGCCGGACATTCCGCTGATCGGCTCCAAGCTGACCCTCGCGCTGATCGAGGCGAAGCTCCAGGAGCACCGCATCCGCCCGTACACCCTTGAGGTCACCGAGGGGCACCGCGAGCGGATCGGCCCGTTCGACTGCGAGTTCGTCGCGGTCAACCACTCCATCCCGGACGCCCTGGCCGTCGCCATCCGCACCCCCGCGGGCATGGTGGTCCACACGGGCGACTTCAAGATGGACCAGCTTCCGCTGGACCGCAGGCTGACCGACCTGCCCACCTTCGCCAAGCTCGGCGAGGAGGGCATCGACCTGCTGCTCTCGGACTCGACCAACGCGGAGGTCCCGGGCTTCGTCCCGCCGGAGAAGGACATCTCGAATGTCCTCCGGCAGGTCTTCGCGAACGCCCAGAAGCGGATCATCGTGGCCAGCTTCGCCAGCCACGTGCACCGCATCCAGCAGATCCTGGACGCCGCCCACGAGTACGGCAGAAGGGTGGCCTTCGTCGGCCGCTCCATGGTCCGCAACATGGGGATCGCCCGTGACCTGGGCTATCTCAAGGTCCCCGCCGGTCTGGTCGTGGACGTCAAGACACTCGACGACCTGCCGGACCACGAGGTCGTACTGGTCTGCACCGGCTCCCAGGGGGAGCCGATGGCGGCTCTCTCCCGGATGGCCAACCGCGACCACCAGATCCGGATCGTCCAGGGCGACACGGTGATCCTGGCGTCGTCCCTGATCCCGGGCAACGAGAACTCGGTCTACCGGGTGATCAACGGCCTGACCAGGTGGGGTGCGAACGTCATCCACAAGGGCAACGCCAAGGTCCACGTCTCGGGCCACGCCTCGGCCGGCGAGCTGCTGTACTTCTACAACATCTGCAAGCCGAAGAACCTGATGCCCGTCCACGGCGAGTGGCGCCATCTGCGCGCCAACGCCGAACTGGGCGCGCTGACGGGGGTCCCCAAGGACCGCATCGTCATCGCCGAGGACGGCGTCGTCGTCGACCTCGTCGACGGCAAGGCGAGAATCGTCGGCAAGGTCCAGGCCGGATACGTGTACGTGGACGGCCTCTCGGTCGGTGACGTCACCGAGACGCACCTCAAGGACCGTCGCATCCTGGGCGACGAAGGCATCATCTCCGTCTTCGTGGTGGTCGACTCGACCACGGGCAAGGTCGTGGGCGGGCCGCACTTCCAGGCCCGCGGGTCCGGTATCGAGGACTCGGCCTTCGCCGCCGTGCTGCCCAAGGTCGAAGAGGCCATCGGCAAGGCGGCCTCGGACGGCGTCGCGGAACCGCATCAGCTCCAGCAGCTCGTGCGCAGGACCGTCGGCAAGTGGGTCTCCGACACCTACCGTCGACGCCCGATGATCCTCCCCGTCGTGGTCGAGGTCTGACGGAAGCCGGAGCGGGGGGCCTCGATTTGCTTCGAGGCCCCCCGCTCCAGTACGTTTACGGCTCCACATCGACGGGAACCTGGGCCGAACGCGCGCCCGGAACATCCTGACGGGGTGGGAATCCGGCTCAGATAACTCTGATAAAGTCGGAACCGCCGGAAAGGGAAACGCGAGAGCGAAGAACTGGAAAGCGAACCCCGCTCCGACGGGGAATCGGACACGAAAGAGTCTGATAGAGT
>NZ_JBIBBW010000009.1:0-227592 GCF_042900885.1 Streptomyces sp. NPDC012835
CTGTTGAGTTCTCAAGGAACGGACGCTTCCTTTGTACTCACCCTCGCGGGCTTTCCTCCGGGCGCTTCCCTTCGGTGTTTCTTTGTTTTGTTTCCATCTTGCGTTTCCGACTCTATCAGACTCTTTCGTGCCCGATTCCCCGTCGGAGCGGGGTTCGCTTTCCAGTTCTTCGCTCTCGCGTTTCCCTTTCCGGCGGTTCCGACTCTATCAGACTCACTCGGCGTGTTCTGCCTCAAGAATTCTGATGGCCTTTGGATTGGCCTTTTGTCTTTCGACGGACCCGACTTTATCAGAAGCCATTCGAGCCGTTTGACCGGCTGTGAGGTTTGATAGTCGAATCGAAGGAGTTCGGCAGGAAATTCGATTTCCACCGAGACTCTCGTAGAGATTAACTTCCGCACTCGGGGCTTGTCCAACTCCGAGGCAACCGTTCAAATCTACCTCCCCACGCCACCCGTGTCAACGGTCCTTGTGGGGCGAAGAGGAGACTAACAGGTCCGGGATGCCGAGCGCACATCAGGCAGCCACCGGAAGCTCGGCGCTCCGGTCCGCCGCCTCCACGTCCCCCTTCTCACCGGCGCGGGCCGCTCTGCCGCCCAGGATGTAGACGTACGCCAGGAAGGCCACTTCGGCCGCGATGCCCAGGGCGATCCTCGCCCAGGTGGGCAGCCCGGACGGTGTCACGAAGCCTTCGATCACACCCGAGACGAACAGCACGAGGGCGAGCCCGATTGCCATCCCCATTGAGGCCCGGCCCTGTTGGGCCAGGGCGGTGCGGCGGCTGTACGGGCCGGGGTCGATCACCGTCCAGCCGAGCCGCAGGCCCGTGCCGGCCGCGACGAAGACCGCCGTCAGTTCGAGCAGACCGTGCGGAAGGATCAGGCCGAGGAAGGTGTCGAGGCGGCCGGCCGCAGACATCAGTCCGATGCCGACCGCGAGGTTCAGCATGTTGACGAAGAGGATCCAGATCACCGGAACGCAGAGGAAAGCGCCCAGGACCAGGCACATGGCCACGGCCTGGGCATTGTTCGTCCAGACCTGAGCCGCGAAGGACGCGGCCGGATGGCTCGAGTAGTACGTCTCGTACTCCCCGCCGGGGCGCGTCATCCTGCGCAGCTCGTCAGGGGCGGCGATCGCCGACTGGATCTCGGGGTGCGCGGCTATCCACCAGCCGATCACCACGGCCACCAGGGTGGAGAGAAGCGCCGTCGGTATCCACCACCGCCGCGAGCGGTACACAGCTGCGGGAAAGCCCTCCGTGAGGAAGCGCGCGGCGTCCCGCCAGCCCGCGCGGCGCGCGCCGGTGACGGTGGCGCGGGCGCGCGCGACGAGCTGGGTGAGGCGGGCGGTGAGCAAGGGGTCGGGGGCGCTGGACTGGATCAGGGACAGATGTGTCGCGGTGCGCTGGTAGAGGGCGACGAGTTCGTCCGCCTCGGGGCCGGTGAGGCGGCGGCCCCGGCGCAGCAACTGCTCCAGGCGGTCCCACTCGGCTTGGTGGGCTGTCACGAAGACATCGAGATCCATGGTCGGCTGCCGCTCCAGGCATCTGGGTGCGGACGGTCCGCACCGCCGCACTGCTGACTGCACTACCGCACTGACCGCACTACTGCGGCGCGCTGTCGGTCAGCTTGGCAGACTGAGGTGTTCATGGGCGGGGAAGGTCGGCGAAGGGTGGGCACCGGTGAATGAGCTTGTGACGGGCGACGCGGTCGTACTGGGACTCCGTCCGGCGAAGCTGCCGAGCCGGGCTCTGGCCCTGGTGATCGATCTGGTGGTCGTCTGGACGGTCTATCTGCTGGTGACGATAGGAATCGCGGTGGCGACGAGTTCACTGGACGACGCGGCGGTGGCGGCTCTGTCCATCGCGACGTTCCTGCTGGTGCTGGTGGGCGGGCCGATCGCGGTGGAGACGCTCAGCCATGGTCGCTCACTGGGGAAGATGGCCGTCGGGCTGCGGGTCGTGCGGGACGACGGCGGGCCCATACGGTTCCGGCACGCGCTCGTGCGCGGCGCCTTGGGTGTGGTCGAGCTGCTGATGACCTTCGGTGTCATCGCGTGCGTCGCGTCGCTGGTATCGGCGCGTGGCCGGCGGATCGGGGATGTCTTCGCCGGAACGCTGGTGGTACGGGAGCGGTTTCCGGCATCGCTGCCGGCCACGGTTCCGCCGCCCCCGCCGTGGCTCGTGGGGCGGTTCACGGAGCTGGACCTGTCCGCCGTGCCGGACGATCTGTGGCTCGCGGTGCGCCAGTACCTGACTCGGATGACCCAGCTCGACGCCTCGGTCGGCCGGTCGATGGCCGAGCGGCTCGCGAGCGACCTGGCGGCGCGTACGGGGGCGCCGGTGCCCCCGGGAGTGCCCGCGGACGCCTATCTGGCTGCCGTACTGAACGAGCGGCAGGCCAGGGACGCGCGGCGCGCCTTCGGCACCCCGCCGGAACCGGGCATCAAGGCTGCTCCGGCGGCTTTCGCCGTGCCGGGCCCCACTGCCCCCACCGCCGCTGCGGCTTCTCCCCCGACCGCGGCCGGCCCCGTCTCGGATGCCGGTGCGCCGCCGGCCACCGGGTTCGTTCCGCCGGCGTAAATGCCCGCCCGGGCCGGGGTGGTCAGGGCAGGGTCGACGGCGGGGATTCGAGGTCTTCGAGTTCGATGCCGGGGGCCGAGAGCACCACGTCCCCGGCGAGGTGGACCGTGTGCTGTTCCCCGGTGTCCAGGGCGTTGACCTGGTACTCGTCCACGGTCAGCGGGCCGTTGTCAGTGGCGTGCGCTTCACTGTTCACCAGCGCCCAGGACTGATCCACGGTCCGGGGGGCCAGAACGGGGTGCGTGAACGCCACCAGGCGTACGCGCGTCGCGGGGGAAGCGGGGGTGAGGCGCAGCAGTCGGGCGGTCGCGACGAGGAAGGCGGGGGAGGTGCCGGAGAAGGCATGGGCGCGCACATTGCCCTCTGTGGCATGAACGCCGGTGGGGTCGGTACGGACCCAGGTGACGCCGTCGAGGGCGGCGCCACGGATCTCCCAGCTCGCGGCGTGGAGTTGCAGGCGGATGGGGCGGCCGAGTTCGTCGAGGGCCAGATCGACGGAGCCCGCGTGGTCGCCGGAGGGAGTGGTGATCTGGGAGACATAGCGCCAGCCGGAGGGGCCCGGCGCGCAGTGGAAGTGTTCGTCGCCGAGGGGGGTGTGATCGTGCGGATCGTGAAGCGAATAGCGGCCGCGGGGCATGGGGGCTTTCGGGTCCTTCGGGTCGTCGGTTCTTCGGCGGCTGATCGCGGGCGCATCTGATCGCGGGCACGCCCGATCACTGCCGCGTCGCTCCGCCGTCGACGGAACAGGCCCCCGCCACGGGGGTGCGGGGGCCTGTTCTCCGGCGCGGTTACTGAGAGGCCGCGGCCTCTTGGATCAGTAGCGGTAGTGGTCGGGCTTGTACGGGCCCTCCACCGGGACGCCGATGTAGGCGGCCTGCTCCGGGCGGAGCGTCGTGAGCCTCACACCGAGCGCGTCGAGGTGGAGGCGGGCGACCTTCTCGTCCAGGTGCTTGGGGAGCACGTAGACGTCGGTCGGGTACTCCTCCTGCTTGGTGAACAGCTCGATCTGGGCCAGGGTCTGGTCCGCGAAGGAGTTGGACATCACGAAGGAGGGGTGGCCGGTCGCGTTGCCCAGGTTCAGCAGGCGGCCCTCGGACAGGACGATGAGGACCTTGCCGTCCGGGAACGTCCAGGTGTGGACCTGCGGCTTGACCTCGTCCTTGACGATGCCGTCGATCTTCGCCAGGCCGGCCATGTCGATCTCGTTGTCGAAGTGGCCGATGTTCCCGACGATCGCCTGGTGCTTCATCTTGGCCATGTCGGCGGCCGTGATGATGTCCTTGTTGCCCGTCGTGGTGACGAAGATGTCCGCGATGGAGACGACGTCGTCGAGGGTGGCGACCTGGTAGCCGTCCATCGCCGCCTGAAGTGCGCAGATCGGGTCGATCTCCGTGATGATCACGCGGGCGCCCTGGCCGCGCAGCGACTCGGCACAGCCCTTGCCGACATCGCCGTAACCGCAGACGACCGCGACCTTGCCGCCGATGAGGACGTCGGTGGCGCGGTTGATGCCGTCGATCAGGGAGTGGCGGCAGCCGTACTTGTTGTCGAACTTGGACTTGGTGACCGCGTCGTTGACGTTGATCGCCGGGAAGAGGAGGACGCCATCACGCTGCATCTCGTACAGACGGTGGACACCGGTCGTGGTCTCCTCCGTGACACCGCGGATCTCGGACGCGAGCTGCGTCCACTTCTGCGGGTTCTCGGAGAGGGTGCGGTTCAGCACGCGGAGGATGCAGGCGTACTCCTCGCTGTCCGCGGTGGCCGGGTCGGGAGCCTGGCCGGCCTTCTCGAACTCGACGCCCTTGTGCACCAGCAGGGTGGCGTCACCGCCGTCGTCCAGGATCATGTTCGGGCCGCCGGTGGGCGTGTTCGGCCAGGTCAGGGCCTGCTCCGTGCACCACCAGTACTCCTCCAGCGTCTCGCCCTTCCAGGCGAAGACCGGGACGCCCTTGGGGTCGTCCGGGGTGCCGTTCGGACCGACGGCGATGGCGGCAGCGGCGTGGTCCTGGGTGGAGAAGATGTTGCAGGACGCCCAGCGCACATCGGCGCCGAGGGCGACCAGCGTCTCGATGAGGACGGCGGTCTGCACGGTCATGTGCAGGGAGCCGGTCACCCGGGCACCGGCCAGCGGCTTCGCCGCGGCGTACTCCTTGCGGAGGGACATCAGACCGGGCATCTCGTGCTCGGCGAGGGTGATCTCCTTGCGGCCGAACTCGGCGAGCGAGAGGTCGGCGACCTTGTAGTCCTGTCGGTTGGCGACAGTCGTCATAACGTGCTGCTCCTCGTGAAGGGGGTCGAGGGTGGATGCGTACGGCCGGCTCTGCGGCGTCGGGCATACGAATGCCCGAGCGCTCGCGGCGCAGTCCGTCGGAGGCCCTCTCTCCCTCGGCCGGTCCGCACGCGGGCCGCCCGACCGCCATCAGCAGCGACGTCTGGCTCTGATCACGAATCTACACCGACCGGCCCGGCGACCCACAGCCGAACGCCCGCGGGATCAGTCCTTGGCGGGGTTCTTCCCGGCCGCGGCGGCCGACGCGCTGTAGATGTCCGGCTCCAGGTAGATCACCCGGGCGATCGGCACGGCCTCGCGGATACGGGCCTCCGCCGCGTTGATCGCCTCGGCGACCTCGGCGGCCGTGTCGTCGTGCTCCACCGCGATCTTGGCCGCGACCAGCAGCTCCTCCGGTCCGAGGTGGAGCGTACGCATGTGGATGATGCCGGTGACGACATCGCCGTCGACGACCGCCGCCTTGATCTTCCTCACGTCCTCCGCGCCCGCGGACTCGCCGAGGAGCAGCGATTTCGTCTCGGCGGCGAGCACCAGCGCGATCACGATGAGGAGAACACCGATGCAGAGCGTGCCGATGCCGTCCCAGATCCCGTTGCCCGTGGCCAGCGCGACGCCCACGCCACCGAGCGCGAGCACCAGACCGATCAACGCGCCGAAGTCCTCCAGCAGCACCACCGGCAGCTCGGGGGCCTTGGCCCGGCGGATGAACTCCTTCCAGGACTGCGTGCCGCGCGTGACGTTGGATTCCTTGATGGCCGTGCGGAACGAGACCGACTCCGCGATGATCGCGAAGACGAGCACCCCGACCGGCCAGTACCAGGACTCGATGGCGTGCGGTTCCTTGATCTTCTCGTAGCCCTCGTAGATGGCGAACATGCCGCCGACGGAGAACAGCACGATGGAGACGAGGAAGGCGTAGATGTAGCGCTCACGGCCGTAGCCGAAGGGGTGTTCCGGTGTGGCCTCGCGCTTGGCCTTCTTGCCGCCGAGAAGCAGCAGCCCCTGGTTGCCGGAGTCGGCGAGGGAGTGCACCCCCTCCGCGAGCATCGACGAAGAGCCACTGAAGGCGAACGCAACGAACTTGGCTACCGCGATCGCGAGGTTGGCGCCGAGCGCCGCCACGATCGCCTTGGTTCCGCCGGACGCGCTCATGAGTGCGTGGGTGTCCCTTCGTCTGTCTGCGGCCCTGGCGCCGCCGTACGGCGGGACATTGTTGCAGCAGCGGATGAAGGCGGTGTCTCAGACCACCACTGTGGCGCGGAAGACGGTTCCCGTACCGGACAGTTCGGTCTTCTCGCCCGCCGGCACGAACACCGAACCGCCCGGGGCCAGCCCGGTGCCGTTCGCGTGGGGCGCGCCCGCCGTGCAGAGCAGGATCTGCGGCGCGCCGACCGTCAGATCACGCGGGGCGCCGCCCGGCGCGAGGGTGTAGCGGGAGAGCCTGAACTCGTCGGTGGGCGTCTCGTACAGCTCCTCGCCCGAGGCGGACGCCTCCGGGCGCAGCACACCGGGCTCCGTCGCTTCGAAGCGTACGACGCGCAGCAGTTCCGGTACGTCGACGTGCTTCGGGGTGAGGCCGCAGCGCAGCACGTTGTCCGAGTTGGCCATGATCTCGACGCCCAGACCGTTGAGATAGGCGTGCGGGACACCCGCGCCGAGGAAGAGTGCCTCGCCGGGCTGGAGCCGCACGTAGTTGAGCAGCATGGCCGCGATGACGCCGGGGTCGCCCGGGTAGTGGCGCGCGATCGACGCGTACGGCGCGTAGTCGCCGCCGAGCCGTTCCGCCGCCGCGGCGGTCTCCGTGACCGTCGCAGCCATCTCGACCGGGTCGGCGGCCAGGACAGCCGTCAGCACCTCGCGCAGCGCGGCCTCTTCGGGGTGGGCGCGCAGCAGATCGACGTACGGCTTGAGCGAGTCGACGTCCAGCCGCGCCAGCAGACCGGCGGCCTCGTCCGGCGCGCGGAAACCGCACAGCCCGTCGAAGGGGGTGAGCGCGCAGATCAGTTCGGGCTTGTGGTTGGCGTCCTTGTAGTTGCGATGGGGCGCGTCGATGGGCACACCCCGGCTCTCCTCGTCCGCGTAACCCGCCTTCGCCTGGGCCAGGTCGGGGTGGACCTGGAGGGAGAGCGGGGAGCCGGCCGCGAGGATCTTGAGGAGGAACGGCAGCCGGGGCCCGAACTTCGCCACCGTGGCCGCGCCGAGTTCCGCCTCGGGGTCGGCGTCGATCAGGTCGGAGAGGGCGTGCTCGCCCCCGCTGCCGCCCCGGTCGAGGCGCGACGGGGCGCCCGGGTGGGCTCCCATCCACATCTCGGCCTGCGGCTCGCCCGTGGGGGTGTCGCCGAGAAGCTCCGGGATGGCTGTCGTGGAACCCCACGCGTAGGGGCGCACGGTGTTGGAGAGGCGGTCCATGGGTGAGCTTCCTTGTACGGGGTGACGCGGCGTGGACGCGGCGTGCGCGGGTACTGGTCCTGATTCTGCTTCTGCGGTGGCGGCGCAGGTCAGGCGGGGGTGCCGCCCGCGAGCGCCAGATAGACCGTGGCGAAGTCGGTGACCGCGATCAGCTCCGCGAGCGCTTCCAGCTCGCTGCCCTCCTCGGGCTCCAGTTCGCTGATCGCCGTGTCGTGCCCCAGCGCGAGTTCGCGAGCCGCGGGCGCGGCGGTCAGTCCGCCCGCCGGACGGTCCCTGAGCAGGACGATCCGGGCCCGCAGCGCCTGTCGCTCCTCCACCCGGTCGCGGAAGAAGTCGTCCTGGCCCGCCTCTCCCCCCGCCAAGTCGCCCGCGAGCAGGGCGCCGTGCGCCGGGATCGCCTCGGGAAGTTCGGCGGCCAGCGCGGGCCGACCGGTCGACTCGGCCAGTACGGCGGCGAACCGGCGTCCGGCCGGGGCCGCGGCCGCCCCCTCCGTCCAGATCAGCGGAAGGCTGTCGGCGAGTTCGGCGGCGAGCGTCTTGGCCGGGTTGCTGTACGTCCCGACCGCCGGCCCGCAACGCTCGGCGACCCTGTCCAGCCGGTCGGCGACCAGCTGGAGCGTCTCGACGGGCGCCGTGAGCAGACCGGCGCGGTCCAGGAGCACGAGCAGCGGTACGAGCAGCGCCCACAGCGAACCGGGCGCGGCGGCGCCCTCGTTCGCGTCGTCGTGTTCGTACTGCTCGTACGGAGCCATCGCCATGGGCACCAGCAGGCCGCGCGAGCCGCCCAACGACTCGCTCAGCGGCGACTCCCGCGGTGCCACGGCGACGACCGTGCAGCCACGGCGGTACGCCTGGTCGGCGAGGAGCGACAGACCGGGTTCGGTGCCCTCGGTCGTGACGATCAGCAGCAGATCAACGGAACCGGCCCAGCCGGGCAGCGCCCAGCGCAGCGCCCCGGCGGCCGGGGCGACACCGGTGGGGTGCAGCCGCGTGACCGGGGCGGCGGGCCCGGCCAGCGCGGCGATCAGATCGGCGGTGCCGGCCGCGGCGGCGCCGGAGCCCGCGATGAGCACGGCGCGGGGGCGGCCCTCGGGGCTGAGCCGGGTCACGCCCGCCTCGGCGGCGTTCCGCAGCGCCGTGCGCACCCGGGCCCCCGCCTCCGCGGCGCCGCGCAGCAGGCCCAGGCGGTCGGCGCGGGTCAGCTCGTCGGGGGCGTCGAGCAGCGACTCGTCGAGCATGGGGTTCAACCTCCGTTGGGCGGGGTCTGGCCGGGGGCGTTTACGCGGGGCGGCGGGCCTCGTCCACGAGCAGTACGGGGATGTCGTCCCGTACGGGGTAGGCCAGGCCGCAGTCCTCGCCCGTGCAGACCAGCTCGGGGGTGTCGGCCGCGGTCTGGTCGCTGAGCGGGGCGTGGCAGGCCGGGCAGGCCAGGATCTCCAGGAGACCGGCTTCGAGCGGCATGGGGGTGTCCCTTCGACATGTGGATCGGGCCACGTCAGCGTACCGCCGGTCGCCACGGGTCGGGCGCGGGTGTCTGGTGGTGGGGGTACGGGGTGGGGGGTGCGGTGGGTGGTGGTGCGGGGCCGCCGTGGTGGTGCGGGGGCCGGAGGCTCCGGAGGCGCATGTCCGGACGGCATGATTTACGGCGCGTGCGGGTCGTCGTGCTCCTGCGGGTGCGTCATGCGCCACAAATCACGCTTTATTGTCCGGACACGCACCTCCTGCGCCCCCGACCCCCTCCCGCCCGGCGGGCCCGCACCACCACCGCCTTGGGTGAGGGGTGGGTGGGTGTGTGCGGGCGTCACGTGGTGGGCGGTCGGCGGGACACCCGGACCCCATCCGCACCCCACCACCGGCCCCCGCCAACAACCCGCCGCACCCGCCGCACCCCGCCGCCGCCAGGCGGACCCTGCGGGAACCCCGGACCCCACCCGCACCCGACCACCGCCCCCCGCCGACAACCCGCAACGGCGGCCCCGCCGCCAACGGCGGCCCCGCCGCTACTCGCGGATCAGGGTCAGCGCCTCGTCCCTGATCCGCGCCATCGTCGCCTCGTCCCGCGCCTCCACGTTCAGTCGCAGCAGCGGTTCCGTGTTCGACGGGCGGAGGTTGAACCACCAGTCCGTGGACGCCACCGTCAGACCGTCGAGTTCGTCGAAGGTGACGTCGTCGCGCGTCGCGAACGCCTCGCGGACCGCGGCCGTGCGGGCAGCCTGGTCGGCGACGGTGGAGTTGATCTCGCCGGAGCCGACGTAGCGGTCGTAGGAGGAGACGAGTTCCGAGAGGGGGCCGGGCTGGGTGCCGAGCGCGGCCAGGACGTGCAGGGCGGCCAGCATGCCGGTGTCGGCGTTCCAGAACTCGCGGAAGTAGTAGTGGGCGGAGTGCTCGCCCCCGAAGACGGCTCCGGTGGTGGCCATTTCCTGCTTGATGAAGGAGTGGCCGACCCGGGTGCGTACGGGGGTGCCGCCGTGTTCCTCGACGACTTCGGGGACGGACCAGGAGGTGATGAGGTTGTGGATGACGGTGCCGCCGGGGTGCTTGGCGAGTTCGCGGGCCGCGACGAGCGCGGTGATCGCGGACGGGGAGACGCCCTCGCCGCGCTCGTCGACGACGAAGCAGCGGTCGGCGTCGCCGTCGAAGGCGAGGCCCAGGTCGGCGCCTTCGGCGAGGACGCGGGCCCGGAGGTCGACGATGTTCTTCGGGTCGAGGGGGTTGGCCTCGTGGTTGGGGAAGGTGCCGTCCAGTTCGAAGTACATCGGCACGATGTCGAGCGGGAGGCCGCCGAGGACGGTCGGGACGGTGTGGCCGCCCATGCCGTTGCCCGCGTCGACGACGACCTTGAGGGGGCGGATCGCGGAGAGGTCGACCAGGGACAGCAGACAGGCGGCGTAGTCGTTCAGCGTGTCGCGCTGTGTGAGGGTTCCGGGGCGGGTGACCGCGGGTGGGGCGCCCTCGGTCAGCCACTGGTCGACCAGGGCGCGGATCTCGGCCAGTCCGGTGTCCCGGCCCACCGGGGCGGCGCCGGCGCGGCACATCTTGATGCCGTTGTAGCGCGCGGGGTTGTGCGACGCCGTGAACATCGCGCCGGGGATGTTCATGCTTCCCGACGCGAAGTACAGCTGGTCGGTGGAGCAGAGCCCGATGATCGTGGCGTGGGTGCCGCGCGCGACGGCGCCCCGGGCGAAGGCCGATGCCAGTCCGGGCGACGAGGGCCGCATGTCGTGGCCGATGACGATCGCCTCGGCCTCGGTGACCTCGGCGAAGGCCGCGCCGAACAGTTCCGCGAGCCGGTCGTCCAGCTGGTCGGGGTACAGCCCGCGGATGTCGTACGCCTTCACGATCTGCGCCAAATCGGCCACGGCCAACCCTCCTGAGCTGCTTGCACTGCGGGGTCGTCAAACTACCCGCGGCGGGGGCGGTCGTCCCATTCGGCCCGGCGGGAGCGCGGCGTCCCTAGGGGAGCATCCAGCCCAGCACCGCCGTGCTCTGGCCCAGCACGATCAGGCACATCACCAGCAGCAGCGCCAGGCTCCACGGCAGCACCTTGCGCAGCAGGTCGCCCTCCCGGCCCGCCAGTCCCACCGCCGCGCAGGCGATGGTCAGGTTCTGCGGCGAGATCATCTTGCCGAGCACCCCGCCGGAGCTGTTGGCGGCGGCGAGCAGTTCCGGCGAGAGGCCGGACTCGCCCGCCGCCGTCACCTGGAGCGCGCCGAAGAGAGCGTTGGCGGAGGTGTCGGAGCCGGAGACCGCGACGCCGAACCAGCCGAGGATCGGTGAGAGGAAGGCGAGGCCCGCGCCCGCCGCCGCGACGAAGTGGCCGATGGTGGCGGCCTGTCCGGACAGGTTCATGACGTAGGCGAGGGCGAGTACGGAGGTGACGGTGAGGATCGCGTACCGCAGTTCGTGCACCGTCGCCGCCCACTCGCGTGCCGCGTCCGCCGCCCGTACCCGGAGCACGGCGGCCGTGAGCAGGCCGGCGAGCAGGACGAGGGTGCCGCCGGTGGCGACGAGCGGCAGGGAGAAGACGTTGGCGCCGACGCGGTCGCCGGCCGCGTCGGCGACGTCGAGGAAGGGCCAGTCGAAGACGCGCGTGGCCCGGGCGAGCGTCTCCTTGACCGGCGGGATCTGTGCGATCGAGAAGATCACCACGATCAGGGCGTACGGGGCGTAGGCGCGCAGCACTTGGCCGCGCGCGTCGTCCTGGTCCAGGTCGTCGCTGCGTACGCCGGTGAGCACGGAGGCGCGTACGGGCTCGGGTGCGGGCCTGCGGGCGGCGGGGAGGGCGACGAGCGCTGCGGCGCCCGCCAGCGCGGCGGCGATGTCGGCGAGTTGGGCGGAGAGGTGGTTGGAGGCGATGAACTGCGCGGCGGCGAAGGCGACTCCACAGGCCAGCGCGGGCCCCCAGGTCTCGCGTACGCCCCGCCCGCCGTCCACGAGCCAGACCAGGACGAGGGGTACGACGAGGGCGAGCAGCGGTGTCTGCCGGCCGACGACGGAGGCGACGGTGTCCAGGGGCACTCCGGTGACCTGGGCGAGCGTGACGACGGGTGTGCCCATGGCGCCGAAGGCCACCGGGGCGGTGTTGGCGACGAGCGCGACCACGGCGGCTTTGACCGGGTCGAAGCCGAGTGCCACCAGCATCACCGCGCTGATCGCGACGGGCGCCCCGAAGCCGGCGAGTGCCTCCAGGAGCGCGCCGAAGCAGAAGGCGATGACGAGGGCCTGGATGCGGGGGTCGTCGGAGAGGCGTCCGAAGGAGCGCCGCAGGATGTCGAAGTGCTGGGTGCGGACCGTCATCCGGTAGACCCAGAGGGCGTTGACGACGATCCACATGATGGGGAAGACCCCGAAGAGGGCGCCCTGCGCGCCGGCCGAGAGGGTCTGGCCGAGGGGCATGGCGAAGACGAGCCAGCCGACGAGTACGGCGACGGCGAGCCCGGTGATGCCGGCGAGGTGGGCTCTCATCCGTACGGCGCCGAGCAGGATCAGTACGGTCACCAGTGGTAACGCGGCGACGAGGGCGGAGAGCGCGAGCGAGTCGGCGACGGGTTCCAGTTGCTGTACGAACACGACGGTCCTCCGGATTCCGCGATACGGAAACTGATCTCTCACCGGTGGAAGAATGGTCGTGCGCACGACAAGGTCGGTCAATGGGTCGTGCGGGATCCGTGACCGATCACGAGAATCCGGGACCGGGTGCGCGGGGTTCGCCGGGTGTCAGAACGGCCCCGCCGTCGGGGCGGGGCCGGCCGTGGAGCGAACCGTCAGGACTCCGGTGAGCGCAGCACCCGCAGATGCCCCCGGCGCCCGACCTCCACCGGGTCTCCGCCGCGCGCGCCCTTGCCGCCGCCCGGCGACGGGCGCTCCTGCGGCCGGGCCGCCTCGCGGACGGCGTTGGCGAGTGCTTCGAGATCGTCCCCGCTCGGACGGGACGGGGCGGAGCCGTCCGTCAGGCGGACGACCTCCCAGCCGCGCGGAGCGGTCAGCCGCTCGCCGTGCTCCGCGCACAGGTCGTAGCAGTGGGGCTCGGCGTAGGTGGCGAGCGGGCCGAGGACCGCGGTCGAGTCGGCATAGACGTACGTCAGTGTCGCGACGGCGGGACGGCCGCACGCGGTGCGCGAACAGCGACGTACAGGGCTCACGATGTTGGACGGTACCGCACTCTTGAGCGGGCCGCGACGACTCGCCACCACGTCACCCGCCCGTGTCGCGGCACGGCCCCCCACCCGAGTTGGCCGGAATCAACTGCCCTGACCTGCGCGGAAAGCGGCGTGACAGAGCGGCGACGCCCCGTGACACGGTCGCCACTTGGGACAAAACCCATCATTGAAGGCGAGATCGGTGATCGCGGGGGCGTAGGGAAGCGAGCCCAAGCTTGGCCGGAATGCTCAATATGCGACATGCCGAGCGAGGGGGGCACCGGCCGCGATATCGAGATCCCGGAGGGGGCTACCCTGCGTCAGTGATGGACAGTCCCGTACCTCCCCGCCCGGCCGAGCAGGGACCGCGCCGCCGCGACCGGCACGGCCGCGGTATGCGCGGTCCCGTCGCGCCGCCCCAGGTGCCGCTCTCGGTCAGCCGCTCGGAGTCCTTCCGCGATCTCGTGCGGGACTCCGTGGACCGGCTGGAGCGGCGCTGGCCCCAGCTGTCCGATGTCGATTTCCTGGTCCTGGACGTGCCGGAGACGCTGGAGGACACCGTTCCCCTCGGCAGCTCGGTCCCGGCGGCCAAGGACCGCCCGGCGCGCATCATGGTCTACCGGCGGCCCGTGGAGATCCGTTCCAAGAACCGCGACGAGCGCGCGCTGCTGGTCCACGAGGTCGTGGTCGAGCAGGTCGCGGAGCTGCTCGGGCTGGCGCCCGAGTCCGTCGACCCCCGGTACGGGCAGGAGTGAGCCCACCGGCCGGAGAGGCCGGCGCGGGGCCCGGACCCGCGGGCCCCGCCGTACCGCTGCTTCCCGCTACCGCTGCTTCCCGTTGTCCAGGATCGACAGGTCCTCCCTGGCCTTCGGTACGGAGACGGTCCCCCGGTCGTCCGGCAGCGTCTGCACCGTGAACATCGGAATGCCGTCCTCCGGCAGCGCGAGCATCCGCGCCGCGTGGACCGGACCGCCCGACTCCGGTTCCACGGTGAGCGCGTACGACCCCTTCAGCCCGGTGGGCAGCGGGGGCTGGACGCCGAGGGTCGTCCCGGCCTTGACGCTGTACGTCTCCACCTTCGCCTCGCCGCCCCCGCTGCCCGCCGAGGCCGTGACCTTGACCTTCGCGGCCTCGCCCGGCGCGGTCAGATAGAGCGTCGAGCCCTTGGCGCGGTTGTCGGCCACGGTCGCCCGTGACGCGATCGGCCCGGTCGCCGGGATGAAGGCGATCTCCCGCTTGTCGCCCTTGCCCCGGACCACGCGCAGCGCCGCGACCACCGGCGCCGGGCGGCTGCCCTCGGCCGGGCTGACGATCAGCGAACCGGCCTCGTTCTTGGTGATGTCGGACAGGTCGAGCGCCGCCGTCATCCTGGACTTGACGTGCAGCGTCTCGTAACCGGCCGGGGTGATCGTGCCGTCGGCGCCCGCGAGCTGCACCTTCAGGTCCGCGTCGCCGTCGCCGGTGGCGAACGCCACCAGCCGCACATCGGTCGCGTCCGCCGGAATGCCCGGCATCACCTGGCGGTTCCCGGCGTCCGAAGCGGCAGCCAGCCAGTCGCTGCCGCCCGCGCTGTCCTCCGCGCGCACCGCCGCGCCGACCCGGCCCGTACGGGTGGTGACATGGACGGTCACATTGGGGGCGTCCTCGGTGGTCAGGGTGGAGAGCAGCACCGGGACGGTGGACCTGGCGGGGACCGGGATGCCCTCGCCGGCCTCCGACTTGATCACGCCGTCCTTCCCGTACAGCTCGATGTCCACGACGGCCACCGTGTCGTCGGGGTTGGTGAGGTGGACGTAGTCCTGGCGCGAGCGCTCGGTGCTCGCGCCGGGGAACCAGAAGTCGGTGTCCGGCGCGGTGCAGGTCATGCCGAGCAGGCCGCGCGCGTCGCCCACGCTCACCGCGGTGGTCTGCTGGGTGGTCCAGCCGGGGGCGAACCTGCCGGTCGCGACGCCGACCAGGGCCGGGACCTCGGCGCCGCTCGCCTCCACGGTGACGGGCGTGCCCGGCTCCTTCAGCGCGACGAACGGCTTCTCCTTCGCCGCGTCCTTCTTCGCGTCGTCCCGCTTCTTGTCGTCCTGCGCGGCGTCCCCGGCGTCCGCGTCGGCGGCGTCCGCCAGGGTGACGGTGGACTTCTTCAGCTCGGCCGATCCGCCCTCCTCCTCGCCCGCCTCGCGGTCCGCTCCGCCCTTGCCCGCGGGCGTGACGGAGGTGTACGTCGTCTCCGCCACCTCCGACAGGCTCGGCGCCGGGCAGAGCTGGGTGGTGCGCTCCACCGGCAGCCGCGCGGGTGTTCCGGCCGCCGCCGGGTCACCGGCTGCCGGAGCGGTCATGGAGGCGAATCCGGTGATGGCGGCGAGGGCGGTGGCGGCCGCGAGGAGGGAGAGGCTCGTACGGTTCACTGGTTGCTGCTCCCGTCGGGGCGCTGACGCGGTTCGTTCTCGGGGCCGTCGGCGTAGGGCTGCTGCTGGGCGTAGCCGTACGGGTCGTAGGGCGGCGCGTCGTACCCCTGCTGCCCGTCCTGCCGGTACGGGGCGTCGGCCTGGTACTGGTCCTGCGGGTACTCGCCCTGCGGGTACTCGCCCTGCGGGAAGTCGCCCTGCTGGTGATCGCCCTGCTGGTACGGGTCGGCGGCGTACTGCTGCTGGTAGGGCTGCTGGTACTGGTCCTCGCCGTACTGCCCGGCCTGCGGCGGGTACTCCGCGCCCGCGTACGAGCGGGAGTCCCACTCGTCGTACGCCGGCTGCTGGGGCACGGCCCCGTACGCCTCCTCCGGCGCGCCGGAGGCATCGGGCCCCGGCGGGACGGGGGGCTGTTGCCCGGTGTCGTACTCCGCCCGCGGAGCACCCGACGCGGAGTCGGCCGACGGGGTCCCGGCGCCCTCGGGGGCCGGTGCGGAGGCCGCCTCGGACTCCGCCGATTCGGCCGCCTGGGCCGCCTCGGCCGCTTCGGCCGCCGCGCGCAGCCTGCGCGCCCGGCGTCCCTCGCCCGAGCCCGGCTGCTCCGGGATGTCCAGCGCCTCCTCGGGCAGGTCGTCGTCGATCTCCCGGCGCCGCCCCGGCAGGGCGAGCACGAGCAGGACGACGGCGAGCGCGATCTGCGTCCAGATCCACACGGTGTGGGTGAAGGGCTCCTCGTACGTCAGGTCGAGGGTGCCGCCCTCGGCGGGCAGCTCGAAGCCCTGCGCCCAGCCGTCGACGGTCTTCTTCGTGAGGATCTTGCCGTCGAGCGTGGCCTGCCAGCCCTCGGCGGCGCGGTCCGCGATCCGCAGGGTCCGCCCGGAGGCGCCCGCCGGGATCTTGGTGTGCGCCTCGACCGGCTCGGACGCGACGGCCAGCGGCTCGCCCTCGCCCTTGCCGTCGACGATGGTGGCCCGCGAGATCTGCCGGTCCACGCGCCACAGCGCGCTGCCGTCCAGCTGGCTGAGCCGGGTCAGGCCCGGGGTGGCGTCCAGCACGCGGCCCGTCTGCCGGGGGGCTCCGTCCCGTACGAGGACGTACCGGATCGCGAATCCGCTGAGCTGGTCGGTCTGGTCGGCGCCGGAGCCCGCGACCAGATTGGCGACGATCTTGTCGAGCCGCGCGTCCCCGCCGCCCGAGGCGGTCAGCTCGGCGTCGCCGAGCCGCGCGCCGGAGCCGCGGACCAGGGAGTACGACACCTCGGCCGCCGAGGTGCCGCCGAGGACCAGGGTGCGCGGCTGGTCACGGGTGACGGACTCCTCGGCGACGAAGGCGGGCACCTGCACCGGGTCGCGGCGCTCCAGCGGTCCTGTCGCGCCGCCGAACATCCAGCCGAGTGCGACGATCAGCGGGCCGAGGCCGGCGGCGGCGGCGATGAGCACGGCCACGGGCTGGCGCCAGCCGAAGCTCTGCTCGGCCACCCGGATCCGGGCGCCGTCGGCGCCGAGCACGGCCGCCGCGATCAGCGCGAGTCCGTAGAGCAGGGTGGCGGGCCCGGCCCAGCCGGAGTTGTTGGACAGGACGGCGAAGACCAGCGCGGTCAGCGCGACGGTCCAGGCCGTACGGATCGCGAACTGCCGCTCGGCGCGCAGCAGCGCCGCCAGCGCGGCCAGCACGACGCCGAGCATCAGGACGCCGCCGGCCGCCTTCGGGCCGCCGGGGCTGATGCCGAGCAGGTCGAGCGCGGAGGCCGAGCCCGTGCCGAATTCGAGGCCCGCTTCGCGGAAGAGGGCGGCCGGGTCGGAGAGCAGCGACAGCGACCAGGGCGCGAGCATCAGGAGCGGTGTGCCGAGCGCGGCGAGCACGCGCGGCGCGTACGCCTTGAGGTCGGCCCGGCGCAGTGCGAGGACGCCCACGGCGAGCACCGCCGCCACCGGCCAGACGACCGGGGTGAAGGCCATCGCGAAGGTGAGCAGGAAGGCGTACGCCCAGGTGGCGCGCCAGCTGCCGCGGTTCTCGCCGCGCGCCCCTTCGCGCATGCCGTACGCGGAGACGGCGGCGCGGGCGATCAGCGGCAGCAGGACGGCGAGTACGGCCGTGCCGAGCCGCCCGGTGGCCAGGGCGCCCGTGGCGGCGGGCAGGAAGGCGTAGGCGACGCTCGCCCAGGCGCGCAGCAGCCGGGACGGCACCAGGGGCCGTGAGGCGAAGTAGGCGGTGACCCCGGCCAGCGGTACGGAGCACACCAGCAGCAGGGTCAGCGCGAAGCCGGTGGAGCCGAGGAACAGCGCGGACAGGGCCGCGAGCACGCCGAGGTAGGGCGGCGCGGTGTCGGTGAGCCCCGTGCCGACGGGGTGCCAGCTGTCGGCGTACCGGGACCACAGGTCGGAGACGTCGGCGGGTGCCGGGAGCAGCGCCCCGCCCGCGAGCGCGCCGCCGCCGAACAGGCCCCGGCAGGCCACGACCGAGACGAGCAGCAGGAGTGCGAAGAGAACCGGGCCCGGCTTGTGGACGAGCTTCTTCAGCCGGGCGAACTGCTCGACCTCCATGAAGTCGGCGTCGTCGCCTCCGGGGCCCGACTCGACGGCGCCGTGGCGCGAGCCGCCGGTGTCGGAGTCCGCGTCGCCGCCGAGGTTGGCGGCGACCTGTTCGACCGTGACGCGGATCGTGGCGCCGGCGGGCGGGAAGAGGGGGCGCAGTTCGGCCGCCTCCACGACGCCCTTGCCGCGCTGCTTGCGGCCGCTGACGATCCGTCCGGGCCGCAGCAGGGTGCCGAAGAGGCCCATGACCTCGTCGACGGCCTGCCCGGGCGCCTTGCCGACGAGGTAGGCGAGGGTGCGCAGCAGAGTGCCGATGACCAGGCGGAACAGGACGTACGGCAGGACGGTGGCCCGCGCGTTGACGAGCATCGTGTAGGCGGCGCCGGCTTTGTCGACGCGGTGCGGGTTGACGACGGAGCGGCCCGCGCAGTCGACGGTGCGGCGCTCGCGGGCGGATGCCTCGGCGTGCCGCAGGACGGCGTCGGGGGCGACGAGGACGCGGTGGCCGGCGGCGTGTACGCGCCAGCACAGGTCGACGTCGTCGCGCATGAGGGGCAGCGCCCGGTCGAAGCCGCCGAGTTCGTCCCAGACGTCCCGGCGGATGAGCATGCCGGCGCTGGAGACGGACAGCACGGTGCGGACCTGGTCGTGCTGGCCCTGGTCCTGTTCGCGCCGGTCGAGTCCGGTCCAGCGGCGTCCGCTGTTGGCGATGGAGACGCCGACTTCGAGGAGCTGCTTGCGGTCGTACCAGCCGCGGAGTTTGGGGCCGACGACGGCGGCGTACTCGTCGGAGTCGGCGACGCGCAGCAGTTCGGCCAGCGCGTCGGGGGCGGGCGCGCAGTCGTCGTGGAGCAGCCAGAGCCACTGCACCGGTTCGCCGTGCGGGAGTTCGGGCAGGTTGTAGTTCTCGTCCTGCCAGGTCTTGGTGACCGGGTCCCAGCCGCCCGGCCGTCTCAGATACGGCAGTTCGTCGGGGGTGAGCACCCCGGCGAGGCGGGCGGCCTCGTCGACCGCCGTGCCGAAGCCGGACCTGCGGGCGAGGTGCAGCACATGGTCGTCGCCGAGCGCCTCGGTGAGCAGTTGGGCGGATTCGTCGGCACTGCCGGTGTCGGCTGCCATGACGTTCTGTACGGGGCGTTCCTGGCCCAGCAGCCCGGCGAGGGCGTCGGGCAGCCAGCGCGCGCCGTCATGGGAGACGAGCACCGCGGTCACGACGTGCCGCGGGAACTCGGGGGCGGTGGCGGGAACGAACGCGGCTGTGGTGGGGGACATTGAGGTGGCGGGCCCTCCGGCCGGGGGGTCGCCCCGAAGGGGCGTAGGAGCGTCTCGGACGGGGCCCCACACTAACGGTAGGAACGGACACCGGGCGCCCGGTCGCCCGATGACGCCGACGGGGGTACGGGACGGGCGTGGCCGGAAGCAACAACGGTCCGCCGCCTGCGGGAAAGCGCGGGCTGCGGACCGTGTTCTACCTAACAGCGGGGCCGGTGGGCCGAGAGGCCGCCGGCCGGTGGGCCGGAGTGGGCCGGCGCCGGGTCGGTTCGACGCGCGGGCCGGAACGCGGGTGGTGGGCGAGCGGACCGGGAACGGGCCCTGGCCCTGTGCCCGGCCGGTTCAGATCGCGGCTTTCTTCAGCCGACGCCGCTCCCGCTCGGAAAGCCCGCCCCAGATTCCGAATCTCTCGTCGTTGGCGAGGGCGTACTCAAGGCATTCGGAGCGGACTTCGCAGGCGAGGCAGACCTTCTTGGCCTCGCGGGTGGAACCGCCCTTTTCGGGGAAGAAGGACTCGGGATCGGTCTGGGCGCACAAGGCGCGCTCCTGCCAGCCGAGTTCCTCGTCCGCGTCCTCGACCAGCAGTTGTTGGAACAGCTCGGTCATGTGCGCCCCTCGTCTGTCTATTGCGTCCCCGTGGGTGTGGCCGCTGTCGAGTTCGGCCGAACGACACGAGTGAAATTACAAGTGCGTGGTCTGGGTGGGTCAAGCCGAGTTCTGCTATTGCCCCCGGTATTCACTCTGCGGAACCAAGCGTATGCGGAAAGTGTGCAAATCACCAAAAATCTGACACATGCCACTGGCCTGCCCGCATCGGCCTCCTCTCCGCAAGCTCGACATCCTCGACAAGCCCGCCCATCTCAACAAGGGAGACGTCGTGAACTCCACCCTTGTTGCGCAACCGAACAGGGAAGCGACCCGGATCACATTTCCGGATCACGCTCCCGGCCGGGAGGAGCGAAGGCGTTTGCGCGCACGGTCGCTGCCCCATGTGTCCCGGACCGTCGATACGCAAACCTCCCTTCCGCCCGAGCGACCGAATGAGGTGAAGAATTACCGCCAAACCGGTCATTGAGTTGACATCCGGGACTGGATTCGGAACCTTGGTCTCCATGCCAGCCAACGCCTCGCAGACCGCGACCCACGTCCGTGGATTCCGCAGCGCTGTCCAGGCTCGCTGTTGCTGTTCCAGCTGTTGACGGCCCACTGCCTCCAGCCGATCGAACCCAGCCGGTTGAACCCAGCCGGTCGAACCGAGTCCTTTCCGTGCGTGTACGACACCCGGCGTGCCCGACGCCCGGGCGCGTCCCCGTACCCCTCGCACTTTCCTGATCCCGAGGAACCACCGCCCCATGAACAGCGACAGCGACCTCCAGATCGCCGGCGACCTTCTTGAGGTCCCGCATCTCCTCCAGCCCGCCCGGGAGCACCCGGTGACCGTGGCGGAATTCGCGGGCCTCGCCCGCACTCTCGCCGCCGACCGGGACCAGTGGGCGCCGCTGGTCCGCTACGACGCCCTCAGCCGCTGGTACCACCGGCTGCGCACCGGCCCCGGTTACGAGGTCTGGCTGCTCTCCTGGGTGCCGGGGCAGAGCACCGACCCGCACGACCACGGCGGGTCGTCGGGCGTACTGACCGTGCTCGAAGGACGGCTGACGGAGCGTTCGCGGCACGGCGACCGCGTCCTGGCGCCCGGTGCGCAGCGGGTCCTGGCCCCCGGTCACGCCCACGAGGTCGTCAATGACGCGCTGGAGCCCGCGGTGAGCCTGCACATCTACTACCCGGGGCTGACGGAGATGCCGACACGTCCGGCGGCGGCCGTCCGGGCCTCGGCCCCGGACCTCGCCGCGGCCGACGGGAACGCCGTACCCGCCTGACGGAACGGGCGCCGGCCGCCCGCCGCCCCGCGACCACCGCCGGGCGGCGGACTGCCTTCGGCTGACACACTGTTGCCATGCGCATTGTGGTTCTGGCCGGCGGTATCGGCGGCGCCCGTTTCCTGCGCGGCCTCAAACAGGCCGCGCCTGACGCGGACGTCACGGTGATCGGCAACACCGGTGACGACATCCATCTGTTCGGGCTGAAGGTGTGTCCCGACCTCGACACGGTGATGTACACCCTGGGGGGTGGCATCAATGAGGAGCAGGGCTGGGGACGTACGGACGAGACGTTCCAGGTCAAGAGCGAACTCGCGGCCTACGGCGTGGGGCCCGAGTGGTTCGGCCTCGGCGACCGCGACTTCGCCACCCATATCGTCCGTACGCAGATGCTGGGCGCCGGCTACGCGCTGAGCGCCGTCACCGAGGCGCTCTGCGCCCGCTGGAACCCCGGCGTACGGCTGCTGCCGATGTCCGACGACCGCGTCGAGACGCATGTCGCCGTCGACGTGGACGGCGAGCGCAAGGCCGTGCACTTCCAGGAGTACTGGGTACGGATGCGGGCGTCCGTGGAGGCCCAGGCGATCGTCCCGGTCGGCGCCGAGCAGGCCAAGCCGGCGCCCGGCGTGCTGGAGGCCATCGCCGCCGCCGACGTCATCCTCTTCCCGCCGTCCAACCCGGTGGTCAGCATCGGTACGATCCTGGCCGTCCCCGGCATCCGCGAGGCCATCGCCGAGGCGGGCGTCCCGGTCGTCGGGCTCTCCCCCATCGTCGGGGACGCGCCCGTGCGCGGGATGGCCGACAAGGTGCTCGCCGCGATCGGTGTCGAGGCGACGGCGTCGGCGGTCGCGCTGCACTACGGCTCGGGGCTGCTCGACGGCTGGCTGGTCGACACCGTGGACGCCGCCGCCGTGCCCGGCATCGAGAGCGCGGGCATCCGCAGCCGCGCGGTCCCGCTGATGATGACGGACGTGACCGCGACGGCCGCGATGGCCCGCGAGGCGCTGGCGCTGGCCGAGGAGGTACGGGCATGACACCGCCCTCGTACCGGGTCCGCGCCCTGCCGGGGCTGCCGGAGGTCCGCCCGGGGGACGACCTCACCAAACTCATCGCGAGCGCCGGTCCCGCACTGGTGGACGGGGACATCCTGCTGGTCACCTCGAAGATCGTCTCCAAGGCGGAGGGCAGGATCGTCGAGGCGACCGACCGCGAGGCCGCCATCGACGCGGAGAGCGTGCGGGTGGTCGCGCGGCGCGGGACCCTGCGCATCGTGGAGAACCGGCAGGGCCTGGTGATGGCCGCGGCGGGGGTCGACGCCTCCAACACCGCGCCCGGCACGATCCTGTTGCTGCCCGAGGACCCGGACGCGTCGGCGCGGGCGATCAGGGACGGCCTGCGGGACACGCTCGGGGTGGAGGTCGGTGTGATCGTCACCGACACCTTCGGCCGGCCCTGGCGCAGCGGGCTGACCGATGTCGCGATCGGCGCTGCGGGCGTACGGGTCCTGGACGATCTGCGCGGCGGCACGGACGCGCAGGGCAATCCGCTGTCCGCCACGGTCGTGGCGCTCGCGGACGAGCTGGCCGCCGCCGGTGACCTGGTGAAGGGCAAGGCCGGGAATCTGCCGGTGGCGGTGGTGAGCGGGCTGGGCCATCTCGTCGCGCCGGGCGACCCAGCCGCCGAGCCGGGCGCCCGCGCGCTGGTGCGGGTCGCGGCCGACGACATGTTCCGGCTCGGCACCTCCGAGGCCGTAAGGGAAGCGGTGACCCAGCGGCGCACGGTCCGCGACTTCACCGACGATCCGGTCGACCCGGGCGCCGTCCGCCGGGCGGTCGCGGCGGCGGTCACGGCGCCGGCCCCGCACCACACGACACCCTGGCGCTTCGTCCTGCTTGAGTCGGAGGCGTCCCGCACCCGGCTGCTGGACGCGATGCGCGACGCCTGGATCGCCGATCTGCGCCGCGACGGCAAGTCCGAGGAGTCGATCGCCAAGCGCGTCCGGCGCGGCGACGTCCTGCGCAAGGCGCCCTATCTCGTGGTGCCGTGTCTGGTGATGGACGGCTCGCACACCTACGGCGACGCCCGGCGCGACACCGCGGAGCGCGAGATGTTCGTCGTCGCCGCGGGTGCCGGCGTGCAGAACCTGCTGGTGGCGCTGGCCGGGGAGCGGCTGGGCTCCGCGTGGGTCTCGTCCACCATGTTCTGCCGCGAGGTCGTACGGGAAGCGCTGGAGCTGCCGGAGCACTGGGACCCGATGGGCGCGGTCGCGGTGGGGCGGGCGGCGGCGCCGCCGAAGGAGCGTCCGGCACGGTCGCCGGAGAGCTTCATCGAGGTGCGCTGAGGGCGGACGGGGGCCCGTTCAGGCGGCCGGCTCACAGGCGCGCGATGTTCCTGATCTCCATCCGGGGCGCGCGCCGGGCCGGGAGACGACCGCTGAGCAGGATCAGCCGGACGGCGCGGTGGCGCTGGCCCTCGTACGGCGCGAGGAGTTCCAGCATCGCCGCGTCGTCCGCGTCCCGGTCGTCCGCGAGGGCGTGCCCGACGATGCCGGGCAGATGGAAATCGCCGACGGTGACGGCGTCGGGGGCGCCGTTGGTCCGCTGGACCACCTCGGCGGAGGTCCACGGCCCGATGCCGGGGATCAGCTCCAGCCGGGCGGCGGCCTGCTCAGGCGCCATCGTCGCGGCCTCCTCCATCCGGCGCGCGACGCGCACGGCGCGCAGGATCGTGGCCGAGCGCTTGGAGTCGACGCCCGCCCGGTGCCACTCCCAGGACGGGATCAGGGCCCAGGTCCTGGCGTCGGGCATCACGTACAGCCCCTCGCCGGCCGGGCCCGGCGCGGGCTCGCCATGCGCGCGCACCAGCAGCCGCCAGGCGCGGTACGCCTCGATCGTGGTGACCTTCTGCTCCAGGACGGACGGAATCAGCGACTCCAGGACCAGTCCGGTCCGGCACAGCCGCAGCCCCGGCCGGCGTCTGCGTGCTTCCGCGACGACGCGGTGGCGCGGGGTGAAGGCGTCCGGGTCGTCCGCGGCGCCGAGGAGCTCCGGCAGCTGTTCGAGCAGCCACTCGGCCCCCGGGCCCCACGCCTCGGCCGCCACATCCCCGCCGCGCCGCTCGACGAGCAGCGTCCCGGGCCCCTCGGGCGTCCGGCACGCCCGCCGCACCACCCCGCCCGCACCGGCCTGGAACGTCGGGTCACCGGGCCCCCGGCGCAGCGGCCCCAGCACGAGCCCGAGGTCGTAGGGGCCGTCCGGCGGCGTCCAGCGCCGACCGAGCCCCCGGGGCCGCGGCACGCTCGCGGCGTGCGCGGACCCGTCGGGGGCGGAGGAGGGAGTGAATCGGCCGGCCACGGGACCGAGCGTACGGGGTCGCCTTCCGGTGGGGGGCCGTGGCCGGGCCCGGCGGAGCCGGCCCGGGCATGCCTGCCGTTCAGGCGGTGGCGCCGGACGACGGCGCGGGGAGCGGGGTATCGGCGGACCAGAAATCGGACCGCACGTTGGGGCGGGGAATCTCGACGCCCTCGTAGCCGGGGCCGTTGGGCGGGGTACTGGGAGCGTCAACCTCGGACTTCCGTACGCAGGGGGTGTTGACCTCCAGGTACGCCTGCCCCTTGTCGCCAATTGTGAGATTTACCCCGAACCCGTTGGGTGTTGTGGCGAAAATCGCGGGGGAATCTTTGCTCTCGTTAACCGATACGATCTTGTATCCACTATTCTTCCAGAAATTCTCGATCACACCGAGAAAGTTTCCGCGTCGCTGTTCCGAGATCACCGTCATGACCGTTCGACGACGAGTCACATCACAGGTCCCCGTCGTAGTGTCATCATGGGCCCACTGGATATTCGGCTTGACTGCCCCAATTGTCGCGTCCAGAATCTCGTCAGAATACTGCGCCGCGCCCCGCATATCCATGGCCGAATTACTCCCCTTCCTGCCGCCCACCGCCATTCCGCAGCCGGAGAGCAGAATACCTGTCATTACGAGGACCGAAAAACGACGTATCATCCACTTCATCGCCATGCCTCACCCTTGATCCCTTCAGCCTTTCCGGCAACAATCCTAGCGATATTGTCCGCCGAGATCGCATCCCGCTCAGGCGTGAAGTACTGACTGTGCGCGTCAAATCCCCCCAGATCGAAGACAGGGCGAGGCCCATCGTCAACCTGGAAACGTGTGGCCCCGAACGCCTTGCTGGCCGGGTCTTTCCCGAAGTAGAGATCTTCGCTCTGGAAACCGATCCCTTTTGTTACCGGCCCGGGCGGCAAACCAAAATTCGCAGCCAAGGCTCCAACTCCGGCCTCTTGCTTGGTGGGAAGATGCGTCACCGGGTCGTTCTCGGCCGCCCCAACAAACACATGCCCCTCACCCACTCCCAGGTCTTCGGCCTTGCTCACGCCGGTGCCGGGGCTACCGACAAGGATGATGTCATCGACTCCAGGAATCCCGCCGTCCCGCTGTGACGCCGTACCCACGGTCAAAGAACCGTACGAGTGACCGATCGCCGTAAAATGTGAGTCCTTGTGCTCATTCGTGGCCGCCAACCCGCTCATGAAAGAATTGTAGAGCGGGGCACCTTTCTTGGCACTGCCCTCCGATGCGACATCCGCGCTCAACGGGGCATCATAACCCAGCCAAATAATTGCAGCACTGGACTCATCGTATTTTTTGGCACCCTTGGCGGTGTCCAAGGCCCGTTTCATCGTCCCGTTAACGAATTCCTCGTCCAGCCTGTTCGACAGTCCCGGCACATACGCCGACACATTCCGCGAGGTGTCCGGGTTTCCGTAGGAAACGATCGCCCTGCCGTTTCCCTCGGTACCGATGCCCAGCAGGTACATAGGCGGCCTGGTCGACTCGCTCAACTTCTGTTCGATGCCGCGCAATGCGGCCAGCTTGGTTTCGGCCCCGCTGCCGCCCTGGTGTTCCAGCTCGTCGATCAGCAGCGGGAGATAATTACGGTTGGCCTCGTCCCGCGCCACCGCCGGAATTCCGTCAAGGTAGCCGACCAGGTCGGGCGCGACCTCGATGTATTCGCGTTGCTGTTCTTCCGACAGGGCGTCCCACCATGCCTTGCGGTCGGCAGGGGACTTGTTTTCGGGGATTCCCTGTTCCAGGTAGCGGCGGGCCGTGTCGCGGACCGCCGCCGTGTCGCGGGCCACGTCGGCGAAGGTCGCTGTGGTGATGTCGAGGCCCTTTGGCCGCCTTGAGTCGGCGCAGCGCGCGAGCGTAGCGGGCGTCGATTTCGTTGGCGGAACCGACAGCCCGGGCCACACGGTCCGCGATGGCCCGGGCCTTCGCGGCGTTCGGGTTGGGGATGCCGAGGGGGCCAGGGGTAGCGGGGGAGGGATTCGGATCCAGGGGAAGACGCGTGGTGCCGTGGACCGAACTGCCCGGGTGGTCCTGCGCACCGAGCAGGCCCTCGGTCGTGGCTGCCGGATAACTGACCGAGCCGTCCGGCCGGACGGTGAAGCCCAGGTCTGCGGCGTCCTCAAGGGCTCGCGTCAACTGCCGCTTCGGGGTGGCGAGTTCCGCGGTCAGGCCGTTGAGCGTGGTGCTGATCAGGCCGGCCTCGGCATGGATGTACTGGAAGTTACGGCTCAGGCGCTCAAGTCGTCCGAGCGCGGCTCGCGACGACTCGCTCTCCTGTGTCTCGCGCAGCTTCGCCGACATCGCGCTGTCCGTGGCGTCGCGGTCGGAACCGGCCCTGCTCGACACCTCGCTCCAGCCGTCCCCCGCGTCCTCGACCTCGGAGAGGTTCAGATCCCGCAGTCGCTGCCAGGTCAGCGCCGCCCCGGTCAACGGGTTGTCCCGCTCTTGGCTTCCATCGGCACCTGCACGCGGCGTACCGCCTTCTGCGCGTCCGAGTCGGCCTCGCCCAGCTCCTTCGCCACGGTACGCAGCGCGCCTTCGAGGTAGTCGCACTCACCGCGTACCGACGTCAGCCGCTCCTCCCAGGACTCCCGTACCGCCACGAGTGCCGCCACCGCGGACAGTCCTTTCCCCGCGGACGCGACGGACTCGTGCGCTTGGCCGAGGCGGACGCGGCTCTTGTCGCTGCTGGTGCTCAGCTTCCCCGCCGTACCGGAGGCGCTGGTCCAGGGCCCGTCGCTGTGCTTCAAGGTGTCCGCGGCGGGGGAACCGCTCGCCGAGGACAGCGACATCCGTGTCCCCGGGCTCCCGGCCGGAGACAACCCTGACAGGGCGAAAATCTCCTCCCACCCCTGCGAACGCGACACGGCATTCCCCTCCCCCACTCCACCGACTCGCCCCGTTCGGCTCGCCTCCCAGCGAAGGTAGCTCACCGCACGGGGCCCGATGCAAGCTGTCATCCATACTGGTCAGCACTCTGATCGGCCGGCCGTAACAGCCATGCCGACAGCGCGCAAGAGTCCGCTTGCTCAGCTCACCCACGACGCCCGGCTCAACTGCCCGCGCTGTACGGACCGGGCCGCACGCGACATCGATCGCGCGGGCCCGGCGCGTACCCCGCAGGGGGGGCACCCGGCGACAACCCGCAGGTACGCGCCGGGTCCCCCCGCGACCCGCTACGCGTCCGAGGAGAAGCGCACCGCCCCCGCCCCCAGCACCGCGTCGCACCACACCCGGACGCCCTCGCGCAGTTCGTTGTCGGGGCCCACCGTCGCGCCGTCGCCGACGACCGCGCCCGTCAGCACCGTACGGGCGCCGATCCGCGCGCCCGCGCCGATCAGCGAGTCGGTGATCACCGCGCCCGGCCCCACCACCGCGCCGTCCAGGACGGCGCTGCCGGCGACCCGGGCGCCCGCGCCGATGACGGCGCAGGCGCCGACCACCGTGCCCGCGGTGAGCTTGGCGTCGTCGGCGACCGAGGCGGTCGGCAGGATCAGCCGGTCGCCGCAGCGGCCGGGGACCGCCGGGGACGGGGCGCGGCCGAGGACGAGATCGGCGGAGCCGCGCACGAAGGCGGCCGGGGTGCCGAGGTCCAGCCAGTAAGTGGAGTCGACCATGCCCTGGAGATGGGCGCCGTCCGCCAGCAGTCCGGGGAACGTCTCGCGCTCCACGGAGACCGGACGGTCCCCGGGTATGGAGTCGATGACCGAGCGCCGGAACACGTACGCCCCGGCGTTGATCTGGTCCGTGACGATCTCCTCGGGTGTCTGCGGCTTCTCCAGGAACGCCGTGACTCGTCCGTCCGCGTCGGTGGGGACGAGACCGAACGCGCGCGGGTCGGGGACGCGGGTCAGATGGAGCGAGACGTCCGCCCCCGACGCGCTGTGCGTCGCGACGAGCGCCCGTATGTCGAGGCCCGTCAGAATGTCGCCGTTGAAGACCAGCACGGGGTCGTCGGGCCCGGAGCGCAGCCGCGACGCGACGTTTCTGATGGCGCCGCCCGTGCCGAGCGGATCGCGCTCGGTCACGTACTCCAGGCTCAGCCCGAGGGCCGAGCCGTCCCCGAAGTACGGCTCGAAGACCTCGGCGAGGTACGACGTCGCGAGCACGATGTGCTCGACGCCCGCCGCGCGCGCACGCGCCAGTTGGTGCGTGAGGAACGGGACACCGGCCGCCGGGACCATGGGCTTGGGCGTGCGCGCGGTCAGGGGCCTGAGGCGGGTGCCCTTGCCTCCGACCAGGAGGATCGCTTCTGTCAACGTGTGGTCTCCGCTTCTCGGGTGGTCTCGGGGCCGCGTTCTCGTACGTACATGGATACATGCGCACGTACCCGGAACCGACCGGCACTCCCCGGCCCGGTCAGCGGCGCCCGGTCAACGGCCCTGGTAGCGGGCCGCCTTGGTACGGACGGTGCCGAGCTTTTTGTAGAGACGGCTCCCCGGGCAGTCGGTGGCGAATCCGTCCCGGTGCCCCGAGATGGTGTTCATCCTGACCCGCTTTCCCTTGGCGTACTTGCCGCTTCCCCCGGAGGTCAGTGTGACCTTGCCCTTCGGATTGACACCGCGCAGCCCGAGCTTCCACGCGGTGAGCCGGGCGACGGCGGTGGTGGCGGCCGTCGACGGGTTCGTACGGCTGTATGTTCCGAGGACGGCGATGCCCACGGTGTTCGTGTTGAAACCGAGCGTATGGGCGCCCAGTACGGGCTTCGCCACGCCCCCGGCGCGCCCTTCGTAGATGTTTCCGCACTTGTCGATGGCGAAGTTGTAGCCGAAGTCGCGCCAGCCGCTGCTCTTGACGTGGTAGCGGTAGATACCGCGCAGGACGGAGGGTGCCTGCTTGCAGGTGTAGTTGTTGCCGGTGGCGCTGTGGTGGACGAAGGCGGCCTTCACCGTGCCGGTGTAGCGGAACCGCCTCTCCCGCAGCGACTCGTTCGCGCCCCAGCCCCTGCGGGTGACGATGCGCGGGCGGGGTGCGGTCTTCTTCTTGGCGGCGGCCGTGGTGACCCGGGCCGCGGACGCCGACTTGGTGAGGGCCGGGATCTCGCGGGCGCCGAGGGCGGCGAGGCCCTCGTCGGCGGACGAACTCTCCGATTCCGCGGCCGACATGGGGGCGAGGGCGGCGCGCTGGTACGCGGCGAGGGGGCCGGGCGCGTCCGCGTCCGTGGTGCCGCCCTGCTCGTCCTCGCCGGTGCCGCTCTCCTCAGTGCCGCCTCCTTCGAAGCCGCCCTGCTCGTCGAAGCCGCCCTGCTCGTCGGTGCCGCCCTGCTCGTCGATGCCGCCCTGCTCCTCGGTGCCGCTCTCCTCAGTGCTGTCCTCCCCGGTGCTGCCCTTGCCGCCGGTGGCCGCTTCACCGGCGTCCGTCTCGCCGGCGTCCGTCTCGCCTGCGTCCGTACGGTCCGCGTCCGTGGTCTCCTCGCCCGGCGGCTCCTCCCCCGGGTCGATCAGCTCCAGCCGCAGCCCCTGCGGAAGCGGTGCCGGGGCGGTGCCGTCCTCGTCGTCCTCCCGCGTGGCCCGTGCGCGCAGCTCCACGCCGTCCGAGCCGCCGACCCAGAGCGGGGCGGTGGAGCCGTGCACGGTTCCCGAGTCGTGCTCCTCCGTGCCGGGGTCGGCGCCGTGTTCCTGGTTGTGCGTCTCCAGGTCCTGCCAGTCGGACCAGTCGTGGGTGGCGGTGGCGCGGGTACGGACCTGGACGGTGCCGTGGAACTCGGCGTCGGCGTCGTCCCAGACGACACCGAGCAGCGAGAAGGGCCGGACCTGGCGGCGGGTCACGCCCTGCTCGGAGGTGGTGCCGTGCGAGCGGCGCGAGCCGATGGCGGTGAGCGGGACGGACTCGGTGGAGCCGGGCACGGCCGTCGCGATGTCCGGCTCCGTGGTGGAGTGCGCCGCCACGGGTGGCGCGGCGAGCGCGTCCGACGGCTGCGACACGGGGAGGACCAGGGCGGCGGTGCACGCGACGCCGATCGAGGTTGCAAGGTAGGCACGCATGAGCCGATCCTGCGGGCACCGACGCCGCCGCGCCCGCCGGGAAAACTGACGGCGCGTCGGCCAACCGATGTACGGCGTCACCGGTACGGCGGCGGCCCCCACAGGCCCCCCGCGTACCCTGTGCCGCGTGAACGCCAGCGACCGTACCCCCGCCGACCTGCTGCGATCCGCCCTCACCGCGGACCCGGCCCGCCCCTTGATCACTTTCTACGACGATGCCACCGGTGAACGCGTGGAATTGTCCGTGGCCACCTTCGCCAATTGGGTGTCCAAGACCGCCAATCTGCTCCAGGACGAGCTGTCCGCCGAGCCGGGCGACCGGCTCGCGCTGCTGCTGCCCGCGCACTGGCAGAGCGCGGTGTGGCTGCTGGCCTGTTCGTCGGTGGGGGTGTGCGTGGAGATCGGTGGCGATCCGGCGGCGGCCGATCTCGTGGTCAGCGGACCGGACTCGCTGGACGCGGGGCTCGCCTGCGGCGGTGAGCGGGTGGCGCTGGCGCTGCGTCCGCTGGGCGGCCGTTTTCCGCGGCCTCCGGAGGGGTTCGTGGACTACGCGGTCGAGGTGCCCTCGCAGGGCGACCGCTTCGCGCCGTACGCCCCGGTGGACCCGGACGCGCCCGCGCTGGTCGTCGGGGGTACGGAGCTGACGGGGGCCCAACTGGTCGCGCGGGCACGCGCGGACGCCTCGGAGCGCGGTCTCGGCGCCGGTACGCGGCTGCTGTCGGGGTTGTCGTACGACAGCTGGGAGGGGCTCTCGGCCGGGCTGTTCGCGCCGCTCGCTGCGGGCGGCTCCGTGGTGCTGTGCCGGCACCTCGGGACGCTTCCGGCACCCGCCCTGGAGCAGCGCGTGACGAGTGAACGGGTCACCCACCGCGCCGTTTGACAGGGCGCTGACAGGAAACCTGTCTCTGCGAGAACGTCCGAAAACCGCCCGTCCCGCACACAACGGACCGGGGTAGCGCAGCCGTAACCAAAACGAAGCACCTGATCGGCAATATGTGCGATCTCCAGCACAACCAACGGCCGTCGCCGCCCGTCTACGACATCACCCGGCGGCCCAGCGCGCCGCCGACGCCTTGAAGGATGGACGAAGACGTGACCGACAGTGCTGGCACGCCGCCCGAGCCGGACGAGAACGCCGGGAGCGAGTCCCGGACCAGATCCGAGAGCGACGCGGCAGCCGAGGACAGAGGCGTCACGGTCCCCCTTGACGACAGACCGCGGGACGGCGACGAGTACCGCGCGGTCCTCACGGCGCTCGCCTCCGCCCTGGCGTCGGCCGCGGCGGGCGCGCCTCCCGCCGCGGCCGCGCCCGCCGGCGCCGCGGCGGGCGCGGCTTCCGCGCCCGCCTCCGCCCTCCCGACGCCGCGCAAGCCCCGCAAGCGCCGCTGGCTGCGCTGGGTGGCCGTCGGCGCCTCGGTCACCGTGCTGGCCGTGACCGCCACCGGCTGGTGGTTCTACCAGCGGCTCGACTCCAACATCAAGACCGATACCAGCACCGCCGCCGAACTTCAGACGTATGAGAAGGAACGGCCGAAGCCCGTCGTCCTGGACGCGGAGAACATACTTCTCGTCGGCTCGGACAGCCGGGCCGGCGAGGGCAACAGCAAGTACGGCCGCGACGACGGCGGTTCACAGCGCTCCGACACGACGATCCTGCTGCACCTGGCGGCCGACCGGAAAAGCGCGACCGCCGTCTCCTTCCCGCGCGACCTGATGGTGGACATACCGAGCTGCCGCCGGGCGGACGGCACCCGAGCCGCCGCGCAGTTCGCGCAGTTCAACTGGGCCTTCGAGGCGGGCGGCGCGGCCTGCACGATCCGTACCGTGGAGAAGCTCACCGGCATCCGCGTCGACCATCACATGGTGGTCGACTTCCAGGGCTTCAAGGACATGGTGGACGCGGTCGACGGCGTCGAGGTCTGCCTCAAGGAGGCGGTGGACGACAAGGAGGCGAAGCTCAAGCTCTCCGCCGGTACGCACATCCTGGACGGCGAGCAGGCGCTCGGCTACGTACGGGCGCGGCACGCCCTCGGGGACGGCAGCGACACCCAACGCATGGGCAGACAGCAGCGGTTCCTCGGCGCCCTCTTCAAGAAGGTGCAGAGCAATGGCGTGCTGCTCGATCCGACGCGGCTCTATCCGGTGCTGTCGGCGGCGACGAAGGCCATCACCACCGACCCGGGGCTCGGCTCGCTCAGCGACCTCTACGAGCTGACGCGTTCGATGCGGAGCGTACCGACCGACAAGGTGCAGTTCCTCACCGTTCCCCGGCAGCCGTACGTCCAGAACCTGAACCGGGACGAACTGGTGCAGCCGGCCGCGAACACCCTCTTCGGACAATTGCGTGAGGACGCTCCCGTCACCGTCGTCCCGCCGAGCGCGGAAGACGCCGAAGAGGCCGCCGATTCACCGGCGGACGAGACGGGCGGGGACACCGTTTTCCAGGGAACGAATGCCGCGGCGGGCGTATGCGAGTAAAGCAATACCCAAAGAGACAGTGACAGTCCACGGAGATTGGGCGGAATGCCCGCTTGTAAGGGACGTGGAATGTGTCACGGGCGTCGCTCGACGCCGAACTGGACGGATAGTGTGGCGCGATCCGGTGCATCCGGCCGTCAGGTCGCGCACCAGCTGGAGCGAAACCGGGCGCCTTCGGGGGAAGGCGACTCGCGTGGCACCGACGGAGGATTCAAACAACCGTGGATGCACATAGCCGTGGACAGGCGGACGATATCGACCCCGCCGACCAGTGGGTGCTCAACCCGGACACGGGTAACTACGAGCTGCGACTGGACCACTCCACAGGGCAGTCACCGGCGCCACGCTCCACCACCGGCAGCAGAACCGACGCCGGACCCGGCGCCGGGCCCGAGCCGTCGGCCACGGCCGGTGACACCGCGCCGCCGCGCGCCGACGTCCCCGGGCAGCGCAGCCGCCGGGCGGGGAAGGGTCCCGGCCGCAACCAGCCGGAGCCGCCCGCCGCCGCGGCCGGCCGCCGTAAACGCAAGGCCGTCAAGGGCAAGAACAAGTCGGGCAAGAAGAAGGCCATGCTGTGGACCGGTGGCGCGCTCGCCTTCGTCCTGGTGGCCGGTTCCGTCGGCGGTTACCTCTACTACGAGCACCTCAACAGCAACATCGCCACCATCGATGTCGCGGGCGCGGGCAGCGGCGGCTTCAAGAAGGGCGAGCCGGTCAACATCCTGCTGATCGGCACGGACAAGCGGACCGGCGCGGGCAACGAGGGGTACGGCGACGCGGGCAGCATGGGCCACGCCGACACCAACCTGCTGTTCCACGTGTCCAAGGACCGTACGAACGCGACGGTGCTCTCCATCCCGCGCGACCTGATCACCGACATCCCCGACTGCGAGACCAAGACGGAGGACGGCACCAAGGTCATCCCCGGTGCCACGCGGCAGCGCTTCAACATCAGTCTGGGCCAGGACGACCGGGACCCCGGCTGCACCATGCGGACGGTCACGGAGCTCACCGGTCTTGAGGTCGACCACTTCATGATGGCCGACTTCAACGCGGTCAAGACGCTGTCCACCGCGGTCGGGGGCGTCGAGGTGTGCGTGGACAAGGACGTCGACGACAAGAAGTCGCGGCTGAAGCTCAGCAAGGGCACGCACAGAATCTCCGGCGAGGACGCCCTCGCCTTCGTCCGTACCCGGCACGCGTTCGGCAACGAGAGCGACCTCAGCCGGATCCAGACGCAGCAGCAGTTCCTCGGTTCGATGATCCGCGAGATGAAGTCGGGCGACACGCTCACCAGCCCCAGCAAGCTGTTCAAGCTGGCGGAGGCGGCGACGAAGGCGCTGACGGTGGACACCGGCATCGGCAGCATCAGCAAGCTCAGCGACCTCGCCAAGGAACTCTCCAAGGTTCCGGCGAAGAACATCACCTTCACGACGCTGCCGGTGCTCGACAACCCGGCGGAGAGGGTCAAGGTGACGGTGGTCCTCAACGAGGCCGAGGCCAAGCCGCTGTTCTCGATGATGCAGAACGACGTCTCCCTCACCGAGGTGAAGAAGAAGGAGTCGGCGAAGGACGCCGCCGCCAAGAAGAAGCAGCAGGCGCTCCTCAAGGGCGCCAAGGCCGCGCCCGCCGATGTGCGCGTCGACGTGTTCAACGGCGGCGGCCCGCAGGGCTCCGCTCAGGAGACCCTGAACTGGCTCCAGAACACCGAGGGCGTGCTGAAGTCCTCCAACAAGGGCAACGCCCCGGCCGATGTGTCCAAGACGACGCTGGAGTACGCGCCGAACCAGGCCGACCAGGCGCGCGCGCTGGCGGAGATGCTGGGGCTGCCGGCCGCCGGGATGAAGCCGGGCACCGAGGACGCCGAGGGGCTTGAGGCGATGACGCTGACCCTGGGCAAGGACTTCAAGGGCGCCGGGGTGCCCATCACCGGGGCGGCGAAGGTGTCGTCCAACGTGCAGAAAGTGGAAGCGGACAAGCAGGTCTGCGCCAAGTGACACCGCGGAACCGGCTCGTACGGACTGCGTGAACGGGGAGTTCGGATGAGCAAGAGCGGTGGCGGTGTGCGCCCGGAGGGCGCGCGGGAGCGTGTCCCGCAGGCGCGGGAGCTGGGCTGGGACGACAGCCTGTACGAAGGGGCCGGGCCGGCGCCGAAGGACGCGGGCGGCGGGCCGGGGTCCGGTGCCGGCGGCGGGCCGGGGTCGGGACCGGGCGGCACGCCTCCGGCCGGAGCGGGCGACAGCGGCACCGCGCGCCCCGTACGCGCCGGGCGCGGCCCGTGGCGCGTGCTGCGCTGGGTCGCCGGCGGGGTGTCGGTGCTGATACTCGGGACGGCCGGCGCCGGTTACTGGTATTACGAGCACCTCAACGGCAACATCCGCTCCGGCGCACGCTCCGGCGGCGCGGCGGACCCGGCGAAGGCGCGGGCGAACGCGGCGGGCCAGACCCCGCTGAACATCCTGCTCCTGGGCTCCGACAGCCGCAGCAAGCCGGAGAACGTCAAACTCGGCGGCAGCAGGGACACCGCGGGCGATCCGCCGCTCGCCGACGTACAGATGCTGGTCCACATATCCGCCGACCGGAAGAACGCCTCGGTCGTGTCCATACCCCGGGACACCCGCGTCGACATACCGAAGTGCGAGGACGCGGCGACCGGCAAGAGCTATCCGCAGGTCAACACGATCATCAACGAGACGCTGGGGCGCGGCGGCGCGGGCTGCACCCTCGCCACCTGGCAGAAGCTGACCGGTCTCTACATCGACCACTGGATGACGATCGACTTCGCGGGCGTCGTGAAGATGGCCGACGCGATCGGCGGGGTCGACGTCTGCGTCAAGGACAACGTGTGGGACCGGCCCCTGCCCGGCGTTCCCGGCGGCTCGGGGCTGAAGCTCACCAAGGGCACCCACCAGGTCAAGGGCGAGCAGGCGCTCCAGTGGCTGCGCACCAGGCACGCCTTCTCCAGCGACCTCGGCCGCGCCAAGGCGCAGCACATGTATCTGAACTCGATGATCCGCCATCTCACCTCGCAGAACGTCTTCACCGACACGCCCCGGCTGACCGGTCTCGCGGAGGCCGCCACCAAGTCGCTGGAGGTGTCGAAGGAGATCGGCACGGTCAAGGAACTCTTCGATCTGGCCATGCAGCTCAAGAGCGTGCCGACCGACCGCGTCACGATGACCACCATGCCGACGGTGACCGATCCGCAGGACCGGAACCACCTGGTCGTGGCACAGGCCGACGCCGACCGGATGTGGTCGATGCTCCGTGACGACGTGGCCTTCGACGCCAACGGCGACAAGGCCGACGCGAAGGCGGTGGCCGACGCGGGGAAGAAGGCCGCCGACCAGGACGCCAGGACGCCGTCCCTGACGCCCGCCGACACGGGTGTGGCCGTACGCAACGGCACCGGCGGCGGTGCGCAGACCCCGGTACGGGGCCGCGCGGCGGCCGTGGCGGCGCTGCTCAGCGGCGAGGGCTACCCCCTGGCCAGGGCGGACGCCCGGCTCACCCCGCAGGAGAAGACGACGGTCGGCTTCCCCAGCGCGGAGCTGGAGGGCGACGCGCAGGCGGTCGCCAAGGCTCTGGGTATTCCGCTGACTTCGGTGAAGAAGAGCACGGACGTGTCGGGGGTCACGGTGACGGTCGGCGCGGACTGGCGCACCGGCTCGGCCTTCCCGAAGGCGGCGGAGCCCGAGGCGGGCTCCGTCCCGGACACGGCGGACGCCCTCAACGGCTCGGAGAAGGGCGCGTGCATGGACGTGTACAAGCCGTACCGCTTCTGACCCCGCGCCGTACGCACGGAAGCAGGTGTGCCGCCCGATGCGTGCCATCGGGCGGCACTGCTGTGCTGGGTCGTTCTCCCCCTACGGGTGTTCTCCCGGTGCGGGCTACACCTCGACGGGCTGCGCCCCGGCGGCCGGGCGGCGGCTCGCGATGACCTTCTTCGCCAGCGAACGCGGGCTGGTCAGGAAGCCGAACCCCCACGACATGTGCATGGTCGCCAGCGCCACCGGGATCTGGAGGCGCGCCTTCAGCGGCAGCCCCTTGCCCGCCGGGAGCGAGCCGGCGACGATCGCGGCGAGATAGCCGGCCGGGACGACCAGGCCCCATGGGGTGACCGCCGCACCGACGACCACGCCTGCCGCGATGGCGCAGACGGCGGCCGGCGGGGCGAGGTAGCGGAGGTTGATCGAGCCGGCGTGGTAGCGGGCGACGACATGGCGCCAGCGGCCGTAGTCCTTGTACTGCTTGGCGAGCGCCTTCACCGAGGGGCGCGGGCGGTATTGCACGCGCAGTTCGGGCGAGAACCAGATGGAGCCGCCCGACTCGCGGATGCGGAAGTTCAGCTCCCAGTCCTGGGCGCGGATGAACTCCTCGTTGTAGCCGTCCTGTTGTTCGAGCGCCTCGCGCCGGAAGACACCGAGGTACACCGTCTCGGCCGGGCCGGCCTCGCCGCCGGTGTGGAACGCCGCGTTGCCGACACCGATCTTCGAGGTCATCGCGGCGGCCACCGCGTGCTCCCAGTCGTTCTCGCCCTCGGCGTGCATGACGCCGCCGACGTTCTGCGCGCCGGTCTCGGCCAGCAGCCGGACGGCGGTCGCGATGTAGTTCGGCGAGAGCATGCCGTGGCCGTCGACCCGTACGACGACGGGGTGCCGGGACGCCTTGATCGCGGCGTTCAGCGCGGCCGGGGTGCGGCCGGTCGGGTTCGGGACGGTGTGGACCCGGGCCCGCGCGTCGGACGCGGTCTCCCGTACCAGCTCCGCCGCGATCTCGTCCGTACGGTCCGTGGAGGGCCCGAGCGCGATCACCACCTCCATCTCGCCGTCGTACTCCTGCTCCAGGATGTGCCGGACGGAGTTCCTCAGATGGCGTTCCTCGTTGAGCACCGGCATGATCACGGAGACCGCGGGCGGCAGGGCAGGCATGTGGGTCCTTCTGGGTCCTTCGGGAGGCTGAGAGCACGTCGGGCGATCTTCGACCGGCTCTGAGGTACGGCCCGCCACGTTACCGCGAACGGGGGACAGCCACGCGCGCCGCCCGGTTGCGGCCCGGTGGCGCTGATCGTATGGGCCTACCGTGCGCGGAATCCGTTCACGGTTTCCCTGGCCCCGGCCTGCCGGCCCTGTCACCGCGGAGGTGCTCCCCGTGTCCACGCCGCCCCGCACCACCCGCCGCCCCGCGCCACCAGGACGCCGGCCCGGCCGCCGGAGACCGCGGTGGGCCATGCGCACGGCGACGACGCTCTCCGTCCTGGTCCTGGGCGCGGGCGGGATCGGCCACGCGGTGATGACCAGCCTCGACACCGGCATCGGCCGCGTCGACCCGTTCAAGGACATGAAGAACCGGCCGCACGCCGGCCGGGGGCTGAATCTGCTGCTGGTCGGCACCGACGGCCGCGACAGGATCACCGAGGAGGAGCGGCAGAAGTACCGGCTCGGTGGCGCGCCCTGCCACTGCACCGACACGGTCATGCTGGTGCACCTCTCGGAGGACGGGCGGCGCGCCAGCGTCGTCAGCCTGCCGCGCGACAGCTACACGGAGCTGCCCGAGCACACCGACGCCACCACCGGCAAGCGCCACGCGCCGCACCCGGTGAAGCTGAACGCGGCGTACGCGGAGGGCGGGCCGCAGCTGACGGTCGGCACCGTCGAGCGGATGACCGGCGTGAAGATCAGCCACTATCTGGAGGTCGACTTCACCGCCTTCATGAAGACGGTGGACGCGGTGGGCGGCGTGGACATCTGCACGCCCCGGCCGCTGAAGGACTCGTACACCGGTCTCGACCTGACAGCCGGCACGCACCGGATGAACGGCGGGGAGGCGCTTCAGTACGTACGGTCCCGGCACATCGACAGCGCGGCCGACCTCGGGCGGATGCAGCGCCAGCAGCGCTTCCTGGCCGCCCTGATCCACCGGGCCACCAGCAGCGGGGTGCTGCTGAACCCGGTGCGGTTCAAGGAGGTCACCTCGACCATGCTCGACTCGGTACGGGCCGACGCCGGGTTCGGCGCGCGGCAGTTGCTCGACCTCAACGAGGCGATGCGCGGCTTCACGCCGGCCTCGTCGGAGTTCACCTCCGTACCGCTGGCGGGGGACGGTTCGGGGGTGACGGTCAAGGGCATCGGCTCGACGGTGAAGTGGGATCCGGTGAAGTCGAAGCAGCTGTTCCGGGCGGTGCGCGACGACAAGCCGCTGACCCCGCCGAGGGACGAGCCCGCGCACCCGCCGAAGTCCGACGGGCCCGGTGTGTCCGCTGAGTCCGACGGGTCCGGGGGGTCCGACGGGTCCGGTGGGAAGGGCGAGCCGGCCAAGCTGGTCGAGGTGAGGCCGCAGGAGATCCGGGTGCAGGTCTACAACGGGACGGCCACGGACGGCCTGGGCAAGCGGGTGGACGACGCGCTGCGCGCCACCGGCTTCCACACCACCCGCGCCCCGCTCACTTCGGACGGCCCCGACACCCGGCGCACGGTCATCATGTACGACCCGCGCTGGGACCGCTCGGCGAAGTCCCTGGCGGCGGCGCTGCCGGGCAGCGAGCTGCGGGCGGTGAAGCAGCAGGGCGCGACGCTGAAGGTGATGGCGGGCACGGACTACAAGGCGGTCACGCCGGTACGGGCGGAGGAGCCGCCGAAGGGCGAGTTCGGGGCGACGACGGGCGACCAGGCGGTGTGCGCGTAACGGGCGCGTGTCGGGGTGCGCTCAGCGGGTGCGCGTCGGGGGCGCTCAGCGGGGCCGGTCCGTTCGCTCAGCGCTCGTCGCCCCCGGCGTCGGCGTCGGCGCCCGCGTCCGGATCGCGCCGGCGCTCGTCGATCCCCGCAGCGGCCCGCCCGGCCCGCAGCTCCTTGATCGCGCGGCGCCGCGCGAGCCGGTGCGTGCGGCGGATCTGCGCCTCCTGGTTGCGCCGCTTGTCCTGCTCGGTCTCCGGGATCACCGGCGGTACGGGCCGGGGCCTGCCCTCCTCGTCCACGGCGGCGAAGACGAGATAAGCGCTGCCGACCTGGGTGGCGGGGGCGGATTCGTTCCAGCGCTCGGCCAGGACACGTACGCCGATCTCCATGGACGACCGGCCGACCCAGTTGACCTGGGCCTTCACATGGACGAGGTCCCCCACCCTGACGGGCACCAGGAAGACCATCTCGTCCATGGAGGCCGTGACGGCGGGCCCGCCGGAGTGCCGGCCGGCGACAGCGCCCGCCGCGTCGTCCACCAGCTTCATGATCACGCCGCCGTGCACCGTACCGAGCAGGTTGGTGTCGCCGCCGGTCATGATGTGGCTGAGCGTGGTCCGTGAGGCGGACGTGGGCTTGCCCGGAATCGGGTGCTCCGGGCGTTGGGCCTGGTCTGTCATGCCCTCCACCCTATGCGCGGGTCCGGTGGCTTCCGCCTTCGCCTCCGCGCGGTCCGCTTTGCATCAGCTTCGCAACAGCCCCGATCCGATTTCCCACCTCCCTGTATGGAGCACAGCCCCGCCCGGCAGACTGTTCACATGAATGATTGGCCCGATGGACGTAACGGCGAGCAGGGCAACGGGTACGGGCGCGGCAGCGGGGGCGCACGGCCCGAGGGCGCGCGTTCCATGCCGCACGTACAGCGTCGTGGGGTTCCCCCGCAGTCCCCGGGGTACGGCCGGGGCGCCGGCCCGGGCCGGGACAACGGGTACGGCGACGGGCACGCCGACGCGTACGACAACGGCTACAACACGGGCCAGGTCTACGGTGCCCCGTCCGGCGGGCCCGGCGGCGGCGGTTACGGCGGCGTTCCCCCGCAGCGGGGCGGCGGCGCCTCCGGCCCCCGGCAGGCGCCCGACTGGGGGCGCCGTATCAAGGTCGGCGCGCTGGTGCTGGTCGTGGTCCTCCTCGGTGGCTCCATCGGCACGTACTTCTGGGCCGACTCCAAGCTGCGGCGCGAGGTCGACCTGTCCGTCGTGATCGACCGCCCCGACGGGGGCAAGGGCACGAACTATCTGATCGTCGGTACGGACAGCCGGGACGGCATGTCCGACGAGGAGAAGAAGAAGCTCCACACGGGCTCGGCCGAGGGCAGCAGGACCGACTCGATGATGATCCTGCACACGGGGTCCAACGGGCCGACGCTGATCTCGCTGCCGCGCGACACCGATGTGCAGATCCCCTCCTTCAAGGGCTCGGAGTCCGGCAAGGTCTTTCCCGCGCAGGCCGCGCACAAGAAGCTCAACGCGGCTTTCGCCGAGGACGGCGCGCCGCTGCTGGTGCGCACCGTCGAGGCCAAGACCGGGCTGCGGATCGACCATTACGTGGAGATCGGCTTCGCCGGGTTCGCCAATGTCGTGGACGCGATCGGCGGGGTGGACCTGGAGATCCCCAAGGCGTTCAAGGACAAGAAGTCGGGCGCGGACTTCCAGGCGGGCGAGCAGACCCTCAACGGCGAGCAGGCGCTGGCCTTCGTACGGACGCGGTACGCCTTCGCGGGCAGCGACCTGGACCGTACGAAGAACCAGCAGAAGTTCCTCTCGGCCCTGGCCTCCCAGACGGCCACCCCGAGCACGATCATCAACCCGTTCCGGTTCTACCCGGCTGCGGGCGCGGGGCTGGACACGCTGGTCGTGGACAAGGACATGTCCCTGTGGTCGCTGGGCAGTATGTTCTTCGCGATGAAGGGCGTGACGAGCGGCGACGGCACGTCCATGAACATGCCGATCGCGGGCCAGAGCGGCGGGAACCTGCTGTGGGACGAGGCGAAGGTCAAGCAGCTCGTCAGCCAGCTCAACAACGACGAGAAGGTCACGGTCACCGGCAACTGATGACGCCTCCTGTACCGCCCCCCGCCCCGAGCGGCACCTCCGGCGCCCCGTCCGCCGCGGCCGACGCCGCTTCCGCCTGCGGCACCGCGGTGGACCACGGCCTCATCGAGGCGGCCACCACGACGGCCCGTACCCACGCCCGGGGCGACAACCACACGGTCGCCGCGGCGGGCCGCGCCGCCGACGGCCGCATCGTCACGGCGATGAACGCCTACCACTTCACGGGCGGCCCCTGCGCCGAACTCGTCCTGGTGGGCGCGGCGGCGGCGCAGGGCGTGTACGACCTGACGACGATCGTGGCCGTGGGCGACGGCAACCGCGGCCTGATGCCCCCGTGCGGCCGCTGCCGCCAGTTCCTCTTCGACTACTTCCCGGAGATCCACGTCATCGTGGGCACCGACGACCATCCCCGCACGCTCACGATCGCGGAGCTGCTGCCGGAGGCGTACGTCTGGGCGGACCACCAGGACTGAGCGGTACGGGGCGCCACGGCCACCGGGGCGCCCCGTACCGTCCGGCATCCGGCGTGGTCCGGCTGCGGTTCCGGCTGGACCGTCCGCCGGTCAGCCGTCCAGCCGTTCAGCCGTGCGAGCTTCTGCCGCTGATCGGGGTGCGCGAGGTACGGCGTGGTCACGCAGGTGCCTGCTCCGCGCGGTCGCCGGAGCGTCGTCCCTGCCGTCTGGGAGGGGCCTGAGTCCGCGACGTACAAGGTGATGGCGACGCCACACGGTCCGCTGTTCCGTGGGTACCGGCGGATGTTCGAGGCGATCATCGAAACAGCGGAACGCACCGTCCGAGTAGGACGATCAGCATGATCGAGGCGGAAATACACAGACGCCGGCCAAGCTCGCCGTGCCTGACCCAGCCATGGCGATGCGCCCCCCGTCCTCCCGTAGGAGAGCGAGGGCGCAGGCGGGGCGGCCGGATTCGAACGGACGTCCTCCTCCATGCTGTGTAGGCGCACTACCTCTGTGCTACGACCTCGCCGAGGCGTGATCATAGCCACGGCAGGATGATCATTCGATCGAATAATCGATTAAAGGCCCGGTTCGGAGGGCCAGTTCGAGTGGGATCTCCGTCGGCGGCGGACCACCGCCGCACACGCGCGGACCGCGATCTGCCGGGATCTCCTGGAATTGATCTTCCAAAAATCTCCCAGATGATCTACAAGCCAAGAAACGAAGCCCCTCGCAGGGATCGCGAGGGGCTTCTCCTTTCGGCCGCACACCCCCATTGAGCTGCAATAACGCGCCGGACACCCTCCCTACGGCAGGTTGCGCGCCATGACGATGCGCTGGACCTGGTTCGTGCCCTCGTAGATCTGGGTGATCTTCGCGTCGCGCATCATCCGCTCCACCGGGTAGTCGCGCGTGTACCCGTAGCCGCCGAGCAGCTGGACCGCGTCCGTGGTGATCTCCATGGCCGCGTCCGAGGCGAAGCACTTGGCCGCCGCTCCGAAGAAGGTGAGGTCCTCCTTGGCGCTGCCTCCGGAGACGCGCTCCGAGCGGGCGGCGGCGGAGTAGGTGAGCTGGCGGGCCGCTTCGAGCTTCATGGCCATGTCGGCGAGCATGAACTGGACGCCCTGGAAGTCCGCGATCGGCTTGCCGAACTGCTTGCGCTCCTTGACGTACCCCGCCGCGTAGTCGAGCGCGCCCTGGGCGATGCCGAGGGCCTGGGCCGCGATGGTGACGCGGGTGTGGTCGAGGGTCTTCATCGCGGTGGCGAAGCCGGTGCCCTCCTCGCCGATGAGCCGGTCGGCGGGGATACGGACGTTGTCGAGGTAGACCTCGCGGGTCGGGGAGCCCTTGATGCCGAGCTTCTTCTCCGGGGCCCCGAAGGAGACGCCCGGGTCCGACTTCTCGACCACGAAGGCGCTGATGCCCTTGGTGCGCTTGTCGGGGTCGGTGACGGCCATGACCGTGTAGTACTCGGAGACGCCCGCGTTGGTGATCCAGCGCTTCACACCGTTCAGGACGTAGTGGTCGCCGTCCCGTACCGCCCTGGTCTTCATGCCGCCCGCGTCGGAGCCCGCGTCCGGCTCCGAGAGGCAGTACGAGAACATCGCGTCGCCCTTGGCCAGCGGCGCCAGGTACTTCTTCTTGAGGTCCTCGTCACCGGCCAGGATCACCGGCAGCGAGCCCAGCTTGTTCACGGCCGGGATCAGCGAGGAGGAGGCACAGGCACGGGCGACCTCCTCGATGACGATCACGGTGGCGAGCGCGTCCGCGCCGGCGCCGCCGTACCCCTCGGGTACGTGGATGGCGTGCAGGTCGGAGGCGACGAGCGCGTCCAGGGCCTCCTGCGGGAAACGGGCCTCCTCGTCCACGGCCGCCGCGAACGGCGCGATCTTCGCCTCGGCGAGGGCGCGGACGGTCTCGCGGAGCATGTCGTGCTCCTCGGACGGGCGGTACAGGTCGAAATCAGCCGATCCGGCCACGGTCTTTCACTCCCCAAGGATGCTAACTACCGTTAAGTAACCCAATTTTAGAGGGCCCGGACGGCATCGGGATAGGTGAGTTCGCCGACAGGCCGTTCTCACTCGGAGAAGTGCCCCTGCGGCGCCCGCCCGACGCGCGGATATGCTCGGGCCCGCACACGACCGTCGCACCTTGGAGCACCCATGGCCCTCAAGATCACCGTGATCGGCACCGGCTATCTCGGCGCCACCCACGCCGCGGCCATGGCCGAGCTGGGTTTCGAGGTCCTCGGGCTCGATGTGGTCCCCGAGAAGATCGAGATGCTGTCGGCCGGCCGGGTACCGATGTACGAACCGGGCCTGGAGGAGCTGCTGCGGAGGCATGTCGCGGGGATCGAGGGATCGAGCGGGCGGCTGCGCTTCACGACGGACTGGGCCGAGGTCGCCGACTTCGGCGACGTGCACTTCGTCTGTGTGAACACCCCGCAGAAGCACGGCGAGTACGCGTGCGACATGTCGTACGTCGATTCCGCCGTGGAGAGCCTCGCCCGGCATCTGCGCCGGCCGGCGCTCGTCGTCGGCAAGTCCACCGTGCCGGTGGGCAGCGCGGACCGGCTGGCCGCCCGTATCGCGGAGCTGGCGCCGGCGGGCGACGAGGTGGAGCTGGCCTGGAACCCGGAGTTCCTGCGCGAGGGCTACGCCGTGCACGACACCCTGCACCCGGACCGGCTCGTGGTGGGCGTGCGCGCCGGCGCGGGCGGGGAGCGCGCCGAGCGGACGCTGCGCGAGGTGTACGCGACCCCGATCGCGGAGGGCTCGCCCTTCGTGGCGACGGACTTCCCGACGGCCGAGCTGGTCAAGACCTCCGCGAACTCCTTCCTGGCCACGAAGATCTCGTTCATCAACGCGATGGCGGAGGTCTGCGAGGCGGCGGGTGGCGATGTGGTGAAGCTGGCGGAGGCCCTCGGCCACGACGAGCGGATCGGGAAGAAGTTCCTGCGCGCCGGGATCGGCTTCGGCGGCGGCTGCCTGCCCAAGGACATCCGGGCGTTCATGGCGCGCGCGGGCGAGCTGGGCGCGGACCAGGCGCTGACGTTCCTGCGCGAGGTCGACTCGATCAACATGCGCCGCCGGGGCCACATGGTGGAGCTGGCACGGGAGGCCGTGGGCGCCGACTCGTCCTTCCTCGGCAAGCGCGTCGCGGTGCTGGGCGCGACCTTCAAGCCGGACTCCGACGACGTACGGGACTCCCCCGCGCTCAATGTGGCCGGGCAGATACACCTCCAGGGCGGCCAGGTCACGGTGTACGACCCGAAGGGCATGGACAACGCCAGGCGCCTCTTCCCGACCCTGGGCTACGCGGACTCGGCCCTGGAAGCGGTGCGCGGCGCCGATGTCGTCCTGCACCTGACGGAGTGGTCCGAGTTCCGCGAGCTGGACCCGGCGGCCCTCGGCGAGGCGGCGTCCCGCCGGCTCATCCTCGACGGCCGCAACGCCCTGGACCCGGAGCGCTGGCGCGCGGCTGGCTGGACGTACCGGGCGATGGGGCGGCCGCGGGCCTGACCGGTACGAGCCGACGCGCCCGCGCACGCCCGCGCACGCTCCAGGCGGGCAGGCGGGCGCGGATCAGTGCGGCTCAGTCGTGCGGGCCCACGCCCGCGCGACGGCCTCGGCTCAGCCGTTCTCGGTCAGCCTCGCCCGGTACGCCCGCATTTTCGCCCGCGCGCCGCAGACCGCCATCGAGCACCAGCGGCTGCGGCCCGCCGGGCTGCGGTCGTAGAAGACCCACCGGCACTCCTCCGCCTCGCACGCCTTGAGGCGCTCCCAGGTGCCGTCGGCGGCGCCTGCCGCGATCGCCTCCGCGATACGGGACGTCAGTCCGGCCGGCGCCGTGGCCGGGCGGAGGGTGGCGGCGCCGGTCGTGTCGACCGCCACCCGCAGCGGGGCTCCCGCCAGCAGCCGGTCGAGGTCGGCGGTCGAGGGCCGGGGCGGGCCCACGGGGCCGGTCGGCGGCTCCCCGGCGCGCGGGAGCCGTGCGGTGCGCGGGATCGCGTCGGCGTGCGCCAGGCAGGCGGCGCGCAGGGCCTCGCGGAGTTCGCGGGCGGCGGGTATGTCCTGTGCCGCGAGGCCGAAGGCGGCGCGGCCGTCCGCCGTGTCGAGGCTGTCGGTGCCCTCTTCGATGTCGAGCGTGTTCACCAGGGCCTCGACCAGCGCCAGCCCTCCGGGGGCGGGTGGCCTGTTCGTCATGGTGTGACGTTACCTCTTGCCCGTTACCTCTTGCCCACGGGTATATGGTCACCCACACTGTTACCAGTTGAAGCCACTCAGCGGTAACGATCGCCCGCAACCGAGGAGACTCCGATGGCCGTCGCCACGCTCAGCACCGTCGTCCTGGACTGCCCCGCCCCCGTCGCCCTCGCCGGTTTCTACGCCGGTCTGCTGGGCGGCGAGATCGTCGAGAGCAGCGACAGCGGCGACCGGTGGGTGGACCTGACGGGCATCCCCGGCACGCCGCTCGCCTTCCAGGCCGCGCCCGGCTTCGTACCTCCGGTGTGGCCGGCGGCCGACGGCTCGCAGCAGCTCCATCTGGACCTGAGCGTCCCGGACCTGGACGTGGCGGAGAAGCAGGTGCTCGCGCTCGGCGCGACGGTGCTGGACGCGGCGGACCGGGAGCGGAGTTTCCGGGTCTACGCGGACCCCGCCGGCCATCCCATCTGCCTCTGCCGCGCCGCCTGATCGCCGTCCAGTTCTTCGATCGTCGCGGTCGACGGCCCGCGCCGCTGCTGGGCGGTGCGGGCCGCGAACTCCGTGTCCCTTACCACTCGGGCCGCGTTGCCCCAGGTCAGCCCGGCGATGTCGGCGTCCGTCCAGCCCCGGTCGAGCAGTTCGGCGAGCAGGAGCGGGTAGCGGGAGGCGTCTTCGAGGCCCTGGGCGCGCGGGGTGCCCGCCGTCGCGCCGTACCCGCCGGAGAGGCCCACGCACCGCGCGCCCGCCACCTCGCGTACGTGGTCGAGGTGGTCGGCCACGTCCCGGAGGGACGGCGGGCGACCGGCGCGGGCGATCCGGTCCGGGGCGAAACTCACCATGCAGACACCGAGGTTGGCGCCGAGGAGCGCGAGACCGGCGTCCGAGACGTTGGCGGGGTGGTCGGTGAGCGCGCGGGCGCCGGAGTGGGCGAACATGACGGGCGCCTTGGCCATGGTGAACACCGCGCGCATCGTGTCCTCACGGGTGCCGGAGAGGTCGACGACGATCCCGAGGCGGTTCATCTCCCGTACGGCCTCGTGGCCGAACCGGCTCAGTGTGCCGTCCTGGTCGGCCCAGCGGGCTCCGGCGAGCGTGACGGCCCGGACGCCGAGTGCGTGATAGGCGCGCAGGACGCTCAGCGAGTCCCCGAGCGCGGGCCCGTCGACCGGCCCGAGCAGCGAGGCGACGCGCCCGCAGTTACGGGCGTCGGTGATGTCCCCGGAGGTCAGCACGAGCCTGAACCCCTCGGGGCAGCCGTCGACCATGGCGCGCACCCGGTCGATCAGCTCCAGCGTGGCGCTGATGGCGTGGTGCCGGCCGGCGTCGTGCGCCGGGACCCGTAGCGACCAGAACTGCGCGCCGACCCCGCCCGCGCGCAGCCGGGGCAGGTCGGTGTCGAGAGCGCTCTCGCCGAATTCGAGGTCGTGCGGGGGCGTGCGCCCGAGGAGCTGGGCGAGACCGCTGTGGCCGTCGAAGACCGGATGCGCGGCGAGGAGGACGCGGACGCGTTCCGCCGTCCCGACCACCTCGGACGTCTCGACCCCGTGTGAACGGCCCGCGGACCCGGTCGTCCCGGCCGTCACCACTGCCTCGGCGCACGCGACGACTGTCTCGGCGCAGGCGGCGCTCTCGGGGCTCTCGTCGGCGCTCTCGGGGCTCTCGTCGGGGCTCTCGGCCTGAGCTTCGAACGACGGTGGTTCCTCTCCGGACGCCGTCGGTGCCTCGGCGTACGGATCGTCTCGCAGATCTGCCATGACGGGCGCTCCGGGGTCGGCGGCAGCAGTACCGCCACGGTGACACGCCCGGCCCGGATGGTCGCGGCGGACGGTGCGTCCGGGGTACGGGTACGGGCCCGCCGGCATGAGTACGGGGTACGAGGCCGTCCCCGTACCCCGTACCCCCGCGTACCGGCCTCAGCGGCCGTCCGGGCCGTTCACGCGCCGTCCAGCGCCTCGATCGTCGCCTGCGACGCCTCGCGCGTGGTCCGCAGCGACCGCGAGACGTCCTCCGCCGCGCGCAGCACCCGTACCGCGTTCTGCCATGTCAGCTTCGCGATGTCCGGCGTCGACCACTTCCGCGACAGCAGCTCGGCGATCAGGTTCGGATAGCCCGCCACATCCTCCAGGCCCTCCGGCGTGAAGGGTGTCCCGTCGAAGTCGCCGCCGATGCCGATGTGGTCGACGCCCGCCGTCTCGCGCATGTGGTCGAGGTGGTCGGCGACCGTCGCGACCGTGGCCACCGGGCGCGGGTGCGCCGCCTCGAAGGCGTTGTGGACCTTCATCGCCTCGGGGGTGGTGGCGAGGTGGTGCAGCCCGTGGGCGTCCATGTTCCGGTCCGCGAGCCGGGTCCACTCCACCGCCTCGGGCAGGATGAACTTCGGTACGAAGGTGACCATCGCGACGCCGCCGTTCCCGGGCAGCAGCTCCAGCACGTCGTCCGGGACGTTGCGCGGATGGTCGCAGACCGCGCGCGACGACGAGTGGGAGAAGATCACCGGCGCCTCAGTCACGGCGAGCGCGTCGCGCATGGTCGTGGCGGCGACGTGCGAGAGGTCGACCAGCATGCCGAGGCGGTTCATCTCCCGGACGACCTCGCGGCCGAAGGCGGAGAGCCCGCCCACGCCCGGCGCGTCCGTGGCGGAGTCGGCCCAGCGGAGATTGTCGTTGTGCGTGAGCGTCATGTAGCGGACGCCCAGGGTGTACAGGGCGCGCAGCGTGGCGAGGGAGTTGTTGATGGAGTGGCCGCCCTCGGCGCCCATCAGCGACGCGATCCGGCCCTGCCGGCGCGCCTCCTCCATGTCGTCCGCCGTCAGGGCGCGGGCCAGGTCGTCGGGGTAGCGGGCGAGGAGCCGGCCGACCACGTCGATCTGCTCCAGTGTCGCGCTGACCGCGTCGTCCCCGGCCATGTCGGACCGTACGTACACGGACCAGAACTGGCCGCCGACCCCGCCGCGCCGCAGCCTCGGCAGGTCGGTGTGGAGGTGCGCCGACGTGTCGTCGGCGATGTCGAGCCGGTCCAGGTCGTAGCGGACGTGCTCACGCAGCGCCCACGGCAGGTCGTTGTGGCCGTCGACCACGGGGAAGTCGGCGAGCAGGGCGCGGGCCCGGTCCAGGAGGCCGACCTCGGGCACGGGCGGCGTCACTTGCCGAACCCGAAGTGGTCCGAGCCCTCGACCTTGGCGCGCAGCCGCTTGCCCTTCGCCGTCGCCTGGTCGTTCAGCTCCCGCTGGAACTCCCGCATCCGGCTCCGCAGTTCGGGATCGTGGGCCGCGAGGATACGGGCGGCCAGCAGCCCGGCGTTGCGGGCGCCGCCGACCGAGACGGTGGCGACCGGCACGCCGGCCGGCATCTGCACGATGGAGAGCAGCGAGTCCATGCCGTCCAGGTACTTCAGGGGCACGGGGACACCGATCACCGGCAGCGGCGTCACCGACGCCAGCATGCCGGGCAGGTGGGCCGCGCCGCCCGCGCCCGCGATGATCGCCTTGAGTCCGCGGTCGGCCGCGTGCTCGCCGTAGGAGATCATCTCGCGCGGCATCCGGTGGGCGGAGACGACGTCGACCTCGTACGGGATCTCGAACTCGTGCAGGGCCTGCGCCGCGGCCTCCATGACGGGCCAGTCGGAGTCCGAGCCCATCACCACGCCGACCAGGGGGGGAATCATTCGGTGATCGTTCCTCGCAGATAGCCGGCGGCGTGGCGGGCGCGCTCCAGCACGTCGTCCAGGTCGTCGCCGTAGGTGTTGACGTGGCCCACCTTGCGGCCGGGCTTCACGTCCTTGCCGTACATGTGGATCTTCAGCCGCGGGTCCCTGGCCATGCAGTGCAGATAGGCCGTGTACATGTCGGGGTAGTCGCCGCCGAGGACGTTGCACATGACCGTCCAGGGCGCGCGGGGGCGCGGGTCGCCGAGGGGGAGGTCGAGTACGGCCCGCACGTGGTTGGCGAACTGGGAGGTGATCGCGCCGTCCTGGGTCCAGTGCCCGGAGTTGTGGGGGCGCATGGCCAGTTCGTTGACGAGGACGCGTCCGTCGCGGGTCTCGAAGAGTTCGACCGCGAGATGGCCGACGACGCCGAGTTCCGAGGCGATCCGCAGCGCGAGCCGCTGGGCCTCGCCGGACAGTTCCTCGGAGAGCCCGGGCGCGGGCGCGATCACGGTGTCGCAGACGCCGTCGACCTGCTGGGACTCGACCACGGGGTAGGCCACGGCCTGGCCGTGCGGCGAGCGGACTATGTTCGCCGCCAGTTCGCGTACGAAGTCGACCTTCTCCTCGGCGAGGACGGGGACCCCCGCCAGGAAGGGCGGTTCGGCCTCGGCCTCGGAGCGTACGACCCACACGCCCTTGCCGTCGTAGCCGCCGCGCACCGTCTTGAGGACGACGGGGAAGCCGCCCACCTCGGCGGCGAAGGCCGCGGCGTCGGCGGGGTCGGTCACGATGCGGTGGCGCGGGCAGGGGGCGCCCAGCTCGGTGAGCCGGGCGCGCATCACTCCCTTGTCCTGGGCGTGCCTGAGCGCGTCGGGACCGGGCCTGATGGGGATGCCATCGGCCTCCAGTGCGCGCAAATGCTCGATCGGCACATGTTCGTGGTCGAACGTGATCACATCGCAACCCCGCGCGAAGTCACGCAATGTGTCCAGGTCGCGATAGTCGCCGACGACGACATCGTTCACCACCTGGGCAGCCGAGTCCTGGGGGGTGTCACTGAGGAGCTTGAATCTGAGGCCGAGGGGGATGCCCGCCTCGTGGGTCATACGGGCGAGCTGACCGCCGCCGACCATGCCGACTACCGGGAACGTCACACACCCAGGGTATCCGGACGCGGCGGGCGGTACGCCGAGGCCGCCCCGCCCGCCGCCGCCGGTACCACCGGCGCCACCGCACTCGCCACCCACCGTCACCGAGCGTGACGTACGGTCGCCCGGGCGGGTGCGGAGGGTGCTGGTTAGCATGGTTCGATACTGCTGGATCGAGCGAACCGCCGAACGGACTGGGGCTGAACGAGCATATGAGCGAACGCGGCGCACTCCGTGTGCGACTGGACCGCCTCATGCGCGAGGCGGTCAAGTTCGGCGCGGTGGGCGGAGCGGGGCTGCTGGTCAACCTCCTCGTCTTCAACCTCGTACGGCACACCACCTCGCTGCCCGTCGTACGGGCGAGCGTCCTGGCCACCGTCGTCGCGATCGTCTTCAACTACGTGGGGTTCCGCTACTTCACCTACCGGGACCGCGACAAGAGCGGGCGCACCAAGGAACTGACGCTGTTCCTGCTGTTCAGCGCGGCCGGCCTGGTGATCGAGAACGGCATTCTGTACACCGCGACCTACGGGTTCGGCTGGGACTCACCGCTCCAGAGCAACGTCTTCAAGTTCATCGGCATCGGCATCGCGACGCTCTTCCGCTTCTGGTCGTACCGGACCTGGGTGTTCCGGGCGCGGCCCGTCGCGGAGGGCGGGTCGGGCGCGGACCCGGAGTCCGGGCCCGGCGGTGGCGAGCAGTCGGAGCCGGTACGGGTGCGCTGACGCCCGTATCCCCGTACACCTGCCGTATCCCCGTCCCCGTATCCCCGTCCCCGTATCCCCGTCCCCGTATCCCCGTACCGCCGGCCCTGTCCCCCTGCCCCCGCCTGGCTTTGCCGCCCGCGGGGGTTCTCGCCCGTCCGGTCCTCGGCGGCCTCAGCGGACCGGGCGGTGCGTCGCATCCGCCGACTTGCGGGTACGGGCCTCCCGGCTGAGGAACAGCGCGAAGACCGGCGGCTGCTGCTGGAGCAGTTCGAGGCGACCGCCGTCGGCCTCCGCCAGGTCGCGCGCCACGGCGAGGCCGATGCCGGTGGAGTTGCGGCCGCTGATGGTGCGCTCGAAGATCCGTGCGCCGAGGTCCGCCGGTACGCCGGGCCCCTCGTCGGTGACCTCGATGACGGCCTGGTTCCCGGTGACCCGGGTGCGCAGGGCGACCGTACCGCCGCCGTGCATCAGCGAGTTCTCGATCAGCGCCGCGAGGACCTGGGCGACGGCGCCGGGGGTCGCGACGGCGCGCATCCCCGGCCGGCCGGAGCAGACGATGGCGCGGCCGGCGCTGCGGTAGGCGGGCCGCCACTCCTCGATCTGCTGCTTGACGACTTCGTCGAGGTCGAAGGCGACGGCGGAACCGGTGCGCGGGTCGCGGGCGTTGGTGAGCAGCCGTTCGACCACGTCGGTCAGCCGCTCCACCTGGGTCAGCGCGATCGTCGCCTCTTCCTTCACGGTGTCCAGGTCGTCGGTCACGGAGATCTCCTCCAGCCGCATGGACAGCGCGGTCAGCGGGGTGCGCAGCTGATGCGAGGCGTCCGCCGCGAGCCGCCGCTCGGCGGTGAGCATCCGGGCGATCCGCTCGGCGCTGGAGTCGAGGACGTCCGCGACCCGGTCCAGCTCGGGGACGGCGTAGCGCCGGTGGCGGGGGCGCGGGTCGCCGGAGCCGAGGCGCTCGGCGGTCTCCGCGAGGTCGGTGAGCGGCGAGGCGAGGCGGTTGGCCTGCCGTACGGCCAGCAGCGCGGCGGCGATGACGGCGAGCAGGGCGACCGCGCCGATGATCAGCAGGGTGCGGCCGACCTCGCGGGTGACGGAGGAGCGGGTCTCCTCGACCGTGACGGTCTCGCCCTCCTCGCCCCTGGCCTGGCCCCGCAGGACGCTGCCGGTGGGGCGTTCGCCGATCTCGACGGGGTTCCGGCCGGGGATCTCGATCCGGGCGTACCGCTTCTTGGCCACCTGCTCGGAGAGCACCTTGGCGTTGACCCGGTCGCCGCCGAGCAGCCGGCTGTCGACGATGCTGACGAGGCGCAGTGCCTCGGAGTCCACGCTCTCCTGGGCGCTGGCGCTGATCGTGCGGGTCTCGACGATGACGAGCGACACCCCGAACACGGCGATGACGATGAGTACCACGGCGAGCGTGGAGCTGATCAGACGACGGCGCACGGTGCGCTCCCCACATGGATCGGTGACACGGCCACGGCACCAGGCCCCGCGATCCCGGCGAGATCCGAACGGGAGGGACCGGGGTGCGGTCTGCCGTCCGGAGCCGGCCGAACGGGAGGCGTCAGCTCTTCTCGAACCGGAAGCCGACGCCCCGTACCGTCGCGATGTAGCGCGGGTTGGCGGCGTCGTCGCCGAGTTTCTTGCGCAGCCAGGAGATGTGCATGTCGAGGGTCTTGGTGGAGGACCACCAGGTGGTGTCCCAGACCTCGCGCATCAGCTGGTCGCGGGTGACGACCCGGCCGGCGTCGCGGACCAGCACCCGCAGCAGGTCGAATTCCTTGGCGGTGAGCTGGAGCTCCTCGTCGCCCATCCAGGCGCGGTGCGACTCGACGTCGATCCGAACGCCGTGCGTGGCGGGGGCGGGACCGGTGTCGGCGGCGCCGCGCCGCAGCAGGGCCCGTACGCGCGCCAGCAGCTCGGCGAGCCGGAACGGCTTGGTGACGTAGTCGTCGGCACCGGCGTCGAGTCCGACGACGGTGTCGACCTCGTCGGCGCGCGCGGTCAGCACCAGGATCGGGATGGCGTGGCCCTCGGCGCGGAGTCGGCGGGCGACTTCGAGGCCGTCCATTCCGGGCAGCCCCAGGTCGAGGACCACCAGGTCGATACCGCCCTGGAGTCCAGCGTCCAGTGCGGTCGGGCCGTCTTCGCGGACCTCGACCTCGTAACCCTCCCGTCGCAGGGCGCGGGCCAGCGGCTCCGAGATGGAAGCGTCGTCCTCGGCGAGCAGTACACGGGTCATGAGGTGATGGTAGACCGCGCGGGGCGGCGCCCGGGCGGTGCTCGCGAGGGCGCTCGCGGGAGCGGCTCGCGCGACCGCGGGTCACCGCGCCGATCCGATGATCTTCCTTCGAATTTCGGCGGCCGCCCGGTCGGCACCTGTGATCCATGTCTCTCCGTTACGTCGGTCCTTCCTTGTCGCACTCTGTCGTGCCGTATGGTGTCGAGGCACCTTTAAGTACTACTCACCCCACTTGCACCACTCGCACTGCCCAACCCCCCACTCGTAGACCTTTGAGACCTTCAAGACCTTTGGCCTGCCGAGCGCCGAAGGTCTCCTTTTATGCGGTCTCTCATGCGGTCTCTTCCTATGCGCAAGGATCGATCGATGGCGCCCAGCCTGACGAAGGACTCGCCCAGCGCCCCCGCCGGCCCCGAGAAGACCTTCTTCGGCCACCCCCGCGGACTGGCCACCCTCTTCATGACCGAGATGTGGGAGCGCTTCAGCTTCTACGGCATGAGGGCCCTGCTCACCATCTACCTGATCTCCGGCGGTCCCGATGCCTCGAAGGGGCTTCAGGGCGGCGGGCTGGGGATGGACCTGGCCACCACCACGGCCATCTACTCCATCTATCTCTCGATGGTCTATCTGCTGGCCATGCCGGGCGGCTGGCTGGGCGACCGCGTGTGGGGGCCGCGCAAGACGGTCACGATCGCGGCCTGCACGATCATGGTGGGCCATCTGACGCTGGCCCTGCCGGGCTCGGGGACATTCTTCGCCGGTCTGGCGCTGGTGGCGCTCGGCTCCGGCCTGCTGAAGGCCAACATCTCCACGATGGTCGGGCAGCTCTACGACGGTCCCGACGACCCGCGCCGGGACGGCGGCTTCACCATCTTCTACATGGGCATCAACATCGGTGCCTTCTTCGCCCCGCTGGTCATCGGCACGGTCGGCGAGACGTACAGCTGGCATCTCGGCTTCGCCCTCGCGGCGGTCGGCATGGGGATCGGGCTGGTCACGTTCCTGTTCGGTACGCGCCACCTGAACCCGGCCAGCAGCCGCGTCCCCACCCCGCTCTCCCGCGAGGAGCGCGTCTCCTGGCTGCGCAAGGGCATGACCTGGCTGCTGATCGCGGCCGTCTTCTACGGCGTCGTCGGGCTGACCGGTCACTTCACCCTCAACTGGGCGATGGTCCCGTTGACGCTGGCCGGGGTCGTCATCCCGGCCGGGGTGCTGATCCGGATCAAGCGCGACAAGGACCTCTCGGCGGTCGAGCAGACCAGGATGTCCGGGTACATCTGGTTCTTCGTGGCCGCCGCCGTCTTCTGGATGATCTACGACCAGGGCGGCTCCACGATCCAGGCGTTCGGTACGACGAAGGCCGCGACGGAGCTGTTCGGGATCGGCTTCCCGACCTCCTGGTACCAGTCGCTGAACCCGGTGTTCATCATGGCGCTGGCTCCGGTGATGGCCTGGCTGTGGCTGTGGCTGAACCGGAAGGGCCAGGAGCCGACGACGGTGGTGAAGTTCGCGGCCGGGCTGGTCCTCATCGGTGTCTCGTTCTTCTTCTTCCTGATCCCGCTGCTCATGTCGGGCGGCGGCACGCTGGTGAGCCCGATGTGGCTGGTGGGGATCTATCTGATCCAGACGGTCGGCGAGCTGTGCGTGTCACCGGTCGGGCTGTCGGTGACCACGAAGATGGCGCCGGCGAAGTACGCGAGCCAGATGATGGGTGTCTGGTTCCTCGCGGTCACGGCGGGCGACTCGGTCACGGGGCTGCTCTCCATCGCCGGGGTCGACCTGAGCAAGTCGGGCGTGGTGGCGCTGGAGGCTCTCCTGGCGACGCTGGCGGGGGTCGCGGTGTACATGTACCGCAAGAAGGTCAGGGCGCTGATGGGCGACATCCACTGAGGCCGGCGTATCGCCGAGCCGCCTTTCGGGGGCTCGGCGAGGGCCTCGGCGAGGGCTCGGCGAGGGTCGAGACGTGCTGATGGCCGTACGTACGGGAGGGCCCGCCGCGCCGGAATGGTGCGGCGGGCCCTCCCGTACGTACGGCCATCGTGCGTGCGGCGCGGCGCGGGGTGCCCGGCGCGGCTCGGGCGGGAACGGCTCAGGCGGGGGCGGTTCGGGCGGGAACGGCTCAGGCGGGGGCGGCCAGTTCCGCCCAGACGGTCTTGCCGGCCGCGTCCGGGGTCCTGACCACGCCCCAGTCGAGGCACAGCCGCTGGACGATGAACATGCCGTGGCCGCCGGGCCGCCCCGCCCGGTGCGGGGTGCGCGGTGCGGGCTGGCCCGTGCCCCGGTCGGTGACTTCCAGCCGCAGCGCCTTGGGCCCGTAGGTGACGCGCAGCCCTTCGGGGCCGTCGGCGTGCAGGCAGGCGTTGGTGACCAGCTCGGAGACGACCAGCAGGACGTCCTCCGCCGCCGCCCGCCGGTCCGCGGTCGCGGCGGGGAGCCAGCCCCAGTCGTACAGCGCCTGGCGGGTGAAGTCGCGTGCGAGCGGGACGACGCCGCTGGCACCGGACAGCACGAGCGTCCGTACCCGCGCGTCGGACGTCGCGGGGCGTGGCCCCGCCTCGTCCGACTCGGGGCCGAGGTCGCCCGGCGGAGGCTGCCGGGTGGTGCTCATCAGCGCTTCACCTCACCGAATTCACCCATGTGTGAGTTCCGTCAATACAGAGCGTGCGTGTCAGGGTTCCATGGTCCCCTGAGTGACCTGCCCGGGGTCTTCTGCCCCTCCGAATCGTGACAACACCCACTTCCCCGCACGGAAAGCGTGACGCACACAACAGGAGTGACCGGTGGGCCGGTGAAAAGCGTCCGGCCGATGGTCGGGCCGGAGTCCCTACCGGTGACCTTACCGAGACTTCGGCAGGGGCCTGACCAGGGATTTGAGCAGAAATTCGACGGGAGGGCCGACCGGGCGGGCCGATCGGCGTCCGGGCCGCCGGAGATCGGGTCAGTCGGCGAGGGCTTCTTCCAGCGAGCCGTGGACGGTGAAGACCGCGTCCGCCCCGGTGATCTCGAAAACCCTCGCGACCACGGGAAGCATCCCCGCCAGGTGGACCCCTCCGCCGGCGGCGTCCGCTTTGAGGCGGGCTCCGAGCAGCACGTTGAGTCCGGTGGAATCGCAGAACTCCAGCTGCGAACAGTCGATGACCAGGCGTGCCCGGCCCTGTTCGAGCGCGTCGTCCAGAGGAGCCCGCAACACCTCGGCCGTGTGGTGATCCAACTCACCGGCCGCCGTCACTACCTCGCTCCGGCCCTCGGTCCGAACCGCGACCTGGAGCCGGCCCCGGTTCGCACTGCCGACCGTCTGGCGGTCCATGCCGTCCCTCTTCGCCGTGTCGTACGCCGTCGTCAGATGGTGTCATCTCATCGTCATCACAACTCGATGACGTCCGTCGAACATTACGCCTTCCGGCCGCCGGCCGGTACTCAAAGTCCCCAACAATACGGGCATATCACACAATTAACACTTGCAACCGTCCACGTGTACCGGGTAGGGCTTGTAGGAACACATTCGACCCCGGCCGGCTTTGGAGGCGCCGCACACCGTAGCAACGCGCACCGGCATCGGCAGCCATATGCCGAAAACGTATGGAGGAGACCATGTCACCCCGGCTCGACGAAACGCGTACCCCGCACGCGCCGTCGGCAACTCCGCCCGCATATTCCGAGACCGACGTCACACTCCCGCCGGCCGGCGCCGAGGGCCCGGGCATCGAGAGCCAGGCCGACGGCCTGGAGGAGCTGCCCGAGATCCCGCCCTTCGACGAAGTGGGCGCGGTGGATGCCCGGGCTCTGTCGAAGACTCTCTTCGCGCGTCTCGAAGCGCTCGAAGAGGGCACGCACGAGCACGCCTATGTCCGTAACACCCTGGTCGAGCTGAACCTCGCGCTGGTGAAGTTCGCGGCCTCCCGGTTCCGCTCCCGCAGCGAACCGATGGAGGACATCGTCCAGGTCGGCACGATCGGGCTGATCAAGGCCATCGACCGTTTCGAGCTGAGCCGCGGCGTCGAGTTCCCCACCTTCGCGATGCCGACCATCGTCGGCGAGATCAAGCGTTTCTTCCGCGACACGTCGTGGTCGGTACGCGTCCCGCGCAGGCTCCAGGAACTCCGCCTCGACCTCGCCAAGGCGGGCGACGAACTCGCGCAGCGGCTGGACCGCGCCCCGACCGTCGGGGAACTCGCGGTCCACCTCGGCCTCACCAACGAGGAAGTCGTCGAGGGAATGACGGCGAGCAACGCCTACACCGCCAGCTCGCTGGACGCCCAGCCCGAGGACGACGACGGCGAAGGCGCGCTCGCGGACCGGATCGGGTACGAGGATCACGGCATCGAGGGCATCGAGTACGTCGAGTCGCTCAAGCCGCTGATCGCGAGCCTGCCGTCACGGGACCGCAAGATCCTTTCCCTGCGCTTCGTGGCCAACATGACGCAGTCGGAGATCGGCGAGGAGCTGAACATCTCGCAGATGCACGTCTCCCGGCTGCTTTCGAGCACGCTGAACAAGCTGCGCAAGGGCCTGACGCTGGAGGAATGAGGCTGGGGAATGACGCCGGGGGGGAATGACGCTGGGGGAATGACGCTGGAGGAACGGGCGGACCGCGCGCTCGCTCGCGGCCGTTCGCCCGCCGCCGCCCCGCCTGTCGCCGCCACGTCCGCCGCCGCCGCGCCCGCCGCCCGTACGGCAACCGCCCGTGCCCGCCCCCTGCCTGACCCCGCCGGTGAACCCCGCCGGGGCAAGAGGGCGGGCACGGGCGGTTGTTGGTGCCGCCGAGGTCTGGTCGAGAGCCGCCACGACTCATTAGGGTCGGGGAATGATCAGTGCCTCGTCAGAGACCAGCAACCCGGCCGCCGGCGCCCGTCGTATCGGCGTGATGTTCGACAGGGGCCAACGCCCGGAGGATCTCACCTCATTCGCCGTCGAGTTGGAGGCGATCGGGGCGGACGGCGGCCCCCGGGTGGACGACCTGTGGGTGGTGGAGGACCTCTCCTGGGCGGGCTCCATCTCCTCGGCGACCCTGGCGCTGGCCGCGACCGGGCGCCTGCGGGTGGGGATCGGCATCACCCCGGCGCCGCTGCGCAACGCCGCCCTCCTCGCCATGGAACTCGCCACGCTGGCCCGGGTGTTCCCCGGCCGGCTCGTCGCGGGCGTCGGACACGGCGCTTCGGCGTGGATGGCGCAGGTCGGCGCGGCCTCGCCGACGAAGCTGGCGCTGCTGGAGGAGACGATCACGGCGGTGCGCGGTCTGCTGACGGGCGCGACCACGACGGTGGCCGGCCGCACCGTGCACATCGACGGCGTCACCCTGGTCCACCCCCCGGCCGTGGCCCCGCCCGTCGTCGCCGGTGTCGTACGCCCCCGTTCGCTGGAGCTCTCCGGCCGGGTGGCCGACGGTACGGTCATGGCCGAAGGACAGGGCCCGCGCGCCGTCGAGGCCGCCCTCGACACCATCGCCAAGGGCCGCGCCGCCGCGGCCGAGGACGGCCCCGCCGCGCACGAGCTCATCGTCTTCACCCACCTGCACGTGGACGACGACCCCGCCCGCGTCGCCACGGCCACCGCGCCGGTGGTGGAGGAGTACACGCAGTGGCTGGACGTCCCGGCGCGGGACGTCTTCCTCGCGGCGGGCGAGGCCCCGGCCGCGGCCGGGAAGATCCGCAGCCTGTGGGAGGCCGGCGCCGACACCGTGGTCCTGCGCCCGGTCGGGGACGACCCGCTGGGCCAGGTGCGGGCGGCGCTGGCGGAACTGGCCTAGACGTACGCCGGTTCCGTACGCGGCTCAGGGCTCGGGCTCAGGGCTCGGGGCTCGGGCTCAGGGCTCGGGGCTCGGGCTCAGGGCTCGGGCTCAGGGCTCAGGGCTCGGGGCTCGGGGCTCGGGGAAGGAGGCGTCGCCTCCGTACGCTTCCCCGGGCCCCGGCCCGACGTCGGGCGGGACATCGATTCCGGTGGAGAAGCTCAGGACCTCCAGGGTGCCCATCTCCCGGCGCCCGCGCCTGTTTTTCCTCACCTCAAGCGGGCAGGATTCAGGCGCGCGGGAGCGCGCCCAGAAGCGACGAGGTGAAGGAGTCCCGCAGAGCGTCACGCAGCTCCAGGTGGAGCACGCCGAGGGCGGGCTCGTCCGCATAGGCGGCAAGGAGGCTGGGCGGCGGCGGGACATACGCCGACAGGGCGCCCGCCGTGACCAGGCTCATCAGGCAGAACGTCTGCGCACCGTCACCTAGCTCCGGCACGTGGCGGCGCACGATCTCGACCATGGCCGCGAGCCGCGTGAGGGAGGAGCGCTTGTGCCGCTTGACCACCTCGACCGAGACATTGTGTTCAAGGACGCCGCCCTGCGCGCCGAACAGGTCGCACAGCGTCACCCGGTCCGCCAGTGACCGGCTGAGGATCTCGGCCAACTGGCCTGCTCGCACCTCCGGTGCCGCGTGCGCCTCGATGCCCGCGGCCAGCTCGTCCGCCAGCTCGGCGAGCCAGCTCTCCAGAAAAACGTCCAACAGTTCGAGCAGCACCGCCTCGCGTGACTCGAAATACCGCAGGACGTTCGACTTGGCGAGGCCCACCCGCCGGCTGAGCTCATTGAGGCTCACCTCGGCCACGGGCATCTCGTCGAGCATCGCCATCGCCGTGTCCAGGATCGCCCGGCGGCGGATCTCCCGCTGCTCCTCGCTTCGCGCCCGCTGGAATGTCACGCCCTCAGCCTAACTTAGAGACCACCGGTCCCTTGACAGGAGACCGGCGGTCTTTTACGTTGGGCGCTCTTAACAGACCAATGGTTTTTTAGGGAGCGCGCCATGAGCGGCAACTGGACCGAGCAGCACATCCCTGATCAGCACGGCCGGGTGGCGATCGTGACCGGCGCCAACACCGGGCTGGGCTTCGAAACCGCCCGGATGCTCGCCGCGCGCGGGGCGGCGGTGGTCCTGGCCGTTCGCGACATCGAGAAGGGCGAGCGGGCAGCCGCCCGCATCACCGGCGACGTCACCGTCCAGGCCCTCGACCTGACCTCCCTGGACTCGATCCGGTCCGCGGCGGCCGACCTGCGCGCCACCCACCCGCGCATCGACCTTCTGATCAACAACGCGGGCGTGATGTACACCCCGAAGCAGACCACCGCCGACGGCTTCGAGCTGCAGTTCGGCACCAACCATCTCGGCCACTTCGCCTTGACCGGCCTGCTGCTGGACCGGCTCCTGCCCGTCCCCGGCTCCCGCGTCGTCACGGTCAGCAGCACCGCCCACCGCATCCGTGCCGCCATCCACTTCGACGACTTGCAGTGGGAGCGCTCCTACAGCCGCATCGCCGCCTACGGCCAGGCCAAGCTCGCCAACCTGATGTTCACGTACGAACTGCAACGCCGGCTCGCACCGCACGGCACCACGGTCGCGGTGGCCGCCCACCCCGGCCTCTCCAACACCGAACTCACCCGCAACACGCCCTCCGCGCTGCGGGTGCCCGTCACCCGGCTCGCGCCGCTGCTCACCCAGAGTGCCGAGATGGGCGCTCTGCCCACCGTGCGCGCCGCCACCGATCCGGCCGTCATCGGCGGCCAGTACTACGGTCCCGGCAACCGGGGGGAGATCCGGGGCTATCCGAAGCTGGTCACCTCAAGTCCCGACTCCCACGACCAGGCCGCGCAGCAGCGCCTGTGGACCGTCTCCGAGAAGCTCACCGGGGTGACGTTTCCGACGGTGACCGCCCAGCGGGAGGATTCCTGACGGCCCAACCGGATTCGAACCGGGACCTGGACGGTTGACAGCCGTCCGCGGAAGCCCACGGCCAGGCACGCTCCCCGCGACGCCGGCCTGGCGGCACCGCCTCTCACTCACCCTCGGCAGCGGCCCGCACCAGGCGGCTCGCGAGCGCCCGGCCGTGGCCGAGGGGGTCCGGTGTCTCCCCTCGGAGGAGGCCGGCCATGGCGCCGTCGTACACGAGCAGTACGTCACGGGCCAGGGCATCGGGGTGGTCGGCGGTGACGGCTTCCGCCAGGTGGTGCAGCCGCGCGCGGAGCAGGGTGGATTCCGCCGCGATGACCGCCTGGGCCGGGTGGCCGGGGTCGGGCAGCTCCGTGCGGGTCGCGAGGAAGGCGCACCCGCGGGCCGGGGTGTACCGGCCCCGGTACGCGGAGACGGCGCCGAAGAGAGCCAGGAGCCGGTCGGCAGGAAGGCTCTCGGCTTCGACCGCGTCCTGCCACACCCGGTCCCAGCGGTCCAGGCGCCGGCGCAGCGCGGCGACGATCAGGCCGTCCTTGCCGCCGAAGTGCGCGTAGAGCGTGCCGGGTGCGACGTGTGCGCGGCGCAGCACCTGATCGACGCTGGTGCGGGCGATGCCGTCCCGGTAGAAGAGTTCGTCGGCCGCGTCGAGCAAACGGTTCCTGGGCGACGCGTCAGACGCCGCGCCGCCGGTGTCCCGGTCCATGTCCTGCCCCTGCCCCTGCCCCTGCCTCATGACTCGACTATAACGACCGTTACACTGAAACGATCGTTTCAGTTCGAGGGGTTTTCCGTACGAGGGGAGAGGCGCCCGTGCACCTGCCGGCCCGCGAGGGGCTTCCCCGTTCCGGCCCGTTCCTCGGTGCGGCCCTGGTCGTCGTCAGCTGCCTCGGCGTGCAGGCGTCAGCGGCGCTCTCGTCGGCCCTCTTCGACCGGCTGGGCACTCCCGCCGTCGCCGGTCTGCGGCAACTCTGTGCCGCTCTGGTCCTGCTGGCGCTGGTACGCCCCCGGATTCGCGGGCGCACCAGGGCGGAATGGTCGGGCATCGCGGTCTACGGGGCGGCGATGGCCGCCATGAACGTGGCCTACTACGGCGCGGTGGCGCGTCTCCCCCTCGGTGTGGCCGCGACGCTGCTGTTCCTCGGGCCGTTCGCCGTCGCGGTCGCCTCGGCGCGTGCGTGGCGGGAGGCTCTCGTCCCCGCGGCCGGCCTGGCCGGAGTCGTCCTGGTCACACGACCGGGTGGCTCCCTGCCGGGTGAATCGCCGGCATGGGCCGGGATCGGCTTCGGGCTGCTCTCGGCGCTGGCCCTCGCCCTCTACACCGTCTTCGCGCAGCGCGTGGGCCGGGCGTCACCGGGGCTGGACGGGCTGGCGCTGGCGGTCGGCGCGTCGGCGACGCTGCTGCTCCCGTTCTCCGTTCCGGCCGCCCCGGAGATGAACGCGTCCGACTGGGGCCTCATCGCCCTCTCCGGGCTCATCGGTGTGGCCCTGGCCTTCACCCTGGACTTCCTGGCCGTCAAGGTCGCCACCGCCAGAGTGGTGGCGACCCTCTTCTCCCTCGACCCGGTGATGGGTGCGCTGGTCGGTGCCGTCGCGCTCGGCGAAAGGCTCTCCGCGCCGGTCCTCGCGGGCATGGGGCTGATCATGTCCGCCGGCGCCACGGCGACGTGGCGCGCGGGAAGCGCGCCGTCCGGCGCCCGCCGTCCGCCCGGCGGGCTTCCACGGCGCTCGCGATGAGCGTCCGGTCGCGTCGTCGGCCGTCAGTCGTCAGCCGTCGGCCCGTCGGCCGTCCTGCCATCGGCGCCGCTGCCGGCTTCGGCCGGCGGACCGACGCGGGTGCGGCCCGAAGTCGACCGTCGGACATGCCCCGTTCACGTCGGCGCGCCACGCTGGGGAGGCTTCCACGAACCCGACCCGCGCTCGTATCCGGGCCCGCACCCGCACCCGTACCCGTACCCGTACCCGTACTCGTACTCGTACCCGTGCCCGTGCCCGAATCCGCCGGTCGGCCTACCTGAATGAGGATCAGAGGACCATGCGCCGCGTCATCGCCACCGTCCCCGCCATCGCGCTCGCACTGGTCGCGCTGGTGCCGGCCGGGGTCGCCACCGCCCATCCGGGTGAGCCGACTTCGTACGCCACCAAGACGCCCTACCGGCCCCAGCAGGACGCCCGTTCCTACCAGCGCGTCCCGGCCGGGTTCGTACCCGTGTTCACGGAGAGCGTCTCCCGGCACGGGTCGCGGGCCGCGACCAGCGGCGAGGACGGGGATCTGGTCCTGGCGCTGTGGGAGCGGGCCAGGACGGAAGGCGCGCTGACCTCGCTCGGGAGGTCGTTCGGGCCCGAGGTCCAGCGGCTGCTGGACGCCATGGCGAAGGCCGGGTACGGGGAGTTGAGCGGGCGCGGCAAGCAGGAGTTGCGGGACACGGCGGTACGGCTGCGCGAGCGGCTGCCCGCGCTGTTCGACGCGATGCCCGCCAAGGGCGAGCGCATCGACGTCGTCAGCTCGGGCAAGGGCCGCGCGGTGGACAGCGGTACGGAGTTCACCGGAGGGCTCGTCGAGGCCGACCCCGCGCTCGGGCCGCTGGTCGATCCCGCGCGTACGGACGTGGACCTGCTCTACTTCCACAAGTCGGACGGCGGCGCCGCCTACCGCGACTACATCGACAACGACCGGCGCCTCGCCGCCACCCTGAAGAAGATCCGGGAGCAGCCCCGTACCCAGGCCGCCGCCCGTGGTGTGCTGCGGACGTTGTTCTCCGCCCGTTTCGTGGACCGGATGACGGCCGCCGACCGGGTCTCGGCCGCCGAATCCGTCTACGGCCTCTACGCCATCGCCCCCAGCATGGGCGCCGAGGGCGACTGGCGCCTGACCCGCTACATCGGGGCACGTGACGCCGCCTGGTTCGGGTACCTGGACGACGCCGAGAGCTTCTACGAGAGCGGGCCCGGCTTCGACGACTCGACCATCACCTACGCGATGGCGGGCGTGCTGCTGGACGATCTCTTCCGGAAGATCGAGGACAAGAGGTCCGGCGCGAGCGGCTTCGGCGCGGTCCTCCGCTTCACGCACGCCGAGGAGATCATGCCGCTGGCCGCCCTGATGGGGCTCCCCGGCAGCGCCCGGCCCGCGTCGCCGTCCCGCCCGTACACCTACGCGGACAACCCCTGGCGCGGCGCCTCGGTCGCTCCCATGGCAGCGAACATCCAGTGGGACCTCTTCCGCAAGGACGACACCTTCCTCGTACGGATGCTCTACAACGAGAAGGAGACGGCCTTCAAGACCGGCTGCCGGCCCGTCGCGAAGGGGAGTTCCTTCTACAACGTGGACGAGTTGGAGCGCTGCTTCGGGCGTACCGGCGGGAAGTAGCACCCCCGTCCGGCCCCGGACCGCACCGTTTCCGCAGCCGCCGTCGTTTCCCCCCTGCCCGGCCGCCTCCGCCGTATTGACGGCCCACCCGGCATCGGCCACATTGAGCCGGGGCAGGGGGGAATGCGCATGGCGCTTGGGGAGGGCCGCCCGGCGGAGCGCCCGGCGTACGCGGAGCACTCGGCGTACGCGGCGTTGGAGGCGTCGATGCGCCGCCGCCTCGGCAGGGAGTGTCTGTATGTGCCGTCGTGCCGGTTCGGGCTGTACGTCGCGTTGCGGCACTGGTGTCCGCCCGGCGGGCGGGTCCTCATGTCGCCGGTCAACGACGACGTCATCTTCTTTGTCGTACTCGCGGCCGGACTGCGGCCGGTGCAGGCGCCGTTGAGCGCGCGGGACGGGACGATCGACACCGGGGCCGTGCCCGAGGACGTATGGCGCGGGCTGTCGGGCGTGCTCACCACCAACCTGTACGGGAATCCCGACCCGGCCCCCGAACTCCGTTCCCGCTGCGACGCGTTCGGCATCCCGCTGATCGAGGACGCCGCGCACGCCATCGGGAGCGCGGTGGCCGGCAGGCCCGTCGGGAGCTTCGGGGACGCGGCCGTGTTCAGCCTGTCCAAGCATGTGGGCGCCAAGACGGGCGGCTTTCTCGCGGTCGCGGACGCAGCGGTACGGGACGAACTGGCCTCCGCGCGCGACGCGTTGCTACTGCCTTCGCGGGCCGGTGCCGAACTCGCCTACGCGGTCCGGCCGTACGCCGAGGCAGGCGTACGGGGGCTGCGACTGGTGCGCGCCGCCCGGGCCGCGCTCCGCCTGCTCGGGCAGGAGGAGCGCCAGGAGATCCGGATGCCGCTGAGATCCGGGGAGTTGAAGCGGGCGCTGGCGGCGGCGCCCGACCTGACGGCGTTCCACTCCTGGGTGCGGGTCGACATGCACGACTACCGGCTCCGCCCCGGTCGCCTCCGGCTCCGCCGTACGGAACGGCTGCTGGCCGGGCTCGACCGGACCCTCGCCGCTCATCGGGCCGGTACGGAGGAGCTGTTGGCCAGTCCCTGGGCCGCGCCGGAGGCCACCGGGGCCGCCCACGAAGCCGGGCCCGGGGGCGCCCGCGAAATCGAGGCCGGGGCCGCCTGTGAAACCGGGCCCGGGGCCTCGTCCGGGCCCCCTGCCGCGACCGCCGCCAGGACCGCCATCGGGTCCGCCATCGGGTCCGCCACCGGGTCCGCCACCGGGTCCGTCCAGCCGCTGTTCCGGGTGCCGTTGCTCGTCGAGGACCGGGACGCGGCCATCGCCGCGCTCGCACGGCACCGTCTGACCACCGGCTATCTCTACGATCCGCCGCTCGACCGGTACGCGGGCGCCGCCTTCACCGATCCGTCGCCCGCACCCGCGCCGGCCGCCTGGTTCGCCCGGCACGCCCTGCCCGTCGACCCGCGCCGGGCCGGGCAGGTGCTCTCCGTGCTCCGGGAGGCGGGGGCGCGTCCCGCCGCGCCGGAGGGGCCGGGCACCGGTGGCTGACGCCACCCGGTTACGGCCCGCGGCGGCCCCGGGCCCCTCCCCCGCGCCCGCGGAGCCCGGCGGCGACTCGCTGTTCCGCAACGCCTACGCCCTCATGCTCTCCACCGGCGTCTCCGCCGCCCTCGGCCTCGGCTTCTGGCTCGTCGCCGCGCGCTACTACACCGAGGAGGCCGTCGGTCAGGGGTCCGCCGCCATCGCCGCCATGCGGCTGCTCGCCTCCCTCACGGCCACCACCATGATCGGCGCGGTGGTGCGCTACGTCCCCCGGGCGGGCCGGGCGACCGGGCCGCTGGTGTGGCGGACGTACGCCGTCAGCTCGCTGGTGGTCAGCGTCGCGTGCGTGGTGTTCCTGGGGACGCTCGACCGGTGGGGGCCCTCGTACGCCCCGCTGCGCGGGCTCACCGCCGGGCTCGTCTTCACCGCCTCCTGTGTCGCCTGGGCGCTGCTCACCCTCCAGGACGGGGTGCTGACCGGGCTGCGCCGCGCTTTCTGGGTGCCCGTCGGCAACGCCGTCTTCTCCATCGGCAAGCTGCTGCTGCTCGCCGCGTTCGCGACGGCGATGCCGGTGCTGGGCGTCTTCGTGTCCTGGGCGGCGGCCATCGCCCTGTCCGTACTGCCGCTCGGCTGGCTGGTGTTCCGCAGGCTCATCCCGCGCCAGGCCGCCGCCGACCACGACCGCGAGCCGCCGCGAACGGCCGACATCGGGCGGTTCCTCGCCGGTGACTCGGTCGGCGCGCTGTTCAGCCTCGCGATGATCAATCTGCTGCCGGTGCTGGTCGCGGTCCGCTTCGACGCCGCGCACAACGCCTTCTTCTACACGGCCTACACGGTCGGCGGCACCATGGAGTTCATGGCCGTCAACATGGCCTCCTCGCTCACCGCGCACGCCTCCCACAGCCCGGAGCGGCTGGCGGAGGGCGTACGGGGGGCGCTGCGCCGGATGGCGCTGCTGCTGGTGCCGGTGGTGCTGGTGCTGGTGGTCTTCGCGCCGCGGATCCTCGCGCCGTTCGGTGCCGAGTACGCCCGCCACGGCACGACGGTCCTGCGGCTGCTGGCCGCCGCCGCGCTGCCCCGGGTGGTGGTCGAGCTGTACATCGGGGTGCTGCGCGTCCAGGGCCGTACGGGCGTACTCGCCGCGTTGCAGGGCGTCATGTGCGCCCTGGTCCTGGGCAGCGCCCTGTTGCTGCTCGGCCCGGCCGGGATCGCGGGGGCCGGGCTCGCCATGGTGCTGTCGATGACGCTGGTCGCGCTGGTCGCGGCGCCCGGGCTGCGTGCGGCGCTGCGGTCGAACGGGGGCGCGGGGCCGGGCGCGGACAGGGCCGCGGGGCCGGGAGCGGACAGGGCCGCGGCGGGGCGGCGGCGGGCGGAGTCCCACCGGTCGGGACCGCGCCCGGCGGATCAGGCGGACCCGGCGGGACAGACGGACCCAGCGGGACAGGCGGACCGAGCGGGCCAGACGGACCCGGCGGGACGGGCGGAACCAGCGGGGCATTACGAGTCCGCCCCGTACCGTGCCCGGTCCCGCCGTACCTCCGGCGCCTCTGGCGCGTCCGGTCCCCCCGCCGACGGCTACGGCACCCGCTGGGCCCGCGAGGCCGCCCGGCTCCGTACCGCGTCCGCGGGCCGGGCGACCGCCGCAGGCCCCCGCCCCGACCGTTCCCGCCCCGCCGCAGGAGGCCCCCGCCTCGACCGTTCCCGCCCCGGCGACGGCCCGTCCTGGGCGCGCGGTTCGTACGACGCCGCGACCCTCGCCCTCGGCACCGTCATGCCCACCGGCCCCCCTCCCGAGCCCGCTCCGCGCGTCGACGAGGGGCGGCTCGTCACCTTCCTGTGGCTGCTGCTCGGAGTCTCGGCCGGGCTGTTCTGGGCTCCGCTGCTGCGCGTCGGGGACATCGGCCGGGATCACCTCACCGGTGCCCAACTGCTGGACGCGCTACCGCCGTTCACGGTCGCCGCCGGCATCCTGCTGATCGTCGTCCAGTGCGCGGCCGTCACACTCGTACGCCCGGGAACGGCCCTGCTCGCGCTGGGGCCACTGCTCACCTTCGCCTCGCTGCACTCGGCGGCGCCGCTGCTCGGTGCGCGGCCGGACCGGGCGTCGGGGCTCTGGCACGAGCCGCTCGCGCTGGCGCTCGCCCGCGCGACGCCGCTCGACGGCACCGACGCGGCGCTGCGCGTCCTGCCCGTCGCCCTCCAACTGGTCTGCCTGGTCCTCGCCGCCGCGACCCTGTGGGCGCTGCGCACGGACCCCCGGCTCACCGCGAGCGTGACATGGCTGCTCGCGGTGGCGGGCTGGGCGGGGCGGGACGCGTTCGCGACCGTCGCCGTACCCGTGACCCTGGGTCTCCTGGGGCTCCTGGGAGTCCTGCGGGTCATGCGGGTCATGGGGCTTCTGGGAACGGCGGCCGGTAGCCGCGTCCCGCGCCGGCACGAGCGGTAGCGGCGCCCGTCAGCGCGACGGCAGCGGCTGGTTGAAGTAGGCGTCCTCGCCCGCGTACCGGTAACCGTCCAGCGCCGGGCCCTTGTTGACGGTCAGATCGCAGTTCTTCCCCGGCACCGGCCGGTTCCAGTGCACCAGCGCCTTCACCCCCGGCAGCGTCGGCGCGGTCTTCGGGATCTCGCGGTACCAGTCACGCTGCCGGTCCGGGCGGTCCGGGTCGGGCGCGGTGCTGAACTCGGACAGCATGAGGGGCTTCTCGTCGGAGATGTGCTCGCGCATCCAGTCGTACGCCGGCCGCTGGCTGCTCCCGAAATCCAGCCACCGCGCCGACCGCTGACAGCGGAAGTAGTTGTACTGATCCACGCCGATCCAGTCCACGTAGGCGTCGCCCGGATACAGCGCCTTCATCAGGTCCGCGTTCCCCGCATAGCCGGAGACGGTCCACACCCAGACCACGTTGTCGACGCCGAGCTTCGCGAACCGGTCGTGGACATGGCGGTAGGCAGCGACGAACTCCTCGGGCTCGCCCGCGTCCGGCGTGCGGAAGTCGGCCTCCTGGTCGAAGGAGAAGAACAGCCTCTTGCCGTACGCCTTGAGCCGTCTGGCCCCCGGATCGATGATGTCGCGGTCGTACTTCCCCGACGCGACCTCGCGCCAGCCGAGCTGGGTCCCGGTCCAGTTCTCGTGGTGCGGCTCGGTCCATACGGTGGTCTCCCAGGCCAGCATCAGCATGCGGTCCCGGCCCAGCTCCTGCTCGTCGGAGGTGAGCAGCACTCCGTCGCGGCCGGTGTTCGACATGTCGTGGTAGTTGTAGACGAGATCGAGCCGCCGCCCGATCCTCTTCTCGAAGGTGAGCACCGCGTCCGTGAGCGAGCCGTTCGCCGCGTACGGGACGTACGCGCCCCACCATGCCCCGCAGGGCGGCTCCAGCAGCTCGCTCGCCGCGCACACCCCCCGTGGCATCGAGCCGGCGACCGCGTTGTCGGCCAGGCCGCGGTCGCCCGTCCCAGGCGCCGTGCCCTGCTGGCCGTCCCGGGTGATCCAGACGCCGAGGGCGACGATCATCGCGCCGACTGCGGCGAGGACGACGGCCAGATACGTATTCCTGCGGGTCAACCGGCCCCTGCCCGTCCTCAAGCCCCCGCCGGTCATCGGCCCCTCCGGGGGCCCGGCTTGCGACGCTCGGCCGCGCCTCGGGTCGCGGCGGGGAGGGGGACGGCGGGCAGCAGCGCGGCCACGGTGGTCACGGCGGCCAGCGACGCGAGGAAGACCGTGGCCGTGAAACCCGCCACCAGGTAGAGCGCGGTGGCCGCCAGGGTCGCGAGGGACAGGCTCAGCGGCGCGGCCAGCGCCACCGCCTCCAGCCGGGCGCCGGGCCGCAGTCCGGGCGGGAGCGGCAGGAGCAGAGCGCAGCCCGGGCCGAACGCGACGAACAGCAGAACGGCTATCCAGCGCGCGGGCGAGGCGGCGGGCAGGGCGGTGGCCGCGAGGGCGAGCCAGCCGGTGAGCGCGAGGAGGACTCTGAGGCGCGGGAAGGTCAGGGTCCGGGCGGTGAGGGTCCGGGCGGCGAGCGTCCGGGCGGCGAGCGTCCGGGCGGCGAGCGTCCGGACGGTCGGGTTACGGCTGGAGTCGGTGCGGGCGGCGTGGGTCCGGGCGGTCAGGTTCTGGCTGGAGTCGGTCGGGGCGGAGTCGGTGTGGGCGGAGTGGGAGTCACGGACCTCGTCGGTACGTTGGCGCGGCATGGCGGCGGCCTCCTCGGGTGCGTTCAGGGTTGTACGTATGCGTTCGGGTTCGGGTTCGGGTTCGTTTCGGTGTGCCTCGGGTGGGCGCGCGGGTGGGCGTGCGCCTTCGTGTGTCATCCGGTCGTGTCATCCGGTCGCGTGTCATCCGGTCGTTTCATCCGGTCGAGACCGCGTCCGGTGCCGCCGACCCGTCCGGCCCCTCCGGTCTCTCCGATACGCCCGGCCCCTCCGGTACGCCCGACCCCTCCGGTACGTGCTCCAGGAACAGCCCCTCGGCGCTCTCCTCCACCACCCGGAAGTGCGGCGAGCGCTTCAGCGCCTCGCTCAGCCGGGCGAAGCCGCCCGGCGGCAGGTAGCCCTCGCCGATGGTGGCCTTGTCCTGCGACGGCGTGAGCAGCACGTACGCCGGGCGTCCGGCCGGAACGCCCCCGTCGAGATAGCCGGCCGGGTCCCTGAGCATCTTCAGGTTCTCCGGGACCTCCTGCTCCGTGAAGAACCAGCGCTCGTAGTGGTCGTAGCGGTAGTAGGCGCCCGGGAAGGACCCCGTGGTGGCCATGATCAACGCGCCGTCCGGCGCCCGGTCGTAGGACCGTTTGACGAAGGCGGCCTCGGCCGGGGGCGCGTACTGCATGCCCTCCTTGCCGTAGTACGACGGCAGAAAGCCCGCCAGCAGCGCGAGCAGCGCCAGCGGCAGCGCGACCGCCGCCGTCCGGCGGGCGTAACGGCGCGCCCTGTTGTTGACGGCGTTGGCGGAGTTGCCGGTTCTACCGGGGGTGCCAGTTCTACCGGGGGTGCCGGATTTACCGGCGGCGGCCGGGACGAGGGCGGCGGCGGCGAAGAACGCGGTGCCGGGCAGCCCGAACAGATAGACGCGGAACAGCATTTCGCCGCCGTAGTCGTTCACGGCGAACAGCGGTACGGGCGCTGCCGCCGCCAGCAGCAGCGGCAGCGCGCTCCGCACGAGCCTGCGCCGCAGCAGCACAGCCGCGACAGCGAGGCCACCGAGCACCACCACCATCAGGATGTTGGCGGTTCCCACCAACTCGGGTCCGGGGCCGGTCGGTTCACCCCCGAAGCCGGGCCGCGAGTTCTTCAGCAGATCGCCGAGGGAGTCCCGCAGGGTGCTCAGGGTGTCGAGGAACAGCACCCGTCCCATCGTCAGATCCCAGACGATCATGATGATTCCGGTGACCGCCAGCAGCCCGAGATTGCGGTAGCGGCGCGTCAGGCACAGTGCCATCAGGGTCATGCAGAGCATGACGGGGGTCAGCTGGTGCGCGGCGTTGAGGGCCGCGATCAGCGGGGCGAGGATCGCCACGCACACGGCACGCTGCCTTCGGTCGGTCGGTGGCGGTACCGAGGCCGCGGCCGGGTCGAGCCGGTCGCGGGCCCGCAGGGTCCTGGCGGACCCCGGCCGTACGAAGTGCCTGACGACCACGGCGAACACGCTCAGGAAGATCAGATAGGCGAACGCCTGGGGCGCCAGATAGTCCTGCCCGACCCAGTTGGCGAGCTGGAAGATCCACACCGCCGTCCAGAGCAGCCGCCGGTCGTCGGTGAAGGTGCGGTAGATCAGGACGAGCACCGGCAGCGTCAGCAGCCCGAACACGACGGGTGCCCAGTTGGCGTACGAGGCCGCTCCCTCCACGCCGAAAGCCCTGATCAGCGCCGCGTTGAGGGAGAAGAAACCGGGCCACTGGTCGTACGCCGACATACCGCCGGACAGCTCCGCGTGCGGATGTACGGTCCCCTCGGCCAGCAGCCGCGCGATCACGGCGTCGTGTTTGGAGGCCCAGGCGTAGCGCACCGAGTCGTACAGCAGCGCGGGCGGCGCCTTGATCGCGACGAGCAGGGCGACGCAGTAGGCCGGCGGCCAGAGGGGGGCGGAGCGGGCGCGGCGCAGGACGAGCAGGAACCCGACCGTGAGGACGGCCAGGGAGAGGTAGAAGGCGACCGGGAAGCGATCGAGGAGTCCGAACTCCCCGATGTCACGGAAGCCGATCCGGGGCAGCGACCAGCTCCAGAGGGCGGCGGCGGTCAGCAGCGGCAGGCAGGCGACGAGCTGGGGAGGGCGGAGCCGGAGGCCGGTTTCCGCTCTCTTCCCGGAATCCGTCCCCTTCCCGGGCGCCGTCCCGCGTCCGGATGCCTCCCCTGCCCGCCCCTTCCCGGAATCCGTCCCCTCCCCCGGCTCCCTCCCCCGTCCGGATTCCGTCCCCTCCCCCGACTCCGTCCCCCGCCCGGATTCCGTCCCGGTCTCGTCTACGCGCTGCCGCACGGTGGGTCCTCCCCCCTGATCCGGCTTATCCGGTCTATCCGGGTTATCCGGTCTATCCGGGCTATCCGGCGAACTCGGGGCCGCGCACGCGGGCGCGTGCCCCCCGGTAGAGCCGCCAGCCCAGGGTCGGCAGCGAGTCGGGGAAGGGCGCGACCCTCCTCCGCTCGCCCTCGGCCGCCTCCCCCGCCATCCAGGACACGACATCCGCGACCGTGTGGGTACGGCGCACGATGAGGCGGGCGATGCGGTACGGCTCGTCCCGGTCGGAGCTGAGCGCGTGGCGTACGGCGACGGCGGAGGCGTACCCGGCGCGGGCGGCGGCGCGGCGCACGGCACCGCTGTTGTAGCCGTGCGGGTAAGCGAGATGTGCGACCTCGCGGCCGAGAGCGTCCTCCAGCGCACGCTTGGAGTCGTGCAGTTCGCGGTGGAGTTCGGGGGCGCGCAGCGTGTCCAGTTGTGGATGCGTCACCGTGTGCGCCCCCACTTCCACCCCGTACGCGCCCAGCCGGGCCGCCTGGGCGAGCGTCATCATCGGCGCGGGTGGCAGCAGACTGGTCCGCCCTGGAGTGATGGCGCCGGTGGTGAGATAGGCGGTGGCGGGCAGCGCGCGGACGGCGAGGGCCTCAGCGGTCGGGCCGGGGAGGTCGGCGAAGCCGTCGTCGAAGGTCAGGACGACGGGCCGGGGCGGCAGCGGGGCGCGGTGGCTGAGATGCCGTACGAGGGTGCTGACCGGCACGGGCGTCCGGCCACCGGCGACGACGGCGTCGAGTTGTGCCGCGAAGTCCCCTGGCCTGACGGTGAATTCGGCTATCCAGGCGGGCGGGTCGTCCATGACCGCGTGGTAGAGGAGGACGGGGACGGGGGTGCGGGACATCTCGCTCATGTCCGGCCCCCGCGCATCCACGTCCAGCCCCCGCGCGTCCACATCCGGCCCCCGCGCGTCCACGTCCGGCCCCCGCGCATCCGTCCGCGTGCCCGGACATAACCGACCGGCCCGTACAGCATCCCCCGGCGCTCCAGCCGGGAGAGGGCGCGCGGCCAGGGATGGGCGTACGCGCCGTGCACGCCGGGGACCGCGCGGTCCGCGCCCGGCGCGCTGCCCGTCCTGCCGTCCGCCCGGTGGGCCGTGATCGCGCGGGCGTGGGCCAGTCCGCGCGGGAGCCCGGCGAGGAAGGCGGGCAGCAGGGCGGGGCGGCGGACGAGGATCGCGGTGAGGTAGGCGGTGAGCCCGGCACCGTACCCGTACGCCTGGTTTCCGAGGTCCTGCCACGTCTCGCGGTGGTGGTGCCAGACGAGTGCGTCGGGTGTGTAGAGCAGTCGGTGTCCTTCGGTCAGGACGCGGACGAAGGCGTAGAGGTCGTCGCCTCCCCTGGCGGGGGTCCCCGTTCCGGTCGCCGGGTCGAAGCCGCCCACGGCCCGCAGCGCCCCGGCGCGGAAGGCCATGTTCGCGCCTGAGCCGAAACGGCCCGCGGTGAACGGGAACAGCGGTTCGTCGGCCGGGGGCCGCGCCATGTCGTACAGCCGGGGCGCGAAGCCCTTGGCGAAACCCCCGTGGCTCTCCAGCAGGATCTGCGCGGGGGTGGTCAGCCGGGCGGGCAGGATCAGACCGGTGACACAGCCCAGGCCGGGGTCGGTGGTGAAGGGCGCGGTGAGGGCGGTGAGCCAGTGCGGGTCGGCGACCACGTCGTCGTCCGTGAAGGCGATGACGGCGCCGTCGGCGGCGGCGACCCCTCGGTTGTGGGCGACGGCCAGTCCCGGCCGGGGCTCGGTGACGCGGTCGACGCGGCCCGCGTACCGGGTCTCGATCAGGTCCCGGGTGGCGGTCGTGACGGGCGCGTTGTCCACGACGAGGACGCGGAAGTCCGGATGGTCCTGGGCGAGGAGCGAGTCGAGCGCGCGGGCCAGTTGGCCGGCGCGCTCGCGCGTGGCGACGACGACGGTGGTAGGGGGGAGCGCGGCGGCGGTACGCGCGGCGGCGGAAGCGGCGGCGGGCGGCACCGCAGCGTTCACCGGCCGGGCCAGGAAGGCGGCGGTGAGGACCTCGGCCGGGTCCTCCCCCTCCCGTACCCGCGCGAGCACGGTGGCGACGGGCCGCCCGCGTAACCGTACGAGCGCGTAGACGTCGCCTTCGCCCTCCGGAGGCGGGCCGCCGGGGGCCGGGACCAGGGAGAGCACTCGATAGCCGTGCCCGCCGAGGCAGTCGGCGGGACCATCGGGGTCATCAGGCGGACCGCCGAGGTCGAGATCGAAATCGAGGTCGAAATCGAGGTCGTGGTCGAGGTCGAGGTCGAGGTCGAGGTCGGCCACGGTGATGGACCTCGGTGGCCGCCGCGCCTGCCCGGCGGCCTCGGGTCCGCCTCGTCCGCTTGGTCCGCTTGGTCCGTACGTCATCGGCTCCCCCCACCCGTTGTCGATGCGGCGTCGATGCGGCGTCGTGCGGCGCGCCCCCGCCTTCGTCCGCCGCCGTCGTCCGCCGTCATCCGTCCCGTAGCCGACCGGCCCCGCTCAGGGTCCGCCGGGCGATCCGGGCCAGGCCGGGCCGGTTCCGTACGAAGCCGTGCGCGCGGCGGGACGGCTCCCTGCTCAGCCGGTGGAGGGCCGCCCGCGCGCCCGGCCGGACGGCGGAGCCCTCGTACACCCGCAGTCCGCCGGTCTTGAGCGCGTCCTTGTACTCCGCCGCCCCACGCCCCAGATCAAGCATGCCAATCCCCGCACCCGCGGCGGCCTCGGCCATCCGGAGGTGAAGGATCAGCCCCGGCGAGAACTTGGCGAACTCCGTGTCGTACGAGGGGAACCAGCAGGACAGCACGGTGCGCGAGCGCAGCCCGAAGTGGGCGGCGACCGGGCGCTCGGCCACGTACAGCACGGAGAGCACGCCGGAGCACGCGGGCGTGCGGGTCGCGGCGAGCCGGCGCACGAGCCGACTGATCCACTCCCTCGCGAAGCGGTCACGGCGGCCCGTCCTGCGGTACTGCGCGGACTTCCACTCCATGAGGGTGCGCAGGGCGGCCGGATCGCGCTCGTCGAAGACGAAACGGACCTCGCCCGCCTGCCGGCCCAGCTTGCGTTCCTTCGCGGTCGTCGTACGGAAGAACTTGGGCGACCGCACGCGCAGCATCGCCGCGTACGCCTCGTACCCCTCTCCCATGTCGATGACCGGCGACTCCAGCTCGTCGAGGGCGGCCGGGGCGAACAGTCCTTGTCCGGCTTCCAGGTTGTCGAATTCCCAGGCCACCAGCCCGCATTCCTTGAGCAGTTCGGGCGCCGACAGCCCGAGTCCCGCCCGGAACACCCCGCCCTGGCAGTCCGACACGCCGAGCCCGATCGCCCTGCCCAGCCCCAACGGCCCCTTCTCGTGAGGGAAGAAGCCGACCGGCTCGCCGCTCCCGGCGTCCCGCAGGACGGCGACCCTGGCCCCCCGGCGGACCTCACCGACCGCCGCTGCGAACTCCGGTTCCATGAAGGGATTGGCCGGTGCTCCTGACCTGGCCCGCAGTGCGCGCCACGCCCCGGCCTCCGCCTCGGTCAGCTCCCCTGGCGCCACCACCCGGATCCGCGGGCCCGCGGCACTGCGTACATCGCTCAAATCGACCCCCCGGTCCCCGCCCCGCTCGACAGGACGGTACCGGTCGAAATCATCGCGGGACAGTGCCCGGGCGCCCGCTCGGCGGCGGATCAGGAGATGCCGCGTAACGGGCGGGGCAGGTGGTGCGGACGGGGCAGACAGGGCCAGCAAGCCTGGAGGTTCCGGTGGTTCTGTCGGTCCTGGTGGTCCTGGTGGTCCTGGTGGTTCCGATGCTTCCGGTGGTTCTGTCGGCCCTGGTGGTTCCGATGCTTCCGGTGGTTCTGTCGGCCCTGGTGGTTCCGATGCTTCCGGTGGTTCTGTCGGCCCTGGTGGGACGAGCAAAGAGGCCGCGGGGGAGGAAGACCGATGTCCCACGGCCCGCTCAGCCGGTCACAGCCGCAGCCCGACGGCCAGGGCGATCGTCAGTCCCAGGGTGCAGACCGCGACGACGAACCATGCCTGTTGTCTCCCTTCCGGACTCATGTACCTCGATTCCCCGGCCGGCGTCGCCCGTCGCCTTCCCGCTCGTGGTCCCGCAGGTAGTCCATGAAGGTGCGGCACATGCGTGCCATGGCGCGCATGTGGACCCAGTTGGCCATGGCTCCTTCGCCGGGGCCGCCGTCGGTCAGGTCGTACCAGTCCTTGAGCGCGCCCTTCGCCCGTACGGAGTGGTCCGACTCGGGGATCGTCTCCACGGCGGCGACGAGCCGTGCGCCGTGGCTGATCAGCCGGACGGTCAGATCGGCGATCTCGGCGGGCGGCGGCATCATCCGGTGCGGTGCCAGCGCCCGGTCGGCGTCAAGGCTGATGACATCGCGGTCCGGAAGAAAACGAACCGGGGGTACCGGGGAAACCGGGGGTACTGGGGACACCGGAGGAACCGGGGTAACCCGGGATACCGGGGAACCCGACGGAAAGGCCGGTGGTGGGGTGTTGGTCGGGTGGATGGCCGGCGTGGATTGCGTGGTGTGCGCGTTTTCGCCTGTGCCACCTGTTCTGTCGTCTGTCACTGTGGTCACCTTGACCCCCGTATTCGCGTTCTCTGCTGCTTTGCCGGTGTTTCTCTACGTCGTGCCTCTATGACGAGAGAACCGCGTTTTCACCCTCCGCGAGTACCGTGGGGGAAGGTCTGATGATGAAAGCCATGAACGCATGGGGGAGTTGGAACCATGGCGAGTAATTCACGCACGCCCAATAACGGCCTGAGCGCCCTGCTGGCGCAGTCGAAGTGGTCCCGTTCGCAGTTCGCGCAGATCATCAATCGCATGGGCGCCGAGGCAGGTCTCGAACTCCACTACGACCAGTCGGCGGTCTCGCACTGGGTGGCGGGCACCGTCCCGAAAGAGCAGGTCAGGCCATTGATCGTGGAGGCGTTCGCGCGGAAGCTGCGACGCCCCGTCACCCACGCGGAGGCCGGGCTGCCCGCCGCTTCCCGCCGCCTCTCCGGCGGGTCGGACCCGTACGCCACGGCACTCGACTCCGACTCACCCGCCACACCCGGGAGTTCACGCGCCAACACCCTGGAAGAGCTGGTCGACATGGGGAGGGCGGACATGGACCCCTCGCGCCGGAGTCTGATCGCGGCGGGCCTGTTCTCCGCCGCCGCTGTCGTCCCTCTCTTCCCCGACCTGGCGCACGCCGCCACCCCGCCGAACGCCGCTCCGGGGAAGCGGACGGTGCGGATCGGCGCCCCGCAAGTACAGGCCGTACGCACGATGACGGACCGAATAGCCGACATTCTGGATGAGCTGGGCGGCGGACACGCGCGCCCGATGGCCGCCGCTTTCCTCGTGAACACGGTCATGCCGTGGCTACAGGCGGAGGCGGCCGAGCCCGTACGCAAGGACATGCTGGCCGCCGCGTCCGATCTGGTCTATCTGACCGGGTGGATGGCGATGTACGAGCGGGCGCACGGCCTCGGTCAGCGGTACTACCTCCGGGCGCTGGAGCTGGCGGGCGCCGCCGAGGACCATGTCACGTACTGCCGGACGCTGCGCGGCATGTCCCTCCAGGCGTCGAACCTCGGTTACGGCAAGCGGGCGCTGGAACTCGCCGACTCGGCCGCCGAGGCGTCGCCGAAGGCGGAGCCGCGCCTTCAGGCGTTCCTCTCGGGACAGCAGGCCCACGCCGCCGCGATGGTCGGGGACAAACGACAGGCCCTGGCCCGGCTACGGCAGACGGAGGCGGCGCTGAACAGGGCGGACGGCCGGCGCGAGTCCGTGGGCTTCTACGACAGGACGGGGTATCTCTTCCATGTCTCGCATGTGCTGTACGAGTTCAAGGACCTGCCGGGCTCCATATCCGCCCTCCAGCAGTCTCTGAAGGCGCAGCGGAAGAACGAGCGCCAGGGTCGCGTGCACTTCCTCGCCGTGCTGGCGCAGCGCCAGCTGGAATTGGGCCATCTGGAGGCCGCGTGCGAGAGCTGGTCGCAGTTCCTGGTGGACTACGAGCACGTCTCGTCGGCGCGCGGGGACGAGCACTTCGAGACGATGCAGCGGCGGCTGAAGCCGTACGAGAAGACGCGGGTGGTACGCGGCCTGCGGCCGAGGATCAGTGAGGTCGCCGTCCTTAAGGCGTGAGGCGCGGGGGCATGCCGGCACGCGGGGCGTGAGGCGCTAGGCGTGAAGCGCGGGGCGTGCTGGCACGGGGGCGTGAAGCGCGGGGCGGGAAGTCGTCTACGGGGTGGAGCGGCGGTCGGCGGCGGTCGGCGGCGGTCTGTTCTCCGCCGCCGGGTGCCGCTGGGTGCCGCTGAGTGCCGCCGGGCGGGCGCCCTCGGGCGGGCGCCGGGCGGGCGCCCTCGGGGACGCCGTCAGTCACTCGCCCTGGGCCCGGCGCTCGCCCGTGGCCGTCACGCTCCCGATGCCCGTCCGTCGCCGCTGACGCGCCTGCCGCCCCGCCAGACCGCCGAGACGAGCGGCACGCCCGGCCGGTAGGCGAGATGGACATGGCTCGGGGCGTCGAGGAGGGCGAGGTCGGCGCGGGCTCCGGGTGTCAGCCGGCCGATGTCCCGGCGGCGCAGGGCCGCCGCGCCGCCCGCGGTGGCGGACCAGATCGCCTCGTCCGGGGTCATACCCATGTCGCGTACGGCCAGGGCGATGCAGAAGGGCATGGAGGAGGTGAACGACGACCCCGGGTTGCAGTCGGTGGAGAGCGCGACGGTGGCGCCCGCGTCGAGCAGCCTGCGGGCGTCGGGCCAGGCGGCCCGGGTGGAGAACTCGGCGCCGGGGAGCAGCGTGGCGACCGTGTCGCTGTGGGCGAGCGCGTCGATGTCGGCGTCGGTGAGGTGGGTGCAGTGATCGGCGGAGGCGGCGTCGAGTTCGACGGCAAGCTGTACGCCGGGGCCGTACGACAGCTGGTTGGCGTGGACGCGGGGGTGCAGGCCCTTGGCGCGGCCAGCGGTGAGGATCGCGCGGGCCTGGTCGCCGTCGAAGGCGCCCTGTTCGCAGAAGACGTCGATCCAGCGGGCGTGCGGCGCGCAGGCGTCGAGCATCTCGCCGGTGACGAGGGCGACGTAGGCGGCGGGATCGGCGGCGTACGCGGGGTCGGGCGGGACGATGTGGGCGCCGAGGTAGGTGACCTCGTCGGTCTGTTCGCTGGCGATGCGCAGGGCGCGGGCCTCGTCGTGGACGGTCAGGCCGTACCCCGACTTGGTCTCCTGGGTGGTGGTGCCCTGGCGCAGCGCCTCCGCGAGGTAGCGGGCGACGTTGGCGCTCAGCTCGGCGTCGGTCGCGGCGCGGGTCGCGGCGACGGTGGTGCGGATGCCGCCGGCGGAGTAGGCGCGGCCGGACATCCGGGCGTTGAACTCCTGGGTGCGGTCGCCCGCGAAGACCAGGTGGGAGTGGGAGTCGACGAAGCCGGGGACGACGGCTCGGCCGGCCGCGTCGAGGGCGTTGTCAGTGGCGGGTGCTTTGCTTGATTCACCGACCCAGGCGATGCGGTCGCCGTCGATGACGACGGCCGCGTCCTGGATCAGACCGATGGGGGTTCCGTCACCGAGGGAGGGGTCGTTGGTGACCAGGCTGGCGATGTTGGTGAGGGCTGTGGTCGTCATCGCGGGGGTGCTCCTGTTCAGGGGCGGCGGCTGGGGCGGCGGCTCGGGCGGCAGCCGGGGAGGCGGCCGGGACGGCCGTTGTGGCTCGGACGGCGTCCCCGGCCCGGGCGGCGTCTCCGGCCCGGACGGGGGCTCCGGCTCGGGCAGGGGCTCCGCGGGGCTCAGTCGCGCAGCGCGGCGACGGACTCGGCGAGCGCGGCGGGGACATCGGGGACCAGGCTGTGGACCCCGTCCCGTACGAGGTGTCGGCCGCCCACGACCGTATGGCGTACATCAGCCGCGGAGGCGGCGAATACGGCGGTCTCCGCGCCGAGCCGGGGTTCCGGGCCGGCTGTTCTGACCGAGTCCAGGGCGATCGTGGTGAGATCCGCGAGCGCGCCCGGCTCGATCCGGCCCGCCTCGTGCCAGCCGAGAGCGGCGTGCCCGTCGGCGGTGGCGGCACGCAGCAGCGCGGCGGCGGTCCAGTGGCCCCGGGTCCTGGTGCGCAGGCGTTCGTCCAGCTCCATCGCGCGCGCCTCTTCGAGGATGTCGATGACGGCGTGGCTGTCGCTGCCGAGCGACAGCGGGGAGCCCGCGCGCTGGAGGCGGGCGGCCGGTCCGATGCCGTCGGCGAGGTCGCGCTCGGTGGTGGGACACATGCAGGTGCCGGTGCGGGTGGAGCCGAGGAGGCCGATGTCGTCGTCGGTGAGATGCGTGTTGTGGACACCGGTCGTGCCGGGGCCGAGGACTCCGTGGTCGGCGAGGAGCCGGGCCGGCGTCCGGCCGTAGGCGTCCTGGCAGGCGTCGTTCTCGGCGGTCTGCTCGGAAAGATGCACGTGGAGCGGGGCCCGCCGCTCCTCCGCCCACCGCGCGACCGTCCCCAACTGGCCTGCGGGGACCGCCCGTACGGAGTGGATGGCCGCGCCGATCCTGGCGTGGTCGCGATCCTTGAGAACTGAACAGCGAGCGGCCCAGGCGTCCGCCGTGCCGTCGGAGAAGCGGAGCTGGTGGCGGTCGGGCGGGGCGCCGAAGCCCGAGGAGAGATAGGCCGTGTCGAGAAGGGTGATCCGGATACCCGCCCCGGCGGCGGCCTCGATCAGGGCCTCCCCCATCGCGTTCGGGTCGGCATAGGGCCGCCCGCCGGGGGCGTGGTGCACGTAGTGGAACTCACCGACTGCGGTGATGCCGGCCAGCGCCATCTCGGCGTACACGGCGCGGGCGAGTGCGTGGTACGAGTCCGGCGTGAGCCGGTCCGCGACGCCGTACATGACTTCGCGCCAGGTCCAGAAGGTGCCGGAGCCGACCTGGACGGAGGAGCGCAGGGCGCGGTGGAAGGCGTGCGAGTGGGCGTTGGCCAGGCCGGGGAGAGTGAGCCCGCGCAGCGCAGTGGCCCCGGACGGCGCGGTCGGGACCCCGGTCCGGACGTCGCTGATACGGCCGTCTGCGACGGTGACGACCACCCCGGACTCGACGCGGGGGGCGGCCGGCGGGGCGCCGTCGGAACGGGTCGGCGCGCCGGTCCGCCCCGCACCGGTCAGCTCGGCACCGGTCGGCTCGGCACCGGGCCGGGCGGTGGCCGGCCCGGTGGCGGCCGTGCTGTCCTCCGCCGCCCCGGCGGTGAGCCAGGCGTGTTCCAGCCAGTAGGAGCGGGTGGCGCGGGGCTCGGCGGGCGGTGGCGGGACCGTCATGTGCACGCGAGTCCTTCCAGTACGTCGGCGAGCGCCAGCACCCCGGCCACGCAGTCGTCCTCGGTGGCGGACTCGGCCGGGGAGTGCGAGACGCCGGTCGGGTTACGTACGAACAGCATGGCGGTCGGCACCGAGCCGGACAGAATCCCCGCGTCGTGGCCCGCGCCGGTCCCGAGGACGGGCGGCCGTCCGAGGATCTCGCCGAGTTCGTCCCGCAGGGCGTGCTGGAACTCGACGACGGGGCTGAAGGACTCCCGTACGACGCGCAGGTCGATCCCGGCCCGTTCGGCGCTCTCCCGTGCGGCGCTCTCGACGGCGGCGACGACGGCGTCCAGGGCGGGCTGGTCGGCGGCACGGGAATCCAGCCAGCCACGGACGAGGGAGGGGATGGCGTTGACGCCGTTGGGCTCGACGGAGACCTTGCCGAAGGTGGCGAGCGCCCCGGCGAGTTCGGCCTCGCGGCGGGCGGCGAGGACGGTCTCGGCGTAGCTGAGCATCGGGTCGCGGCGGTCGCTGAGCCGAGTGGTGCCCGCGTGGTTGGCCTCGCCGCGGAAGTCGAACCGCCAGCGGCCGTGCGGCCAGATCGCGGAGGCGACGCCGACGGGGTCGCCGGACAGGTCGAGGGCGCGGCCCTGCTCGACGTGGAGTTCGACGAACGCGCCGATGCGCGCGAGCCGTTCGGGGTCGGGGCCGATGGCGGCCGGGTCGTGCCCGGCGGCCTCCATGGCCTCCGGCAGCGTGACGCCGTCGCCGTCGCACAGCGCGTGGGCCCGGTCCGGGGTGAGCTGTCCCGCCGAGAGCCGGGAGCCGACGCAGGCGAGCCCGAAGCGGGCGCCCTCCTCGTCGCCGAAGTTGGTGAGGGCGAGCGGCTTGCGGAACCGCGCTCCCCGGCCGCGCAGTTCGTCCAGCGCGGCGAAGGAGGAGACGACGCCGAGCGGTCCGTCGAAGGCGCCGCCGTCGGGTACGGAGTCCAGGTGCGAGCCGGTCACGACGGCGTCCCCGGCGAGCGGGTCACCGAGCCAGGCCCATTGGTTGCCGTTGCGGTCGGTCTCGTAGGTCAGCCCGCGCGACTCGGCCTGGGCCCGGAACCAGGCGCGGCAGTCGGTGTCGGCGGCCGTCCAGGCGTAGCGGCGGTAGCCGCCGCTTTCGGCGGCCCGTCCGAGGGGTTTCAGCTCCCGCCACATCTCCAGGAAGGAGGCGGGCCGAGCCGAGCCGGACGGCGCGGAGCCGGACCCGGCGGGCTGGTCGGCCCGGGCGCGGGCCACGCCATCCGAACCGCCCACGCCGACCGGACCGCCCACGCCATCCGGACCGCCCGCGCCATCCGGACCGCCCGCGCCGCCCGGACCGCCCGCGCCGCCCGGGCCGACCGGCGCGGGCGGCGCGTCGTGCGGCTCGCGAGAGGTCACGCCGTACCGCCCTCGGCCGGGACGGCACCGGCACCAGCACCAGCACCAGCACCAGCACCAGCACTGTTGCCTACACCCGCACCAGCGGTGTCCGCGTCCGTGTCCGTGTCCGTGTCCTCCCGCATCGGGATGCGGACGTCGCGCTCGTCCGCCACCGACTCGGCGAGGTCGTAGCCCGCGTCGACATGGCGGATGACCCCCATGCCGGGGTCGTTGGTGAGGACGCGGCGGATCTTCTCCCCGGCGAGCTTCGTGCCGTCCGCGACCGAGACCTGGCCCGCGTGGATCGAGCGGCCCATCCCGACGCCGCCGCCGTGGTGGATGGAGACCCAGGAGGCGCCGGAGGCGACGTTCACCATGGCGTTGAGGAGGGGCCAGTCCGCGATGGCGTCGGAGCCGTCGAGCATGGCCTCGGTCTCGCGGTACGGGGAGGCGACCGAGCCGCAGTCGAGGTGGTCGCGGCCGATGACCAGCGGGGCGGCGAGTTCGCCGGAGGCGACCATGTCGTTGAAGCGCTCGCCCGCCCGGTCCCGCTCGCCGTAGCCGAGCCAGCAGATCCGCGCGGGCAGGCCCTGGAAGTGGACGCGTTCGCCGGCCATCCTGATCCAGCGATGGAGGGACTCGTTCTGCGCGGAGTCGCCCTCGGGGAAGAGGTCGAGGATCGCCTTGTCGGTCTTGTGGATGTCGGACGCCTCGCCCGACAGGGCCGCCCAGCGGAACGGGCCCCGGCCCTCGCAGAACAGCGGGCGGATATAGGCGGGCACAAAGCCGGGGAAGGCGAAGGCCCGCTCGTATCCAGCCAGTTGGGCCTCGCCCCGGATCGAGTTGCCGTAGTCGAAGACCTCCGCGCCCGCGTCCATGAAGCCGACCATCGCCTCCACGTGCCGGGCCATGGACTCACGGGCGCGCCGCGTGAAGTCGGCGGGCTTCTCGGCGGCGTACGAGGCCATGTCGTCGAAGTCGACGCCGAGCGGCAGGTACGCCAGCGGATCGTGGGCGGAGGTCTGGTCCGTGACGATGTCGATGGGAGCGCCCTCCGCGAGCAGGCGCGGCAGCAGCTCCGCCGCGTTGCCCAGCAGCCCGATGGAGAGCGGCCGGCGCGCGTCCCTGGCCTCGGTCGCGAGCTGGAGGGCGTGGGCCGGGCTGTCCGCCCGCACATCGAGATAGCGGTGCTCGATACGGCGGTCGATGGCGCGCGGGTCGCAGTCGACGCAGATCGCCACGCCGTCGTTCATGGTCACGGCCAGCGGCTGGGCGCCGCCCATGCCGCCCAGGCCCGCGGTGAGGGTGATCGTTCCGGCGAGCGTCCCGCCGAACCGCTTCGCCGCGACGGCGGCGAACGTCTCGTAGGTGCCCTGGAGGATGCCCTGGGTGCCGATGTAGATCCAGGAACCGGCCGTCATCTGCCCGTACATGGTCAGCCCGAGGGATTCCAGCCGCCGGAACTCCTCCCAGTTCGCCCAGTCGCCGACCAGGTTGGAGTTGGCGAGCAGCACCCGCGGCGCCCACTCGTGGGTCTGCATGACGCCCACGGGACGGCCGGACTGGACGAGCATCGTCTCGTCCTGCTTGAGCGTGCGCAGCGTGCGGACCATGGCGTCGAAGGAGCGCCAGTCGCGGGCGGCCCTGCCGGTGCCGCCGTAGACGACGAGCTGGTCGGGGTGTTCGGCGACCTCGGGGTCCAGGTTGTTCTGGAGCATGCGCAGGGCGGCTTCCTGCTGCCATCCCAGGGCGCTGAGTTCCGTACCGCGCGGTGCCCGTACGGGGCGGGGTCCTGACATGGGCGATGCCTCCTCCGGCGTGGAGCCGCTGACGAATGCGCCAGCCAATCTATTCACATCCTGAACGGATGAATACTTGTAGTCAACAGGTCCATGACCGTACCGGGCCTGCGCGGCCGTCCCCGAGATGATTGGCTGGGGACATGGCTTCGGTTCAGGGCAACGGCGAGAACGTGGATCGCGACATACGGCACGGCGCGGCGAACCCGGGCGGCGCGACGGGGGCGGTGGGGGCCGGGAGCACGGAGGCGGGGGCCGGGTCCGGCGCGGTCGCCCGCCGCGACCGCGCCGTGCGGGCCGCCGTGGAGCAGGGGCTGATCTCCGACGCCGAGCCGATCGTCGCCCTGCTGGACGTGGCGGGTATCCGCGCCTCGGCCGCCGCGCTCCGGGCCGCGTTCGACGGGGTCACCGCGCCCGGAACCCCCGTTCTGCACGCCTTCGCCGTCAAGGCGGCGCCGCTGGTGCCCGTACTGCGCCTGCTGGACGCGGAGGGCATCGGCGCCGAGGTCGCCAGCCCCGGGGAGCTGGCCCTCGCGCGGGCTGCGGGGGTACGGGCGGACCGCACCGTCCTCGATTCGCCCGCCAAGACCTTCGCCGAGCTGCGCGAGGCGCTCGCGCTCGGTATCGCCGTCAACGCGGACAACCCGCAGGAGCTGGCGCGCCTCGACGCGCTGACCGCCTCGGCGCCCACCGCCTCGCCGCGCGGCCTGCGGGTCAACCCGCAGCTCGGCGGCGGCTCCATCGGCGCCCTGTCCACCGCGACCGCCACCTCCAAGTTCGGGGTCGCGCTGCGCGACGAGGGCGCCCGCGCCTGGGTGGTGCGTGCCTTCCTCGACCGGCCCTGGCTGACCCGGCTGCACACCCACTCCGGCTCGCAGGGTGTCCCCCTCGAACTCATGGCACGCGGCGTACGGGCGGTGTACGAGCTGGCCGAGGAGATCAACGCGGCGGCCGGGCGGCGACAGGTCGACACCGTCGATCTCGGCGGCGGACTCCCCGTCAACTTCGGCTCGGACGAGGAGACTCCGACGTACGCCGACTACGCGCGGCTGCTGAGCGAGGCCGTCCCCGGGCTGCTGGACGGGCGCTACGGCCTGGTCACCGAATTCGGCCGTTCTCTGCTCGCCAAGCACGGCACGGTCCTCGCCCGCGTCGAGTACGCGAAGACCTCGGGCTCCCGCCCCATCGCGGTGACCCACGCGGGCGCGCAGGTCGCCACCCGTACCGTCTACGACCCGGCCTCCTGGCCGCTGCGCATCGCCGCGTACGACCCGGCCGGAGAACCGAAAACCGGCCCTTTCGTGGCGCAGGACGTCGCGGGCCCGGCCTGTTTCGCGGGTGACCTGCTGGCCGAGAACCGACCGCTGCCGCTGCTGGAACAGGGGGATCTCGTCGCGGCCCTCGACACCGGCGCGTACTACTTCGCCACCCACTACGCCTACAACAGCCTGGCCAGACCCGGTGTCCACGGCTTCACCGCGCCCGCCCGCGGCCCGGTGCGCTTCGCGACCGTACGGACCGCGCAGAGCGTCGAGGAAATTGTGGCCGAATCGGGCGGGGCCCATACGGACGCTCTCCTGGAAAGCTGAACCGAAAGCTCTCGGCCCCTGCCGCGCATGTTCCGCTGGAAAATGCCAGAACGACCACCCCTCGACACCAACGTTGCGTAATCTCTCGATCACCGCCGTACGACAGTGCGTCCGCGCGCCCGGCTGGGAGGGGGATTCGCATGCCCGGAATCGACGCTTGCCTGGAGGAGGCGATGACCCTGCCAGGAGCCCTCGGGGCGGCCATTGTCGACTGGACGAGCGGACTGGCGCTCGGCACGGCGGGGCAGTCACCTAACGGCGACCACGAGGCGACCGCCGCCGAGACGGCCGAACTGGCCAGGGCCGCCGCCGAGTACTCGGCCTTCGCGCCCACGGCCAGACCCCCGACCCCGGCCCCGGCCTCGGCCTCCGACCCCGGCGGCCACGCCAAGCGCCCCGCCACCGGCACCGGCACCGGCACCGGCACCGGCACGAGCGCCAGCACCAGCACCAGCACCAGCACCAGCACCAGCACCAGCACCGACGGTGACGGTGACGGCGACAAGGGCCCGCACGTCGAGGACCTCATCGTCACCACCCGCACCGGCTATCACATATTGAGCTTCGTGGAGACGGCGTTCGACAGCAGCGTCTTCCTCCACCTCTGGCTCGACCGCGGCACCGGCAACCTCGCCCTCGCCCGCATACGCCTGGGGCAGCTCGCCGAACGGCTGGTGCTGGAATGACCGCCGGGGCCACCGCGCAACCCGCCATACCACCGGCTGTCTCCCCGATGCTCGTGCGGCTCGCCGGGGAGCGCGCCACCGGAGCCCTGCTGCGCGACCACGGCACGCTCTACCTCACCGACGGCCGCGTGGTGCACGCCGAGAGCCCCGCCGCCCCCGGCATCGACGTCCTGCTCACCAGAGGCGGCCGATTACCCCGCGAGGGCTGGGAAGAGGCCGTCGACCGGGCCGGCGCCCGCCGCGAAGTGGGCAGATTCCTCGTCGACAGCGGCCGGTTGCACGACGGCGAGCTGGAGATCTGCCATCTGGGCGCACTCTTCGACGCCGCCTTCTTCGCCCTCTCCCCCGGCAGCGGCCCCACCCGTTTCCGCTACGGGGTGGCGCACTGGATCGGTCCCGTACGCCCCGTATCCGCGTCGGCCGTCGAGCGCGAGACGCTCCGCCGGCGTGAACTCCTCGACCGGGTATGGCCGTACGCGGCCGTCGACACGGCGCCGGTCGTCGCCAGAAGACCCGCCCCCGGACAGGCCGTCACCCACCGACAGCACGCGCTGCTCGCGCTGGCCGACGGCGTGCGTACGCCGGTGGCCATCGCCTGGGCCCTGGGCCGGCCCGCGTTCCACACCCTTCTCGACATCCGGCGGCTGGCCGCCGCCGGTCTGGTCGAGACGCCCGAAGAACCGGCGGCGGCCACGCTCCCGACGCTCCCCGCGTGGGTCACGGATGTCTCCGGCGATCCGGACATCGCACTGTTACGCCGGCTCCGCGACGCCCTGGAGGCAAGCCTGTGACCCCCCGCTCCATCCACCGCCACCCGGACCGTGCCGCGCTGTCATGGTCATGAGGCGCGCGTTGCGGGCGCGCGCCGAGAGGAGACAGCTGATGACGGCAGAGGCCGACGTACTCGGTGAGCTGAGGCGCCTGCGGGCCCGCCTCCCCCAGCTCAGCGGCGCGCTCGCGGCCAGTACCGACGGCCTGGTGCTGGCCCAGGACACCGCCGAGGTGGAGGCCGAGGGTGTGGCCGCCCTCACCGCCGCCGCGCTGGGCGTCGCCCTGCGGCTGGCGGACGCCACGGGCCAGGGCGGATTCAGGGAGCTGCTGATCCGGGGCGAGCTGGGCTACGTCGCCACGTACGCGGCGGGCACCTCCGCCGTCCTGACGCTGCTGGCGGACCCGAAGACCAACGTGGGCCGGCTGCATCTGGAGGCCCGCAGATCCAGCGCGCGCATCGGGGAACTGGTCGACGGCGCCCTCGAACGGCTGGAGACCGCCCGGCCGGCGACGGATCCCTCCCCGCGGTCCCCACGTGCGGCGCGCATGCCGCACCGGCCCCACGCCACATCCGGCAGCCCGGAACCCTCCGGGCCGCCGCCACCGGACGGAAGGGAAGCACGATATTCATGGCCACCACCGAAGCCGCTCTCAAGGAAGCCACCACCGTCATAGAAGGCGCCCTGGGGGCGGCCCTCGTCGACTACTCCAGCGGCATGGCCCTGGGCACGGTCGGCGGCAGCAAGGACCTGGACCTGACCGTCGCCGCCGCCGGCAACACCGACGTGGTCCGGGCGAAGGTCCGCACCATGGAACTGCTCGGCATGAAGGACGAGATCGACGACATCCTCATCACCCTCGGCGCCCAGTACCACCTGATCCGGCTGCTCAAGGGACGTGCGAACAGCGGGCTGTTCCTCTACCTGGCGCTCGACAGGTCCCGGGCGAACCTGGCGATGGCACGCCACCAGCTGATGAAGATAGAGGCCACGCTGGAGGTCTGACACCCGACGGACCCGCACCCGGACCGGACCGACACCGGCCCAGCACCGGACCGCCGGTCCGAAGGGGAAACCGGCGCCGCCTCGGCAACGAGCCGGCGCCGGTCCACACCGGGCACGGCTACGGGCACGGGCACGGGCAGGGCACGGGTACGGGCATGGGCAGGGCACGGGTACGGGCATGGGTAGGGCACGGGTACGGGCATGGGCACGGGCACGGGTCCTGGCACGGGGTCCGGGCCATGGGCCCTGATGCTGGTACTGGCCGGCCCGGTTCAGCGCCCGCGGCGCCGCGCGCCGCCGACCGCCGCGTCGCCGGCCGCGAGCCCCGTCGTCCGGTAGCCCTTCACCTGCTTGCCTACGGGCCGCCCGGTCCCGGCCCAGTCGGTACGTACCCACAGCAGCACCTCGTCCCGCCGCTCCCGCGCCCCGAGCCAGCCGGCCTTCAGCCACAGTCCGGCCCCGGCGCCCGCCAGGGCGAGGCCCCCGGCGACGGGCAGCGCGAAGGACGCCCCCACCGCCGCCAGGAAGCCGGCGAGCAGCCACCACCGGTGCGCCCGCCGCCAGTTCCGCAGCGTCACCGCACGGTCCTGGAGATAGTCGTACTTCGCGGCCCGCGAGGCGCCGTCCGCCCACGCGGTGTAGCGACGACGGCGTACGAGAACGACCGCCACGCCACACAGGATGAACAGCGCGGCCCCGGCATAGCCGCCGATCCGGCGACCGGTCAGACCGGGGATCAGAAACCCGATCCCGGCCGCCACCAGCCCCAGCCACCACAAGGGCGCCGCTCCCGCCCGTACGATCACCGCCACCCGTGCCAGAGACTGTCCGCCGCGCCCCACTACCTGCCTCCTCAAGCCGTTCCACGCCTGCGTGTCGGCGCGCAGACTAACAACGCTCTCTGAGCGTTTCCTGAGTCCGGCCGGGCCGTTCCGGGGCGGGGAGGCGTCAGGCTCCGGGCCGCAGGTGTTCTCCGGCCCACTCCGCGAAACCGGTGAGCGGAATCCCGAGGGCACGCGCGTACTCCGGGCGGGCCGGCTGGCCCACCTGGTTCAGCCACTCGTGCCCGGTGAGCAGTTGCGGAATGCCGACGACGCCCGCCTCCTCCGGGGTCATGTCCGGGGCGGTCAGCTCGACGCCCAGGGCGCGGGAGAGGACCTCGACGACCTCGGTCATCGTCAGCTGCTCGCTCGCCAGTTCCAGCTCGACGCCGTGGAACCGCTCCGGCTCGGCGAAGGCGGCAGCGGCGGCGGCGCCGATGTCGGCGACCGCGACGAGGGACAGTTCGGTGCCGGGCCGGAGCACCGTCACCAGGCCGCCCTCGATGCCCTTCGGGAGCAGGAGGGACGGCGGCAGGAAGTTCTCCATGAAGAAACTCGGCTTGAGAAGCGTCCAGTTCCGGAAGCCGGCCTCGCGCACCCGTTCCTGGAGCGCGCTCTTGGTCTCCATGTAGTGCTCCATCGACGCCCACTTGCCCTCCGCCCAGCCGGGCACGGAGCGGTGCTGGTCGGCGCCGGAGACGGAGGCGTGCACGAACTGCGCCACCCCCGCCTGCCGTGCCGCGTCGATCAGGTTGCGCCCCTGGACCCACTCGGAGTCGCCCGCCAGATCGGTCATGTCCGGCATCTGCACCGAGAAGACGGCCCGCGCCCCCTCGGCCGCCCGCCGGACGGTGTCCGGTTCGTAGAGGTCTCCGGTGACCAGCTCGGCACCGAGCGCCGCGACCGCCCTGGCCCGCTCGCTCTCCGGGTCACGGACCAGGGCCCGCACGGGAACCCCCGCCGCGAGCAGGGCGCGAGCCGTCGCACCACCCTGTCTGCCGGTGGCGCCACTGACCAGAACGGGCGCGGAATCTGTGGAATGTACGGACATGATGCTCCCAAGGCAGACCGAACCGATTAAACGGCGGGGCCCGCCGCTTAACTTTTCGGTACGATACGGAGGACCCCGCCACTTAGCAACCGGGAGATGACGCCATGACCGCCGTCCAGCGCGCGGACGCGCGGCGCAATTACGCCCGCATCCTCGCCGTGGCCGAGGACGAGGTCGCCGCGCACGGCGCGGACGCCTCCCTGGAACAGATCGCGCGCACGGCAGGGGTCGGCTCCGCCACGGTGCGCCGCCACTTCCCGACGCGGCGGGCCCTGCTCGAAGCGGTCTTCCAGGAGCGGATCGAGTCGCTGCGCACCCGCGCCCACGAACTGGCGACCGGCGCGGCCGACCCCCGTGCGGCGCTGCTGGAGTGGCTGGGCGCGCTGTCCGCTTACGCCGCCTCCGCGCGCGGAATGGCCGAAGCCATGGCCTCGGGTGGGGCGGCCGACCCGGAGTACGCGGGCGGCTGCGCCAAGAACCTCACCGAGGCGCTGGCCCCCCTGGTGGACCGCGCCGCCCGCGCGGGCACCGTGGCGCCGGAGGTGACGGCGACGGACCTGGTCACCCTGGTCACCGGCATCGCCCTGGCCACCGAGCACCACCGGGCCCCGGCGGCCGAGGCGGACCGGCTGCTGGGCCTGACCATGGCGGGTATCAGCCCGCGGGGGTGAGCGGGGGCGCCGGTCCGCGGGCCGCGGCAGGGAAGGGAGAGCGCATCCCACCGCCCCAACGTGGCGCCGGAGTCAGCAACCGCTCACAGAACCTGCCTTGACGTCGTCGCACTCGACGGGCCGGAACCGTCACCTGGGACTCCGGCCCGGATCGGCCCCTGCGCGCGAGGCTCGGGCCGCGGTGCCGGCGCCGGCGGTCTCCGCAGACCCGGCCGCCGGGCGGCCGGTGTCCGTCAAGGTGTCGTCGGGCGCGGGGTGTCCGCCGGCCTGCCGTGTGCGGTGTCGGTGGGTTCGGTCGGTACGAGTGCGGCGAGGAGTTGCAGCTTCTCGTCGCTGTCGCTGTCCTGGTCGGGGTAGTAGACGACGAGGATGACGTCGTCGATGGGGAGTTTGTCGCGGTGGAGCCGCAGTTCACCGACGACGGGGTGGTGGACGGTGGTGGTGCCTCCATCGAGACTGCGGACATCGTGCCGGGCCCACAGCGTGCGGAACCGCTGGCTGGACAGGGCGAGTTCTCCGACGAGTTCGACGAACCGGGGGTTGTCGGTGTCGTCCCCGATGGTGGTGCGAAGCGCGGCGACGAAGCCGGCGGCGGCTTTGGCCCAGTCCTGGTGGAAGGCTTGTTCCTCGGGATCGAGGAAGAGGGAGCGGAGCCGGTTCTGGCCGGGCCGCAGGCGCGGGGAGAGCGCGACGGCCATGGGGTTGGAGGCCAGGACATCGAACGCACGCCCTTCGACGAACGCCGGAATCCGAAGATGGGCGAGGAGCTGGTGCACCCGTGCCGGGACCTGCTCGGGTCGCTTGCGGCGCGGTGCCCCGGGGCGTGCTGCCGTGAGGCCGAGCAGATACGCGCGCTCGACGTCGTCGAGGCACAGGACGCGCGCGAGTGATTCGAGGACCTGGGGTGAGGGGTTCCTGTCGCGGCCGCGTTCCAGCCGCAGGTAGTAGTCGGGGCTGATTCCGGCGAGCAGGGCGACTTCCTCGCGGCGCAGACCGGGCACGCGGCGGTTGCCGCCCGGCGGGATTCCTGCCCGCGCCGGCGAGATCAGCTCACGCCGGGCGCGCAGATAGCTGCCGAGCCGGTGGCCGGATTCCGCATCCTTCATACCAACACCGTAATGCGGTGGGCGTGACCCAGCGGGGGCCCTGGCAGGACCAGGGAAGACGGGGGCACTGTCCCACCCGGCGGATGCCGCCAAGACTGCGGTAGCGCTGTCCGCGAAGGGCAGAGAACATCAATCGAGGCGCCGCGGGCCTGAACGCCGTCGGCGCCCTGGACCGAAGGGAAGATCTCGTGGATCTCTCCAACCGCACCGTTCTCGTCGTCGGCGGGACCTCGGGTATCGGACGGGAGCTGGCCCGCAGGTTCGTCGCAGCGGGCAGCGTCGTGGCCGTGGGCGGACGCAGCCCGGAGGCACTCGCGGAACTCGCCGAAGAGGGCTTCGGCACCTTCAGCGTCGACGTCACCGACAGCGCCTCCGTCGCGGCTGCCCGTGACGCCGTGCTCGCCCGGTACCCCGAACTGGACACCGTGGTGACGATGCCGGGCGTCATGCTCCTGGAGGACCTGCGCGACCCCGCGCACTTCGAGGCCGCGCGGACGACGGTCGACACCAACCTGATGGGCACCATCCGGGTCATCGACGCCTTCACCCCGCACCTGATCCGGCGGGGCTCCGGCACCTTCATCACCGTCACCTCCGGCATCGCCTTCCTGCCTTTCCCGCCCATGCCCACCTACGCCGCCTCGAAAGCCGCGGTGCACGCCTACTCCGAGGCACTGCGCGCGCAACTCGACGGCACCGGCGTCAGCGTCGTCGAACTCGTCCCCCCGGCCGTCGCCACAGCGGGCCAGGAGAAGGTGAACCCGCACGCGCTGCCGCTCGACGGCTTCGCCACCGAGGTCATGCGGCTGCTCGCAGCGGACCCCACCCCCCGCGAGATCCTGGTGAACGGGGTCCTCATGCACCGCTGGGCCGAGCGCGACGGCACCTACGACGACCTCGTCGCACAGCGCTCCCAGGCCCTGGCCATGCTCCCCGGCCGCGCGGGCTGACGCCGCCGAAGGACGGTACCGGCGCTCGGGCTCAGGTCGTGCGGCCCCATCTGAGGAAAGCCGGCTGCGCCTGCTCGCCCAGCCGGAGTTCGCCCCGCCGACCCGCTGAGGGGCCGCCCCCGGACGGACCGGCCAACGGACCGGGCCGGCCCCCGGACGAAGCGGCCCACTGACGGCCGGTCCCGGACGGACCGACCCCCGGACGGACCGACCCCCGGACGGACCGGCCCACTGCCGGGCGGGTCCCCGGACGGGCGGGTCCCCGGACGGGCGGGACCCGGACGAAGCGGCCCACTGCCGGGCGGGGGTTCCGAGGGCCCCTCACTCCACGAACAGCCCCCGCGCGCTCGCCCGCGCGTCGAACTCCTCCAGCCGCGCCTGCGCGTCGGGCAGCCCGTCGCACATGGCCTCCAGCAGCACCCGCCCCAGCAGCATCGGCGCGCACACCGTGTCGAAGGCGAGGCCCGTGCCGACCGCCGCCGGGATCAGCAGGTCGCTGTGGCGGGCGACCGGGGCGAACGCCGAGTCGGCGACCGTCACCACCGTCAGACCGTCCGAGCGCGCGTACGCGAGCGCGTCGACGACCTCCTTGGGATGGCGCGGCAGGGCGAAGCAGAGCAGCGCGCTCGCACCCGCGTGCCGGGCGGCGTCGATGCGGTCGGCGAGCATCGTGCCGCCCTCGTCCAGCAGCCGTACGTCCGGATGGACCTTCGCGGCGAAGTAGGCGAAGCCGCGCGCCTGCGAGGAGGCCGCGCGCAGGCCCAGGACCGGCAGCGGGCGGGAGGCGGCGAGCAGCCGGCCGGCGCGTTCGACGGGCGCCGGGTCGGCGAGCAGCTCGGAGAGGCGGCGCAGGTTCTCGATCTCGCCCTGTACGGCCTGCTGGTACTCGTTGTACGAGGAGTCCGGGTCGGCCGGCCCGGCGGGCGTGACCTCCCGCAGGTGCCGCCGCAGCGCCGGGTAGCCGTCGAAGCCGAGCGCGACCGCGAAGCGGGTGACGGACGGCTGGCTGACCCCGGCCAGCTCGGCGAGTTCGACGCTGGACAGGAACGGCGCGTCGGCGGCCTGCCGGACCATGCTGTGGGCGATACGGCGCTGGGTGGGGGTGAGCCGGTGGCCCTCGAAAAGCCGCTGGAGTCGGGCGGCAGGGCTGTCGCTCATGCGATCCCCCTCGTGTGATCGTCGGTCGGTTCGGCGGCGGCACGGCCCGCGGGGTGAGGCACGCAGTGGCCCACGGCGTTCACCGGTCCCGTGAACCGGCCGAGCGGCGCGGCGGCCGTGGTCGGCCACCGACTATTCAGCCACGGAGAACTCTGCATGAGCATATGCAGCCAGGCAAGGGACGGCCTCCCTGGGCGGTGGAGACCCTCGGCCCGGGCGACCTGACGGGACGGGAGCGCGCCGTGGACGGCCGAGGGGTTCGGCGGAGCAAGCGACCGCCCAGCCGCCTGCCCGCCTGCCCGGCCGCCCGCCCGACATCCCGTCCCGCGCGCTACCCCTCGCCCGACGCGTCGGCGCCGGAGAACGGCATCTGCCCCGCGTCACCCGTGCCGCCGAGCGACTCGAAGCGCCAGCGGTGAGCGGGCCGGGCGAGCAGGTCGGCCGGCGCGGCGGGGAGTTCGGGGACGTCCGCGTCGTACGGGCCGTTCCACCAGGTGATGACCAGGACGCGGTCCTGGGGGGCGCGCAGGAGTTCGTGGCGGAGCGGCTCGGGCGTCAGCTCCCGGACGCGGGCCCGCGCCCACTCCAGCAGTTCAGCGCCCCGGCCGGGCGCCGCCTTGGCCTCCCACATCAGCGCCACGGTCATGAGTACAGGTTCTCCTTGCTCAGCTCGTGCAGGTGGTCATGATCATGCCCGTGTCCCCCGCCATGACCGTGCCCGTGCCCCTCGCCGTGCCCGTGCTCATGCTCGTACTCGTGCCCCGGCACATGCGGTTCCGTCACCGGCAGCGACGAGTCCGCCGACAGCCCCCAGTCCGAGGCCGGCCGGTTGCGCGCCACCATCTCCGCGCCCAGCGCCGCCACCATCGCGCCGTTGTCCGTGCACAGCCCGGGGCGCGGCACCCGCAGCCGGATGCCCGCGCGCTCGCAGCGCTCGGCCGCCAGCGCGCGCAGCCGGGAGTTGGCCGCGACCCCGCCGCCGATCATCAGGTGGTCCACACCCTGGTCCTTGCAGGCGCGCACCGCCTTTCGCGTCAGTACGTCGACCACCGCCTCCTGGAACGACGCCGCCACGTCCCGTACGGGCACCTCCTCGCCCGCCGCGCGCTTCGCCTCGATCCAGCGCGCCACCGACGTCTTCAGCCCGGAGAACGAGAAGTCGTACGCGGCGTCGCGCGGCCCGGTCAGACCGCGCGGGAAGGCGATGGCCGCCGGGTCGCCCTCCCGGGCCAGCCGGTCGATCACCGGACCGCCGGGGAAGCCCAGGTGCAGCACGCGCGCGATCTTGTCGAACGCCTCCCCCGCCGCGTCGTCGATCGTCGCGCCCATGGGCCGTACGTCGGACGTGATGTCCGGCGCGAGCAGCAGCGACGAGTGACCGCCGCTGACCAGCAGCGCCATCGTCGGCTCGGGCAGCGGCCCGTGCTCCAGCTGGTCGACGCAGATGTGGGAGGCGAGGTGGTTCACGCCGTACAGCGGCTTGCCCAGGGCGTACGCGTACGACTTGGCCGCCGAGACGCCGACCAGCAGCGCGCCCGCCAGGCCGGGTCCGGCGGTGACCGCGATCCCGTCCAGGTCGCGGGCCGAGACTCCGGCCTCCTTCAGGGCGCGCTCGATCGTCGGAACCATCGCCTCCAGGTGCGCGCGGGACGCGACCTCCGGTACGACACCGCCGAAGCGGGCGTGCTCGTCGACGCTCGAAGCGACGGCGTCGGCGAGCAGGGTCGTACCGCGCACGATGCCGACGCCGGTCTCGTCACAGGAGGTCTCGATACCGAGGACGAGGGGTTCGTCAGCCATTGTCATCAGCCATTCTCATCAGCCCTGGGGCTCGGTTCCTTGATGGGTCTTCACATGGAGGCGCATGACGAGCGCGTCGACATTGCCGGGCTGGTAGTAGCCGCGGCGGAAGCCGATGGGCTCGAAGCCGAACCGTTCGTACAGCTTCTGCGCCCGGGTGTTGTCCACCCGCACTTCGAGCAGCACTTCCGCGCACTCGAAGGCGGTGGCGTGCTGGAGGAGGTCGGTCAGCAGCCGCGCGCCGAGGCCGGTGCCCCACTGGTCGCGGGCCGCCGCGATGGTCTGTACGTCGGCGAGCCCGCCGGCCGCCGCGAGCCCCGCGTACCCGACGATCCGGCCGCCGGGGGACTCGCCGGTGCCCGCGCCTGTTCCCGGAGCCTCGGCGACGACATAGCGACGGGTCGCCCGGGGGCCGCGCGCGTGGGCCAGCTCCGACCAGAACATGCCCGGCGACCAGGCGTCCTCGGGGAACAGTTCGTGTTCGAGTGCGAGGACGGGCTCGATGTCCCACCAGCGCATCTCGCGCAGCACCACGGGAGCGGACTCCGTACGGGTCACTTCGGGGTGACCACCTTGTAGTTCTTCGGCACCTGCGCGTCGGGCCTGCGCAGATACAGCGGCAGCGGCGGCAGGAAAGCGCCGCCCGCCGCCAGCTTCTCGGCGGCCAGCGAGGCGAGCGCCGCCGCCGACTGGTGCTCGGGCCCCCGGGCGTCCGGGAACGCGTCCGGGTAGAGCAGCCCGCCCGCGCCCACCACGGGCAGCCCGGCGAGCGGCTCGGCCAGCTCGGCGGGCCGGTCCACGGCCGGGTCCGTCAGCCGCGTACGGCTGTCGGCGTACCGCGCCCAGTAGACCTCCTTGCGCCGCGCGTCCGTCGCCACGGCGAACGGCTCGTCGAGCCCGGCGGCGTACGCGAGACCGTCCAGCGTGCACAGTCCGCGCACCGGCACCCCGAGCGCCGAGCCGAAGGCCAGGGCCGTGACGAGGCCGACGCGCAACCCGGTGTAGGGGCCCGGCCCCACCCCGACGACCAGGTCGGTCACGGCGTCCAGTTTCACCCCGGCCCCGGCGAGGACCCGGTCGACGGCGGGCAGCAGCAGCTCCCCGTGGCGGCGGGCGTCGACCGCGCTCTCGGCGGACAGGACGGAGTCGCCGTCGTGGAGAGCGACGGTGACGGCGGGCGTGGCGGTATCAACGGCGAGCAGAAGCACGCAAACAGCCTACGGCTCCCCGGCCCCGGAGCACGCCGCACCCGGTGCCCGGATGCCTGCTGCTACCGTCCGCACGGGGTCATACGTATGAGAGGCGGATCAAGGGTGTCCAGGAGCAGCTCCGGAATCGTGGCCACGCTCACGGCGGCGGCCATCGCCACGGTCGGCTTCCTCGCCTATCAGGCGTCGGCGAACGCCTCCGACGCCCTCGGCAAGCCCGCGGGGGCCCCGAGCGCCTCCGCGTCCGCGTCCGCCGCCGCCCAGCCCCGTAAGGACCCGCGCTCGCTGCCCGCCGATTCCGGCAGCGGCGAGCGGGTCGTCTACTCGCTGCGCGACCGGCGGGTGTGGCTGGTGGGCGAGGACGGCAAGCCGGAGCGGGCCTTCGCGGTCGTACCGAGCACGATCAGCCCGGAGGCCGGTACGTATCTCGTCTCCTCGCGGTCCGGCACGATCACCGGCTCCGACGGGGTACGGGTCGAACACGTGGTCCGGTTCGCGAACGTCAACGAGGTGGCGATCGGCTTCAGCTCGGCGGTCGACGGCACGATGTCGGCGCCCGACCCGTCGCTGAGGACGGGCGGCGTGCGGATGAAGCGGGCGGACGGCGACGCGCTGTGGACGTTCGCGACGGTCGGCACGAAGGTCGTCGTCGTCCAGTAGTCGCGCCCCGCCCCTCCCTGACGGGCGCGGCCCCGCCGCTCTGTCACTCTCCGTGCTGTCATGTGGGACCGCGGTCCGCACATGACAGCACGGGATCGCGCCGACGCGCCGCAGCGGCCGGCGTCAGGCCGCGTCCCGCCGCAGCGCGTCCGCCGCCGCAGCGGCCTCGCGCACCGCTATGGCCTCGCGCGCCTCGTCGGCCACGCCGACCGCCGAGGGCGCGCGCGGCGGCGTCGATACGGCTCTGGCCGCCGCGCAGGACGCCAGCAGGTCTTTCATCGGTACGGAGGACGGCGACAGCGTCCGCGACAGATACGCCGAGGACCGCGGCCGCGGCTGCGGCTCTGACTGCGGACGGGATGCACGCTCGGGGGCCGGCATGGATGCCTCCTGTGGCTCCGGGGGCAGGCGTGGTTAGGTAGACCTAACCAGGTCTCGGTAACCATGTGACCATGCGCGGCACGGCACGCGCAACATTTTGCCGACGACTTGTCGGAAAGTACGGCGCGCCTGGCCGTATCCCGGCGGAATCCCACCGCCGTCGCGCCCGGTGGGCCGCCGGCCTACCGCCCGGACCGGGAAACCAGCGGGTCAGCGCCCCTCCGGCCGCCCCTCCGGCTTCCCCTCCGCTTCTCCGCGCGACAGCTCCAGCGCCGTCCCCGACCAGCGGTCGCCGTACCCGGTCAGCGTCACGGTCCGCCGGTCGTCGTCCTCCGTACCGGCCTGCACGGCGCCCACCACCCGGTCGATGACCACGTGCAGCCGGTCGTCCGACAGCTCCTCGACCTTGCCGTCGCCCCACTCCACGACCACCACGGAGTCCGGCAGCGAGACGTCGAGGTCGAGATCCTCCATCTCGTCCAGCCCGCCGCCGAGCCGGTACGCGTCGACATGGACCAGCGCGGGGCCGCCGGACAGCGACGGGTGGACGCGGGCGATCACGAACGTGGGCGACGTCACGGCGCCCCTGACCCCGAGGCCCTCGCCGAGGCCGCGCGTCAGCGTGGTCTTGCCCGCGCCGAGTTCGCCGGTGAGCATCACCAGGTCACCGGGGCGCAGCAGGGCGGCGAGTCCCCGGCCCAGTTCCCGCATCTCCTCGGGAGAGCCGATACGGAGAACGGTGGCGGTCTGCGCCGGGGTCGGGGTCGGGGTGGGACCCGGGTCCGGGTCCGGCGGGGTGACGGCGTCAGCTGTCTGGCTGTGCGGTGCTTCCATGCGGGCCAACGTTAGTCTCCAGCGGCACCGCTCCGACGCGCGCGAGCAGGTCGGCGAGCCGGTCCGTGACCGCCTCCGGGCGTTCCAGCATCACCAGATGACCGGCGTCCGGGACCAGGACCAGCTCCGCTTCCGGCAGCAGATCGCCGATGGCCTCGCTGTGCGAGCTGGGTGTCACGAGATCGCTCTCACCCGCGAGGACGAGCGTCGGGACCTCCAGGAAGACCGCCAGCGCCCACGCCTTGTCGTGGTCGGTGAAGGCCGGATAGAACTCGGCGACGACATCGATCGGGGTCGATTCGATGAGCCGCTCGGCGAACCGTACGACGGCGGGGTCCACGTCCTTCGAGCTGAACGAGTAGCGCTTGATCAGCCCCGCGAAGAGGTCGGCGGTGAGCCGCCGCCCCCGCTCGACCAGCTCGGTCTGCGAGCCGAGCGCCTTGAGGACGCCGGGCAGCACCCGGCGTACCGCGTTCACGCCCGCCATCGGCAGCCCGTAGTCGATCTCGCCGAGCTTCCCGCTGGACGTGCCGACGAAGGCGGCGCCGACGACGCGTTCCCGCACCAGCTCCGGGTACTGCGCGGCGAGGGCCATCATCGTCATCCCGCCCATGGAGTGCCCGACCAGCACGAGCGGGCCGTCCGGCGCCGCCGTGTCGATGACGGTCTTGAGGTCCTGGCCGAGCCGGTCGATGTCGACGGGTACGGGGTCGGGACCGCGCTGGGCGACGCCCCGGGCCGAGCGGCCGTGGCTGCGCTGGTCCCAGTGGACGGTACGGACGAGGCCGCGCAGCGCCGCGCGCTGGAAGTGCCACGAGTCCTGGTTGAGGCAGTAGCCGTGGCTGAAGACGACCGTGACGGGCGCGGGCGCCCTGCGTCCGAAGAGGCGCCGGCGGCGTGGCGCCGTGCCCGCGGCGCCGGGGCCGGCCTCCGGCGTGACCTCGTCGACCTCGTAGTACAGCTCCGTGCCGTCGTCGGCGACGGCCTTGCCCGGGGTACCGCGCAGCGCGCCGTACGGTCCGGTGGCGTCGAGCGCGAGCTGTGCCTTCCTGCGTATGCCCCGGCCGACGGTCAGGCGCTCGATCGCGACGCCCGCGGCGGCTCCGGCGGCGATCACGCCTATGGCGGCGCCCGCCAGCCCGGCGCGGCGCCAGTTGCCCGTGGCCGCCGCCGCTGCCGCGTCCGCCGCCGCGCTGCTCTCGCTCACCGTGCGCTCCTCGTCGTACCGGACCCGGGCCGTTGCCTATTCAACATGCTTCCCGGCAGGTCGGCCCGTGGCTTCGTTCAGCCCGTGCTTCCGTTCACGTGAACGCGCGGTACGCGCCCGCCGATACGGGTGACGATCTCGTACGCGATGGTGTCCGCTGCGCGCGCCCAGTCCTCGGCGGTCGGCTCCCCCCGGTCACCGGGGCCGAACAGGACGGCGGTCTCGCCCGGCTCGGGCGTGTCGCCGCCGAGGTCCACCACGAACTGGTCCATCGCGACCCGTCCGGCCACCCGCCGCCGCACCCCGCCGACCAGGACGGGTCCGCGTCCCGACGCATGGCGGGGGATGCCGTCGGCGTAGCCGAGGGGGATCAGCCCGAGAGTCGTCCCGGCCGGTGTGACGTAGTGGTGGCCGTAGCTGACGCCGTGGCCCGCCGGGACGTGCTTGACCAGGGCGACGGAGGCGGACAGCGTCATCACCGGCCGCAGCCCGAAGTCGGCGGGGACGCCGGTCTCGGGGCTGGGCGAGAGGCCGTACAGGGCGATACCGGCCCTGGCGAGGTCGAAGTGCGACTCGGGGAGCGTCAGGGTCGCGGCCGAGTTGGCGATGTGCCGGACCTCGGGTTCGACGCCCTCCTTCTCGGCGTACGCGAGCATCTCGTGGAAGACGTCCAGCTGGGCCGCGATCGAGGGGTGCCCCGGCTCGTCGGCGCACGCGAAGTGCGACCAGAGGCCGGTGACCTCGACCAGCCCGGCGTCCCGCGCGGCGAGCGCGGCGCCCACCAGCTCGGGCCAGTCGGCGGGCTGGCAGCCGTTCCTGCCGAGGCCGGTGTCGGCCTTGAGCTGGATACGGGCGGGCCGGCCCGCCTCACGCGCGGCGGCCGTGACCTCGCGCAGCGCCCACATGCCGCTGACGGACATGTCGAGGTCGGCCTCGATCCCTTCGCGCCACGGGTCGCCGGGCGTCCACAGCCAGCACATCACCCGCCCGCCGATCCCGGCCGCCCGCAGCGCGAGCGCCTCGTGCGGCGTGGCGGTCCCCAGCCAGCCGGCGCCGGCCTCGCGGGCCGCGCGGGCGACGGGCAGCATGCCGTGGCCGTACGCGTCGGACTTCACGACGGCCATCAGCGAGGTGCCCGCCCCCAGCCGGGAACGCAGGGCACGCACATTGCCCCGCAGGGCGGCGAGATCGACTTCGGCGCGGGCGCGGGGGCCGGCCGAGGTCTGCATGATTCCGGTCATCGGCCCCAGTCTCTCAGCTCACCACCGCCGGGTGCGTCCGCGGTGGGCGGGGCGGCGGGCGGCAGGGCGGGGCAGCAGGTCAGCCCATCACGTTCCGCCACGCCTCCGGCAGCGCCGCCGCCACGTCGTCCGCCGCCACCGGGGCGCCGCGGGAGGCCAGCCGGGCCGCCAGGCCGTGGAGGTAGGCCGCGACCGAGGCGGCGTCGCGGGCGGGCAGGCCGGCCGCCAGGAGGGAGCCGGCCAGGCCGGAGAGGACATCGCCGCTGCCGGCCGTGGCCAGCCAGGGCGTGCCGGTCGGGTTGACCCGGACCGGAGGCGGCGGTTCCGCCACCGAAGCGGAGCCCCGCCCGGAGCCCGACCCCGAGCCCGAAGCGGACCCGGAGCCCGAGCCTGACGCGGAGCCCCGCCCCGAGCCCGAAGCGGACCCGGAGCCCGAAGCGGACCCGGAGCCCGGTCCCCCGCCCCGTCCCGGATCGGCCACCAGCGTCGTGGAGCCCTTCAGCAGCACCGTCGCGCCGTAGCGCGCCGCCAGCTCCCGTACGGCGGCCAGCCGGCCCGCCTCGACCTCCTCGCGCGGGACACCGAGCAGCGCCGCGGCCTCCCCCGCGTGCGGGGTGAGCAGGGTGGGGGCGGCGCGGTCGCGGACCGTCCGCTCCTCCAGCAGCCGCAGGCCGTCCGCGTCGACCAGCACCGGCACGTCCGAGGCCAGCACGTCCGCGACGGCCGCCCCCGCCCAGGAGCCGTCGCCGAGGCCCGGGCCGACCGCCCACGCCTGGACCCGGCCCGCCTTCGACGGCGGCCCCTCGTGCACCAGCGTCTCGGGGAAGCGCGCGAGGACCGCCTCACCGCCCGGCCCGACGTACCGCACGGCCCCCGCGCCGCCGCGCAGCGCGCCCGACACGGCGAGCACCGCCGCGCCCGGATAGCGCGCCGACCCGGCCACGACGCCGATGACACCGCGCCGGTACTTGTCGCTCTCGGCCGCCGGCACCGGCAGCAGCCGCGCCACGTCCGCGTGCTGGAGCGCCTCCAGTTCGGGCACGGACGGCAGATACGGGCCGAGCCCGATGTCCACGAGCCGCAGCGCGCCCGCCCGCTCGTGCCCGGGGTCGATCAGCAGCCCCGGCTTGTACGCGCCGAACGTCACGGTCGCGTCCGCGCGCACCGCCTCCCCCGTCACCTGGCCGCTGTCCGCCTCGACGCCGCTGGGCAGGTCGACGGCGACGACCATCGCGCTGCCGCCCCGCGCGGCCCGTACCACCGGTACCGCGTCGGGGCGCAGCCCGCCGTGGCCGCCGATGCCGGTGATGCCGTCCAGGACGAGATCGGCGGTGGCGAGCACCTCGAAGGGGTCATCGGCGATCCGGCCGCCCGCACCGAGCAGCGCCGCCAGGCCGCCCGGGTGCGTACGGCCGGGGGCGAGCGGTACGACGCCCACCCCGGCGCCCCTGCGGGCCAGCAGGGCCCCGGCGTACAGGGCGTCGCCGCCGTTGTCGCCGCTGCCGACGAGCAGCACGACGCGGGCCCCGTACACCCGGCCCAGCAGGTCCTTCAGCAGTCCGGCGCAGGCCGTGGCGAGACCGGCGGCGGCGCGCCGCATCAGCGTGCCCTCCGGCAGCCGGGCCATCAGTTCACGCTCGGCGTTCCTGACCGTCTCGACCGTATGAGCGGTACGCATGCCTCAGCCCTCCTCCACGGATCAACCCGCCTCCACCGGTCAACGCTCCTCCACCGACCGACCGACCGCCTCCACCGGTCACCCCTCCCCCACTCGTCAACCCTCCGCGATCACGACCGCCGACGCCACTCCCGCGTCGTGGCTGAGGGAGACGTGCCAGCCGCGTACGCCCAGCTCCGCCGCGCGTGCCGCCACCGTCCCGCGTACCCGCAGCCGGGGCTGTCCGCTGCCCTCCTGCCACACCTCGGCGTCGGTCCAGTGCAGCCCGGGAGGCGCGCCGAGCGCCTTGGCGACGGCCTCCTTGGCGGCGAACCGCGCGGCCAGCGAGGCGGCTCCGCGCCGCTCGCCGCTCGGCAGGAACAGCTCGCTCTCCGAGAAGAGGCGGTCGGCGAGCTGCGGAGTCCGTTCCAGGGACGCCGCGAACCGGTCGATCGCGGCCACGTCGATACCCACCCCAATGATCATCTACACGTCCTCACCGAACACGACCTCACAGAACCTCACTCCACCGTCACGGACTTGGCCAGATTCCTCGGCTGGTCCACCTCGTTGCCGCGTGCCGTCGCCAGCTCGCACGCGAACACCTGCAACGGCACCGTAGCCACCAGCGGCTGGAGCAGGGTCGGCGTCGCCGGAATCCGGATCAGATGATCCGCGTACGGAACCACCTCCTCGTCGCCCTCCTCCGCGATCACGATGGTGCGCGCGCCCCTGGCCCTGATCTCCTGGATGTTCGACACGATCTTGTCGTGGAGCACCGAGCGCCCGCGCGGCGACGGTACGACGACGACCACCGGCAGGTCCTCCTCGACGAGCGCGATGGGACCGTGCTTCAGCTCGCCCGCCGCGAACCCCTCCGCGTGCATGTACGCCAGCTCCTTGAGCTTCAGCGCGCCCTCCAGTGCCACCGGGTACCCCACGTGCCGGCCGAGGAACAGCACCGTCTTCTTGTCCTTGAGCGAGCGCGCCAGCTCCCGTACCGGTTCCATCGTCTCCAGTACGCGTTCCACCTCGCCAGCGATCCGCCCCAGGTCCCGTACGACGGCCCTGATCTCGTCGCCCCACTTGGTGCCGCGCCGCTGTCCCAGGTAGAGCGCGACCAGATAGCAGGCCACCAGCTGGGTCAGGAACGCCTTGGTGGAGGCGACGGCGACCTCCGGGCCCGCGTGCGTGTAGAGGACCGCGTCGGACTCCCTGGGGATGGTCGACCCGTTGGTGTTGCAGATGGCCAGCACCTTGGCGCCCTGCTCACGGGCGTGCCGCAGCGCCATCAGCGTGTCCATGGTCTCGCCGGACTGCGAGATCGCGATCACCAGGGTGCGCGGGTCCAGGATCGGATCGCGGTAGCGGAACTCGCTGGCCAGCTCCACCTCGCACGGCATCCGGGTCCAGTGCTCGATGGCGTACTTGGCGATCAGCCCGGCGTGGAAGGCCGTCCCGCAGGCCACGATGACGACCTTCTCGGCCTCCCGCAGCACGGCGGCGGGGATGCGCGCCTCGTCCAGGGTCAGCACGCCCTCGCCGTCGATCCGGCCCAGCAGGGTGTCGGCGACCGCCCTGGGCTGTTCGGCGATCTCCTTGAGCATGAAGGAGGCGTAGCCGCCCTTCTCGGCGGCCGAGGCGTCCCAGTCCACGTGGTACGAGCGGACCTCGGCCGGGGCGCCGTCGAAGTCCGTCACCGTCACCCCGTCCCGGCGCAGCTCCACGACCTGGTCCTGGCCCAGTTCGACGGCGGAGCGGGTGTGCGCGATGAACGCGGCGACATCGGAGGCGAGGAACGCCTCGCCCTCCCCGATCCCCACCACCAGCGGGGAGTTGCGGCGCGCGCCCACCACCACGTCGGGTTCGTCGGCGTGCACGGCGACGAGCGTGAAGGCGCCCTCCAGCCGCCGGCAGACCTGCCGCATCGACTCGGCGAGGTCGCCGCAGGCCGAGAACGCCTCGGCGAGCAGGTGCGACACGGCCTCGGTGTCGGTCTCCGAGCCCAGGTCATGGCCGCGCCCGGTCAGTTCGGCGCGCAGCGCGGCGAAGTTCTCGATGATGCCGTTGTGCACGACGGCCACCCGTCCGGCGTTGTCCAGATGGGGGTGGGCGTTGGCGTCGGTCGGGCCGCCGTGGGTGGCCCACCTGGTGTGTCCGATCCCGGTGACTCCGGTCGGCAGGGGCCGTTCCACCAGGGCTTTCTCCAGATTGACGAGCTTGCCGGCCTTCTTCGCCGAGGCGAGCCCGCCGTCGGCGAGCACCGCGACGCCGGCGGAGTCGTACCCCCGGTACTCAAGCCGCTTGAGACCCGCGACGACGACGTCGAGCGCCGACTGCCCGCCGACGTAACCCACGATTCCGCACATAGCACTCCCTTTCCTGCCGTACCCACCCCTTCGACCCGCTCGGGACGCATCGTCGCAGAAGGGATGGCGGTCGGCGGGGAGCGCGCGGTCGCGCCACGAGCGCGCCGCGGGCTCGTACCGCCGCGGCGGCGCCCGGCGATCACGCGTGACGCAACACACCAGCCACAATCCGCCGCGACCGCCGACAATGGCTCAGTGATCACTGAGCCGCCACGAGGCGCCCCCCGCCGGGGCGAGCACGGACCGACCCCGTACGTCGACCTCTCCCGCGCCGAGTGGAGCGCGCTGCGCGACAAGACGCCGCTGCCGCTGACCGCCGAGGAGGTCGAGGCGCTGCGCGGGCTCGGGGACGTCATCGACCTGGACGAGGTACGGGACGTCTACCTGCCGCTCTCCCGGCTGCTCAACCTCTACGTCCAGGCGACGGCCGGGCTGCGCGGGGCGCTGAACACGTTCCTCGGGGACGCGGGCAACGGCCACGGCGCCCAGCGCGGCACGCCCTTCGTCATAGGCGTGGCCGGCAGCGTGGCCGTCGGGAAGTCCACCGTGGCCCGGCTGCTCCAGGCGCTGCTCGCGCGCTGGCCCGAGCACCCGAGGGTGGAGCTCGTCACCACCGACGGCTTCCTGCTGCCGATGAAGGAGCTGATCTCGCGGGGGCTGATGGGCCGCAAGGGCTTCCCCGAGTCCTTCGACCGGCGCGCGCTGACCCGTTTCGTCGCCGACATCAAGGCGGGCAAGGACGAGGTCGGCGCGCCCGTCTACTCCCATCTGATCTACGACATCGTCCCCGGCGAACGGCTCACCGTGCGCCGCCCCGACATCCTCATCGTGGAGGGCCTCAACGTCCTCCAGCCCGCCCTGCCCGGCAAGGACGGCAGAACCAGGGTCGCGCTCGCCGACTACTTCGACTTCAGCGTGTACGTGGACGCCAGACCCGAGGACATCGAGACCTGGTACCTGCACCGCTTCCGCCGGCTGCGCGAGACGGCCTTCCAGGACCCGTCCTCGTACTTCAGGAAGTACACCCAGGTCTCCGAGGAGGAGGCCCTCGACTACGCCCGTACCACCTGGCGCACCATCAACCGCCCCAACCTCCTGGAGAACGTGGCCCCCACCCGGGGCCGCGCCACCCTGGTCCTGCGCAAGGGCCCCGACCACAAGGTCCAGCGGCTCTCACTGCGCAAGCTCTGACGCGGCGCCGGGTTTCCGTACCGGCCCCGGGCCGGAGAACCGCCCGTCCGGCCCGGCGGTCGTCACCGTCGCCCACCGCGCCCGACCGGGCTCACGCCCGCGTGCCGCCGTCCACCGGGAGGACGGTGCCGGTCACGTACGAGGAGCGGTCGCTCAGCAGCCAGGCGGCCGCCTCGGCTATCTCCTCGGGCGCGGCGGCGCGGCGCAGCGGGGTCTGCGCGCTGATGTGGTCGATGACGCCGGGGGTGTGCGCGTCCCATTCCCGCATCATGTCGGTCAGCGTGGCGCCGGGGGCGATGGCGTTGACGCGGATGCCCTCGGGGCCGTACGTGATGGCCGCCGACTCGGTGAGGCTGTTGACCGCGCGCTTCATCGCGCCGTACGACGGCAGTGCGGGGTTGCCGCGCAGGCTGCCGACGCTGGAGTTGTTGACGATGGCCCCGGTCCCGGCCGTGGCCCGGATGGCGGCGACCTCGGCGGACATGGCCAGCCACGGGCCCTTGAGGTTCACCGCGTAGATCTGGTCGAGCTCCTCCTCGGTGACCTCGTCCACCGGGCCGGGGCGCTCGGCCGCCGCGCCGTTGTTGAAGGCGACGTCGAGCCGCCCGTACACCTCCACGACACGGTCCACGGCGGCGCGCACGCTCGCGGCGTCGGCCAGGTCGCAGACGACGTACTCCGCGGTGCCGCCCGCGGCCCGCACCTCCTCGGTGACCGCCTTGAGCTGCTCCTCCGTCCTCGCCGCGAGCATCACCCGGGCGCCCTCACGGGCGAACAGCCGGGCGGAGGCGGCGCCGATGCCGCGTCCTGCGCCGGTGACGAAGGCGACCTTGCCGTCCAGCAGGCCCTGGACCGTACGAGCGGGGGTTTCGTTGATCTGTGTGCTGTTCATGTCTCCACCGTGCGTCCGGCGGCGGAGGCTATCCAGGCACCGGCTGTACCTGGATGGCAGCGGCCGGCCCCCGCACACTGGAGGCGTGGACAGACATGAACTCGCGGGATTCCTGCGCAGCAGGCGGGAGCGGATCGCCCCCGCCGATGCGGGGCTGCCCGCCGGGCCGCGCCGTCGTACGCCGGGGCTGCGCCGCGAGGAGGTGGCGCAGCTGGCGTTCATCTCGACCGAGTACTACACGCGGCTGGAGCAGGCCCGTGCCCCGCGCCCGTCGCGCGAGGTGCTGGCCGGTCTCGCACGCGCCCTGCGGATGTCGGACGCCGAGCGCGACCACCTCCACCACCTGGCAGGCGCCCCGCAGGGCCCGCCGCCCGGCCCCTCACGCGAGGTGCGGCGCTCCATCCTCGACCTGCTGGACCGGCTTCCGCAGGCCGCGGCGATGGTGATGTCCGCGACGTACGAGGTGATCGCCTGGAACGATCTGGCCGCCGCCCTCATGGAGGACTTCTCCGCGCTGTCGCGCCGCGACCGCAACCTCGTACGCCGTGTCTTCCTCGGGCCGTTCCCCGATGACGGTCCCCTGTACGGGCTCGTGGCCCCGGAGGAGTTCGCCCGCTCGGCGGCCCAGGACCTGCGCGCCACCGCCGCCCGCTACCCCGACGACCCCGAGGTGTCCGGCCTGGTGGCCGAGCTGCTCTCCGGCAGCGCGGAGTTCGCCCGCCTCTGGTCCTCCCACGACGTGGACGGGGCGCCCGCGATGCGCAAGACGTTCCACCACCCGCTGGTCGGCCGGCTCACCGTCAACTGCGATGTCCTCCAGATCACCGACCGCGATCAGCGGGTCGTGATCTACACCGCTGTCCCCGGCTCCCGGTCCGAGGAGGCGCTGCGGCTGCTGTCGGTCGTCGGCACGCAGCGCATGGACGTACCGGGCTGAGCGCGGCGCGTCCCCCGGCCGCGCCGGATCCCGCCCGGCGGCACTCGCCATCGACCGCCACCGGGTGGCTCGCCCCCGACGAGGCCCGCGCGCGCCCGGCCACCCCGCACCGCCGCGGCCCACCCCCGCCCGCAGCACCGCCCCCCGGCCCAGCGCCGCAGCCCCCCGGCCCGGTACAGCCCCCCGGCCCAGCACCGCGGCCCGGGGCACCGCCCCTCAGCCCAGCGCCGCCTTCACCGCGTCCGCCAGCCGGCTCGCCACCGAGCGGGCCTGGTCGATGTCGGCGGCCTCGACCATGACCCGTACCAGCGGCTCCGTGCCCGAGGGGCGCAGCAGGACGCGGCCGGTGGTGCCCAGGTCGCGTTCCGCCTCCACCACCGCCGAGGCCAGCTCCGCCGAGGTGTTCACCCGGGACTTGTCGACGTCGGGGACGTTGACGAGGACCTGCGGCAGCCGGACCATGACCCCGGCGAGGTCGGCCAGCGTGCGGCCGGTCGCGGCGACGCGGGCGGCCAGCATGAGGCCGGTGAGGGTGCCGTCGCCGGTGGTGGCGTGGTCGAGGACGATGACGTGGCCCGACTGTTCGCCGCCGAGGGCGTAGCCGTGCTCCTTCATGGATTCGAGGACGTAGCGGTCACCGACCGCCGTCTCGACCAGGGTGATCCCCTCGCGCTCCATCGCCATCTTGAAGCCCAGGTTGGACATGACGGTCCCGACGACCGCGTTGCCGCGCAGGGTGTTCGCCTCGCGCATCGCGAGCGCCAGTACCGCGAGGATCTGGTCGCCGTCGACCTCCTGGCCCGCGCCGTCCACGGCCAGGCAGCGGTCCGCGTCGCCGTCGTGCGCGATGCCGAAGTCGGCGCCGTGTTCGACGACGGCGGACTTCAGCAGCCCCAGATGGGTGGAGCCGCAGCCGTCGTTGATGTTCAGCCCGTCGGGATCGGCGCCGATCGTGATGACCTCGGCGCCGGCGCGGGCGAACGCCTCCGGCGACACCCTGGACGCCGCGCCGTGCGCCTCGTCCAGGACGACCTTGAGGCCGTCGAGCCGGTTCGGCAGGACGCCGATCAGATGTGCCACGTACTGATCGAAACCTTCGTCGTACGTACGGACCCGGCCGACCCCGGTGCCGGTGGGCCGCGCCCACGGCTCGCCGGTGCGGTGCTCGTCGTAGATCCGCTCGATCCGGTCCTCCAGCTCGTCGGCGAGCTTGTGACCGCCGCGCGCGAAGAACTTGATGCCGTTGTCGGGCATGGCGTTGTGGCTCGCGGAGAGCATCACGCCGAGGTCGGCGCCGAGCACACCGGTGAGATACGCCACCGCCGGGGTGGGCAGCACCCCGACGCGCAGGACGTCGACACCCGCGCTCGCGAGCCCCGCGACGACCGCCGCCTCCAGGAACTCACCGGACGCGCGGGGATCTCGTCCGACCACCGCCGTGGGCCGATGGCCCTCGAACGTCCCCACTTCGCCGAGCACATGTGCCGCGGCGACCGACAGACCGAGCGCCAGCTCGGCCGTCAGGTCGGCGTTGGCGACACCGCGCACGCCGTCCGTGCCGAAGAGTCGTCCCACAGCTCTCCCTCCGAGAAACGCCCGGCGCCGATCTCCGCACCGACCGCAAATGCTTCGAAACTGCAAACTTATGTGCGCTCAAGTCGGCACGTGAATAGCGATTGAGCGACCAGTGAACGTCTGATGCTGTTATACGCCCGAGTAACGAAGAAAACGAACGCCCCGGCGGCACGGAGTGCCGCCGGGGCGTTCGTATGCCGTGAGGCCATATGGCCTGGTCCGGCAAGCGAGCGACTAGCGCTTGCTGTACTGCGGGGCCTTACGGGCCTTCTTGAGACCGGCCTTCTTGCGCTCGACCGCGCGGTCGTCGCGGCTCAGGAAGCCGGCCTTCTTCAGCGTGGCGCGGTTGTTGTCCACGTCCGCCTCGTTCAGCGAGCGGGCCACGCCGAGGCGCAGGGCGCCGGCCTGACCGGAGACGCCGCCACCGGAGATACGGGCGATGACGTCGTAGCGGTTGTCCAGCTCAAGCACCTTGAAGGGCTCGTTGACAGCCTGCTGGTGCACCTTGTTGGGGAAGTACTCCTCAAGGGTGCGACCGTTGATCTTCCACTTGCCGGTGCCCGGAACGATCCGGACGCGGGCGATGGCGTTCTTGCGACGGCCCAGGCCGGCGGCGGGCTGGGGGTCGCCGAAGCGGCCCGCCAGGGACTCGGAGGTGTACTCACCCTCGACGGGGACCTCCGACTCGAAGGTCGTCACCGCGTCGAAGGTCTCCTCGGCCTCGGGGGCCTCGACGGGGGTCTCTGCAGTGGTCTCGGCCACGATGCTCCTCAGATTTCTTTTCGTCTTAGGGGGTGGCCGGAACTACTGCGCGACCTGGGTGATCTCGAACGGGACCGGCTGCTGCGCGGCGTGCGGGTGCTGGTCACCCGAGTAGATCTTCAGCTTCGAGAGCATCTGACGGCCCAGGGTGTTCTTGGGAATCATGCCCTTGATGGCCTTCTCGACGGCCTTCTCGGGGTTCTTGGCCAGCAGCTCGTCGTAACGGACGGAGCGCAGACCACCCGGGTAACCGGAGTGGCGGTAGGCCATCTTCTGGGTCTTCTTGTTGCCGGACAGGTGCACCTTGTCCGCGTTGACGATGATGACGAAGTCACCGGTGTCGACGTGGGGCGCGTAGATCGCCTTGTGCTTACCGCGCAGAAGGTTGGCGGCGGTGGTCGCCAGACGGCCCAGGACGATGTCCTGCGCGTCGATGATGTGCCACTGGCGCGTCACATCGCCGGGCTTGGGGCTGTACGTACGCACGGTCGTATGCCTTCGCTTCTTCAGAGAGTGGAGTCCTGACAAGGCCACCCGGACGATCACGACAGCCCTGGTGGTACGCCGGGGACGCAACCCGTGTACCTACCGCTGTCCATCGGCCCGGTGGACCGGCGTAAGGGCCCCTCGCGTGAGAACGACCAAGCCAATACGCATAACGAACCAGAAGAATACCGTCGCTGCCCCGTACGGGTCAAAACGAGGTCCCGCCCGCTCCGGGAGCCCATCGCGAGGCCCATCGCGGGGCCATCCCGGAACCCATCGCGGGGCCATCCCGGAGCCCGTCCCCGAGACCCGCCCCGGGCGCCCGTCAGCGCTCCCGTACCACCCGGCGCTCGTCCCACACCGGCTCCGGCACCTCCCGTACCAGCCCGTCCGACCCGAACACCAGATATCGATCGAACGTACGGGCGAACCAGCGGTCGTGGGTCACCGCCAGCACCGTCCCCTCGTACGCCTCAAGACCCTCCTGGAGCGCCTCCGCCGACTCCAGGTCCAGGTTGTCCGTCGGCTCGTCCAGCAGCAGCGCCGTCGTCCCCGCCAGCTCCAGCAGCAGGATCTGGAAGCGCGCCTGCTGCCCGCCGGAGAGCTTCTCGAAGGGCTGGTCGCCCTGGCCGCTCAGCTCGTAGCGGCGCAGCGCGCTCATCGCGCCGCCCCGGTCCTTCGCGTGCTCGGTCCACAGGATGTCGACCAGCGTGCGCCCCAGCAGTTCGGGGTGGGCGTGGGTCTGCGCGAAGTGGCCCGGCACCACCCGGGCGCCCAGCTTCCAGGTCCCTCCGTGCCGTACGTCCTCCCCGGCCAGCAGCCGCAGGAAGTGCGACTTGCCCGAGCCGTTCGATCCCAGGACCGCCACCCGCTCGCCGTAGTAGATCTCCAGCGAGAAGGGCTTCATCAGACCGGTCAGCTCAAGGTTCTCGCAGGTCACGGCCCGTACGCCGGTACGTCCACCGCGCAGCCGCATGGTGATCTCCTGCTCGCGCGGCGGCTCCGGCGGCGGGCCCGCCTCCTCGAACTTGCGCAGCCGCGTCTGCGCCGCCGCGTAGCGGGACGCCATCTCGTGGCTGACCGAGGCCGCCTGCCGCAGGTTGATCACCAGCCGCTTGAGCTGCGCGTGCTTCTCCTCCCAGCGCCGCTTCAGCTCCTCGAAGCGGGCGAACCGCTCCCGGCGGGCCTGGTGGTACGTGTCGAACCCGGCGCCGTGCACCCACACGTCCGAGCCGGCCGGGCCCGGCTCCACGCTGACGATCTTCTCGGCGGCCCTGGCCAGCAGCTCCCGGTCGTGCGAGATGAACAGGACCGTCTTACGGGTCTCCCGCAGCCGCTCCTCCAGCCACCGCTTGCCCGGCACGTCCAGATAGTTGTCCGGCTCGTCCAGCAGCAGCACCTCGTCGGGCCCGCGCAGCAGAGCCTCCAGAACCAGCCGCTTCTGCTCGCCGCCGCTCAGCGTGCGCAGCGCGCGGAACTGCGCCGTGTCGTACGGCACACCGAGGGCGGCCACGGTGCACATGTCCCAGACGGTCTCGGCCTCGTAGCCGCGCGCCTCGGCCCAGTCGCTCAGCGCCTGCGCGTACGCCATCTGCGCGGCCTCGTCGTCGACCGTCATGATCGCGTGCTCGGCCTCGTCGACGGCGGCGGCGGCCTCGCGGATACGCGGCTGGGCGACGGAGACCAGCAGGTCACGCACGGTCCGCTCGTCCCGTACCGACCCGACGAACTGCGACATCACCCCGAGCCCGCCGCTGACGCCCACCGTGCCGCCGTGCGGCCGCAGCTCCCCCGCGATCAGCCGCAGCAGTGTGGTCTTGCCCGCGCCGTTGGCCCCCACGAGCGCCACGACGGCGCCCTCCGCGACGCGGAACGACGCGTCGGCGAGCAGCACCCGCCCGTCGGGAAGGTAGTACTCCAGGTGCGCGGCCTCTAGATGTCCCATGTCCGGCATTGTCGGTGCAGACGGCCCGGGGACCCAATCGGTTTCCGGTCCGCGGCCCTGTTCCCGGGGCAGACCGCACGGATGCGCGGGCTTAAACTCCGGGCATGAGCTTTGGGCAAGGGGGGGCCTCCTGGGGTGACCCCGGTTCACCGGGACACGACCCGCACGGATCACAGGACCCGTACGCATCGCGGGACCCGTACGCGTCACAGGGCCCGTACGCAGCACAGCCACCGTACGGAACACCGCCGTCGCAGGGACCGTACGCACAAGAACCCGTCACGCAGGACTCGTTCACGCAGGACCCGTTCGCCCAGAACGCGTTCGGGCCCTCGAACCGGTTCGGTTCGGCGGAGCGCGACCCGGAGGACCCGTACGGGACACAGACCCCTGACTGGGGCGCGCTCGCCGACGCCTCCGCCGCCCGCGCCCGCCGCAAGCGCTGGCTGCTGATAGGCGGCGGCGTCCTCGCCACCGGCGCGATAGCCGCGATCGTGGCGACCACCGTGGTCAGCGCGAACAAGGGCGACGCCAGCGCCTCGGACCGCACATCGGGCCAGCTGCCCCCGGCCGCCGAGCTGCCGGCCGGCACCACCGAGCCGGAACCGGCCTTCTCCTCGGTCGCGCCGCCCCCGCCGCCCGACCCGAAGGACTACGTCTCCAGCGCGGAGAAGGACACCGCGCCGCTGACCGCCGAGACGCTCTTCCCCGACGACAAACTGACGGCCGCCGACCGCGTCTACCGCAAGGGCGCCACGACGACCACCACCAACTGCGCGGCCGCCGCGCAGGGCGCCCTCGGCTCGATCCTCGCCTCGAACAGCTGCGACCAGGTCATCCGCGCCACCTTCAGCAAGGACGGGGTCGCCGTGACCGTCGGCGTCGCGGTCTTCGGCCAGGAGGCGCAGGCGCTGAAGGCCAAGGAGCAGACGCAGGGCGGGATCGCCTCGCTCTCGGGGGCGGGCGTCCCGACCTTCTGCCGGGCCCCCTCGATCTGCCGCAAGACCGCCAACGCCTACGGTCGGTACGTGTACTTCACGGTCGGCGGCTTCACCAGCGGCCGGAACGTCACCAAGGCGGACCAGGACGTCTTCACCACCGGTGACGACGTGGCGGAGTTCACGTTCCAGCAGATCCTGGCCCGCGGCCGGACCCAGGCGTCGGCCGCCGCCACCCGCCCCGTCGACGACTGACAGCCGCGTACGGTCCGGGGCGGTCCGGGGCCGGTCCGCCGCCGGACCGCCCCGGACCGCCCGGAGCGGGGACGGCACTCAGCAGCAGCCGTCCGCCCCGCCCAGCGTCCGCTTGTTGCGCGCCTGCCGATTGCGCTCACCGAGCAACTCGTCGGCGGGATAACCGACTTCCTCCAGCGTCAACCCGTGCGGCCGTACGACATGGACCGCCGAGTCCCGTACCCCGGCCGCCAGCACCTTCGCCGGCCACTCCACGGGCCGGTGCCCGTCGCCCACGAACAGCAGCGCGCCGACCAGGGAGCGCACCATGTTGTGGCAGAAGGCATCGGCCCGCACGGTCGCCGTGACGATCCCGTCCGCGCCCCGCTCCCACTCCAGCCGCTGGAGGGTACGGATCGTCGTCGCGCCCTCGCGCCGCTTGCAGTACGCCGCGAAATCGTGCTCCCCGACCAGCCCGGCCGACGCCGCGTTCATCGCGTCGACGTCCAACTCCCAGTCGTGCCACAGCACATGGCCGCGCAGCAGCGGGTCCACACCGCCCGGATGGTCCGTCACCCGGTACGCGTAGCGCCGCCAGATCGCCGAGAAGCGCGCGTTGAACCCCGCCGGCGCCTCCGCGGCCCGCCACACCCGTACGTCGTGCGGCAGCCGCCCCGCGAGCCGCCGCAGCAGCCGCTCCGCGTGCTCGTCCCACACCTCCAGCGGCAGATCGACGTGCGCCACCTGGCCGCGCGCGTGCACCCCCGCGTCGGTGCGCCCGGCCACGGTCAGCTCGTACGTACGGGAGGACCGCGTCACCGTACGCAGCGCGTCCTCGATCTCCCCCTGCACGGTGCGCCGGGTGCGCTGCTTCGCCCAGCCGGAGAAGTCCTTGCCGTCGTAGCTGAGGTCCAGCCGTACCCGTACGTGTCCGGGCGCCGCGCCCTCGGTTTCCTCGTTCACCCGACGATCCTCTCAAAACAAAGCGGACGGGCCCGCCCCCGTGAGGGAGCGGGCCCGTCCGTGCGGGCAGCGGGACTCAGGCGTCCTTGGACTCCGCCTCGTCCTTGACCTCGGCGTCGGCCGGCTTGGCGTCCTCGACGGTCTCGGCCGGAGCCTCGTCCTTCTTGAGGGCGTCTTCCTTGACGGCGCGCTTGGTCGCGGCCTCGGCCTCACCGGTGGCCTCCTGCGCCACGGTCAGCGCCTCGACCAGCTCGATGACCGCCATCGGGGCGTTGTCGCCACGACGGTTGCCGATCTTGGTGATGCGGGTGTAGCCACCGGGGCGGTTCTCGTAGCGCGGGGCGATCTCGGTGAAGAGCGTGTGGACGACGCTCTTGTCCGTGATCGACTCCAGCACCAGGCGACGGTTGTGGATGTCGCCCTTCTTCGCCTTGGTGATGAAACGCTCGGCGATCGGACGCACCCGACGGGCCTTGGCCTCGGTCGTGGTGATCCGGCCGTGCTCGAAGAGCGACTTCGCGAGGTTCGCGAGAAGCAGCTTCTCGTGCGCGGCGCTGCCGCCCAGACGGGCACCCTTGGCGGGCTTCGGCATGGTGTTACTCCTTCATATCTGCACCGGCCGTGTCAGGTACCGGTGTCAGTTCCCGTGCGGGCGATTGCCCGCCGGAACCCGGAACTCTCGCTCCGGAAGCCTTCGGCCGGCGGACTCGAACCGGGCAGCAGCCCGTTTCACGCCCGTCCGGCGAGTGAGGACAGAGCCTCGGCCACGGCCCGGGGCACCCGGCGTTTCACCGGGCGCCCCGGTCAGAGGCGTTTCCCTACTGCTCGGGTCAGTACTGCTCGGTCTCCACGAAACCGGCGTCCGCGTCGTCGTCGGCGCCGAAGGCGTCGGCGGCGGCGGTCGGGTCGAATCCGGGCGGGCTGTCCTTGAGCGCCAGGCCCATGCCGGCCAGCTTCGCCTTGACCTCGTCGATCGACTTGGCACCGAAGTTGCGGATGTCGAGCAGGTCGGCCTCGGACCGCGCCACCAGCTCACCCACGGAGTGGATGCCCTCGCGCTTGAGGCAGTTGTACGACCGGACGGTGAGCTCCAGCTCCTCGATCGGCAGCGCGAGATCGGCGGCGAGCGCGGCGTCCGTCGGCGACGGGCCCATGTCGATGCCCTCGGCGTCGATGTTCAGCTCGCGGGCCAGACCGAACAGCTCGACCAGCGTCTTACCGGCGGACGCCATGGCGTCGCGCGGCCGCATGGCCTGCTTGGTCTCGACGTCGACGATCAGCTTGTCGAAGTCGGTGCGCTGCTCGACACGGGTCGCCTCGACCTTGTAGGTGACCTTGAGCACCGGCGAGTAGATGGAGTCGACCGGGATACGGCCGATCTCCTGGCCCACCTGCTTGTTCTGGACGGCGGAGACATAGCCGCGACCGCGCTCGACGGTCAGCTCCATCTCCAGCTTGCCCTTGCCGTTCAGCGTCGCCAGGACGAGGTCCGGGTTGTGGACCTCGACACCGGCCGGCGGGGCGATGTCGGCGGCGGTGACCAGGCCGGGGCCCTGCTTGCGCAGGTACATCACGACGGGCTCGTCGTGCTCCGAGGAGACGACCAGCTGCTTGATGTTGAGGATGAGGTCGGTGACGTCCTCCTTGACGCCCGGCACGGTGGTGAACTCGTGCAGGACTCCGTCGATCCGGATCGACGTGACCGCCGCGCCGGGGATCGAGGAGAGGAGGGTGCGGCGGAGGGAGTTGCCGAGCGTGTAGCCGAAGCCCGGCTCCAGCGGCTCGATGACGAACCGCGAGCGGTATTCGTCAACAACCTCTTCGGTCAGCGAAGGGCGCTGAGCGATAAGCATGGCGAGATCCTTCAGTCATGGGCACCCACTATTTGATGCCCTATGTGCAAGAGTACGGGCGGCACGGCCCGAATGAGCCGTACCGCCCGCACCCCGAAAACAACGCGTCAGACGCGACGGCGCTTGGGCGGCCGGCAGCCGTTGTGCGGGGTGGGGGTGACGTCCTGGATCGAGCCCACCTCCAGGCCGGTGGCCTGGAGCGAACGGATCGCGGTCTCACGGCCGGAGCCGGGACCCTTGACGAAGACGTCGACCTTGCGCATGCCGTGCTCCTGCGCGCGGCGGGCGGCCGACTCGGCGGCCATCTGCGCGGCGAAGGGGGTGGACTTGCGCGAGCCCTTGAAGCCGACGTGGCCGGCGGAGGCCCAGGAGATCACGTTGCCCGAGGGGTCCGTGATCGAGACGATCGTGTTGTTGAACGTGCTCTTGATGTGGGCGTGCCCATGAGCGACGTTCTTCTTTTCCTTGCGGCGCACCTTCTTGGCAGCGCCCTGACGACCCTTGGGGGGCATCTGTTTCTCCTACAGGGAGGTGGTCGGTCCTACAGCGAAGACCGCTGGTGAGCGTCCGGCTGAGGACTACTTCTTGCCCGGCTTCTTCTTGCCGGCGATGGCGCGACGCGGGCCCTTGCGGGTACGAGCGTTCGTGCTGGTGCGCTGACCGTGCACCGGCAGGCCGCGACGGTGACGCAGACCCTGGTAGCAGCCGATCTCGACCTTGCGGCGGATGTCGGCGGCGATCTCGCGACGGAGGTCACCCTCGGTCTTGAGGTTGGCGTCCACGTACTCGCGGATCTTGACGAGGTCTTCCTCGGCGAGGTCGCGGACGCGGATGTTCGGGTCGACGCCGACGGCGGCGAGCGTCTCCTTGGACCGGGTGCGCCCGATACCGAAGACGTAGGTGAGGGCGACCTCGACGCGCTTTTCGCGCGGGAGGTCAACGCCTGCGAGGCGTGCCATTCATGGCTCCTGTTGATTCGGAGGTCTTCCGCAGCGTCTGTCCCGGCCGCCGTACGGATACGGTCCGGGTCCCCGGCCTCCGCCGGAGGTGTCGGTCCCGTCGCCGGGAGCCGGACACTGCTTGATTACGAGTTGCTCGCGTCGCGCGAAGTACTGCGAGAGGCAGGCGGTCGTGCGTCAGCCCTGGCGCTGCTTGTGGCGCAGGTTGTCGCAGATGACCATGACCCGGCCGTGACGGCGGATCACCTTGCACTTGTCGCAGATCTTCTTGACGCTCGGCTTGACCTTCATGGGATTGAGGTTCTCCGGGTCAGTGCGGACACCCGTCTGAGGGGCGCCAGCAAGATCTACTTGTATCGGTAGACGATCCGGCCACGCGTCAGGTCGTACGGAGACAGCTCCACCACAACCCGGTCATCGGGGAGGATACGGATGTAGTGCATCCGCATCTTTCCGCTGATGTGCGCGAGGACCTTGTGACCGTTCTGCAGCTCCACCTTGAACATGGCGTTCGGGAGGGACTCGATCACGGTGCCCTCGATTTCGATGGCACCTTGCTTCTTGGCCACGCTTCGCCCTTCGAATCGGCTACCTTGATCGATTCTGGCGGTCGCATGAGGACACACGGATACACCAGAGCCGACGCGTTAGTCTACGGGAGCCCTCTCGAAAAGACGAATCCGTTCAGTTTGCCCACAGCCGGAGATTTTTAAGCAACGGGATCACTCCGGCCGCCCGGCCCCCGGCCGACACGCCGCCGCTCTACGCCAGCGGGTCCGGAGCCGCCACCACGCCCAGCTCCGCCAGCTTCGCCCGGCCGCCGTCCGGAGCGGTGAGGACCAGCGGACCTTCCTCCGTCAGAGCCACCGAGTGCTCCCAGTGCGAGGACCAGGTGCCGTCCGTCGTCACCACCGTCCACTCGTCCGCCAGCACCTCCGTGCGGGGGGTGCCGAGCGACACCATCGGCTCGATGGCCAGGCAGAGGCCCGGGATCAGCTTCGGGCCCTTGCCGCGCTTGCGGGCGACGTAGTTCAGCAGGTGCGGGTCCATGTGCATCTCCGAGCCGATGCCGTGGCCGCCGTACTCCTCGATGATCCCGTACTTCCCGCCGCCGGGACGCGGCTGGCGGCGGATGTACGTCTCGATGGCGCGGCTCACGTCCACCAGCCGGTTGCCGCCGCGCATGGCCGCGATACCGGCCCACATCGACTCCTCGGTCACCCGGGACAGCTCGACCAGCTCCGGGGCGTGACCGGTGCCGACGAAGACGGTGATGGCCGCGTCGCCGTGCCAGCCGTCGATGATCGCGCCGGCGTCGATGGAGATGATGTCGCCGTCCTTGAGGACGGTCTTCCCGTCGGGGATGCCATGGACCACGACCTCGTTGACCGAGGTGCAGATCGTCGCGGGGAACCCGCCGTACCCGAGGAAGTTCGGCTTGGCGCCGTGCTCGGACAGCACCTTGCGGGCGACCTGGTCGAGATCGTCCGTGGTGGCGCCGGGGACCGCCGCGGCGGCGGTCGCCGCGTGCACGGCGGCGACGACCAGTCCCGCCTCGCGCATCTTCGCGATCTGCTCGGGAGTCTTGATCTCCACCATGGCTATGCCTTCCAGCTGACTCGTGGCTCTGCGGAATTATCGATCAATACTGAACATCGTGTTCAACAGTAAGGCCGTGGCGCCCCGAGGGGCACCACGGCCTTACCAACGCTTCTACTGCTGTGCCACGGCCCCTACGCCCGGCCCAGCGCCTCCATCGCGCGCTCGGTCACCTCGGTGACCTTGCCGAGCGCGGAGATCGTCACCACGAGGCCCTGGGCCCGGTAGTGGTCGATGATCGGCTCGGTCTGGGTGTGGTAGACCTCCAGGCGCGTGCGCACCGTCTCCTCGGAGTCGTCGTCCCGCTGGTACAGCTCGCCGCCGCAGACGTCACAGACGCCTTCCTTCTTCGGCGGGCTGTACGTCACGTGGAAGACGTGCGAGCTGTCGTTGCGGCAGATCCGGCGCCCGGCGATCCGCTTCACGACCTCGTCCTCGGGGACCTCCAGGTCGAGCACGGCGTCCAGCTTCAGGCCGCTCGTCTTCAGCAGCTCGTCGAGCACGGCGGCCTGCGAGACATTGCGCGGGAAGCCGTCCAGCAGGAAGCCGTTCTCGGCGTCCGGCTGCTCCATGCGGTCCTGTGCCATCGCGTTGGTGACCTCGTCGGGCACCAGGTTCCCGGCGTCCATGTACGCCTTCGCCTGTTTGCCGAGATCCGTGCCGTTGCTGATGTTGGCGCGGAAGAGGTCGCCCGTCGAGATGTGCGGAATCGACAGGTTCTTGGCAAGGTACGCGGCCTGCGTTCCCTTGCCGGCACCGGGCGGTCCGACGAGGACGATTCGCATCAGCGGAGGAACCCTTCGTAATTGCGCTGCTGAAGCTGGCTCTCGATCTGCTTCACGGTCTCCAGACCCACACCCACGATGATCAGGATGCTTGTCCCGCCGAACGGGAAGTTCTGGTTAGCACCGCCGAAGCCCGCCAACGCCATCGTCGGAACAAGAGCAATCAGACCCAGGTACAGCGAGCCCGGCCAAGTGATCCTGTTGAGCACGTAGCTCAGGTACTCGGCCGTGGGGCGACCAGCCCGGATACCCGGGATGAAGCCACCATACTTCTTCATGTTGTCGGCGACTTCTTCGGGGTTGAAGGAAATGGCCACGTAGAAGAAGGCGAAGAAGACGATCAGCAGGAAGTACGTCGCGATGTAGTACGGGTGGTCACCCTTGACGAAGTGCGCCTCGATCCAGGTCTTCCAGGCGGAGTCACCACTGGAGAACTGCGCGACCAGCGCCGGGATGTAGAGCAGCGACGACGCGAAGATGACGGGGATCACACCCGCCTGGTTCACCTTGAGGGGGATGTACGTGGACGTACCCCCGTAGGACCTGCGGCCGATCATGCGCTTCGCGTACTGCACGGGAATCCTGCGCTGGGCCTGCTCGACGAAGACCACCAGGGCCACCATCACGAAGCCGATCAGGATGACGGTGCCGAACTCGATCCAGCCCTTGGCGAGCGTGCCGCTCTCCTTGATGGCCCACAGCGCGCCGGGGAAGCCGGCGGCGATCGAGATGAACATCAGGATCGACATGCCGTTGCCGATACCGCGGTCGGTGACGAGTTCACCGAGCCACATGACGGCCGCGGTGCCCGCGGTCATGGTGATCACCATGGTGGCGGTGACGAAGATCGACTTGTCGGGCACGATCTCCGAGGCGACCGGGCAGCCGCTGAAGAGCGCGCCGCTGCGGGCGGTGGCGACCAGACCGGTGCCCTGGAGCACGGCGAGGGCGACCGTCAGATAACGGGTGTACTGCGTGATCTTCGCCGTGCCGGACTGACCCTCCTTCTTGAGGGCCTCCAGCCGGGGGATGACCACGGTCAGCAGCTGCAGGATGATGCTCGCGGTGATGTACGGCATGATGCCGAGCGCGAAGATCGTGATCTGTAGCAGCGCCCCGCCGCTGAACATGTTCACCAAGCCGAACAGGCTGTTATTGCCCTTCTGGGCCGCGTCGACACACTCCTGGACATTCGCGTAGCTGACGCCGGGTACGGGGATGTGGGCCCCGAGCCGGTACAGCACGATGATGCCGAGCGTGAAGAGCAGCTTCTTGCGCAGGTCGGGCGTCTTGAACGCCCGGGCGAACGCGGTGAGCACGGTGCCTCCTGCGACCCCCGCGCTACTGCGTCAGAGGTGACGGTATTGAGGATCGACGGATAAGGAACGAGCGTTACCACGCGGCGGGTCCCTGCGGACACTCCGCGCGGCGGGGGTCCGGGGGCGGTCCCCCGGCTTCAATACAGCAACAACGCACGCCACCTTACCGGCGACAGTGCCCCCCTTGGAACGACCAACCGGGGATGCCCCTTTTGGGAGGCATCCCCGGTCGGATGTTCAGGCCATCGAGTTGTCTCAGACGAGCTCGGTGACGGTGCCGCCGGCGGCGGCAATCTTCTCCTTGGCGGACCCGGAGACGGCGTCAACCGAAACCTGGAGCGCTACGGAGATCTCGCCCTGGCCCAGGACCTTGACGAGGCTGTTCTTGCGTACCGCACCCTTGGTGACCAGGTCGGCCACCGTGACCTCGCCGCCCTCGGGGTAGAGAGCGGAGAGCTTGTCCAGGTTCACGACCTGGTACTCGGTGCGGAAGGGGTTCTTGAAGCCCTTCAGCTTCGGGAGGCGCATGTGGAGGGGCATCTGCCCACCCTCGAAGCGCTCCGGAACCTGGTAGCGGGCCTTCGTACCCTTGGTACCACGACCTGCGGTCTTACCCTTGGACGCCTCACCACGACCCACACGGGTCTTGGCGGTCTTGGCGCCGGGGGCAGGACGGAGGTCATGTGCCTTCAGCGGGCTGTTCTCCGCCATGTCAGTCAACCTCCTCGACCGTGACGAGGTGCCGCACGGTGTTGGCCATGCCGCGGAACTCGGGACGGTCCTCCTTGACAACCACGTCGTGCAGGCGCTTCAGCCCGAGCGAACGAAGGGTGTCGCGGTGGTTCTGCTTGCTGCCGATGTACGACTTCGTCTGCGTGATCTTGAGACGGGCCATTACGCACCCGCTCCCGCACGCGCACGGAGCAGGGCCGCGGGGGCCACGTCCTCGAGGGGCAGACCGCGGCGGGCCGCGATCTCCTCGGGACGCTGGAGGCCCTGGAGGGCCGCCACGGTCGCGTGGACGATGTTGATCGCGTTGTCGGAGCCGAGCGACTTCGACAGGATGTCGTGCACGCCCGCGCACTCGAGCACGGCGCGCACCGGGCCACCGGCGATCACACCGGTACCGGGGGAAGCAGGCTTGAGCAGGACGACGCCCGCGGCCTTCTCGCCCTGGATCGGGTGAGGAATGGTGCCCTGGATACGGGGGACCTTGAAGAAGTTCTTCTTGGCCTCCTCAACACCCTTGGCGATGGCGGCCGGAACCTCCTTCGCCTTCCCGTAACCGACGCCGACGGTGCCGTCACCATCGCCTACCACGACGAGCGCGGTGAAGCTGAAGCGACGACCACCCTTCACAACCTTGGCGACACGGTTGATCGCGACAACGCGCTCAACGTAAGCGGTCTTCTCGGCGGCAGCGCCACCGTCGCGACCCTTCCGGTCCCGCCGCTCGCCGCCACCGGCACCGCTTCCGCGGCGCTGGGGTCCAGCCATTGGATTTACCTCTCTCTGTTACGTCCGCTTTGCGTAGGAACCGGGGCTTAGAACTTCAGCCCGGCTTCGCGGGCGGCGTCAGCCAGAGCGGCAATGCGCCCTGCGTACTGGTTACCACCGCGGTCGAACACGACGGCCTCGACGCCGGCGGCCTTGGCGCGCTCGGCGACCAGGGCTCCGACCAGCTTCGCCTGGGCGCTCTTGTCGCCCTCGCCGCCGCGGATCGACGTGTCCAGGGTCGACGCCGACGCGAGCGTGTGGCCCGCGATGTCGTCGATGACCTGCGCGACGATGTTGCGGTTGGAGCGCGTCACGACCAGACGAGGACGCTCCGGCGTGCCGGAGACGTGCTTACGGACGCGGATGTGGCGACGCTTGATGGCGGCGCGCTTGTACGCGTCACCCTTGGCAATCTTTACACCGTATGCCATGGCTTACTTACCCGCCTTTCCGACCTTGCGGCGGATGACCTCGCCCGCGTACTTGACGCCCTTGGCCTTGTACGGGTCGGGCTTCCGCAGCTTGCGGATCTTAGCGGCGACCTCGCCGACCTTCTGCTTGTCGATGCCCTCGACGGTGAACTTCGTGGGCGTCTCGACCTTGAAGGTGATGCCTTCGGGGGCCTCGATAAGAATCGGGTGGCTGTAGCCCAGGGCGAACTCCAGGTTGGAGCCCTTCGCCTGGACGCGGTAGCCGACACCGCTGATTTCGAGCGCCTTGATGTATCCCGTGGTCACGCCGGTGATCATGTTCGCCACCAGCGTGCGGGACAGGCCGTGGAGGGCCTTGTTCTGACGCTCGTCGTTGGGGCGCAGCACCGAGAGGGTGCCGTCCTCGCCCTTGGTGACCTCGATCGGCGCGGCGACGGTGTGCGAGAGGGAACCCTTCGGGCCCTTCACCGCGACCGTGCGGCCATCGATGGTGACGTCCACACCGGCGGGAACCTGGATGGGGAGCTTGCCGATTCGCGACATGAGCTTTTCCTCCGTTCCCGACTACCAGACGTAGGCGAGGACTTCCCCACCTACGCCCTTCTTGCTGGCCTGCTGGCCGGTCAGGAGACCGTGGGACGTGGAGATGATCGCCACGCCCAGGCCGCCGAGGACCTTCGGCAGGTTGGTGGACTTCGCGTACACGCGCAGACCCGGCTTGGAGATGCGCTTGATGCCGGCGATCGAACGCTCGCGGTTCGGGCCGAACTTCAGCTCCAGGACGAGGTTCTTGCCGACCTCGGCGTCCTCGACCTTCCAGCCGGTGATGAAGCCCTCCTGCTGGAGGATCTCCGCGATGTGCGACTTGATCTTGCTGTGCGGCATCACGACGTCGTCGTGGTATGCCGAGTTCGCGTTGCGCAGACGCGTGAGCATGTCTGCGATGGGATCAGTCATGGTCATGAATTGGCCTTCGGCCTCTCTCGCCGGGGTTTCCTGTATGCGCCATCCCTCTCCCCGATCAGAGTCGGGACGGGTGCGGTGCGGGGACCTACGGCGTAGTAAGTCGTTATGGACGGCGGGCGCCCAACCCCACAAGCCTACGGCATGTGAAGGAGGGCTCCCGCCAACCAATTGCTTACCGAGAGTTCGAGCAGTCCGAGTGGAAAGGACTACCAGGAACTCTTGGTCACGCCCGGCAGCTCGCCGCGGTGGGCCATCTCACGAAGGCACACACGGCACAGGCCGAACTTGCGGTAGACGGAGTGGGGCCGGCCGCAGCGCTGGCAGCGGGTGTAACCGCGCACGCCGAACTTCGGCTTACGGGCGGCCTTAGCGATCAGAGCCTTCTTCGCCACGGTCAGTTCTCCTTGAACGGGAAGCCGAGGTGACGAAGGAGGGCACGACCCTCGTCGTCGTTGGTCGCCGTGGTGACCACGGTGATGTCCATGCCCCGGACCCGGTCGATCTTGTCCTGGTCGATCTCGTGGAACATGACCTGCTCCGTGAGACCGAAGGTGTAGTTGCCACGGCCGTCGAACTGCTTCGGCGACAGACCGCGGAAGTCACGGATACGCGGCAGCGCGAGCGACAGCGTACGGTCCAGGAACTCCCACATGCGGTCACCGCGGAGGGTGACGTGGCAGCCGATCGGCTGACCCTCGCGCAGCTTGAACTGCGCGATGGACTTCCGGGCCTTGGTGACGGACGGCTTCTGGCCGGTGATCGTGGTGAGGTCGCGGATGGCGCCCTCGATCAGCTTGGAGTCGCGGGCGGCGTCGCCCACACCCATGTTGACCACGATCTTGACGAGACCGGGGATCTGCATGACGTTCTCGTAGGAGAACTCCTCACGCAGCTTGCCCGCGATCTCCTCGCGGTAGCGCAGCTTCAGACGCGGCGCGGTAGTGGTCGCAGTCATCAGATGTCCTCACCGGTCCGCTTGGCAACGCGGATCTTGTTGCCCTCGTCGTCAAAGCGGTAGCCGACGCGAGTGACGACCTTCTTGCCGTCCTTCTCCACGACCAGCTGAACGTTGCTGACATGGACGGGGGCCTCGGTGGTCACAATGCCGCCGGTCTGCGAACCGCGAGCCGTCTGACCGGCCTTGGTGTGCTTCTTGACCCGGTTGACACCCTCGACGAGGACGCGGTCCTGAGCGGGGTAGGCCACGATGACCTTGCCCTGCTTGCCCTTGTCCTTACCGGTGATGACCTGGACCAGGTCGCCCTTCTTGATCTTCATGCTTACAGCACCTCCGGCGCGAGCGAGATGATCTTCATGAACTTCTTCTCGCGCAGCTCACGGCCGACCGGGCCGAAGATACGGGTGCCGCGAGGGTCGCCGTCGTTCTTCAGAATGACGGCGGCGTTCTCGTCGAAGCGGATGTACGAGCCGTCCGGACGGCGGCGCTCCTTGACGGTGCGAACGATGACGGCCTTGACGACGTCACCCTTCTTCACGTTGCCACCGGGGATCGCGTCCTTGACGGTGGCGACGATGACGTCGCCGATGCCCGCGTAGCGGCGACCCGAGCCACCGAGAACACGGATGGTGAGAATTTCCTTCGCACCCGTGTTGTCGGCGACGCGCAGTCGCGACTCCTGCTGGATCACGTCTATCTCCTGATCGTCTGCCGGTTCCCCGGGGGCCATTCGGTGAATGGCCCCCGGAGCCTGGCGGAACTGTTCCGAGAGGAAACCCCCTCGGAGGGTTCTACTTGGCCTTCTCGAGGATCTCGACGATGCGCCACCGCTTCGTGGCGGACAGCGGCCGGGTCTCCATCAGGAGGACGCGGTCGCCGATGCCGGCGGCGTTCTGCTCGTCGTGCGCCTTGAGCTTGTTCGTACGGCGGATCACCTTGCCGTACAGCGCGTGCTTGACGCGGTCCTCGACAGCGACGACGACGGTCTTGTCCATCTTGTCGCTGACGACCAGACCCTCACGGGTCTTGCGGTCTCCGCGGGAAGCCTTGGTCTCGGTCACGTTGTTCTCAGTCATCAGGCGCTCTCCACCGTCTCGATGCCCAGCTCGCGCTCACGCATCAGGGTGTAGATCCGCGCGATGTCCTTACGGACGAGCTTCAGCCGCCCGTGGTTTTCGAGCTGACCGGTCGCCGCCTGGAAGCGGAGGTTGAACAGCTCTTCCTTGGCCTCGCGGAGCTTGGCGACAAGCTCCTCGTTGCCCAGCTCGCGCAGTTCGGACGCCTTGGTCACGGCCGCCATCACGACTCACCTGCCTCGCGCCGAACGATCCGGCACTTCATCGGAAGCTTGTGAGCAGCGCGGGTAAGCGCCTCACGCGCAATCTTCTCGTTCGGGTAGGACAGCTCGAACATCACCCGACCGGGCTTGACGTTCGCGATCCACCACTCGGGGGAACCCTTACCGGAACCCATGCGGGTCTCGGCAGGCTTCTTGGTGAGCGGACGGTCCGGGTAGATGTTGATCCAGACCTTGCCGCCACGCTTGATGTGACGGGTCATCGCGATACGAGCGGCCTCGATCTGACGGTTCGTCACGTACGCCGGGCTGAGCGCCTGGATGCCGTACTCACCGAACGCAACCTGCGTGCCACCCTTGGACATTCCGCTGCGCTTCGGGTGGTGCTGCTTGCGGTGCTTGACCCTACGGGGGATCAGCATTTCGGTCAGACCTCCGTTCCGCCGGTAGAAGGCGCCGCCGCGTCAGCCGCGGGAGCGGCGGTGGCCTCGGCCTTGGGGGCCTCGGCTCCGGCGCTCTGCTGCGGCTTACGGCCACGGCCGCCACGCTCGCCACCACGGCCACCGCGGCCGGCGGGGCGGTCGTTGCCGCCACCACGGGCCGGGCGGTTGCCGGCGCGGGCCGCGGCGTTCTCGGCGCGCACCTCGGCGATGTTCTTGACGTCGCCCTTGTAGATCCAGACCTTCACACCGATACGGCCGAAGGTCGTCTTGGCCTCGAAGAAGCCGTAGTCCACGTTCGCGCGGAGCGTGTGCAGGGGCACGCGGCCCTCGCGGTAGAACTCCGAGCGGGACATCTCGGCGCCGCCGAGACGGCCACCGCACTGGATCTTGATGCCCTTGGCGCCGGCCTTCATCGTCGACTGCATGCTCTTGCGCATGGCGCGACGGAAGGAGACGCGCGAGGACAGCTGCTCGGCGACGGCCTGGGCCACCAGCTGAGCGTCGACCTCGGGGTTCTTGACCTCAAGGATGTTGAGCTGAACCTGCTTGCCGGTCAGCTTCTCCAGCTCGCCGCGGATACGGTCGGCCTCGGCGCCGCGGCGGCCGATGACGATGCCCGGACGCGCGGTGTGGATGTCCACGCGGACTCGGTCGCGGGTGCGCTCGATCTCGACCTTCGAGATGCCGGCCCGCTCCATGCCCTTCGTCATCATGCGACGAATGGCAACGTCTTCCTTGACGTAGTCCTTGTACAGCTTGTCGGCATACCAGCGGGACTTGAAGTCCGTGGTGATACCGAGCCGGAACCCATGCGGGTTAACCTTCTGGCCCATTACCGGGTTCCTTCCTTGCTGCTGACGACCACGGTGATGTGGCTGGTCCGCTTACGGATCCGGTAGGCCCGGCCCTGGGCGCGCGGCCGGAACCGCTTCAGGGTCGGACCCTCGTCCACGTACGCCTCGCTGATGACCAGCGAAGAGGCGTCGGTGTGGTCGTAGTTGTGAGCGGCGTTGGCGATGGCGCTGTCGAGCACCTTGCCTACCGTCACGCTCGCGGCCTGCGGGGCGAAGCGCAGGACCGCCTGAGCCTCCGTGGCATCCATGCCACGGATGAGGTCCACCACGCGGCGGGCCTTCATGGGCGTGACGCGGATGTACCGCGCCTGGGCCCTGGCTTCCATGGTTGTCCCTTCGGTGTAAGTCATAGTCAGTCACCCCGCGTTAGCGGCGCTTCGACTTCCGGTCGTCCTTGACGTGGCCGCGGAAGGTGCGAGTCGGCGAGAACTCGCCGAGCTTGTGGCCGACCATCGACTCGGTGACGAACACCGGGACGTGGATCTTGCCGTTGTGCACCGCGATCGTGTGGCCGAGCATGGCCGGGACGATCATCGAGCGACGGGACCAGGTCTTGATGACGTTCTTGGTGCCTGCTTCGTTCTGGACGTCCACCTTCTTGATGAGGTGTCCGTCGACGAAGGGCCCCTTCTTGAGACTGCGCGGCATCTAAACCCGCTCCTAGCGCTTCTTGTTCGTCTTGCGGCGGCGGACGATGTACTTGCTGCTTGCCTTCTTCGGCGAGCGAGTACGACCCTCCTTCTGACCCCACGGGCTGACCGGGTGGCGACCACCGGAGGTCTTGCCCTCACCACCACCGTGCGGGTGGTCGACCGGGTTCATCGCGACACCGCGGACGGTCGGGCGAACGCCCTTCCAGCGCATACGGCCGGCCTTGCCCCAGTTGATGTTCGACTGCTCGGCGTTGCCGACCTCGCCGATCGTGGCGCGGCAGCGGACGTCGACCATCCGGACCTCGCCGGACGGCATACGAAGGGTGGCCATGGAGCCTTCCTTCGCGAGCAGCTGGACCGAAGCACCCGCGGAGCGGGAGATCTTCGCTCCGCCACCGGGACGCATCTCGATGGCGTGGATCGTCGTACCCACCGGGATGTTGCGCAGCGGGAGGTTGTTGCCCGGCTTGATGTCGGCGCCGGGGCCGTTCTCAACCCGGTCGCCCTGGCTCAGCTTGGCCGGGGCGATGATGTAGCGCTTCTCGCCGTCTGCGTAGTGCAGCAGCGCGATGCGGGCGGTGCGGTTGGGGTCGTACTCGATGTGCGCGACCTTGGCCGGCACGCCGTCCTTGTCGTGACGACGGAAGTCGATCACGCGGTAGGCGCGCTTGTGTCCACCACCCTGGTGGCGAACGGTCACACGACCGGCGTTGTTACGGCCGCCCTTGCTGTGCAGCGGGCGGACCAGCGACTTCTCCGGCGTGGACCGCGTGATCTCGACAAAGTCGGCGACGCTGGAGCCACGACGGCCCGGGGTCGTCGGCTTGTACTTGCGGATACCCATTGTCTCTCAGTCCTCGGAAGAATTCCGGATCCTGGACGTCTCGACCTCCGTCAGGAGGTCGGGCCGCCGAAGATGTCGATACGGTCGCCCTCGGCAAGGGTCACGATGGCGCGCTTGGTGTTGGCGCGCTTGCCGAAACCGGTGCGGGTGCGCTTGCGCTTGCCCTGGCGGTTGATCGTGTTGACCCCGGAGACCTTGACCGAGAAGACCGCTTCCACGGCCTGCTTGATCTGGGTCTTGTTGGCGTGGGGCGCCACGATGAACGTGTACTTGTTCTCGTCGAGCAGCGCGTAGCTCTTCTCGGAGACCACGGGCTTGACAAGAATGTCGCGCGGGTCCGTGAAGGTCTTGCTGGTGATCTCGGCGGCCATCAGGCTTCGCTCCCCTCGTTGTCATCGGCCTTGGAAGGGCCAGACACGAAGGACTCGAAAGCGGCCTTGGTGAAGACCACGTCGTCGGAGACGATCACGTCGTACGTGTTCAGCTGGCCCGGCGCCAGGATGTGCACCTGGGGCAGGTTGCGGGCGGACAGCCACGCGGCCTCGTCGGCCCGCTCGACGACCAGGAGCACGTTCTTGCGCTCGCTGATCTTGCCCAGCAGGGTCTTGGCGGCCTTCGTGGACACCGCGTCCTCGACCAGGCCGGAGACGACGTGGATACGAGAGTGACGGGCCCGGTCGGTGAGGGCTCCGCGCAGGGCGGCGGCCTTCATCTTCTTGGGGGTCCGCTGCGAGTAGTCACGCGGCACGGGGCCGTGGACGACGCCACCGCCGGCGAACTGCGGGGCGCGGGTCGAGCCCTGACGGGCGCGGCCGGTGCCCTTCTGGCGGTACGGCTTCTTGCCACCGCCACGGACTTCGCCGCGGGTCTTGGTCTTGTGCGTGCCCTGTCGGGCAGCGGCCAGCTGGGCGACTACGACCTGGTGGATCAGCGGAATGCTGACCTTGGCGTCGAAGATCTCCGAGGGGAGTTCGACGGTCCCGGCCTTGTCGCCTGCCGGCGAAAGGATGTCAACGGTGCTCATCAGTTACCTCAGGCCCCCTTGGCCGCGGTACGGACCAGGACGAGGCCGCCGTTCGGACCAGGAACCGCACCCTTGATCAGGAGCAGGCCCTTCTCCGCGTCAACGGCGTGAACGGTCAGGTTCTGGGTGGTGACCCGCTCGTTGCCCATACGGCCCGCCATGCGGAGGCCCTTGAACACACGGCCCGGGGTGGCGCAGCCACCGATGGAACCGGGAGAGCGGTGCTTGCGCTGGGTGCCGTGACCGGCGCCGAGGCCCTTGAAGTTGTGACGCTTCATGACACCGGCGAAGCCCTTGCCCTTGCTCTTGCCCGTGACGTCTACCTTGACGCCGGACTCGAACGCGGCAGCGGTGATCTCCTGGCCGAGCGTGTACTCGCTCGCGTCGGAGGTACGCAGCTCCACCAGGTGACGGCGGGGGGTCACGTCGGCCTTGGCGAAGTGGCCCTTGAGGGGCTTGTTCACCTTGCGAGGGTCGATCTCGCCGAAGGCGATCTGGACCGACTCGTAGCCATCGCTGTCATTCGTACGGACCTGGGTAACGACACAGGGCCCGGCCTTCACCACGGTCACCGGGACGACACGGTTGTTCTCGTCCCAGACCTGGGTCATGCCGAGCTTCTCGCCCAGGACACCCTTGATCGGCTTAGTCATCTCTTCCGCGCCTCTCAGAGCTTGATCTCGATGTCAACGCCGGCCGGAAGGTCCAGGCGCATCAGCGAGTCAACGGTCTTGGGCGTCGGGTCGAGGATGTCGATCAGGCGCTTGTGCGTGCGCATCTCGAAGTGCTCGCGCGAGTCCTTGTACTTGTGCGGCGACTTGATGACGCAGTACACGTTCTTCTCAGTGGGCAGCGGCACCGGGCCCGCGACCGACGCACCAGTACGCGTCACCGTCTCGACGATCTTCTTCGCCGAGGAGTCGATGACCTCGTGGTCGTAGGCCTTGAGCCGGATGCGGATCTTCTGTCCCGCCATGGCTGCTTCGTAGTCCTGTCTCTCGTAACGCTCTGGGACCCGGTAGTTCCGGGCTCTTCTCCGACCCACGCGGTCGGGCGTGTCGCATCCCTGCCGCGAAAATTTCCCAAAGGATTTTCCCTGCGAGGGGTGCGGCCCAAGTCCGCGAGCCGGGGTCGAGCCACGTCAGTAACGAACGCGTTCAGCCACCGGGAGCCTGGTCGGTACCCCGCTGACACTTCCCGGAAGATTCCCGTACGTCCGCCTCAGCGCTGCCCGTAAGGCAGTTGGGGCGACGAGTACTGTGGGACTCGCTTCCGGTCCTCCCGGCGGGAGGCGCGCAGCATTGGCACTCAACCGAGCAACCTGAACAGTGTGCCACAGGCGCCTCGGCCCTGGCCAATCAGGGTCCAGAAGCGTACCCCACCTCCGGATCGGCCAATCCACGCCCACCCGTGCCTGCCCACGGACACCCGTCCGGGAGTGGCGGAAAAGGCCCTCTGGGAAAGCGGCGGCCTCCTGCCCATCATGATTCCGGACCGGCACCGGCCGAGCCCCCCACCGTTCTCGCCGTTGCCGCCGCTCCGCCGTTTCCGTCGAACGACTGGCGCCACTCCCGAACACATCCACCTGTTCGAAGGGGTCGATCACATGTCCCGCACGCCGCGCGCTTCCGCCGCTTCCCGCATCCCCACGGCCCTGATCGCCGGAGCCTCGGCCGCCCTCGCCCTGGGCACCCTCGGCGCCACCGCGACCTCCGCCACCGCCACGCCGGACACGGCGCAGCTCGCGGGGCAGGCGACCTGGTACAACACCGGCCTCGGCGCCTGTGGCCGGTACAACAACGACAGCGAGCTGGTCGTGGCGGTCTCGGCCACCGTGTACGGCACCTACCCCAACCCCAACAACTCCCCTGTCTGCGGGCGGCAGTTGAACGTCACCGGCCCGCTCGGCGCGGTGACGGTGACGGTCGTGGACCGCTGCGGCGCCTGCGGCACGAACGACGTGGACCTCAGCCCCGCCGCGTTCTCCCGCATCGGCGATCTCAACGTGGGACGGATCGACGTGAGCTGGGACTGGGTCTGACCCCGGGCCTCTGTCCCGGGCGCCGACAGCTACGACATCTACGACATCTACGTAGACGGCGGTGAGAACCGGCTCTGAACCGCCGGCACGTCCGCAGACATCAGGACCGACCGGCCAGGTCAGCCCAGGCCAGGCCAGCTCAGCTCAGCTGATCGTCGGGGTGACTCCGGCCGCGTGCAGCGCCTTGAGGTTCTCCTGGAAAAGCGCGTCGAACGCCTCGATCTCGGACACGCAGGTCTCACCGGTGATCGTGAGCGGGCCACCGTTCAGGACCTCGGCGGGGTCGATCTCGGTGCGGTGCACCACGGTGGCGTTGCCTTCGAGGACCGGCTGCCACTGGCCGTCGTGCTCCTGGAGCCAGGACCGGGCCGGTCCGCCGGGGTTCCGGACCAGCAGCGCCACATCGGGAGCGACCAGGCCGAGCCGGGAGACCACAGCGCGGGAGGCCGACACCCCGGAGCCGCAGGAGGGCGTCAGACCCGCGCCGCGCTCGAAGGTGTGCACAAAGACCTCGTCGTCGGCGAGGGGCAGCACGTAGGAGACATTGGCCCCGATCGGGAACGCCTCCGGGGAGTCGGCGACCCTGGTGCCGGTCTCGATCAGCTCCGCCTCGCGGTACTCGTCGACGACCGTGATCAAGTGCGAATTCGGCACGGCGACCGCCGTCACCGTCCGCTCGGGGTGGAAGGGCGGGAAGGTCTGGCCGACGAAAGGCCACTGCACGCCGGAGACCAGCGGTTCGGCCGGGGAGAACTCGACGGACGGCAGCTCCACCGCGACCTGCCGCACCCCGTGCGCGGTGGAGGGGACACTACGGACAGTGAAGCTGTACGGCCCGGTGTGTACGACGGCGCTCTCGGCGCCGTACTTGTCCAGAAGCAGCCTGCCGACGCAGCGCATGCCGTTGCCGCAGAGGAGCGCGGGCGACCCGTCCGGGTTGAAGAACCACGCCTTGGCCGACCCGTCCCCGTTGTCGGAGACGAAGTACACCCCGTCGCTCCCGAGGCCCAGCCGCCTGTCGCACAGCCGCTCCACCGCACGGGTCAGGTCACCGGAGGCGAAGTGATCGTCCGGGGCTCCCTCAACGACGAGGATGTCATTGCGCGACCCGTGGGTCTTGGCGATCGAAAGACGTGACATGGCAGACGAGAACCGCTTTCCGACTCACACCGGCCCCGCACGACCGGCTGGTGGCTCCCAGTCTACTGAGCCGAGCACGAAAGGGGCGCCGGCGTCCACGCCCGCTCAGCGCTCGGACGCGTACGGGAGGAAGTCGGCCCAGACACCGGCGGCGAAGCCCAGGTGCGGGCGGCGGGTGTCCTTGGAGTCACGGACATGGACCGTGGCCTGCGTGGCGGCGACCTCGACGCAGTCGTTGTCGCTGCTTCCGCTGTAGCTGCTCTTGAACCAGTTCAGCCGGGACTCCAAGGACATGCCACTCACCTCTCCGACGCGTACGAGACGAAATCGACCCAGGCACTCGGGCCAAAGCCGAGGTGCGAGAGCTGAACGTCCTTGGAATCGCGGACGTGGACCGTGGCCTGCGCGGCGGCGACCTCGACACAGTCGTTGTCGTTACTGCCGCTGTAGCTGCTCTTGAACCAGTTCAGCCGGGACTCCGAGGACATACCGTTCACCCCTCCGACGCGTACGAGACGAAATCGGCCCAGGCACCGGCGGCGAAGCCCAGGTGCGGGCCGTGGGTGCCCTTGGAGTCACGGACATGGACCGCGCCCAGCGCGGCAGCGACCTCGACACAGTCATTGTCACTAGGGCCGCTGTAGCTGCTCTTGAACCACATCAGCTCGGACTCCAAGGACATGCCACTCACCTCTCCGACGCGTACGAGACGAAATCGCCCCAGGCACTCGGGCCAAAGCCGAGGTGCGAGAGCTGGACGTCCTTGGAATCGCGGACGTGGACCGTGACCTGCGTGGCGGCGACCTCGACACAGTCATTGTCACTGAGGCCGCTGTAGCTGCTCTTGAACCACATCAGCTCGGACTGCAAGGACATACTGTTCACCTCTCCGACGCGTACGAGACGAAATCGGCCCAGGCACTCGGGCCAAAGCCGAGGTGCGAGAGCTGGACGTCCTTGGAATCGCGGACGTGGACCGTGGCCTGCGTGGCGGCGACCTCGACACAGTCGTTGTCGCTGCTACCGCTGTAGCTGCTCTTGAACCAGTTCAGCTCGGACTCGCGGTTCATGTCTCTCCCAGCACTTTTTCGATGAAGGCCAGCGACTCTCGTGGACTGAGAGCCTGCGATCGGATGATCCCATACCGCATTTCCAGGACCTGAACGTCTTTCGGCTCGGAGAGCACTCGGCTGGTGAGCTGCCCCCACGCGAACCCCGCCGCCGAGCCGTCCTTCAGCTTCAGCACTTGGAGTTCGCCCCCCATTCCGGCGTGGTCCTCACGGTCCGTCGGCATCACTTGGATCTCGACGTGCCGCAACTGCCCTCGTTCCAGCAGATGTTCGAGTTGCCGTCGCAACACCATTCTGCCTCCGATCGGCCGCCGCAGGGTGACCTCTTCTTGGACAAAAGTGAGCGTGGGCGGCGGCATACGGTCGAAGATCGCCTGTCGGGCCATCCTGGCGGCGACATACCGTTCACGGTCGTTGGGAGTGAAGGCAGGACGCCGGACATCGAACAGCGCCCGCGCGTACTCCTCCGTCTGCAACAGACCAGGCACGTTGTGGTTTCCGTAGGCGCCCAACTCGATGGCTTCCGCTTCCAGCTTCGCCAGATCCCGGACCTTCTTGGGGTAGCGCGCCTCCTGGATGTCCTGTTTCATCTCGGCGATCTTGCCGCCAGCCCCCACCACCTCGTCCGCCTTGTCCAGGAACTCCGGCCGGGGGATGCGCTTGCCCGATTCCAGCTTGTAGACCTGGTTCTCGCCGTACCCGACCAGGACGCCGAACTCCGCCCGGCTCAGCCCCGCCGACATGCGCCAGAGCTTCAGCTGACGGCCCACCGCCACGAGGACCGGGCCCGTCTCGTCGTCCGGGTCGGCCTCCCAGTCCGGCTCGTCCGCGCCGTCCGTCGTGAAGTCCCCGCTCTTGCCGTCTGCACCCAACTTCGTACACCTCCGAAATCGTGCCGTCATGGCTCAATCCCCTTGCCCCCACGAAAGGTCACGGCCTGCGACTCGGACAGACCCTGGACAGATACGCAAGAGAGCTGGACACATCACCGTCCGTAAGGGGTATGTGACTGTTCAGGCTATGCAAATCCGGCCACGCTATGTGATGTGAACCACGAACCCACCGACGACGTCGGCCCATCCTTCGACGCCGGCCATGTGCCGCTGACTCAATCCGCGCTGTTCTCCGAGGAGTTCCGCGTGCAGTTGTCCTCAACCCGTAGAGGCGCGCGGCTGGCCAGGTTGCTCGCCGTGGAGCAGCTGCGCGCCTGGGAGCTGCCCTTCGAAACGGCGGCGCAGGTCATCTCCGAGCTGGCGTCGAACGCGGCGCTGCACGGCCGTACACCCGGCCGGGACTTCCGGCTCGTGCTGCGCCGGCCGATGCCGGAAACGCTCCGTATCGAGGTGATCGACACCCAGGGCTCGCGGATGCCTCCCGTCGAACGAGCCGCGCACGCGTACGACGAGTCGGGACGCGGGCTGTTCCTGGTGAACGCGCTCGCCGACCGGTGGGGCGTCGCACCGGGTCCGCCGCCCTGCAAGACGGTCTGGGCCGAGTTGACCCTCCCCTTCGGCCCCGCCGACCCCGCCGAGAAGGAGGCCGACGCGTGGACCCGATAACCGCTCGTGCTCTCTGGGGAGTCACGTCGATCTCCCTCAGCCTCGTCGTCCTGGCCATGGGGGTGGTGTACGCGCGAACGGGGAGCCCGCAGCGCGCTCTGCCGCCGACGCCGCTGGAGGTCGAGGAGGTCTACTCGTACACCTGTTACTGCTATCGAGATCCAGTGCAGGTGACCGTGCCGACGAAACAGATCCGCCGTATGCACGGACGGGGTGTCCGGAGCCCGGCAACGCGGGCTCCGGCGGGCCGGGACCTGGGGCTGCGGGACGTAAAAGATCAAAGAACCAGGTAAACAACCAACCGACCCCAACCCACCCCCCACCCTCCCGGCCCGGTCACCCACACGGGTGATCTCGCCCTGGATGGCTGGCTTTTGGCAAGTTTGGGAAGGCAGGCTCTGCCCCAACACAACACCAGACAATGAGACGGCCCCCGGCCGGGACTGGCATCCCGATCGAGGGCCTGACCGTCAAGGAAGAAAACAGCTTCCCGATGGATAAGCAGCAGTTTAGTGCGCCGCCGCGCGCCCTTCAGGTAGTTCGCGTATCCGGCTCGGGCGTGGCGAGAGTCCACGAGTTCCAGGATCCCGGCTACACGATCGTCGGCAACCACCTTGCCCAGCATGGCGAGTTGTCGTTCACCGCGATCGGCCTGGGGACTCATATCCAGTCGCTGCCGGTGGGTTCGCCGGTGGACATCCGGACGCTGGCGGCGCGGTTCCCGGAGGGACGGGAGCGGATCGCCTCCGCGTTAAGGGAGTTGGAGGCACACGGGTACATCGAGCGACGCCGGGAGCGGACCGCCGGGGGCCGGATCGTCAGCCTGACGATCTCCTACAACAACCCCGAGGCCACCCGAGCCCGGCTGGCGCGGCTCGCCCGCGAGGAGCCGGACGCCGAGGCGGAGTCGGGGGTCCGGGCGCTCCGATTCGTACCCGTTCCGCGGGTACCCGCAGCTCCGGCCGCACCGCCCGCTGCCGTACCACCGGCTCTCGTACCTCTGTCTCCCGTCACCCCGGCTCCCGCACCCCCGACACCCGTCACCCCGGCTCCCGTACGGGACGCCCCTCCCCCGCTCCCCCGGCCGCAGGCTCCCGCGCCCGGTTCCGAGCGCACGCGCGCCGCCGCCGATCTCCTCGCCGGGCTGCGCCGCGACGACCCGCGCCTTCTGCTCTCGGAGCGGGACGTACGGAGGCTGGCGCCGGGGGTCGAAGCCTGGCTGGAGCGCGGTGCCGCGCCCGACGCCGTACGCCGTACCCTGACCGCCGACCTGCCGCCCGACCTCCGGCATCCGGCCGCCCTGCTGGCCCACCGCCTCACCGCGCTCCTGCCACCCCCGCTCCCGGTCACGCCCGTCGCCGCGACCACGCCCCGCCCGGTCCCGCTCCAGAACTGCGACCGGTGCGACCGCGCCTACCGAGCGCCGGAACCGGGCACCTGCCGAGGCTGTACGCCAGCGACAACGGCAATGGCAACGGCAACGGCAGCCGCCCCGGACCGGCGCGCAGCCGCCTGATCGTGCTGTGCTCCGCGCGGCGGCGGAGCCCCCCGCCCCCCCCTGGAGGACCGGGGAGCGACCGGCGCCGAAAGCACTAGGGCTGCGCGTCGGAGCCGGCCCGCTCGCCCGGCTGCGGAGGCTGGACGGCCCCCGCCAGGGCGCCCGCGTTCCGGGCCGTGGCGGCGATGTCCTGGAGCGCCGCGATGTGGCGGGCCAGAGCGTCCTGCCCGGCGGGGGTGAGCGACAGCCAGGTGCGGGGGCGCTTGCCGACGTATCCCTTGCGGATGCTGAGGTATCCGATCGCCTCCAGGGCCGAGGCGATCTTGCTGAGCATCGAGTCGGACACCTGGCAGTTGCTGCGCACGGCGGCGAACTCCGCCTCGTCGCACGCGGAAAGAAAAGCGACGACCGTCAGCCGGGTGGGATGGTTGATCGCCGGGTCGATCGAGGCCGGTCCCGGCGCGGGGGCGGTCATCCCACTTTCCGGAGCTGCTGCTCGATCGCCCTGTTCCGGATCACGAACAGCGCCCAGCCGCCGAGCCCCAGGACGGCGAGCGGGGCCACCTTGGTGACCTCGCGCCCGGCGTCGAACAGCTGGCACAGCCCGTACGTCCCGCCCCACGCGGCGAGAAGCGCCAGGAACGGAACCGCCGCCCGGCGCAGCCGCGCGGACCACGGCTGCGCCGTCATCACTCCCGCGCTCCGGCGGGCGGCGCTGACGAGCACGAGCACCAGGGCCAGGCCCGCGAGCGAGATCCACAGCGAGAGGAGCACCCCCCAGCCGCCCCGGCCCTCGGCCCAGGCTTCCCCGACGGCCGGAACGATCAGAGCCGCCGCTGTCGCGGGCCCGTACCACGCGGGCGTCCGCCGCGCCCCGAGCCGGGCCCTCTCCCTGGCCGCGTCGATGCCCCGCAGTGCCTCGATCGCGGAATCGGCGGACACATCTGTTCCCCCCGGAAGGCCGTGGGCCGTCTCCTGCGATGACATCGTGATCCCGGCCCTCTCGTCACTGTTCGACACCCACGCCGCCGCGAACACGCGCCGCCGCGCAAGCGACCTGCTCCCTCCATGGTGCCATGCACTTTCCACAAAGGAAAGTACTTTCCGTTCGGCCGAAGCAGAGTGGTGTCCGTCAGGCGGCGGTGAAGGTACGGCGACGGCGTACGGCCACGGCCACGGCCGCGACACCCGCCACGACCAGCAGAGCCGCCGTGCCGGCCAGCGGAAGGACCGGGCTCCCGGTGGAGGCGAGGCCGCCCCCGGTGGCGCCCCCGGTGCCGCCGGTGGTGTCCGTACCGCCGATGCCGCCGGTGGTGTCGGCGCCTCCCGTGGTGGAGCCGCCGGCGGTCGAGCCGCCGGACCCCGAACCGCCGGACGTGGTGGCCGCGCCTCCGGACGTACCGGCGGCCGTGCCGCCACTGACCGTGCTGCCGCCGTCCGTACCCCCGCCGCTGTCCGTGCTCCCGCCGCTGTCCGTGCCGCCGCTGGAGCCGCCACCCTCGGAGCCACCAGCATCGGAGCCGCCGTCCGTCGCGCCCCCGTCCGACACGCCTCCGTCCGTCGCGCCCCCGTCCGTGCCCCCGTCGTCAGCGGGCTTCACGGTCAGCCGCGCCGCAGCCGTACGCGCGCTGCCCACCGTGTTGCTGAAGACGGCGCGATAGCGGTAACCGTCCTGCGCGGCAAGGGACTTGAAGGAGAGCGTGGCGTCGGCGGAGTCCGCCACCGTGTTCCACGACTCCCCGTCGTCCGGGCTGACCTCCCACAGGGCGGCCGGGGCCGGAGCGCCCTCCGCCTCCGCCGTGAACGTGACCTCGTCGCCGACCGTCACCGTGGTGTCCTCGGGCGACATGACGACCGTCGGGGAGACCTGGCGCCCGATCTCGTGCACCTCGCCGCCCGCGACCGCGTAGACGCTGTGCCGCGCGGGGTCCAGCGCCAGGGCGGTCGGGCTGCCGCCGATCTCCACGGTGTCGACGACGGGGGACTCGGCGGCCGGGGACTCGGCGGCCGGGTCCACCACGGCGACCGTGGTGCCGTTGAGGCGGGCGACGTACAGCAGCCCGGTGGCGTCGTCGTACACCATGGCCTTCGGGTTGCCGCCGACCGCGAGGGTGCCGGTCACCTCGTTCGCCGCCAGGTCGACGACCGAGACCGTACCGGCCGAGAGGTTGGCGACGTACCCGGTGCGGGACTTCCCGTCGACGGCCACACCCTGACTGCCCAGGGCCGTGCTGCCCAGGCTGAGCGTCGAGGCCAGTGCGCCGGTGGCGCCGTCGATCGCGTTGAGGACGTTGCGGTAGACGACGCCGCCGTTCTCCACCACGCCGCCCACATAGGTGGCGTAGCCGACGTGGTTCTCGGTGTCGACCGCGAGGCCGAAGGCCGCGAACGGCAGCACGACCGGGGCGCCGACGAGCCGGCCGGTCCCGGTGTCGTACACGTTGACCGACTTGGTGGTCTGGTTGGCGACGTAGAGCCGCCCGGCCGCCGGGTCGACCGCGAGGTGGCCGACGCTGCCGGTGAACGTGATCGGCTCGCCGGCCTCCGCTCCCGTACGGGAGTCGTGCACCGTCACCGAGCCCGAGTGACCGACGTAGAGGCGCTTCCCCGCGGAGTCCAGCGCCATGGTGCCGGTCGTCGGGGTGATGGCGACGGCCTCCCCGACCCGCTCGCCCGAGGCGCCCTCGTAGGTGTTGAGGAAGTGTTCGCTCCCCGGGGTGGTAATGGTGTGCACGCGGCTGTCGGCCGGATCGGCCACCACCGCGCGGGCCGCGATGTCGAACGTACGGACCACGGTGTGCCGGACGGTGCCCTCGGGGATTTCGGGGACCTCGGGCGCCGTGGGCGCGGCGGGTCCGGTGGCCGGGCCGGGAACGGCCGCCGCCGCGACGGGCGCCGCACCGGTGAGACCGGTGATCAGCAGGCCCGCCGCGGCGGCGGCCGCGAGGAGGCGGCCTCTTTTCGGGAGGTGTCCCGGGTGGAGTGGTCTCACTGGAAGGTCACCGGCACGTAGGTGTCGTAGTTGCGGTTGCCGGTGTTGTAGTGGTCGGCGCGGGTGACGATCGCGCACTTCACACCGTTCTGGTCACAGGTCACACCGCCGGCGACGGTGGGCTTGACGTGGATCGGCACGGAGAAGCTGCCGCCGTCGTCGTACGGCGAGGAGTTGCTCGGCGACAGCCAGTACCAGTCGCTGTTGATCCAGTGCGAGGCGCCCGTGGTGCCCGCCTCGTCCTGGCCGCCCAGGCAGGGGGTCGGCTTGTCGGTGAAGGTGGCCGGGTCGGCCGGGTCGACCCCGGCGGGTATGACGCAGAGTCCGACGTAGATGCCCTGGCCGTCGTTGAAGCCGCTGCCGGTGACCGTGACGTTCTCACCGGCGACCGCGACGGTGGAAGGCGCCGTGACCGAGAGCTGGTACGTCACACCGCTCTCGGTGACGGTGCGTCCGACGGTCGCGGCGGAGGCGGAGGCCGCCAGCCCGACGGTGAGGGCGGCGGTGCTGAGACCGACGAGGGCGGTGCGGGCGAGCAGAGCGGTTGGGCGCATGGAGACAGACACCTTTCAACGCACAGCGCGGAGTCCACCGGTCGGACGACCAAGCGAACTTAGGTAAGGCAAACCTAAGTACATGGCTGGCGAAGCGTCAACACCCCGACCCCGGTCGGCTCTTGCGCACACGGGTCCGCCCCTCAGCGGCCGACGATGAAGGTCGCGTCGGCCGGCTCCGTCGCGGTGAGGACCGGGTCGATCCGCAAGCAGGTTGCCGACGTGCCGGATGTATCGCGTCGGGACGTTGTACGAGCGGAAGGACGACCAGGAGGGGCCGGCCAGCCCGGCGGTCCGGTGGAATGTGGCGTCGGCGGCGAACGCCGAGGCGCCGTCACTCTCGTCCAGCCGCAGGCTGTGGCTGTAGTGCCGCAGGGCGAGGACATCACGATCGGTGAGTGGACGATCTCCACGGAGCACCTGCCGCGCTACGCCTAGCCGGCCCTCCCCCGGGCCGCGACGGCAACTCCCCGGACAACAACGACAGGGGCCCCGCCCACCGTCCGTGAGGACGGCGAGCGGGGCCCCTGCCGAGTGCTCCGGGGAGCTGCCGGGTCGGATCAGACAGACCCGATCATCCGAGGATGATCAGACGTTGATCTTGGTGACCTGGCCGGCGCCGACGGTCCGGCCACCCTCACGGATGGCGAACTTGAGGCCCTCCTCCATGGCGACCGGCTGAATCAGGTTGACCGTCATGACGGTGTTGTCGCCCGGCATGACCATCTCGGTGCCCTCGGGAAGGGTCACCACGCCCGTTACGTCCGTGGTACGGAAGTAGAACTGCGGGCGGTAGTTGTTGAAGAACGGGGTGTGACGGCCACCCTCGTCCTTCGACAGGATGTAGGCCTGGGCCTCGAACTCGGTGTGCGGCGTGACCGAACCGGGCTTGATGATGACCTGGCCGCGCTCGACGTCCTCGCGCTTGATGCCACGGAGGAGCAGACCGACGTTCTCACCGGCCTGGCCCTCGTCGAGCAGCTTGCGGAACATCTCGATGCCGGTGACCGTGGTGGTGGTCTTCTCCTGCTTGATGCCCACGATGTCAACGGTCTCGTTGACCTTGAGGACACCACGCTCGATACGACCGGTGACGACGGTTCCACGACCGGTGATCGTGAAGACGTCCTCGATCGGCATCAGGAACGGCTTGTCGACGTCGCGCTCGGGCTGCGGGATGGACTCGTCGACGGCCTTCATCAGGTCGAGGACGGTCTGGCCCCACTCCTTGTCACCCTCAAGAGCCTTGAGCGCCGAGACCTTGACGACCGGAAGGTCGTCGCCCGGGAACTCGTACTCGGAGAGCAGCTCGCGCACCTCGAGCTCGACGAGCTCAAGGATCTCCTCGTCGTCCACCATGTCGGCCTTGTTCAGGGCGACAACGATGTACGGGACGCCGACCTGGCGGGCCAGGAGCACGTGCTCCTTGGTCTGCGGCATCGGGCCGTCGGTGGCCGCGACCACGAGGATGGCGCCGTCCATCTGCGCCGCACCCGTGATCATGTTCTTGATGTAGTCGGCGTGACCCGGGCAGTCGACGTGCGCGTAGTGACGCGACTCCGTCTGGTACTCGACGTGCGCGATCGAGATCGTGATACCGCGCTGGCGCTCCTCGGGAGCCTTGTCGATCTGGTCGAAGGCCGAGGCCTCGTTCAGGTCCGGGTACGCGTCGTGCAGCACCTTGGTAATGGCGGCCGTGAGGGTCGTCTTACCGTGGTCGATGTGACCGATGGTGCCGATGTTGACGTGCGGCTTAGTCCGCTCGAACTTCGCCTTCGCCACTGGTTCCTCCTGGAGTGGTTCTGTACGCCTTACTCATCGGCGCCAGGTGATCTTTGCTGGGATGCCGGCGCCCGAGGCGTCCCCGCCGTGTGGCGGCGGGGACGCACCAGGGCTTACCGGTGACAAGCCTAAAGCGTGGACTCGGAAGAGTTACTCGCCCTTGGCCTTCGCGATGATCTCCTCGGCGACGTTCCGGGGAACCTCGGCGTAGGAGTCGAACTGCATCGAGTAGCTTGCGCGACCCGAGGTCTTGCTGCGGAGGTCTCCGACGTAGCCGAACATCTCCGACAGCGGCACCAGGCCCTTGACGACCTTGGCGTTGGACCGGTCCTCCATGGCCTGGATCTGGCCACGACGGGAGTTGATGTCACCGATGACATCGCCCATGTAGTCCTCGGGCGTCGTCACCTCGACGGACATCATCGGCTCGAGGAGCACGGGAGACGCCCTGCGGGCACCTTCCTTGAACGCCTGCGAACCGGCGATCTTGAAGGCCAGCTCCGAGGAGTCGACCTCGTGGTAGCCACCGTCGAGCAGCGTGATGCGCACGCCGGTCATCTCGTAGCCCGCGAGGATGCCGAACTGCATGGCCTCCTGCGCACCGGCGTCCACCGAAGGGATGTACTCCTTCGGGATACGGCCACCGGTGACCTTGTTCACGAACTCGTACGAGGTGTCGCCACCCTCGATGGGCTCGATCATGATCTGCACCTTGGCGAACTGCCCGGTGCCACCGGTCTGCTTCTTGTGCGTGAAGTCCACACGCTCGACGGTCTTGCGGATCGTCTCACGGTAGGCGACCTGCGGCTTACCGACGTTGGCCTCGACCTTGAACTCGCGGCGCATCCGGTCGACCAGCACCTCAAGGTGGAGCTCGCCCATACCGCCGATGACGGTCTGGCCGGTCTCCTCGTTGCTGTGCACCTGGAAGGAGGGGTCCTCCTCCGCGAGAGACTGGATGGCTACACCCAGCTTCTCCTGGTCACCCTTGGACTTGGGCTCGATCGCGACCTCGATGACCGGCGCCGGGAAGTCCATGGACTCCAGGATCACCGGGTTCTTGTCGTCGCACAGCGTCTCACCGGTGGTGGTCTGCTTCAGGCCCATGACGGCGACGATGTCGCCGGCGCCCACCGACTCGATCTCCTCACGCTTGTTCGCGTGCATACGGTAGATCTTGCCGATGCGCTCCTTGCGGCCCTTCACCGAGTTCAGCACCGCGGTGCCGGACTCCAGCTTGCCGGAGTACACGCGGACGAAGGTCAGCTTGCCCAGGTGCGGGTCACGCATGATCTTGAACGCCAGCGCGGACAGCGGCTCGTCCTCGGAGGGCTTGCGCTTGACGACCAGCTCGGGGTCCTTCACGTCGTGGCCCTCGATGGCCTCGACGTCGAGCGGGGTCGGCAGGTAGCGCACGACCGCGTCGAGCAGGGGCTGAACGCCCTTGTTCTTGAACGCGGTACCGCAGAACACCGGGGTGACCGTGGTGCCCGAGGACTTGCCGGAGGCGATGGTGATACGGCGGATCGCCGCGTACAGCTGCTCCACGGTGGGCTCGGTGCCCTCCAGGTACAGCTCCATCAGCTCGTCGTCGTTCTCGGAGACGGTCTCCAGCAGCGTGCCGCGCCACTCCTCGGCCGCCTCGATGTGGGTGTCCGGGATGTCGACGACGTCGTACATCTCGCCCTTGGCGGCCTCGGCGGACCAGACAAAGGCCTTCATCGTCACGAGGTCGACGACGCCCTTGAAGTCGGCCTCGGCACCGATCGGAAGCTGCATGACGATCGGAACCGCGCCGAGGCGGTCCTTGATCATGTCGACGCAGCGGTGGAACTCCGCGCCGGTCCGGTCGAGCTTGTTGACGAAGCAGATACGGGGCACGCCGTAACGGTCGGCCTGGCGCCAGACCGTCTCGGACTGCGGCTCCACACCGGCGACACCGTCGAACACGGTGACAGCGCCGTCGAGGACGCGGAGCGAACGCTCCACCTCGACCGTGAAGTCCACGTGACCCGGGGTGTCGATGATGTTGATGGTGTGGTCGACGTCGTCGAGCGGCCAGTGACAGGTCGTCGCGGCAGACGTGATCGTGATGCCGCGCTCCTGCTCCTGCTCCATCCAGTCCATCGTGGCAGCGCCGTCGTGGACCTCACCGATCTTGTAGCTCACACCGGTGTAAAAGAGGATGCGCTCGGTGGTCGTCGTCTTGCCCGCGTCGATGTGGGCCATGATCCCGATGTTGCGGACCTTGGCCAGGTCAAGCGAAGTGGTGGCCATAAGGCTCAATCTTCTCTCGGTCTCGATGTGGGTAGCGACTACCAGCGGTAGTGCGCGAAGGCCTTGTTGGACTCGGCCATCTTGTGCGTGTCCTCACGCTTCTTGACCGAGGCGCCGAGACCGTTGGAGGCGTCGAGCAGCTCGTTCATGAGGCGTTCGGTCATGGTCTTCTCACGACGGGCGCGGGAGTAACCCACGACCCAGCGCAGAGCCAGGGTGGCGGCGCGACCGGGCTTGACCTCGATCGGCACCTGGTAGGTGGCGCCACCGACACGGCGGGACTTGACCTCAAGGGTCGGCTTCACGTTCTCAAGCGCGCGCTTGAGGGTGATGACCGGGTCGTTACCGGTCTTCTCGCGCAGGCCCTCCATGGCGCCGTACACGATCCGCTCGGCGGTGGAACGCTTGCCGTTGAGCAGAAGCTTGTTGATGAGCGACGTGACAAGAGGAGAACCGTAGACCGGGTCGATGATGACCGGGCGCTTCGGGGCGGGGCCCTTACGAGGCATTCTTACTTCTCCTTCTTGGCGCCGTAGCGGCTGCGGGCCTGCTTGCGGTTCTTGACACCCTGGGTGTCGAGGGAACCGCGGATGATCTTGTAGCGAACACCCGGCAGGTCCTTCACACGGCCACCGCGCACGAGCACGATCGAGTGCTCCTGCAGGTTGTGTCCCTCACCCGGAATGTAGGCCGTGACCTCGATGCCGGAGGTCAGACGCACACGCGCGACCTTACGGAGGGCCGAGTTCGGCTTCTTCGGGGTGGTCGTGAAGACACGCGTGCAGACGCCGCGACGCTGGGGCGAGCCCTCAAGTGCGGGCGTCTTGTTCTTCTCGACCTTGTCCTGCCGGCCCTTCCGGACCAGCTGCTGGATCGTAGGCACTACTTCTCCGGTTTCTGTGTGCCGTCAGTGAAACTAACCTGGAACACCACCGACCCACGCGGTCGGGTGTGTCGAATACTGCAAAGCCCTCGCCGAAAGCGAGGAAGGCGCAGATTGCGGTGGCCGGTACTCGGACCCCTGATGCGGCTGAAGACACGCACAGGAGCCCAGGCACACCCCAGGCACAAGGTCTGAGCGTACCTACCTCATCCACTCCGGTCAAAACAAATGCCGCTCGCCTCGGCCGGCCGACGCCCGGCGGAGGCGCTCCGCGCCCGTACCGGCCCGCTGACCACCGGGAACGCCGAGAACGCCGGAGACCGCCCGGGAACGCCGAAGGGCGGCCCTCCCCCGGCAGGGGACGGCCGCCCTTCGTGTCACCGCTTACTGGTTGTACGGACCGTAGTCGTAGTCCTCCAGCGGAACGGCCTGGCCGGAGCCCGTGCCGAACGGCGAGTAATCGATGTCGTCGTAGCCGACGGCCGAGTACATCGCGGCCTTGGCCTCCTCGGTCGGCTCGACCCGGATGTTGCGGTAGCGGGACAGGCCCGTACCGGCCGGGATGAGCTTACCGATGATGACGTTCTCCTTGAGGCCGATCAGGGAGTCCGACTTGGCGTTGATCGCCGCGTCGGTGAGGACCCTGGTCGTCTCCTGGAAGGACGCCGCCGACAGCCACGACTCGGTGGCCAGCGACGCCTTGGTGATACCCATCAGCTGCGGACGGCCGGAGGCCGGGTGGCCGCCTTCCGTGACCACACGACGGTTCTCGGTCTCGAACTTCGAGCGCTCCACCAGCTCGCCCGGCAGCAGCTCGGCGTCGCCGGACTCGATGATCGTCACACGGCGCAGCATCTGCCGGATGATGATCTCGATGTGCTTGTCGTGGATCGACACACCCTGCGAGTTGTAGACCTTCTGGACCTCGCCGACCAGGTGGACCTGGACCGCGCGCTGACCGAGGATCCGCAGCACGTCGTGCGGGTTGGTGGCACCGACGGTGAGCTTCTGGCCCACCTGGACCGGGTCGCCCTCGCCCACCAGCAGACGGGCGCGCTTGGAGATCGGGAACGCCGTCTCCTCGCTGCCGTCGTCCGGGGTGACGACGAGCTTCTTGGTCTTCTCGGTCTCCTCGATACGGACGCGGCCGGCCGCCTCCGAGATCGGGGCGACACCCTTGGGCGTACGGGCCTCGAACAGCTCGACGACTCGGGGCAGACCCTGGGTGATGTCGTCACCGGCCACACCACCGGTGTGGAAGGTACGCATCGTCAGCTGGGTACCAGGCTCACCGATGGACTGGGCGGCGATGATGCCGACCGCCTCACCGATGTCGACCAGCTTGCCGGTGGCCAGCGAGCGGCCGTAGCAGAAGGCACAGGTGCCGACCGCGGACTCACAGGTCAGGACCGAGCGGGTCTTGACCTCCTCGACCCCGGCGGCCACGACGGCGTCGATCAGGACATCGCCCAGGTCGACGTTTGCCGGCGCGATGACCTTGCCGTCGACGACGACGTCCTCGGCGAGCATCCGCGCGTACACGGACGTCTCGACGTCCTCCGCCTTGCGGAGCACCCCGTCGGCGCCGCGCTCGGCGATCCGCAGCTTCAGACCGCGGTCGGTGCCGCAGTCCTCCTCGCGGATGATGACGTCCTGCGAGACGTCCACCAGACGACGGGTCAGGTAACCCGAGTCGGCGGTACGCAGGGCGGTGTCGGCCAGACCCTTACGGGCACCGTGCGTGGAGATGAAGTACTCCAGTACGGACAGACCCTCACGGAAGGACGCCTTGATGGGACGAGGAATCGTCTCGTTCTTGGCGTTGGACACCAGACCACGCATACCGGCGATCTGACGCATCTGCATCATGTTTCCACGAGCACCCGAGTTGACCATCATGAAGATGGGGTTGGTCTTCGGGAAGTTCGCGTTCATCGCCTCGGCGACCTCGTTGGTCGCCTTGGTCCAGATCGCGATGAGCTCCTGGGTGCGCTCGTCCTTGGTGATCAGACCGCGCTCGTACTGCTTCTGGACCTTCTCGTCCTGCGCCTCGTAACCCTGGACGATCGCCTTCTTCGCCTCGGGCACGACGACGTCGGAGATGGCGACGGTGACACCGGAACGGGTCGCCCAGAAGAAGCCGGCCGCCTTCAGGTTGTCGAGCGTCGCCGCCACGATGACCTTGGGGTAGCGCTCGGCGAGGTCGTTGACGATCTCGGAGAGCTGCTTCTTGCCGACCGAGTCGTCGACGAACGGGTAGTCCTCGGGCAGCAGCTCGTTGAAGAGCGCGCGGCCCAGGGTGGTACGGAACCGGAACGGGTCGCCCGGCTGCCACGCGACGGCGGTGCCGTCGGTGTCGGCCTCGGCGTCGGCCGGCGGGGTCCAGCCGCGCGGCGGGATGGTGCCCACCGGGAAGCGGATGTCGACCTTCGCCTGGAGCGACAGCTCCCGGTTGTCGAAGGCCATGGTGGCCTCGGCGGTGGAGCCGAAGGACCGGCCCTCGCCCTTGACGACGCGCTCTTCCTCGTCCGTGGTGAGGAAGAAGAGGCCGAGCACCATGTCCTGGGTGGGCATGGTGACCGGACGGCCGTCGGCCGGCTTGAGGATGTTGTTCGAGGAGAGCATCAGGATGCGCGCCTCGGCCTGCGCCTCCGCGGAGAGCGGCAGGTGCACGGCCATCTGGTCACCGTCGAAGTCCGCGTTGAACGCGGTGCAGACGAGCGGGTGGATCTGGATGGCCTTGCCCTCGACCAGCTGCGGCTCGAACGCCTGGATACCCAGACGGTGCAGGGTGGGCGCACGGTTCAGCAGCACCGGGTGCTCGGCGATGACCTCTTCGAGCACGTCGTACACGACGGTACGGCCGCGCTCGACCATGCGCTTCGCCGACTTGATGTTCTGCGCGTGGTTCAGGTCCACCAGGCGCTTCATCACGAACGGCTTGAACAGCTCCAGCGCCATCGCCTTCGGCAGACCGCACTGGTGCAGCTTGAGCTGCGGACCGACGACGATCACGGAACGGGCCGAGTAGTCGACTCGCTTGCCGAGGAGGTTCTGACGGAACCGGCCCTGCTTGCCCTTGAGCATGTCGCTCAGGGACTTCAGCGGGCGGTTGCCGGGGCCGGTCACCGGGCGACCGCGGCGGCCGTTGTCGAACAGCGCGTCGACGGCCTCCTGGAGCATCCGCTTCTCGTTGTTCACGATGATCTCGGGGGCACCGAGGTCGAGGAGACGCTTGAGGCGGTTGTTCCGGTTGATCACACGGCGGTACAGGTCGTTCAGGTCGGAGGTCGCGAAGCGGCCACCGTCCAGCTGCACCATCGGACGCAGGTCCGGCGGGATGACCGGCACGCAGTCCAGCACCATGCCCTTGGGGCTGTTGCTGGTCTGGAGGAACGCGGAGACGACCTTGAGGCGCTTGAGCGCACGGGTCTTCTTCTGGCCCTTGCCGGTACGGATGATCTCGCGGAGGCGCTCGGCCTCCTCGTCGAGGTCGAAGGACTCCAGGCGCTTCTGGAGCGCCGCGGCGCCCATCGAGCCGTCGAAGTACGTGCCGAAGCGGTCGCGCAGCTCGCGGTAGAGCAGCTCGTCGCCCTCCAGGTCCTGGACCTTGAGGTTCTTGAAGCGGCTCCACACCTCGTCGAGGCGGTCGATCTCGCGCTGCGCGCGGTCGCGCAGCTGCTTCATCTCACGCTCGGCGCCTTCGCGCACCTTGCGGCGCACATCGGCCTTGGCGCCCTCGGCCTCCAGCTCGGCCAGGTCGGTCTCGAGCTTCTTGGCGCGGGCTTCGAGGTCGGAGTCGCGACGGTTCTCGACCTGCTGACGCTCGACGGAGACGTGCGCCTCCAGCGAGGGCAGGTCGCGGGTGCGGCGCTCCTCGTCCACGAACGTGATCATGTACGCGGCGAAGTAGATGACCTTCTCAAGGTCCTTCGGCGCGAGGTCGAGCAGGTACCCGAGACGCGAGGGCACGCCCTTGAAGTACCAGATGTGGGTGACGGGAGCGGCCAGCTCAATGTGGCCCATCCGCTCACGGCGCACCTTGGCGCGGGTGACTTCGACGCCACAGCGCTCACAGATGATGCCCTTGAAGCGGACACGCTTGTACTTGCCGCAGTAGCACTCCCAGTCCCGGGTCGGACCGAAGATCTTCTCGCAGAAGAGTCCGTCCTTTTCGGGCTTGAGCGTGCGGTAGTTGATGGTCTCCGGCTTCTTCACTTCGCCGTGCGACCAGGTCCGGATGTCGTCCGCGGTGGCAAGGCCGATCCGCAGCTCGTCGAAGAAGTTGACGTCGAGCACTTGTCGTCAATCCCTCTTTCGGGGGTTCGAGCCCCTCGCGTCAGCGAGTAGATGGGGCACTTCAGCAATGGTCTGAACGGGTCCGGGGAGAGCCGGCCGGATACGCGATCCGGCCGGCGAACCCGTCAGACCTCTTCGACGCTGCTCGGCTCGCGCCGGGACAGGTCGATACCGAGCTCCTCCGCCGCGCGGAAGACGTCCTCGTCCGTGTCACGCATCTCGATGGACATGCCGTCCGAGGACAGCACCTCCACGTTGAGGCAGAGCGACTGCATTTCCTTGATGAGCACCTTGAAGGACTCGGGAATGCCGGGCTCGGGGATGTTCTCGCCCTTGACGATGGCCTCGTAGACCTTCACGCGGCCGGTCACGTCGTCGGACTTGATCGTCAGCAGCTCCTGGAGGGCGTAAGCGGCGCCATATGCCTCCAGCGCCCACACCTCCATCTCACCGAAGCGCTGGCCACCGAACTGGGCCTTACCACCCAGCGGCTGCTGGGTGATCATCGAGTACGGGCCGGTCGAGCGCGCGTGCAGCTTGTCGTCGACCAGGTGGTGGAGCTTGAGGATGTACATGTACCCGATCGAGATCGGGTCCGGGAACGGCTCACCGGAGCGGCCGTCGAACATCCGGGCCTTACCGGAGCCCTTGACCATCCGCTCGCCGTCGCGGTTCGGGATCGTGGACTCGAAGAGTCCGGAGATCTCGTCCTCGCGGGCGCCGTCGAAGACCGGTGTGGCGACGTTCGTGCCGGGCGCGACCTCGTCGGCGCCGATGGCCTTCAGCCGCTCCATCCACTCCTCGTTGCCCTCGACCTTCCAGCCCTGGCTGGCGAGCCAGCCGAGGTGGATTTCGAGGACCTGTCCCGGGTTCATTCGGGACGGCACGCCGAGCGGGTTGAGGATGATGTCGACCGGGGTGCCGTCCTCCAGGAACGGCATGTCCTCGATCGGCAGGATCTTCGAGATGACGCCCTTGTTGCCGTGCCGGCCGGCGAGCTTGTCACCGTCGGTGATCTTGCGCTTCTGCGCGACGTACACGCGGACCAGCTGGTTGACGCCGGGCGGCAGCTCGTCGCCCTCCTCGCGGTCGAAGACGCGGACGCCGATGACCTTGCCGATCTCGCCGTGCGGCACCTTCAGCGAGGTGTCACGGACCTCGCGCGCCTTCTCACCGAAGATCGCGCGGAGCAGCCGCTCCTCCGGGGTCAGCTCGGTCTCGCCCTTGGGCGTGACCTTGCCGACCAGGATGTCCCCGGCGACGACCTCGGCACCGATGCGGATGATGCCGCGCTCGTCGAGGTCCGCGAGGACCTCCTCGGAGACGTTCGGGATGTCGCGGGTGATCTCCTCGGGGCCGAGCTTGGTGTCCCGGGCGTCGACCTCGTGCTCCTCGATGTGGATCGAGGAGAGGACGTCGTCCTGGACCAGCCGCTGGCTGAGGATGATCGCGTCTTCGTAGTTGTGGCCCTCCCACGGCATGAACGCCACGAGCAGGTTCTTGCCGAGCGCCATCTCACCCTGCTGGGTGGCCGGCCCGTCGGCGAGGACCTGGGACTCCACGACCCGGTCGCCCTCGTTGACGACAACCTTCTGGTTGACCGAGGTGCCCTGGTTGGAGCGGGAGAACTTGGCGATGCGGTACGTGTTGTACGTGCCGTCGTCGTTGGCGACGGTGATGTAGTCCGCGGATACCTCCTGGACCACACCTGCCTTCTCCGCCTTGATGACGTCACCGGCGTCGACCGCGCAGCGGTACTCCATGCCGGTGCCGACGAGCGGCGCCTCGGACGTGATCAGCGGCACGGCCTGACGCATCATGTTCGCGCCCATGAGGGCACGGTTGGCGTCGTCGTGCTCCAGGAAGGGGATCATCGCGGTCGCGACCGACACCATCTGGCGCGGCGAGACGTCCATGTAGTCGACGTCGTCACCGGGGATGTAGTCGACCTCGCCGCCACGGCGGCGGACCAGCACGCGGGGCTCCGTGAAGCGCATGTCCTCGGAGAGCGTCGCGTTGGCCTGGGCGATGACGAAGCGGTCTTCCTCGTCGGCCGTCAGATAGTCGACATCGTCGGTGACGACACCGTCGACGACCTTGCGGTACGGCGTCTCCACGAAGCCGAACGCGTTGACCCGGCCGTAGGAGGCGAGCGAGCCGATCAGGCCGATGTTCGGGCCTTCGGGGGTCTCGATCGGGCACATGCGGCCGTAGTGCGAGGGGTGCACGTCGCGGACCTCGAAGCCGGCCCGCTCACGGGACAGACCACCCGGGCCGAGCGCCGAGAGACGGCGCTTGTGGGTGAGACCCGACAGCGGGTTGTTCTGGTCCATGAACTGCGACAGCTGGCTGGTGCCGAAGAACTCCTTGATGGAGGCGACGACCGGCCGGATGTTGATCAGGGTCTGCGGCGTGATCGCCTCGACGTCCTGGGTCGTCATGCGCTCGCGCACGACGCGCTCCATCCTCGCCAGACCCGTACGGACCTGGTTCTGGATGAGTTCGCCGACGTTGCGCAGACGGCGGTTGCCGAAGTGGTCGATGTCGTCGGTCTCGACGACGATCTGGGTGCCGCTCTCGCCGACCGTCTCGGTCTCACCGGCGTGCAGCTTGACCAGGTACTTGATGGTCGCGATGACATCGTCGGTGGTGAGCACGCCGGCGTCCAGCGGCTCGTCCGCGCCGAGCTTCTTGTTCACCTTGTAGCGGCCGACCTTCGCGAGGTCGTAGCGCTTCGGGTTGAAGTAGAGGTTCTCCAGCAGCGTCTGAGCGGCCTCGCGCGTCGGCGGCTCGCCCGGGCGCAGCTTGCGGTAGATGTCGAGGAGCGCGTCGTCCTGGCCCTGGGTGTGGTCCTTCTCCAGGGTGGCGCGCATGGACTCGTACTCGCCGAACTCTTCGAGGATCTGCTCGGTCGTCCAACCGAGAGCCTTGAGGAGGACGGTGACGGACTGCTTGCGCTTGCGGTCGATGCGGACACCGACCATGTCGCGCTTGTCGATCTCCATCTCCAGCCAGGCACCCCGGGACGGGATGATCTTGGCGGAGAAGATGTCCTTGTCGGACGTCTTGTCGATGGAGGAGTCGAAGTAGACACCCGGCGAGCGCACCAGCTGGGACACCACGACACGCTCGGTGCCGTTGATGACGAAGGTGCCCTTGTTGGTCATGAGCGGGAAGTCGCCCATGAAGACCGTCTGGGACTTGATCTCGCCGGTCTCGTTGTTGGTGAACTCGGCGGTGACGAAGAGGGGCGCCGCGAACGTGAAGTCGCGGTCCTTGCACTCGTCGATGGAGTTCTTGGAGGGCTCGAAGCGGTGGTCGCGGAAGGTCAGCGACATCGACCCGGAGAAGTCCTCGATCGGGGAGATCTCCTCGAAGATCTCCTCCAGACCCGACTTCCTGGGGACGTCCTGTCCACTCTCGACAGCCGCCTCGACACGAGCCTTCCAGGCGGGGTTGCCGAGCAGCCAGTCGAAGCTCTCGGTCTGGAGCGCCAGAAGGTTCGGAACCTCAAGCGGCTCCTTGATCTTTGCAAAGGAGATGCGCAGCGGGGCAGTGCTTGCGCCGTTGTTCGTATTCGTGGTCGAGGCGTTGCGCGAGGCGGCCAAGAGGGGGTCCTTCCGAGGGCTCGGACTCACTACGCGCGTACCGGTCCCAAGCGGGGCACGGAGAGGGAAAGCCCAGTTCAGGGCCGTTCACTCAACGATGCTCTTGCGAGGGGGTGCCCCTGGTGACGGGCAGGGAGCAGCTAACAGGCAGCGCAAAGGGTCAGTGTAGCCACTTGGCACACTGATGTCCAGAGCGGGTTTTCCGACACCCTCGTTTTTCTCAACACCCTTGTCTCAACTGCATGTCTCCACTACGGCCGACATCGCGCTGTAGGCACGCACATCGTTACTGCCCTCTCCGCCATCGATCCATGCCTCGGATCCGGATCGATTGTGACGACGCGTCCTGAGAATTGCGCGCTGCGTGCGGTTCGTCAAGGCCCCCCGCCCCACCTGTGAGGTCGCTGGGCGTACGGAAGCACGGCGATGATCACGATACTCGCCGCGAGCGGAAGAGCAAGGCACCCCCTGCCGGAACGACGAAGGGCGATCACCCGACTGGGTGATCGCCCTACACGTCAACGCTGCGCCTCGCGGCGCCGGGACCGCCACCGCGGACGCCGGAGAGCCCTCAGAGGACTCTCAGCGGCCGGTGGCGGGCCCGCGTGAGGTTACTTGACCTCGACGGAGGCGCCGGCGCCCTTGAGGGCCTCGGCGGCCTTGTCGGCGGCAGCCTTGTCGACCTTCTCGACGACGGGCTTCGGGGCGCCGTCCACGAGGTCCTTGGCCTCCTTGAGGCCCAGGGAGGTGAGCTCGCGCACGACCTTGATGACCTGGATCTTCTTCTCGCCGGCACCCGTGAGGATGACGTCGAACTCGTCCTGGACCTCTTCGGCCTCGACGGCGGCGGCAGCGCCACCGACGGCGGCAGCGGCGACCGGGGCGGCGGCCGTGACGTCGAACTTCTCCTCGAAGGCCTTCACGAAGCCGGAGAGCTCGATGAGGGTCATGTCCTCGAACTGCGCGAGCAGCTCGTCCTGGGTGAGCTTCGCCATGATGGCGGTCCTTCCACTAATTCGGCTGGTGCCGTATGTACAGTTCCGCGGGCGTACCGGCCCGCTGTGACCGACCGGGTGGGATCACCCGGGACCGAGCGTGATTACTCGGAGTCGGCCTCGACGGGGGCCGGCGTACCGGCACCGTCCTGCTCTTCCTTCTGGGCACGAAGAGCTTCCGCGGTGCGGACGAACTTCGACGGAAGCGCCTGGAAGAGAGCGGCAGCCTGCGACTGCTTCCCCTTCATGGCACCGGCCAGCTTGGAAAGCAGAACCTCACGGGACTCGAGGTCCGCGAGCTTCTTGATCTCATCGGCGGTCAGCGCCTTACCGTCAAGGACACCGCCCTTGATGATGAGATTCGGGTTCTCCTTGGCGAAGTCACGAAGACCCTTCGCCGACTCCACCGGGTCACCGGTGACGAAGGCAACCGCCGTCGGACCCACGAACAGGTCGTCCAGCGTGTTGATCCCGGCCTCGTTGGCCGCGATCTTGGTCAGCGTGTTCTTCACCACGGCGTACTGGGCGTTCTCACCGAGAGAACGGCGCAGCTCCTTGAGCTGCGCCACGGTGAGACCCCGGTACTCGGTCAGCACAGCGGCATTCGAGCTGCGGAACTGGTCCGTCAGCTCGGCTACCGCGGCAGCCTTGTCGGGCCTTGCCATGAGCGTCGGCCTCCTTCCGGGTGATGAGGACCGCTCAGAAGGGGCTGGGCAAAACGAAACGCCCCGGCGCAGGCGCACGGGGCGTAGCTCAACCGAATGGAATCCGGGAGCTTTCCACAGTCACCTGCGCAGGTCGTCCGCAGCTAGCGGATCCTTCGGCCACCGCACCCTCTTGCGAGCACACGGCAACGACCAGCGGTCTTTGGCTTCTGGGGAAGAGTACGTGAGGTCCCGCTCGCAGAGCAAATCCCGCGGTCAGCTCGCTTCGGCGCCGCTCATCATCTCGGCGAGGTCGGCCACCTCGGAGGCCGGCGGGGCCTTGATCTCGACCGGCTTGTTGTAGTCCTTGAACGTGATCTTCATGTCGAGCGGGCCGCTCTCCGTGGTCGCCCGGGTGCGGAACTGCTTGGTGAGGTCGTCCCCGTCGATCCACATGTCCATCGTGAGCTTGTCGATGCCCATGTCCTCGTACGCCTTGAGGCTCTTCTCGCGCTGCTTCTTCGTCTCCGCGTCGAGGCCCTTCAGCTCCGCCTTCATGGCGCTCAGCGGCAGCGAGCCCGTGTAGTGCGTGGTCTTCACGCCGTCGACGGTCTCCTCGCCGACCTCCTTCAGGTCATCGGCGAGAGCGAGCGACCCGGACTCGGCCGCCGGGTTGCGGTCCACCTGGCCGGACAGCCCGCCGAGCGGGTTCTCGCCACCCGAGGCGGCCATCTCGTCGAGCGAGCCCATGGGGAACTTGAGCCAGCGCTTGCCGTCCATCTCCGGCTCGGCCTCGGCGGCGGCGCCCCCGATGTACATGCCGTCGGAGCTGAGCAGGATCTCGATCTCCTGCTCCTCGCCCTCCAGCATGCCCGTCATCTTCATCCGCATGGCCAGGGGCTTCATGCTCATCGCCGCGTCGCCCTTGACGGTCCCCTCCCCGGGGACCTTGCCGTCCATCGTGTACGAGAGCGAGGTGATCTTCTCGTTCTTGCCGGCGGCCCGCTTGATGGCGGCCACCGGGCTCATCTCGACCGAGGACGAGGAGGCGGACGGCGACGAGGAAGCCGCGGCGGAGTCGGCGGAGTCCGAGGACGAACAGGCCACGGTGGAGCAGAGCAGCACACCGCCGAGCGCGGTCACCGCGACGGTCCGGTACATCGAGTTCATGATTCCCCCCACAGGAATGACACAGGTGTTTCAGATGTCCCGTGACTGTACCCCGTGCCTCGGACACCGCTCGCGCGGAGAGAAACCCCGCGCGAGCGGGAAAAGCCGGTCCCCGCACCTCCGGAGAGATACGGGGACCGGCCGTGTGCCTGCGGTGCGACCCGCGACTGCCGTCAGTGTCAGACGGCGGCCGGGTCCTCCTCGACGAGGAGGTTACGGGTGCGGTTGGCGTCCAGCGGGATGCCGGGGCCCATCGTGGTGGCCAGCGTGGCCTTCTTGATGTAGCGGCCCTTGGCGGCGGACGGCTTCAGACGGAGGATCTCCTCCAGCGCCGCGGCGTAGTTCTCGACCAGCTTCGTCTCGTCGAAGGAAACCTTGCCGATGATGAAGTGCAGGTTCGAGTGCTTGTCGACGCGGAACTCGATCTTGCCGCCCTTGATGTCGTTGACAGCCTTGGTGACATCGGGGGTGACGGTGCCGGTCTTCGGGTTCGGCATCAGACCACGCGGGCCGAGGACGCGGCCGAGACGGCCGACCTTGCCCATGAGGTCCGGGGTGGCGACGACGGCGTCGAAGTCCAGACGGCCCTTCGAAACCTCGTCGATCAGTTCGTCGGCGCCGACGATGTCGGCGCCCGCGGCACGCGCGGCCTCGGCGCGGTCACCCGTCGCGAAGACCAGGACCCGGGCGGTCTTGCCGGTGCCGTGCGGGAGGTTCACGGTGCCACGGACCATCTGGTCGGCCTTGCGCGGGTCGACGCCCAGACGCATGGCGACCTCGACGGTGCCGTCGAACTTGGTGGTGGTGGTGTCCTTGGCGATACGGACGGCCTCGAGCGGGGCGTAGTTGCGCTCCCGGTCGATCTTGGCCTCCGCGCCACGGAGTGCCTTGCTGCGCTTCACTTCGTCTCCTGGTGGTTCATCGAATGTGGAGTTCGTGGTCCGGACCGCGCATGGTCCTGCCACTGGGTGGTGCTGCCCGGCTGGGTCAGCCCTCGACCGTGACGCCCATGGAACGGGCGGTGCCGGCGATGATCTTCTCGGCGGCGTCCAGGTCGTTGGCGTTCAGGTCGGGCATCTTCGTCGTGGCGATCTCGCGCACCTGGTCGCGGGTGAGCTTCGCGACCTTCTTGACGTGCGGCTCGCCGGAGCCCTTGTCCACACCCGCGGCCTTGAGGATCAGCTTCGCGGCCGGCGGCGTCTTGGTGATGAAGGTGAAGGAACGGTCCTCGTAGACCGTGATCTCCACCGGCACGACCATGCCACGCTGCGACTCGGTCGCGGCGTTGTAGGCCTTGCAGAACTCCATGATGTTGACGCCGTGCTGGCCCAGCGCGGGGCCGACCGGCGGAGCCGGGTTGGCCGCGCCGGCACTGATCTGGAGCTTGATGAGCCCCGTGATCTTCTTCTTCTTGGGAGGCATTGCTCTCTCCGGGTCCAGTTGAGAGTTTTCGGCCGACCGCCCGGTCATCCGGACGGAGGCATACCGCACAACGATAACGGGTATAGCTGCACGGCTAAAAACCGACAGGTCAGACAGCTGTCGGAGCCTGTCTGACCTGTCGGAAGCTGCGGGGTGGGACTCAGTTCTTCTGGATCTGGTCGAAGCTCAGCTCGACCGGGGTCTCGCGACCGAAGATCTCCACCAGACCCTTGACCTTCTTCGAGTCCGCGTTGATCTCGTTGATGGTCGCCTGGAGGGTGGCGAACGGACCGTCGGTGACGGTGACCGAGTCGCCGACCTCGAAGTCCAGCACCTGGACCTCGACCTTGCGGGACGGAGCCGGCTTGCCCTCGGCCTCGGCGGCCTCGCGCGCGGCCTTCTCCTCGGCCTCGGGGGCGAGCATCTTGACGATCTCGTCCAGGGTCAGCGGGTACGGGTCGTAGGCGTTGCCCACGAAGCCGGTGACACCGGGGGTGTTGCGGACGACGCCCCAGGACTCGTTCGTCAGATCCATGCGCACCAGGACATAGCCCGGGAGCTTGTTCTGGCGGACGTTCTTGCGCTCGCCGTTCTTGATCTGGACGATCTCTTCCTCGGGGACCTCGGCCTGGTAGACGAACTCCTCGACGTTCAGCGAGACGGCGCGCTGCTCCAGGTTGGCCTTCACGCGCTTCTCGTAGCCCGCGTAGGTGTGGATCACGTACCACTCGCCGGGCAGACCGCGCAGCTCCTCGCGGAGAGCGGCCACCGGGTCGACAGCGGGGGCCGCTGTCTCGTCCTCGGTGGACTCGTCCGTGTCGTCGGCGGCGGACTCGGCGGCGGCGTCGGTCTCCGCTTCCTCGGCGTCCTCGGTGTCCCGCTCATCGGCCTCGGCGGCCTCATCGGCCTCGGCGTGGACGGCGGCCTCCTCGGCCGGCTCGCCCGCGGCGATGTCAGCGGCTTCGGCCTGGTCTGGCTCGACAGCGTCCGCCGCCTCGACGATGCCGGTTTCGTCCTCTCGGGACTCCACCGACTCGCTGGCGTCGTTCAGTTTCGGGTCAGACACGGTGGCTGCTTCTTCCTGGCTCAATGGGTGGAACACGCGAAAGGGGCGCCGCACCGGGCGCCCTTCGCGGGATCAGCCGAAGACGTACTTGATTGCTTGCTGGAAGCCATAGTCAATCACGGTCACCAGACCGATCATGACGACCACGAAGACAATCACGACTGTCGTGTACGTCGACAGCTGACTACGAGTCGGCCAGACGACCTTGCGCAGCTCTGCGACGATCTGGCGGTAGAAGAGTGCGAGGCGGCCCAGAGGGCCCTTCTTGCCTCGCTTGCCACCCTTACGGGGCTTCTTCGACTCGGCGGACTCATCGTCGGCATCAGGCTTGTCGATGGAGCCCACGGCGTCCGTCACGCTCTCTCACCTGATTCCGGGTCGTGACCGTGCCGCGCCCGGGGGAGCCGCACGGCGATGCATTGAATGTACGTACATGCGCACACACCCTGGCGAAGGTGTGTGTAGCAGGGCCGGAGGGACTTGAACCCCCAACCGCTGGTTTTGGAGACCAGTGCTCTACCAATTGAGCTACGACCCTTTGTGTTTTCCCCAACCTACCGCATCCAACCGGGTGCACGGAGTGCCCGGTTCGGACCTGGCTGCTGAAGGCCAACGACGAGTGAGTGTACGTGGTCATGGGCCGCGCGTCGAACAGCTTCCGCGGGACGTGCCCAGCAAGGCTTCCCGGTGGCGCCCCCTTCCGCCCGGGCGGAGGGCCCGCGTGAGCCGCTCCCGTACGCCTTCCTTCTGTGTGTCCATCCGGCGAAACCTGTGTGCCGCCGGGGTTTCGGGTCTGGGACCATGGATCTCATGAGCGCTGCAACCTCTCCCACCGAGCGCCGGGTCTCCGCGCGCGTCGGCGCGATCTCCGAGTCCGCGACCCTCGCCGTGGACGCCAAGGCGAAGGCCCTGAAGGCCGCCGGGCGTCCGGTGATCGGCTTCGGCGCCGGCGAGCCCGACTTCCCGACGCCCGGCTACATCGTCGAGGCCGCCGTCGACGCCTGCCGCACCCCCAAGTACCACCGGTACACGCCGGCCGGCGGGCTGCCCGAGCTGAAGGCCGCCATCGTCGCGAAGACGAAGCGGGACTCGGGTTACGAGATCGAGCCGGCCCAGGTCCTGGTGACCAACGGCGGCAAGCAGGCGATCTACGAGGCGTTCGCGGCGATCCTGGACCCGGGCGACGAGGTCATCGTCCCGGCGCCCTACTGGACGACGTACCCGGAGTCGATCCGGCTGGCCGGCGGCGTGCCGGTGGAGGTCGTCGCCGACGAGACCACGGGTTACCGCGTCTCCGTCGAGCAGCTGGAGGCGGCCCGTACGGAGCGTACGAAGGTCGTCCTCTTCGTCTCCCCGTCCAACCCGACGGGCGCCGTCTACAGCCCGGCCGACACCGAGGCGATCGGCCGCTGGGCCGTCGAGCACGGCCTCTGGGTCCTGACGGACGAGATCTACGAGCACCTGGTCTACGGCGACGCCGCCTTCACCTCGCTGCCCGCCGTCCTCCCCGAGCTGCGCGACAAGTGCGTCGTGGTCAACGGCGTGGCCAAGACCTACGCCATGACCGGCTGGCGGGTGGGCTGGGTCGTCGGCCCCAAGGACATCGTCAAGGCCGCGACCAACCTCCAGTCGCACGCCACGTCCAACGTCTCCAACGTCGCGCAGGTCGCCGCGATCGCCGCGCTCACCGGCGACCTCACCGCGGTCGCCGAGATGCGGACCGCCTTCGACCGGCGCCGCCGGACGATCGTGCGCATGCTCAACGAGATCGACGGCGTGGTCTGCCCGGAGCCCGAGGGCGCGTTCTACGTGTACCCGTCGGTGAAGGCCCTGCTCGGCCGGGAGATCCGCGGCAAGCGCCCGCTGACCTCGGTCGAGCTGGCCGCGCTGATCCTGGACGAGGCCGAGGTCGCCGTCGTCCCGGGCGAGGCTTTCGGCACGCCGGGCTATCTGCGGCTGTCGTACGCGCTGGGCGACGAGGACCTGGCGGAGGGCGTCACGCGGATGCAGAAGCTGCTGGGCGAGGCCAAGGACTGAACAACCTCACTCGTTCGAGTGGGCTGAGAGCGGGCTTCCGGTGCCGACCGGAAGCCCGTTCTCGCGTCCGGACCGGACCACGATCGGGGAAAGGGGCTGCCGCTCCGCCGATCCGTACGGCAGGATCTATGGATGGAGAGCACCATCCCCCGCGATATCAGCCTGCTGCCCAAGGCTCATCTGCATCTGCACTTCACCGGCTCGATGCGCCCCGCCACCCTGCTCGAACTGGCCGACAAGTACGGCGTCCACCTACCCGAGGCGCTGACCGGCGGCGAGCCGCCCAAGCTGCGTGCCACCGACGAGCGCGGCTGGTTCCGCTTCCAGCGGCTGTACGACATCGCCCGGTCCTGTCTGCGCTCGCCCGAGGACATCCAGCGGCTGGTGCGCGAGGCCGCCGAGGAGGACGTACGGGACGGCTCGGGCTGGCTGGAGATCCAGGTCGACCCCACCTCGTACGCCCCGCACCTGGGCGGGCTGATCCCCGCCATGGAGGTCATCCTGGACGCCGTGGACGCGGCCTCCAGGGAGACCGGCCTCGGGATGCGCGTCCTGGTCGCGGCGAACCGGATGAAGCATCCACTGGAGGCCAGGACCCTGGCCCGGCTCGCGGTGCGCTACGCGGACCGGGGCATCGTCGGCTTCGGGCTCTCGAACGACGAGCGCCGGGGCATGGCCAGGGATTTCGACCGGGCCTTCGCGATCGCCAGGGACGGCGGGCTGCTGGCCGCGCCGCACGGCGGCGAGCTGACGGGCCCCGCCTCCGTACGGGACTGCCTGGACGATCTGAGCGCCTCCCGGATCGGGCACGGCGTACGGGCCGCCGAGGACCCCCGGCTGCTGCGCAGGCTCGCCGAGCGTGGCGTGACCTGCGAGGTCTGCCCGGCCTCCAATGTGGCGCTGGGTGTCTACGAGAAGCCGGAGGACGTTCCGCTGCGGACGCTGTTCGACGCCGGGGTGCCGATGGCGCTGGGCGCCGACGACCCGCTGCTGTTCGGCTCCCGGCTGGCCGCCCAGTACGAGCTGGCCAGGGAGCACCAGGGCTTCACGGACACCGAACTGGCGGAGCTTGCCCGTCAGTCGGTACGGGGCTCGGCCGCGCCCCCCGAGGTGCGGGACAAGCTGCTCGCGGGCGTCGACGCCTGGCTGGGCGTGTAGCGGGGCGTCCGCGCTACAGGCTGACGCCCACCGTCACCGGCTCGTTGACCAGGGTGATCCCGAAGGCCGCGTGGACGCCCGCGACCACTTCGCGGGCCAGTGCGAGCAGGTCATCGGTGGTCGCCGCGCCCCGGTTGGTCAGGGCGAGGGTGTGCTTGGTGGAGATCCTCGCCGGGCCGGTGCCGTACCCCTTGGTGAAGCCCGCCTTGTCGATCAGCCAGGCGGCGGAGGTCTTCGTGCGCCCCTCCCCCTCGGGGAATCCGGGCGGCGTCACGTCGTCGCCCAGGCGGGCCCGCGCGCGGGCGACGAAGTCCGCGAACTGGCTCTCGGTGAGGATCGGGTTGGTGAAGAAGGAGCCCGCCGACCAGGTGTCGTGGTCCTCGAGGTCCAGCACCATGCCCTTGCCCGCGCGCAGCTTCAGCACGGTGTCGCGGGCGGTGGCGGCGGCCACCCGGTCGCCGGGCGCGACGCCGAGGACGCGGGCGGTCTCCGCGTACTTCAGCGGGGCGGAGAGGCCGCCCGCGTCCTCAAGACCGAAACGGACCCGCAGCACGACCCAGCGGCCCGGGTGCTGCTTGAAGCGGCTGTGGCGGTAGGCGAAGCCGCAGTCGGCGTTGGTGAGGGTGACGCGCTCGCGGGCGACCCGGTCGTAGGCGACGACCTCCGTGATGGTGGTGGACACCTCCTGGCCGTACGCGCCGACGTTCTGGATCGGGGTGGCGCCGGCCGAGCCGGGAATCCCGGCGAGGCATTCGACCCCGGCGAGGCCGGCCTCGACCGTACGGGCCACCGCGTCGCTCCAGGTCTCACCTGCGGCCAGCTCCAGCGCGGTGCCGTCGAGGGCGAAGCCCTTGGTCGCGATGCGCAGGGCGGTGCCGTCGAAGCCCTTGTCCCCGATGATCAGATTGCTGCCGCCGCCGATGATCAGCAGCGGGGTGGCGGAGTCGTCCGCCTCGCGCACGGCGTCGATCACTTCCTCGTCGGTGGTGGCCGTGACCAGACGGGTCGCCGGGCCGCCGAGGCGGAAAGTGGTCAGGGGGGCGAGGGGGGCATCGTGGAGTTCCTGCACGGGGAGAAGGATATGTCGCCCGACCCGAGCCGGCGGTGGTCGGGTAAGGGGCGCCCGCCATGGCGGGCGCCCCTTACGCGATGTGGGCCCGGAGCCCCGCGCGGTGTCTCAGCCGAGCTGGACGACGGCGCGGGACATGCCCAGCACCTTCTGCCCCGCGCTCATGGCCGTCAGGTCCACCCGGACCCGGCTGCCGTCCAGCTTCGCGGCGACCTTGGCACTGACCTCGACCAGCGCGCCCTTGTCGTCGTTGGGCACCACCACGGGCTTGGTGAAGCGGACGCCGTACTCGACGACGGCTCCCGGGTCGCCCGCCCAGTCGGTGACCACCCGGATCGCCTCGGCCATGGTGAACATGCCGTGCGCGATGACGTCGGGGAGACCGACCTCCTTGGCGAACTTCTCGTTCCAGTGGATCGGGTTGAAGTCCCCGGACGCCCCCGCGTACCGGACCAGCGTCGCCCGGGTGATGGGGAAGCTCTGCGCCGGCAGCTCCGTACCGACCTCGACGTCGTCGTAACCGATCTTCGCGGTCATCGTCCTCACGCCCCCTCGGCGGCGCGCGCCACCAGCTTGGTCCACGCGGTCACGACATGGGCGCCTGCCTCGTCGTGCACATCTCCCCGGACCTCGATGACGTCGTTCCCGGCGAGCGACTTGATGGTCTCGATGGTCGAGGTGACCGTCAGCCGGTCCCCCGCCCGTACGGGACGGGTATAGGCGAACCTCTGGTCGCCGTGCACCACCCGGCTGTAGTCGAGGCCGAGCTGCGGATCGGCGATCACCACATCCGCCGCCTTGAACGTGATCGCGAACACGAAGGTCGGCGGGGCGATCAGATCGGTGTGTCCGAGCGCTTTCGCGGCCTCCGGATCGCTGTACGCCGGATGGGGGTCCCCCACCGCCTCGGCGAACTCGCGGATCTTCTCCCGGCCGACCTCGTACGGCGCGGTGGGCGGGTAGCTCCGCCCCACGAAGGACTGATCGAGCGCCACGACTCGCTCCCTCCTGATGTACCTGATGTGATGTCCCCGAGACAGGGGACCACAAGAATGCCTGTACGCACGGCCTCGGCGATCACGGCCCCAGGGATACGGCACCGGGCACGCACAACGACGCGAGGCCGTCCCCCGGAGGGGACGGCCTCGCGTACGAGCCTGATTCAGCGCGTTTCGCGGTGCGCGGTGTGCGAGTTGCAGCGCGGGCAGTGCTTCTTCATCTCAAGACGGTCCGGGTTGTTACGCCGGTTCTTCTTGGTGATGTAGTTCCGCTCCTTGCACTCCACGCAGGCCAGCGTGATCTTCGGGCGGACGTCGGTGGCAGCCACGTGAGTGCTCCTTGGACGGACAACGGATGAACGGATGAACGCATAAAAGAGTAGCCGATCGAAGGACCGACCCCACAATCGGCTACTTTTGTGTAGCGGTGACCGGACTTGAACCGGTGACACAGCGATTATGAGCCGCTTGCTCTACCGACTGAGCTACACCGCTTCGATGTTGGATCTCCTCGCCCGAAGGCGAGGATCACCGAACATCTGAGCCCCAATACGGAATCGAACCGTAGACCTTCTCCTTACCATGGAGACGCTCTACCGACTGAGCTATTGGGGCGAGCGATGAAGACATTACACGGTCGGTTGCCGATCGCCCAAATCCGTTTCGATGCCCGCTTCCCGGTGCCTCGCCCCGGTTGTCCCGGGGCTGCGCCGCCGCCCGGGGACGGGGCCGGGGCGCGGCGGGGACCGCGTCCCGCGCGGGCCACCGGGTGGGCTCGGCAGTACGACTATTGCGCTCCTCCGCGAAGCTCGGCCGGGGCGCCCCTAGGCTCGACCCACGCTGCGTGATCCCGCCTGCCGGGCCGGACACACCCCCTCGACCAGGAGCGCGATGCCCGACAGCCCACCGCAGCCGTCCGACGGCGCCCCGGCCGACACCACGACGGTCGTCCTGTGCGGCGCCCGTCTCGCCGACGGCAGGACCGTCGACGTACGGCTCGGCGCGGGCCGCGTCGAGGCCGTGGGGACGGTCGGCAGCCTCCCCGTCCACGGCACCCGGGTCGACCTCACCGGCTATCTGCTGCTGCCCGCGCCCGCCGAACCGCACGCCCACGCGGACACCGCCCTGACCGCCCTCGCCGTGCGCGCCGCCGGGGAAGGGCCCTCCTTCTCCGCCGAGGACGTGCAGCGCCGGGCCACCGAGGCCACCCTGCTCCAGCTGGGGCACGGCGCGACCGCGCTGCGTTCCCACGTACGGATCGGGGACGCGCGGCAGCTGGGAGGGATGGAGGCGGTGCTCCAGGCGCGCCGCTCGCTGCGCGGGCTCGCCGATCTGACCGCCGTGGCCGTGCCCCGGCTGCTGACGGGTGTCGCGGGCGCGGACGGGCTCGCGATGCTGCGCGACGCGGTGAAGATGGGCGCGGGGGCGGTGGGCGGCTGCCCGGACCTCGATCCGGACCCGGCCGGCTATGTGGAGGCGGTGCTGAATGTCGCGGCCGAGCACGGCTGCCCGGTGGATCTGCACACGGAGGGCGACGATCCGGCCCGGCTGGCGCGGCTGGCCGCGATGGCCGGCGGTATCCGCCAGGGCGTGACGCTCGGGCCGTGCGCGGGGCTGGCCCGGCTGCCCGCCGAGGTGGCGGCCCGCGCGGCGGACCAGCTCGCGGCGGCCGGGGTGACCGTCGTCTGCCTGCCGCAGGGGGCGTGCGGCGGGGTGGAGCGCGGGGGCGACCAGGAGAGCGCCCCGCGGCCGGGCGTGGAGCGCGGCATCGCTCCCGTACGGCTGCTGCTGTCGGCCGGTGTGCGGGTCGCGGCGGGCAGCGGCGCGCTGCGGGACCTGTCGAACCCGGTGGGGCGCGGGGACCCGCTGGAGTCCGCGTATCTGCTGGCCTCGCGGAGCGGGCTGCGGGCGGAGGAGGCGTACGGCGCGGTGAGCACGGCGGCCCGGGCCGCGATGGGGCTGCCCGGGATCCGGGTGGAGGCGGGTTTCCCGGCTGAGCTGCTGGCCGTGCGCGGGGAGGACGTCGAGGGCGCGCTGTCGCTCGCGTACAGCAGGATCGTCATCCACCGGGGCCGGGTGGTGGCCCGCACGAGCGCGGTGCGGGAGTACTGCGACTCGGCGGCCGCCGTCGCCCTCGAACTGCCGCGACAGGGCCGTTCGGACCTCGGTACGTGAGCCGCGCGGGCCCACCCGGCGTACGGTCGTGATCATGCGAATCGTGATTGCTGGAGGACATGGTCAGATCGCGCTGCGGCTGGAGCGACGACTCGCCGCGCGCGGACATGGGGTCGCGGGGATCATCCGCGACCCCGGACAGGCGGACGATCTGCGGGCCTCGGGCGCCGAACCGGTCGTCCTGGACCTGGAGTCGGCCTCGGTGGAGCAGGTGGCCCGGGAGCTGGAGGGCACGGACGCCGCGGTCTTCGCGGCGGGCGCGGGCGGCGGCAGCGGAGCGGACCGCAAGGAGTCGGTGGACCGCGGCGCGGCGGTCCTCTTCGCGGACGCGGCGGAGCGCGCGGGGGTGCGGCGGTTCGTGGTCGTCTCCTCGATGGGCGCGGACCCCGACCACGAGGGCGACGAGGTCTTCGACGCGTACCAGCGCGCGAAGGGCGCGGCGGACGCGTACGTACGGTCGAGGACCGCGCTCGACTGGACGATTCTGCGGCCGGGGCAGCTGACGGACGACGCGGGCACCGGTCTCGTGTCGCTGGCGGAGTCAACGGGGCGCGGTTCGGTGCCCCGTGACGATGTGGCGGCTGTCCTGGCGGAGCTGCTGGAGACCCCGGAGACTGCCGGTCTGACGCTGGAGCTGATCAGCGGGTCGGTGCCGGTGGCGGACGCGACGAGGGCCGTGGCCGGTCCCCGTTCCTGATCCCGCGCTGGCCCACGAAGACGGCCCCCGATCCACGTTTCCGTGGGTCGGGGGTCGTTCTCGTCACGTGGCGGCGCCAGGATTCGAACCTGGGAAGGCTAAGCCGGCGGATTTACAGTCCGCTCCCATTGGCCACTCGGGCACACCGCCATGGGATTCGCTGCCGTCCGGATCATCCGCTGGTGGGCGGTGCTCCTTGGCAACGACGTAAACAATACCCGATGCCCGGGGGTGCTCCGCCACTGGATTGATCAGCGCTGGACGCGGGCGCGGGTGACTAGGCTTTGTGCCGGCGGTCGGCGGTGTCCGCTCGCGCGGCGGGATGCGCGGAGCACCCGCGCCGGCAGCCCACAGCAACCCCACAGCACCGATGACAAGGAGCCACAGGACATGGCCGACTCCAGTTTCGACATCGTCTCGAAGGTCGAGCGGCAGGAGGTCGACAACGCCCTCAACCAGGCCGCGAAGGAGATCTCGCAGCGCTACGACTTCAAGAACGTCGGCGCCTCGATCGACTGGTCGGGCGAGAAGATCCTCATGCAGGCGAACTCCGAGGAGCGCGTCTCGGCGATCCTCGACGTCTTCCAGTCCAAGCTGATCAAGCGCGGTATCTCGCTGAAGGCACTGGACGCGGGCGAGCCGCAGCTGTCCGGCAAGGAGTACAAGATCTTCGCCTCGATCGAGGAGGGCATCTCCCAGGACAACGCCAAGAAGGTCGCGAAGTTCATCCGCGACGAGGGCCCCAAGGGCATCAAGGCGCAGGTCCAGGGCGACGAGCTGCGGGTCAGCTCCAAGAGCCGCGACGACCTTCAGACCGTGATCGCCCTGCTCAAGAACCAGGACTTCGACTTCGCGCTGCAATTCGTCAACTACCGGTGACGAGGGTGGTACGGGGACGGAGCGGGGGAACCGCTCCCGTTCCCGCGCCCGTCTCCGCCTCCGTCCCCGTCAGGACATGACATGACATGACGTCGCGTCACGTCCGAATTTCCGCCGGCGCGGCCGACCGCGCGGGCGGAGACCCGTAGCGGCGGCGGGCGACGGGCGGCGGGGCCTTCGGTGGTCAGCGGGACCGCGAGTGGCCGAAGAGAATCCGGTACACGATGAGCAGGATGAGCGCTCCGCCGATGGCGGCGGCCCAGGTGGCGGCGTCGAAGAAGTTCGCGTTGATCGGGTGGTCGAGCCAACGGGACGACACCCAGCCGCCGATGAAGGCTCCCGCGATGCCGATGAGGGTGGTGCCGATGATGCCGCCCGGGTCCCGGCCCGGGAGCAGAATCTTGGCGACGGCTCCGGCGAGCAGTCCGAGAATGATCCAACCGATGATGCTCATGCCCTGAGCCCTGCCTTTCGTGCTGTGTGACCGGGAAGACGCCCCGGAGAGGGGTGACGGTTGCGCAAATCGGCAACCAACGGCGCGCACACGGGAAGTCACGGAAAACGTGCCCCCGATATCGCCCCGGCCGATGATCGATCGGCTACCCCGCATCCGCCGGGCACACACACGGGGCGAGCCCGATCGCGGGCGAATCGGGGGCGAATCGGGGTTCGCGAGGAGGCGGGCTCAGGGGGGAACCAGGGTTCTCCCCTGTTTCGTCTCAGGTGGTCAAGGCCGGATAATCGAGTTGGACAGCAGCTCACGGCGATCTCGCGGAAGGCAAGTGATCATGAAGCTCATCGAGCTGATCCTCAACATCCTGTGGCTGGTGTTCTGCGGCATCTGGATGGCGATCGGCTACGTCATCGCGGCGGTCATCTGCTTCGTCCTGATCGTGACGATCCCGTTCGGCATCGCTTCCCTGCGCATCGCCGGTTACGTCCTGTGGCCCTTCGGCCGCACCACGGTCGAGCGCCATGACGCCGGGGCGCCGTCCTTCGTCGGGAATGTTATCTGGGTGGTCTTCGCCGGCTGGTGGCTGGCCCTCGGCCATCTGCTCACCAGCATCCCGCTGTTCATCTCGATCATCGGCATCCCGTTCGGCTGGGCGAACCTGAAGCTGATCCCCATCTCGCTGATGCCGCTGGGCCGGGAAGTCGTCTCGACGGACGAGCGCTTCGGGGCCCGCTGAGCCGGGCACGGACCGAAGCCGGCCCGGCCCCGCGTCGGCTCACGGCCGGTGGCTCACGGCCGGTGGCTCACGGCCGGGGGCTCACGGCCGGGGGCTCACGGCCGGGGGCTCACGGTCGGTGGCTCACGGCCGGGGGCTCACGGTCGGCGCTGACCGCCCGCCATCCGCTCCAGTCGAGCGACGCGCTCCGCCATCGGCGGGTGCGTGGAGAACAGCTTCGAGACCTCGCCGGGCCGGAACGGATTGGCGATCATCATGTGGCTCGCGGTCTCGATCCGGGGCTCGGGCGGCAGCGGAAGCTGCCGCGTCCCGGCCTCCAGCTTGCGCAGCGCGCTCGCCAGGGCGAGCGGGTCGCCGGTGAGCTGCGCGCCGGAGGCGTCGGCCTCGTACTCGCGCGAGCGGCTCACCGCCAACTGGATGACGGAGGCCGCGAGGGGCCCCAGGATCATGATGAGCAGCATGCCGAGGATGCCGGGGCCGTCATCGTCGTCGGAGCGGCCGATGGGGATGAGCCAGGCGAAGTTCACCAGGAACATCACGACGGAGGCGAGCGCCCCGGCGACCGACGAGATCAGGATGTCGCGGTTGTAGACATGGCTCAGCTCATGGCCGAGGACTCCGCGCAGCTCGCGCTCGTCGAGGATCTGGAGGATTCCCTCCGTGCAGCACACGGCGGCGTTGCGCGGATTGCGGCCGGTGGCGAACGCGTTGGGCGCCTGGGTCGGTGAGATGTACAGCCGCGGCATGGGCTGGCGGGCCGCTGTCGAGAGTTCGCGGACGATCCGGTAGAGCTGCGGTGCCTCGAATTCGCTGACGGGGCGGGCCCGCATGGCGCGCAGGGACAGCTTGTCGCTGTTCCAGTAGGAGTAGGCGTTGGTGCCGAGCGCCACGACGAGCGCGATGATCAGGCCCGTTCGGCCGAAGAAGCTGCCGATCCCGATGATGAGCGCTGAGAGTCCTCCGAGGAGGACGGCGGTCTTCAACCCGTTGTGCCGGCGGTGCACGGTACGCCCTCCAAATGGTGCGGCAGGGGAACCCTTCGCTGGGCCCTGCCCGCCGGTCGACGCCGGGTGGACAGGACCTCGTGCTGCTCCACTCTCCAGTGGACCCTTCCGTACTGGTCAACGCCAGGCGAGCGGTACGGGTTCCCCGGGCGCGTCCGGGCGGGGGCGCGGGGGCGTGCGGCCCCCGCGCCCTCGGCGTCAGAAGAGGCCGGATCCGGCGAAGCGCAGCACCAGCTGGGGCGCTCCGGAGAGCACGATCCCGGCTACGGCCGTCAGGGCGATGGCGACGGTGAGGGCGGGCGCCGGGGCGGCGGAGACGGCCGGGACGGTGGTCCCCGCGGGAGCGCTGTCCTCGGGGGCCGGGAGGGTCTCGGGGGCCGGGCGTGCGTCGGAGGTGCGGAAGAGGAGGGCCGTCCACCGCAGGTAGTAGGAGAGCGCGATCACGACGTTGACGGCCATGACGACGGCCAGCCAGCCGAGGCCCGCGTCGACGGCGGAGGAGAAGACGGTGACCTTGGCGAACAGGCCGATGACGCCCGGGGGCAGTCCGGCCAGGCAGAGCAGGAAGAAGGCCATCGCGAGGGCGGCGAAGGGCCGTCGCGCGTACAGGCCCCGGTAGTCGCTGACGCGGTTGAGGCGGTGCGTACGGGCCACCAGGGCGACGACGGCGAAGGCGCCGAAGTTCACGACGGCGTACATCAGGGCGTACGCGACGGTGGAGCCGATCCGCCGCTCGCCCGCGTATCCGGCGGACGCGATCGGCACCAGGAGGTAGCCCGCCTGTCCCACGGACGACCAGGCGAGGAGCCGTACCGCGCTCCACGCGCGGGTGGCGGACTGCCGCAGCGCGGCCACATTGCCGACGGTCATGGTGAGCGCGGCGAGGACCGCGAGGAGCGGGCCCCACACCGTCCCGTACGAGGGGAAAGCGACGACGGCCACCAGGATGAGCCCCGAGAAACCGACCGCCTTCCCCACGACGGAGAGATACGCGGCGATGGGCAGGGGCGCGCCGACATAGGTGTCGGGGACCCAGAAGTGGAACGGCGCGGCGGCCGTCTTGAACGCGAAGCCGACGAGCGTGAGGGCCACACCCGCCTTGGCGAGCGTCTCCAGCGGGCCGGACACGTCGTACAGCCGCTCGGCGATCTCGCCGAGGTGCAGGGTGCCGGTGGCGGCGTAGACGAAGCTGACGCCCAGCAGCATCACCGCGGTCGCGGTGACCGAGGAGAGGAAGAACTTCAGGGCGGCTTCGGAGGAGCGCCGGTCACCGCGCCTGAGCCCGACGAGGGCGAAGGCGGGCAGGGAGGCGACTTCGAGGGCGACGACCAGGGTGGCGAGGTCCCGGGAGGCGGGCAGCAGGGCCGCGCCGGCGGCCGAGGCGAGCAGCAGGAACCAGTACTCCCCTACGGGGAGTTCCCTGGTGTCCGCGAGCGAGAGCAGGACGGTGAGCAGCGCTCCGCCGAGCACCAGTGCCTGGACGACCAGGGCGAAGGGGTCGGCGGTGTAGCTGCACACGTCGGCGTTGGTGGTGAGGCAGAACGTCCGGTGGCCGCCGTCGCGCAGCGGTACGAGCGCCAGGAGCGCGAGGACGAGACCGGCGACGGCGATCCCGCCGAGCAGGGGTTTGCGGCGGGCCGGTACGAAGAGGTCGGCGACCAGGACGATCAGGGCGACCGCCGCCGTGATGGTGGGGGGCGCGATGGCCCGCCAGTCGACGGACTGGACGAGGCTGGCGGCGCTCTCGGCGGCCACGGTCACGACTTGCCTCCTGCGAGGAGCTTCTGCACGGCCGGGTCGGTGAGGCCGAGGAGGACCGCGGGCCAGAGGCCGGCGATGACGGTCAGAGCGACGAGCGGGGACCAGGAGGCGATCTCGTAGGTCCGGATGTCGGCGAATCCGACCGCCGCGCGCCGCTGCCCGGCTCCGGGGAGCGGCGCGGCCGCCGGCGCGGGTCCGGATTCCGGTTCCGGTCGCGCCGTCGGCTCCGTCCCGGCCGTCTGCTCCGGCTCGACCGGCCGCACGCCCATGCACACGCGGCGTACGACGATCAGAAGGTAGGCGGCGGTGAGGAGCGTGCCGAACCCGGCGATGGCCATGAAGGTGAGGAAGGCGGGACGGCTGAGCCCTTCCGCCGGGTCGAACGCGCCGAACATGGTGAGCATCTCGCCCCAGAACCCGGCCAGTCCCGGCAGTCCGAGGGAGGCGACGGCGGCGAAGGCGAGCAGCCCGCCGAGGCGGGGCGCGCGGCCGTAGAGCGCGGCGCCCGTCGCCCCGGCGAGGGTGTCGAGGTCGGCGGTGCCGTAGCGGTCCTTGAGGGCTCCGACCAGGAAGAACAGCAGGCCGGTGATGAGCCCGTGGGCGACGTTGGCGAACAGCGCGCCGTTGACTCCGGTGGGGGTCATGGTCGCGATGCCGAGCAGCACGAAGCCCATGTGGCCGACGGACGAGTAGGCGATCAGGCGCTTGAGGTCGCCGCCCGCGCCCTCCTTGGCCAGCGCGAGGCAGGCCAGGGAGCCGTAGATGATCCCGGCGACCGCGAGGGCCGCGAGGTAGGGGGCGAAGGTGCGCATCCCGTCGGGGGCGACCGGAAGGACGATACGGACGAAACCGTACGTTCCCATCTTGAGCAGCACCCCGGCGAGGAGTACGGAGCCGACGGTCGGGGCAGCGGTGTGGGCGTCCGGCAGCCAGCTGTGCAGCGGCCACATCGGCGTCTTCACCGCGAGTCCGAGACCGATCGCGAGAACGGCGGTGACCTGCACGGACGTACTGAGTCCAGCGCCGTTGTCAGTGGCGAGTGCCACCATGTCGAATGTGCCCGCCTTCAGCCCGATGAGGAGGAGGCCGAGCAGCATGACCACGGAGCCGAGCAGGGTGTAGAGGATGAACTTCAGGGCGGCGGCCTGCCTGCCGCCCGGGACGCCTTCCGATCCGCCCCAGCGGGCGATCAGGAAGTACATCGGGATCAGCACCATCTCGAAGGCGAGGAAGAAGAGGAGCAGATCGAGGACGGCGAAGGTCGCGAGTGTGCCGGACTCCAGGACGAGGAGGAGCACGACGAACGCCTTGGGCGAGGGGCCCGTCGGCATCTTGAAGTAGCTGTACAGCGCGCAGAGGAAGGTCAGCAGCGCGGTCAGGACCAGAAGGGGGAGGGAAATGCCGTCCACACCGAGGTGGATCCGCACGTTGAGTGCCGCGATCCAGCTGATGTCCGTGGTGGCCTGCATCCTGGACGCGTGGTCGCGGTCGAAGCCGAGGGCCAGGACGATCGTGGCGACGAGGACCGCTCCGGTCACGGTGACGCCGTGGCGCAGCACCGCCTGGTCGGGGTTCTTGCCCCGGAGCCCCGGCGGGGCCGGCAGCAGCGCGGCGACGGCGCCGACGAGCGGCCCGACGAGGATCAGCGCGAGAAGGAACTGCATCACGGATTCACTGATATCGATCACGGCTCACGCTCCGGCGGCGACGAGTACGGCGGCGATCGCCAGGACGACGGAGCCGGCGAGCAGGGCGCTGAGGTAGGTCTGCACATTGCCGGTCTGCGCGCGGCGCACGAGGGCTCCGAGGCCGCGCGCACCGGTTCCCGCGCCGCGTACGTAGGTGTCGACGACCTCGCGGTCCAGGAAGCGGACCAGTCGGGCCGCCGCCAGTACGGGTCGTACGAACAGCTGGTGGTAGACGGCGTCGAGACGGAAGCCGGCCGCCGCGTGGCGGTGTAGCGGTCCCAGCAGGAGCCGGCCGGGGTCGGCCGGGTCGGCGGCGGCCGAGACGGAGCCGTAGATCCGGGTGTGGTTCTCCATCGCCTCCCTCTCCGCGAGCGCGGGCTCGGCGTCGGGGTGGGCGACGACGGCCCCCATGGGGACACGGGCGGCCAGCGCCGTGGTGTGGCGCCAGCCGGCGTAGGTGACCAGGCCGCCGACGAGGGCGACCCCGGTGGACAGGACGGAGGTGGTGAGGTTCGGAGCGAGGCTGTGTCCGTCGAACCAGTCGGCGAGATATCCCACGGCCAGCCCCAGGGCGAGGGAGGGGATGGCGAGCACCCACAGAACGGTGTTCATGGTGAGCGGCTGCCTGCCGTGGTCGGGCGCCTCGGCGCCGCGGCCCCGGAAGGCGAGCAGCCAGAGGCGGGTGGCGTAGGCGGCGGTGAGCAGGGCCGTCAGCAGGCCGGCCACGAGCACCGTCCAGCCGGCGGCTCCGGGGGCGGCGCCGGACGGGTCGAGCGCCGTGTGTTCGGCGGCGACCAGGACGGACTCCTTGGAGAAGAAGCCAGCGAAGGGAGGGATCGCGGCCAGCGCCAGCAGGGCGACGGTCATCGTCCAGTAGGCGTCGGGGATGCGCTTGGGCAGCCCGCTCATCCGGGACATCGTGGCGAGGGAGTTGGTGCCGGCCGCGTGGATGACCACACCGGCGCCGAGGAAGAGGAGGGCCTTGAACGCGCCGTGCGAGACGAGATGGAAGACGGCCGCGCCCCGGTCGCCCACGGCCAGGGCGCCCGCCATGTAGCCGAGCTGGCCGATGGTCGAGTAGGCGAGGACCCGTTTGATGTCGTCCTGGGCCAGGGCGGCGAGCGCCGAGCCGACCATGGTGATCGCCGCCATCACCGCCAGCACCACCAGGGCCGCCGCCGAGGCGGTGAACACGGGAAGGAGCCGGGCCACGAAGTAGATACCGGCGGTGACCATCGTCGCGGCGTGGATCAGCGCGGAGACGGGCGTGGGGCCCGCCATCGCGTCGGGCAGCCAGGTGTGCAGCGGGAACTGCGCGGACTTGCCCGCCACTCCGGCGAGCAGCAGCAGGGCGATCAGGGTGGGGTGGTCGAGGCCGCCGTCGGCGACGGTCTTCAGGATGCCGGTGATCCGGAACGTACCGGCCTCGGAGGCGAGGGCGAACAGCCCGATGAGGAAGGGGACATCACCGAGTTTGGTGACCAGGAACGCCTTGAGGGAGGCCGCGCGCGCCTCGGGGGTCTCCCAGTAGTGGCCGACGAGGAAGTACGAGCAGATGCCCATGATCTCCCAGCCGACCAGCAGCACCATCAGGTCGCCGGAGTAGACGACGAGCAGCATCGCGGAGGTGAAGAGGGAGACGAGGGCCGCGTACGACGGATAGCGCGCGTCGCCGCGCAGATAGCCGGTCGAGTAGATCTGCACACAGGAGGCGACGACACCGACGAGGACGGCGACCAGGGCCGCGAAGCCGTCGATGTGCAGGGCGAGGTCGACGGGGACCGAGCCGGTCGGGGTGAGCCGGGTCGCGGCGTCCAGCGGCGGTGTGCCGTCACCCGCGCCGCCGCCCTGGCGTACGGCCACGGCGACGGCGAACGCGGCGGCGGCCAGGGTCGGCAGGACGGCCAGGGGACGGACGAACCCGGGGGCGGTGCGCCCGAGCAGCAGACCGCTCACGGCGCCGAGGAACGGCAGGAGGGGGACGAGGACGGCGAGGGTCGTGGTGGTCACGCGGTGGCCTCAGCCTTCTTGGCCGGAGCACCGGTCTCCGCCGGGCCCTCGGGGTCGTGCGGGGCATCGGGGTCGTGCGGGGCGTCGGGGCCCTCTGCGTTGTCGTCGTCGGGGCCCTCGGCGTTGTCGCGGAGGCTGTCGATGTCCGAGGTGCCGCGGTTGCGGTAGACCATCAGGACGATCGCCAGACCGATGCCGATCTCGGCCGCCGCGATGGCGATGACGAAGAGGGTGAGGGACTGGCCGGTGTGCAGGGTGTCGCGGAGCCAGACGTCGAAGGCGACGAGGTTGAGGTTGACGGCGTTGAGCATCAGCTCGACGGACATCAGGACCAGGATCGCGTTGCGGCGCGCGAGCACTCCGTACAGTCCGACGCAGAACAGCAGGGCCGCGAGTACGGCGGGATAGGCGAGATGCATCAGCGCTGCTCCTTGTCGCCGCCGCTGTTCTTGCGGGAGAGGACGATCGCGCCGACGAGCGCCGCCAGCAGGAGCACGGACAGCGCCTCGAAGGGCAGCACCCAGTTCCGGAAGAGGAACTGGCCGGAGACCTCGGTGGAGCCCTGCGCGGGCCCGTCCAGGTCGATCCAGGTCGCGCGGAAGGCGTCCACGACCACCCAGACCAGGCAGACGGCGGAGACGGCGGCCACCGCGACGGCGGCGGGGCGGTTGCCCGAATCGGCGTCGGGCGAGCGGCCGATGGGCGCCTTGGTCAGCATCAGCCCGAAGAGCAGGAGGACCACCACGGAACCGACGTAGATCAGGACCTGCACCCAGGCGATGAACTCCGCCGTCAGCAGCAGGTACTCGACGGCCAGCCCGCCGAGCGCCACCACCAGCCAGAGGGCGGCGTGCACCAGTTGTCTGGTCGTGACGGTCACCAGGGCCGCGCCGAGGGTCACCAGGCCGACCAGGACGAAGGCGATCTCGACGCCGGCCGGTGACAGGAACCCGGGTCCGGCGGCGTCCGGGGCGGCGGTCATCAGGGTCACTGCGCCGTTCACTCCCCGGCCTCCCGATCCGTCGGCGGCTCGGCGGCGGCACCGGAGGCGGCGGCCGCAGCTTCCGCCGCCTCCGCCGCCTCCGCCGCCGCCGCCGCCGCCGCGAGCTTGTCGGCCGTCTTGCGGGCCGCGCCCAGCTCCTTCGGCTCCTCGGCGCCCGGGTCGAGCGCGGGCGGGGCGGGCACCGTCCACATCCACTCGCGGAGCTTGTCCCGCTCGTGGGTGAGTTCGAGGATGTCCGTCTCCGCGTACTCGAACTCCGGTGACCAGAACAGCGCGTCGAAGGGGCAGACCTCGATGCAGATCCCGCAGTACATGCAGAGGGCGAAGTCGATGGCGAACCGGTCGAGGACGTTACGGCTGCGCTCACGGCCGCCCGGGGCGGCGGCGGGCACCGTCTCCTTGTGGGAGTCGATGTAGATGCACCAGTCGGGGCACTCCCGGGCGCAGAGCATGCAGACCGTGCAGTTCTCCTCGAACAGCCCGATCACCCCGCGGGTGCGGGGCGGCAGTTCGGGCTGGTGTTCCGGGTACTGCGCGGTGACGGTCTTTTTCGTCATCGTCCGCAGGGTGACGGCCAGGCCCTTGGCGAGGCCCGATCCGGGGATGGGGGACATCTAGCTGATCGCCACCTTCACGATGCCGGTGAGCGCGATCTGCGCCAGTGCGAGCGGGATGAGTACGGTCCAGGCGAGTTTCTGCAACTGGTCCTCGCGCAGGCGCGGGTAGCTCACCCGCAGCCAGATCACGACGAAGGCGAGGACCGCGGTCTTCAGCAGGGTCCAGACCCAGCCGAGGCCGTCGCCGCCGAACGGACCGTGCCAGCCTCCGAGGAAGAGGACGGTGGTCAGGCCGCACAGAACGACGATGCCCGCGTATTCGGCGAGCAGGAACAGCGCGAAGCGCAGCCCCGTGTACTCGGTGTAGGCGCCGAAGATGATCTCGGAGTCGGCCACCGGCATGTCGAAGGGCGGGCGCTGGAGTTCGGCGAGTCCGGCCACGAAGAAGACCAGCGCGCCGATGATCTGCCAGGGCAGCCACCACCACGCGAACGCGTCGAGGATGCCGTGCAGGGAGACGGTGCCGGCCGCCATCGCGACGGAGGCGGCGGCGAGCAGCATCGGCAGCTCGTACGCGAGGAGCTGCGCGGCGGTGCGCAGACCGCCGAGGAGCGAGAACTTGTTGGCCGAGGCCCAGCCCGCCATCAGCGAGCCCAGTACGCCGACCCCCATCACCGCGAGCACGAAGAAGATGCCCGCGTCGACGGCCTGGCCGACCGCGCCCTCGCCCCGGCCGACCGGGATGACGAGCACGACGAGCAGGTACGGCAGGAGGGAGACGGCCGGGGCGAGCTGGAAGACGCGGCGGTCGGCGTCGGCCGGGACCACGTCCTCCTTCTGTACGAACTTCACCCCGTCGGCGACGAGCTGCGCCCAGCCGTGGAAGCCGCCCGCGTGCATGGGTCCGAGACGGCCCTGCATATGGGCCATCACCTTGTGTTCGGCCTGCCCGACCACGAGCGGGACCACCATGAACACCGCGAAGACGATGACCAGCCGGAGGGCGACGTCGAGTACGTCGTTCACGCGTCTCCTTCGGGGCGGCGGTCGTTCTCGGGACGGTCGGTCGCGGAACGGTCGGTCGCGGGACGGTCGCTCTCGGAACGGTCGGTCGCGGGGCCGTCGCTCTCGGAACGGTCGGCGGCGGGACCGGTCGGCGCCGGATCTGTCGGGCCGGGCTCGGCCGGGGGCGTATCGGCGGGGGCTGGCTCGGCCGGAGCGGGGGCGGGTTCCGTCACGGGCGCCGGCTTCTCCGCCGGTTTCTCCGCCGATGTCTCCGCCGGCTTCTCCACCGGAGCGGGTGTCCCACCCTTCTCCGCCGGAGCGGGTGTCCCACCGCTCTCCTCGCTCCCCTCCGCCGCCGGGCGTGGCGCGCGCCAGGGCGCGTCCGCCGGCTGGTGCCGCTGCTGGCTCGCCGAACCCTCCGAGACGCTGCGCGCGCGGCGGGCCGGACGCTCAGCACCGGCACCACCGGCACCACCGGCAGCGCCCCCGGCACGGGCCCCGCGTGCCGGGCGGGCCGGGGCGGGCGGCAGCTGGCCCTTGAGGGGTCCCCACTCGTTCGGGTCGGGCACGCCGGGCGGCAGCATCTGGCGCCGCTTCGGGCCGCCGTGCCCGGCGCCCGCCGCGGGCTCGCCCGGCTCCTTCGCACCGGGCCACGCCTTGGCGACCCGGGCCGCGAGGACGAAGTCCTTGCGCAGCGGATGCCCTTCGAATTCCTCGGGAAGCAGCAGGTGGACCAGGTTCGGGTGGCCGGTGAAGACGATGCCGAACATCTCGTACGTCTCGCGCTCGTGCCAGTCCGCGCCCGCGTAGACCCCGGTGGCCGTCGGCAGGGTGGCCGCCTCGTGCGGCACGGTCGTACGGACCAGCAGACGACGTACCGTGCCGGCCTCAAGGGCGGCGACATGGGCGCAGACGCGGAAGCCCGTGCCGGGTTCATCGACCGCGCTCAGCCAGTCGAAGTAGGTGCAGCCCAGTGCGGAGCGGGCGGTTTCGAGGGCGGTGAGCCAGGAGTCGGCGGGGACGTCGACCGTCATGAGGTCGTAGGCCAGTTCGGCCGTGGCGCCCTCGCCGAAGATGTCGGCGGCGGCGTCCGGGAGCCGGTCGTGGGCGTTCACGGGGCGGTCCCCCCACCCGGCGCCGGCGGCGGCGCGATCAGGCCGCTGCTCAGGGCGGCGGCCGAGGGGCGGCCGGCGGCGGCGTAGCGCTCGCCGAGCGACTCGCGGGCGATCTTCTCCTGGAGTTTCAGGATGCCCTGGAGCAGCGCCTCGGGGCGCGGCGGGCAGCCGGGGACGTAGACGTCGACGGGGATGATCTGGTCGACGCCCTTCGTCACTGAGTAGGAGTCCCAGTACGGGCCGCCGCAGTTGGAGCAGGCGCCGAAGGAGATCACGTACTTCGGCTCGGGCATCTGCTCGTAGAGCCGCTTCACGGCGGGCGCCATCTTGTCGGTGACGGTGCCGGACACGACCATCAGGTCGGCCTGGCGCGGGCCGGGCGCGAAGGGGATGACGCCGAGCCGGATGAAGTCGTGCCGGGCCATGGAGGCGGCGATGAACTCGATGGCGCAGCAGGCGAGTCCGAAGTTGAAGACCCAGAGGCTGTAGCGGCGGCCCCAGTTGAGGACCACCTTCATGGGCTCGGGGGCCAGCCGGGAGAGCACGCCGAGTTTCGGCTCGGGCAGCGGTACGGGGGCGGACCGGGCCACCGGCGTCCCTGGGGACGCGGGCGCGGCCACGGTGCCGGGGGTGGCGGCGGAGCCGGGGGTCACGTCCATTCCAGGACGCCCTTCTTCCATGCGTAGAGCAGTCCTACGGCCAGGAAGCCGAGGAAGATGAACATCTCGACGAGGGTCGTCGCGCCGTATCCCGGGGCCGCGAAGACGGTCGCCCACGGGAACAGGAAGATCGAGTCGACCGCGAAGATCACATAGAGGAACGCGTAGACGTAGTAGCGGACCTGCGTGTGCGCCCAGCCCTCGCCGACGGGGTCGACACCGCATTCGTACGTGAGCAGTTTCTCCGGCGTCGGCACCACCGGCCGCAGCAGTCGTCCCGCTCCGAAGGCCACGGCGACGAACAGCGCCCCGACGACCGCGAGCAGTCCGACCACCGAATAGCTCTGGAAGTAGTCCGACGCGAGAACGGTCGGTTGCGACACGTCCGCCCCTCGCTCCCTGACCTCGTAGCAACTTCATCGGCTTCTTCGACGATCTGTACGCACCGGAGTCTAGGCCCTGTTAAAGAAGTGGTAAGCAGTCGCGTCTCGGCCAAGGGGTGAGCAGGGGCACACAGGGGGGGGTAGCCCCATGTCGCCCGCACCGAGCCACCCCATGGCGTACGGCACCCCCGCCGGGCACGCTGGATCCTTATGAGCGTGAGCAGACCCGTGAACAGCAGCCTCCCCGGCGACGACCGGCCCCCGCCCGTGCGCTTCGGCTACGACCGGCACACGTGGAAGGAGGTCGCGCATCTTCTGACGAACTTCCCGGTGGCGCTGCTCGGTTTCCTGTACGCCGTCGTCACGGTCTCCACCGGGGTGGGGCTGTCGGTCACGGTGATCGGTCTGCCGTGGCTCGTGTGCGGTCTGGCCGGAGCCCGGTGGCTCGGCCGCTGGGAGCGTGCGCGGGCGCGGGCGCTGCTGGGGGTACGGATCGACGAGCCGAGTCCGTTGTACGGAAAGAGCCGGGGGCGCGGGCGGGGCGCGGGGCGGCGTACCGAGGGGGTGCTGAGCCGGGTGTGGACCGGGCTGAAGGATCCGGTGGCCTGGCGGACGCTGCTGTACTCGTTCATCCGGTTGCCCTGGGGGGTGGTGACGTTCGCGGTGACTCTGGTGGGGCTGCTCGTGCTGTGGCCGGTGCTGCCGTATCTGGTGCGCGGCCTCACCCAGGCCGACCGGGCGATGGTGCGCGGGCTGCTGTCGCCCTCGGACGAGCTGGAGCGGCGCATCGCCGAGCTGGAGTCGGACCGGGGCGTGGTGGTGGACACGGCGGCGGCCGACCTGCGCCGCATCGAACGCGATCTGCACGACGGGGCCCAGGCCAGGCTGGTGGCCCTCGCCATGGGACTGGGGCTGGCGAAGGAGAAGCTGCTGGAGGACCCGGAGGCGGCGGCAGCGATGGTCGACGAGGCGCACGGCGAGGTCAAGCTCGCGCTCCAGGAGCTGCGCGACCTCGCGCGCGGCATCCATCCCGCCGTCCTCACCGACCGGGGGCTCGACGCGGCGCTCTCCTCCATCGCCTCGCGCTGCACCGTACCGGTGCGGGTGACGGTGGATCTGGCCGGGCGGCCCGCCGAGGCGATCGAGGGCATCGCGTACTTCACCGTCTCCGAGCTGCTCCAGAACGTCAGCAAGCACAGCGGGGCGCGGAGCGCAGCCGTCGACGTGTGGCGCACGGACGACCGGCTGATGCTCCAGGTCACGGACGACGGGCGGGGCGGCGCGCGGCTGGACGGCGGTACGGGGATGTCCGGGCTGGCCGAGCGGCTGGGCGCGGTCGACGGTCTCTTCGTACTGGACTCCCCGGCCGGCGGCCCGACGGTCGTCACGGCGGAACTGCCGTGGCGCGAGCGCGACCGGACCTGACGGGCCCCGGGCGGGCGCCCGGTGGCTCCGGGGGTGGGGAAAACCCCAGGGCGAAGAGGGCGACCGGCCTCATGGTGCGCGGGGGCGGCGCCCCGGCAGCATGGACGGCAGCGGAGGGGGCGGCCCCAGGGGCACCTCCCGATCGCCCGGCACCGCATCCCTGATCACGCGCTCCCGGTCTCCGACCGACGGACCGCCCGCCTTCCCCGCTGCCCCGCCTTACCCGCCTTCCCCGCCTTCCTCGCTTCCTCGCTTCCAGAACGGACGACACCGATGGCCACGGATCACGCGTCGCAACCGCGCCCCCGTCTCCTCCCCCAGGTCCTGCGCGCGCCGGTCGAGGGGCGTGCCTGGCGGGAGTTGGGCTATGTGCTGCTGAGCCTGCCGATCAGCACGGTCCTGTTCGCTTACGCGATCACGATGATCTCGTTGAGCGCCGGGCTGCTGGTCACCTTCATCGGCATACCGCTCCTGGCGGTCGGGCTGATCGGCTGCCGGGGGTTCGGCGCGCTGGAGCGGGCCAGGGCGCGGGAGCTGCTGCGGGTCGAGGTGGCGACTCCGGCGCCGGCCCGGGGCGGGAAGAGCGGGCTGATGCCGTGGATCGGCGCGGTGCTCAAGAGCGGGGCGTCCTGGCGCCATCTGATGTACGCGGTACTGCACTTCCCGTGGGCGGTGTTCGCCTTCTCGGTGGCGGTGACGTTCTGGTCCGTCGGCTGGGCGCTGTTCCTCTATCCGCTGTGGCAGTGGGTGTTCCCCGAGAACTCCGGGCCCTCGGGCATCGCGCTGTTCTCCGACGGACAGGGCCATCAGATCTATCTCGACACCCCGTTCGACATCGCCGCCACCAGCGCCGTGGGGCTGGTGTTCGTCCTCGCCTCCCCCTGGCTGATCCGCGGTCTGACCACGGTGGACCGGGTCCTGGTCGTCGGGTTGCTCGGCCCTTCGCTGCTGGCCGGCCGGGTCTCGGAGCTGGAGTCGGACCGGGGTGTGGTGGTGGACACGGCGGCGGCCGACCTGCGCCGCATCGAACGCGATCTGCACGACGGGGCCCAGGCCAGGCTGGTGGCCCTCGCCATGGATCTGGGGCTGGCGAAGGAGAAGCTGCTGGAGGACCCGGAGGCGGCGGCGCGCATGGTGGACGAGGCGCACGGCGAGGTGAAGGTGGCCCTCCGGGAGCTGCGCGACCTCGCGCGCGGCATCCATCCCGCCGTCCTCACCGACCGGGGGCTCGACGCGGCGCTCTCCTCCCTCGCCTCGCGCTGCACCGTACCGGTACGGGTGGAGGTCGACCTGCCGGGCAGGCCGGCGGCGGCGATCGAGGGCATCGCGTACTTCACCGTCTCCGAGCTGCTCCAGAACGTCAGCAAGCACGCCCGGGCGAGCCGCGCCTCGGTGGACGTGTGGCACACGGAGGGCCGGCTGATGCTCCAGGTCACGGACGACGGCCGGGGCGGGGCCGACATCGCGGCCGGCACCGGGCTCGCCGGGCTCGCGGAGCGGCTGGACGCGGTGGACGGCGTCCTGGTCGTGGACTCCCCGGCCGGCGGCCCGACGACGGTCACGGCGGAGCTGCCCTGGCGCGGCTGAGCACCCGGCGCCGCCCCGTCGAACCGTGACCGGCACCCGTCACCGCCCCGCGCCCCGCGGCGCCCGCCCCGCGCGCCCAGGTCCGTACCGCGCCCCGGGTCCGTACCGCGCCCCACGCGCGTACCGCGCGCCCCCTCGTCCGCGCGCCCGATACCCGGAGGGTGGGCGCGCGGCGATCGTGATGCTGCGATGCTGGAGTCCACGGGTGCCCCACCGGGGCGCCGCGGGGACGGGACGGATTGCGGCAGTGGGGGCTTCGGATCACATGAGGGACAAGGACGACAGAGTGCGGGTGGTCATAGCCGAGGACTCGGTGCTGCTCAGGGAGGGCCTGACCAGGCTGCTCACCGACCGCGGGCACGAGGTGGTCGCCGGGGTGGGGGACGGCGAGGCGCTGGTCAGGACCGTCGGCGAGCTGGCGGACCGGGGCGAGCTGCCGGACGTGGTGGTCGCGGACGTACGGATGCCGCCGACCCACACCGACGAGGGCGTACGGGCGGCGGTGCGGCTGCGCAAGGAGCACCCCGGGGTCGGGGTGCTGGTGCTGTCGCAGTACGTCGAGGAGCAGTACGCCACCGAGCTGCTGGCCGCGAGCAGCCGGGGCGTGGGCTATCTGCTGAAGGACCGGGTCGCGGAGGTCAGGGAGTTCGTGGACGCCGTGGTCCGGGTCGCCGGGGGCGGTACGGCCCTGGACCCCGAGGTGGTGGCCCAGCTGCTCGGGCGCAGCCGTAAACAGGACGTACTCGCCGGACTGACGCCGCGCGAGCGGGAGGTGCTGGGGCTGATGGCGGAGGGCCGGACGAACTCGGCGGTCGCGAAGCAGCTGGTGGTGAGCGACGGCGCGGTCGAGAAGCACGTCAGCAACATCTTCCTGAAGCTCGGCCTCTCCCCCAGCGTCGGCGACCACCGCCGGGTGCTGGCGGTCCTGACCTATCTGAAGTCCTGACGCGTCCCAGGTCCGGCGTATCCGGAATACCCGACCCGTCCGAAGTCCCGAAGCCGTGAAGTTCCGGCCCCGAAGTCCAGAAGCCCCGGCACGGGCGGACCAGAAGCCCTAGAACTAAAGGATGAGAGCACAACCGCTCACTTCCAGGGCCTAGACAACTGCAAATCATGACAAATTGGTGCGCCGGGGCGTCTCAAAACGATGTCCACCATTCGACCGGTCAAGGGAAGGCGACCCTTACCGACGTAGGGTGGCCTCCGGGACCGCCGGGCGGCCGGCCGGTCCCGAGCCGCCGCCTCGAAGGAGGTCCAGTTCAGTGACCAGCCAGGTCAGTAGCCCGGCCGAGCAGGCCGATGAGGCCGACGACGCGAGTGAGCACGACCGCGCCGTCGGTGAACAGCGCGCCGAGCGGCGCGACCCCGCACGAGAGGGTACGGGCGAGAAGGAGGTCCGCCGTCTCGACCGGGTGATCATCCGTTTCGCAGGCGACTCGGGCGACGGGATGCAGCTGACGGGTGACCGGTTCACCTCGGAGACGGCGTCGTTCGGGAATGACCTGTCGACCCTGCCGAACTTCCCCGCCGAGATCCGGGCGCCCGCAGGGACCCTGCCGGGCGTGTCCTCGTTCCAGCTGCACTTCGCGGACCACGACATCCTCACGCCGGGTGACGCGCCGAACGTGCTGGTCGCGATGAATCCGGCCGCGCTGAAGGCCAACATCGCCGATGTGCCGCGCGGCGCCGAGATCATCGTGAACACCGACGAGTTCACCAAGCGCCCGATGGCCAAGGTCGGCTATCTGACCTCGCCCCTCGAAGACGGCTCGCTCGACGCGTACCAGGTCCACCCGGTGCCGCTGACGACGCTGACGATCGAGGCGCTCAAGGAGTTCGGGCTCTCCCGCAAGGAGGCCGAGCGCAGCAAGAACATGTTCGCGCTCGGGCTGCTGTCGTGGATGTACCACCGGCCGACGGAGAGCACGGAGCGCTTCCTGCGCGCCAAGTTCGCCAAGAAGCCGCAGATCGCCGAGGCGAACGTGGCCGCGTTCCGCGCGGGCTGGAACTTCGGCGAGACGACCGAGGACTTCGCGGTCAGCTACGAGGTGGCCCCGGCCGGTTCCGCGTTCCCGACCGGCACCTACCGCAACATCTCGGGGAACCTGGCGCTCTCCTACGGTCTGATCGCCGCCGGCCACCAGGCGGACCTGCCGCTGTACCTCGGCTCGTACCCGATCACCCCGGCCTCGGACATCCTGCACGAGCTGTCCAAGCACAAGAACTTCGGCGTACGGACCTTCCAGGCCGAGGACGAGATCGCCGCCATCGGGGCGGCGCTGGGCGCGGCCTTCGGCGGTTCGCTCGCCGTCACCACCACCTCGGGCCCCGGGGTTGCGCTCAAGTCGGAGACGATCGGGCTCGCGGTCTCGCTGGAGCTGCCGCTGCTCGTCGTCGCCATCCAGCGCGGCGGCCCCTCCACCGGGCTGCCCACCAAGACGGAGCAGGCCGACCTGCTCCAGGCGATGTACGGGCGCAACGGCGAGGCCCCCGTCCCGGTGGTCGCGCCGCGCACCCCGGCGGACTGCTTCGACGCGGCCCTGGACGCCGCCCGGATCGCGCTGACCTACCGCACCCCGGTCTTCCTGCTCTCCGACGGTTACCTCGCCAACGGCTCCGAGCCCTGGCGGATCCCGGAGACCGAGGAACTGCCCGATCTGCGGGTCCGGTTCGCCACCGGCCCCAACCACCAACTGGCCGACGGCACCGAGGTGTTCTGGCCGTACAAGCGCGACCCGCAGACCCTGGCCCGCCCGTGGGCCGTGCCCGGGACGCCCGGTCTCGAACACCGGATCGGCGGCATCGAGAAGCAGGACGGCACGGGCAACATCTCGTACGACCCGGCCAACCACGACTTCATGGTGCGTACCCGCCAGGCCAAGATCGACGGAATCCAGGTGCCCGATCTGGACGTGGACGACCCGGACGGCGCCCGCACCCTGGTGCTGGGCTGGGGTTCCACGTACGGGCCGATCACCGCCGCCGTACGCCGGCTCCGCAAGGACTCCGTCCGGATCGCCCAGGCACATCTGCGCCATCTCAACCCCTTCCCGCGCAATCTCGGGGAGGTGCTGAGCCGCTACGACAAGGTCGTGGTGCCGGAGATGAACCTCGGCCAGCTCGCCACGATGCTCAGAGCCAAGTACCTGGTGGACGCCCACTCGTACAACCAGGTCAACGGCATGCCGTTCAAGGCCGAACAGCTCGCCACGGCCCTCAAGGAGGCCATCGATGCCTGACACGACGACCTCGGCGATCACCAACGAGCTGCTGACGCTGGTCCCCCGGGCCGAGGCCAAGCAGTCCATGAAGGACTTCAAGTCCGACCAGGAGGTCCGCTGGTGCCCCGGCTGCGGTGACTACGCGGTGCTCGCCGCCGTCCAGGGCTTCATGCCGGAACTCGGCCTCGCCAAAGAGAACATCGTGTTCGTCTCCGGCATCGGCTGCTCCTCCCGCTTCCCGTACTACATGAACACCTACGGGATGCACTCGATCCACGGCCGCGCGCCGGCCATCGCCACCGGGCTCGCCACCTCGCGCCGGGACCTGTCCGTCTGGGTCGTGACCGGCGACGGCGACGCGCTCTCCATCGGCGGCAACCACCTGATCCACGCGCTGCGCCGAAACGTCAATCTGAAGATCCTTCTGTTCAACAACCGGATCTACGGACTGACCAAGGGCCAGTACTCCCCCACCTCCGAGGTCGGGAAGATCACCAAGTCGACGCCGATGGGCTCGCTCGACGCGCCCTTCAACCCGGTGTCGCTGGCGATCGGCGCGGAGGCGTCGTTCGTGGCCCGTACGGTCGACTCGGACCGCAAGCACCTCACCGAGGTGCTGCGGCAGGCGGCCGAGCACCCGGGCACGGCGCTGGTGGAGATCTACCAGAACTGCAACATCTTCAACGACGGCGCCTTCGAGGTCCTCAAGGACAAGGACCAGGCGGCGGAGGCCGTGATCCGGCTGGAGCACGGGCAGCCGATCCGCTTCGGCACCGACGGCGCCAAGGGTGTCGTACGGGACCGCGCCACCGGCGACCTGGAGGTGGTCGCCGTGACGCCCGAGAACGAGGCGGACATCCTGGTCCACGACGCGCACGCGGCAAGCCCCACCACCGCGTTCGCGCTGTCGCGGCTCGCCGACGCCGACACGCTGCACCACACGCCCATCGGGGTGCTGCGGAGCGTGGAGCGGCCCGTCTACGACACGCTGATGTCTGACCAGCTGGACGCGGCGGTCGAGCGGCACGGCAAGGGCGACCTGTCGAGCGTGCTGGCGGGCGGCGACACCTGGACCGTCGTCGGCTGAGACGCGCCGGAAGTTCCCCCGAGGCCCGGACCTCCTGTCCTGTCAGGAGGTCCGGGCCTTTGGCCTGTCAGGAGGTCCGGGCCTTGTCGTCGGCGCGGGGCCGCGCATGGGCGCCATCGGTGCCTGCCGCTCCGTCGGCACGGGCGCGCGTCTCGTCGTACGCCTGCCGCGCCCGGAACACCTCGTCGAGCCGCCGCTCGGTCCAGCGCGCCAGCCCCCACACCTGCTCGGCGGCCTCCCGGCCCAGACCGGTGAGGCTGTAGTCGACGCGCGGCGGGATGACGGGCCTGGCGTCACGGTGGACGAAACCGTCGCGCTCCAGCGTGCGCAGGGTCTGCGCGAGCATCTTCTCGCTGACGCCGCCGACCTCGCGGCGCAGCTCGCTGAAGCGGTACGGGCGCTCCAGCAGCGCGGCGAGCACCAGCACGCCCCAGCGGCTCGTCACGTGCTCCAGAACCAGCCGGGAGGGGCACATCGCCCGGTTGACGTCAGGTATCGGACCGCCGCTCACGTTCATTCCAGTACCTTACTTCAAAGTGGGTACTTTCGATTGGTTAGTGTGCGTCGTAGGGTGAGCGGCAGAGCGCAACGAATCCCAGCGAATACGCACGAACTGGAGAATCCCCCCATGAGCATCGTCGTCACCGGAGCCACCGGACACCTCGGCCGTCTCGTCGTGGAAGCCCTGCTGGCCGCCGATGTCCCGGCCGACGGCATCGCCGCCGCCGTACGGAACAAGGACAGGGCCGCGGATCTCGGGGCGCTCGGCGTGGAGCTGCGGACCGCCGACTACAGCCGCCCCGAGACGCTGAAGGACGCCTTCAGGTCCGGCGACCGCGTCCTGCTGGTCTCCGGCAGCGAGGTCGGGCAGCGGGTGGCGCAGCACACCGCCGTCGTCGAGGCCGCGAAGGAGGCGGGGGTGGCGCAGCTCGCGTACACCGGCGTCCTGGGCGGCCCCGAGGCCGATTTCGAGCTGGCCGCCGAGCACAAGGTCACCGAGCAGCTGATCCTGGACTCCGGGCTGCCGTACACCTTCCTGCGCAACGGCTGGTACACCGAGAACTACACGGACAACCTCGCCCCGGTGCTGGAGCACGGCGCCGTCGTGGCGGCCGCGGGCACCGGCCGGGTCGCCTCGGCGACGCGCGCGGACTACGCGGCGGCGGCCGCCGCCGTACTGACCGGCGAGGGGCACCTCGGCAAGGCGTACGAGCTGAGCGGCGACACGGCGTGGTCCTTCGAGGAGTACGCGGCCGAGCTGTCCCGGCAGACCGGTCGCACGATCGTCTACAACGACGTGCCGGCCGAGACGCTCCTCTCCATCCTCACCGGGGCGGGCCTGCCGGAGCCGTTCGCCGCGATCCTGGTGGACGTGGACGCGGCGATCGGGCGCGGCCGGCTCGCCGCCACACCCGGTGACCTGGCACGACTGATCGGCCGCCCGACCACCCCGCTCGCGGAGTCGGTGGCCCGGGCCGTCAAGGGCTGACACCACCAGCACGACGCTCTCCCGGCGTCATGACCGTATGACGATACGAACATGACATCCCGACCCGCGCGGCGCTACCTTCATCGAGGATTCGCATGTCCCGACGGGGACGGCGCGCGTGGGACGGGGAGGGCCGAGTGAAGACGGACGGCGAACAGCGGACAGGACTGCTGTACGGGGTCGGTGCCTATGTCATGTGGGGGCTGGTGCCGCTCTTCTGGCCGCTCCTCCAGCCGGCCGAGGCGATGGAGATCCTCGCCCACCGGATGGTCTGGTCGCTGGGCGTCGTCGTGATCGCCCTGCTGGCGCTGCGCCGCTGGGGCTGGATACGGGAGCTGCTGCGGCAGCCGCGCAAGATCGCGCTGATCGCCGTGGCGGCCTCCACGATCACCGTCAACTGGGGCGTCTACATCTGGGCCGTCAACTCCGGCCGGGTCGTGGAAGCGTCCCTCGGGTACTTCATCAATCCGCTGGTGACCATCGCCCTGGGTGTCCTGCTGCTCAAGGAGCGGCTGCGGGCGGCCCAGTGGGCGGCGGTCGGCATCGCCGTCGTCGCGGTGCTGGTCCTCGCTCTCGGATACGGGCGACCGCCGTGGATCTCACTGGTCCTCGCCTGCTCGTTCGCGACGTACGGACTGTTCAAGAAGAAGATCAACCTCGGCGGGCTGGAGTCGCTGGCGGCCGAGACGGCGGTGCTGTTCCTGCCCGCGCTCGGCTATCTGGTGTGGCTGAGCGCGACCGGCGCGGCCACGATGGGCTCGCAGGGCCCGGGCCATGTGGCCCTGCTCGCCAGCACGGGCCTGGTCACCGCGGTGCCGCTGATCTGCTTCGGCGCGGCGGCCATCCGCGTGCCGCTGTCGATGCTCGGGCTGCTCCAGTATCTGGCTCCGGTCTTCCAATTCCTGCTGGGCATCACGTACTTCCACGAGGCGATGCCGGCCGAGCGCTGGGCCGGATTCTCGCTGGTCTGGCTGGCGCTGACGATCCTGACCTGGGACGCGCTGCGCACGGCCCGCCGCAACCGGGGCGAGGCGCTGCGGCTGGCGGCGCGGGCCGCGCGGCGGACGGCAGCGGAGCAGGCGCGAGGGCAGGGGCAGGGGCAGGAGCAGGAGCAGGGGCAGGGGCGGGGGCAGGGGCAGGCGCGAAGGCAGGGGCAGGAACGGGGGCAGGAGGCGGCCCCGGTCGCCGCGCCGTCGCCGGAGCCCCGCGCCTGACCCGGCGGCGGGGGGCGGGCGGGTCCCCATCCGTGCGGCCCGGCCGCTGTTCGGTCAGCGGACACCGGTGACCGGTTAAGGCTCTTGACGGGGGGTCAAGCTCTCGTTGACCATTCAGCACGCCGCATCCGCACGTCGTACCCGTACGTTCCACCCCGAACCGCACCGGTACCACTCGCCACACCAGTCCCACCCGCACGCCTCACGTCGTTGTCGTCGTGGGGCGTTCGACGCTCCACCCCCCATTCCCGTACGGAAACCGGAGCCCCCCATGAAGTTCTCCGTTCCCGCCGTCGTCGGTCTCGCGCTCGCCGGGCTGATCGCCACCACCGCGCCGAGCGCGTCCGCCGCCCCCACCCTCGCGGCGCCCGACATACCGGTCGCCAACGTCAAGGCGCACCTGACCCAGTTCTCATCCATAGCGGCGGCCAACGGCGGCAATCGCGCCCACGGCAGGGCCGGTTATCTGGCGTCGGTCAACTACGTGAAGGGCAAGCTGGACGCGGCGGGGTTCACCACCACCGTGCAGCAGTTCACCTCCAGCGGCTCCACCGGATACAACCTGATAGCGGACTGGCCGGGCGGCGACACGGGTCAGGTTGTCATGTCCGGGTCGCATCTGGACTCGGTGACCGCGGGCGCCGGCATCAACGACAACGGCTCGGGCTCCGCCGCCGTGCTGGAGACCGCTCTCGCCGTCTCGCGGGCGCAGCTCAAGCCCACGAAGCACCTCCGCTTCGCGTGGTGGGGCGCGGAGGAGCTGGGCATGGTCGGCTCCCGGTACTACGTCAACAGCCTCGCGACCGCCGACCGGGCGAAGATCAGCGGCTATCTCAACTTCGACATGATCGGCTCCCCGAACCCCGGCTACTTCGTCTACGACGACGACCCGACGATCGAGCAGACCTTCAAGAACTACTACGCGGGTGTCGGCATCCCCACCGAGATCGAGACCGAGGGCGACGGACGATCGGACCACGCCCCGTTCAAGAACGCGGGCATACCGGTGGGTGGCCTCTTCAGCGGCGCCGACTACATCAAGACCGCCGCGCAGGCGCAGAAGTGGGGCGGCACCTCCGGGATCGCCTTCGACCGCTGCTACCACCGCTCGTGCGACACCACGGCGAACATCAGCGACACCGCCCTCGACCGCAACAGCGACGCCATCGCGTACGCCGTCTGGTCGCTGTCCGGCGCCAGCTGAGCCCCTGGTGGCCGGTGGGTACCGTCCGGCGGACGGTACCCACCGGCTCCGCGCCGGGCGGTGCGCACCCGGCCCGGTTGCGGGTCAGACCGTGATGTCGCGCGTCGTGAACCGCGCCCACGCCGCTGAGCCGAACACCGCCGCGTACAGCGCCTGGATTCCCAGGTTCGTGAGGATGTCGTCCCAGTAGAAGGGCGCGCGCAGCAGATCCGCGAACGACAGCCAGTAGTGCGAGAAGAGATACGGCTGTACCGCGCGCAACTGCGGGATCGTGTCCAGGATCTGCACCGTGATCAGCAGCCCGACCGTCGCCGCCATGGCCGCGACACCGCTGTCGGCGAGCGTGGAGACGAACAGGCCGACCGCCGCGAGGCCGATCAGTGAGGCGGCGACGACCAGCGCGATCAGCAGGGCCCGTATCAGCCCGTCACCGAACGAGATCCGGGTGCCCGAGATCGTGGTGACCTCGCCGAGCGGGAACAGCAGCGCGCCGACGACGAGCGCGGAGACCGCCACGACCGCCGTCGCCGCCACGCAGAAAGCCGTCGTGGCCGCGTACTTGACGAGCAGCAGCCGGGTCCGGCCCGCCGGTGCCACGAGCAGATAGCGCAGCGTGCCGCCGTGGGCCTCCCCGGCGATCGCGTCGCCCGCGACCACGCCCACGGCCATCGGGAGGAAGACGGGCAGCGTCGCGGCGAGTGCGGCGAAGACGAGGAACAGGCCGTTGTTGGTGATCTGGGTGAGGAAGGCGGGTCCGTGCGCGGCGGCCCCCTCGCCCATCCCGCCGCCCCCGCCCGTCTCGATCTTCACGGCGATACCGATGAGGACGGGTACGGCGGCGAGCACGCCCAGCAGGGCGAGGGTGCGCCCGCGCCGGAAGGTGATGACCAGCTCGGAGCGGAGCAGCCCGAGCGTCCACCACGGCCGGGGCGGCCGCCCGCCCACGCCGTCGACCGCCCCGGCCGTCCCGGACACCTCAACCGGCCCGACCGCCCCAGCCGTACCGGATACCTCGACCGCCCCGGCCGTCCCGTCCGCCCCGGCCGTCCTGTCCGCCCCAGCCGTGCCGGCGCCCCCGGCCGCCTCAGCCCGCGACATCGAACCCCTCCCCCGTCAGCGCCACGAACGCGTCCTCCAGCGAGGCGTGTTCCGGGCCGAACGCCCTCACCCGCACCCCCGCCAGCACCAGCGCGGCGTTCAGCTCCGCGAGATCCGCGCCCGCCGGGGGCTCGCAGGTCAGCCGGTCCTCCGTCACCACCACATCGGCGGCGCCGCGCTCCTTGAGGACGCGGGCCGCCGCACCCGGATCGGGAGTGGTGACGCCCAGTCGGCTCCGGGCACCGGCCGCCAGCCCCGCGACCGTCCCCTCGGTGATCAGCCGCCCCTTGGTCATCACGGCGACATGCGTGCAGATCTGCTCGATCTCGTCCAGGAGGTGGGAGGAGAGGAAGACCGTCGTGCCGTCCGCCGCCAGCTCCCGCACCAGCGATCTGATCTCCCGCATGCCCTGCGGGTCGAGCCCGTTCGTCGGTTCGTCGAGCACCAGCAGCCGCCGGGGCCGGAGCAGCGCGGCGGCCAGCCCGAGCCGCTGCTTCATACCGAGGGAGTACGCCCGCGCCCTCTTTCCCGCCGCCGCCGTCAGCCCGACGCGGTCCAGGGCGGCGGAGACCCGGGCGCTCCGGGTGCGGGGGTCGGCGCTCGGGTCGGCCGAGTCGTACCGTACGAGATTGTCCCGGCCGGTCAGATACCCGTACAGCGCGGGCCCCTCGATCAGGGCTCCCACCTGCGGCAGTACGGCGCGGGCCGAGCGCGGCACCGGGCGGCCGAGCAGGGCGGCGGAGCCCGCTGTCGGCTCGATGAGGCCCAGCAGCATCCGGATCGTGGTGGTCTTGCCGGAGCCGTTGGGGCCGAGGAAGCCGAAGACGCTCCCGGCGGGCACGGTCAGATCGAGGCGGTCGACGGCGAGCTGTCCGCCCCGGTAGCGCTTCGTCAGGCCGCGTGTCTCGATGACCGCCTCGGCCGTGTCCGCCCCGGCGCGCGACTCAGGGGCCGAGCCGGTGTCCCGTCCGACGAGATCCGCCATCTCCAGACCCCCTTCGCCTTCGCCGCGCCACGCGGCGGCCACCCCGAGAACGGACCGGCCCCGGTCAGCGTTCCGCCCCGCCGCACGGTTCACGCGGCGGGGCGGTGGGCCGTCGCGTCAGTTCGCCTGGTTCGCGACCTTGACCAGCGCGTCCTTGGTGACCGCACCGGCGTAGACCTTCCCGTCGTCCGTCATCAGGACATTGACGAGGCGGGTCTGGAAGACCGTGCCCGAGCCGAACGTGCCGCTGACCTCGGCGCCCAGGGAGTCCATCAGGCCCTCCGCCGCGCCACCGAGGTCGCCCGGCCCGGACGCGCCGGACCCGGAGACACCGGAGCCCTTGCCCGCCGGAGCGTCCGAGCCCTCCGGGGCCGTCAGCTCGTAGACCGTGCTCCAGCCCTTGCCGATCGCCTTCACCTCGCCGGATTCCCCGGCTCCGCCCAGCTCGTCCAGCAGCCCGAAGGCGTGGCCCTCGGCGCGGTCGGCGCCGCCCGTCCCGTTCTTCCCGCTCGCGCCGCCCTTGCCGTGCGTCGCGTCGTCCTCGTCCGCCTCCGTCACCCGCGTGCCCTTGGGCGGTGTGAAGTCGAAGGTGCCGGCGGCCGGCTCGGCGAAGTCGACCTTCGTGAAGCCCACGTCGACGATGGCCTTGCCGCCGCCGCTGGACGCGAGCGTGAACTTGAGCGGGGTACCGGTCTTCGCGTCGACCGCGATCGCGATCGAACCGACCGTCGAGCCGGTCTGCTTGGGCTTGACGAGCAGCCGGTACGCGTCGTGGCCGGCGACCCGCGTCGTTCCGTCGACCGTCACGGAGGTCGTGTCGTCCGCCGCCTTCAGCACCTGCGCGGCGAGGTCCGAGGGCGTCACCCCCGGCTCCTTCGCGCCCTTCGCGCCCGCGTCCTTCTCCCGCTCGCCGCCCTGCGGAGCCGTCCCGTGGTACGCCTGGTTGGAGGCGCTGTCGTAGGCCCACACCTCGTCGCCGTTGCGGATGAGGCTGTACTCGGCGGCGTCCCCCACGATGGAGAGCCGCTGCTTGTCAGGGCCGTCGGCCGCGACCCGCAGGGTGTGGGAGCCGGAGGCGAGTTCCATCAGCTTGGCGCTCGGATCGGCGGTGGCCCCACCGACCCCGGCGCCGGAGTCGCCGAGCGCGCCGGTCAGGCCGTCGAGACCGCTGAGCGCCGGCAGCCCGAGATCCGTGGTGATCTTCACGGAACCCGAGAGCCGCTGGGTGTCCGAAGCGGCGATCTTCTCGACGAGCCGCTGTGCGCTGATGTCCGCCAGCTCGGGGTCGCCACCGCCCGCCGCTGCGAGTGCCGGTACGAGCCCGATGGTCGCCGCGGCCACCCCCGCCACCGCGACGGGGAGCGCGTAACGCGTCGCCCTGCGGCGGAAGGTGCCGGGCTCCTCGCCCGCCTCGGTGATCTGCGCGTTGTCGTTCGGTGCCATGTGTGCCCTACCTCCGTGGTCGGCGGCCGTCCGTCCGTTGCACTCGTCCACTCCGTGCCGCCATTCTCACCCGATGTGGTCAGGAGTGGTGTTGTCCATATGACCAAATCGGCGGCGCGGAAGCGTCAGACCTCGGGAGCAACTTCCCGTACGGCCAAGGGATGAGGAACACGCCGGACACCCCGGCCTCTTCCCCTAGGGGAGAAGGCCGGGACAGGGCCAACCGAGGGGGCTCAGCCCGCGCGGTGGACCACCGCGTCGCACAGCTCCACCAGCGCGGACTTCGCGTATCCCTCGGGCAGCGGCGTCAGGGTCGCCCGCGCCGCCTCCGCGTACCGCACGGTCTCGCGCCGCGCCTGCTCCAGCGCCGGATGGGCCCGCAGCCGGCCCAGGGCCTCGGCGAGCTTGGCGTCGTCCGCCAGATCCCCGTCCAGCAGCGCGACCAGCTCCAGGTCCTCCGGCCGGCCGTGCGCCTCGGCCTGGGCGCGCAGCAGCAGCACCGGCAGCGTCGGGATGCCCTCGCGCAGATCGGTGCCGGGGGTCTTGCCGGACTCGTGCGAGTCGCTCGCGATGTCGAGGAAGTCGTCGGCGAGCTGGAAGGCGACGCCGAGCCGCTCCCCGTACTGGGTGAGGATGTCCACGACCGACTCGTCCGCGCCGGCCGCCATCGCGCCGAACCGGCCCGAGACGGCCATCAGCGAACCGGTCTTGCCGCTGAGCACGTCCAGGTAGTGCTCGACGGGGTCGCGGCCGTCGCGCGGACCCGCCGTCTCCAGGATCTGGCCCGTCACCAGCCGCTCGAACGCCTCCGCCTGGACCCGTACGGCGTCGGGGCCGAGGTCGGCCAGGATGTGCGAGGCGCGGGCGAAGAGGAAGTCACCGGTGAGGACGGCGACCGAGTTGCCCCAGCGGGCGTTGGCGCTGGGGACGCCCCGGCGGACGTCCGCCTCGTCCATCACGTCGTCGTGGTAGAGCGTCGCGAGGTGCGTCAGCTCGACGACCACGGCCGCCGGAACGACGCCGGGCGCGTACGGATCGCCAAATTGTGACGCGAGCATGACCAACAACGGGCGAAAACGCTTGCCCCCCGCCCGCAGCAGATGCTGGGCGGCCTCCGTAATGAAGGGCACATCGCTCTTGGTGGCATCGAGCAGGCCCGCCTCGACGGCCGCCAATCCGGTCTGGACATCGGCCTCAAGAGCCTGGTCCCGCACGCTCAGCCCGAACGGCCCGACGACGGTCACGAGAGGTACTCCTGTCTGCTGACGATCACACGGATTGTCGATGTGTCGCTGTCATCCCTCAAGTCAGCGTATCCGGTCCCCTTTCGATCATCATGGGCGGCTTCCCGGCACCGCCGGTATGTTCGAGATCAGCCATACGATCGGGAGTAGCTGTTTTGTCCGGAACCACGACCGACCCCGTAGCCGACGGGGACACTCCGCCCCCTCGCGACGACCGCGCCTTTCTCGGCCACCCCAGGGGGCTGCTGACCCTCTCGGGTCTGGAGGTCTGGGAGCGCTTCTCGTTCCTCGGGATGCAGGCGGTCCTCGTCCTCTATTTCGTGGCCACCGCGCAGGACGGCGGCCTCGGTATGGAGGCCGGCACCGCCGCCTCGATCTCGGCCGCGTACGGGACCCTCGTCTATCTGCTGTCCGTGGCCGGCGGCTGGCTGGCCGACCGCATCCTCGGCTCGTACCGCGCGGTGCTCTGGGGCGGTGTCCTCATCGCGCTCGGCCACTACGCCATGGCCGTCCCCACCGACGCCATGACCTGGGCGGGCCTCGGACTGATCAGCGCCGGTACGGGCCTGCTCAAGCCGAACGTCTCCGCCATGGTCGGCAAGCTCTACCGGACGGAGGACCAGCGCAGGGACGCCGGTTTCGCCCTCTACTACATGGCCATCAACATCGGCGCCTTCCTGGGCCCGCTGGTCACCGGCTGGCTCGGCGACCACGCGAGCTGGCACTGGGCGTTCTCGGCCGCCGCGGCCGGAATGACACTCGGGCTGATCCAGTACGTGGTGGGCCGGCGTCACCTGGCCGGGCGCAAACACGCCGCCGAGTTCGCCCTCGCGCCGGAGCCGATGCGCCGGGCCGTCCGGCTGATGGCCGTCGGCGCGGGCGTGGTCGCCGTGCTGGCGGTGGCGCTTTCGCTGGCCGGATGGCTCACGATCGGCCGCTTCGCCGACGTGCTCACCGTGATGGCGGTGATCGCGCCGGTCGTCTACTTCGTGGTGATGTTCAAGAGCCCCCGGGTGACCGCGGAGGAGCGCGGCCGGCTGCGCCCGTACGTGGTGCTGTTCCTGGCGTCCGTCTTCTTCAACTTCATCCTCTTCCAGGCGTACTCGACGATGATCCTGCTGGCCTCGACCAACGCCGACACCTCGATCCTGGGATTCACCTTCCCGGCCGGCTGGTACGCGTCCGCCCTCGGCGCCTTCGAGGTGGCGCTCGCGCCCGTCGTGGCGGCGGTCTGGGTGCGGATGGGCAGGAACCAGCCGCACGCCTCCAACAAGATCGCGATCGGGGTGATCCTCGGCGGGCTGTCGTTCCTGCTCATGGTCCTGCCCACCTCGGGACACGGCGGCGGCGACTACCGGATGGCCGCCTGGTGGATCGTCGGCTCGTATCTGCTGCTGGGCCTCGGCGACATCCTGGTCGAGACCTCCGGCCTCTCCGCCTCCACCAAGCTCGCCCCGAGCGCCTTCGCCAGCCAGACCATGGCGCTCTGGTTCCTCTCGCTGGCGCTCGCCAACGGCATCCAGGCCCAGACGGTGAAGCTGTACGGCCAGGTCTCGCAGCCCGCGTACTTCGGCGTCAACGGCGCCGTCGCCGTCGTCGCCGGACTCGCCGTGATCGCGGCGGCGCCCTGGATGCGCCGCACGATGCACCCCGTCCACTGAAGGACCCGCACCCCGTCCACCGGCGGTCCCCGTCCACCGCCCCCGAACCCCGCCCCGAGGTGACCGGCATGTCCCCCACCATCCGCACCGACTTCCCGTACGGGACGACCCGCGAGGACGTACGCGTCCCGCTCTCCGACGGCACCCTCCTCTACGCCAGGATCTGGCGCCCGGTCACCGACGAGCCCGTCCCCGTACTGCTCGAATACCTGCCCTACCGGCTGAGCGACTGGACGGCGCCGCGCGACTGGCAGCGCCACCCCTGGTACGCGGGCCACGGCTACGCCTCCGTACGGGTCGACGTGCGCGGCCACGGCAACAGCGAGGGGCTGCCCGGCGACGAGTACGACGCGACCGAGCTGGCCGACGGGGTCGAGGTGATCAACTGGCTCGCCGCGCAGCCGTGGTCCAGCGGCAGGGTGGGCATGTTCGGCATCTCGTGGGGCGGCTTCAACTCGCTCCAGCTCGCCGCCCTCGCACCCGAACCGCTGAAGGCGATCGTCACCGTCTGCTCCACCGACGACCGCTACGACAACGACGTCCACTACATGGGCGGCTCGGTCCTCGCCGTCGACATGCACGCCTGGGCGGCCACCATGCTGGCCTTCGTCAGCCGGCCGCCGGACCCGCTGTACGTCGGGGACGCCTGGCGCCCGATGTGGCTGGAGCGCCTCGAAGCCGTCGATCCGTTCATCCACACCTGGCTGGACCACCAGACCCGGGACGCGTACTGGAAGCACGGCAGCGTCTGCGAGGACTACGGCGCGATCAAGGCGGCGGTCCTGGCCGTCGGCGGCTGGCACGACCCGTACCGCGACACCGTGCTGCGGCTGGTCGAGCGGCTGCCGGCGGGCCGGGTACGGGGCCTGATCGGGCCGTGGTCGCACCAGTACCCGGACCGGGGGCTGCCGCCGGGGCCCTCCATCGGCTTCCTCCAGGAGACGCTGCGCTGGTGGGACCACCACCTCAAGGGAGCGGAGACGGGGATCATGGAGGAGCCGCTGCTGCGCTCCTGGATCAGCGCCTCGCACCCGCCCGCGACCGTCTACCCGGAGCTGCCGGGGCGCTGGGTCGGCGACAACGCGTGGCCCTCGCCGAACGTCACGGCCGTGCCGTACGCCTTCCGGGGCGAGCCGGTCGTCGTCGACTCGCCGCACCACACGGGGCTGGACGCGGGCCGCTTCTTCCCGTTCGGCAACGACGCGGACCTGCCGCCGGACCAGCGGGACGAGGACGCCAAGTCGGCGTGTTTCGACTTCCGGGTCGAGGGCGAACGGATCGAGATCCTCGGCCGCCCCCGCGTCCGGCTGCGGCTGCGGCTGGACGCCCCGGCGGGGCAGGCGATCGCCCGGCTCTGCGATGTCGCGCCGGACGGCTCGTCCACCCTGGTCACCCGCGGTGTGCTCAACCTCTCGGCCAGGCACGGCCGGGACCGCGCCGAGCCGTGGCCGCCGGGCGCGACCGAGGACGTCACCATCGAACTGAACGGCATCGGGCACACCTTCCCGCCCGGCCACCGCGTCCGGCTCGCCGTCTCGTCCGCGTACTGGCCGTGGATCTGGCCGCGGGCGGACTCGGCGGGCTTCACCCTGGACCCGGCGGGCAGCTCGCTCGAACTGCCCGTGCGGGCACCGGTGGCGGAGCCGCGCGCCCTCTCGTTCGAGCCCGCCGAGCAGGCGGAGCCGCTGGGCGTGGCCTTCCCCGCGACGCTGGACGAGGAGCGGCCCGAGCGGCTGGTGGTCCGCGATGTCGCCGAGGGCACCTGGCGGCTGGAGGTCGATCCGCGCTACGGCGGTTCCCGCGTCTACCCGGACGGTCTCGAATTCGCCGAGGACGCGCTGGAGACGTACACGATCCAGGAGAGCGACCCGCTGTCGGCGCGCACCCGCTCCGACTGGGCGATCCGGCTGCACCGGCCCGAGCTGGGCTGGGACACCCGGGTACGGACCCGCTCCGAGATCAGCTGCGACGCGGAATCCTTCCTCACCACCAACGAGGTGATCTGCCACGACGGCGACGAGGTGGTCTTCCACCGGACCTGGGAGAAGCGGATCCCGCGCACGGCGGGCTGAGACCCGGGAGCCGGCAGGGGCGGCGGAAGGGGAGGGCCGCGGAGGGCCGAGGGCGGGCGGCCGGGGTGATCAAGAGGGGGCTACCACCGGTAGCCCCCTCGACGGACCGCGACAGCGGCCTCCCCGCGGTCATTGCGGGCTTTTCGCCACTGCCGCCACGGGGCAACACCCACGTAACGTGTCCTGCATCGATCCGGAAAGCGAGGCGCCACCCCATGCCCGAGCAGAGCCCGCTCGAACCGGCCGAGGGCGACCCCTTCGGCCCGCACAACCTGCCGTACGGAGTCTTCTCCACGCCCGACGAGCCCGACCGCCGCCGGCTCGGGGTCCGCATCGGCACCTACGTACTGGACGCGGGCGCGGCGGCGCACGCCCTGGGCTCCCCGTACGCCGCGCTGCTCGACCGGCCGAGCCTCAACCCCCTGATGAGCGCCGGGCGTACGGCCTGGCGCGATGTGCGCCGCGCCCTCACCGCGTGGGTCACGGTGCCCGCGTACCGGCCCGCCATAGAGCCGCTCCTCCACCCGCTGGACTCGGTCACCCCGCATCTGCCCTACGAGGTCGCGGATTACGTCGACTTCTACGCGAGCGAGCACCACGCCACCAACGTGGGCCGGATCTTCCGCCCCGACGACGGGGCACTGACCCCCAACTGGAAGCATCTGCCCATCGGTTACCACGGCAGGGCCGGTACGGTCGTGGTCTCCGGCACGGAGGTGCGGCGCCCGTCCGGGCAGCGCAAGGCACCCGGGGACCCGGTGCCCGTCTTCGGCCCCTCCGTGAAGCTGGACATCGAGGCGGAGGTCGGCTTCGTCGTCGGCACGCCGTCCCGGCAGGGCGACCCGGTGGAGCTGACCTCGTTCCGCGACCACGTCTTCGGTCTTTCGCTGCTCAACGACTGGTCGGCGCGCGACATCCAGGCGTGGGAGTACGTGCCGCTCGGCCCGTTCCTGGGCAAGTCCTTCGCCACGTCCGTCTCCGCGTGGGTGACCCCGCTGGAGGCCCTGGACTGGGCCCGGGTGACTCCCCCGGCGCGTACCGAGGGACTGCTGCCCTATCTGGACGACACGGACGAGGAGGAGCCGGGCGGCCTCGACCTGCGGATCTCCGTCGCGCTCAACGGCGAGCTGATCTCCGAGCCGCCCTTCTCCACGATGTACTGGACGGCGGCCCAGCAGCTGGCCCATATGACGGTCAACGGCGCCTCGCTCCGCACGGGCGACCTCTTCGCCTCCGGCACGGTCAGCGGCGCCGCCCGCGAGCAGCGCGGCTCCCTGCTGGAGCTGACCTGGAACGGCACCGAGCCCCTCGAACTCCCCGGCGGCGAGCGGACCTTCCTGGAGGACGGCGACGAGGTGACCCTGACGGCCTGGGCCCCCGGCCCGGACGGCACGAGGGTCGGCCTCGGCGAGGTGACGGGCCGGATCGCCGCCGCGTGAGCCCGAGCCCCCGTACGGACAGGCGGGCCCGGCACCCCCCGGTGCCGGGCCCGCCGCCTGGTGCGCGTGGCCGTACCGCCGCCGCTACCGCACGAAGACCCCCGCCTGGCCCGCCAGGTCCAGGAAGTACTGCGGGGCCACGCCCAGGACCAGGGTGACGAGGACGCCCACGGCGATGGCCGCCGTGGTGAGCGGTGACGGTACGGCGACCGTCGGGCCCTCCGGCTTGGGCTCGCTGAAGAACATCAGCACGATCACGCGGATGTAGAAGAACGCGGCGATGGCGGAGGCGATCACACCGACCACCACCAGCGCGCCCGCGCCGCCCTCGGCCGCCGCCTTGAACACCGCGAACTTGCCCGAGAAGCCCGAGGTCAGCGGGATACCGGCGAAAGCGAGCAGATAGACCGCGAAGACCGCGGCCACCAGCGGCGAACGCCGCCCCAGCCCGGCCCACTTGGACAGGTGCGTCGCCTCGCCGCCCGCGTCGCGCACCAGCGTGACCACCGCGAAGGCGCCGATGGTGACGAACGAGTAGGCGGCCAGGTAGAAGAGGACGGACGAGATGCCGTCGGCCGTCCCGGCGATCACCCCGGCCAGGATGAAGCCGGCGTGCGCGATGGACGAGTACGCCAGGAGCCGCTTGATGTCGGTCTGGGTGATGGCGACGATCGCACCGCCCAGCATCGTGACGATGACGACGCCCCACATCACCGGGCGCCAGTCCCAGCGCAGCCCCGGCAGCACCACGTACAGCAGGCGCAGCAGCGCGCCGAAGGCGGCGACCTTGGTGGCGGCGGCCATGAAGCCCGTGACCGGGGTGGGCGCGCCCTGGTAGACGTCCGGGGTCCACATGTGGAACGGCACAGCGCCGACCTTGAAGAGGAGCCCCATCAGGACCATCGCGCCGCCGATGAGCAGCAGCGCGTCATTGCCCATGGTGTCGGCGAGCGCCGGGCTGACGCTCTTGACGGTGCCGTCGACGACCTCGGCGATGCGCGCGTACGACACGGAGCCCGCGTACCCGTACAGCAGGGCGATGCCGAAGAGGAGGAACGCCGAGGAGAAGGAGCCGAGCAGGAAGTACTTGACCGCCGCCTCCTGCGACATCAGCCGCTTGCGGCGGGCGAGGGCGCACAGCAGGTAGAGCGGGAGGGAGAAGACCTCCAGCGCGACGAAGAGCGTCAGCAGGTCGTTGGCCGCCGGGAAGACCAGCATGCCGGCGACCGCGAACAGCGCGAGCGGGAACACCTCCGTGGTGGTGAACCCGGCCTTGACCGCGGCCTTCTCGCCGTCGCTGCCCGGCACGGCCGCGGCCTGCGCGGCGAAGGAGTCGACCCGCTTGCCGTGGCTCTCCGGGTCGAGCCGGCGCTCGGCGAAGGTGAACACGGCGACGACCGAGGCCAGCAGGATGGTGCCCTGGAGGAAGAGCGCCGGGCCGTCGACGGCGATGGCGCCCATCGCCGCCAGGTGCTTCCTGGTGGTGCCGTATCCGTCGGCCGCGAGGGCGACCACCGCCGCGAAGGAGGCGGCCAGCGCGACCAGGGAGAGGAACAGCTGGGCGTGGTAGCGGCCCTTGCGGGGCACGAACGCCTCGACCAGGATGCCGAGGACGGCGGCGCCCAGCACGATGAGCACCGGGGACAGCTGCGCGTACTCGATTTTCGGGGCCGGGATCGTGGCGATTCCCTCGGCCGCCGCGCTTGTCCACAGGCTGTGGACGACAGTCGCACTCATGGAGCGGCCTCCACCTCGGGCTTGGGATCGGTCTGCTGTACGTCGGACATCGTGTGCTCCACCGCCGGGTTGACGATCTCGGTCAGCGGCTTCGGATAGACGCCGAGGAAGAGAAGCAGCGCGATCAGCGGGGTGACCACCACCAGCTCCCGGACGCGCAGATCCGGCATGGCCTTGACCGCGTCCTTCACCGGTCCGGTCATGGTGCGCTGGTAGAGGACCAGGACATAGAGCGCGGCGAGGACGATGCCGACGGTGGCGATGACGCCGACCGCCGGATACCGGCTGAACGTCCCGACCAGGACCAGGAATTCACTCACGAACGGGGAGAGCCCCGGCAGCGAGAGCGTGGCGAGTCCGCCGATCAGGAAGGTGCCGGCGAGGACCGGCGCGACCTTCTGCACCCCGCCGTAGTCCGCGATGAGACGGGAGCCGCGCCGCGAGATCAGGAACCCGGCGACCAGCATCAGCGCGGCCGTCGAGATCCCGTGGTTGACCATGTAGAGCGTGGCGCCCGACTGGCCCTGGCTGGTCATCGCGAAGATGCCCAGGATGATGAAGCCGAAGTGGGAGATCGACGCGTAGGCGATCAGCCGCTTGATGTCGCGCTGGCCGACCGCGAGCAGCGCCCCGTAGACGATGCTGATCAGCGCCAGTACGAGGATGGCCGGTGTGGCCCACTTCGAGGCTTCGGGGAAGAGACCGAGGCAGAAGCGGAGCATCGCGAACGTGCCGACCTTGTCGACCACGGCGGTGATCAGTACGGCGACGGGAGCGGTGGCCTCGCCCATGGCGTTGGGCAGCCAGGTGTGCAGCGGCCAGAGCGGCGCCTTCACCGCGAACGCGAAGAAGAAGCCGAGGAACAGCCACCGCTCGGTGCCGGTCGCCATCGACAGCGAGCCGGACGCCCGCGCCTCGGCGATCTCGGAGAGCGAGAAGGTCCCGGCGACCACGTAGAGGCCGATGACGGCGGCCAGCATGATCAGGCCGCCGACCAGGTTGTAGAGGAGGAACTTGACGGCGGCGTAAGAGCGTTGGGTCGCCGCCGCCTCGTCGCCTCCCGAGTGAGCGCGGTCGCCGAAGCCGCCGATGAGGAAGTACATCGGGATGAGCATGGCTTCGAAAAGGATGTAGAAGAGGAAGACGTCGGTGGCCTCGAAGGAGAGGATCACCATCGCCTCGACCATCAGGATCAGCGCGAAGAAGCCCTGCGTCGGCCGCCAGCGGCGGTTGGGGCGGGCCTCTTCGAGCGGGTCGGCGTCGTGCCAGCCGGCCAGGATCACGAACGGGATCAGCAGGGCGGTCAGCGCGAGCAGCGCCACCCCGATCCCGTCCACCCCCAGCTCGTAGCGGACGCCGAAGTCCGCGATCCAGGCATGCGACTCGGTGAGCTGATAGCGGGCGCCGCCGGGTTCGAAGCGGACCAGGACGAGGACGGCCAGCGCGAGCGTGGCGAGCGAGAAGAGCAGCGCCAGCCACTTGGCGGCGGTGCGCCGGGCCGCCGGGACGGCCGCCGTGGCGATCGCGCCGACGGCGGGGAGGACCGCCGTCGCGGTGAGGAGAGGGAACGACATATCCGGTTACACCGCCCTCATCAGCAGGGTCGCGGCGATGAGCACTGCCGTACCTCCGAACATCGAGACCGCATAGGTGCGGGCGTAGCCGTTCTGCAGCTTGCGCAGCCGGCCGGAGAGCCCGCCGAACGAGGCCGCGGTGCCGTTGACCACTCCGTCGACCAGGGTGTGGTCCATGTAGACGAGCGAGCGGGTGAGGTGCTCGCCGCCGCGCACCAGGACCACATGGTTGAAGTCGTCCTGGAGAAGGTCGCGGCGGGCGGCGCGGGTGAGCAGCGAGCCGCGCGGCGGGGCGACCGGTACGGACGCGCGCCCGTACATCAGCCAGGCGACGGCGACCCCGATCACCAGGACGACCATGGTGGCGCCGGTGACGACGCCCGCGCTGATCGGCGCGTCCCCGTGGTCGTGTCCCGTGACGGGCTCCAGCCAGTGCAGGAAGCGGTCGCCGATGGAGAAGAATCCGCCGGCGAACACCGAGCCGAAGGCCAGGATGATCATGGGGATGGTCATCGACTTCGGGGACTCGTGCGGCTTCGGCTGCTTCCCCTGCGCGTCGGGCTGCCAGCGCTTCTCGCCGAAGAAGGTCATCAGCATCACGCGCGTCATGTAGAAGGCGGTGATCCCGGCGCCGATCAGGGTGACGGCGCCGAGGATCCAGCCCTCCGTGCCGCCCTTGGCGAAGGCCGCCTCGATGATCTTGTCCTTGGAGAAGAAGCCGGACAGCCCCGGGAAGCCGATGATCGCCAGATAGCCGAGACCGAAGGTGACGAAGGTGACCGGCATATACGTCCGCAGGCCGCCGTACTTGCGCATGTCCACCTCGTCGTTCATGCCGTGCATGACCGAACCGGCGCCGAGGAAGAGCCCGGCCTTGAAGAAGCCGTGCGTCACCAGATGCATGATCGCGAAGACGTACCCGATCGGGCCGAGGCCCGCCGCGAGGATCATGTAGCCGATCTGCGACATCGTCGAACCCGCGAGGGCCTTCTTGATGTCGTCCTTCGCGCAACCGACGACCGCACCGAACAGCAGCGTCACCGCGCCGACCACCACGACCACCAACTGGGCGTCGGGAGCCGCGTTGAAGACGGCACTCGACCTGGTGATCAGGTAGACGCCCGCGGTCACCATCGTCGCCGCGTGGATCAGGGCCGAGACCGGGGTCGGGCCCTCCATCGCGTCACCGAGCCAGGACTGGAGCGGCACCTGGGCGGACTTGCCGCACGCGGCCAGCAGCAGCATCAGGCCGATCGCCGTCAGCTTGCCCTCGGTCGCGTCCCCCGTGGCGGCGAACACCGGGCCGAAAGCGAAGGTCCCGAAGGTGGTGAACATCAGCATGATGGCGATCGACAGACCCATGTCGCCGACCCGGTTGACGAGGAACGCCTTCTTAGCGGCGGTGGCCGCGCTGGGCTTGTGCTGCCAGAACCCGATGAGCAGGTACGAGGCGAGCCCCACACCCTCCCAGCCCAGGTACAGCAGCAGGTAGTTGTCGGCGAGGACCAGGATCAGCATCGCCGCCAGGAACAGGTTGAGATAGCCGAAGAAGCGGCGGCGCCGCTCGTCGTGCTCCATGTACCCGATGGAGTAGATGTGGATCAGCGTGCCCACACCGGTGATCAGCAGGACGAAGGTCATCGACAGCTGGTCGAGCTGGAAGGCGATGTCCGCCCGGAACCCCTCGACGGGGACCCAGCTGAACAGGTGCTGGTGCAGCGAGCGGTCGTCGCCGCTCCTGCCGAGCATGTCGCTGAAGAGCACGACGCCGATCACGAAGGACGCGGCGGCCAGCAGTGTGCCGAGCCAGTGGCCCGCGCGGTCGAGCCGGCGGCCGCCGCACAGCAGGAGCGCCGCTCCGAGCAGAGGCGCCGCGATGAGCGGCGCAATCAAGTTCTCCACGATTCAGCGACCCCTCAGAGCTTCATCAGGCTGGCGTCGTCGACCGAGGCCGAGTGGCGGGAACGGAACAGCGACACGATGATCGCGAGCCCGACCACGACCTCCGCGGCGGCGACGACCATCGTGAAGAAGGCGATGATCTGGCCGTCGAGATTGCCGTGCATCCGGGCGAAGGTCACGAACGCGAGATTGCAGGCGTTGAGCATCAGCTCGATGCACATGAACACCACGATCGCGTTGCGCCTGATCAGCACACCGGCCGCGCCGATGGTGAACAGCAGGGACGCGAGATAGAGGTAGTTGACCGGATTCATCGCTTCGCCTCCTCCTCGTCCCGGCCGAGCCGGTCCGCCGACCGCTGCTCCAGCGCCTTGATGTCGGCGATGGCCTCGGCGGACACGTCGCGGATCTGGCCCCGGCCCTTCAGCGTCCTGTTGACCGTCAGCTCGGACGCGGTGCCGTCCGGCAGCAGACCGGGGATGTCCACCGCGTTGTGCCGGGCGTAGACGCCGGGCGCGGGCAGCGGCGGAAGCTGGGTGCCCTCACGGACCCGGGCGGCGGCCATCTCACGCTGCGTCAGCGCGCGTTCGGTGCGCTCGCGGTGGGTGAGCAGCATCGCCCCGACGGCCGCGGTGATCAGCAGCGCGCCGGTGATCTCGAAGGCGAAGACGTACCTCGTGAAGATCAGCGCGGCCAGGCCCTGCACGTTCCCGCCGGCGTTGGCCTGGCCGAGCCCCGTGAAGGAGTTGAGCGAGGCGTTGCCGATCCCGGCGATGAGCAGGATGCCGAAGCCGAGCCCGCAGGCGGCCGCCCACCAGCGCTGCCCCTTGAGCGTCTCCTTCAGGGAGTCCGCGGCGGTGACGCCCACCAGCATGACCACGAAGAGGAACAGCATCATGATCGCGCCGGTGTAGACGACGACCTGGACGACGCCCAGGAAATACGCCCCGTTGGCCAGGTAGAAGACCGCGAGGACGATCATCGTCGCGGCCAGACAGAGCGCGCTGTGCACGGCCTTCTTCATCAGGATCGTGCAGAGCGCGCCGACCACCGCGACCGTGCCGAGAATCCAGAACTGGACGGCCTCACCGGTCGAAGCGGCCGAGGCGGCGAGGGTGTTCATGCCTCCACCCCCTCGTCGCGGGGCTTCTCGCCCTTGGAGACGGCGATCTGCGGAACCGTCCCCGGCGCGGCCTCGGTGACCAGGCCCCGGTAGTAGTCCTGCTCGTCCGTCCCCGGGAAGATCGAGTGCGGCGACTCGACCATGCCCTCCTCCAGTCCCGCGAGGAGCTGCTCCTTCGTATAGATGAGGCTCTCGCGGCTGCTGTCGGCCAGCTCGAAGTCATTGGTCATCGTGAGCGCCCGGGTGGGGCACGCCTCGATGCACAGTCCGCAGAAGATGCAGCGCGCGTAGTTGATCTGGTAGACGCGGCCGTAGCGCTCGCCCGGCGAGTAGCGCTCCTCCTCCGTGTTGTCCGCGCCCTCCACGTAGATCGCGTCCGCCGGACAGGCCCAGGCGCACAGCTCGCAGCCGATGCACTTCTCCAGGCCGTCCGGATGCCGGTTCAGCTGGTGGCGGCCGTGGAAGCGCGGTGCCGTCACCTTCTGCTGCTCCGGATACTGCTCGGTCAGCCGCTTCTTGAACATCGCCTTGAAGGTCAGCCCGAAGCCGGCCACCGGATTGCGAGGGGGACGTGGCACGTCTCCCTCATGGGACTCCCGCGAAGAGTCAGACACTGTCAGCCTCCTTTCCGTCACTCTCGGATCCGTCACTCACAGTATTGACCCCACCACTGACAATCAGCTCCCGCTCACGTCGGGGCTGCCTCCGCGGTACGGGCGGCAGGGTCTGCCCCGGCAGCGGTGGCACGGGGAAACCGCCGGCCATCGGGTCGAAGGCGGGCGGCTCCGCCTCGTTCTCCGCCGCCGCCTTCTCCTTGCGGTCGTGGAAGATGTCCACGACGAAGGAGAGCAGCAGGAGGGCGATGATCGCCCCGGCGACGTACAGCAGGATCTGCTGGAAGCCGTAGTTCTCGTTGCGCAGGACCCGTACGGTCGCGACGAGCATCAGCCAGACCAGCGAGACCGGGATCAGGACCTTCCAGCCGAGCTTCATCAGCTGGTCGTAGCGCACGCGGGGCAGCGTGCCGCGCAGCCAGATGAAGAAGAACAGCAGCAGCTGGACCTTGAGGACGAACCAGAGCATCGGCCACCAGCCGTGGTTCGCGCCCTCCCAGAAGGTGGAGATCGGCCACGGGGCCCGCCAGCCGCCCAGGAAGAGCGTGATGGCGACGGCCGAGACGGTGACCATGTTGATGTACTCGGCGAGCATGAACATCGCGAACTTGATGGACGAGTACTCGGTGTTGAAGCCGCCGACGAGGTCGCCCTCGGACTCCGGCATGTCGAACGGGTTGCGGTTGGTCTCCCCGACCATCGTGATGATGTAGATGATGAAGGAGACCGGCAGCAGCAGGACGTACCAGCGGTCGGCCTGCGCCTCGACGATCGCCGAGGTCGACATCGACCCGGAGTAGAGGAAGACCGAGGCGAACGCGGCGCCCATGGCGATCTCGTACGAGATCATCTGGGCGCACGAGCGCAACCCGCCGAGCAGCGGGTACGTCGACCCCGAGGACCAGCCGGCGAGGACGATGCCGTAGATGCCGACCGAGGCCACCGCGAGGATGTAGAGCATCGCGATCGGCAGGTCGGTGAGTTGCATCGTGGTGCGCTGGCCGAAGATCGAGACCTCGTTGCCCGCCGGGCCGAACGGGATCACGGCGATCGCCATGAACGCGGGGATCGCGGCGACGACCGGCGCGAGGACGTACACCACCTTGTCCGCGCGGCGCACGATGATGTCCTCCTTGAACATCAGCTTGGCGCCGTCGGCGAGCGACTGGAGCATGCCCCAGGGGCCGTGCCGGTTGGGGCCGATGCGCAGCTGCATCCAGGCGACGACCTTGCGCTCCCACACGATGGCGAAGAGCACGGTCAGCAGCAGGAACGCGAAGCAGAACACGGCCTTGACGACCACAAGCCACCACGGGTCGCGGCCGAACATCGACAGGTCCTCGGCGGCCAGCACGGCCGGTGGCGCCGCCGCGAGTCGGTCGAGGGCGGTCATGCGCGCACCTCCGGTGTCACGTCGGCCGGGGCGGCCGGGCCTGCTGGGGCGATACGGACCAGGGTGCCGGGGGTGGCCCCGGTGTCCGCGAGGATTCCGGAGCCCGTGGAGTTCAGCGGCAGCCAGACCACCCGGTCGGGCATCGGCGTCACCCGCAGCGGGAGCGTGACCGCGCCCGCCGGGCCGCTGACGGTGAGTTCGTCGCCGTCCTTGACGCCGGTCTCCTCGGCCGTCGCGGCGGAGAGCCGGGCGACCGCCGCGTGGCGCGTGCCCGCCAGAGCGGCGTCGCCCTCCTGGAGCCGTCCCCGGTCGAGCAGGAGCCGGTGGCCGGCGAGGACCGCCTCGCCGGTGGCGGCGCGCGGGACCGGCCGGGCCGGTTCCAGCGGCTCGGTGGCGCGCGGCCCGTCCCAGCCGCCGAGCCGGTCCAGTTCACCGCGTACGGCCCGCAGGTCCGGCAGTCCCAGATGCGTGTCGAGCGCGTCGGCCAGCATGTGCAGGACACGCGCGTCGCTCGGGGCGAGACGCCGTGTCATCTGCTCCGGCTTCAGCGACGCCTCGAACAGCCGCGCCCGGCCTTCCCAGTTGAGGAAGGTGCCGGGCTTCTCCGCGACGGCGGCCACCGGGAAGACCACGTCCGCCCGGTCGGTGACCTCGCTCGGCCGCAGCTCCAGCGAGACGAGGAAGCCGACCGCGTCCAGCGCGGCCCGCGCGCCCGCCGGGTCGGGCAGATCCGTGACCTCGACACCCGCGACGAGCAGGGCGGCCAGCTCGCCGGTGGCGGCGGCCTCCACGATCTGGCCGGTGTCGCGCCCGTACCGGTGCGGCAGTTCGCGTACGCCCCAGACCGCCGCCGTCTCCTCACGGGCCCTCGGGTCGGTCGCGGGACGCCCGCCGGGCAGCAGCGAGGGGAGCGCGCCCGCCTCCAGGGCGCCGCGCTCGCCCGCCCTGCGCGCAATCCACACCAGCCGGGCGCCGGTCGCCGTGGCCGCGCGCGCGGCGGCCGTCAGCCCACCGGGCACGGCCGCCAGCCGCTCGCCGACGACGATGACGGCGCCGGGCTCGCGCAGCGCCCCGGCCGCCCGCTCGCCGTCCTCGTCGAGACCGGTACGGGACGCCAGGGCGTCCAGCCACTCGGTCTCGGTGCCGGGCGCCGCTGGCAGCAGCGTGCCGCCCGCCTTCGCCAGGCCCCGGGTGGCGAACGGCGCGAGCGCGAAGGCGCGCTGGCCGCGCTTGCGGTGCGCCTTGCGCAGCCGCAGGAAGACGCCGGGCGCCTCCTCCTCGGACTCGAAGCCCGCGAGCAGGACCGCCGGTGCCTTCTCCAGCGTGGTGTACGTGATCCCCGTACCGTCCAGATCCCGGCCCCGGCCCGCGACATGGGCGGCCAGGAAGTCGGCCTCCTCGCTGCTGTGCACCCGCGCGCGGAAGTCGATGTCGTTCGTGTCGAGGGCGACCCGCGCGAACTTGGCGTACGCGTAGGCGTCCTCGACGGTGAGCCGGCCGCCGGTCAGCACCCCGGCCCGGCCGCGCGCGGCGCTCAGCCCGCGCGCGGCGGCCTCCAGCGCCTCGGGCCAGCTCGCCGGTTCGAGGACCCCCTCGGCGTTGCGCACCAGCGGGGTGGTCAGCCGGTCGCGCTGCTGCGCGTACCGGAAGCCGAAGCGCCCCTTGTCGCAGATCCACTCCTCGTTGACCTCGGGGTCGTCGGCCGCCATCCGCCGCATGACCTTGCCCCGCCGGTGGTCCGTACGGGTCGCGCAGCCACCCGCGCAGTGCTCGCAGACGCTGGGCGAGGACACCAGGTCGAAGGGGCGGGAGCGGAAGCGGTAGGCCGCCGAGGTGAGCGCGCCGACCGGGCAGATCTGGATGGTGTTCCCGGAGAAGTACGACTCGAACGGGTCGCCCTCGCCGGTGCCGACCTGCTGGAGCGCGCCGCGCTCGATCAGCTCGATCATCGGGTCGCCGGCGATCTGGTTGGAGAAGCGGGTGCAGCGGGCGCACAGCACGCAGCGCTCGCGGTCCAGCAGCACCTGGGTGGAGATCGGCACCGGCTTCTCGAAGGTGCGCTTCCTGCCCTCGAAGCGGGAGTCGGCGGAACCGACCTGCATCGCCTGGTTCTGGAGGGGGCACTCGCCGCCCTTGTCGCAGACCGGGCAGTCCAGCGGGTGGTTGATGAGCAGCAGCTCCATCACCCCGCGCTGGGCTTTCTCCGCGACCGGCGACGTCAGCTGCGACTTGACGACCATGCCGTCGGTGCAGGTGATCGTGCAGGAGGCCATCGGCTTGCGCTGGCCCTCGACCTCGACGATGCACTGGCGGCAGGCGCCGGCCGGGTCGAGCAGCGGATGGTCGCAGAAGCGCGGGATCTCGATGCCGAGCAGCTCGGCCGCACGGATCACCAGCGTCCCCTTGGGGACGGAGATCTCCACGCCGTCGATGGTCAGCGAGACGAGGTCCTGGGGCGGGACCGCCGCCTCGCCGCCGCCTGCGGGGGCGGATGCGGTGACTGTCATGCGTTCACCTCCAGGTGCGGGTTCTGGTCAGCCCACGCGGTGGACTTGGCGGGGTCGAAGGGGCAGCCCTTGCCGGTGACGTGCTGCTCGTACTCCGCGCGGAAGTGCTTGAGCGAGGAGAAGATCGGGGAGGCGGCGCCGTCCCCGAGCGCGCAGAACGACTTGCCGTTGATGGTGTCGGCGATGTCGTTCAGCTTGTCGATGTCCGACATCCGTCCCCGGCCGGCCTCGATGTCGCGCAGCAACTGGACGAGCCAGTAGGTGCCTTCGCGGCACGGTGTGCACTTGCCGCACGACTCGTGGGCGTAGAACTCGGTCCAGCGGGTGACGGCCCGCACGACGCAGGTCGTCTCGTCGAAGCACTGGAGCGCCTTGGTGCCGAGCATGGAACCGGCGGCGCCCACGCCCTCGTAGTCCAGCGGGACGTCGAGGTGTTCCTCGGTGAACATCGGGGTGGAGGAGCCGCCCGGGGTCCAGAACTTGAGGCGGTGGCCGGCCCTGATGCCGCCGCTCATGTCGAGCAGCTGGCGCAGGGTGATGCCGAGGGGCGCCTCGTACTGGCCGGGGTTGGTGACATGGCCGCTGAGCGAGTACAGCGTGAAGCCCGGGGACTTCTCGCTGCCCATCGACCTGAACCAGTCCTTGCCCCGGTTGAGGATCGCGGGAACGGACGCGATGGACTCCACGTTGTTCACCACGGTGGGGCAGGCGTAGAGGCCCGCCACCGCCGGGAAGGGAGGACGCAGCCGGGGCTGTCCGCGACGGCCCTCCAGGGAGTCCAGCAGCGCGGTCTCCTCGCCGCAGATGTACGCGCCCGCGCCCGCGTGCACGACGACGTCGAGGTCGAGTCCGCTGCCGAGGATGTTCTTGCCGAGATAGCCCGCCACGTACGCCTCGCGCACCGCCTCGTGCAGCCTGCGCAGGACGGGGACGACCTCGCCGCGCAGATAGATGAACGCCTGCTGCGAGCGGATCGCGTAGCAGGCGATCACGATGCCCTCGATGAGGGCGTGCGGATTGGCGAAGAGGAGGGGGATGTCCTTGCAGGTGCCCGGCTCCGACTCGTCCGCGTTGACGACGAGATAGTGCGGTTTGCCGTCGCCCTGCGGGATGAACTGCCACTTCATGCCGGTGGGGAAGCCGGCGCCGCCCCTGCCGCGCAGCCCGGCGTCCTTGACGTACGCGATGAGGTCGTCGGGCGCCATCGCGAGCGCCTTCTTGAGCCCCTCGTACCCGTCGTGCCGCTCGTAGGTGGCCAGGGTCCAGGACTCGGGCTGGTCCCAGAAGGCCGACAGGACGGGGGCGAGGAGCTTCTCCGGGCTGGTTCCGTTCTCGCCGAGCTGCGTCGCCATGGTCATCACTCCCCCTCCTCGGCGGCGGGCCCGGCCGGGTGGTCCGGGTCGGAGGCCGAGGTCTGCTGCGGCGCGTCGTGCGAGCTGAGGTGCTGCGCGCCGGGCTGCGGTTCGTCCTGCGGACGCGCGCCGTCACGGGGCCGGACCACCCGCTGCGGGGCCTCGCCCTTGGCGAGACGCAGCCCGGTCAGCGACGCGTGCCCGGCGCCTCCGGTCGCCTCGACGGCGCCGGGACGCTCGTCGGGGAAGCCGGCCAGTATCCGCGCGGTCTGCTGGTACGTGCACAGCGGCGCGCCCCGGGTGGGCTCGACGGTGTGGCCGTCGCGCAGGTCGTCGACGAGCCGCTTGGCGCTCTGCGGCGTCTGGTTGTCGAAGAACTCCCAGTTGACCATCACCACCGGGGCGAAGTCGCAGGCGGCGTTGCACTCGATGTGTTCGAGGGTGATGCTGCCGTCCTCGGTGGTCTCGTCGTTGCCGACGCCGAGGTGCTCCTTCAGCGCGTCGAAGATGGCGTCGCCGCCCATCACCGCGCAGAGGGTGTTGGTGCAGACCCCGACCTGGTAGTCGCCGCCCGGCCTGCGCCGGTACATGGAGTAGAAGGTCGCCACGGCGGTGACCTCAGCGGTCGTCAGGCCGAGCAGTTCGGCGCAGAAGGCCATCCCCGTACGGGAGACGAAGCCCTCCTCCGACTGGGTCAGGTGCAGCAGCGGAAGCAGCGCGGACCGGCTGTCCGGGTACCGGGCGATGATCTCCTTCGCGTCGGTCTCCAGCCGGGCGCGCACATCGGCCGGGTAGTCCGGGGCGGGCAGCTGGGGCATGCCCAGGCTGACCTCGGAGTTGGGCGGTGTGGCTGTCACCGGTCGACGCCTCCCATCACGGGGTCGATGGACGCCACGGCCACGATGACGTCGGCGACCTGGCCGCCCTCGCACATCGCCGCCATGGACTGGAGATTGGTGAACGACGGATCGCGGAAGTGGACCCGGTAGGGGCGGGTGCCGCCGTCGGAGACGACATGCGCGCCGAGTTCGCCCTTGGGCGACTCCACGGCCGCGTACGCCTGACCGGCCGGGACCCGGAAGCCCTCCGTCACCAGCTTGAAGTGATGGATCAGAGCCTCCATGGACGTGCCCATGATGTTCTTGATGTGGTCGAGCGAGTTGCCGAGCCCGTCGGGTCCGAGCGCCAGCTGCGCGGGCCAGGCGATCTTCTTGTCGGTGACCATCACCGGACCCGGCTCCAGGCGGTCGAGGCACTGCTCGACGATCCGCAGCGACTGGCGCATCTCCTCCAGCCGGATCAGGAAGCGGCCGTACGCGTCGCAGGTGTCGGCGGTCGGGACGTCGAAATCGAAGGTCTCGTAACCGCAGTACGGGTCGCTCCGGCGCAGATCGTGCGGCAGCCCGGCGGAGCGCAGGATCGGCCCGGTGGCGCCGAGCGCCATGCAGCCGGTCAGGTCGAGATGTCCGACGTCCTGCATACGGGCCTTGAAGATCGGGTTGCCGGTGGCGAGCTTGTCGTACTCCGGCAGGTTCCGGCGCAGCGTCTTCAGCAGCTCGCGCAGCTGGTCGGTGGCGCCGGGGGGCAGGTCCTGGGCGAGTCCGCCGGGGCGGATGAACGCGTGGTTCATCCGCAGTCCGGTGATCAGCTCGTAGGCGTCGAGGATCAGTTCACGATCGCGGAAGCCGTAGATCATGATCGTCGTCGCGCCCAGCTCCATACCGCCGGTGGCGATGCAGACGAGGTGCGAGGAGAGGCGGTTCAGCTCCATCAGCAGGACGCGGATGAGGGTGGCCCGGTCGGGGACGGTGTCCTCGATGCCGAGCAGCTTCTCGACGCCCAGGCAGTACGCCGTCTCGTTGAAGAACGACGTCAGATAGTCCATGCGCGTGACGAAGGTGGTGCCCTGCGTCCAGTTGCGGAATTCGAGGTTCTTCTCGATACCGGTGTGCAGATAGCCGATTCCGCAGCGCGCCTCGGTGACGGTCTCGCCGTCGATCTCCAGGATCAGCCGCAGCACTCCGTGGGTGGAGGGGTGCTGGGGGCCCATGTTGACGACGATGCGTTCGTCGTCGGCCTTGGCGGCGGACTGGACGACCTCGTCCCAGTCGCCGCCGGTGACCGTGTACACGGTGCCCTCGGTGGTCTCCCTGGGGGTGGCGTCCTCGGGGAACGTGTCGCCGGGTGCCTCGCCTTGGGGTGCGTGGGGTGCAGACATCAGGAGTACGACCTCCGCTGGTCCGGAGCCGGGATCTGGGCGCCCTTGTACTCGACGGCGATGCCGCCGAGCGGGTAGTCCTTGCGCTGCGGGAAGCCCTGCCAGTCGTCCGGCATGAGGATTCGCGTCAGCGCGGGGTGGCCGTCGAAGATCAGGCCGAAGAAGTCGTACGTCTCGCGCTCGTGCCAGTCGTTGGTCGGATAGACGGAGACCAGGGACGGCACATGCGGGTCGGCGTCCGGTGCGGAGACCTCGACGCGGATCAGCCGGCCGTGGGTGAGCGAGCGCAGGTGGTGGACGGCGTGCAGCTCGCGGCCCTGGTCACCGGGGTAGTGGACGCCCGACACCCCCGTACACAGCTCGAAGCGCAGCGCCGGGTCGTCGCGCAGGGTGCGGGCGACCTGGACGAGGTGCTCGCGGGCGATGTGGAAGGTGAGTTCGCCCCGGTCGACGACCGTCTTCTCGATGGCGGTCCCGGGGGCGAGGCCCTGTTCCTCCAGCGCGCCTTCGAGTTCGTCGGCGATCTCGTCGAAGACCCCGCCGGGACCGCCGTACGGCCGGGGGCTCGCGCCCGGGAGCGTCACGGTCCTGACCAGTCCGCCGTACCCCGAGGTGTCGGCGCCGTTCTTGGCCCCGAACATGCCCTTCTGTACGCGGATGGCGTCGCCGGTGTCGTCGCGCGGGGTGGGAACGGCGTTCCCCGGTCGCTGCTCGTCGCTCACCGGAGGAGCCCTTTCATCTCGATCAACGGCAGCGCGTTGAGGGCGGCTTCCTCCGCCTCCCGGGCTGCTTCCCGCGCGTTGACCCCGAGCTTCGATCCCTGGACCTTCTCGTGGAGCTTGAGAATGGCGTCCATCAGCATCTCCGGTCGGGGTGGACAGCCGGGCAAATAGATGTCAACCGGGACGACATGATCCACACCCTGCACAATCGCGTAATTGTTGAACATCCCGCCCGATGATGCGCAAACCCCCATGGAAATGACCCACTTGGGGTTGGGCATCTGGTCGTAGACCTGTCGCAGTACCGGCGCCATCTTCTGGCTCACCCGTCCGGCCACGATCATCAGATCGGCCTGGCGCGGCGAGCCGCGGAAGACCTCCATGCCGAACCGCGCCAGGTCGTATCGGCCGGCGCCGGTCGTCATCATCTCGATGGCGCAGCAGGCGAGGCCGAAGGTCGCGGGGAACATGGACGACTTCCGCACCCAGCCGGATGCCTGTTCGACGGTGGTCAGCAGAAAACCGCTCGGCAGCTTCTCTTCGAGTCCCATTGGGTCCCCCTCAGCCCTTCAGTCCCATTCCAGACCGCCGCGCCGCCACACATACGAGTAGGCGACGAAGACGGTGAGCACGAAGAGCAGCATCTCCACGAGCCCGAAAATCCCCAGGGAGTCGAAGGTGACCGCCCAGGGGTAAAGGAAGACGACCTCGATATCGAAAATGATGAAGAGCATCGCCGTCAGGTAGTACTTGATGGGGAATCGGCCGCCCCCGGCCGGCGTAGGCGTCGGCTCGATGCCGCACTCGTACGCGTCAATCTTCGCCCGGTTGTAGCGTTTTGGGCCGATAAGCGTGGCCATGACCACGGAGAAGATCGCAAACCCGGCCCCCAGGGCGCCGAGCACGAGGATGGGTGCGTAGGCATTCACGCCCCTCAGCTCCTTCCAGTCGTCCTTGACCGTTGGATCGCACCGGGCGGTTCGCATCGCCGCCTCGACACGGATCACCGAAGATCGCGTACATGTGAGGCAGTTCACAAGCCCGACTGCCCCGCATCCTATGCCGAGTGGTCTGTGATCTGCGACACGGGGTACAGCAACGCCCTTGTGATCTCCACCACCTGACGAAGGATCATGAAGTCGGATGAGCGGTGATCTTCACACGCGAAGCCGCCACGTGATCACCAGACGTGACATTCGGGCTCGTCACCGCTGGTCGGAGGCGTGTCGCTCTATCAAGAGGTGCAACCTACAAACAAATTGGCGATGAGACGCTCCCGAGTGATAAGGGACCGGGTCCTCACTCGGGCGAGCGGAGGACGAGGCACGGAGTGGACACGTGCGCGCGTTCACGAGCGAGGGGGGAACGGGGAGAGTGCGACGCGCACGGACCCTTCGGCGACCGTGATCACGCCGACCCCCGAACGGTGACCTTCCTGTGACCTGCACCACTCGGCTCCATGGCCCGGAGAAGCGGGCTTGGCCATGAGTTCAAAGGGGTGGTAGGTGGCGGGCAATTCGGACCTTTAGCGGAAAGAGCGTGATCAAGCCCATGATCACGCTTGCCCGGTTTGACCGTTACGGCGTCAATAAGGGCCATCGCTAAGCGGATTCATAGATTCCGAACGTAACTGTGGCGCAACCCACGTTTCTTGACGAGAACCGGGTTCCGCCTGATAGCCGTGTACTCATGTCCCACACCGCTCACATACCCAGCCACCGGAAACCCCGCCGGAGCGCCCCCAAGGTCACCGTTCTCCGCGCCGGAGTCGCCGGTGGCGTTCTCAGCACGATCGCGGTGGCCGGTGCCGCCGGACCGGCCAACGCCGAGCCGGTGACCCAGACCATCGAGATGCCGACCCTCACCTCCGGGCTCGCGAGCGACTTCGCCAAGTCCGCCGACGCCACCCAGCGGGTCGCCAACAACCTGGACCTGCGGGCCCAGGAGAGCGCCGCCATCACCAAGGCCGCGAAGGCCGCCAAGACGGCCCACGCCGAGGCGGAGCGCAAGGCCGAGGCCGAAAAGAAGAAGAAGGCCGCCGCGGAGGCCCGTGCCAAGGCCGCTGCCGAGGCCGAGCGCGCCTCGCGCGCCGCCCAGCGCACCACGCTCGCCGCCACCGCCTCTTCCGCCGACTCGGGCTCGGGCTCGAACCAGACCTCCTCGGGGTCCGGCTCCACCGGTTCCGCCTCCACCACGGCGCCGGCCACCAGCTCGCCCGCCACCGGCTCCGCCGCGGCCGTCGTCTCCTTCGTGCAGTCGCACGTCGGCGACGCGTACATCATGGGCTCCACCGGCCCCAACGCGTGGGACTGCTCGGGCCTCGTCCAGGCCGCGTACAGCCAGATCGGGGTGGACCTCCCGCGTGTCTCGCAGTCGCAGTCGACGGCCGGCACGCAGGTCTCCCTGGACAACCTCCAGCCCGGCGACATCCTCTACTGGGGCGGCGCGGGCAGCGCGTACCACACCGCGATCTACATCGGCGGCGGCCAGTTCGTCGGCGCGCAGAACCCCAGCAAGGGCGTTGTCCAGGCATCTTTGGACTACGACCCGCCGAGCGGCGCCGTCCGCGTCCTCTGACGCGTACCGCCGTCCGCGTCCTCTGACGCGTACCGCCGGCCGCTCCGCCGCAAGTTCGGCCGAGGCCCGTACCCCGCTGCTCGGGGGGTACGGGCCTCAGTCGTACCCGAGTTCGAGGAATCCCCGGCACGGATGGCGGACACCCGACAGAGGCGCACCGAGGGGCCCGGCGTGGGTATGAGATGAACAGCCGTCCACCGGGACGGTGGTGAACAGATCCGATCGCTCGCGCGTAGTAGTGAGTCAGTACCGCCTCGGATCACACCTCGCACCAAGGGCGATCTTCATGCCCGGGAGGAACCCCCCACATGACCACCAAAGGCATCGACGTCTCGTCCCACCAGAGTTCCACCTACAGCACGGCGGGCCTCGACTTCGTGTTCGTCAAGGCCACCGAGGGCACGTCGTACATCAACCCCCGGATGTCCGCACAGGCCGCGCACGCGCGGGCCGCCGGACTGGTCGTCGGCTTCTACCACTTCCTGCGGCCGGGCGACATGAAGGCGCAGGCGCGGTACTTCGTGGAGAAGTGCGCCAGCCTCACGCACGACCCGCTGTTCGCCGACTGGGAGGACGACGGTGTCTCCAACGCCCAGAAGGACGCCTTCCTCGCCGAGGTGAAGCGGCTGCGCGGCGCCACCCACCGCGTCGGTCTCTACTGCGGCCAGTACTACTGGCTGCACCGCGACACGACGAGCAACGCGGGCGACGCGCTGTGGATCGCGGACTACGTGACCGCCGGAAAGCCCCGGATCAAGGCCGCGTGGAAGTTCCACCAGTACACCGACAGCCCGGTCGACACGAACGTCGGAGCGTTCGCCGACCGGGCCGCGCTGCGCAGCTGGGCGAAGAAGGGCTGACGGACATGGCCGCCCGCCGCCCCTCCCGCCGCTCAGGCCTTCGGCGCCACCTTCGAAAGTCCGTTGATCACACGGTCCATCGCGTCGCCGCCCGTCGGGTCGGTCAGGTTCGCCAGCATCTTCAGGGTGAACTTCATCAGCAGCGGATGGGTCAGCCCGCGCTCGGTCGCGATCTTCATGATCTTCGGATTGCCGATCAGCTTCACGAAGGCACGGCCCATCGTGTAATAGCCGCCATAGGTGTCCTTGAGCACCTTCGGATAGTGCAGCAGGGCCAGTTCGCGCTGGGCGGGGGTGGCGCGGGCGTGGGCCTGGACGATCACATCGGCCGCGATCTGCCCCGACTCCATGGCGTACGCGATGCCCTCGCCGTTGAACGGGTTGACCATGCCGCCCGCGTCACCGACCAGCAGCAGGCCCTTGGTGTAGTGCGGCTGGCGGTTGAACGCCATCGGCAGCGCGGCGCCCCGGATCGGCATCGTCATGTTGTCCGGGACGTATCCCCACTCCTCCGGCATCGACGCGCACCACGCCTTGAGCACCTCGCGCCAGTCCAGCTCCTTGTACGCGGAGGAGGAGTTGAGGATGCCCAGGCCGACGTTGGAGGTGCCGTCGCCCATGCCGAAGATCCACCCGTAGCCGGGCAGCAGCTTGTCCTCGCCGGGACCGCGCCGGTCCCACAGCTCCAGCCAGGACTCCAGGTAGTCGTCGTCGTGGCGGGGCGAGGTGAAGTACGTGCGCACGGCCACACCCATCGGCCGGTCCTCGCGCCGGTGCAGCCCCATGGCGAGCGACAGCCGGGTCGAGTTGCCGTCGGCCGCGACGACCAGGGGCGCGTGGAAGGTGACCGGGGTCTTCTCCTCGCCGAGCTTGGCGTGCACACCGGTGATACGGCCGGTGCGCTCGTCCAGGATCGGCGCGCCGACGTTGCAGCGCTCGTGCAGCCGCGCGCCGGCCTTCTGCGCCTGCCGGGCGAGCTGTTCGTCGAAGTCGTCCCGCTTGCGGACCAGCCCGTAGTCCGGATATGCGGCGAGATCGGGCCAGTCGAGCTGGAGCCGGACGCCACCGCCGATGATCCGCAGGCCCTTGTTGCGCAGCCAGCCGGCCTCCTCGGAGATGTCGATGCCCATCGACACCAGCTGCTTGGTGGCGCGCGGTGTCAGGCCGTCGCCGCAGACCTTCTCGCGCGGGAAGGCCGTCTTCTCCAGCAGCAGGACGTCCAGGCCGGCCTTGGCCAGGTAGTACGCGGTGGTCGAGCCGGCCGGCCCCGCGCCGACGACGATCACATCCGCGGTGTTCTCGGAGAGGGGCTCGGTCACAGCGGGTTCTCCCGAAAACTCGAAATGGTGTACCGACTGGCACTCGACATGTGCAGTCTATGGGTGCGACCGATCTCTCCAGTGAAGGGCTGCCCTCGTGGACCACATGACCAAGCCGCTCCCCGTGGTACAGCTCCGCGTCCCCACGGACGAGGACGCGTTCCACTGGCACCGGGTCTTCAACGACCGTGAGGTGATGGAGTTCCACGGCGGCGCGCCCGCCGAGCTGTCGGTGTACGCGGAGCTGACCGCGCGCCAGCGCAGACACGACGCGGAACGCGGCTTCTGCTTCTGGACGATGCTCGACGAGCACGGTGAGGTCATCGGCTTCACCGGCGCCCAGCCCTGGCCGCACGAGACCCGGGGACCGGTCGGCGAGATCGAGATCGGCTGGCGGCTGGGCCGGGCGTACTGGGGCCGGGGCTATGCGACGGCCGCCGCGCGGACCACGGTCGAGCGGGTACGGGCGGCGGGCGTCGAGCGGATCGTGGCGATGGTCAACTCCCGCAACGAGCGCTCGGCGGCGGTGGCGCGGCGGCTGGGCATGGAGCTGGCCGAGACGTATCCGTTCACCTCGGCGACGTTCGCGACGGAGCAGCGGGCGCACTGCTTCCGGCTGGAGCTGTGAGACACGGGTGGGGCCGGGGGCGCGCCCCTACGGTCGCGCCCCCGGCCCGTGCGGCTCAGGCGCGTACGCCCCGGTGCAGCGCCACGATCCCGCCCGTCAGGTTGCGCCAGGCCACCCGGGACCAGCCCGCGTCCTGGAGCCGCGCGGCGAGGCCCGGCTGGTCGGGCCAGTCGCGGATCGACTCGGCGAGATAGACGTACGCGTCGGGGTTGGAGGACACGGCGCGCGCGGTCGGCGGCAGCGCGCGCATCAGGTACTCCTCGTAGACGGTCCGCAACGGCGCCCAGGTCGGGTGGGAGAACTCGCAGATCACGACCCGCCCGCCCGGCTTCGTCACCCGGCGCAGCTCGCGCAGCGCGAGGTCCGTGTCCTGCACGTTGCGCAGTCCGAAGGAGATCGTCACCGCGTCGAAGACCTCGTCGGCGAAGGGCAGCTTCGTCGCGTCCCCCGCCGTGAACGGCATCCAGGAGTGCCGCTTCTTGCCCTCGCGCAGCATGCCGAGCGAGAAGTCGCAGGGCACGACGTACGCACCGGTGGCGGCGAAGCTCAGCGAGGAGGTGGCGGTGCCCGCGGCCAGGTCGAGGACCTTCTCCGCCGGGCGCGCGTTCACCGCCCTGGCGACCGCCTTGCGCCACCGGCGGTCCTGGCCGAGCGAGAGCACATCGTTGGTCAGGTCGTAGTTCGCCGCCACGTCGTCGAACATCGAGGCGACTTCGTGCGGCTGCTTGTCCAGGGAGGCTCGGGTCACGCACTCCATTGTGGCAGTGCGCGACCCGCCGTCCGCGTTCAGGGCAGGAGCCTCGGGGACCGTTTCGCGGCGACGTCCTCCACCCAGCCGAAGAGCGCGACGGCGACCGCGATCAGCACCCAGGCGACCCCGAACTGGAACCACGTGCTGGCCAGCGGCAGATCCCGTTCGAACGCGGGGATGTCCCACATCAGGTCGATGAGCGCCACACTCGCCATCAGCGCCACCTCGTGCCAGAGGTAGACCGTCACCGCGCGGGCGTTGAAGACCCGCACGACCCGGTCGGCCAGCGGCCACCGCGCCGGCCCCCCGAAGCCGGGCCGGAACCGCAGCAGCAGCAGCACGAACCCCGCGGACCACAGCGCCTGCGCGAGCGGGATGTCGTCCAGGTCGTACGTCCCGTCCACCTCGTGGCCGAAGGCCCACCACGCGCCGACGGCCATCAGCGGCAGCGCCACCGCCGGCACGGCCGCCGGGCGCAGCCGGTCGAGCACCCCGTCGCGGTGCGCGAAGCCGAGCAGCCAGCAGAACAGGAAGACGGACAGATCGCCGAGCGCGGAGCCGAGCCGCCCGTCCGGCACGCTCCACACCGTCCCGAAGACCGCGACCGGTACCAGCGAGAGCAGGAGCACGGGGAGGGGCGCGAGCCGGAACAGCCGCAGCAGGACGGGTGACAGCAGCACGAACCACAGATACGTCCGCAGGTACCACAGCACCGCCCACGCCTGCTCGCCCCACGCGTCGCCCGGCGGGTCCCCGACCGGCAGCACCCAGTAGAGGGCGTCGGCGCCCGGCAGCCAGCCGTGTTTCGCCATGGCCACGACCAGCACGGCCCCGAACACCCACAGCGGGACCAGCAGCCGGCGCAGCCTGCCGCGGATCACCGCGGGCGCGGGCCGCTCCAGGGAACGCGCCATCAGCGACCCGGCGAGGGCGAACATCACCCCCATGGACGGGAAGACCAGCCCCAGCCAGGGCCACTCGAAGGTGTGATACGTGACGACGCGGACCAGCGCGACGGCGCGCAGCGCGTCGAAGTACCGGTCACGGCCCCCGCGTGCGGGCGGGGGCGCCGGCGCGGGTACGGGTACGGACGCGGGTACCGGTACCGGTACCGGTACGGGAGCGGCGGGCGCCCCCCTGCGGTGCGCGCCCGCCATCAGGCCGCCCCCGGCCCGGTGGTCGGCGTGCCGACCTCGCCGGTGCGCTTGAGCTTCTGCCAGCGCAGCCGGCCGCCGGTGAGCGCCGTGACCGACGAGTGGATCAGCACGAGATACATCAGCTGCCGGTAGGCGACCTGTTGCAGCGGCAGCATCAGCAGATACCGGTACTTCTCCCGGTCCAGCCGGAACGCGTACGCGGCGCAGAGCAGTTGCACCAGCAGCACGGCGAGCCACGCCAGGAGCGACGCCTCGAAGTCCACGAAGACCATCGCGTAGAGCGTGAACACGTCGATGAGCGGCGCGAAGACCGGGGTCACCACCTGGAAGAGCACCACCAGCGGCATCCCCACCCGGCCGAACCGGCCGGAGGGGCCCTTGTCGAGGACCGAACCCCGGTGCTTCCACAGCGCCTGCATCGTGCCGTAGCTCCAGCGGTAGCGCTGCCGCCACAGCTGCCCGATGCTCGCGGGCGCCTCGGTCCAGGCCCGTGCGTGCTCGGCGTAGACGACGCGCCAGCCGACGCGGTGCAGGGCGATGGTGATGTCGGTGTCCTCGGCGAGGGTGTCCTCGCTCATGCCGCCGACCGCGAGGACGGCCTCCCGGCGGAACGCGCCGATCGCGCCGGGGATGGTGGGCATGCAGCGCAGCAGGTCGTACATCCGGCGGTCCAGGTTGAAGCCCATCACGTACTCGATGTGCTGCCAGGCGCCGATCAGCGTGGAGCGGTTGCCGACCTTGGCGTTGCCCGCGACGGCGCCGACCTCCGGATCGCCGAAGGGCTGGACGAGCAGGCGTACGGTGTCGGGCTCGAAGACGGTGTCGCCGTCCATCATCACCACGAGGTCGTACCTGGCCTGCCGTACGCCGTTGTTGAGCGCGGCGGACTTCCCCGCGTTCTCCTGGCGGATCACCCGGATGTTGGGCAGCCCCAGGGACTCCGCGATCTCGGCGGTGCCGTCGGTGGAGCCGTCGTCCACGACGACGATCTCGATCGGATGCGTGCTCGCGGCGAGGGAGTTGAGCGTGTTGGCGATGCACTCCTTCTCGTTGTACGCGGGGACGATCACGCTCACCGGCTCGTACACCGGCGGCCCCCACGCGAAGCGCCGTCTGTTGCGCTGCCGGTGGTGGCGGCGGGCGAGGACGAGCATCAGCCCGAACCGGGCCATCACGGCGACACCGACGACCGCGAGACCGGCGGCGAGGCCGGGTACGGACCACTCGGCGACGGCGACGGCGGCGATCAGGGCCCGGCCCTCCCAGAGGGTGGCGCCGGTGGCCTCGCGGTGCGCGCTCTGCTCGGGGTCGGCCCGGCCGTCCTGGCCCGGCCCAGGACCCTCGCCCGGCCCGGCGCCGGCGGCGGGCTGCCGGGCGCCCTGCTGGTCCTGCTGGTCCTGCTGGTCCTGCTGGTCCTGCTGGTCCTGCTGGTCCTGCTGGTCCTGCTGGTCCTGCTGGTCCTGCTGGTCCTGCTGGTCCTGCT
>NZ_JBIBBW010000009.1:227690-330094 GCF_042900885.1 Streptomyces sp. NPDC012835
CTGCTGAGCGTCCTGCTCCTGCTGGCGGTCCTGCTGCTGGGCGCCGCTGACCGTGGTGAAGGTGTACCCCTTCGCCTTCATCTTCTTGATGTAGCGGGGCAGGGCGATCAGCGTCTCGTCGCGGTTGCCGCCCGCGTCGTGGAAGAGCACCGCCGCGCCCTTGCCGTTCTTCGGTGTCGCCCACTTGACGATCTTGTCGACTCCCGGGAGCTGCCAGTCCTCGCTGTCGGTGTCGATGAAGACGCTCGTGTACCCCATCGCGCCGAGCTTCTTGTAGACCGGCCAGCTCTCGTTGTCGATCGCCTCGTTCGTGGAGGAGTACGGGGCCCGGAAGAGGGTCGTCGTGATTCCGGCGGCCCCGGCCAGCGCCAGCTGCGTCTGGGCTATCTCCCGCTTGACGCGCGCGGCGCTCTGGTAGGAGAGATCGACATGGGTGAAGGTGTGGACGCCGACCTCGTTGCCGTCCGCGACCAGCTGTTTCACCACTCCCGGATAGCGGGAGATCATGGAGCCGATCAGGAAGAACGTGCCGGGTACGTCGTTGTCGTCCAGGATCTTGAGGACCTTCGAGGTGTACGTGGGATCGGGCCCGTCGTCGAAGGTCAGCACAATGGTCTTGTCGGCCACGGACCGGGTGCGCGCCCGCCCGTTCTCGAAGGAGAGGAAAGGGCCGCCGTCGATGACGGACTCGGGCACGTCGCTGTTGCTCGCGTCGGACCGTACGCGCTGGTCGCCGCCGACCTCGGACCGCAGATAGCCGTCGAGCAGCAGCACGCTGACCAGGCCGACCAGCAGCAGCAGAGCGACGATCACGCGGGGCCTCGGCACGGCCTGTCTGCGGACGCGCTCCATGCGGCCGGGCGTGGCGTGGCGGGGCTTGGCGGGGCCGGGCCGGGCGGTGCCGGAGCGTGCGGGGTCCGGCTCGGTGGGTTCGGGCTCGGTGGAATCGGTCGCTGTCATCGGTCAGTTGCCGCCGGAGGACGCGGACGAGGACGGGGAGACGGACGCCGAGGCAGCGGGCTGCCCGCTCGGCGGCGCGGACGGAGGCGCCTCGCCCATGCCGGGCGGCGGCCCCTCCCCCGGCGGTGCGCCGCCGCCGTCGACGGCGGCCGGTCCACCGCCGAACGGCGAGATCTCCGACGGGGTCAGCGAGATACCGCCCATGAAGGCCAGTCCGAGCACGGCCACGTATCCGATACAGACGACCCCGAACACGATGGCCGCACGGCGCAGCAGCCGGGACCGGCGCCCGGAGGCATCGACGAATACGGGGCCCTCCTGGGGGCCGGAGCCGGGCCTACGGCGCCGGCCGCGTGCCACGGGCCGTTTCTCAAGGGCGGGGTCGGAATGCATGCGAGCACGTTGACGGGCGCCGATGTGCGAAACCTGTGTATTCGGCGGCGCATCGCTATGAAAGAACGCGCTACCTGTCAGTGCGCTGAGAGCCGAAGGGATACCGGACTCTCCCTCCCGACCACCCTCATCTGCTAACCAGCGCGGCGGAAAAGGGAGTTGAAGAATGGCCGGATCGCGATTCCCGTCAACTGTGCGATGCGTCACCACATTCGACCGTACATCGAGCCGTGAGACGCTCGCTCCTCTCCTTCATTTCCCTCATTTCCCTCACGAGAGCGGGTGTGTTCGGTATGCGGATTTCCCCGGAACGGATTCCGCCGGGACGGCATTTCCCGGAAAGGGGCGCACGGTGGATCGCCCGGTCGGCCGGACCGGTCGCGCTGGCCCTGGCCTGCGCCGCCTGTGCGACGGGCACCGCCGCCGACACCGGCCGGGAGTCGCCGCCGCGCGCGGCGTCCTCCGGGACCGGCGGGGCGGGCGGGACGGCCACCGCTTTCGCGCCCTACGTCAGCGCCACCACGGCCGCCGCCACCGACTCGGCCGGCTCGCCTGACACGTACAACCTGGCCTTCGCCGTCGCGGCGGACGCGGACAGCTGCACCCCCACCTGGGGCGGGACGGCGGCGTACGACAGCGCGTCCGTGAAGTCCCGTACGGCGGCGCTCGCCGCGTCCGGCGCCGGGCTGCGGGTCTCCTTCGGCGGCGCGGCCGGCACCGAACTCGCGCTGGCCTGCGGCAGCGCCGACCAGCTCGCGGCGGCGTACGCGAAGGCGCTCGACGCGGTCGGCGCGACCCGGGCGGACTTCGACATCGAGGGCGACGCGCTCACCGACACCGCCTCCGTGGCCCTGCGCGACCAGGCGCTCGCCGAGCTCCAGCGGACCCGCGACCTCGACATCACGTACACCCTGCCGGTGATGCCGGACGGCCTGGAGGAGTCCGCGACGGCGGTCCTGACCGACGCCGTCGAGCAAGGGGTGCAGCTGTCGGCCGTCAACATCATGGCGATGAACTACAGCACGTCGGACGACGGGGACATGGGCGACTACGCGGAGCGGGCGGCCCGCGCCGCCCACGACCAGATCGCCGGCATCCTCGGTCTGTCGTCGGCGAAGGCGTGGAAGTCGCTCCACATCACGGCGATGATCGGCGTCAACGACGTGGCCGCCGAGACCTTCACCCTCGCGGACGCCGGCCGGCTCCGCCGTTTCGCCCGGCGCCAGGGCGTGGGCGCGCTCTCCATGTGGGCGGCCTTCCGCGACCAGCCGTGCGCGGCAGGGGTGTCGACGGCGGAGGCGTCCGACACGTGCAGCGGCGTCGAGCAGAAGGCGGGCGCCTTCGCGGAGGCGCTGGCGGGCTGAGCCCGGAGCGGACGGCCCCTCGGCGTACCCACTCGACGCGACCGACGGCGCACCCGGAAAACCCCTACGCCCTGCGGTGCACCAGCCGCCCCGCGCACACCGTCGCGACGCACCGGCCGTCCGCGTCGAAGACGGCGAGGTCGGCGCGGCGCCCCTCCGCCAGCTCCGGGCGTCGGTCGGCGGCGGGCAGCACCAGGACACCCACCCGGGCCGCCGCGGCCCGGACGCCCGGCTCCGCCGCGTACCGTTCCAGCACCGCCACCGCTCCCCGCTTCAGCACCTCGTGCACCCGCTCGCGGGGGCTGGGCGCTTCGGGCAGCGGCCCCTCGTGGACCAGGGCGGGCCCGAGCGTCCCGCGCCAGCTCCGCACCCGGGCGCCGGGGAACCGCTCGCGCAGCTCGTCGTACGTACCGACGGCGCCGATCCGGTCACCGGTCACGACCACGGCGTGGCCGGTCCCGTCGGCGACATGCAGGGTCTCCAACGCGCGTGCTCGCCTCGCTCCGGGTCGGTCGGGCTCAGTTGGAGGAGATGAGCTTCAGCTCGGGGTGCGCCGTACCGCCCTCGATCGCGGTGGACGAGATGTGCGAGACGACGCGCTCGTCGACCGGGTCGTTCGCCGGGTCGTCGTGCACGACGAGGTGCTCGTACGTCGTGGCGCGCTGCGCCGGGACGCGGCCCGCCTTGCGGATCAGGTCGATGATCTCCAGCCGGTTGGAGCGGTGCCTGGCACCCGCCGACGAGACGACGTTCTCCTCCAGCATGATCGAGCCGAGGTCGTCCGCGCCGTAGTGCAGCGACAGCTGGCCGACCTCCTTGCCGGTGGTCAGCCACGAGCCCTGGATGTGCGCGACGTTGTCGAGGAAGAGGCGCGCGATCGCGATCATCCGCAGGTACTCGAAGAGGGTGGCCTGCGTCCGGCCCTTCAGCTTGTTGTTCTCGGGCTGGTAGGTGTACGGGATGAACGCGCGGAAGCCGCCCGTCCGGTCCTGTACGTCACGGATCATCCGCAGGTGCTCGATGCGCTCCGCGTTGGTCTCGCCGGTCCCCATGAGCATGGTGGAGGTGGACTCGACGCCCAGGCCGTGCGCGATCTCCATGATCTCCAGCCAGCGCTCGCCGGACTCCTTGAGCGGCGCGATGGCCGTGCGCGGCCGGGCGGGCAGCAGCTCGGCGCCCGCGCCGGCGAAGGAGTCGAGACCGGCGGCGTGGATGCGCGCGATGGCCTCCTCGACCGGCACCTTGGAGATCCGTGCCATGTGCTCGATCTCGGAGGCGCCCAGCGAGTGGATGACCAGCTGCGGGAACTCCTTCTTGATCGCGGCGAAGTGCTCCTCGTAGTACTCGACGCCGTAGTCCGGGTGGTGGCCGCCCTGGAACATGATCTGTGTGCCGCCCAGCTCGACGGTCTCCGCGCAGCGGCGCAGGATGTCGTCGAGGTCGCGGCTCCAGCCCTTGTCCGTGTCCTTGGGCGCGGCGTAGAAGGCGCAGAACTTGCACGCCGTCACACAGACGTTGGTGTAGTTGATGTTGCGCTCGATGATGTACGTCGCGATGTGCTCCGTCCCCGCGTACCGGCGCCGGCGCACCGCGTCGGCGGCCGCGCCCAGCGCGTGCAGCGGGGCGGAGCGGTACAGGTCGAGCGCTTCCTCGGGGGTGATGCGTCCGCCCGCGGCGGCACGGTCGAGGACGCCAGTGACGTGTACGGACGTGAGGTCGGCCTTCTCGGTCACTGGGTGGGTCCTTCCCGAGGGTGCGGTACGAGGGCGTGGAGCGTGGGCGGTGACGACCGATCCAGCCTACGCCAGGGCCTTCTTCCGCCCGGTGCGCGGGCGGGACGGTACGGTGCGGCGTCCCGCCCGGGCGCCGGTGAGGCCCCGGGCACGGCCGTGCACGGTGCGGGCTTCAGCCGTTCCGGCGGTTCAGGGCTTCAGCAGTTCCACGTGCACGTCGGACGGGAAGCCGGTCGACGGACCGACCCGGCGGGCGAACTCCCGTACCCCCGCGAGCTGGTCGGGGCCGAAGCGGAAGTCGAGCGTCGTGAAGTAGCGCTCCAGCAGCTCAGCGTCGAAGGCTTCCCAGCGCGCCGCCTGCTTCGCGACCTGGGCGACCTCCTCCAGGGAGAGGTCCCGGGAGGCGAGGAACGCCTCGTGCGCCTTCCGTACGTGCCGCGGCTCACGAGCCAGGTAGTCCTTGCGCGCCGCCCAGACCGCGAAGACGAACGGCAGCCCGGTCCACTCCTTCCACATCTGCCCCAGGTCGTGGACCTGGAGGCCGAGCCGGGGCGCGTCGTGCAGCGAGGCGCGCAGCGCCGCGTCGCCGATCAGGACGCCGGCCTCGGCCTCCTGCATCATCAGGCCGAGGTCCGGCGGGCAGGTGTAGTAGTCGGGCCGTACCCCGTACTTCTCGTCGAGCAGCAGCTGCGCCAGCCTGACCGAGGTACGGGAGGTGGAGCCGAGCGCCACCCGGGCGCCGTCGAGCTGCTCCAGCGGCACCTGCGAGACGATCACGCAGGACATGACCGGCCCGTCGCAGCCGACCGCCAGGTCGGGGAAGGCGACGAGATCATCGGCGTTGCGGAGGAATTCGACGAGGGTGACGGGCGCGATGTCCAGCTCGCCCCTGACCAGCTGCTCGCTGAGCCTCTCGGGCGTGTCCTTCGTCAGCTCCAGGTCGAGCAGGAATCCGGTCCTGGCGAGCCCCCAGTAGAGGGGCAGGCAGTTCAGGAACTGGATATGTCCGACGCGGGGGCGGGTACGGCCCGGGACACGGCGGTCATCGGCGTCGGGAGCGGAGTCCGGGCCCGTGTCCGGGCCGGGGGGCGCCGCCGCTCGCGCCGTGTCCGCCGTGACCGCCGTACTGTCCGCTGTCGTACCTGCCGCTGTGTTTTCCTCGGAACTGTCCACATCGTGAGGCTAGACCCGCGCTCCATCAGGGGCGGATCCGGGGGCGTGCGCGGGCCCGCGCGGCGCGCGATTCGTCAGCACGGAAGGCCCTATACAAACGTCCGGGTGAAGTGATCTTTCCCTCTACCGCTGCGCACACGCTGCGTGCTAGGCTCGCCGCAAGTTGCAGTTTGGTTTCCCTTGCAGTACAGAGCCTGCGGAGCATGTGACCCGCAGGCTTTTGTAGTTTTCAGACTTCTTTGCAGGTTCTGGAGCAGGGCAACCCTTTGGCCCAAGGAGGGCTTATGGCTACCGGAACCGTCAAGTGGTTCAACGCTGAAAAGGGCTTCGGCTTCATCGCCCAGGACGGCGGCGGCCCGGATGTCTTCGTCCACTACTCCGCGATCAACGCGACCGGCTTCCGCTCCCTTGAGGAGAACCAGGTCGTGAACTTCGACGTCACTCAGGGTCCGAAGGGCCCCCAGGCGGAGAACGTGACCCCGGCCTAGTCACCCGGGTCGGCGATCGCGCACGACTTACGCAGTACCAAGGAGCCCTGCTTCCCCCACTCGGGTGGGGAAAGCAGGGCTCCTGCCTGTACGGGGTCCGTGATGCCCGAGGTCGTGCGACGGGACAGCGGGGGGGGCCGGGGCGCGCGACCGGGCCGTACGGGCTGTACGGGTGCCACCGGCCGCCGCGCCGTCGTATACGAACCCGGGGAGGTCAGGCGGCGACCGGCACCTTCTCCTCGTGCGCGGTCCCGGCGGCGCCGAAGTCGTCCACCGGCGAGGCCGAGGCCGAGTCGTACGCGTCGTGGTCGAGGATCTTCTCGCGCGCCGCGACGAGGACCGGGACCAGCGCCTGGCCCGCCACGTTGGTGGCCGTCCGCATCATGTCCAGGATCGGGTCGATGGCCATCAGCAGGCCCACGCCCTCCAGCGGGAGGCCGAGCGTGGAGAGGGTCAGCGTCAGCATGACCGTCGCGCCGGTGAGGCCGGCGGTGGCCGCCGAGCCGACGACCGAGACGAAGGCGATCAGCAGATAGTCCTGGATGCCGAGCTGAACGTCGAATATCTGCGCGATGAAGATCGCGGCGAGCGCCGGGTAGATCGCCGCGCAGCCGTCCATCTTGGTCGTCGCGCCGAACGGCACGGCGAAGGACGCGTACTCCTTGGGGACACCGAGGCGCTCGGTGACCTTCTGGGTGACGGGCATGGTGCCGACCGAGGAGCGCGACACGAAGGCCAGCTGGATGGCGGGCCAGGCGCCCTTGTAGAACTGGAGCGGGTTGACCTTGGCGACCGTCGCGAGCAGCAGCGGGTAGACGCCGAACAGGACCAGCGCGCAGCCGACGTACACGTCGGCGGTGAAGGTCGCGTACTTGCCGATGAGGTCCCAGCCGTAGTCCGCGATGGCGAAGCCGATGAGGCCGATGGTGCCGATCGGGGCGAGCCTGATGACCCACCACAGGGCCTTCTGGAGAAGTTCCAGCACGGCTTCGCTGAGGGTGAGGATCGGCTGGGCCTTCTCGCCGAGCTTCAGCGCGGCGATACCGGCGACGGCGGCCATGAAGACGATCTGGAGCACCTTCAGCTCGGTGAAGGGGGTGATGACGTCCGTCGGGACGATGCCGGTCAGGAAGTCGATCCAGGAGCCGGAGCCCTCGGGCGCCTTGCCGTCCCTCGGAGTGAGTCCGGTGCCCGCGCCCGGGTTGGTGATCAGGCCGATCGCGAGCCCGATGGCGACCGCTATCAGCGAGGTGATCATGAACCAGAGCAGGGTGCGGGAGGCGAGCCTGGCCGCGTTGTTGACCTTGCGCAGATTGGTGATCGACACCAGGATCGCGAAGAAGACGAGCGGTGCGACGGCCAGCTTGAGCAGCTGGACGAAGATGCTGCCGGTCTTGTCGAGCGTCGTGTACAGCCAGCCGATGTCCTGGCCGCGGGCGAGCCAGCCGAGCAGGACACCGAGGACCAGACCGGCGACGATCTGCGCCCAGAACGGGACCCTGGGAATTCTCGGCCTCCGGGAACGGGGCGGGTCGGACGGCTCACCGGCGGGGCTCGGGGACGTGGGCGCGGGGGTCGCGGACACGGACACACTCCAGACGTGACGTATCGATGCATACGGGAACGGAACAGGGGTGCGGCGCGCGTCTCGCAGAGGGCGCCGCTGCATGATGCCGGGTCAGACCGAGCGGCAACAGACCGCGGACATACAGCGGCAGAGATCGACATGCAGGCGCGCCACGAGCGGGAAGCCCGTGGCATGGCGGTGGCGCACTGCTGTCTGCATGTCGAACACGTTAACACTTGAACTTTGAGAACCTCAAAGCTCGCCTTTGGGACCTGTGACACCTGGGGGCCCGCGCGCCGGGCGGCACCTGGGCGGAAGGCGCGCATAACCGCGACACCCCGGCTCCGGAGGGGCGGCTCCGGAGCCGGGGTGTCGGGATATCGGGGTGTCGCGTGGTCGCTTCCACGGGACGCGGGACGCGCGTCCCGTGCGACGGGGGCGGGGCCTACTGGACGGCGCCGTCCTCCTGCGCCCGGTTGGTCTCCAGCCGGGCCCTCGCGTGGTCGATCCTGGGTGCGAGCTGCACGGACATCGCGTCACGCTGCTTGCGCAGCAGGACGAAGCTGACCGGCGCCGACAGGATGATGGCCAGCAGCGGCACCCAGAGGAAGTTGGAGTCGCCGAGCCCCTTGGGCAGCACGCCGAGCTGCACCAGCAGGGCGACGAAGGCGAAGCACAGGACGAAGACGCCGAAGCGCATCGCCGTGTACCGGATGGTGGCGTTCGTCTTCGCAGCGGTCACAGCGGGGCCTTCTCTCTTCCTGGTGCTTGCCTGTGCCTGAAGTGTGTGCCCGGGGGTACGTACGCGTGTGGGCACGTGTGTCCCAACAGTCAAGCACGCCCCGTTCAGTACCGGTTCAGCGGGAGCGTCATGATGATGTCGTCGCGGTCGTCGCCCGGGGCGACCCTGATCGCGTCGGGCACCCGCCCGACCTCCTTGTAGCCGCACCCGGCGTAGAACGACTCCAGCCCCGTACCGCCCCGGCAGGTGAGCCGGATAGACTCGATGCCGTCGAGGGACCGGGCGGACCCGGCCGCCGCCGCCAGCAGGTCACGGCCGTAGCCCTTGCCCTGGTGGCGGGGGTGCACCATGACCGTGTACAGCCAGAGCCAGTGGCGCATCAGCCGGTGGGTGTTGAGCACGAGGAACGCCGTCGCGGCGACGGCGCCCTCCTCGTCGTGCCCGACCAGCAGCCGGCAGCGGCCCTCGGCCATCGCCGTGAAGTGCTTGAGCAGCTCGGGCCTGACCGTCTCGGCCGTGACCGGCGGTACGAAGCCGACCGCGCCGCCCGCGTTGGTGACATCGGCCCACAGGGCGAGGATGCCGTCGCGCAGGGCGCGGTCGACCGGCGGGTCCAGCGTGAAGGTGAGTGCCATCGGACCCGCCCCCTCAGACCCGCATCGGCTGCGGGGACTCGCGGCGGTCCGCGTCGGGGCCGGGGTACTCGCGGATGATCTCGTACCGGGTGTTGCGCTCGACGGGCCGGAAGCCCGCGTCGCGGATCAGGTCGAGCAGATCTTCCCGGCCGAGCTTGTTGGGCGTGCCGTAGTTGTCCGCGTCGTGGGTGATCTTGTACTCGACGACCGAGCCGTCCATGTCGTCCGCGCCGTGCTGGAGCGCGAGCTGGGCGGTCTGGACGCCGTGCATCACCCAGAAGACCTTGACGTGCGGCACGTTGTCGAAAAGCAGCCGGGAGACCGCGAAGGTCTTCAGGGCCTCGGCGCCGGTGGCCATCGTCGTACGGGCCTGGAGGCGGTTGCGGACCTTGCCGTCCTTCATGTCCACGAAGTCGTGCTGGTAGCGCAGCGGGATGAAGACCTGGAAGCCGCCGGTCTCGTCCTGGAGTTCGCGCAGCCGCAGGACGTGGTCCACCCGGTGGCGGGGCTCCTCGATGTGGCCGTACAGCATCGTCGCCGGGGTCTTGAGCCCCTTCTCGTGGGCGAGGCGGTGGATGCGCGACCAGTCCTCCCAGTGGGTCCGGTGGTCCACGATGTGCTGGCGGACCTCCCAGTCGAAGATCTCGGCGCCGCCGCCGGTCAGGGACTCGAGACCGGCCTCGATCAGCTCGTCGAGGATCTCGGAGGCGGAGAGCCCGGAGATCGTCTCGAAGTGGTGGATCTCGGTGGCGGTGAACGCCTTCAGGGAGACCTGCGGGAGGGCTTCCTTGAGCGCGCTGAGCGAGCGCGGGTAGTAGCGCCAGGGCAGCGTGGGGTGGAGGCCGTTGACGATGTGCAGCTCGGTGAGGTTCTCCCCCTCCATCGCCTTGGCGAGGCGGACGGCCTCCTCGATGCGCATCGTGTACGCGTCCTTCTCGCCCGGCTTGCGCTGGAACGAGCAGTACGCGCAGGACGCGGTGCACACGTTCGTCATGTTGAGGTGACGGTTGACGTTGAAGTGGACCACGTCGCCGTTCTTGCGGGTCCGCACCTCGTGCGCGAGACCGCCGAGCCAGGCCAGGTCGTCCGACTCGTAGAGGGCGATGCCGTCCTCACGGGTCAGCCGCTCACCGGCCCTGACCTTCTCCTCCAGCTCGCGCTTGCGACCTACATCCTGGACAGATGCAGTCATCAGGCCGCCTCCCATACGTCTACCAATCGGGCCTGTCGAGCCTACGCCCCCCGACCGGCGGGGCCCGAGGCGGCCCTCCGGCGTTTCCGGCCCGTGTCCCGGCCCAGGTCACGGCCCGGGTCCCGGCCCCGCGCGGTCGCCCGCAGGGGAAACGCGCTCACTCCTCGGGGAGTTCGCCGACCCGGTTCTCCCACTTCGTGGAGAGAACGATGGTGGTACGGGTCCGGGAGACGCCCTTCGTGCCGGTCAGCCGGCCGATGGTCTTCTCCAGGCCGTCCACGTCCCCGGCCCTGACCTTGAGCATGTACGAGTCGTCGCCCGCGATGAACCAGCAGTCCTCGATCTCCCCGAGATCGCGCATCCGGCGGGCCACGTCCTCGTGGTCGGCCGCGTCGGAGAGGGAGATCCCGATCAGCGCAGTGACACCGAGGCCGAGCGAGGCGGAGTCGACCGTCGCGCGGTAGCCGGTGATGACACCGGCCGATTCGAGCCGGTTGATGCGGTCGGTGACGCTGGGCCCGGAGAGCCCGACGAGCCGGCCCAGCTCGGCGTAGGAAGCCCTGCCGTTCTCCCTGAGTGCCTGGATGAGCTGTCTGTCCACGGTGTCCATGGGAATGAAGCCTTCCATTGTTCAGATTTCAGGCGAGTATATACAGCTAATCTAAGGTATGGATAACTCAATACCTGCGAATCAGCGGGTCGCGTTCAGCTGTCGGTGCGGGAGCCGCCCAGCTCGCCTTCCCATCGGCGGTACAGCCCGTGCGCCACCCCCGCCGCGTCCAGCACCCGGCCGGCGACGAAGTCCACCAGGTCCTGGATGTGCGTCGCGCCCGCGTAGAACGCCGGGGAGGCGGGCAGCACCACGGCCCCGGCGTCGTCCAGCGCCACCAGATGCCGGAGCGTCTGCCCGTTCAGCGGTGTCTCCCGTACGGCCACCACCAGCCGGCGGCGCTCCTTCAGCGTCACGCTCGCCGCGCGCTGGAGCAGGTCCTTCGAGAGGCCGAGCGCGACCCCGGCCACGCACGCCGTCGACGCGGGCACGATCAGCATCCCCTGGACGGGATACGAGCCGGAGGACGGCCCGGCGGCCAGGTCACCGGCGCTCCAGTGCCGTACGTCGTCCAGGCACGGGGCGAAGGTGTCCGGCTTCCCGTCGGCGCCCCGCGCCAGCCAGGTCCGCAGATCGTCGCGCCAGTGCGCGTCACGGAAGGCGATCCCCGTCTCGTCCAGCAGCGTCAGCCGGGACGCGCGGCTCACCACGAGGTCCACGCTCTCCCCCGCGTCCAGCAGCCCGCGCAGCACGGCGGCGGCGTAGGGCGTCCCGGACGCGCCGGAGACCCCGACGACCCAGGGCCGCCGGGGCTCTCGCGGGCTCTGCTGATCTGCGTACGGTCCGGGCTTCACGGCTCCGAGCCTATCCGGCGCCACCGGGCCGGAACCGACAGCGGCCCCCGGACGTTCAGAGGGGCAGAGCACGGGCACGACCGCATGCGGACGGGCCCGGCATCGAGACGTACGCCACAGGACGCGACACGACAGCCGGGGCCACGAGCACCGCCGAGGCCGCCGGACCGCCGGTGAGGGGGGCGCCATGCCGTATCCGACCGTGGATTCGACCCGCGGAGGCCGGACCGCGCGCATGAAGCCGGCCGCCGCCCTGATGATCGGCTGGGTGGCGCTGCTCTGGGTCATCGAGGCGGTGAACAGCTCGACGGGCTCGCTCACCACCTACGGGCTCAGCCCCCGGGACTTCGGTGAGCTGCGCGACGTCATCCCGATGGCCTTCCTGCACCACGGCTTCGACCACCTCACGTCCAACACCGTGCCGCTGCTGGTCCTCGGCTTCCTCGCCGCGCTGACCGGGCTGCGCCGGTTCGCCGCCGTCGTCCTCACCATCATGGTCGTCGGCGGTCTCGGCGTCTGGCTCACCGCCGCCGACGGCACGGTGACGGCGGGCGCCTCGGGCGTCGTCTTCGGCCTGCTGGGCTATCTGCTGGTGCGGGGCTTCGTCGACCGCAACGCGGTGGACATCGTGACCGGGCTGCTGGTGCTCGTGTTCTACGGCTCCGCGCTGTGGGGCGTGCTGCCGACCAACTCGGCCGTGAGCTGGCAGGGCCATCTCTTCGGGCTGATCGGCGGGGTGCTGGCGGCGTTCCTGTACCGCAGGCCGCCGCCGGTCAACGAGCGCATAGGCTGACGGCCCCGGCCGGCCCGGCACGGGCCGACGGCGCGTCGGCCCACGCGGGCCGCCCGGACCTCAGACCGTGAGGCCGCGCGCCAGCAGATCGCAGAGCGCGCACACGAACAGCGCGATCCCGATGAAGCCGTTGACGCTGAAGAACGCCCGGTTCAGCCGCGACAGGTCGTGCGGCCTGACGATCGTGTGCTCGTAGAGGAAGGCCCCGCCGACGATCACCAGCCCGGCCCAGAAGAACACCCCGGCGTCCGTGGCCACCGCGTACCAGACCAGCAGCGCCGAGGTGACGACATGGGCGCCGCGCGCCCCGTGCAGCGACGCCGGGATGCCGAAGCGCGCCGGCACGGACTTCACTCCGTGCGCGCGGTCCGCCTGGACGTCCTGGCAGGCGAAGATCAGGTCGAAGCCGCCGATCCAGACACCGACCGCCACTCCGAGGATCACCGCGTCCCACGACCAGCTCCCGGTCACCGCGAGCCAGGCGCCGATCGGCCCCATGGCCTGAGCGAGGCCCAGGATCGCGTGCGGGAAGTTCGTGAACCTCTTCCCGTACGGATAGACCACCATCGGGACCACCGCGACGGGCGCCAGCGCCAGGCACAGCGGGTTGAGCGCGGCGGCGGCGCCCAGGAAGACGACGAGGGCGACGAGCGCGCCGGTCCAGGCGGACCGCACGGACACCGCGCCCGTCACCAGCTCACGGCCGGCGGTGCGCGGGTTACGGGCGTCGATCTCGCGGTCGATGATCCGGTTGCAGGCCATCGCGAACGTACGGAGCCCGACCATGGCGACCGTGACCAGCAGCAGCCGGCCCCAGAGGATGGTCCCCTCCGTGCGGAACATCGCGGTGAGCGCGGCGATATAGGCGAACGGCAGGGCGAAGACCGAGTGCTCGATCATCACCAGCCGCAGAAAGCCCCTGGTCCGGCTCGGCGGCTGCGGTACTGCCGCGGCGGCGCTGGTCACAGCCCGTACTCCCTCCACCGGCGGTCGACCTTCGCCGCCGTCTCCGGGTCGGACTCGACCATCTCCGGCCAGCCCCCGTCCCGTGTGTACCCCTCCTCGGGGAGCTTGCGCGTCGCGTCGATGCCCGCCTTGCCGCCCCAGAACTGCTGGTAGGAGGAGTGGTCGAGATGGTCGACCGGCCCCTCCACGACGGTGAGATCGCGCGCGTAGTCCGTGTTGCCGAGCGCCCGCCAGGACACCTCGTGCAGATCGTGGACGTCGCAGTCCGCGTCGACGACCACGATCAGCTTGGTCAGCGACATCATGTGCGCGCCCCAGATCGCGTGCATCACCTTCTGCGCGTGCTTGGGGTACTTCTTGTCGATCGAGACGATCGCACAGTTGTGGAATCCGCCGGACTCGGGCAGGTGGTAGTCCACGATGTCCGGCACGATGATCTTCAGCAGCGGCAGGAAGAACCGTTCCGTCGCCCGGCCCAGCGGCCCGTCCTCGGTCGGCGGCCGGCCGACCACGATCGACTGGAGCAGCGGGCGCCTGCGCATCGTCACACAGTCGATGGTGAGCGCGGGGAACTCCTCCTGCGGGGTGTAGAAGCCGGTGTGGTCCCCGAACGGGCCCTCCGGCAGCGTCTTCCCCGGCTCCAGCCACCCCTCGACGACGACCTCGGCGTTGGCCGGGACCTGGAGCGGCACGGTCTTGCAGTCGACCATCTCGATGCGCCGGCCCTGCACGAAGCCCGCGAAGAGGTACTCGTCGATGTCGCCGGGCAGCGGCGCGGTGGAGGAGTACGTCACGGCGGGCGGACAGCCGAACGCGATGGCGACGGGCAGCCGCTCGCCGCGCCTGGCGGCCACCTGGTAGTGGTTCGCGCTGTCCTTGTGGATCTGCCAGTGCATGCCGATGGTGCGCCGGTCGTGGCGCTGGAGCCGGTAGAGCCCGAGGTTGCGGATGCCGGTCTCGGGGTGCTTGGTGTGCGTCAGCCCCAGGTTGAAGAACGACCCGCCGTCCTCGGGCCAGGTGAACAGCGCCGGCAGCTGGTCGAGGTCGACGTCGTCGCCGGTGAGGACCACTTCCTGGACCGGAGCGTCCTTGATCTTCTTCGGCGGTACGTGCGCCATGGAGCCGAGCTTGCCGAACGCCTCGCGCACCCCGATGAAGCCCTGCGGCAGCTCCGGCCTGAGCAGGCCGCCGATCTTGTCGCTGATGTCGCTGTACGACGTCAGCCCGAGCGCCTTGAGCAGCCGGCGGTCCGTGCCGTACACGTTCATCGCGAGGGGCATCGAGGAGCCCCGTACGTTCTCGAAGAGGAGCGCGGGCCCACCGGCCTTGTTCACCCGGTCGACGATCTCCCCGACCTCCAGGTACGGGTCGACTTCGGCCTTGATGCGCTTGAGGTCGCCGTCGCGCTCCAGCGCCCGGAGGAGCGAGCGAAGATCGTCGTAAGCCATGCGCTCCAGTGTGTCATCCCGCTCCGCGCGATCTTCCGGGGGCGGCACGGTGGCGCGCGGGGGACCTCGTCGTCTCCTGCGGGTCAACGTCCTGGCGGCCACTCGCTACTCTTGGTGTATCAGGGGGGCCGTGACCCGGTCTCGATCTCCATGCGCAGGGGGGACCTCCATGCTTCGGGTGCTGATGTTTCTGGTGCCGCTGGCTCTCAGCATCTACGCCTTCATCGACTGCATCACCACCGATGAGAAGGAGATCCGCTTTCTCCCGAAACCCATCTGGGCGATCCTGGTGCTGCTCTTCCCGCTGGTCGGCTCCATCTCCTGGCTGATCGTCGGCCGCGACCGCACGACACCGGCGCGCCGGGGCGGCTGGGTCGCGCCGGACGACAACCCGGAGTTCCTCAAGTCGCTGAAGGACGAGAAGGGCGGCTCGGCGGACGACGACTCCTCGCATCTGGAGCGGTGGGAAGCGGACCTGCGCCGGCGCGAGGAGGAGATCGAGCGCCGCGAGAAGGGCAAGGGGACCGGCAGCGCGGACGACACCCCGCCGAAGTCCTGAAGCCGCCGGGTCCTGACGAGGTTCTGGCGGCAGGTTCGCGTACGACGTGACGGGCGACCGTGACGTGTGACGAAGGAGGGCGCCCCCGCCGTGTGCGGGGGCGCCCTCCTTCGTCGTGTGCCGTGCGTCGGCGGCCCGTGTGGCGTCAGACGCCCGCGTACGAGTGCTTGCCGGTCACGAAGATATTGACGCCGTAGTAGTTGAACAGCCAGCAGCCGAAGGCGATCAGCGCCAGGTAGGCGGCCTTGCGGCCCTTCCATCCGGCGGTCGCCCGGGCGTGCAGATAGGCGGCGTAGGCGACCCAGGTGATGAAGGACCAGACCTCCTTGGGGTCCCAGCCCCAGTAGCGGCCCCAGGCGTCGCCCGCCCAGATCGCGCCCGCGATGATGGTGAACGTCCAGAGCGGGAAGACCGCGGCGTTGACGCGGTAGCCGAACTTGTCGAGGGTCGCCGAGGCGGGCAGCCGTTCCATGACGGAGGTGGCGAAGGCTCCGGGCTTGAGACCTGCGGCGAGCTTCGACTCGTACCGCTCACGGAAGAGATAGAGGACCGTGGCGGCGGCGCCGACGTAGAACACGGCGCCGCAGAAGATCGCGGTGGAGACATGGATCCACAGCCAGTACGAGTGGAGCGCGGGGACGAGCTGGTCGCTGTCGGTGTAGAGGACCGTGACGGCGAGGCCGAGGTCGAGCAGGACCGTGGTGACCAGCGGCAGGCCGAGCCAGCGGACCTTCTTCTTCATCAGGAGGAACGCGAGGTAGACGCTCACGGCCACCGTGGAGAAGGTGATGTTGAACTCGTACATGTTGCCCCAGGGCGCCCGCTGCACGGACAGCGCGCGGGTGACCACCCCGGCGGCCTCGATGGCCCAGGCGAGCACGGTGAGGGAGATGGCGATCCGGCCGTACAGATCGCCCTGTTCGTCACCGCCGGCCGCGCCGGGGCCGTCCGGGATGTCGCGGGCGCCGGGCGCGGAGCGGGTGATGATCTTCGGCCGCTCCAGGACGGCCGTACCGCCCTTCCGCTCCGATCCGGCCTTCCCGGTGCTCGCCGCGGCCGGCCTGGCGTCGGCGGTGAGCGCGGCGGCGGTTCTGGCGGTCTTGGAGCGGCTGCCGAACAGCCACTCGGCGATATGCGCGAAGAAGGCCAGCAGATAGACGGCCATCGACGAATAGATCAGCACATTACTGGTGTGCGCCAGGCTCTCATTGGCTGCGGCGGCGAGATTCACTTCTCGGCCCCTCCGGCATTCTCTTCTGCGGAATCAGGCGCGGTGGGCGCCTCTGAATTGAGGGTGTAGGCCAGATCGGCCAGTTCCTCGGGGAGCTTGGCGGACTCGCTGCGGCCGAGTCCCGCCATCTCCACGACGGTGACGCCGTCGGCGCCCCGCACTGTACGGACCCAGATCCGGCGGCGCTGGATGAAGAGGGACCCGGCGAGACCGACGATGGCGGCGATGGCTCCGGCGAGCGCCCAGCCGTCACCCGGCTGGTGCGAGATCTGGAAGCTGGCCCACTCCTTGACGTCCTTCTCGAAGGTGATGGACCCGGCGCCGTCCGGCAGCGTGAGCTTGTCGCCGGGCAGCAGGGTCTTCTTCAGTACCTCGCCCTCGGAGTCCTTGAACGCCTTCATCTTGCGGGTGTTGAGCTGGTACACGTTCTGCGGCAGCCCGGCGTCGACGCCCAGGTCGCCGTGGTAGGCGCCGACGTTGAGCACCGGGAAGTCGAGGGCGGGGAACCGGGAGAACATCCTGGTGGCGCCGCCCTCGCCGCCGCCGTAGGTCGGCACGAAGAAGGCGGCGAAGCCCAGCTGGTCCTTCTTGCCGTTCTTGTCGCGGTAGCCGTCCATCACCTTGATGGCGCCGGTGGAGGAGACGTTGCTGTCGATGGGCAGCAGCGGGACCGCGCCCTTGAAGACCACCTTGCCCCGGCCGTCCCTGACGGTGACGACGGGCGCGTACCCGTGGCCGATCAGGTAGACCTTCGAGCCGTCCACCACGAGGGGCTTGTTGACCTCGATGGACGTCTTCTTCTCCGTACCGCCGGGCCCCTCGCTGTAGTGGACGTCGGCCCGGTAGACCCGGGGGGTCCCGAGCTGCGGTCCGCTGCGCTCGTACGTCCCGGTGAACTTGTCCAGGCCGAAGCTGAACGGCGCGAGGTCGTTCGTGTCGAACAGGGAGCCCGACTTGAAGTCGTCGTACTGGGTGAGGGTGTTGGAGAAGCCGTCGCCCTCGACGATCAGCTTGCCGCCCTCGGACTTGAACAGCTGCCCGCTGGCGAACGCGACGAGCAGCACGATCAGCGAGATGTGGAAGATCAGGTTCCCCGCCTCGCGGAGATAGCCCTTCTCGGCGGCCACGGCGTCACCGACGGTGTGGGCGCGGTAGCGGCGCTTCCTGAGCATCGCGAGCGCCGCCTCACGGGCGGCCTCGGGCTCCGCCGTCGTACGCCATGTGGTGTACGCGGGCAGCCGGGTGAGGCGTTTGGGCGCGCCGGGCGGGCGGCCGCGCAGCTGGCCGACGAACTGCCAGGTGCGCGGGACGATGCAGCCGACCAGGGAGACGAACAGCAGGATGTAGATCGCGGAGAACCACACCGAGCTGTAGACGTGGAACAGCTGGAGCTTGTCGTAGATCGGGGCGAGCGTCTGGTGCTGGTCCTTGAAGTCCTGGACCTTCAGCTCGTCGACGCTGCTCTGCGGGATCAGGGACCCGGGGATGGCGCCGAGGGAGAGCAGGAAGAGCAGGATCAGCGCCACGCGCATGGAGGTGAGCTGCCGCCAGAACCAGCGGATCCAGCCGACGACCCCGAGGGTGGGGCCGCCGATGGCGGTCTCCTCGCGCTCCTCGCGGGGGGCGGTGGAGAGCCGGGACCCGGCGTCGCCGAGGTCGCGGGAGTCCTGCGCGTCGCGGGCGTCCTGCGCGTCGCGGGCGTCCTGCGCGTCGCGGGCGTCCTGCGCGTCGCGGGCGTCCTGCGCGTCGCGGGCGGCGGACCCGGCGGTGCCGTCGGGGCCGGGGCCGGTGGCGTCGGGTGTCGGGTCCGTACCCGCCGTACCCGCCGTGCCCTCGTGCCCGGTGTCGCTCGTCGAAGCCTTGCTCATGGAACTAGATCCCTACCGTGAAGCCGTTCGACCAGGTCTGCATCTGCTGCACGATGCCGTCCCACGCGCCGGTGAGCAGCAGCAGGCCGGTCGCGATCATCATTCCGCCGCCGATACGCATGACCCAGGTGTAATGGCGCTTGACCCAGCCGAAGGCCCCCAGGGCCTTGCGGAACGCCACCGCGGCGAGCACGAACGGCAGGCCGAGGCCGAGGCAGTACGCGACCATCAGTATCGCGCCCCGGCCGGCGTCCGCCTCGCTGAGCGCCAGGGTGTTGACGGAGGTGAGGGTGGGGCCGAGACAGGGCGTCCAGCCCACCCCGAACATCACCCCGAGCAGGGGGGCGCCGGCGAGGCCGCCCACCGGGCGCTTGTGGAAGCGGAATTCGCGCTGGGTGAACCAGGGCATGAGCCCCATGAAGAACAACCCCATGAGGATCATCAGCGCGCCGAGCACCTTGGAGATGATCCCCTGGTACTCCATGAGGGTGGCGCCGAAGTAGCCGAAGAGCGCGCCGCCCGACACGAAGACCGCCGTGAAGCCCACCACGAACAGCGTGGCGCCCACGACCATCCGGCCGCGCCTGGCGTCCGCGAGATCGGTGCCGCTGACTCCGGTGACGTACGAGAGGTAGCCCGGCACGAGCGGCAGGACGCACGGCGAGAAGAACGAGACGAGCCCGCCCAGCACCGCGATCGGGAGCGCGAGCGCGAGCGCTCCGCTGTAGACCGTCTCGTTCACGCCGGACACCCCGGGCGCGGCGCGCACCCGCGCCGCGTGCGCCGGACCGGGCGTACGGGCCGTACCGGCCGCATCACTTCTCCGCGATCAGCGGGTCGATCATCTTGCGCAGCTTCTCCTCGTTGAGCGCCATCAACGAGCGGGCCGCGATCTTCCCCTGCCGGTCCAGGACGATCGTGGAGGGGATGGACTGCGGGTTGAGGCTGCCCTTGGGGAAGCCGTTCACGATCAGCTTGCCCGTCGGGTCGTACAGGCTCGGGTACTCGACGCCGTAGTCCTCTTCGAAGGCGACCGCCGGGCCCTTGTTCGGGTCCCGGGTGTTGATCCCGACGAAGGCCACGCCCTTCGACTCGGTCTCCTTGGCGACCTTCGCGAAGTGCGGGGCCTCGGCGCGGCAGGGCGGGCACCACGAACCCCAGACGTTCAGCACGACGACCTTGCCCTTGAGGTCGGCCACGTCGAGCTGCTCGCCTTCGAGGGTCTCGCCCGCGATCTTGTTGACCGGCCGGCGGTCGGCGACAGCGGCGGTGGAGATGCCGCCGGCGTTCGTCACGAAGTTGGTGTCGCCGCCGCCCCCGGACTTACCGCCGCTCGTGCACGCCGAGAGCGTCAGCGCCGCGACGACGGCCGTGACCGGCAGGATGGCGCGAGGACGGCGGCCGGGGCTGCGTCGGGGGGCGCGACCTGAGTTCATGTGAAAAGTTTCGCATGGGCGTTTCGCGGATCTTGCGCACCCCCCTGGTCCCGCCGTGAGAAGCGGAAAGACGGTGGTCGGGGGCGTGGCCGGGCCGGGGCCCGACCGGGGCCGGGCCCCGGTCGGGCGGCGGTCGGGCAGCGATCAGGCGGCCTTGAAGAAGGAGTTCCAGCCGCCGTCGGGGGCCTGCCCGGGGTTCAGCGTGCGGAGCTTCTCCAGCACGGCCGGGTCCTGGGCGTCGAGCCAGTCGGTGAACTGGCGGAACGACACCAGCCGTACGTCCTTCTTGCCCGCGATCTTCTTCAGCGCCTCCTCGACGGCGTCCATGTAGATCCCGCCGTTCCACTGCTCGAAGTGGTTGCCGATGAAGAACGGGGCGCGGTTCGACTCGTACGCCCGCTCGAAACCGGCCAGGTAGGACCCGGCGGCCTGCTCGCGCCACTCCGCGTACCGCGAGGTCATGCCGTTGGTCGAGTTCTTCGACTGGTTGGCGAGCATGTTGTAGTCCATGGAGAGGACTTCGAAGCTGTGGCCGGGGAAGGGCACCGCCTGGAGCGGAAGGTTCCAGACGCCGTTCAGCTTGGCCGGCCAGATCTGGGTGCCGCCGGAGGAGCTGGCGTCGTAGCGCCAGCCCAGCTTCTTCGCCGTCGGCAGCAGGTTCTCCTGGCCGAGCAGACAGGGCGTGCGGCCGCCGGTCAGTTCCTTGCGGTAGTCGAAGGGCAGCGGGTCGAGGTCCGTCCAGCCCGTGTTCGTACGCCACTCGGTGACGAAGGAGACGGCCTGGTCGATCTCGCTGCGCCACTGGTCGGGGGTCCAGTTGGCGACCGTGCCGGAGCCACCGCAGAAGTGGCCGTTGAAGTGCGTGCCGATCTCGTGGCCGTCCAGCCACGCCTGCCGGACGTTCTTGAGGGTGTCCTTGATGTGCGCGTCGGTGAGATACCCGATGTCGGACGCGCCGACGGGGTTGTTGGGCGGGCGGTAGAGGGTCTTCTTCGACTCCGGCAGGAGATACAGGCCGGAGAGGAAGAAGGTCATCGCCGCGTCGTGCTCCTTGGCGAGTTCCAGGAAGCGCGGGAAGAGGCCGTTTCCGACCTCGCCCGCGCCGTCCCAGGAGAAGATCACGAACTGCGGCGGGGTCTGCCCCGGCTCCAGCCGGACCGGCGCGGCCGGCTGGTGCGGCTGCTTTCCGGTGTCGGAGGTGGAACCGTCACCGATGAGACGGCCGTCCTTGCCCGTGGAACCCGTTCCGGATGTCGGGCTTCCGCTGCCGCCCTTCGCGGCGTCGGGCCGGCCCGGCTCGCTCCCTCCGGTGGAGCAGCCGGCGATCCCGGCCGCCGCCGCCCCGATTCCCGCTCCGAGCAGACTCCTTCGGCTGATGTCGCGCATACCGTTCCTTCGCGCTCGCTTACACGTACGCCGTTCATAAAGTCTTACAAACGGCAATACATGAGATGGCGTAGCGAACGCGGAGGTTCCAGCATTAGTCACACTTTTGCTGAGGTAACGACAGCTGTGACAAAAATCATCGCGATATGACAGAAGTGGTCACTCGGGCCTGCTGACGTGCTGACAGACCGTCGCGACGGCGGCGGTCGCGCCTGCTGAGGGCGGCGGTCGCACCTGCCGACGGAGACGGGGCGCGCCCGCGCCGACGGAACCGGGGCACGCCTGCTGACGGAGACGGCGCACGCGATGCCGCCCGGCGCGGAGGGTCACGCCCCGAAGGCTTTGGCCCCGCCCTTCACGGGCCGCGCGCCCGGCAGGAGGTGAGCGGGCACCAGGTCGCGGGCCGGCTCGGAGTAACCGACGGAGACGATCTTGTTGCCCCGGTAGGTGACGCTGGTCAGGGACGCGAGCGAGCACTGCCGCCGCCTCGGGTCGTGCCACAGCCGGCGCCGCTCGACGAAGCTCCGCACGATCCAGATCGGCAGCTGGTGGCTGACGCAGACCGCCTCGTGCCCCCGGGCCGCGTCGCGGGCGGCGGTCAGCGCGCCCATCATCCGTACGACCTGATCGATGTACGGCTCGCCCCAGGACGGCCGGAACGGGTTGGTGAGGTACTTCCAGTTGGCGGGCCTGCGCAGCGCGCCGTCACCGACGCCGAAGGTCTTGCCCTCGAAGACGTTCGCGGCCTCGATCAGCCGGTCGTCGGTGTCCAGGGTCAGCCCGTGGGCCTTGGCGATGGGGGCGGCCGTCTCCTGGGCGCGCTCCAGCGGGGAGGCCACGACATGGGTGATGTCACGGCCAGCGAGGTGCTCGGCGACCCGGTCGGCCATCCGCACCCCCAGCTCGGAGAGGTGGAAGTCGGGGCGCCTGCCGTACAGCACGCCGTCGGGATTGTGCACCTCACCGTGGCGCATCAGATGGACGACGGTCATCTCGCTCTGGGCACTGGTGGCACTCATGCGGCGTTCTCCGGCTCGATGGCTTGGGCCGCGGCGCGGGCGGCGGCGGGCAGGGCGGCGGCGATCCGCTCGACCGCGCGCTCGTCGTGCGCGGTGGAGACGAACCAGGACTCGAAGGACGACGGCGGCAGGTAGACGCCGTCGGAGAGCATCGAGTGGAAGAAGGGGGTGAAGCGGAAGGACTGCTGCTTCTTGGCGTCGTCGTAGTCGCGTACCTCGTCGGCCGTGAAGAAGACGGAGAACATGTTGCTCGCCGTCTGGACACGGTGTGCCACGCCCTCCTTGGCGAGCGCCTCCGTCACCAGCCCCTGGATCTCGCGCGAGACGGCGTCGACCGTGGCGTACGCCGCGTCGTCGAGCAGCCGCAGCTGCGCGAGGCCAGCGGCGGTCGCGACCGGGTTGCCGGAGAGCGTGCCGGCCTGGTAGACGGGGCCGACCGGCGCGAGCCGGCCCATCACGTCGGCACGACCGCCGAACGCGGCGGCCGGGAAGCCGCCCCCCATCACCTTGCCGAAGGTCATCAGGTCGGGCTCGACGCCGTCGACCCCGTACCAGCCGGCCTTCGAGGTACGGAAACCGGTCATCACCTCGTCGGAGATGTAGAGCGCGCCGGCGGCGGCGCAGATCTCCTTGAGCCCGGCGTTGAACCCGTCCCTCGGCGGTACGACCCCCATGTTGCCCGGCGACGCCTCGGTGATCACGCAGGCGATCTCGCCCGGGTTCGCGGCGAAGGCGGCGCGTACCGCTTCGATGTCGTTGTACGGCAGGACGATGGTGTCCCCCGCCTGGGCACCGGTCACACCGGGCGTGTCGGGCAGCCCGAACGTGGCGACCCCGGACCCGGCGGCGGCGAGCAGCGCGTCGACATGGCCGTGGTAGCAGCCGGCGAACTTCACGATCTTGGCCCGGCCGGTGAAGCCGCGGGCCAGCCGGATGGCGGACATGGTGGCCTCGGTCCCGGACGACACGAGCCGCACCTGGTCGAGTGGCGCGATCCGCGCCACCATCTCCTCGGCGAGCGCGACCTCCCCCTCACCCGGCGTGCCGAAGGACGTACCGCGGGCGACCGCGGCCTGGACGGCCTCGATCACTTCCGGGCGGGAATGTCCGAGAATCATCGGACCCCAAGAACATACGAGGTCGACATATTCGCGACCGTCCGCATCGATGAGGTATGGACCGTTACCGGACACCATGAACCGGGGCGTACCGCCCACCGCGTTGAACGCGCGGACGGGAGAGTTCACGCCGCCGGGCGTCACGAGGGCGGCACGGTCAAAGAGTGTCTGCGAAACTGGGGCGTCATAGGGGAAGCTCACGCAATCCATGGTGTCAGAGGCTCGGACGGATCCGCGGACTGGTGTTTCACCGGACGTTCGTGGGGGAGGTCACTGTCACGATGATCGGGTTGCGCGGCCGGGGCTGCGAGTGGTCGGGTGGAGATATGCATCGCGGTGGCGGAGTGGGCGAGGGGACCGACGACCTGGGTCCGGAGCCTGCCCGGGGGAAACACCGGCGCCGCGAGCACCGGGACCGCGAGGCGCGTGACTCCCGCGAGCGGCGCGAGCCCGGCGAGATGCGCGGTACGGGCGAAAGACGCGGTGGCGGCCAGACCGGCGAAGCCCGCGCGGCCGAGGAACAGCTTCCGGGAACACGGATTCCGGGAATCAGGAGTGGTGGCCGGGTGGGGGTGACCTACAAGTACTTCGGCGCGCCCAACGGGGCCACGGCGGCCCGCGTCCCCATCTCCATGCGTCCGGAGGAACTGGGCGGCGATGAGCTGGGCATGGGCGGGATGTTCTCCAAGATCAAGCCGGAGACGATAGCCGCGATGGTCCTGACGGGCATACAGGGCATGCCCCTGCACAAGGTCCCCCCGCTCGAACTCGTCGTCCTCCACCCGGATTACGCGGTCGTGCGCCTCCCCATGACGGTCGTGGACCCGCTGCGCGACATAGGCGAGGAATCGGTGGGCGCCGCGGCCTTCATCTGGTCGACGGTGCCGGACCGGGGCGGGCCGAGGGACGCGTACAACGTGTACCAACTGCTGCACGAGTGGCAGGACTTCAGCCACCGGCTGCACGAGGCGGGGCATCAGCCCTACTGTCTGGTGTGGCCCTGAGCCGGGGGTTCACTGGTGGCGGGCGGGGTCTTCGGGCCTCGCCTTCTTCATGTCCCCGGAGGGGCCGCCGGGGCGCGCTGAGGGGCACATGGGCTCGGCGCGGGCACTGATGCGCCCTGAGCCTCCGGCGGTGCCGGGCGCGCCCCCATCGCGGATACGGGGAAGCGTGTTCGCGCCGCACCCGCAGCGCGAACACGCTTCCGCGCCTCCCTTCACCGCGAACGACGGCCCGGCTGCCCATCCTCCGCGCGTACGGAAAGCAGCGTCAGCAGTTGTCCCCGATGGCGTCCATCGTCTTACCGAAGGCCGCCCCCTTGTTGTAGTTATCGGCGAAGTTTCCGGCACTGACGGTCCGGCACTGCTTGGTGCCGTCGTGGTAATTGATGAAGGCACCACTGCGGTTGGCCCGGAAGGAGTACACGTGGTGGTGGAAATTCGACGGGAGATCCAGGTAGCCGCCGCGCCAGACCTTGAGCTGGCCGCCTCCGTTCTGCTCGGTCCACAGACAGATGGCCCTGGCTTCGCAGCTCGGCGCCGCGGTGGACGGGGTGATGGTGGCGAGTGTGGCCAGCACTGCCGTCCCGGCTACCAGCAGCGCGTATGTCCTGCGCATCGACATGGGTTACTCCCTCTTCGGCGGGCACCCCAGAACGGTGGAAGTACCGCTACAGACGGAGAGCGCCCTCTAAGTCCGAATATGGCCGACCATATTCCTGCTGACCGAGCAAATCGCCTTGCCCGGAGGGCGAGTAGAGGTGAACCCGGCGCCCTCCGGTGACCCGCACGACCGGCGTACGCGACGGGGCGCGCACAGGCATCCGGGGCAGGAATGGCTGCTGAACCGGGCGGCAACCGGCCTCGCGTTCCTCGGCGGTCTCGGTGGTGATCCGGGTCGGGTCTACCTGGGGAGGGGATGACGAAACCCCTCCCCAGGATCGTTCTGAGCTGTAATGGTCACCGTGCGGGAATCCCCATCCATTTCACGGTCCGGTGGGCAGCCATGCAGCAGACAGGATGACTCCCACTGGTGCGGAAAGGGAAGCCTGTACCAACTCGTTCGGTGCGGCACCGAACGCCCCGCTGAAGTCGACCACACCGCCGGAGAAAACCGCGCCAGTGAAGTTGACCCTGCTGCCGGAGAACTTCGCACGTATGAATTCGACCGTGCCGCCGGAGAACAGCGCCTCGTTGAATTCGACCGTGCCACCGGAGAACTCGGCACTATTGAAGCTGACTTCACCGCCCGAGAAGACCGCATTACCGAAGCCGACCCTGCCGCCGGAGAGCTCAATACGGTTGAATTCCACTCTGCTGCCGGAGAATATTGCACCGTCGAACTGCACCCAGCCGCCAGAGAATACTGCGTCGCCGAATTCAACCACTCCGCCAGAGAACTCGACTCGATTAAAGCTGGTCGATCCACCGGAGAAGATCGCACGGCTAAATCCGACCTCACTGCCGGAGAACATCACGCGGTTGAATTCGACCGCACCGTCGGAGAACTCCGCACCAATAAAATCAACCCTACCGCTGGAGAATCCCACACGATGGAATTCGACCGTGCTGCCGGAGAAATTCGCATAGCTGTAGTCCAGCTCGACGCCGGAGAACTCCGCTTGATTGAAGCTGACCCTACCGTTGGAGAACTCCGTACGGCTGAAGTCGACCCTGCCCCCTGAGAACAGCGCATGCCTGAAGTAGACCCTGCCCCCTGAGAACACCGAGCCGCTGAAGCTGACCGTGCCGGGGGAGAACTCCGCGCTGCTGAAATCGACCGTGCCACCGGAGAACGTCGCGCCGCTGAAGCTGACCGTACCGCCGGAGAACGTCGCGCCGCTGAAGCTGACCGTACCGCCGGAGAACACTGCCAGGGCGAAGTCACCGCCGTCGAAGGTGACACCGGTGAAGTCGAAGTCGTGTCCCTGCCACGCGTGGGGGTGGCCGAGGGGGAGCCGTAGGTGGTCACGGATGAGGCGGATGACGGTGTGTCGGACTTCGCGCAAGGCGAGGTAGACGTGACGTGCGTCCGGGTCATTAGGGGAAAGGTCGGCCTCCGGGGTGTACGGGAGTCGAAGGTAGGCGCACAGAACGTCGATGGCGGTCTGGCGGAGGGCTTGGGTGGGGGCGTCATCGGCGAGTCCGGCCAGGGAATGGATGCCGCCGAGGCGTACGGCGGCGGATTCATCTCCCAGTTGAGACACGGCGGTGGTAAATCGCTCGGTGTGCAGGCGGGTGGCATCTCGCAGCGCACCGTCCTCGTCCACGCGCTGGCGTCGGTAGGCGACGATCAAAGCGACAAGGGCACCGGACCCGGCGACCACACCGAAGGCTAGCTTCACCATGTCGAAGAGAGTCTGGGAATCGATGCGCCGTTCCTGTTTGACCCTGTTTACCCCCAACAGCTCCCAGGCGGTGTAGAACACTCCGGACGCGACCAGCAGTGCGGTGGCAAAGGCCAGTACCAGGACGAGGCCGATGGGCCGAAGCCGCAAGCCGCGCCGCTCTGTCCGGCGCCAGGGCAGATGTGGACTCATTCCGTCGAAGACGCCGCTGCGGCAGTGTGCGGTTCCTCGCGGGGCGGCTGGGCCGAACAATGGGGTACGGCAGGACCCCCGCGGATTCAGCGGGGGCCGAACGGTGGCCGGCAGGGCAGTCCGGCGGCAACTGGCGTGCTCGGCGCGCGAGAGGCCCTACGGGGCCGCGGTGAGAGCGACGGCCGTCGCGGTCACCGGTGTCGTGCGTACCACCATGTCTTCCCCCAAGGTCCGGCGACCGGCTCGGTCGGAAGGAGAGACGCGAGCCGGTCAACACCCCGTTGCCTCACCCGGAGTCGGCGACAAAAGAGGTCGGCGCGGCCGGACCGGATCCGACGCTCGACCTGCGTACGCGACGGGGCGCCCTCGGTCGGCACCGTGCAGACCGCGGTACGCGGAGTCCGCCCGGCCGCCCGTAACGCGTTCTCCGCGGGAGCCGTGGAGGTAGCCCGTCCACAGGTCTGTCGGCCGCTACCCATGCTGTGCACAATCGGCCATATGACGATCGCCGCGAGCGCGCCGCCCACGCACAAGGGGCCTGCCGGTCTCGCTCTGGGGTTCCTGACGGGTGGGGTGATCGGGGCGTCCCTGACCGCCTTCATCGGTGGCTGTGTCGTCGAGAGGGCTCCGCTGATCGTCACGGGGCTGGTTCTGCCCGCGGTCTACGGCGTTGTCTTCTTCCTCGCCACGCTGCCGCGCCGTCTCCAGGAGGCGGCTGTCGTGCCGCGCACGGCGCTCGCGGTGATCGAGAGCCTGGAGGCCGTCGGCGGTGAGACCGGCGACGTGCCGGTGCGGTTCGAGCTGTCGGTCGCGCCGGACGGCGCGCCCGCGTTCCGTGTCGAGATACGGCAGGACATCAACCTCGTCGAGCTGCCCGGCTACCGGCCGCGCGGGATCGTGGTGGTGGAGTATCCACCGGACCGGCCGTGGAAGACGCGGATCGTGAAGCGGCCGACACCGCGGTGGGAGGAGCGGGCGGCCGTGGCCCGGGTGGACTCGGCGCCCGGTCCGGCCCTGAAGCGCGAGACACCGGGGGGTTGTTTCAGCGCCTTCCTCGCTCTCCTCGGGCTGCTGCTCGGCACCGCCGCCGTCCTCCTGCTGTTCCGTGCCGACCTGTTCGACTCCCACGAGGGTGACAGCAGCGCCCCCAAGCCGTCCGTGTCCTCCTCGTCGTCCACGACCACGGTGACGTCGGGGACGGGCACGGTCACCTTGGGGCCCGGCCAGTCGCTGCTCGACGAGGGCGAACTGCGCAGGGCCGTCGAGTCGTTGATGCAGGGGGCGGACCGGCGTCGGGCGCTCACCGTCGTCGTGCAGGACCGCCTGCTGACGGTCGTCTTCTCGCCCGGCGGCGTGCAGAGCCCCGCCTTCGACCCGAGGTCGCTGCCCTTCGAACGGGTCCCCGGTCTGGTCGAGGAGGCCAGGACCACCCTCGGCGTCGGGTCCCCGCGGAGCTGGCAGCTCACCGTCGACGGCGTCGCCGGCTCGCTCACGCTCAGGGTCGTGGTCACCGGCGGCGGGGGCGGGGGAGCGGGAACGCTGGAGGCGGACGGGCAGGGCAAAGTGCTGCGGCGTAACGGCAGTTGACGGGACCGGCAGGAGGAGGGGGCATGGGGTGGGACGGGTTCCTGGTGCTGTGGTGCGCGGTGTGGGGTGCGGTGGCCCTGGTCGGGTACGGCATGTCGCTGGCCGGAGTGACCAGGGCGCAGCGGACGGTCCGGCTCACAGGGCGCGTCCAGCGGGTGCGGGAGCCCCGGCACGGCGGGTCCCGGAAGGGCGGGATATCGGTGGTCGTCTCCTACCGCGACCCGGCCTCCGGGCGGGAGGTCATCGTGACGAACGACGGGGAGCGGGGCGACACGGTCATCACCTGCGCGTGGGAGGGCCGGGAGATCGGGGTCAGCCATCCGCGAGGCAGACCGCACGCCCTCCGGTTCTCCGACACACCGGAGAAGCCCGGTCGTGGGCTGGGCTGGCCCGGTTTCGCGGTCTTCCTGGTCTACGTCGGGCTGGTGGCCCTCGCGGCGGCCGGCTGGGGGTGGCCGTGGGCGCTGATCGGCCTCGGCGGGGCGTGGGCGGTCTCCAGCGCCGTTCAGCTGCCCGGGGCTGTACGCGCCAAGAACCGCCGCGTCGAGCGACTGGCCGCGATGGAGACCGCGCGGGGACGGGTCGTCGCGGTCCTGAGAGATGTCAGCGTCGACGACGAGGGCCACACCTCGACCACCGTCACCCCGGTCGTGTCGTTCACCACCGGTGCGGGCACGGCCGTCACGGCGTACTGCGCGTCGCGCCTGCCGGACCCCGCCGGCGCGTACGGCCGTGATGTCACGGTCCACTGCACGTCCGCCGATCCGGCCGAGTTCACACTGGACCGTGTGGCCGAACACCGCTCGGTGGAGCGGGGGGTGCGGTTCCACGCCCTGGCGGTCGTCGTGCTGGTGGCGACGACCATGGCGGGCACGGTGCTGGTCCGAGGCCCGGGAGAGGGTCTCTGGTGAGGCCCGAGAGCCCGCGTCCGGGGCGGGCTCGAAGCCTCCGGGGCCGGCGGTGCTCGCCCTCGGCGGGGGCCGGCCACCAGCCGTCCCGCCGTCCGGCGCCGACTCCGTGACGCGGTCGGTGACGCCGGCGCCCTGGTCGCGGTACGGTCCGCGCGCGGGATGACGGCCGCGCCTTGGGCGGGCGGGTCAGCGGATGTTGTGCCAGAGGGACCGCTCCGGGCCGTCCGCGGTGTGCGTGAGGGTCCACTCGGTGTCGATGCGCCGCACGGCCGGTTCGTCGGCGGTGAACCGGGGCCAGCCGGGGTCGCCGTCGCGGGCGAACGCGACCCAGGCCGCGTGCGTGTCCCGGGCCAGCTCGCGGACCGCCGGGACGTCCGAGGGGATACCGAAGGCGCCGGTGTCGATTCGGCCCACGATGTCGAACACAAAGGGCAGTTCGAGGCCGTGGCAGGCTCCCATACGGCCGTCGGCGGCGGGTGAGGGCCAGGTGAACTCGTAGCGCCAGGTGGCGGCCGGCCGGCCGGCGTGCGCCTCGGCGAGGCGGGCGGTGGGCACCGCGAACATGTAGTCAGTGCCGATCGCCGAGTGGACCTCGTCGGGGCTCTCGCCCCGGCCCGCCTCGCGGTAGGCGGCGACGAGCGCGTCCGGGTCGGGGTGCAGCCCGGAGGCGACCGCGCGCAGTGCCTCTTCGGTGACGGGCGGGGCGGGCAGCGCGACGAGGTAGAGGTTCATCTCGTCGCGGTTGGAGCCGACCAGGAGGTCGACACCGTCGGCGGCGCCCTTGCGGACGGCGTCGACCGGCTGCTCGGTGAGCAGGTCGCCGTCCACCACCGGACCGAGCTTGCTGAGGCCCATCAGGGGGTCGCGGACTCCGTCGACGGTCAGGTCCACGTCGGCGCCGGACACCTGGATCACCGCCTGGACGAGGGCCTCGTCGGGGATCGCGGCGAAGGCGTCCACGGTGGCCGGGACGCCGAGGAGTTCGGCGACGGCGGCGGTGACGCGGTCCGCCTGTGCCGGGGTGAAGGCGTGCGAGGCGCCGCCGCTCTGGCTGATCGCCCGGCGGAACAGCCCGGCGGGCGCCGCGGCGAGCAGGGCGCCGACGCTGAGGGCGCCCGCCGACTCGCCGAAGACGGTGACGTTGGCGGGGTCGCCGCCGAACCGGGCGATGTGGTCCCGTACCCACCGCAGGGCGCAGATCTGGTCGCGCAGGCCGCGGTTGTCCGGGGCGCCCGGCAGCCGCAGGAACCCGGGTATGCCGACGCGGTAGTTGAGGGTGACGAGGACGACGCCGTCGCGGGCGAACGAGGTCCCGTCGTAACCGGTCGTACGGCCCGCGCCGCCGACGAAGGAGCCGCCGTGCACGAACACCATGACCGGCAGCGCCCCGGCGCCGGGGCTGGCTTCGGGGTCGGGCGTCCACACGTCGACCGTGAGGTAGTCCTCGCCGCGCACCCACCCCGGGCCGACGACGACGGACAGGTCGGGCAGGCCGGGCACGTCCGTGGCGGGCTGGGGCGCGGTGGGACCGAAGGCGCGGGCGTCGCGTACGCCCGTCCAGGCGGCGGGGCGCGGTTCGGCGAAGCGCCCGGCCCCCGTGGGCGCCTCGGCGTACGGAATGCCCCGGAAGACGGCGACACCGTCCTCGCGGATGCCCGTGACCGACCGGCCTTCCCCGAGGTCCACCGCGAGGGCGGGGTCCATGCTCAGGAGTCCTTCCGCGAGTACGACACGACTTTGCCGGGGTTGAGGATGTGGCGCGGGTCGAGGGCGTCCTTGACCGCGTGGTTGAGGGCGAGGACGGCGGGCCCCAGTTCGTCGCGCAGACCGTCGCGCTTGAGCAGTCCCACCCCGTGCTCGCCGGTCACGGTGCCGCCGAGGGCGAGGGCCTCGGCGATGATCTCGGTGAACGCGGCCTGGGCGCGGGCCCGGGCCGCGTCGTCGCCGGGCGGGGTGATCAGCAGCGGGTGGAGGTTGCCGTCGCCGGCGTGGGCGATGTTGGCGATGAGGGTGTCGTGCCGGGCGGCGATCGCGTCGATGCGTCCGAGCATCTCGGGGACGGCGGCCTTGGGGACGCAGATGTCCTCCGTGAGGACCGGGCCGAGCCGCTCCAGCGCCGGGTAGGCCAGCCGCCGCGCCTCGAACAGGGCCTCCGCCTCGTGCTGGTCGGTGGAGCGGACCGCGTAGGTGGCGCCGGCGCGTTCGAAGCAGGCGAGCATCGTGTCCGCCTCGGCTTCCCCGGCCGGCCCGGGGGCGTCGGAGCGGCCCAGCAGGACCACCTCGGCCTCGGTCGACAGGCCCATGTGCTTCCACCGGTCGACGGCCGCGAGGCAGTGCCGGTCGATGAGTTCGAGCGCCGAGGGGGTGACGCCCGCCTCCGCCACGGCGGCGACGGCGCGGCCCGCGTCCACGACGGACGCGAAGTGCCCGGCGACGGTGTGCTCGGGGTCGCGGCGCGGGCGCAGCCGGACGGTGATCTCGGTGATGACGCCGAGAGTGCCTTCGGAGCCGACGAGCAGGGAGGTCAGGTCGTACCCGGCGACGCCCTTGGCGGTCCGGCGTCCCACCCGCACCAGCTCTCCGGTGCCGGTGACGAACTGGAGGCCGAGGACGTAGTCGCGGGTGACTCCGTACTTGACGCAGCACAGTCCGCCCGCGTTGGTGGCGACGTTGCCGCCGATCGTGGACCAGCGGGCGCTGGCGGGGTCGGGCGGGTACCAGAGGCCGTGCTCGGCGCAGGCGGAACGGAGATCCTCGTTGACCACGCCCGGTTCGACGACGGCGAGCCGTTCGAGGGCGTTGATCTCGGTGATCGCGGTCATCGCCTCGGTGGACAGCACCACACAGCCGTCGACGGCGTTCGCCCCGCCGGACAGTCCGGTGCCGGCGCCCCGGGGGATCAGCGGGACGCCGTGCCGCAGGCACGCCAGGACGACGTCCTGGACCTCCTCGGCGGTCCGGGGCCGCACCACGACGGCCGGCAGGCCGCAGGGGGCCCACTCCGCCTCGTCGTGGGCATAGCTCCGGGTCGAGTCCGGGTCGGTGATGACGCGGCCGGGGGGCAGCCGCCGGTTCAGTTCGTCGGCCAGTTCTTGGGGCCACGCCTCGTCGCGCATACCGACGACACTACGGATGATCGGCTTGCCCGCTCAATGGACGGAGTGCCTACCATTGCCCCGTTCCGATGGCGGAAGCGTCCATGTGGGCGAAGACTCGTCGGGAGGACACGGACGGTGCGGGGCCCGGACGGCGGGCCGGCCGGGCAGCGGGGGCGCGGGTACGGCCGGGCACGGACACGGCCGGCACGCGTTTGGCCGGCCACACGTACGGCGCGCCGGTGCGGCCGGGCACGGCGCATGACGGACACGACGGGCAGTGGGCACAACGCGTGACGGACACGACGGGCGAATCCTGGCTGGAACTGCTGCTGCGCGACGCGTCCGCCGAGGAGCTGCTGCGGCACGGAGCGGAGCTGGCGCGGTCCCTGGACTCCGGCACGGCGGACCGGGAGACCGCGAGCGCGCTGCGGCTGAAGGAGCTGCTGCACCAGCAGACGCAGCGGGCGGCCGAGCTGAGCGCGCTCAACGACATCGCGATCCGGCTGGCGGCGCTCAGCGCGCCGGACGAGCTGCTGCCGGAGATCGTGGACCAGGCCCGGCGGCTGCTCGGCACGGACCTGGCCTATCTCGGGCTGGTGGAGGACGGCGTGCTGCGGCTCAAGGTCACCAGCGGCGCGCTCACCCCCGAGCTGGTGGGTCTCGCGGTGCCGCTGTCGCGGGGGCTGGCGGGTGAGGTCCTGGAGCGCGCCGCACCCCGCTGGACGGCCGACTACCGGACCGATCCCCGGTTCCGGCACGACGGGCCGGCGGACGCCGCGGCGGTCGCCGAGAACATGCGCGGTCTGCTGGGGGTTCCGCTGCGGCTGCGGGGCCGGGTGCTGGGGGCGCTGTTCGCCGCGAAGCGGCAGCGGCGCGACTTCGGCGAACACGATGTGACCCTGCTGAGCGCGCTGGCCGCGCACGCCGCCATCGCCATCGAGAACGCCCGGGCGGTCACCGACCTGAACGCGACCAACGCCCACCTCGCCCGGCGTTCCGCCGAGTTGGAACAGACGCTCCGCTGGGACCAGCGGCTCACCCGGGTGGTGCTGCGCGGCGGCGGGGTGGAGGACCTGCTGCGCGAGATCCGCGCCATCGCCCGGGGCGAGGTCCGCTTCGTGACATCGCCCCCGGTGCCGGAGGAGGGCGCGGGACGGGCGGTACGGCCGGTCGTGGCCGGTGAGCGGACATTCGGAGCGCTGGTCCTGACGGGGGCCGCCGCGCCGGACGATCCGCTGCTCCTCGAACGGGCGGCCCCGGCACTGGCGCTCGCGCTGGTCGCCGAGCGGGCGGTCGCCGAGGCCACCCGGCGCACCCGTGACGTACTCCTGCTGGATCTGCTGACCACGTCCTCGGGGCGTCCGCAGGACATGCGGCTGGCGGGTCTCGACGCGACCGCGTCGTACGCGGTGCTGGTGGCCGACCCGGCCTCGGCCCGTGCCCGGGTCGAGCGGATGGAGTGGCCCGAGGGGACCGTGATGGCCGAACACGGCACCCGGCTGGTCGTGGTCGCTCCCGCCGACGCCCCCGAGCGCCTTCAGCAGAGCTGGCCGGGGGGTCCGGACGTGCCCACCGCCGGTATCGCGGGACCGGCCCGCGGCGGCGCCGAGCTGGCCCGCAGTTTCGTGGAGGCGCGCCGGACGCTGGAGGCCCTCCAGGCGCTGGAACGGTACGGACAGGCGTCAACGGCGGCGCAGCTCGGCCTCTACCGGATTCTGCTGGACCATACGGGCCGGGCGGATCTGGAGGCGCGGTTCCGTCAACTGCTCGGTCCCGTACTGGCGGAGGAGGCCCGTCGCAAGGTGCCTCTGCTCGACACACTGCACGCCTATCTCGCCCACGGGGGCCGCGCCCGCGCCACGGCGGACGCTCTCGCCGTCCACGTGAACACGCTCTACCAGCGGCTGTCGACGCTGGACGGCATCCTCGGCGAAAGCTGGCGCTCCCCGGACCGCGCGCTGGAGTTGCGGGTACTGCTGCGGCTGCGAACCGCGGCGGCAACACTGGACGGCGGAACGGGTGGGTGAGGGGCCCCATTCCCGCGAGTCAGAGCCCCTCGCGCCGCCCCTCATCCAACCTCACGGGAACATCGCTATCCCCCTCACGGGAACATCGCTATCCCCACGATCACCACGACCAGAATCACCAGGACGATCATCATCGTCGTCCAGCTTCGGCTGTGGGCCAGCGGCGCCTTGGGGCCACCGCCGCGCGGGCGGTCCTCCGGGAGGGTCGGGTGTGGCGGTCTGTCGTGCGCGTAGAAGTCGCTGTCAGTCATGCGAACCTCCTCACAGAGGTCGACGCTCCCCCACTCCACCGGGCCGGTGACCACCATCGATCGCCTGCCCGCTTTAGCACCAATTGTACGCTTCGGTCGCGACGCCGGCAGCGGCGCTGTTCCGCGACAGCGGCGCTGTTCCGCGACAAGCGACAAACAACAAACGACAAACGACTCGACCCGAGCCGCGACCGAGGCGCCGGTCAGGTCGCACCGTCCGGCCCGTCGACCCACCCGGTCCACACGGCGATACCCCCGGCCCCTCCCCCTCGGTCACGGCCCGAGCCCCTGCCGGGTCAGATGCCCATCGACGCCAGTTCAATGGCCGTGCGGTAGTTCAGCGCCGTCGCGCTCACGCAGGCGCGGTACGTACGGTCCTGGCTGACCACCAGGAAGTAGTCGCGCAGGTTCTTCCAGTAGTTGACCAGGTAGCCCATGCCCGGTATGAACCCGGCCGGCCGGGGCACCAGGGCGAACGCCTCCGAGCACTTGAGGATCTCGCCCGTGGCCGTCGACAGGATGTCCGCCACATCGCTGTTCATGTCCCAACCCGCCGCCAGGCTGTCGCCCCAGATCGCCCCCGCGATCGCCCGGAGCCGCTCCTGCTCCTCCGGTGTCGGCGCGGCACTCACGGCGGCGGCCCCCGCCGACACCCGCGCGTCGCTCCCGCTCGGCTGCCCCGCTCCCGCAGCGTCCGCCGTGCCCGCCGTCACGGCGACCAGCGCCGCTCCGGCGACCGTCAGCGCGACCATGGATCTCCATCTGGACAACCGCTGTTCGATCATGACGTCCACCCCTCTGAAGCCTCTGAGCCGGCGGATTCCCCACCGGCGGAATCCCCACCGGGGGATTCCTCACCAAGGGTCAGCTCTGCCGCACCCTCCGTCAACGGGGCCTCGGCTCGCCCGGCGCCGCCCCGCACCCGCCGCCCCGGACCGCCCGCCGCCCGGACGATCGCCGCCTCGACCGCACTCATCCGGTCCGCGAGCAGGCCCAGGGCGGCCACCGCGCGGGTCAGCGGATCGCCTTCCGGCCCGCCCAGGGTCAGGGCGCGGACATGGCCCGCTTTGATCTCCGCCCAGCGTGCCGCCTCGGCCGGGGTCAACGTGCCCCGGAGTTCGCCCAGTTTGAGGAGGTTGGACTCGGCGCCCGAGGTCAGGGTCTGGGCCTCGCCCGTGTAGTGGTCCTCGATCACGGCGGCGAGTTCGTCGTCGTTCATGACGGCGTCGATCCGGGCCGCGATCTTGTTCATGTTGCGGTACGAGCCCTGGAGGAGGAACGGCGGCTCCGTGCGGGTCGCGTCGGACCGGGCGGCCGAGGCCATGTACGCCTCGTTGACCGCGAGGACCGTGTCCCGTGCTGTCAGCAGACGGCGCAGGACGGCGAGCACCCGGTCCAGCTCGGCGGGCGGGTAGGGGTGGGTCAGCCGGTCCGTGCGGGCGGTGGGGTCGTCGGAGGCGAGGCGGACGAGCACCTCCAGATCGGCGCGGTCGCGGGCGGCGAGCGGGGCGAGGACCGGGTGGGCGGTGAGGGCGTTCTCCACGAAGCTGAGCGCGAAGACGTCCTCCTTGCCGGTCAGCACATCCCCCAGGTTCCACACGTCGGCGCGGTTGGCGAGCATGTCGGGGATGCGGAAGCGGTGGCCGGACTCGGTGTACGGGTTGCCCGCCATGCAGACGGCGAAGCGCTTGCCGCGCAGGTCGTACGTCCGCGTCTCACCGTCCCGCACACCCTCGATACGGCGCTGCGCGTCGCACAACGAGATGAACTGCTGGAGCAGTTCGGGCGAGGTGTGCTGGATGTCGTCCAGGTAGAGCAGGGTGTTGTTGCCCGCCTCCAGAGCGAAGTTGATCTTCTCGACCTCCTGGCGGGCCGTCGCGTTCGGAGCCCGGTCGGGGTCGAGCGAGGTGACGGCATGGCCGAGGGCAGGGCCGTTGATCTTGACGAGGACCAGGCCGAGGCGGTCGGCCACGTACTCCATGAGTGTCGTCTTGCCGTAGCCCGGCGGTGAGACCAGGAGCAGCAGGCCGTTGCTGTCCGTGCGCTTGGACTCGCCGGCCGTGCCGATCTGTTTGGCGAGGTTGTCCCCGATGAGGGGGAGGTAGACCTCGTCGATGAGCCGGTTGCGTACGAAGGAGGACATGACGCGCGGCCGGTGGTCGTCCAGGCGCAGCCGCGCCCGCTCGGCCGTGACGAGAGCGCCGCGCAGCCGCTGGTAGGCCCGGAAACCCGGGGCCACCCGGTCCCGGAAGTCCGCTGTGCGGGCGAGGAGTTCATCGAGACGGACGGTCAGCCGGCGGCGCTCGATCCTCGGGTGGCTGCCGAGCAGCCCGTCGACGGTCTCGGCCCGGGGCGCCGTCACCTCGTAACGGACCAGGCCGGGGCAGAGTTCCACGGCCGCGGCCTCCGCGAGGTCGCCGGGGTCGACGCCGTCCCGGCCGCCCGCCGCCGCGTACGCCGCGAGCCAGTTCTCCACCAGTTGGCGGCGGGCGGTGAGGTCCTCGCCGAGTCCGGCGAGGTCGTCGTCGTACGCGGAGCTGCCGGACTCCGAGGCGCCCACCGCGCGCCGGAACTTGTCGAGCAGTGTCCGCGCGCCCGCACTGGTGACGAAGCCGTCCGGTCCCGATGTCAGCTCCTCGAAGAGATACTCGGCGGCCTGCGAGCACGCCTCGACCGTCCCCGCCGTCCCGACCGGCCCCGCCGTCCCGACCGTCCCCACCGTCCCGACCGGCCCCACCGTCCCGACCGGCCCCACCGTCCCGACCGGCCCCGCCATTTCGGCCGGCCCCACCGCCTCCGTCAGCCTCATCGCCTCCGCCAGCTCCGCCCGGAGCGCCCCGATGGCGGGCGCCAGCCCGAAGGTGTCCCTGGCCCGCGCCATCGACACCGCCCGCCGGGTCCACGCCTCACGCGCCTCCGGAGTCGTGCCGTGCGCCCAGAACAGCTGGGCGGCGGCCCGGGCGGCCGGTGCGTAGCGCAGCAGCCCGGCCTCGGCGCGCAGCCGCAGCAGGGCGCGCAGGATCAGCGTGGCGTCGTGGTCGTGGACACCGCGCTCGTACCCCTCGTCGTACGCCTCCTCGGCCGACCGGCGGACCAGGGCGGCCAGTTCGGCCGGGTCGGCGTCGGGGGACGGGATGTCGCCGCCGGCCGCCCGGCCGGCCAGAAGCTTCGCCGCCAGATACTCGCCCCGGTACACGTCCGCCGACTCCGACGGCAGCTCCTGCCCCCAGTACGGCCGGGTCGCCGCGAACTCCGGGTCGGTGACCGGAGCCCGGTAGTCGGTCCCCGTCAGGGCGAAGCTCAGCCCGTCGGAACCGTGGAGGCCGCCGAAGCCGTCGTGGCCGGCAGCACCGGCGACGCCGTGCGGTACGAGGGTGAGGTCGAGGGGCTGCGTGTTGACCGCGAAGCTGTGCCGGCCCAGCCGGATCAGCGCGCCGCCGTCCGCGTACAGGTCGGTGCGGTCCCGCAGCGCGCGGGCCGCCTCCTGCCGGGCCGCCTTGATCCGGCCGTCCAGCTCCTCCGCCCTTACCCGGTCGCCCAGTTCGCGCAGCTCGGCGATGGTGCGCCGGACCTTGGCGACCATCGGGTCGGAGGCGAAGTACGTGCTGACCGCGTCGGCGGAGTCCAGGGCGGCCGCCCGTCGCGCGACGGTCTCCAGCGCCCGTCCCGCCGCATCACCCAGCCTCTCGGCGCGCTGCGCGCGGGCGTCCTGGAGGCCCTGCTTACGGGCCGAGAACGTCTCGTAGACCTCGGTGCGCCTGCCCGACAGCTCGGCGAGGAAGTCGTCGGACTCCGCGAAGCGGGTTTCGAGGTCCTCCAGCCGCAGCAGCAGCCCCGCGAGCTGTTCGTCGCAGGTCTCCGGAGTGGAGGCCACGGCCAGCGCGCCCGTCACGGCCTGGCCGAGCAGCGCGAACTCCGCGGCGAACTCGGCCCGCCCCTCCCGCTCGCGCAGCTCCCCGCGCCGGGCCTCCAGAGTGGCGCGGGCGCCGTTGGCACCGCCGAGGACCTCCGCGATGCGCTCCAGGATCGCGGTACGGACCGTCGCGTCGCCGATGTCCAGGCCCGCGACGACCTCGGTGACCGTACGCAGACCGGTCGCCAGCTCGTCCAGCCGCTCGGCGACCGGGCCGGCCTCGGCTGCGGTGGTGATCGCGGCGGCGGAGGCCGTCAGCCCCTCGATGTCCTCGTGGTATCCGCTGAAGGCGTCGTCCCGGCTGAGGAACCGCACGGCACGCCGCGCGAAGACGGTGAGGTCCTCCGTCACCTCGGCGCCCAGCGCGTCGACGCGCTCGGTGTCCGCGTACCGCTGGTCCTTGAGGGTCAGCAAGTGGCCGTGCGCACGCCGCAGTTCGGTGAGGCGCTCGACCCATCCGGCTGCCGTGGCCGGGGCCTCGCCCCGGGCCCTGCGCACCAGCGCGGCGATCCGCGCCGCCGACTCCGCGAACGCCTCGGCGGCCTGCCGGGTCAGCGTCTGTACGGTCTCGAACTCGGCGAGCACCCGCTCGGCCGTCGCCCGGACCCCCGACAGCGGCTCGCGCAGATCGCCCGCTTCGGCGTCGCCCAGCCAGTGGTAGGTGTCGGCGGCGCGGACGCACGCGGCGAGCAGCGTCTCGTACACCCCGGTCGTCGGCGTGCCGGTCTCGGTGACGGCGCGCGCCAGCGACAGGCAGTCGGAGATGCCGCGCACCAGGTCGGCGTTGCCGATCCGGCCCAGCGGCCCGGCGTCCGCCGGGCCGGATGCGGCGGCGTACGCGTAGGCGTCGGAGACGTAGGGCGAACTCCAGATCTGAAGCGGATGGACACGGGCCGGCTCCGCCGGCTCCGGGGCCCGCAGCACGATCAGCGCGCCGTCCTCGAAGAGCGCGTACCCGTGGCAGGAGAGCGGCGCCGCGACCTCCTTGCGGATCAGGTTGTACGGCAGGAGGAGGCTGCGGCCCTCGGCGCGGGCGTGGAACGCGTACAGCACGTCCTCGCCGTTCGGCGAGCGCAGCTCCCGCTCGAACTCCAGGCCATCGGTGTCGGTGTCGAACGTCTTGTACGCGCCGGTGGCCAGGCAGTACCCACCGGGAAAGATGATCCCCTGGTCCTCGGGCAGCCGACGGCACGCCTGCCCGATGCCGTCGAGCCGCACCACGGTCCCGGTGACGGTGTTGAAGACGAGATGGCGCCGGGTCTCCTCCTTGTACGGGCGCACCCGCAGCAGGACCAGGGCGCCCGCCCTCGCGTACTCGACCTCGGCGTCCGCCAGCGACTGGAGCGGCTCGTCGACCGGCTCGGTGTACACGCCCCCGCCGGTCTCGGTGTCGTTCTCCGTCCTGACGGTGAGCGCACCGCCGACCGTCGAGACGAAGACGGTGCCGCCGGCGATCGCGAGGTGCGGATGGCGGCCGAGGACATGGTCCTCCCGGGACGTGGCCGTCCACTCCACGTCCTGCGCGGCGGGGAAGACATGGTCGCGTTCACCGCGCGCGTCGAGGAACTCCGCCGTACCGTCCACGCCGATCGCCCAGCGCAGCACCCGGATGTCGTCGGCCGCGCCGCCGGTCTGGAAGACGGCCAGGAGCCGGCCCTCGGTGTGCCGCAGCTGGAGCAGCCGGGCATCGCGGAAGTAGCGGTGGAGGTCCGCGAACTCCCGCACGAATCCGGGGTCGTCGAGCAGTCCGGGGACCGCGTCGTCCGGCAGCCGGTTCAGCTCGCGGTCGAAGAGGGCGAGGACATCCCCGACGGCGGAGACCTGCCGCGGCCCCGGCGGGACATTGACGCCGAACAGCAGCGCACCGCCGACCGCGACGACGTCCCGGGCCACGCGCGGCTGCTCCGTGCGGATGCGCTCCGTGCCGGTGAGGGCCAGCTCCGTCGAGCCGAACGCCTCGATCCGGCGGGAGTTCAACTCCTCGGCGCGCCGCGCCAGCTCCCCGGCCTGCGCGGCGAGCCGGTCACGCAGCACCTCGTACGTACCGGCGTCCACCGAGGCCGCCGGGGCCGCTGCTGTCTCCATCGGTCTTCCCACTTTCCGTACAAGGCCGTATGAGGCCGTACAAGGCCGTATGAGGCCGCACAAGGCCCTGCGAGGCGCCGGCCCCGCGAGCCGTAACGGTCGTACGAGCGGCAGAGCGGTACGAGCCGCAGCCGTGCCCGTGCCTGTGCCCATGCCCGCACGCACGCGTGACAGGCGGGATCCGGAACCGCCGACCCCCGTACGGCGGCTCCGGACCCCACGCTCCTTCGGGCGAGTGCCGTCAGGAGGTTTTGGCCGGTGCGGCGGCTCCGGCACCGTTCAGCGCGCCGATCGGCGTGTCCGCCAGCCCCAGCCGGTCCGCCTGCTCCAGCAGCTTCTCCAGCTGCGTGGATCCCGCGACGCCGGACTTCATCAACTTCATCAGCAGCGCGGACACCGTCAGGTTCTGCACGTCCGAGGTCGAGACCGACCCGAGGATCTGCTTCAGGTCCTCCGGCAGGCTGGCCGAACCGTCCAGCCACGGCTTGGCGAGCGTCCGCGCCGTCTCCGAGTGGGTCATGAAGCCGTCGACGCTCTTCCCGAGCGAGATGGACGACATCAGCCGGTCGAAGAAGACCGAGTCCCCGCCGACGATATTGATGTCCGAGTTCTCCAGCCCGGTGGCGAGCACCGTGGCCTGCGCCTCGGCGATCTGACGCTGCACATCGAGACCCGCGAGCCGGATCTCCTTCTCCGCCTGGAGCCGCAGCCGGTACTCCTCGTGCGTACGGGACGCCTCGTCCAGCGCGGCCATCGCCGCCGCCTTCTCCGTCAGCCCCGCCGCCTCGGCCTTCAGCTTCTCGCCGATCATCGCCGCCTCGGCCATGGCCTGCGCCTGCGTGCCCTCGGCGGTCGCGAGCGCCTTGAGCCGCGCGCCCTCGGCCTCCGCACGCAGCCGGGCCTCCGTGGCCTCGGCCTCCGCCAGGCCGGCCTTCTCCGCCACGTCCGCCTCCTTCTCGCGGACCTGCGCCTCGGCCAGCCCCGCCGCCGCGGCCTCGGCCTGGATGCCCTCGGCGAGCCGCAGCTTGGCGCGCGAGTCGAGGTCGGCGGACTTCAGCCGGGCCTCGGCCAGGGTGAGCTGCTCGGCGGCGCTGTGCCTGGCCGCCGCCTCCGCGGCCTCGGCCGCCTTGATGTCCTTGACCAGCTTCTCCTGCGCCTCCGCCTCGGCGCCGATGATCACGGCCTGCCGGGTGCGCTCGGCCTCCTCGACGATGCGGAGCTTCTTGATGGACTCCTCCTGCTCGGCGACCGTACGGTCCACCGCGATCCGCTCACGGATGACATCGGCGACCTCGCGGCGCTCCGCCTCGACCTCCTTGTCCTTGGACATGCGGCTCAGCTCGGTCTCGCGCTCGCGCCAAATGACCTCCAGGAGGCGGTCCTTCTCGATCCGCTCGTTCTCGATGGCGATGACCCGCTCGCGGTTCTTCTGCGCCACCGCGATCTCGCGGGCCTGGTTCTCCCGCTGCACGCCGAGTTGTTCCTCCGTACGGAGGAACGCGGTCTGCGCGCCGAGCCGCTCCTCCTCCTGCACCTTGGAGGTGGCCGCCTCCTCCCGTGCCCGCAGCGTCTCGACCTCGCGGCGCTGCTTGATCTCGGCCTCGGCCTGCCGCCGTTCCAGCTCCAGGATGGTCTCCCGGGCGTCCACGTCCTGCCGGGTGATCTCCTTCTGCTCGGTGCGCTGGAACTCGTTGGTGCGGACGTGCTCGACCGCCGTCAGTTCGGTGATCTTGCGGATGCCCTGGGCGTCGAGGATGTTCGCGCCGTCGAGCTGGCTCATCGGCGTCTGCTCAAGGAAGTCGATGGCCGCGTCGTCCAGGTGGTAGCCGTTGAGGTCCGTGCCGATGACCCGGATGATCCGGTCCCGGAACTCCTCGCGCTTCGTATAGAGGTCGACGAAGTCGAGCTGCTTGCCGACCGTCTTCAACGCCTCGGAGAACTTCGCGGCGAAGAACTCCTGGATGGCGATCTTGTCGCTGGCGCGTTCCGTGCCGATGGCCTGGGCGACCTTGATGACGTCCTCGACGGTCTTGTTGACCCGTACGAAGAACGAGATGTGGATGTCGGCGCGGATGTTGTCCTGACAGATCAGCCCTTCCCTGCCGGTACGGCGGATCTCGATGATCTTCACCGAGATGTCCATGTACTCGGCCTTGTGCAGGACCGGCAGCACCACGGCGCCGGTGAAGGTGACATCCACCTTCTTGGTCTTGGAGATGATCAGCGCCCGGCCCTGTTCCACCTTGCGGAACAACCGGCTGACCAGCAGAAACGTCGCCAGGGCGATAAGCAGGACAACGGCGATCAGCACGCCGATGCCCAAGGAGATGGCATCCATGAGGAGTCCTCGGGAAACGAGAAAGCGAAGAGTGGGCTCAACGGAGCGGGCGCTTCGCGCTGTCGGCGGAGCACGGGCTCAACGGTCGGTGGCGGTACGAAGTCAGTGGCGGTACGAAGTCGACGGCGGTACGAAGTCGGTGGTCGTGCGGCGGCCGGCGGCGGTACGGACCCGGGCGGCCGGGGCGCCGGGCAGCCGGAGAGACGGTCAGGCGGTCAGGCGGTCAGACGGTCAGGCGGTCAGGCGCGGCGGTACGGGCTCAGCCGGCCGAGCGCGGATCGAGCGCCGCGTCGTACGGCGCGACCCAGAAGAACTCGCCCTCGACGTCGAACGCGTACAGCAGGCCCGTACTCCCGAAGCCCATGACGTCGTCCCCGCTCTGCCTCACCTGCACGACCGCGGTCGAGCCGTCGGCCGCCGCGACCTCGGCCTGACCGAAGTCGGCGGAGACGGAACCGGTACGGATCGTGCACGTCAGCCCGATGAAGTCCAGCCGCGAGGGGGGCGCCTGTTCAGGAACCAGGTCGCGCAGTCGGCGCACGAGCAGCCGGGTGACACCCCAGGCGATCAGTGACGCGGCGGCGAGTACGGCGAAGGACCAGAGCGTACGGACGGTCCCGGGCTCGACCTGCCGGCGCACCAGCACCGAACCGGCGAGGCTGGTGAACCAGGCAATGGCGATCAGGGAGGACACCGGGATGGTCACCGGCACCCCACCGAGGCCGGTGGCGTTCGCGCCGGTGCCTACCGGAGAGTCGAGGTCCACCTGCGAGGTGAAGGCGTCGTACTCGGCGGCTCCCGCCAGCACCAGCAGCCAGAAGGCGATCACCACGATCAGCGCGACGCCGAACAGGACGGCGGGGAAGCTCGTCGCGGCGCTCAGAAACTCGCTCATTCCCCCACGTCCCCCCACACACATGTCTTATCGGTCCCCGGCGCCGGTACGTTGCCGTAACCAGGCGCCGGGGCCCGATCCCCCGTTGTTCCCCCGTGCTCCCCCGTTGTGCTGACACCATTCTGCTTGCAGACAGCATGTATGCGCATTGCCGGAACCCGGCAATCTTGACGTTTCCTTAATGCCGGGCCGGAACCACAACCTTCGCGCGGCGCGCGTCGGCGCGGGGCCTCGGGCCGGGTGGCCGGTGCGCCTGGCAGGGGACACCCCCCTCCATGACCGGGTGCCTCCCGGATGGGCCGCGAAGCTCCCGTCAACCAGCCTTCTCCCATGACCACTTACGCACGCAGAGCCCTCCTTGTCGCCCTCTCCGCCGCCGTCGCCGCCACCACCCTGGCGACCTCGGCCACGGCCTCCGTACCGTCCTGGCGGCCCGAACAGCCCTCCCTGTCCCACCGGCCTTCACCGTCACCGCCGTCACCGCCGGCCCTCACGTGGCGCGCGTGCCCGCAGCCCCAAGGCCCCGCCGACCAGGAGTGCGCCGATCTCTCCGTCCCGCTCGACTACGGCGTTCCGGCGGGTCCGCACCTCACCGTGGCCGTGGCCCGGCTGCGCGGCAGAGGTGGTGACGACCCGTCGGCGCGGCGCGGGACGCTGCTGATGATCCCCGGCGGGCCCGGCGGGTCCGGAGTGCGGGCACTGGCGCAGAAGGGAGCCGCGCTGCGGGCGGAGACCGGCGGCACGTACGACATCGTCAGCTTCGACCCGCGCGGAGCGGGTGGCAGTACGAAGGCGGGCTGCGGGCTGGACGAGGGCGACCGGCACCTGGTGACCCTGCGCTCCTGGCCGGACGCCGACGGCGGCATCGCCGGGAACGTCGCCCGCTCCCGGCGCACCGCCGAGGCGTGCGCCCGCAACGGCGGCGCCGTGCTGCGCAGCTTCTCCGCCGAGAACGAGGCGCGCGACATCGACACCTTCCGGCAGGCCCTGGGCGAGAGGAAACTCTCGGCGTGGGGCGTCTCGTACGGCACCTACGTGGGAGCCCTGTACGCGCAGAAGTACCCACAGCACACCGACCGTTGGGTCCTCGACAGCAGCGGCGACCCGGACCCGGACCTGGTCGAGCGCGGCTGGCTGGCCAACATGGCTCCGGCGGCCGAGGACCGCTTCCCCGACTTCGCCGCCTGGGCCGCCGATCCGGCCCGGGCGGGTGAAGGGCTCCGGCTGGCGCGCAGGGCCGAGGAGGTGCGGCCGCTGATCCTCGCGCTGGCGGAGAAACTGGACCGCGAGCCGAAGAAGTCGGCCACCGAGGGCGTCCCGCTGACCGGCAACCGGCTGCGCCAGGAGCTTCAGAGCGCCCTGTACAGCGACAGTCTCTTCCCCCGGTTCGCCCGCCTCGTCCTCGACGCCGAAACCCCGGGCGCGGAGCCGGTCCTCTCCGACGACATCGCCCGGGCCCTGCCGGACGAGGCCGCGGCGGCCTCCATCGCGTACTTCTGCAACGACGTGCGCTGGCCGGGGCGGGTCGCGGCGTACGAGCGGGCGGTCGCCGCCGACCGCGCCCGGAATCCGCTCACGGCGGGCATGCCGGCGAACATCACTCCCTGCGCGTTCTGGAAGGACGCGCCGGCCGGCAAGCCGACCCGGATCACCGGCGACGGCCCCTCCAACATCCTGATGATCCAGGGTCTGCGCGACCCGGCCACCCCGTACTTCGGGGCGCTGAGGATGCGCGAGGCGCTCGCCGACCGGGCCCGCCTGGTCACGGTCGAACACGGCGGCCACGGCGTCTACCTGGGGAACGGCAACCCTTGCGGCGACCGGGCGGTCAGCCGGTTCCTGACCACGGGCGAGCGGCCCGCGCGGGACACGTACTGCGCGGACTGACCACGAGGGCGCGCGGCGCGGTGAGGCCGAGCCGCGCGCCCTCTCTGTACGCGGCGGCCGGGCGCGGCGGCCGGGCGCTGAGGCCGTACGCAGCGGCCGGGCACTGAGGCCGTACGCAGCGGCCGGGCGCGAACGCCGCCCGCCTACCAGGACGGCATGATCGCCTCCGGGTAGCGGGACCCGGCAGCGCCGCGCGGGAGGATCTCCCGTACCCGCGCAAGGTCCCGCGGCGTGAGCGCGATCCGCGCCGCAGCCGTGTTCTCCGCGACACGCCGCGGGCTGCGGGTCCCCGGGATCGGCACGATGTCGTCGCCCTGGGCCAGCAGCCAGGCCAGCGCGAGCTGGGTGACGGTGATGCCCTTGTCCTCCGCGAGCGCGGTCAGCTCGCGGATCGCGGTCAGGTTCTTCTCGTAGTTGCCCGGCTGCCAGCGCTCGTCCCAGCTGCGCATGTCGTCCGCCGGATACTCGGCGGCCGGCTTCACCACACCGGTGAGGAACCCCCGGCCCAGCGGGGAGTACGGCACAAATCCGATGCCCAACTCCCGTACCACCGGCAGCACATCGGCCTCCACCGCACGCTCGAACACCGAGTACTCGGTCTGGAGCACGGACACCGGATGGACCGCGTGGGCGCGCCGGATGATGTCCGGACCGGCCTCGCTGAGCCCGAGGTAGCGGACCTTGCCCTCGGCGATCAGCTCACCGACCGTGCCCGCGACGTCCTCGATCGGCACGTCCGGGTCGACGCGGTGCTGGTAGAGCACGTCGATGTGGTCGGTGCCGAGGTGACGCAGGCTGTTCTCGGTGACCTCGCGGATGTGCTGCGGCCGGCTGTCCAGCACGGCCCCGACCGACGCGGGGTCGCTCAGGTCGAAGCCGAACTTGGTGGCGATGACGATGTCGTCGCGGAAGTCCTTCACCGCGCGGCCGAGCAGTTGCTCGTTGCTGCCGGTGCCCATGCCGTACAGCTCGGCGGTGTCGAAGAGGGTGACGCCCAGCTCGTACGCCCGGCGGATGGTGGCGACGCCGCCCGGTTCGTCGCCCGCGCCGTAGGCCATGGTCATGCCCATCGTGCCGAGGCCGATCGCCCCGGCCTCCAGGCCCTGGGCACCGAGGGCGCGCTTCGGAAGACTCTTGTCCGTCTCTGTCATGCGGTCAACGCTAGAGGTCGGCCACCTGCGGGGTCATGGGGCACGGGCCGCGTAGACTTGCCCAATCCTCTCACCGGACGGCCGGTGAGCAGGAGAGCGAGGAGCGGGGAACACGCCATGCTGGACGATCTCGCGGCGGCCATCACCCGGCACCGCGACGGCCTGTGGTCCGACAGCGCCGTGCCACGGCTCACGCTGGTCACGCTCGACGAGCCCGTCCCGCCCGTCGACATGCTGTACGAGCCGATGGTCTGCTTCATCGCGGACGGCGCCAAACGCGGCGTCGCGGGCGACCGGAGCTGGGCGACCGGGCGCGGCGAGATGTTCCTCAACTCGCTTGTCCTGCCGGTCACCGCCACGTTCGAACGGGTGCCGTACCGCTCGGCGGTGCTACGGCTCAACGGCGGGGCGCTCGCCGATCTGCTGCTCGAACTGGACGGCGTCGAGCCGCGTACGTCACCCGGCCCGGGCGGGCAGCTGGCCGCACCCATGACCCCGGACCTCATCGACGCGGTCACCCGCTGGGTGCGTCTGCTCGACGCCCCTGACGACATACGCCCGCTGGCGGGACGGGTCGAGAGCGAGATCCTCTACCGGCTGCTCAGCAGCCCGCTCGGCCCGGTGCTGCGCCAGTTCACCCTGGCCGACTCCGGCGCGGCCCGGGTGCGCGCGGCGGCGGCGTGGATCTCGGCGCACTACACCGAGCCGCTCGGCGTCGACACGATCGCGGCGGTGGCGCACATGAGCCCGGCCACGCTGTACCGCCACTTCAAGGAGGCCACCGGGATGAGCCCCCTGCGCTTCCAGAAGCAGCTACGGCTCCAGGAGGCGCGCCGGCGACTGGTCGCGGGCGACACGACGGCGGCGCTCGTCGCGGAGGCGGTCGGATACGTGAGCGCGACACAGTTCAGCCGGGAGTACCGGCGGGCCTACGGCCTCCCGCCCGCCCAGGACGCGGCTCGCCTGCGCGGCCGGCTGACGAGCGCGCGGCGGGACTGAGCCGGGTCCGGTGCGCACGCGGTCGCCGCCGGACCGGCCCGGTTCGTCGCCGCCGTACCGGCCCGGTACCCACCCACTAGACGACTGGTCTATTCATGGAGTACGGTAGCCACATGCCAGCCACCACCGCGCGCAGCACCGACACCCGTCGGAACATCCTCGACGCCGCCCAACGGATCATGGCCCACAAGGGCTACTCCGCGGTCGGCCTCAACGAGGTGCTCGCGGAGGCCGGCGTACCGAAGGGCTCCTTCTACCACTATTTCGCCTCCAAGGACGCCTTCGGCGAGGCCCTGCTGAAGAGTTACTTCGACGAATATCTCGCCGACACGGACCGCATCCTCGGGCGGCCCGGCCAGTCCGCCGCCGAGCGCCTGACTGCCTACTGGCAGGCATGGCGGGAGACGCAGAGTTTCGACGAGTGCCAGGGCAAGTGCCTTGCCGTGAAGCTCGGAGCCGAGGTCTCCGACCTGTCCGAGCCGATGCGGCTGGCGCTCAAGGAGGGGACGGGCGCGATCATCAGCCGTCTCGAACGAGCCATCAGCAGCGGTCTCACGGACGGATCGATAGCGATCGACGGCGCACCGCGCGAAACGGCGCAGATCCTCTACGACATGTGGCTCGGCGCCAGCGTCATGGCCAAGATCCACCGGAGTCTCGAACCTCTCGACGCCACCACGGCGATGACTCGCCGGCTCCTGAACGCCTAGGCGCAGCCCCACCACCACCCCCGGATCCGGCGGACAACGCCGGACACGGGCAACTACGTCACTCATCTTATAGACGACTGGTCTACTAAAAGGAGACTGCCATGAAGGTCCTGATCGTTCTCACCTCGCACGACAAGCTGGGCACCACCGGCCGCCCGACCGGGTTCTGGCTGGAGGAACTGGCGGCGCCCTACTACCACTTCAAGGAGGCCGGCTGGGAGATCACCCTGGCCTCCCCCAAGGGTGGCCGGCCGCCGCTGGACCCCAAGAGCAACGAGACCGCTTTCCAGACCGACCAGACCCGCCGGTTCGAGTCCGACGCGGAGGCGACCGCGGCGCTCGCGGACACCGTGCGCCTGGACTCCGTCTCGGCGGCGGACTTCGACACCGTCTTCTACCCCGGCGGCCACGGCCCGCTGTGGGACCTGGCCGAGGACGCCGACTCCGCCCGGCTGATCGAGACGACCCTGCGCTCGGGCAAGCCGCTCGCACTGGTCTGCCACGCCCCTGGCGTCCTGCGCCACACGGTCAACGAGGACGGCACACCGCTGGTGCGGGGCCGGGAGGTCACCGGGTTCACCAACTCGGAGGAGGAAGGCGTCGGGCTCACCGAGATCGTCCCGTTCCTCGTCGAGGACGAACTCAAGCACCTCGGCGGCGTCTACTCCAAGACCGACGACTGGCAGCCCTACGTCGTGCGGGACGGCCTCCTGATCACCGGTCAGAACCCGGCGGCCTCGGGCCCGGCAGCCGAAGCCCTCATCAAGCTGACCCACACGATCGACGCCTGAACAGGCTTCCCCGCCGCCGACCGGCAGGTACCGAGGGCCGAGGGCGCCTTCCGCGAGGCTCCCTCGGCCCCCTCACAGAAGGCAGCACCGGAATTGGCCCACTCCCAGGGATTCAAGGTGGTCAGCGATCTCTACACGGCGTACGGGGAAGGCGACTTGGCCGCCTTCACCAAGGATCTGTCCGCCGAGCTCACATGGATCGAATGCGAAGGCTTCCCGGCCTCCGGAGTGTTTCGGGACAGGGAAGACATCGCCGAGAAGGTCTTCGGTGTTCTGGCGCGCGACTGGAGCCACTGGGACTACCAACTCGAACAACTCATCGATGCCGGTGAACGCGTAGTCGCGGTGGGGACCTACCGAGGGACCCACGGCACCACAGCCAGGTCCTTCAGCGCCAGAGCCGCACACGTATGGCACGTGGTCGACGGAAAAATCGCTCGATTCGAGCAGTTCGCTGACACGCACCTCATGCAGAGCGCCGCCGCGCCTGCTTAGGAACTCCGCCTCCGGTCCCGGCCTGGGCACGCGCCGGGAGGGCCGTTTTGTTCAAGACCACGGCGGCAGCCCCTTCTACCATCGTGGCCATGGAGACAACCGCTTCGGCGCCGAACCCGGTCCCGGCCTCACGGCATATCAGCACCCATATCGATCGCGCGGCCAAGGAGGTCTATGACTACGCGTCCGACCCGGCCAACTTGCCCGAGTGGGCTCACGGACTGGGGAAGTCGATCGAAAAGGTCGGCGGGCGATGGATCGCGGACTCGTCCCCCCTGGGACGGGTCGTGGTCGCCTTCGCTCCGGAGAACGAGTTCGGTGTGCTCGACCACGATGTGACACTGCCCTCGGGCGAGGTCGTCTACAACCCGGTGCGCGTGATCGCCGAGGGCACCGGGAGCGAGGTGGTGTTCACGCTTCGCCGACAGCCCGGAATGAGCGACGAGGACTTCCAACGCGACGCGGACGCGGTATCCGCCGACCTGGCCGCCCTCAAGCGAGTGGTGGAGCGAGCCTGACGCCGCGCGCGACGCGGAGCTGACCGGTGACCGGTGACCGGCGCGAGCAAAAGGCCCGGCGCCGGGACGGGGCGGGGCGGGACGGCCGGTGCCGTCGAGTGCGACGTCAGAGCCACGGAACGGGCCGCTACCTGGCCCTGACGTCGCACTCCACCGTCGGCCAAGGGGCGGGCAAGCCCAAGTGCTGCCCCGGGGGCAACGGTCACGCGCTCCGGACGCCGGCCTTGGCCGCGCCCAGGAAGGCGCGCCACGGGGCGGGGCCGAGGTGCAGGGACGGGCGGGTCGTGTCCTGGCTGTCTCGAACGGCACGGCCGCCATTGGCGGTGGGGGCCGCCTCCACGCAGTTGTTCTCCTGGCCGGAGTAGGAGGACTTCCGGTACGGGCCTATGACGTCAGAGGTCACGATGTGTCTTTCTTGCTGCTCCGCAGCCGTCAAATCGTCAGCGGCTTCGAGAACGGACGTACCCCTCAGCTTGTCGAGCGTTACGGCCTCCACGGTCGGTTCGGAGTCAAAACTGAATGACGCGAAGGCTGAGGTCATGGCTGCTTTTGCCCCTGCGGTGAACGGCAGTACCTGGATGGTCACGTTCTTCCGCTTGCCCGCCTCAAGGGTGTGCGCCAACTGTTCCCGGTGCATGTCAGCGTCGACCAACGGGTGCTTGATGACCGGTTCCCAGACGATGGCGGTATAGGTGGCTCCGCCCTCGTTGGTCTTCGCCTGCCGACCCTCCCGCACCTGCGTCAGCTTCTCGATCCGCTCGGGTGCGACGTATCCGAGCCCTGCCTCGATCGACGCCTTCGCGTAGGTAGCGATCTGCAGCAGCCCAGGGAACATGACGGGCTGCCACTCCCGGATGTACGTGGCGTCGTCCTCCAGCGAGATGTGGTCGAGGTAGTCCGCACGCAGATGGGCGGCATGTTCGAGCCACCACCCGCGCCGCTTCGAGGTCTTGGCCAACTCCTCGTACCGCGCGACCTTTTCACGCTCGGTCTCCCCGTAAGCGGCCATGAGTAAGCGGACGTCGATCACGCGGCAGGACACATGCCCACTCTCCATGCGGCTGATCTTGGCCGCGGACGCGGCGATCACCTCGGCCGCCTGCGCCTGATCCATCACGCGGCGTAACTCCGACCACGCGTCAGCTGGGGGGCCGGCCATGCTCACAACCCTTTCCGCGGAGCCGTTTCGCGCCGCCTTCCGCATCCCGAAACGCAAGAAGCACGTGCCGGCCGTACGGGCCCAGGTGCGGGAGACCCTGATCAAGTGGGGGCTCGAACAGATCGCGTCCGATGTCGAGTTGGTGACGTCCGAACTGGTCACCAACGCCGTCATCCATTGCCGGGTGAGCTTCGCCGAGGTCGAAGTGACCGTTCATGTCGACGGGGACGAGCTGGTGTTGGAGGTCTCCGCCCCCGACCGCGCGAGGCTGCCGCAGCCCGGCGAGCGCCGCCCCGAGGATGACGAGGAGGGCGGCCGCGGCCTGCTGCTGGTCGCCGCGCTGTCCGACTCCTGGGGGTGCCGGGAGCTGACGTACGGGAAGTGCGTGTGGGCGCGGTTCCGCGCGGACCGGGACACCGTCCGTCGAGGGGTCGACGTGAGGGGGCGGGGTCGGCTGCGTCGCACCCGTATCCGCTTCTCGCTCCAGCCTGCGGGTACCGAGGGGACCGGACCTCGTGGGCCGCTCCGTGCCGGTTCACCCCCCGCTTGCGCGGAGAGAGCCCTCAGACCTGCACGATATGTACGTCCCGCGCGTTCAACGCCCTCAGATAGGCGTCGAGGTCTGCCGGATCGCTGGTGAAGACCACGGCGCTGCTATGCCGGGCCGCTGTCAGTGCCACAAGGGCATCCACCGCGTCAGGACGCTTCTTCGGGGGCAGATCCGCCGTGCCCAGAGCGGTGCCGACTCGCTGCCACTCGATGATGTCAGGACCTATCGCGCACACGATGCACGCCGTTTGACCAGCGCTGGTCGGACGCATGGCCGGCATCGCGCTACGAGCCTGCGGCACGGTGCAGTCCCTCATCACCCTGGCCAGAGCGTGCACAGAAGCCGGGGCGGGCCGCCAGACCTGCGCTAATACCGGTCCGAGCACGACCGCGCGGTGAGGAGTGTCCCTGATCCCGGCGTGCAGAGCCACGGCCTTCGCCTTGCGGTCCGCAAGCGCGATCAGCATGCCGGTGTCATACACCGGAACACGGACCGTCACGCGGCACTGCCCGGGTGAGAGGTCGGGCCGTTCACACCATCCGCGCCCTCGACGCCATAGACCAGGTTCATGGCCGCTCGCACCTCGCGCCGCTCCTCCTCGGTGAGGTCGCCGTCTGCGGTCTCCGGCAGCGGCGGAAGAACAGACGCTTCTTCCTCGGCTGCGGCGATCAAGGCGTCGAGTTGTGCGAACTGCGCTTCGGCGGCCTCCACCTCGGCCATCTGCCGGATCGCGGCGTTGCAAAGATAGGCCGAGACATCCATGCCCGCACGGTCCGCGTGGGCGCGGATTCTCTCGGCCTGTTCGCTCTCCAGGCTGATGCTGATCCTCGTCTTGGACATACCGGAAGTGTATGACGCGTATTACGGCTCGCCAAGCACTCCATACGAACGGCCCCGGCGCCACCTTCGGACTCCAGCCCGGCGAGACCACCCCGCCTGCGCGGGGAGCACGCTTCCTGACCTGGGACTTCAGAGGTGCTTTGCCATCCCCTGACCCGCACCTCTCCTCATCTCCCCATCGTGTCAGACCAGCGCAGAGAGAAGCCCCGTACGCCCGACGACCATCAGGCTCAACGCTCGGCCCCCGGCGCGCCCTCAGCTCAGGTGATCCTGCCCCGCGCCCCCGCCGCAGCTCAGTCGTCCTCCCCCTCCAGCTCCCCCTCCGTCTCCAGGAACACCTTCCGCAGCGCGTCCAGCACCTCCGGGTCCGGCTTCTCCCACATGCCGCGCGACTCCGCCTCCAGCAGCCGTTCCGCGATGCCGTGCAGGGCCCACGGGTTGGCCTCCTGGAGGAAGGCGCGGTTCTCGGGGTCCAGGACGTAGGTCTCGGTGAGCTTGTCGTACATCCAGTCCGCGACCACGCCCGTCGTCGCGTCGTAGCCGAAGAGGTAGTCGACCGTCGCGGCCAGCTCGAACGCGCCCTTGTAGCCGTGGCGGCGCATCGCCTCGATCCACCTCGGGTTGACCACGCGGGCGCGGAAGACGCGGGAAGTCTCCTCGACCAGGGTGCGGGTGCGGACCGTCTCCGGGCGGGTGGAGTCGCCGATGTACGCCTCCGGGGCCGTGCCCTTCAGGGCGCGGACCGTCGCGACCATGCCGCCGTGGTACTGGAAGTAGTCGTCGGAGTCCGCGATGTCGTGCTCGCGCGTGTCCGTGTTCTTGGCGGCGACGGCGATGCGCTTGTACGCGGTCTCCATCTCGTCGCGCGCCGGGCGGCCGTCGAGTTCGCGGCCGTACGCGTAGCCGCCCCAGACCGTGTAGACCTCGGCCAGGTCCGCGTCCGTGCGCCAGTCGCGGCTGTCGATGAGCTGGAGGATGCCCGCGCCGTACGTGCCGGGGCGGGAGCCGAAGATACGGGTGGTGGCGCGGCGTTCGTCGCCGTGTTCGGCCAGGTCCGCCTGGGCGTGGGCCCGTACGAAGTTGGACTCGGCGGGCTCGTCCAGCCCGGCGACCAGCCGTACCGCGTCGTCCAGCAGCCCGATGGCGTGCGGGAACGCGTCCCGGAAGAAGCCGCTGATGCGCAGGGTGACATCGACACGCGGGCGGCCGAGTTCCGCGAGGGCGACGGGTTCGAGTCCCGTGACCCGCCTCGACGCGTCGTCCCACACCGGGCGCACCCCCAGCAGCGCCAGCGCCTCCGCGATGTCGTCGCCGGACGTGCGCATCGCGCTCGTACCCCACAGGGAGAGCCCGACGGAGGTCGGCCAGTCGCCGTTGTCCGTGCGGTAGCGGGTCAGGAGCGAGTCCGCGAGGGCCTGGCCGGTCTCCCAGGCGAGCCGGCTCGGCACGGCCTTGGGGTCGACGGAGTAGAAGTTGCGGCCGGTCGGCAGGACGTTGACCAGGCCGCGCAGCGGCGAGCCCGACGGGCCGGCCTGCACGAAGCCGCCGCTCAGCGCGTGCACGACGTTGTCGATCTCGTCGGTCGTCGCCCCCAGCCGCGGAACGACCTCTTCCGCCGCGAACTCCAGGATCGCCGCGACCTGTTCGGGCCGGCCCGACGTCACGCCCGCCACGACACCCGGCACGGCCGCCGCGTCCCAGCCCGCGTCCTCCATCGCCTGGACCAGCGCACGGGCCGTGGCCTCGACCGCGTCCGCGTCCGCGCGGCCCGGCGCGGACTCGTCCAGGCCCAGCGCCTCGCGCAGGCCCGGCAGCGACGCCGTACCGCCCCAGATCTGGCGTGCGCGCAGGATCGCGAGGACGAGGTTGACGCGCGCCTCGCCCTCCGGCGCGCCGCCCAGCACATGCAGCCCGTCGCGGATCTGCGCGTCCTTGACCTCGCACAGCCAGCCGTCGACGTGCAGCAGGAAGTCGTCGAAGCCGTCGTCGTCGGGCCGGTCCTCGAGACCGAGGTCGTGGTCGAGCTTCGCCGCCTGGATCAGCGTCCAGATCTGGGCGCGGATCGCGGGCAGCTTGGCGGGGTCCATCGAGGAGATCGCCGCGTACTCGTCGAGGAGCTGCTCCAGGCGCGCGATGTCGCCGTACGACTCGGCGCGCGCCATCGGCGGTACGAGGTGATCCACCAGCGTGGCGTGCACGCGGCGCTTCGCCTGCGTGCCCTCGCCCGGGTCGTTCACCAGGAACGGGTAGATCAGCGGCAGGTCACCGAGCGCCGCGTCGGGCGCGCACGCGGCGGACAGCCCCGCGTTCTTGCCGGGCAGCCACTCCAGGTTGCCGTGCTTGCCCAGGTGGATCATGGCGTCGGCGCCGAAGCCGCCGTCGTCGGCGGGGGCCTGGATCCAGCGGTAGGCGGCCAGGTAGTGGTGCGAGGGCGGCAGATCGGGGTCGTGGTAGATCGCGATCGGGTTCTCGCCGAAGCCGCGCGGCGGCTGGATGAGGATCAGCAGGTTCCCGCGCCGCAGGGCGGCCAGGACGATGTCGCCGTCGGGGTCCCCGCCGTTCCCGACCCGGCTGCGGTCCAGGAACATCTCGCCGGGCGGCGGCCCCCAGTGCCGCTCGACGGACTCGCGCAGCTCGGCGGGGAGCTTCCCGTACCAGCGCCGGTAGTCGGCGGCCGGGATACGGACCGGGTTACGGGCGAGCTGCTCCTCGGTGAGCCACTCCTGGTCGTGGCCGCCGGCCTCGATGAGGGCGTAGATCAGCTCGTCGCCGTCGCCGGATTCCAGGCCGGGGACCTCTTCCGTACCGAAGTCGTAGCCCTGGCCGCGCAGTTCGCGCAGCAGCTCGACGGCGCTGGCGGGGGTGTCGAGGCCGACGGCGTTGCCGATGCGGGAGTGCTTGGTGGGGTAGGCGGAGAGGACGAGCGCGATGCGCTTGTCGGCGTTCACGATGTACGAGAGCCGCGCGTGGCGTACGGCGATCCCGGCGACGCGGGCGGCCCGCTCGGGGTCGGCGACGTAGACCGGCAGCCCTTCCTCGTCCAGCTCCTTGAAGGAGAAGGGGACGGTGATCAGCCGGCCGTCGAACTCCGGTACCGCCACCTGCGAGGCGGCGTCCAGCGGGGTCAGCCCCTCGTCGCTCTCCTCCCAGGCGGCGCGGCTGGAGGTCAGGCACAGGGCCTGGAGGATCGGTATGTCCAGCGCGGCGAGCGCGCCCGCGTCCCACGCCTCGTCGTCCCCGCCCGCCGACGCCTCGGCCGGCTTGGTGCCGCCGGCGGCCAGGACGGTGGTGACGATGGCGTCGACCCCGCCCAGCGCCTCCAGCAGCTCGGGCTCGGGGGAACGCAGCGACGACACGAAGATCGGGACGGCGCGGCCGTTCGCCGCGTCGATGGCGTCGCACAGGACGTCCACGAAGGCGGTGTTCCCGCTGAGGTGGTGGGCGCGGTAGTAGAGGACCGCGACGAGGGGGCGCTCGGCCCCGAGATCCGACGCCCCGGCCTTGCGGTGGGTCCGGCCCCAGGTCGGCGACGCGGCCGGCGGCTCGAAGCCGTGGCCGCTGAGCAGCACGGTGTCGGAGAGGAAGCGGGCGAGCTGCCCGAGGTTCTCCGGGCCGCCGTGCGCGAGATACGCGTGTGCCTCGGCGGCGATTCCGATGGGGACGGTCGACGCCTCCATCAGCTGCGCGTCGGGGGCCTGCTCACCGGTGAGGACGACGACGGGCCTGGGGCCCGCGAGAAGCTGGTCGATCCCGTCCTGCCAGGCGCGCAGCCCGCCGAGGAGCCGTACGACGACGAGGTCGACGCCCTCCAGCAGCGCGGGCAGCTCGTCGAGCGTGAGCCGGGCGGGGTTGGCGTACCGGTACGGGACCGGGCCGCCCGCCGCGCGGGCGCTGAGCAGATCGGTGTCGGACGTCGACAGGAGCAGAAGCATGCGGCGTCTGGCCTTCCTCGGGGTCCGCGCCCCGGGCGGGGTGAGTGGACGGCGGGAGTTCCTGACTCGTCCGGCGTCGCGTCGCGTCGCGCTGCGCTACGGCTGCGCGCTGCGCCACGTCGCCGGGCTCACAGTGGCGGGACCGCGCCGGGTTCGCACCGGGCTTCCTCCCCAAGACGCCGTCGCTGGCGATGGCGGCGGGCCGTGGAACCCGCCGTCTGCATAGTAAGTGCTGAGGTCACGGGCAGGGAGGGCGCCTGTCGTGGAGAGCGGAACGGCAGGTGGGACGGGAGGGCTACGTGGGTATGCTCGCGGCCATGCCGCCCACCCCGCCAACACCCGCGAACCGGGACGAAGCCCCCGACCGGGCCGCCGGCACGGCTGCCGCCCCGGCCGCCGCGCGTACGGCGGCCGCGCCCGTGCGCGAGCGCGGGGACGCCTGCCCGGGGGCGCTGCGGCTGCACGCGGCGGACGACGGCCGGCTGGCCCGACTGCGGCTGCCCGCCGGATATCTGACGTACCGTCAGGCGCAGGCCCTGGCGACGGCGGCCGAGCGGCTGGGCGACGGCCACCTGGACATCACGTCCCGGGGGAACGTCCAGCTGCGGGGGCTGGCCGCCGACTGCGGCGGCGAGCTGGCGGAGCTGCTGCACGAGGCGGGCCTGCTGCCCTCGCAGGAGCATGAGCGGGTACGGAACATCGTGGCGTCGCCGCTGTCGGGCGTGGACGAAGTCCCCCCGGCGGACGTCTTCTTGTGGGCCCGCGAGCTGGACGCGCTGCTGTGCGCGAGCCCGGCGGCGACCGCCCTCTCGGGCCGCTTCCTGTTCGCGCTGGACGACGGCCGGGGCGATGTCGCGGGCCTCGGCGCGGATGTGACGTTGCTCGCACGACGGGACGGCACGGCGACCGTCCATACCGGCACATACCGCCCTGGGTTCTCGGTCGCCGCCGCCGACGCCCCGCGCGCCGCGCTGCTGGCGGCGGAGACATTCCTCACGGTGGCGACGGCGAGCGGCTCGGGCGCGTGGCGGGTGGCGGAGCTGCCCGCCGAACACGGCCGGGCGCTGTCCGGGGCGGTGGCGGCGCGGCTGGCGGAGGCGGGGATCGGAGCGGGCATCGCGACGGAGGCGGGGTACGGGCCGGAGGCCGCGCACAGCCGCGCCGAACCGCCCGCCGAACCTCCCGCCCCCGGCCTCGTGCACTCCCCCGACGGGACGGCGGCGGTGTCCGTGTACCCGCCGCTGGGACGGCTGAGCGCGGCACAGTGGCGACAGCTGCTTCCCGTGACCGGTACGGCGATACGGCTGACGCCCTGGCGCGGCGTGATCGTCCCCGGTCTCGACCCGGCCGCCGCGAGCCGCCTCCTCGACCGCCTCCGTACCGCCGGACTGATCACCGCCCCCGACTCCCCCTGGCACGGCGTCGGCGCCTGCACGGGCCGGCCCGGGTGCGCGAAGGCGCTGGCCGACGTACGGTCCGACGCCGCCGAGACCCTGCGGGCGGTGCGCCGCGACGCGCTCCCCGTCTACTGGTCGGGGTGCGCGCGGCGCTGCGGCCATCCGCAGGGTGACCACGTGAACGTGATCGCGACGGCCGGGGGCGACTACACCGTCTCCGTCACCGGGCCCGTACCCGTACCCGCGTCGGAACTCGCCGCGACAGTGGCGGCGGCACGCACCCCCAGAGCCGCGACGACGACAGCGACCGCAACGACAGCAGTGACGAGATGAGCGAGACCGGAGTGTCCACAGTGTTCGACTACGAGAAGGACGGCGCGGAGATATACCGCCAGTCCTTCGCCACCATCCGCGCCGAGGCGGACCTCGCCGGGCTGCCCGCCGACGTCTCCCAGGTGGCGGTGCGGATGATCCACGCCTGCGGCATGGTCGATCTCGTCCGCGATCTCGCCTTCACGCCCACCGTGGTGGCCCGCGCCCGCGAGGCGCTGCGCGCGGGCGCACCGATCCTGTGCGACGTCTCGATGGTCGCCAGCGGCGTCACCCGCAAGCGGCTGCCGGCCGGCAACGACGTCGTGTGCACCCTCTCCGACCCCGCCGTCCCCGCGCTCGCCGCCGAGATGGGCACCACGCGCAGCGCGGCCGCCATGGAGCTGTGGCGGGACCGGCTGGAGGGCTCCGTCGTGGCCGTCGGCAACGCGCCGACCTCCCTCTTCCGGCTGCTGGAGATGATCGAGGCGGGCGCCCCGCGCCCGGCGGCCGTCATCGGCGTACCGGTCGGCTTCATCGGCGCGGCCGAGTCCAAGGACGCGCTGGCCGCGCACCCCTCGGGGCTGGAACACCTGGTCGTACGGGGGCGGCGCGGCGGCAGCGCCATCGCGGCGGCGGCCATCAACGCGATCGCGAGTGAAGTGGAATGACCGAGAACAGCAGCAGCGCCGGCAGCGACAACGGGCCCGGCGCGGACGGCACAGCGCGCACGGACGGTACGACGAGCACGGACGGCACGGCACGCACGGACGGCACGACGCGTACGGACGGCACGGCACGCACACACGGCACGAGGCGTACGGACGGCACGGACCGCCCGTACGGCGAGTCCGGTGTCGGCCGCCTGTACGGGGTCGGCCTCGGCCCCGGCGATCCGTCCCTCATGACCGTACGGGCCGTCCAGGTCATCGCCGAAGCCGATGTGATCGCGTACCACAGCGCCCGCCACGGCCGTTCCATCGCGCGCTCCATAGCGGCCGGGCATCTGCGCGCGGACCACATCGAGGAGCCGCTGGTCTACCCGGTCACCACCGGTACGACCGACCACCCCGGCGGCTACCAGGGCGCGATGGACGAGTTCTACGCCGAGTCCGCCGCCCGGCTCGCCGCGCATCTCGACGCCGGGCGTACGGTCGCGGTGCTCGCCGAGGGCGATCCGCTCTTCTACGGCTCGTACATGCACATGCACAAGCGGCTCGCCGACCGCTATCCGACCGAGGTCGTCCCCGGTGTGACCTCGGTGAGCGCCGCCGCCGCGCGGCTCGGCGCCCCGCTGGTCGAGGGCGAGGAGGTGCTGACGATCCTGCCCGGCACGCTGCCCGAGGAGGAGCTGACGGCCCGGCTGGCGTCCACGGACTCGGCCGTCGTGATGAAGCTCGGCCGCACCTTCCCGACCGTGCGGCGGGCGATCGACCGGGCGGGGCGGCTGGCGGACGCGCGCTACGTCGAGCGCGCCACGATGAGCGGCGAGCGGACGGGCGCGCTGGCCGACACGGACCCGGATTCCGTGCCGTACTTCTCGGTGGCGGTGCTGCCGAGCCGGGTGGACGCGAAGCCCCCGGCCGGGCCGGACAGCGGGACGGGCGAGGTGGTGGTGGTCGGTACGGGCCCGGCCGGGCCGCTGTGGCTGACGCCCGAGACACGCGGCGCGCTGGCCGCCGCGCAGGACCTGGTGGGCTACACCACCTATCTGGACCGGGTGCCGGTCCGGCCCGGCCAGGAGCGGCACGGTTCGGACAACAAGGTGGAGTCCGAGCGCGCCGAGTTCGCCCTGGACCTGGCCCGGCGCGGCCGGCGCGTGGCCGTCGTCTCGGGCGGCGACCCGGGCGTCTTCGCCATGGCCACGGCGGTGCTGGAGGTGGCGTCGGCCGACCCGTACCGGGAGATCCCCGTACGGGTCCTCCCGGGCGTGACCGCCGCCAACGCGGCGGCCGCGCGGGCCGGGGCCCCGCTGGGCCACGACTACGCCGTGTTCTCCCTCTCCGACCGGCTCAAGCCGTGGGAGGTCATCGCGGAACGGCTGCACGCGGCTGCGGGCGCCGATCTGGTGCTGGCCCTCTACAACCCGGGCTCCGGCAGCCGCACCTGGCAGGTCGGCAAGGCCCGCGAACTGCTGCTGGAGCACCGCGCCCCGGACACCCCGGTGGTCGTCGCGCGCGATGTGGGCGGCGCGGGTGAGCGGGTACGGATCGTACGGCTGGCGGAGCTGGACCCGGCCGAGGTCGACATGCGGACGATCCTGATCGTCGGCTCCTCGCAGACGGTGACGGTACGACGGGGCGGCGAGGAGGGCGGGGGCGAGGAGATCGTCTGGACGCCGCGCCGCTACCCGGAGAGCGGCTCCGCCGAGAAGTGAGCCAGCCACTCCACCGCGTCCTCGACGGTCCCGGCGACGGCCACCCCCTCCGGCACGGGCGGCCGTCGCACGACCACGACCGGAATGCCCGCCTCGCGGGCCGCGGTGAGCTTGGGCGCGGTGGCCGCGCCGCCGCTGTCCTTGGTCACGACGACGTCGACGCGATGACGGCGCAGGATCTCGCGCTCCCCTTCGAGGGTGAAGGGCCCCTTGTCCAGCAGGACTTCCGTCCGAGCGGGACAGGGCGGCTCCGGGGCGTCCACGGACCGTACGAGGAACCAGGGCTCGTCGAGGTGCGCGAAGGCGGCCAGCCCCATGCGCCCGGTGGTGAGGAAGACCCTGCGGGCGCCGAGCGCGCGCAGCGCCCCGGCGGCCTCCTCCAGGGAGCCGACCGTACGCCAGTCGTCGCCGGCGACCGGCTCCCAGGAGGGCCGGCGCAGCGCGAGCAGCGGAACACCGGCGGAGGCGGCGGCGCGGGCCGCGTTCCGGCTGATCGTCGCGGCGAAGGGGTGGGTGGCGTCGACGAGGGCGTCCACGCGGTGCTCGCGCAGCCAGCGCTCCAGCCCGTCGGCGCCCCCGAACCCACCGACGCGCACCTCCCCGGGCGGCGGCACGGGCCGGGCGACGCGGCCCGCGAGGGACGTGGTGACGCGGAAGCGGGTGGGGCGGGCACGCCCGTGAAGGGTCTCGGCCAGTCGGCGCGACTCGGTGGTCCCCCCGAGGATCAGCAGGTGGGGCGGCTGTGCACGGGTCACAGGGAGGTCTCTCATGGCTGAAGGGGAACGGGTCACGGGCGCGCGGGACGCGGGCGGACAGGGTACGGGCGGACGCGTCGAGGGCGGACGCGGCACGGGCGGACAGGGTACGGGCGGACGCGACGCCCAACTCAAGCACACGGGTCTGCGCCACGGCTGGACGACCGGTGCGTGCGCGACGGCCGCGACGACAGCCGCCTACACAGCCCTGCTGACGGCGGAATTCCCCGATCCGGTGACCATTGAGCTGCCCAAGGGCCAGACGCCGTCCTTCGCGCTGGCGACGGAGGAACTCTCCGCCGGATCCGCCACGGCGGCCGTCGTGAAGGACGCGGGCGACGACCCCGATGTCACTCACGGCGCCCTGATCCGCGTCACCGTCCGCCCGCTGCCGCCGGGCACGGGCGTGGTCTTCCGCGCGGGCGCCGGCGTGGGTACGGTGACCCGGCCCGGCCTGCCCCTGGAGGTCGGCGAACCGGCCATCAACCCCGTACCCCGCGAGCTGATGCGCACCCACGTGGCCCGGGTCGCGGCCCGGCACGGCGGTACGGGCGACGTCGAGATCACCGTCTCCGTCGACCACGGCGAGGAGATCGCCCGCTCCACCTGGAACCCCCGCCTCGGCATCCTCGGCGGGCTGTCGATCCTCGGCACGACGGGCGTCGTCGTCCCGTACTCCTGCTCCGCGTGGATCGACTCCATCCGCCGGGGTGTGGACGTGGCCCGCGCGGCGGGCCGTACCCATGTGGCGGGCTGCACCGGCTCGACGTCCGAGAAGACGGTCCAGACGATCCACGACCTCCCCGAGGACGCGCTGCTGGACATGGGCGACTTCGCGGGCGCGGTGCTGAAGTACCTGCGCCGGCACCCGGTCGACCGGCTCACCATCTGCGGCGGCTTCGCCAAACTCTCCAAACTCGCGGCGGGCCATCTGGACCTGCACTCGGCGCGCTCCCAGGTCGACAAGGGCTTCCTGGCGGCCCTGGCGACGGAAGCGGGCGCGCCCCCGGCTCTCGCCGCTCAGGTCGCCGTGGCCAACACGGGCCTGGAGGCGCTGCGCCTGTGCGAGTCCCAGGCGGTGCGGCTGGGCGACGCGGTAGCGGCAAGGGCCCGCGACGAGGCGCTGGCGGTGCTGCGGGGGGCGCCGGTGGAGGTGGACGTGATCTGCGTCGACAGGGCGGGGGCGGTGGTGGGGCGGGGGTGAGGAACGTCAGTGGAACCAGACCCCCCGTGACCCCACGCGCCGCCCACGCCCACCGCGCGGCCCGCGCCCACCGCGCCCGCCGCGCCGCCCGCACCCGCCCTCACCGAATCCGGCATTCGGCCCGGCCCGGCCCGGACCCGCACAAGCCTCAGCGCCCCTGACCGCCGCCACACCCGTCGTCCCCGCCCCGGTCCCGCTCCGCCGAGTACAGGTGGCTGTCACGGAACTGCTCCGCGCCCAGCGTGCGGCCCACCATGATCACCGCCGTGCGGACCACGCCCGCTTCCTTCACCCGGTCCGCGATGTCGGAGAGCGTGCCGCGCAGGACGAGTTCGTCGGGGCGGCTGGCCATCACCACGACAGCCGCCGGGCAGTCGGCGCCGTAGTGCGGGAGGAGTTCGGCGACCACCCGGTCCACGTAACGGGCCGCCAGGTGCAGCACCAGCAGCGCGCCGCTCCTGCCGAGCGTGGCCAGGTCCTCCCCCGGCGGCATCGGGGTGGCCTGCTGGGCGACGCGGGTGAGGATCACCGTCTGGCCGACCGTCGGTACGGTCAGCTCACGCTTGAGCGCGGCGGCCGCCGCCGCGAACGCGGGCACCCCCGGGACCACCTCGTACGGAACGCCCGCCGCGTCCAGCCGCCGCATCTGCTCGGCGACGGCGCTGAAGACCGACGGGTCGCCGGAGTGGAGGCGGGCGACGTCGTGGCCCGCCCTGTGCGCGGCCACCAGCTCCGCCGTGATGCCGTCCAGATCCATCCGCGCGGTGTCGATCAGGCGCGCGTCCGGCGGGCATTCGGCCAGCAGCTCGCGCGGGACGAGACTGCCCGCGTACAGACAGACCCCGCACTCCGCCAGCCGTCGCGCACCGCGCACCGTGATCAGGTCGGCGGCGCCGGGGCCGGCGCCGATGAAGTACACCGTCATCGTTCTTCTCCTGAGAAAGCTGCGGAAGAGGCGGTCTTCGTCACGGCCCACTGCGTCACCGGCATCGCCTGCCGCCATCCGGTGAACCCGCCCACCGGCACCGCGTGCGCCACGGCCAGCCGTACGAGGTCCCCGCCGAAACGGCGGTACCACTCGGCCAGCAGCGCCTCGGACTCCAGCGTCACCGTATTGGCCACCAGCCGCCCGGACGCCGGCAGCGCCTCCCAGCAGGCGTCCAGCAGGCCGGGCACGGTGAGTCCGCCGCCGATGAACACCGCGTCGGGGACCGGAAGTTCCGCCAGCGCGGCGGGCGCGGAGCCGGTGACGACCCGCAGTCCTGGCACACCGAGCGCCCGCGCGTTGCGGCCGATGCGCTCGGCGCGCGCCGGATCACGTTCCACGGACACCGCACGGCAGGAGCGGTGCGTACGCAGCCACTCCACCGCGATCGAGCCGGACCCGCCGCCCACGTCCCAGAGCAGCTCCCCGGGCGCGGGCGCCAGCGCGCCCAGCGTCGCGGCGCGCACATGGCGCTTGGTGAGCTGGCCGTCGTGCTCGTAGGCGTCGTCCGGCAGTCCGGGTACGGCGCCGAGGCGCCGCGCGCCCGGCGCCCGCAGGCAGTCGAGGGCCACGATGTTCAACGGGTCGCCGGCGGGCTCCGCCCACTCCTCGGCGCGGCCTTCCACACACCGTTCGCGGTCAGCGCCGAGCTGTTCGAGCACGCGCAGACGACTGGGCCCGTACCCCCGCTCGCGCAGCAACCGCGCCACTTCGGCCGGTGTGCCCGCCCCCGCGCTGAGGACCAGCACCCGGCGCCCGTCGTGCAGCGCGGCGGCCAGCGTCTCGGTGGGGCGGCCGACGAGGGTGACGACCTCGGTGTCCTCCACCGGCCAGCCGAGCCGTGCGCAGGCGTACGAGACCGACGAAGGATGCGGCAGCACCCGCAGCGCCCCGCCGCCCACCACGGCGGAGCCCGCTTCCCCGGAGCCCGCGGCCCCGGAGCCCACGGCCCCGGAGCCCGCTTGCCCGCAGCCCACCGACTCGGTGCCCGCCGCTCCGGTGCCCAGCACCTCGGCGAGGGCCCGCCCGATCCCGTAGAACATCGGGTCCCCGCTGGCCAGCACGGCGATCCGCCGTCCCGCGTGAGCGGCCAGCAGCCCGGGAACGGCCGGGCGCAACGGTGACGGCCACGCCACGCGCTCGCCTCCGCACTCGGCGGGGAGCAGCGCCAGCTGACGCGGGCCGCCGATGACCACCTCGGCCGAACGCAACGCCTCCCGGGCCGGGGTGGCCAGCCCGCTCCAACCGTCGGCGCCGATGCCGACAACGGTCACCGGCGGCGCGGAAGACGGTACGGCGGACGGCGCAGTCGGCGGCACAGCGGAAGCCGCGGGGGCCGCGGGGACCTCGTGGGGCGGGACACTCACTTCCGTACACCTCTGAGCTGGGAGAAGACCGACCCCGAACTCTACTGGCCGCCGTCTCGCCCGCCCCTCGCCCACTGCCGCCTCGCCCGCCCGCCGCCGCGCGATGTGGCCGGGGTCGGCAACCGACCCCGGCCACAAGCGCGAACGGGCGAACGAGCGAACGAGCCAACAGGCGACGGCTCAGCGGGACGACCCGGCGACCTCCGACGCGACGCCGGCCGCGTCTTCCCCGCTCGCCGCCCGGCCGGGCCGCCCCGGCCGGAGCGCCCCGTCGGCAAGCGCGCCGAAGATCAGCCCGAAGGCCGTCCACAGCACCGCCTGCACGGCGATCGACGACAGCCTGAACTCCCAGAGCAGCGCCGCGGGGAAGGTCTCCGGGATGGCGTCGGTGTTGGCCGGAAGCACCAGACAGGCCACAGCCACGGCCACGACATAGCCGCCACCGGCGGCGAGCGACGCGTTCCAGTTGCCCAGCCTCGGCGCGAGCCGTTTCCCGACGATGATCGCGGCGACCGCCAGCAGGACACTCAAGAGGATCATCAAGAAGTACAGCGCGGTGCGTCTGCCGATGGTGTCCGGATCACCGACCGCCGGCGGGTTCGCCGGATACTTCAGGAACGGCACCAGACAGACCGTGACAAAAGCGGCCCCGGCGATCATCGCCGCTGTGGCCCTCGGCCCGAACCGGCCGACCCGGCCCAGGCTCACGGCGAGGACCAGCGAGGCGATTCCGCCCACGGCCACCCCGTACACCAGCACCCCGGTGGCCAGTCCGAACGTCGACTGCACCGGCCTGCTGACCAGCTCCTCCTCCCCGTCCCCGTGATCGTGTGCGTGTGCCTGTTCCTGCGGCTGGGCAGCGGCTGAATCCTCGTCCCCGCCGCCGTGCTGATGCGCCGGCGCGGAGTTGGCCTCCTCCTGCGCGATCGAGTCCCGTACGGAGGGCTCGCCCGCGAAATAGGCCAGCGCGAACGCGAAGAGTCCGGCCAGCACGCCCGCGATCATGCCGTGGACCAGGAGGTTTCTGACGGTGGAGGCATGCATGCGCGTGATCTCCGTCGTCGGTGTCAGTGGCAGGGGAAGCCGAGGAGGTGACGGCCGTCATGCACCCACTCGTGCACCCCCGCCCCCGAGAACACCGACGTCGCGCCCTGTTCCGCGCCGACGAAGTAGAGCAGGACCAGCATCAGGGTGCCCACGAAAACGGCCCACGGCAGCACGGCCCGCAGCGGAAGCGGGGTCACCGGGGTATCGGCGGCGGGAGAAACGACCGGGTGCGTTATGGACTGAGCCATGGCACAACCTCCTTGGGGAACTCGCGTCCCATCGAGTGGAGCCCGTACGACGGCCATCGGGTCTGACTCACCGCGCTCCCCTCGCGCGACGCGCGAGCGGATCCCGGCATACAGTGGCGCGACCGTGCCGGACTCTCACCGGACTTCCGTCTCGCCGTCGTGGATATCGACGTGAAGGTACCGCGAACCGGCAGGTGGGCCAAGAGGCCCTCTCGCATCCCCGGCCCCGAAGGGGTTGGCTTCGGCGCATGACCACAGCACACACGGCGCACCTGACGACGCGAGTCCTGCTCATCTCCCCCGCCATGAGCACCGCCCTGCGCGAAGCCCGCTTCCCCGGTCCGACCGGGGACGACGATCTGGACGCCACCGGTCTGCGCCAGGCCGAGGCCGTACGGGAGGACTTCCCGCGCGCAGCCGTCGTGCGCGTCTCCCCCACGCGCCGCTGCCGCAGCACCGCTCAGGCGCTCGGGCTGACCGCCGGCCCGCTGACAGGGCAGGCACGGAAAGGCGACCCGGCACCCGACGCACACGAACCGGTCGGCCACCTACCGGTCGGCCACCTACCGGACAGCTCGGCACCGGACGGCCCGGCTTTGGACAGCTCGACCTCGGACGGCCCGGCTTTGGACAGCTCGACCTCGGACGGCCCGGCGTCGGACGGCCTCGCACCGTGCGCCATGGGCCACTGGCAGGGCAGGACCCTGGACGAAGTGGCCGCAGCCGACCCTCAGTCGGTGGCCGCCTGGCTCTCCGACCCGGCCGCGGCGCCGCACGGCGGCGAGTCCCTGCTCGACTTCCACGTACGTGTCGCCGCGTGGCTGGAGGCAAGCGCCACCGACGAAGGGGCCTCCAGGGAATCCGGGCACTCGGCGGGCTCGGGCCGGCGCGTCATCGCCGTGGCGGAACCGGACGTCATCCGCGCCGCCGTGGTCCACGCCATCGGCGCGCCCCCGTCGGCGTTCTGGCGGATCGACGTACGCCCGCTGTCCGCCACCGAACTCAGCGGGCGGAACGGCCGCTGGAATCTCCTCAGCGGCCGTCCACTGCACACCTGATCCACTGAACGTCTGATCTGAGCTGCACACCTGATCCGACTGCACACCTGTCTGACCGCGCACCTGATCCGACTTGCACATCTGATCCATCGGTCCACCACACCCGAGGCGACCTCGCGTGCCCGCCCCGGCCGCCGCGAGGCGGCCAGGCAGCTGGGCCGCGAGCCCCCGAGAGTCAGCCCCGGCCCTTCACCCGGTCCAGCGCGGCGACACCCACCGCGGCGAGCCCGATCTGAATGATCAGCTCGATCCAGTCGAAGCCCTTGGTGTCCGCGACCCCGAACGCGGCCGCGACAGCCGTACCGATCAAAGCCGCGACGACGCCGACCAGAATGGTCAGCAGCACGCCGATGCGCTGCCGCCCGGGCACCACGAGCCGACCCAGCACACCGATGACGATGCCGACCAGAACGGCCGTGATGATGCTGGAGATCTCCATGTCCCCTCCTCCTTGCGCAACCGCTACGGACAGTGGTGCATGCCAAGACGTCTGCCCGCCCCGCACCGGTCCAGTCCCCCGTTGCGAGAGTTCGCCAAACCGGTTTAGTCGACGCCCACCGAGGCACGCCGACGATTCCGGCGGGGGTCCCGTCCGGTGAGCGCCAGTCGCTCACCGCTGATGCCCCGGACGACGGCGACGGTACGGTCGGCCGCCACCCCGCGACCCCGTTCGGAGCACTACTGGCCCCCGACCGGGACACCACTTGACTCACCGACGGCTCATCGACCGGGACCTGACCCGGCCCCACGGCGTTTACTGAGGTCACCGGCGCGGGCGCAGGCGTGGGCCTGGCACTCCGCACCCGCTTCACCGCGCCGGTCGGCGTGCCGTCGACCGCGTACGGCCGCGCGGAGGCAGGGCCTCCGGGCCCACGGTTGTCGTACCCGCGTCCTAGAGTGCCCGACATGGAGTCCACGACACCGTACGTTCGGCTCGCCCCCTGGTCGGAGGGCGATATCGGCCTGCTCCGCGCGGCCAACGCACCCGAGCTGATGCACCACCTCGGCGGCCCCGAGACCGAGGAGCAGTTACTCAAGCGGCACAAGCGGTACGTGGACCTGAGCGCCGACCGGAAGGGCAAGGGGCAGATGTTCCGCGTCGTGCTGCCGCCCGACGACGAGGCGGTGGGCACGATCGGGTTCTGGGAGCGGGTCTGGCAGGGCCGGAAGGTGTACGAGACGGGCTGGGCGGTGCTCGCCGCGTACCAGGGCCGGGGCATCGCCGCCGCTGCTGCGGCGGCGGTCGTGGACCGGGCGCGGGCCGAGGGGAAGCACCGCTATCTGCATGCCTTCCCGTCCGTCGACAACCCGTCGTCGAACAGGCTGTGCCGCAGGGCGGGGTTCACTCTCAGGGACGAGTGCGACCTCGAATACCCGGTGGGCCGCCCGATGCGCTGCAACGACTGGCGACTCGACCTGCGCGCCTGACGGGACGGCAAGGACGGCCGCCGAGCGGGACGGCCCGGGAGGGGAAGGCGCCCCAGGGGCGCAGGTGACCCCGGAGTGGGGCAGGGCCGGCGCGGACGGCGAAGGAGACGAAGACGGCGACCGGTCCGCTCCGGGCGCCCGACCCGCGTGCCCGCTCCGGGCGCCCGACCCGAAGGCCCGACCTGGGGGCCCGACCTGGGGGCCCGAAGGCCCGAACCGGCAAACCCGTGGCCCCCGGCAGGCCCCCGGTGACATCCTGGCAGCGTGAACGGACCCGAGATCCAGATCGATTTCGCCGCCGAACTGCGCCTGTTCGTCCCGGCCGAGCGGCGTCAGGGACGTACGGCCGTCCTCACCGACGGCTCGTCCACCCTCGGCCACGCGGTCGAGTCGCTCGGCATCCCGCTCACCGAGGTCGGCCCGCTGCTCGTCGACGGCCGCGAGGTACCCGTCTCGCACATCCCGGCGGCGGGCGAATCCGTCGAGGTACGCGCCGTGCGCCGGCCGCAACGAGTGCCCGGCGCTCCCCTGCGCTTCCTGCTCGACGTCCACCTCGGCACCCTCGCCCGCCGGCTGCGGCTGCTGGGCGTGGACGCGGCGTACGAGAGCGAGGACCTCGGCGACCCCGCGCTGGCCACGCTCTCCGCCGCCGAGCGCCGGGTGATGCTGTCCCGGGACCGCGGGCTGCTGCGGCGGCGCGAGATCTGGGCCGGGGCGTACATCTACAGCGACCGCCCCGACGACCAACTCCGCGACGTACTGGCCCGCTTCGCCCCCGCCCTCGCGCCCTGGACCCGCTGCACCGCCTGCAACGGCCCGCTGAGCCCGGCCGACAAGGAGACCGTCCAGGGCCGGCTGGAACACGGCACCCAGCGGGGGTACGACGTCTTCGCGCAGTGCGCGGCGTGCGAGCGGGTGTACTGGCGGGGCGCGCACCACGCGCGTCTCGCGGCCATCGTCGAGGACGCGGTACGGGAATTCGGCGACGGCGCCGCCGCCTGACCACCGGCCCGCACACCGGCCCCGCACTGCCGCACCGTGGCCTCGGAACCATGGCTCAGAACCGCAGGCTCAGAACCGCGATCTCAGAACAGGGCGCTGAGAACCGGGCGCTCAGAAGGCGTACGCGTCCCCCGTGGCCGGCACCAGCACCCGATGCCGGTGGTTCTCCGGGTTCTGGTCGCTCGCGCCGCCGTTCCAGGCGGTGTCGACCCGTACGACGACCTCGGCCGGATCGCCGTCCAGCTCCAGTTCGAGCACGGTCTCGCGGCTCCTGACGACCGGCCGGAGCTGCCCCGTACGGCAGAGCACCGTCCGGTCGCCGCCCCACAGACAGTGGGCGGGCAGCGCCTGGCCCGGCGCGGCCGGGGCGGAGAAGTCGATCCGTACGGTCGCGTCGGCCAACCGGGAAGGCCCGTGGTTCTCGGACTCCAGCCGGACGGTCAACCGGCCGCTCCACAGGGAGACATGGCCGTGGTGGGAGAGGTCGGCCTCGGCCACGGCCCCCTTCCCCGAACGGGCCTCCGCAGGGCTCCCCGCGCGGGAGGCGCCCCCACCGGGCCCGCTGGACGCGGCGGGACTCGAACCCGCACTCATCACCACCGCCGTGGCGGCGGCCACCATGACCCCCAAGGACGTGCGCATCACAGACATGGCCGGAACATACCGATCATCACACCGCGAATCCGGCCACGCACCGCTTCGGTGCGCTCCGATCACCCGAACACCGGCATGACAGGCTGTCCGCATGCTCGTCCTCCGCTCCGTCGCCCTCTTCCTCGTCGCCGCCGTCTTCGAGATCGGCGGCGCCTGGCTGGTCTGGCAGGGGGTGCGCGGCGACGGCTCGGGCGGCGGCGGGCGCGGCTGGATCTGGATCGGCGCCGGGGTCATCGCCCTGGGCGCCTACGGCTTCGTCGCCACACTCCAGCCGGACGGCGAGTTCGGCCGCATCCTGGCGGCGTACGGCGGAGTCTTCGTCGCGGGCTCGATCGCCTGGGGCATGGTGGCCGACGGCTACCGCCCGGACCGCTGGGACGTCACAGGAGCGCTGGTCTGCCTGGCCGGGATGGCGCTGATCATGTACGCGCCGCGCGGCCACTGAGGACGGCCACACCCCGGACACAGGCCACTGACCACCGGACACCGGCCACCGGACACCGGCCACCGGACACCGGCCACCGGCCACTGACCACCGGCCACCGAGGACCGCCGCGCCCGGAGCGCCTCCGTTCTCCGGACACCTCGGACCGCGCCCGGAGCGCCCGCCTATCCTGGCCATGAACGGATCAGACGTTTCTACGATCTACACACCGCTCTGCGCGAGGAGATACGCCATGACCGCCCCGGCCACCCCCGTCGCCGTCATCACCGGAGCGAGCAGCGGTATCGGCGCCGCCACCGCACGGCAGCTCGCGGGCGCCGGTTACCACGTCATCGTCACCGCCCGCCGCAAGGACCGCATCGAGGCCCTCGCCGCCGAGCTCACCGCCGCGGGCCACCGCGCCACCGCCCGGGCCCTCGATGTCACCGACCGCGCGGCCGTCGACGCCTTCGCCGCCGGGCTGAGCGACCTTCCCGCCGTGAACGTCCTGGTCAACAACGCCGGCGGCGCCCTGGGAGCCGACCCCGTGGCCACCGGCGACCCGGCCGACTGGCGCCGGATGTACGAGACGAACGTCATCGGCACCCTCAACCTCACCCAGGCCCTGCTCCCCGCCCTCACCGCGAGCGGCGACGGCACGGTCCTGGTGCTCTCCTCCACGGCGGGCCACGGCACCTACGAGGGCGGCGCGGGCTACGTGGCCGCCAAGCACGGCGCCCACGTCCTCGCCGAAACCCTCCGCCTGGAGATCGTCGGCACCCCGGTCCGCGTGATCGAGATCGCGCCCGGCATGGTCAAGACCGAGGAGTTCGCCACCACCCGCTTCAACGGCGACACCGAAAAGGCTGCCAAGGTCTACGCGGGCGTGGCCGAACCCCTCACCGCCGAGGACGTCGCCGACTCCATCACCTGGGCCGTCACCCGCCCCAGCCACGTCAACATCGACCTCATGGTGATCCGCCCCCGCGCCCAGGCGTCCAACAGCAAGGTCCACCGCGAGCTGTGACGCCGGGAGCTGTGACGCCGGGAGCGGGGCGCCGGGGCTCGCACCCCGGCGCGCGGGCCCACGGCCTCTCGGCCGGTCGCCCCACGCCCTGATCAGCCCTTGACGCACACGACCTGCCGCAGCTTCTCCACCACCTCGACCAGATCCCGCTGCTGGTCGATGACCTGCTCGATCGGCTTGTACGCGCCCGGGATCTCGTCCACGACGCCGGAGTCCTTACGGCACTCCACCCCCCGCGTCTGGTCCTCCAGATCCTTGGTCGAGAAACGGCGCTTCGCCGCGTTGCGGCTCATCCTGCGTCCCGCGCCGTGCGAGGCCGAGTTGAAGGCCGCGGTGTTCCCGAGCCCCTTGACGATGTACGTGCCGGTGGCCATCGATCCCGGAATGATCCCGTAGTCCCCCGAGCCGGCGCGGATCGCCCCCTTACGCGTGACCAGCAGATCCATTCCGTCGTAGCGCTCCTCGGCGACATAGTTGTGATGGCAGCTGATCTCCTGCTCGAACGTGACCCTGGCCTTCTTGAATTCCCGGCGGATCACATCCTTCAAAAGCCCCATCATGATCGCGCGATTGTGCTTCGCGTATTCCTGCGCCCAGAACAGATCGTTCCGGTACGCCGCCATCTGCGGAGTCTCCGAGATGAAGACGGCCAGGTCACGATCGACCAGCCCCTGGTTGTGCGACAGGCTCTGCGCCACGCCGATGTGGTACTCGGCCAGCTCCTTGCCGATGTTCCGCGAGCCCGAGTGCAGCGTGAGCCAGACACCATCACCGGAATCGACGCTCACCTCCAGATGGTGATTTCCGCCTCCGAGCGTTCCCATCTGCTTAGTGGCGCGTTCCTGACGGAATTTGACCGACTCGGCAACCCCGTCGAACCGTCCCCAGAACTCCCCCCACCCCGCCACCGGGAACCCGTGCAGCCGCCCCGGGTCCACCGCGTCGTCGTGCATGCCGCGCCCCACCGGGATCGCCTGCTCGATCCTGGAGCGCAGGCGGGACAGGTCGCCCGGGAGATCGTTCGCCGTGAGGGACGTCTTGACCGCGGACATTCCGCAGCCGATGTCCACCCCGACCGCCGCCGGGCAGACCGCGCCCTGCATCGCGATGACCGAACCGACCGTCGCACCCTTGCCGTAGTGCACGTCGGGCATGACAGCGAGGCCCTTGATCCAGGGCAGCGTGGCGACGTTCCGGAGCTGACGCATCGCGCCGTCCTCGACCGTCGCGGGGTCGGCCCACATCCGGATGGGTACCTTCGCGCCCGGTATCTCTACATACGACATAACCCCTCGATTCCCCCGAAAGTCCAGAAAGCGCAAAAACCGGAGCCAGAAGCGTCATAGAGGACGACCGACCAGCGTCAACGGCATCGCGTGCGATAGACATTGTGTCCATCAGCCGCCTCGGGGCGGCAACCAGTTTTCGCGCGGAGCCCCGCGCGTCACCCCGTACAGAAGGGAGCCCGGGACCGTGCAGCCAAAGGCGCGCCACGCTTTCGTCCCCGGCCTTGCGGCGCTTCTCGTGGTGGCCGTGGCCGGCTGCTCGGGCGGCAGTGACGGCGACGGTTCGGCCTCCGACTCCAAGCCGGGCGGGCCCACCACCGCCACCGCCGCGCAGCCCGGCAAGTACCGCACCCTCCGGGAAGCCTGCGGAACCGTGTCGCGCGCCACGATCAAGGAGATGCTCCCCGGCACCGCCGCGCTCCCCGAAGCCCAGCAGACCAAGGCTTACCGGGGCACGCCCTCCGTCACGTACGACACGGACCGCCGCGTCGGATGCAGTTGGAAGGCCGACGCCACCTACGCCTCGCACCAGTTGGTGGTCGACGTGGAACGCGTGGTGTCGTACGACCCGGCCGTGAGCGACGCCGACCGGGCGCAGGAGGTCTACGCGAAGCAGCAGACCGCCGCCGACCTGCCCCTCCCGGGACGCGATGACCGTACGGACGGCCCGGCCTCCAGGACGCCCAGCGGCTCGCCCTCCGGCAAGGGCGGCGCATCCGACTCCGGCAGGGACTCCGACTCCGGGGCCAGGACCCAGACCGCCCCTGCCACAGACGGCGCCACAGACGGCGCCTCCGACAGTGCCTCCGGCACCCCCGACGGTCTTGAGCCCCGCGTCCTGGACGACCTCGGCGACGCCGCCTTCATCGACGACGTCCTCGCCCGGTCCGGTTCGGCCGCCCAGCGCCGCACGGTGAGCGTGGTGTTCCGCACATCGAACGTGATCGTGACCGTCCGGTACAGCGAGCAGCCGGCCCGCTCCTCCGCCGTCCCGGACAGCGAAGAACTCCAGGAAAAGGCGCGGAATCTGGCCAGGAAGCTCGTCGACCAGCTCAACGCCTGACGCCCCGCGCGCGGCCTCACCGACGAGGGACCGGCTACGGATCACCGGCCCGCGAACCCCGTTCGCCGGTTACCGTGGCCGATCGGACCGTACACCCCGGCACACCCGGCGACTGAAGGAACACTGAAGGACCATGCACCGATCAGCCTCGCGACTCACCCGCATACTCGCCTGCGCAGCCGTTCCGGTGATGCTCGTCGTCGCCGGCTGCTCGTCCGACTCCGGTGACAAGAGCGACGCGGAGGGCTCCTCCACGAGCCCGACCGCCGCGCCGTCCCCGACCGTCGTCCCGGCCAAGTTCACCGGTCTCCCGGACGCGTGCAAGACGATCAGCCGCAAGACGGTCGAGTCGCTCGTCCCGAAGGCGAAGTCCAAGGGCGGCACGGCCGGGACCTCCAGCGACACCGCCACCCGGGGCAGCTGCTCCTGGAACGGTCTGGACGACAACGGTGTGAAGGGCTCGCAGTACCGCTGGCTCGATGTCTCCCTCCGGCGTTACGACTCCGACGCGACCCTCGGCAGCGGCGCCAAGCGCGCCGACGAGTACTACGCGAAGGAGATCGACGGGGCCCGGGGCACGGAGGGCGCCAAGAACGTCAAGGCGGCTCCGACGACCGGCATCGGGGACCAGGCGACCACGGTCACGTACTCGCTCAAGAAGTCCAGCGCGGACTTCTCGTACGCCACGATCGTGACCCGTACGGAGAACGTCGTCGTCACCCTCACCTACAACGGCGCCGGTCTCGCGGGCGCCAAGTCGCCCGGCATCGAGGAGCTGACGAAGGACGCGGTCAAGACGTCGAAGGAGGCCGTCGCGGCGATCGCCGCCGACTCCAAGAGCAGCGACTCCAAGGACGACGGTTCCAAGGACGACGGCGCGAAGTCGAAGGACAGCGACTCGAAGGACAGCGACAGCAAGGACAGCGACTCGAAGGACAGCGGCAGCTCCGAGGGCGTCGGAGCGAGCCCCGGGACGTCCTCCTCCAGCGGCTCCAAGACCGAGTAGTACGGCACGCGCGGGCGGGGGGCGGCTCCCCCGCGCCGCGCGCGTCCGTACACATGTGCCAGGCTGTGCCCGCCAGATGCCGAGTACGGCGTCGCACCCGGCCCTACGGGCGGGTCCGCACAGGGAGGGGATTCGCGGGTGGCCGCGATGCAGCTGACACGCACGCACCGCATACTCATCGGGGTCGTGGTCTTCGGAGCGGTGATCATCGCCGCCATCGGGTTCGCGGGGTCCTACGCCGCCGTGCGCGAACTCGCCGAGCAGAAGGGCTTCGGGGATTTCGCGCTGGTCTTCCCGATCGGCATCGACGCGGGTATCTGCGTCCTCCTCGCGCTGGATCTGCTCCTCACCTGGATGCGCATCCCGTTTCCGCTGCTGCGTCAGTCGGCCTGGCTGCTGACCGTGGCGACCATCGCGTTCAACGGCGCGGCTGCCTGGCCCGACCCGCTCGGGGTCGGGATGCACGCGGTGATCCCGCTCCTCTTCATCGTCTCCGTCGAGGCCGCGCGGCACGCGGTCGGCCGGATCGCGGACATCACCGCGGACAAGCACATGGAGGGCGTGCGCCTGACCAGGTGGCTGCTCTCGCCCGTACCCACGTTCAAGCTGTGGCGCAGGATGAAGCTGTGGGAGCTGCGGTCGTACGAGCAGGTCATCAAGCTCGAACAGGACCGCCTCATCTACCAGTCGCGCCTCCAGGCCCGCTTCGGCCGCAACTGGCGCCGGAAGGCGCCCGTCGAGGCGCTGATGCCGCTGCGCCTGGCGAAGTACGGTGTGCCGCTGGCCGATACGGCGCACTCCGGGCTGGCCGCCGCCGGTATCGAACCGATGCTGCTGCCCGCGCCGCCGCAGCCGGCGCCGCAGGCCGCGTCGCAGCAGACGCCCGTGTCGCTGCCCGTGGCCAAGGTGGCCGAACTCCCGCAGGGCCAGAGCCGGGAAGAGAGCCGGGCCGAGGGTGAAGGCGAGGGCGCGGCCCAGCACCAGGGCCGAATACCCACGGACGCCCCGGCCGGGGAACAACCGCAGCGGGAGCCCCAGGGGCAGCCGCAGGAGCAGGGACAGCAGCAGCCCCAGGGACAGCAGCAGCCCCCGGGGCAGCAGGACGGGCGGCAGGACCAAGCGCAAGGTCAGGACGCTCCACAGAATCCGCAGACTCAGCAGAATGAGCAGCAGGAGCAGGAGCAGCTCCCCGCCCAGGCCACCACTCCCGCTCCCGAGGTCAGCCCATGGTTCGCGGCGCCTCTCGTGCAGGAGGCGGCCTACGAGGGCGCGTACAACCCCGCGTACAACCCGCCGCAGAGCGAGAGCCCCGATCAGGCGCAGATCATGGTGCCCTCCGGCCCCGGCCGCAGCCGCGCGCTCGGCCGTATCCCGGGCCAGAGCCAGGGCCCGCAGCAGCCGGACCTCGTCGACGAGGGCCCGGCCTCCACGACGGGTTCCTTCGCGCTCCCCGGCCAGGACCAGCCCGAGGAACTGCCCGTTCCCGGCCTCCCCGACGGCCTCAGCCGCGAGGACGCTTACTACGGCGCCTTCCGCAAGTACGTCAACGAGAACGGCGACTTCCCCAACGGCCGCCAGTTCGGGCTGTACTTGATGGATCTGTACGGTCTCAGGGGACGCAACGGCGGCCCGCTGAGCGAGAGTTCGCTCCGGACGCATCTCAGGAACTGCAAGGACCGCTACCAGTCCGAGATGGACGAGTACATCGCGTGAGGGACAGGGGCGGAGATCCCCGTCCGCCCCCGCCCGGCCGCGGACCGTACGGACCGGACCGCGCGACCGGGCGGACCGACCCGCCCGGCCCGCCCGTCCGTAGCGCCCCCGGCCACCGGACCGCGAAGGGCCCCGCCCCGGTCGCGTCGTCCGACCGGGGCGGGGCCCTCTCCGCGGGTCGCCGGGGTCAGGCCCCGAGCAGCGTGCGCACCCGGTCAGCCCCCACAGCGAGCAGCAGAGTCGGCAGCCGGGGGCCGGTGTCACGGCTCACCAGCAGGCGGTACAGCAGCGCGAAGAAGGACCGCTGGGCCGTCTTCAGCTCAGCCGTCGGCTTGGCGTCGGGGGCCAGCCCGGCCATGACCTTCGGTACGCCGTAGACCAGGGTGCTCAGACCGTCCAGCGACCAGTGGCTGTCCAGGCCCTCCAGAAGCAGCCGCAGCGACTCCCGGCCCTGCTCGTCCAGCGAGCCGAGCAGCTCCCGGTCCGGCTCGTCGCGCACGATGGTCCTGGCCTCGGCCGGGACCTGGCTCGTGATCCAGTTCTCCGCGCGGTCGAGGCGCGGGCGCGCCTCGTCGAGCGAGGTCAGCGGATGGGCCGGGTCCAGCTCGCTGAGGATGCGCAGCGTCTGCTCCTCGGCGCCCGCCGTGATGTCCACGACCGAGGCGATGGTCCGGTACGGCAGCGGGCGCGGCGTGCTCGGCAGCTCGCCGGCCGCTGTGCCGACGGCCCGCGCGTAGGCGGCGGCGTCGGCCGGGAGGACGGAGCCGTCGGCGACCTTGCGCTCCAGCGCGTCCCACTCGTCGTACAGCCGCTGGATCTCCTGGTCGAAGGCGATCTTGAAGGACTGGTTGGGCCTGCGGCGCGCGTACAGCCAGCGCAGCAGCGGTGCTTCCATGATCTTCAGCGCGTCCGCCGGGGTGGGGACGCCGCCCTTGCTGGACGACATCTTCGCCATCCCGGAGATGCCGACGAAGGCGTACATCGGGCCGATCGGCTGCACTCCGTCGAAGATCTCGCGCACGATCTGCCCGCCGACGACGAAGGACGAGCCGGGCGAGGAGTGGTCGACGCCGGACGGCTCGAAGATCACGCCCTCGTATGCCCAGCGCATGGGCCAGTCGACCTTCCAGACCAGCTTGCCGCGGTTGAACTCGCTGAGCGCCACCGTCTCCGAGAAGCCGCAGCTGTCGCAGGTGTACGTCAGCTCCGTCGTCGCGTCGTCGTAGGCGGTGACGGTGGTGAGGTCCTTGCCGCAGCCGCCGCAGTACGGCTTGTACGGGAAGTAGCCGGCGCTGCCGCCGCTGCCGTCGTCCTCGGCGGCGGCGCCGGAGCCCTCGGCGGCCTCCAGCTCGGCTTCCTCGGCCTTCTTCTGGCTCTTGGGCTGCGTCTTCGGCTTGTCCTTCGTCCGGTAGCGGTCGAGGATCGCGTCGATGTCCGCGCGGTGGCGCATCGCGTGCAGGACCTGCTCGCGGTAGACGCCCGACGTGTACTGCTCGGTCTGGCTGATGCCGTCGTACTCGACGCCCAGCTCGGCGAGCGCCTCCGTCATCGCGGCCTTGAAGTGCTCCGCCCAGTTCGGATACGCGGAGCCCGCCGGGGCCGGCACGGAGGTCAGGGGCTTGCCGATGTGCTCGGCCCAGGACGAGTCCGTGCCGGGGACGCCCGCGGGCACCTTCCGGTAGCGGTCGTAGTCGTCCCAGGAGATCAGATGGCGCACTTCGTACCCCCGGCGGCGGATCTCGTCCGCGACCAGGTGCGGGGTCATGACCTCGCGGAGATTCCCCAGGTGGATGGGGCCCGAGGGGGACAGCCCCGACGCGACCACCACCGGTTTGCCGGGTGCACGACGCTCCGACTCGGCGATGACATCGTCCGCGAAACGGGAGACCCAGTCGGCCTCGGTGCTCGGAGCCACGATCGGCACGTCCCTCTTCTTTCTCGTACGCCCAACAAAACCGGCGAGGGCCATTCTCCCAGGTCCACGCGACAGAGCGAAAATGGCTTGTTACCGCGTGGGATACTGGACCCGATTCCCCACCACCACCGACAGGAACGGCACCAGCCCATGGCCCCGGTCACTTCCCTCGCTTCGACCGTCGATCAGCGCATCGCGGACGCCCTCTCGGCAGCCCTGCCGGAGGCCGGTTCCGCGAGTCCGCTGCTGCGCCGAAGCGACCGGGCGGACTTCCAGGCCAACGGCATCCTGGCGCTCGCCAAGCAGCTCAAGGGCAATCCGCGCGAGCTGGCGACCCGGGTCGTCGCGGAGCTGACGGCCCCCGGGCTGATCGAGGACGTCGAGGTCTCGGGCCCCGGCTTCCTCAACATCACGCTCACCGACCGGGCGATCACCGAGACCCTGGCGGCCCGGGCGGCGGACGGCGACCGGCTCGGCGTCCCGTACGCGCAGCGGCCCGGCACCACGGTCATCGACTACGCGCAGCCGAACGTGGCCAAGGAGATGCACGTCGGGCATCTGCGGTCCGCCGTGATCGGCGCTGCCATGGTCGAGATGCTGGAGTTCACGGGCGAGAAGGTGATCAGGCGCCACCACATCGGCGACTGGGGCACCCAGTTCGGCATGCTCATCCAGTACCTGATCGAGCACCCGCACGAGCTGGACCACAAGGGCGGCTCCGAGGGGACCGGCGGCCAGGACATCGACGGCGAGACCGCGATGTCCAACCTCAACCGGCTCTACAAGGCGTCACGCGCCCTCTTCGACTCCGACGAGGAGTTCAAGACGCGCTCGCGGGACCGGGTGGTGGCGCTCCAGGCGGGCGACAAGGAGACCCTCGCCCTCTGGCAGAAGTTCGTCGACGAGTCGAAGATCTACTTCTACTCGGTCTTCGACCAGCTGGACATGGAGATCCACGACCCCGACGTCGTGGGCGAGTCCGGCTACAACGACATGCTGGAGGAGACCTGCCGGCTGCTGGAGGAGTCGGGCGTCGCCGTCCGCTCCGAGGGCGCGCTGTGCGTCTTCTTCGACGACGTGAAGGGCCCGGACGGCAACCCCGTCCCGCTCATCGTGAAGAAGACCAACGGCGGCTACGGCTACGCGGCCACCGACCTCTCCGCCATCCGCGACCGGGTGGGGAGGCTGTCCGCGACCGACCTGCTGTACGTGGTCGACGCCCGGCAGTCCCTGCACTTCAAGATGGTCTTCGAGACCGCCCGCCGGGCCGGCTGGCTGAGCGAGGAGGTCCGGGCCGTCCAGCTCGCGTTCGGCACGGTGCTGGGCAAGGACGGCAAGCCGTTCAAGACCCGTGAGGGCGAGACGGTCCGGCTGGTGGATCTGCTGGACGAGGCCGTGGAGCGGGCGACGGCGGTCGTACGGGAGAAGTCCGGCAAGGCCGGCCTCAGCGAGGACGAGATCGCCGAGCGCGGCAGGCAGGTGGGCATCGGCGCGGTGAAGTACGCCGACCTGTCGACCTCGGCGGCCCGTGACTACAAGTTCGACCTGGACCAGATGGTCTCGCTGCACGGCGACACGTCGGTGTACATCCAGTACGCGTACGCCCGTATCCAGTCCATCCTGCGCAAGGCGGGCGACGCCACCCCGGCGGCCCACCCGGAGCTGGCCCTGGCCCCGGCGGAGCGGGCGCTCGGCCTGCACCTGGACCAGTTCGGCGAGGTCCTGGCGGAGGCGGCGGCGGGGTACGAGCCGCACAAGCTGGCCGCGTACATCTACCAACTGGCCTCGCTCTACACGACCTTCTACGACCAGTGCCACGTGCTGAGCGACGACAACCCGGCCGAGGTCGTCGAGAACCGCCTCTTCCTCTGCGACCTCACGGCCCGCACGCTGAAGCAGGGGCTGGCGCTGCTGGGCATCCGGGCGCCCGAGCGCCTGTAGCCCGCCGCGCGGCGCCGTCTCCGCCCCCGTGGTCGCCTGATGGGTGACCGCGGGGGCGGAGCGCTGTCCGAGCGCCCCGCCGCGCCTACTCGCCCGCCCGTTTGCCGCAACCTTTCCCGCTCCGGCGGCGACATCCGACTGACGACGGCTCCACCCCACCCCTCCCCCCATCCTCGTCAGGAGTTCCGGATGTCCCCCCTCAGCCGCAGAGGCTTCCTCGCCGGTACCACCGCCACCGCCGCCGCCTTCGGCCTCTCCGCCGCCGCGACGACGGCCGCACGCGCGGACACCCGCGCCGCCGCCACGCTGTACATCGCGAGCGACTCCACCGCGCAGACCTACAACTCCGGCTACTACCCGCAGGCCGGCTGGGGCCAGACGCTGCCGCCGTTCTTCACGTCGAGCATCACGGTCGCCAACCACGCCATCGGCGGACGCAGTTCGCGCTCGTTCATCGAGCAGGGGCGGCTGGCCGCGATCCATCAGGTGATCAGGGCGGGCGACTACCTCTTCGTGCAGTTCGGCCACAACGACGCGACGACCACCAATGCCGAGCGCTACACCCCGCCCGCCGACTACAAGGAATACCTGCGCGACGACTACATCCGCGCCACCCGCGCCCGAGGCGCGACCCCGGTGGTGGTGACTCCGGTGTCGCGGCGTTCGTACAACGCGTCCACCGGCCAGTTCAACGTCTCGTTCCCGGCGTACGTGGACGCCGCCAGGGCCGTGGCCGCCGAGGAGGGCGCCCCGCTGGTCGATCTGTCGACGCTCAGCCGCACGTACCTGAACGGGATCGGGCCCGAGGCGGCCAAGCAGATCTTCCTGTGGCTGAGCCCGGGGCAGTACCCCAACTTCCCCGACGGCGTCTCCGACGACACCCATTTCCAGCAGAACGGCGCCACCCAGATGTCCCGTCTGGTCGCCCGGGCCGTGGCGCGGCTCGGGCTGCCTCTGTCCGGGGAGGTGAGGCCCACCACGGCCTGACCCGGCGGGCCCCGCGCCCCTCCGGCCGCCCGCTCGCAGCCGACCGCTCCCGGTCGCTCCCGGTCGCACACCGCCGCTCCCGATGATTTCGGGCCGTGTCGGAGGTCTTCCTTTCGACCGCGTCCCGGAGAAGGTGGACCGTATGACCGACAAGAGCCTGATCGACGTCCTCGATCCCCATGTCAACAGCGGATCCGTACCGGGAGCGGTCGCCCTCGTGGCGCGCGGTGACGGGCGCGAACCGGAAGTGGCGGTGGTCGGTTCCGTCGATACGGCCGGGGGCGTTCCGATGGCCCGCGATTCGATCTTCCGTATCGCCTCGGTCACCAAGCCCGTCACCGCCGCCGCTCTCCTGATGCTGATCGAGGACGGGCTGATCGGGCTGCACGACCCGGTCGCCCCGTGGCTGCCGGAGCTGGCCGCGCCGCATGTGGTCCGTACGCCGGGGAGCCCGGTGGACGACGTGGTACCGGCCACGGCGCCGATCACCGTCTTCGACCTGCTCACCTTCCGCGCCGGGTACGGCTTCCCCTCCGACTTCTCGCTCCCCGCGGTCACGCTCCTCGCCGAGGAGCTGGCCCAGGGGGCGCCGGAGCCGCAGCACGCGGTGGCGCCCGACACGTGGATGGCCAGGCTGTCCCGGATTCCGATGCTGCACCAGCCGGGCGAGATGTGGCTCTACAACACGTGCTCCGACATCCAGGGGGTGCTGATCGCCCGGGTCGCGGACCGTCCGCTGCCGGAGTTCCTGGCGGAGCGGGTGTTCGAACCGCTCGCCATGACGGATACCGGCTTCGCCGTGCCGGCCACGGAACTCGACCGCTTCACCGGCTTCTACAAGCGCGGCGACGACGGTCTCGACCTGCTCGACGCCCCGGACGGGCAGTGGAGCAGTCCGCCGTCGTTCCCGTCCGGCGCGGGCGGGCTGGTGTCGACCGCCGACGACCTGTACGCCTTCGCGCGGATGCTGCTCGCCGGGGGCCGCGCCGGCGGCCGTACGCTGCTGACGCCCGAGTCGGTCGCCCGGATGACCACCGACCACCTCACCCCGGCGCAGCGCGAGGCGAGCGGGCTGTTCACGGAGGGGCAGGGGTGGGGCTTCGGCGGCTCGGTGGACGTGGCGGAGACCTCGCCCTGGAACGTACGCGGGCGCTACGGCTGGGTCGGCGGCACGGGGACCGCCCTGCACCTCACCCCGTCCACCGGCGCGGTCACGATCCTGCTGAGCCAGGTGGCCATGACCGGCCCGAAGCCGCCCGCCCTGATGCGGGACGTGTGGCGGTACGGGGCGGGCGCGGCCGGTGGCGCGCGGTGACCCGAACGCGGTGACCGGCCCGGGTGGACGCCGCCGTCCACGAGGGGCCCGCACGCGGGCCAACTGCCGTTACGGAGGCCCGAGGTGACGGGACAGAACCCGGACATTCGCGAGATCATTCCATGAACTGCCCGACCGTAAGGTTGCTGATGTCAGCACGACACACCGTAACCAACGAGTCGACGGAGATTCCCATGCGTTCGCGTCTTGCCGCCCGTTCCACCCGCGTCATCCTGGCTGTCGCCGCCACGACGGCACTCGCCGCCGGCCTCACCGCCTGTGACGACGACGACCTCGCGGCCGGGGGCAGCACGAACCCCTCGACCTCGGCCACGGGTGGCTCCGGCAGCTCCGACGGCTCCTCCGACAAGGGCACCGGCACCGGCACCGGCAAGGAGGAGGGCGTCGGGCAGACCTGCGGGACCAACGACCTGGACTTCGCGATCACCAAGTCGGACGCCGCCGGCTACCTCCTCGTCACCGCCAAGGCGCAGTCGGGCATCACCTGCCAGCTGGCCGGCAGCGCGCCCCTGGTCCTCTTCAGCTCCGCCGAGAAGACCACGCCCTACCCGGCGGACCTGATGAAGACGCCGGCCGACGAGTTCATCGAGCTGTCCGGCTCCACCGTCGCCTACGCCACCCTCATCCCCAACACCACCAGGGCCGAAGGCGGCCCGGCGTTCAAGCAGGTGGACCTCACCGTGGACGCCAAGGACTCCCACACCGCCGCCCTCGACCTCCCCGGGTCCTACGAGGTCGACGAGGCCGCCGTCACCAGCTGGTACACGACCGCTGCCGCGGCCACCCCCGACGCCAACTGATCTGACGGACACATGAGATCTCACCGAGCAGCCCGCTCTCAGGGTGTCCTTGCCCCGACGGACACGGCGACCGGCCGGGGCAAGGAACGGCTCGGAGATTCCCGTGGACCCCGCAGATCCGCACAGATCCCCGCAGATCCCCGCAGTGTCCGTAGAGGTCCCCGGAGTTTCGAACGCCCCGAGCACTCCGGCGGCTCCGGCACTCCGCCTCGTCCGGCAGCCGGACGCCCGGCTCACAGCCGCCTCACAGCCGCCGCGCGGCCTCCGTCGCCCAGTACGTGAGGATCATGTTCGCGCCCGCGCGCTTGATGCCCGTCAGGGTCTCCAGGATCGCCGCGTCCCGGTCGATCCAGCCCTTCTCGGCCGCCGCCTCGACCATCGCGTACTCGCCGGAGATCTGGTACGCCGCCACCGGCACGTCCGTCTCGGCGGCGATGCGCGCCAGGATGTCGAGGTAGGGCAGCGCCGGCTTGACCATCACCATGTCGGCGCCCTCCGCCAGGTCGAGCGCCAGCTCGCGCAGCGACTCGCGGACGTTCGCCGGGTCCTGCTGGTACGTCTTGCGGTCGCCCCTGAGCGAGGATCCGACGGCCTCACGGAAGGGGCCGTAGAAGGCGGACGAGTACTTCGCGGTGTACGCGAGGATCGACACGTCCTCCTTGCCGATCGTGTCGAGCGCGTCGCGGACCACACCGACCTGGCCGTCCATCATGCCGCTGGGGCCGACCACATGGGCGCCCGCGTCGGCCTGGACCTGGGCCATCTCCGCGTACCGCTCCAGCGTCGCGTCGTTGTCGACCCGGCCCCCGGCATCCAGCACACCGCAGTGGCCGTGGTCGGTGAACTCGTCCAGGCACAGGTCGGACATGACGAGCAGCTCGTCGCCGACCTCTTCCCGCACCGCGCGGATACCGGCCTGGAGGATGCCCTCCGGGTCCGTGCCGGCCGACCCCGTCGCGTCCTTCTTGTCCTCCTCGGGAACGCCGAAGAGCATGATCCCGGACACCCCGGCCGCGACCGCCTCCGCCGCCGCCTTGCGCAGTGTGTCCAGGGTGTGCTGGACGACGCCGGGCATCGAGGAGATCGGGACGGGCGCGCTGATCCCCTCCCGTACGAAGGCGGGGAGGATGAGATCCGCCGGGTGCAGCCGGGTCTCGGCCACCATGCGTCGCATCACCGGGTTGACCCGCAGCCGCCGGGGGCGCGCGCCGGGGAAGGATCCGTACACAGTCATCCTTCGACGATAGCCCCGGCCGCACCCTGCGCTTGCCGACACCGGGACCGGCAAACGCGAGAGGGGCCCCGCCGCTTTCCTCACGGCAGAACCCCTCTCGGCACCTCTGGTCACCTCACGTAACCGACTGCGGCCGTTCAGGTCGTCGTCCGCCGTCTCCTGCTGCCGGGGCGCCGCTCGCTCGGGCGAGTGACCGTTTCCCCGGCCTCCTTCGCCGCCTCCCGGCGCTGCGCGCCGAATTCCGCCAGCGCCTCCGTCAGCTTGTGCACGGACGGCTCGGGCGACAGGACATCGACCCGCAGGCCGTGTTCCTCGGCGGTCTTCGCCGTCGCCGGGCCGATACACGCGATCACCGTGACATTGTGCGGCTTGCCCGCGATACCGACCAGGTTGCGCACGGTCGAGGACGAGGTGAAGAGGACCGCGTCGAACCCGCCGCCCTTGATCGCCTCACGGGTCTCGGCGGGCGGCGGCGAGGCGCGCACGGTGCGGTAGGCGGTGACGTCGTCGACCTCCCAGCCCAGCTCGATCAGGCCCGCCACCAGTGTCTCGGTGGCGATGTCGGCACGCGGCAGGAACACCCGGTCGATCGGGTCGAAGACCGGGTCGTAGGGCGGCCAGTCCTCCAGCAGCCCGGCGGCGGACTGCTCGCCCGACGGTACGAGGTCGGGCTTGACCCCGAAGTCGACGAGCGAGGCGGCGGTCTGCTCGCCCACGGCGGCGACCTTGATCCCGGCGAAGGCGCGCGCGTCGAGCCCGTACTCCTCGAACTTCTCCCGCACCGCCTTCACCGCGTTGACCGAGGTGAAGGCGATCCACTCGTAGCGCCCGGTGACCAGGCCCTTGACCGCGCGCTCCATCTGCTGGGGCGTGCGCGGCGGCTCGACCGCGATCGTCGGCACCTCCTGCGGGACCGCGCCGTACGACCTGAGCTGGTCGGAGAGCGACGCGGCCTGCTCCTTGGTGCGCGGTACGAGAACCTTCCAGCCGAACAGCGGCTTGGACTCGAACCACGCGAGCTGGTCGCGCTGTGCGGCCGCGCTGCGCTCACCGACCACGGCTATCACCGGCCGGTGCCCCTCAGGGGAGGGCAGGACCTTCGTCTGCTTGAAGATCTGCGCGATGGTGCCGAGTGTCGCGTTCCACGTGCGCTGGCGGGTGGTGGTGCCGGCGACGGTGACGGTCATCGGGGTGTCCGGCTTGCGGCCGGCCGCGACCAGCTCACCGGCGGCGGCGGCGACCGTCTCCAGCGTGGCGGAGACCACCACCGTGCCGTCACTGACGCCCAGCTCGGACCAGCAGCGCTCGCCGGCCGTCCTGGCGTCGACGAACCGTACGTCCGCGCCCCGCGCATCGCGCAGCGGCACCCCGGCGTAGGCCGGTACACCGACCGCGGCGGCGATGCCGGGGACGACCTCGAAGGGAATGCCGGCGGTGGCGCAGGCGAGCATCTCCGTGCCCGCGTCACCGTCGAGGCCCGGATCGCCCGCGACCGCACGGACCACCCGCCTGCCGCCCCGCGCGGCCTCCATGACAATATTGGCCGCATCCCGGATCGCGGGGATCCCGGCGGCTGCTGACACATCGTCAACAACCGTCAGCGCAGGGGTGCTTACTCCCGCCCTCGCATGGCTGCGTACGACGTCGAGCACATCCGGCTCGGCGATCAGTACGTCAGCCCCCGCGAGCGCCTCGACGGCGCGGAGTGTCAGCAGACCCGGATCTCCGGGTCCGGCACCCAGGAAGGTGACATGCCCCGATGCGGAGCAGGCCGGAAGGTCAGAGGTGGTGGGGCTCAAAGTGCTCGCTCCCCCATAAGACCGGCCGCACCCTTGGCGAGCATCTCGGACGCGAGTTCGCGACCGAGCGCGGACGCGTCGCTGTGCGACGTGGGTACGGGACCGGTGGTGGACAGCTGCACCAGCGTCGAGCCGTCGGTCGTGCCGACGACGCCACGCAGGCGCATTTCGTTGACAACCTGTCCGTCGGCCAGCAGGTCGGCCAGCGCACCCACAGGTGCGCTGCAACCGGCCTCCAGGGCGGCGAGCAGGGAACGCTCGGCGGTCACGGCGGCCCGGGTGTACGGGTCGTCGAGTTCCGCGAGCACAGCGGCGAGGTCCACGTTGACCGCGGCGCACTCGACAGCCAGCGCCCCCTGGCCGGGGGCGGGCAGCACGGCGTCGACCGACAGGAACTCGGTCACCTCGTCCGTCCTGCCGATGCGGTGGAGCCCGGCGGCGGCGAGCACGACGGCGTCGAGTTCCCCGCTGCGGACGTAGCCGATGCGCGTGTCGATGTTCCCGCGGATCGGTACGGTTTCGATGGTCAGCCCGCGGTTGCGGGCGTACGCGTTGAGCTGCGCCATCCGGCGCGGCGACCCCGTACCGACGCGGGCGCCGGCGGGCAGCGCCTCGAAGGTCAGCCCGTCGCGCGCGACCAGCGCGTCCCGGGGGTCCTCGCGCGGCGGTACGGCGGCCAGCGTCAGATCGTCGGGCTGCGTGGTCGGCAGGTCCTTCAGGGAGTGCACCGCGAAGTCGACCTCCCCGCCGAGCAGCGCGTCGCGCAGCGCGGTCACGAAGACCCCGGTGCCACCGATCCGCGCGAGATGCTCGCGGGAGGTGTCTCCGTACGTGGTGATCTCGATCAGCTCGACGGGGCGGCCGGTCAGCTCACTCACCGCACGCGCCACCTGCCCGGACTGGGCCATGGCCAGCTTGCTGCGCCTGGTGCCGAGCCTCAGTGGCCCCAGTGCCTTCTCGGTCATACTCGCCCTCTGCCTACACCGTCGGTGTCATTCAGGTCGGCCCGGCTGACGGCGGCGACCGTCTGCGGGTCGAGGTCGAAGAGTTCACGCAGCGCGTCCGCGTATCCGGCGCCGCCGGGTTCGCTGGCCAGCTGCTTGACCCGCACGGTGGGCGCGTGCAGGAGCTTGTCGACGACGCGGCGCACGGTCCTGGTGACCTCCGCGCGCTGCTTCTCGTCGAGATCGGGGAGCCTGCCTTCGAGGCGCGCGACCTCGCTGCTGACCACCTCGGCGGCCATGGCGCGCAGCGCGACCACGGTCGGGGTGATGTGAGCGGCGCGCTGGGCGGCACCGAAGGCCGCCACCTCGTCGGAGACGATGGTGCGGACCTGGTCGACGTCGGTGGCCATCGGCGCGTCGGCGGACGCCTCGGCCAGCGACTCGATGTCCACGAACCGGACCCCGCCCAGCCGGTGCACGGCGGCGTCGATGTCGCGCGGCATGGCCAGGTCGAGCAGGGCCTGCGGGGTCCTGCGGCCGTGCAGCCCCGCCTCGACGGCGGCGGCGCTCAGCACCAGGCCGGTCGAGCCGGTACAGGACACGACGATGTCCGCGTGGGTCAGCTCGGCGCCGAGGTCGCTCATGCCGACGGCACGCGCGCTCACCCGGGCCGGTCCCGGCTGGTTCAGGATCTGTACGAGCCGGTCGGCGCGCGCGGGCGTGCGGTTGGCGACGACGATCTCCTCGACGCCGATCCGCGCGAGCGTGGCGGCGGCCAGCGAGGACATCGAGCCGGCGCCGATGACCAGCGCGCTCCTGCCCTTGGCCCAGGCTTCGACGGCGGTGCCGGCGGCGAGCTGCTCCAGCCCGAAGGTGACCAGGGACTGTCCGGCGCGGTCGATGCCGGTCTCGCTGTGGGCGCGCTTGCCGACGCGCAGCGCCTGCTGGAAGAGGTCGTTGAGCAGCCGGCCCGCGGTGTGCAGCTCCTGGCCGAGCGCCAGCGCGTCCTTGATCTGTCCGAGGATCTGCCCCTCGCCGACGACCATCGAGTCCAGCCCGCAGGCCACCGAGAAGAGGTGGTGGACGGCCCGGTCCTCGTAGTGCACATAGAGATAGGGGGTCAGCTCGTCCAGGCCGACGCCACTGTGCAGGGCGAGGAGGGTGGACAGCTCGGCGACCCCGGCGTGGAACTTGTCGACGTCGGCGTACAGCTCTGTGCGGTTGCACGTCGCCAGGACCGCCGCCTCGGTGGCGGGTTCGGCGGCGAGCGTGTCCCGCAACAGCTTGATCTGCGAGTCGGTGGGCAGCGACACGCGCTCCAGCACGCTCACGGGCGCGCTGCGGTGGCTCACTCCGACGACCAGGAGGCTCATGCCGGCATCACCGCGGGGACGTCCCCTTCGGGTCCCTTCCGGTCGGCGGGCGTGGTGTTCGCCGAGGTGGTGTTCACCGCACCGGCCGAGGTCCCCGAAGCGGTGCTCGTACCGTCCGCCGCGCTCTCGCGCGCCGCGGGCGGCAGCGCAGCCTCGGCCGCGGCGGCTCCCTCGCCGGCCTTGCGCTGCTCGTGGAAGGCGAGGATCTGGAGTTCGATGGAGAGATCGACCTTGCGCACGTCCACGCCCTCGGGCACGGACAGTACGGTCGGCGCGAAGTTGAGGATCGAGGTGACCCCGGCGGCGACCAGCCGCTCGCACACCTGCTGGGCGGCGCCTGCGGGGGTGGTGATGACCCCGATCGAGACGCCGTTGTCGCTGATGATCCGCTCCAGGTCGTCCATGTGCTGGACGGGCATGCCGGCGACGGGCCGCCCGGCCATCGCGGGGTCGGCGTCGATCAGCGCGGCGACCCGGAAGCCACGGGAGGCGAACCCTCCGTAGTTGGAGAGCGCGGCGCCGAGATTACCGATACCGACGATCACGACCGGCCAGTCCTGCGTCAGGCCCAGCTCACGGGAGATCTGGTAGACGAGGTACTCGACGTCGTAGCCCACCCCGCGGGTCCCGTAGGAGCCGAGATAGGAGAAGTCCTTGCGCAGCTTCGCGGAGTTGACTCCGGCGGCCGTCGCGAGTTCCTCGGAGGAAACCGTGGGCACGGAACGCTCGGACAGAGCGGTCAGCGCCCGCAGATACAGCGGAAGCCGGGCGACGGTGGCCTCGGGGATTCCTCGGCTACGGGTCGCCGGTCGGTGAGTTCGGCCAGTTGCCACGGTGCTCCTGCGGGACGAGCGGGGCTGTAGGCGGCCGTATGTCCCAGGACCGCCCCGTCGAATGCAGGCTATGTCTTTGTGAACGCGTGCACAAAGATGGTGTCCGCTTTGTCCGAGCAAAGTGACCGGGGTCACGCGTTCTGATCCGGCCATCACGGAACCGCCGACCGCTTCAGTCCGTTGCACACACGAAGGGGGCAAAACCGTACACACTCCTCACGACTACGCCCCCGGGACCGCTCCGCGCGCCCTGCCCGGGACCGACCCCGGCCCACCGGCGACGACCCTCGCGCCGCGTTCGCGACGGGGAGCTTGATCACCGGAGAAAACCCGGCAAAGCGCCCACGATGGTAACCGTCTTTCCCGTCAGCCCCCCAGTTCCCCACGGAGCCGATCGGCGTCCACGCGCCAGAACGTGTGCTGCTCACCGTCGATCAGGACCACCGGAATCTGCTCCCAGTACGCCCGGTGCAGCGCCTCGTCCTGAGAAATATCCTTTTCCTCCCAAGATGCTCCGGTCTGTTCGCACACTTCCGCGACCACCGCCCGCGCGTCGTCGCACAGATGACACCCCGGCTTCGAGACAAGTGTCACCACCCGCTCGCCCGCCTTCTTCTTCGTACGCCGCAGCAAAGGACTCATGCGGGCCATTCTCCGCCCGCGCGCCCCGGCGGGCCGCCGGTTGTCCACAGCGGGACCCCATCCGCATGATCGCCGGATTTACACATCGGCCGCTGAGCGTTCACCCCGCCGCGGCCCCACACGTCCGTGGACGTTGAACGAACTGGCTATGCTCGCCATATGGCCGCACTGGGATGGCTCACCCCTCGTAGGCGCCCCGCCACAGCACGGAGCGTGCTCGCGGGCGAGGCCGCAGCCGAGGCGGGACTGAAGTCCACGCAGGAATCACCGGAATCGCCCGACCCGCACGGGAACGCCGCTACGGGCGCCCACGAGGTGCCGGACTTCCCCGTCCTCGGGGACGACCGCGCCGCCGCGTTCTTCGATCTCGACAACACCGTGATGCAGGGCGCCTCGATCTTCCACTTCGGCCGGGGTCTGTACAAGCGGAAGTTCTTCCAGCGGCGGGAGCTGGCCCGGTTCGCCTGGCAGCAGGCGTGGTTCCGGCTGGCCGGGGTCGAGGACCCCGAGCACATGCAGGACGCCCGCGACAGCGCCCTGTCCATCGTCAAGGGCCACCGCGTCTCCGAGCTGATGTCCATCGGCGAGGAGATCTACGACGAATACATGGCCGACCGCATCTGGCCGGGCACCCGTGCCCTCGCCCAGGCCCACCTGGACGCCGGCCAGCAGGTCTGGCTGGTGACGGCCGCCCCCATCGAGACCGCCACGATCATCGCCCGCAGGCTCGGCCTGACCGGCGCCCTCGGGACCGTCGCCGAGTCGGTCGACGGCGTCTACACGGGCAAACTCGTCGGCGAACCGCTGCACGGCCCCGCGAAGGCCGAGGCCGTCCGCGCCCTGGCCGCCACCGAGGGCTTCGACCTGGACCGCTGCGCGGCCTACAGCGACTCGCACAACGACATCCCGATGCTCTCGCTCGTGGGACACCCGTACGCCATCAACCCCGACACCAAGCTGCGCAAGCACGCCCGCCGGCTGGAATGGCGACTGCGCGACTACCGGACCGGCCGCAAGGCCGCCAAGGTCGGCATCCCCGCCGCCGCGGGAGTCGGCGCCATCGCGGGCGGCACGGCCGCCGCGGTCGCCCTGCACCGCCGCCGCCGCTGACCCCACCGCGCGCCCGGCACACCTTTCCGACCCCGCCCGAAACGCTCTCCGGAGCGCTCCCCGGGGGCGCGCCACGCCGAAGCCGGCACTCCCTTCCCGCGGCTCCGTCCACCCCGGACGGGGCCGCGCCCGGTCGCGCCAGGACAGACCGGGCGTGTCGGGCGTGTCGCCCCCTCGCGCGGCGCCAGAAAAAGCCCCGTAAGGCGACAAGCCGCACATATGCGCGTACGCACATATGCCCGTGACCAAGCCCGGCGTTCTAGCCGCGGAGGCCGCGCCGTCGTCACTCAGACACAACCCATCACGAGAGCAAGCAGATCTTGACTCAATCCGATCATTAATCGGTCACGAAGTGCGACTAGATACGCCGCATAGGCGTCACGGAAGCGACGTAATCGATGATTTGAGCAACTGGGTGTAGCGCTGCCTGTACGAAGCGTTATTCTCCTCAGACGCATACCGGACCCCACCCGTCGCTACGACGGGTGAACGGTCCCGCACTGCACGTGATGGAAGCTCTGCCTCTGGGAGTCCCGTGTACCCACACGTCGGGGTTGACGCCTCGGGCCTGGCTACGCTGCGCGCAACGGTCCTCGACCACTTGCGCGGCTTCGTCCCCACCGCGTACGCCGTCCCCGCCCTCGCCGCACCGGCCCCTGCCGTGAGCGGCCCTATCGGTCCTTGTTATGCCCTGGCGAACGGTGGTGCGGCAGTCGGCAGACGGGGAAGCCGCAGCAGCACCACCGCCTCGACCACCGCCCGCCGGCCGGCCGCCGACAGCGACAGCGCCCGCATGATGGAACTCGTCGAGCGCGCCCAAGCCGGTGAGGCCGAAGCCTTCGGCCGGCTGTACGACCAGTACAGCGACACCGTCTACCGCTACATCTACTACCGCGTCGGCGGGAAGGCGACCGCGGAGGACCTCACCAGCGAGACATTCCTGCGCGCCCTGCGCCGGATCTCCACGTTCACCTATCAGGGCCGTGATTTCGGCGCCTGGCTGGTCACCATCGCCCGGAACCTGGTCGCCGACCACTTCAAGTCGAGCCGGTTCCGTCTCGAAGTGACCACGGGCGAAATGCTCGACGCCAACGAGGTCGAGCGCAGCCCGGAGGACTCCGTCCTGGAGTCCCTCTCCAACGCGGCGCTGCTCGAAGCCGTACGGAAACTCAACCCCCAGCAGCAGGAGTGCGTCACACTGCGCTTCCTCCAGGGCCTCTCGGTCGCCGAGACCGCCCGGGTCATGGGCAAGAACGAAGGAGCGATCAAGACCTTGCAGTACCGGGCCGTACGCACCCTGGCCCGGCTGCTCCCGGAGGACGCCCGCTGACCGGTGGCGTCCCTCAGCGCCACCGGACGCCGTGCCCCCGACGCCGCGTCATCGAGCCCCCGCGGACACCGTGGATGCCGCCGAACCCACCGGCGCTCCCACGGCCCGTCCGCTCCACCCGCCCCACCAGGAACCCAACTCACAGTCGGTGACGCCTCGATGACGCCCTGGTCCGATCATCCTCCGTGCGTAACCCATGTGCCGCGCCGCTCGTTGTGCGGGATGCAGGCTCCCTGCGGTCACGCCATGCCCGCGGCCACTCACTCGTTCGTGTGGAGGCGCTCAAGGCGTGCAACCTTCCGGACCCCCAGGGGAGTCGATCGTCATGACGAGAGGAGGTGCCGCCAGTGATCGCGAACGTTTCGGGGCACCGGCGGGCGAACGCCTTCGCCCAGTCCCTGGAAGACCAGACGGTCCAGGGAGCGGCGGGGGACCAGCCCGCCGAGTCGGCCGAACCGGCTGAACAGGGGCGGCTGTTGGCCCTGGCACAAGGTCTCGGCGAACTGCCGAGACCCACGCTTGATCCCGAGGTCAAAGTGGTGCAGCGAGCACAGCTCGTGGCAGCCATGGAGGCCATGCTGCAAGAGGGCACGGCCACCGGGGAGGTGTCCCCGGGACCCACGGTGCCCGAGCAGCGGACCTCCGGGCGGGGCGCGCACCGGGCCTCCCGGCTCCGCAAGCTGCGCCCGAGATCCCGATGGACCAAGGGCCTCGCGGCCGGCGGTCTCACGGTGGGTGTGGCGGCGGGAGCCTTCGGCGGGGTGGCCGCTGCCAGTTCCGACGCCCTGCCCGGTGATTCGCTGTACGGGCTGAAGCGCGGCATGGAAGACATCAAGCTCAACATGGCGGGCGACGAGTCCGCCCGCGGCGAGCTGTATCTCGACCACGCCTCGACCCGGCTGAGCGAAGCGCGCCGGCTCATGGAGCGCGGCCGTTCCGGGCCGCTCGACCACGAGTCGCTCGCCGAGATCAGGCGCACGCTGAGCGGGATGAAACACGACGCGGCCGAGGGCCACCGCCTGCTCCATCAGGCGTACGAACGGGACGGCTCCATCGGCCCGATCGCGACCCTCTCCTCGTTCTCCGCCTCGCACCGCCAGGCGTGGAACGGGCTGCGCGAGCGGCTGCCCGTCCAGCTCACGGACATGGGCGACGAGGTCAGCTCGGTGTTCGACGCCATAGACGAAGAGGTCGCGCCACTCAAATCACTGCTGCCCAAAGCCCCCGAGAAACGCCCGGGCACCACCCGTCCGGGCTCCCCGGGGAACACCGGCGGCTCCAGCCGTACCGAGAAGCCCCCGGCCGCGCCGTCGGCCCCGGCCCACAGCAACGAGGAGGACGGCGACCAGGGCTCGCGCACCGGCGACAAACCCCACCCGTCGGGCCAGGACTCCGGCAGCCCGTCCGAGGAAGGGCTGCTCGGCGGCAGTACGGGCGGCCTGCTCGACCCGCCGCCCAACAACGCCACCCCGGACCCGTCGGAGAACGGCAGGGAGAACAACGAGCGTCCGGCGCCCAATGTCACCATCCCCCCGCTGCTGCCGGATCTCCTGCCGGGACTGGGCATCAAGGCGGAAGACACGGACTGATCGCGGACCGAGCCACCTCGATGATCGCCGGACGGGTCCGCCACATCCCCGTCCGGCGATCACGCACGCGCGCGTACGCGAGGTCCCGCCTCGCGACGTACCCGCACCTCGCCGGAGGAGCGCCGAGCGTCAGAAGAACACCGACCGCCGCTGGACGAGCAGCTTGTACAGCGTGTGCTGGATCTGCTCCCGCACCTGATCCGTCAGGTTGAACATCAGCATCGGATCCTCCGCCGCCTCCGGCGGATACCCGTCCGTCGGAATCGGCTCCCCGAACTGGATCGTCCACTTCGTCGGCAGCGGCACCATGCCCAGCGGCCCCAGCCAGGGAAACGTCGGCGTGAGCGGGAAGTACGGCACACCCAGCAGCCGCGCCAGCGTCCGCGCGTCGCCGACCATCGGATAGATCTCCTCGGCGCCCACGATCGAGCAGGGCACGATCGGCACCCCCGCCTGCAACGCCGTCGACACGAAACCGCCCCGGCCGAAGCGCTGGAGCTTGTAGCGCTCGCCGAACGGCTTGCCCAGCCCCTTGAAGCCCTCCGGCATCACCCCGACGACCTCCCCACGCCGCAGCAGCCGCTCCGCGTCCTCCGCGCACGCCAGGGTGTGCCCGGCCTTCCGCGCCAGTTCATTGATCACCGGCAGCATGAACACCAGATCGGCGGCCAGCAGCCGCAGATGCCGGTCCGCCGGATGGTTGTCGTGCACGGCGACCTGCATCATCAGCCCGTCCAGCGGCAGCGTCCCCGAGTGGTTGGCCACGACGAGCGCCCCGCCGTCCGACGGGATGTTCTCGATGCCCTTCACCTCGACCCGGAAGTACTTCTCGTACAGCGGTCGCAGCAGCGACATCAGGACCTGATCGGTCAGCTCCTTGTCGTAGCCGAACTCGTCGACCGGATAGTCGCCCGTGACCCGCCGGCGCAAAAACGCCAGCCCGCCCGCGATCCGCCGCTCCCACTCGCCGCCGCCGGGCCGCTCGGGCGCCGCGCCCGCCGCTCCCTCGGCCTCCTCCGCCGCGTCCAGCGCCTCCGCGGTCCCGGGCTCCGGTACGGGCGCCAGCGGGGCCCCCTGCCGCCCGGGCGACCGCTTGGCGGCGACCGCCGCGTCCTTGGCGTGCTGCCGGCGTCCCGCGCCGCCGGTGGCGGAGCGACGGGGCCTCGGATCGTCACCGAAGGGGAGGACCTTGGCGTCAGCCATGTCGGATGCGCTCCTTGCTGGCGAGGGTGGCGAGACGGGAGAGCCGGTCGACGGTGCGCGCCGCGGTCTCGGGCGGTACGAGGCCGGCGCCCCGGCCGCGCGCGAAGTCCGCGAACGCCTCGGCGGTCGAGTACGAGGGCGTGAAGCCCAGCGTCTCGCGCATCTGATCCGTACTGACCACCCGGCCGTGGGTCAGCAGCCTGATCTGCTCCGGCGCGAAGTCCGTCACGCCCACCGCCCGGAGCGCCGAACCGACCCAGGTGACGGCGGGCAGCACGACGGGCACCGTGGGCCGCCCCAGCCGCCGTGCGCACTGCGAGAGCAGCAGCACCCCGTCACCGGCGATATTGAACGTGCCGCTGTTGAGCGTGCCCCGCCTCGGCCCGTCCGAGGCGATCCTCAGCACGTCGAGGACATCGTCCTCGTGGACGAACTGGAGCCTGGGGTCGTAGCCGAGCACCGTCGGCAGCACGGACAGCGAGAAGTAGTCGGCGAGCGGGGTGTCCGCCGCGGGGCCGAGGATATTGGCGAAGCGCAGCACACAGACCGCGACATCGGGCCTGCGCCGCGCGAATCCGCGTACGTACCCCTCGACCTCCACCGCGTCCTTGGCGAAGCCGCCGCTCGGCAGTGATTTGGGCGGGGTGTTCTCGGTGAAGACCGCCGGGTCGCGGGGCGCGGCGCCGTAGACGCTCGTGGTGGACTTCACCACCAGCCGTCCGACCGTCGGCGACTTCTGGCACGCGCCGAGCAGCTGCATGGTGCCGATGACGTTGGTCTCCTTGACCGCGGCCCGGCCACCGGAGCCCAGCGGCATCCCGGTGACGTCCAGGTGCACGACCGTGTCGACACCGAACTCGGCCAGCACCCGCGCGATGGCGGGCCGGCGGATGTCCGCGCGGACGAATTCCGCGTCGTCCAGCGGATGCCCGGGAGGGACAGCGTCCACCGCGATCACCCGGTCCACCCCGGGTTCGCGCTGGACGCGCCGTACGAAACGGCCTCCGAGCTGCCGGGCCGCTCCGGTCACGAGCACGACCTTGCCCAAGATCAGCGCCTTCCTCTGGCTCCCGAAAAGGACTCCGTACGCGTCACCGTAGCGCTTCGGGTACGACAGCACTGAGGCCCTCCCACCGGAATCGGTGGAAGGGCCTCTGATGCACGAACAGCTGCCGCCTACTTCTTGTTGCGACGCTGAACGCGGGTGCGCTTGAGCAGCTTGCGGTGCTTCTTCTTGGCCATCCGCTTACGCCGCTTCTTGATAACAGAGCCCACGACTACCCTCGCTCACTTCTCTTCACTCGGTGCGGGGCGTCTGGGCCCACACGACCTACGTCGGCCTAGCCTACCCGCCGCCGAGTGAGGGACGTAATCCGAGGGAACTCCTAGGCCGACTCGACCCCCACAAAGGACTCGCGGAGGTACTCGTGAACCGCTTGCTCCGGGACCCGGAATGACCTGCCCACCCGGATCGCCGGCAGATGACCGCTGTGCACCAAGCGGTACACGGTCATCTTCGACACTCGCATCACCGAGGCGACTTCCGCCACGGTAAGGAACTTGACCTCGTTGAGAGGCCTCTCGCCAGCAACCATGATCCACCTGTACCTTCCGCACCCGACGGTCACCGGCTTCCCCTCCGGTAACTCTTCGTCGCTGTGCGCTCACAACCCAGACTAGGGGCGGGTGGTACGAGTGGGGAAGAGGAGCAGCCTCCGGCCGTTTACTGTGACAGACACGCCCGATTGAGTACATAGCGCGTGAGCGGCAGGTAGGAGTCGGAGCGCGCGGCATCGTCGAGCGGCACGGCCACGGACACCCGGCCCTCGGCCTCGCCGACGAACAGCGCGGGGTCGTCCGTATCGGCCGGACCGATGGCCTCAATGCCCAGCTGACCAGCCCCGCAGACCCATCCGTGGTCCCCGACGACCAGCTCGGGGAGGGGCCCGCCGGCCTGTGCCAGAGCGTCCAGAACCACCCGGACCGGCAGCGGCGAGTGGGTGTGTGCGCCGGTGCCACTCCACTGGTCCCGTGCGCCGGGTTCCCGCACCAGCGCGACTCCCCGTACGTAGTCAAGCTGGCACGTACGTACCCCGAACCGGGTCGTTATGTCGATACATCGGCCCTGCGCGGGAGTGAGGACGAGGCACCCCGCCGCCGACAAAGCGTCTGCCAGCCCCGCGTAGAACCCGAGCAGCCGGTGCGGATGCCCCGTCCCGAACAGCACCGGAGCACGGTGCGCGGCCGCCGCCCGCAGCCGTTCGGCGAAGGCGTCCAGCGCGGTCAGCGTCCGCTCGGGATCGATGGTGTCGGGCCCGGACACCTGACCGGAATCGTCGGAAACCCCGCACTTGTCGGCCATGAGACGGAGCAAGTCCTGCTCGTTCCATGCCCATTCTGGATCGATTCCGAGCGTCACGCGGGGATCGCGCACGGCGAAAAGACGGTAACTGCGCAGACTCCGCTCGCGCGAAGTGGCCACGGAACCGGCCAGCCCGGCCGCCAGGAGATGCGCCCGCAGGGCTTCTTTGCTCAACACCCCGCCGATGCTGCCCTTCGGGCCCCGGCGCGGGGCGGGAACACCGGACGGACCGCACAGTTGGCGTAATGAACGTGACGGAACGCGGAGTGCCCCGGAAGGCACGGACGGTGCCGGGCGGATACGGAACTACGCGAGCAGCCCGCGCAGCGGAAACACGGCCTTCCGCGTCGCCAGCACCGCCTGGTCCAGCCGGTCCGCCGGATCGTAACCGGCCTCCCACGGCTCCCAGCCGGGCGTCCGCCCGTCCGTCATCCGCCCGGGCCCCAACTGCCGCGTCCGCGCGTACACCTCGTCCCGCCAGTCGGCCGGCACCAGCGACTCGGGGTCGACCGGCGCGTGCGCCGCGATCCCCACCAGATGCGTCCAGGAGCGCGGCACCACGTCCACCACCGCGTACCCGCCCCCGCCGAGCGCGACCCACCGCCCGCCGTCCACGTACGCGTGGGCCAGGTCGTGGCAGGCGTTCTGCGCGGCGCGCTGCGCGTCGAGCGATACCGCCAGGTGCGCCAGCGGGTCCTCGAAATGGGTGTCCGCCCCATGCTGCGACACCAGCACCTGCGGCCGGAAGTCCGCCAGCAGTTCGGGCACCACCGCGTGGAACGCCCGGAGCCACCCCTCGTCCCCGGTCCCGGCCGGCAGCGCCACATTCACCGCGCTGCCCTCGCCCGCACCGGCGCCGGTCTCCTCGGGCCGGCCGGTCCCCGGGAAGAGCGTGCGGGGGTGTTCGTGCAGCGAGACCGTCAGTACGCGCGGATCCTCCCAGAACGCCGCCTGGACGCCGTCCCCGTGGTGCACGTCCACGTCGACGTAGGCGACGCGCTCCGCGCCCAGCTCCAGCAGCCGGGCGACGGCGAGAGCCGCGTCGTTGTAGACGCAGAAGCCGGAGGCGGCGCCCGGCATGGCGTGGTGCAGTCCGCCCGCGAAGTTCACCGCGTGGGCGCACTCCCCGCGCCACACGGCCTCGGCCGCGCCGACCGACTGCCCGGCGATCAGCGCCGACGCCTCGTGCATCCCCGCGAAGGCCGGATCGTCCACTGTGCCCAGCCCGTACGATGTGTCGGCGCCACGCGGATCGAGCGACGCGCGGCGCACCGCGTCCACATAGTCCTGATGGTGCACCAGCCGCAGCGTCGAGTCCCCGGCGGGCGGCGCCGCGACCACGTCGACCGCCGCGTCGAGCCCGCAGGCCCGTACCAGCGATCTGGTCAGCGACAGCCGCACCGGGTCCATCGGATGGTCCGGGCCGAAGTCGTATCCCGTGACCGCTTCATCCCACATCAACCGCGCGTGGCCGCTCATGCCCGCCACCGTATCGGTCGGACTCCGCCCCGAACGAGCGGGCGTACACGAGGGTCACCAGGACCATCGCCATCGGTACGAGCATGGCGCCCCGGTAGCTCCAGGCGTCCCCGAGCGCCCCCACGAGCGGCGATCCGACCAGGAATCCCACGTAGTTGAAGACATTGAGCCGGGCCACCGAGGCGTCGCTGCCGCCGGGGCTGTTCCGTTCCTCCGCGAGCCGCCCGGCGGCGGCGAAGGTCTGCGGCACCATCACACACAACCCGAGCCCCAGCATGGTGAACCCGAGGATGCCCACCCAGGGTCCCGAGGCCGCCGCCACCACGGCGAACCCCGCCCCGGCCAGCACCGACCCGCATCGCACCACCGCCACGGGCCCGAAGCGCCGCACCCCGAGGTCCCCGACCGCGCGCCCCAGCAGCGTGGTCACCATGTAGGCGTTGTACGGGACGGTCGCCAGCTCCTCGGAGCCGCCGAGGACGTCCTGAAGATATTTGGCGCTCCAGTTCGAGACCGTGGAGTCACCTATATAGGCGAAGGCCATGACGAGACAGAGCGGCAGCAGCAGCCGGAAGGCCACCGGGGTGCCCGCGCTCGCGGCCCCGCCCCTGCCCGCCTGCTGCCCCGCACCGCCGCCGCCCCGCCGCGCGGAGTCCGCGTACCAGCGGCTGCCCAGCAGTGCGGCCGGCAACAGCACGGCCACCACGGGGAGATACGCCATCAGCAGCGGCAGCCGCCAGTGCGCGCCGGCCCAGGCGAGCGAGGCTCCGACGATTCCGCCGAGGCTGTACACCGCGTGGAACCCCAGGATGATGCTGCGTCCGTACGCGCGCTGGAGACTCACCCCGAGCATGTTCATGGACGCGTCGAGCACCCCGACGGCCAGCCCGAACGCGGCCAGCGAGACTCCGAGCTGCCCGACCTCGTCGCCGGCTCCGACGCCCAGGAGGGCCAGCAGGACGACGGGTTGGGCCCAGCGCAGCAGCGTCCCCGGCCGTACCCGCGCGACCAGCTTCTCGGTGGCGACACTGCCGACGCCTGCCAGGACCGGTACGGCGGCGAGGAACGCGGGGAGCAGTCCGTCGGATATCCCGTAACGGGCCTGGATGGCGGGGATACGGGTGACCAGCAGGGCGAATGTCACCCCCTGGACGAAGAAGGCGAGCGCCAGTGAGATCCGGCCGTGCCGCAACCGCGCATCCGTCATGGCGGCACAGCGTAGGGCGCCGCGCTACCCATGGGTAGACGGATCAGGTAACGGATCGGCCGAGCAGCCCGGGGAGTTCGGCCATGCCGGCGAAGTATCCGGTGGCGCCGGGCAGTTTCCCGGCGGGCGTCATCGCCGTGAACGCGTACACGTCCATGCCGGCGGCCCTGGCGGCGGTGACCCCGTGCGGGCTGTCCTCCACCACGGCACAGCGCTCGGGGGCGACGCCCATCTTCTCGGCGGCGTGCAGGAAAAGGTCCGGCGCCGGCTTGCCCCGGCCGACGTCCTGGGCGCTGAAGATGATCCGGTCCCCGAACAGCCGGTCCAGCCCGGTCTTTCGGTGTCCCACCCGGATGCGCTCATGGCTCCCGGACGAGGCGACGCAGTACGGCACGCCGTCGGCGGCCAGCTGCTCCACGACGGCGATAGCGCCGTCCACCGGGCGCAACTCCCGCTCGAAAGCGGCGAACACGCGGGCGTGCAGCACATCGTCGAAGTCCGCGGGCAGAGTCCGCCCGGTCCGCTCCCGCACCAGGTCGTGCACCCGGTGCACTGCGGCGCCCATGTAGTCCCGCAGGGAGTCCTCGTAGGAGGTGGGATGGCCCAGCTCGGTGAGGTAGGCGGCAAGAATGGTGTTGGAGATCGGTTCGCTGTCGACGAGTACGCCGTCGTTGTCGAAGATGATCAGTTCGTAACGCATGCCTTGAGCCTCATCTGCCTATCTGCCCCTGAACGCAGAAATGCCCCGCACCAGATACCTGGTGCGGGGCATTCCCACAATGATTGTTCGGCGGCGTCCTACTCTCCCACAGGGTCCCCC
>NZ_JBIBBW010000010.1:0-118529 GCF_042900885.1 Streptomyces sp. NPDC012835
GCGCATGACGCACCCGCACCCTGATCAACGACCCGCACGCGCCGTAAATCATGCCGTCCGGACATGCGCCTCCGGAGCCCCCGGCCCCCGCACCACCACGGCGGACCCGCACCACCCACCGCACCCCCCACCCCCGCACCACCCACCGCCGCCCCCGCCCCGCACCCCCGCCCCCCGTAAGGTGGGGACGGGACCAGACCCCGTCCCACCAGCCGCTTCGAGCCGTACCGCGGCCCCGCCCCACCGCCCCGAGGAGTCCCCACCGACATGGCCCAGCACGCCGAGCACCACGCCTACCCCGTAGGACTCCGCCTGTCCGGGCGCCGCGTTGTCGTCGTCGGGGGCGGGCAGGTCGCCCAGCGCAGGCTGCCCGCGCTGGTCGCGGCCGGCGCCGATGTCGTGCTGGTCTCGCCGTCGGCGAAGGCGTCGGTCGAGGCCATGGCGGCGGCCGGGGAGATCCGCTGGGAGCGCCGCCGGTACCGGGAGGGCGACCTCCAGGACGCGTGGTACGCGTTGATCGCGTCCAGTGATCCCGACGCCAACCGGGTCGCGTCCGCCGAGGCCGAGCGTTCCAGGGTCTGGTGCGTGCGCAGCGACGACGCGGACGCCGCCACCGCGTGGACGCCGGCGACCGGTCGCAGCGAGGGGGTCACCGTCGCCGTGCTCACGGGCCGCGACCCGCGCCGTTCCGCCGCCGTGCGGGACGCCATCGTCGAGGGGCTGCGCGACGGCACGCTCGCCGCGCCGCACCACCGCACCCGTACGCCCGGTGTCGCCCTTGTCGGCGGTGGGCCGGGCGACCCGGACCTGATCACGGTGCGTGGCCGCAGGCTGCTCGCGGAGGCGGATGTGGTGATCGCGGACCGTCTGGGCCCCCGCGACCTGCTCAACGAGCTGCCGCCGCACGTCGAGTTGATCGACGCGGCGAAGATCCCGTACGGCCGTGCGATGGCGCAGGAGGCGATCAACGACGCGTTGATCGAACACGCGAAGGCGGGCAAGGCGGTGGTGCGCCTCAAGGGCGGCGACCCGTTCGTGTTCGGGCGGGGGATGGAGGAGGCGCACGCGCTCGCGGCCGCGGGTATCGCCTGCACGGTCGTGCCGGGCATCTCCAGTTCGATCAGTGTGCCGGGTGCCGCGGGGATCCCCGTGACGCACCGGGGGGTCGCCCATGAGTTCACCGTGGTCAGCGGCCATGTGGCGCCGGACGACGAGCGTTCGCTGGTGGACTGGTCGGCGCTCGCGAAGCTGCGGGGCACGCTCGTCGTGCTGATGGGGGTGGACAAGATCGGCTCGATAGCCCGCGCGTTGGTGGAGCACGGCAAGGCGGCGGACACGCCTCTGGCCCTGATCCAGGAGGGCACGACGGCGGCCCAGCGCAGGGTGGACGCGACGCTCGCGACGGTCGCGGAGGTCGTACGGGCGGCGGCGGTGCGGCCGCCGGCTGTGATCGTGATCGGCGATGTCGTGGCGCTCGGCGACGGCGGGTAGGGCCCGCTTCCCCGGTCCGGCGCGCGCCGGCACCCCGTACCCGCACGATTCCGCACTCTCCATCGAACAGGGCAGATCACGTGGCTGAACTCATCACCGTCGACGACCCCGACGACCCGCGCCTGAGCGACTACACCGGACTGACCGATGTGGAGCTGCGACGCAGGAGGGAGCCCGCCGAGGGGCTGTTCATCGCGGAGGGGGAGAAGGTCATCCGCCGCGCGGGGCAGGCGGGTTATCCGATGCGGTCGATGCTGCTGTCGGCCAAGTGGGTCGACACGATGCGTGATGTCATCGACGAGGCGCGGGCGCCGGTGTACGCGGTCAGCCCGGAGTTGGCCGAACGGGTCACCGGCTACCACGTGCACCGTGGCGCGCTGGCGTCGATGGCGCGCAAGCCGCTGCCTCCGGTGGACGAGGTGCTGCGCGCGGCGCGGCGGGTGGTGGTGATGGAGGCGGTCAACGACCACACCAATATCGGCGCGATCTTCCGCAGCGCGGCGGCGCTCGGGATGGACGCGGTGCTGCTCTCCCCGGACTGCGCGGATCCGCTCTACCGCCGCTCGGTGAAGGTTTCGATGGGGGCGGTGTTCTCCGTTCCGTACGCCCGGCTCGCGAGCGGGCCCGGGGCACTGGGGGCGGTGCGGGAGGCGGGGTTCCGGCTGCTGGCGCTCACTCCGGACGAGAGGGCGGTGCCGATGGACGAGGCGGCGCCGCACCGGTTGGAGCGGGTGGCGCTGATGCTGGGCGCGGAGGGCGACGGGCTCTCCCGGCGGGCGTTGGACGCCGCGGACGTCCGGGTCCGTATCCCGATGGCGCACGGGGTGGACTCGCTGAACGTGGGCGCGGCGGCCGCGGTCGCCTTCTACGCGGTCACGGCGGGCCGTCCGGAGAGCTGAACCCCCGGGCGGCCGGGACGGGTTCAGAGCTGCTGCGCCGCGGCGATCCCGAGTGCCACGATGAGGGTCACGACGACGAAGACGATGAGCCGCTGCCGCAGCAGCCTGGGGTTGGCGGGGCGCAGCTTTCCCGGGGTCGTGCGCGGGCCGGATTTCTGCCGGCCGCCGGCGCGGGAGGCGTCGCGCGCGGAGTCGCGGCCGGTGTTCCGGGGCCGGGGCGGGCGGGCCGGGCCGCTGCGCGAGGGGCCGCCGGTACGTGGGGCGGTGCCGCCCGGCCGCATCCGGCCCGCCCGGGGCGCGGGGCCGCCCGCTGTGCCGGGCGTACGGGCCGGGGCGCCGGGGCCGCGCGTGGGGCCGCGTTCGGTGTACCGCTCGGTGAGCGGGCCGGTGGGGATCTCCTGTCCGCCGCGGGTCCGCTGCACGGGTGGCCGGCTGTCGATCAGGCCCTGGGCCTCGCGGGCGGCGATCTCCTTGAGCCGCATCGACAGCTGGAGGGTGCTGGGCCGGTCCTCGGGGTCCTTGGCGAGGCAGGCCCGCACGAGGGGCGCCAGCGCGTCGGGCATCCCGTACAGGTGTGCCTCCTCGTGGACCACCCGGTAGAGCATGACCTCGGAACTGCCGTGTCCGAAGGGCGAGTCGGCGGTTGCCGCGTACGCCAGGGTGGCGCCGAGCGAGAACACGTCGGTGGCGGGTGTGACGGCCACTCCCCGTACCTGCTCGGGGGCGAGGAAGCCGGGTGATCCGACGGCGGTGCCGACATGGGTCAGGGTGCTCGCGCCGGTCGCCCAGGCGATGCCGAAGTCGATGATGCGCGGGCCCTTGGGGGAGAGCAGGATGTTGGACGGTTTGAGGTCGCGGTGCACCACGCCGGCCTCGTGGACGGCCACCAGTCCTTCGGAGAGCGCCGCGCCGACCGAGGCGACCTCGGCGGCGGACAGTGGCCCGTCTTCGTTGACCTTGTCGTGCAGCGAGGGCCCCGGCACGTACTGGGTGGCGAACCACGGCCGGTCCGCGTCGAGATCGGCGGCCACCAGCCGCGCCGTACAGCCACCGCGGATACGGCGTGCGGCCGAGACCTCGCGGGCGAACCGCGAGCGGAACTCCTGGTCCTCGGCGAGATCCGGTCGGATCACCTTCAGGGCGACCCGCTGGCCGCGCCGGTCGGAGCCCAGGTAGACGACGCCCATCCCGCCCGCGCCCAGTCGTCGGTGGAGCCTGAACGAGCCGACGACACGCGGGTCCTCCCGCCGGAGCCGCATCATCGCCATGTCCATCCCCGCTGCCCGGTCGTCCGTGTGACGTGGCACAGCTTACGTACCCGTGCCCCGGCGCGCTCATAGGCCGCGCCCTCGTGGACCGACCGATTGTCTGTGCCGGGGAGGAAACTTGAGGAGTGGTCAGGCGGACGGGCCGGCCCGCGTCCGGACCGGGGCATGATCCCAAAGCTCCCTCACAGCAGGGGGATTGGATCGTGGGGGATGTCCCCGACAGGGCTGCCGGGTCGCCGCCGGCCGGTCGTGGGGTGCTGCTCCCGTCGCTGTCCCGGCAGGTCACCGGGGGCGGGGAGGCCACCGGCCGGCGGTGCGGAAGTGAGCGAAGTCACCCGTGACCGTCCCGTGACCGGTCCGCCGGCGCGCGCTCTCGGGGAAGTCCCTCAGACTCCGGGGGCCGGGCTCTCCACCCAGGGGAGTACGCCGTCGCCGCGCGCTCATCCTCCGGGAGGCCCGGATATGGGTACGCGGGCATGACGACCGGGAGCCGCCCCGTCCCTAGGCTTGAGGTCAAGCGGCGGGTGCAGCACTCGTCCCCCGAGGTCAGACACTCGCCGCTGCTGAACATGACAGGAGAGGGACCATGGCGGAGACGGCATCACGGGCGGCGATCGGCACCCGGGGACGCAAGGCGGTCGCCGCTTTCGGCGGGCACCGGTCCGGTACGCGTCATCCGCTGGTGGCGACGGCCATGGTCCTTCCTCTCGCGGCACTGCTGGTGGTCGTCTTCGGCGGCTGGGAAGCGGTGGTCACACAGGCGTCGTCCGTGGGCGTGATGCTGGGGCGCTGATACAGCGCTCCGGACCCGGGAGAGCGGCCCGGGTCGGGGACATCCGGCCAACAACCCCGTGGGGACGGGGGTGCGGCGGACGGCAGCGTTTGGCCGGTCAGCTGGGGAGCTGACCGGCCATCGCGCTGTCCGGGCCGGGTCCGCGTCACGGGCGGCATCGGACCGTACGGCAAAGCCCCCGGTCACCGAGGTGGCCGGGGGCTTGAGGTGGTGCGCGATACTGGGATTGAACCAGTGACCTCTTCCGTGTCAGGGAAGCGCTCTCCCGCTGAGCTAATCGCGCAGGTGGGACCTGTGTTTCGTGCGTACTGCGTGCGCGATACTGGGATTGAACCAGTGACCTCTTCCGTGTCAGGGAAGCGCTCTCCCGCTGAGCTAATCGCGCGGGAACCTCGTGGGTCCAGTGGACGATACTGGGATTGAACCAGTGACCTCTTCCGTGTCAGGGAAGCGCTCTCCCGCTGAGCTAATCGTCCGCAGAGGTGGAGACGGGATTTGAACCCGTGTAGACGGCTTTGCAGGCCGTTGCCTCGCCTCTCGGCCACTCCACCAGGAGTGCGGGGGTCGGGAAAATATCCCCCACAATCGAGCGGACGACCAGGTTCGAACTGGCGACCTCAACCTTGGCAAGGTTGCGCTCTACCAACTGAGCTACGTCCGCGTATCGTTTCCGGCTGTCGGTGACGGCCTGGCGACGTGTTGAACTCTAGCGGATTCCGGGGCCAGCACAAAAACGCGTTTCCGCAGCGTGCTGCGGTGCGTTTGCCGTGCGTTCGGCCCGAGGCAGTCGGCAGGAGCCTGTTCTAGACTCGCAAATGTGCACGATCTGCCTGCTCTGGCCCGCTTCGGCGGCCTTGTCGCGTCCGGTCTGCGGGATGTCACCCACGACCCGGAGGCGCTGGACTCCGCCGGGTTCTGGGCCGTCGCCGCGGACTTCGAGGGCCGTCTCACCTGCGCCCGGTTCGAGGACGTACGGACGGAGCCGGTCCCGCCGCCCGTGCCCGGCCGGTGGGTGGGGCCGGGGGCGGGGGAGTGGACGTCCTCGCTCGACCGCGCCGCGTACACGAAGGGCGTGCGCCGGATCCGCGAGTACATCGCGGCGGGCGACGTGTACCAGGTCAACCTCTGCCGGGTGCTCTCCGCCCCGCTGCCCGACCCCGACCCCGCCGCCGGCGACGTCGACGCCCTGACCGCCCTGCTCGCGCGGGGCAACCCGGCACCGTACGCGGGGACGGTCCGGCTGCCCGCGCACGGCGTGGAGATCGCCACCGCCTCCCCCGAGCTGTATCTGCGCCGCGACGGCCGCACCGTCGAGTCGGGACCCATCAAGGGCACCGCCCGCACCGCCGGGGAGCTGCTGGCCAAGGACCACGCGGAGAACGTGATGATCGTGGACCTGGTCCGCAACGACCTCGGCCGGGTCTGCGCCACCGGGAGCGTCACCGTCCCCGCGCTCTGCGCCCTGGAGCCGCACCCCGGCCTGGTCCACCTCGTCTCGACGGTACGGGGCGAACTCGGCGCGGCCGCCGGCTGGCCGGAGCTGCTGCGCGCGACGTTCCCGCCCGGCTCGGTCACCGGCGCCCCCAAGTCCAGCGCCCTGGCGATCATCGAGGAGCTGGAGACCGCGCCGCGCGGCCCCTACTGCGGCGGCGTCGGCTGGGTCGACGCCGACCGGGGGAGGGCCGAACTGGCCGTCGGGATAAGGACGTTCTGGATCGACCGGGCCACGGACGCCCGACCCGTCCTGCGCTTCGGCGCCGGCGCCGGGATCACCTGGGACTCCGACCCCGAGGGGGAGTGGCGCGAGACCGAACTGAAGGCGTCCAGGCTGCTCGCGATAGCGTCGGGAACGTACGAGCCGGGAGACCCGGACAGGACGGGAGCCCGGCCGGTGAACGGAAGGATCGCGCGATGAGGATCTGGGTCGACGGCGGGCTGCGCACGGCAGAGACCGCCGTGGTGTCCGTGCTCGACCACGGGCTGACCGTGGGCGACGGCGTCTTCGAGACGGTCAAGGCGGTACGGGGACGCCCCTTCGCCCTCACCCGCCATCTGGACCGGCTGGCCCGCTCCGCCCGCGGCCTGGGACTGGCCGAGCCCGATCCCGACGAGATACGCCGGGCCTGCGCGGCCGTCCTCGACGCCGACCCGGTGGAGCTGGGGCGGCTGCGGATCACCCTCACCGGCGGCCTCTCCCCGCTCGGCTCCGACCGGGGCGACGCCGCCCCCACCCTCGTCGTCGCCCTCGGAGCCACCGCACGCCGCCCCGACACCACCGCCGTCGTCACCGTCCCCTGGACACGCAACGAGCGCGGCGCGATGACCGGGATCAAGACCACGTCGTACGCCGAGAACGTCGTCGCGCTCGCCCGTGCGACCGAACACGGCTGCACCGAGGCGCTGTTCGCCAACACCGTCGGCGCGCTCTGCGAGGGCACCGGCTCCAACGTCTTCGTCGTCATCGACGGCGAACTGCACACCCCGCCTCTCGCCTCCGGCTGCCTCGACGGCATCACCCGCGCCCTGGTCGCCGAGTGGAGCGGCGCCCGCGAGACCGATCTGCCGCTGGACGTACTGGAACGCGCGGACGAGGTCTTCCTGACCTCGACGCTGCGCGACGTCCAGGCCGTCCACCGGGTGGACGGCCGCGGGCTGCCGACCGCGCCCGGACCCGTCACCAGCAAGGCGATGCGCGTCTTCGACGAGCGCTCCGGCGCCGACCTGGACCCGTGACGGCCGCCCCCGAACCGTAAAACGGATGACCGTGGGCCGCGCGGCGGGTACAACTCCTCTGATGACCACCACCCTGCGGCCCACGGGACCGCTTCAGCAGACCGCCGACGGCGGCAAGTCACGCTCCTACGAGGTGTGCGTGAACAGCCGCTCCGTCGGCGCGCTGGACATCTCCACGGACGCCGCCTTCGGCCACGCGGCCGGAATCCTCCAGGGGCTGCGGGTCGAGGAGCCCGACCGGCGCAGGGGCCGCGGCACCGTCGCCGTACTCGCCGCCGAGGAAGTGCTGCGCGACTGGGGCTGCGACCAGGTGCTGGCCTCGGCTGCGCCCGGTGAGACCGCCGCGCTGCGTCTGCTGGACTCCCTCGGCTACACCGAGCGCAGCCGCAACATGGACAAGGAGCTGGGACCCGAACCGCCGGCGCTCCCCGAGGGCGTCGAGGGCCGCCCCATGAGCGGCGCCGAGTACGCGACCTGGCTGGCGGGCGCCGTCGACGACTTCGCGCGGGTCTGGACCGACCGGGGCACCCCGCCGGAGGCCGCCCGCGCCAAGTCGGAGCGGAGCCACCGGGAGAACCTGCCCGACGGCCTGGACACCCCCGGGGTCACGTTCAGCGTTCTGGCCCACGAGGGAGGCGCCGTGGGCCATGTCTGGGTCTCCCGCCGCGAGGTCGGCCCCGGCCGGTGGGAATCGTACGTCTACGACGTGGCCGTGACCGAGGAGATGCGCGGCAGGGGGTTCGGCCGTGCTCTCATGCTGCTCGCCGAGCGGGTCGCGCACGCGTCGGGTTCGGATCTGCTGAGTCTGCACGTCTTCACGGACAACACCCCGGCGGTCCGGCTCTACGAGTCGCTCCGGTACCGGACGGTCCGCCGCAACTACTTCAAGAGACTGCTCTGACCGGCTCGGGAGCTATCCCAGCAGCCGGTCCACGATCGCCTCGACCCGCTCGCGCAGCCCCTCCTGGCTCTTGCCGCCGTCGAGCCGCTCGCCGTCGATCACATAGGTCGGGGTGCCGGTCACGCCGATCGCCCTGCCCTCGGCCTGGTCGGCGTCGACGGTGAGGAAGTGCCGGCCGTCGATCAGGGCGGTGTCGAACTCCTCGGCGTCCAGACCCAGCCCGCGCGCGGTCTCGACGAGGAACGGCTCGCCCTGCGCGGCGAGTTCCTCGGTCCCGGCCAGCACGGCCTCCACGTAGGGCCATCCCGCGCCCTGCTCGACCGCCTCCTCGGCGGCCTGCGCGGCGGCGTAGGCGTGCCGGTGCTTCTCAAGGGGGAAGTGCCGCAGCCGAAGCTCCAGCCGGTCCCCGTAGCGGGCGCGCAGCGCACGCACGTCGTCCAGGGCAGTACGGCAGTCGGGGCACTGGAGTTCGCACCAGATGTCGAGGACGACGGGGCGGATGGTGGTGGAGTCGCTCATGGGACCAGTCTTCCAGTACGACGGCACCCCGATGTCCCCCGCCCGCCACCGACCGGGACCTGGGGAGGACGGCGTCCCCGAGATCTCCCCCAGATCCGTCCGGAGCGGCCCCGCACCGTGGCCCCGACCGCGCCGTCAGGTGCAGGATGGAGGGGAAGACGTGTTCGGCCGATGACCCGCTCTGCCTGGAGGACCTGATGATTGCCGAGACCATCTGCGCGGCGGTGTCAGCGGCGGGCCTGGGCGTCGCGGCCATCACCGCGTACCGCAGGCGTTTCCTCGCCGCCACCAGGATCGCCGCTTACGCGCTGGTCCCGGTCGGGCTGGTGATGGTGGGCGCGGTGAAGTGGCTCGCCGCCACGGCCTTCAGCCCGACCGCCTGGGCGGGCTTCGCGGTCCTCGGCGTCGCCTGGCTCCTCTTCATGACGACCCGCGCGGTGGAGCGGCGCGGCGGCGGCTCGCGCAAGGAGCGCAAGGCGGCCGCCAGAGCGGCGGCCCAGGGCGGCGGCGCGGTGGAGCCCGCGGCCTCCGGCCCCGCGCTCGGCGCCGGAGAGCGGCCGGCGGCGCAGCCCAAGGGCAAGCAGCGCGAGGAGCGTCCAGGGGACGACTTCAGTGACATCGAGGCCATTTTGAAGAAGCACGGCATCTGAATCAGCGCGGTGAGCGCGGCGGCGACGGCCGGTCACCGTCTCCAGGAGCGGGGCAGCATCCCAGGTCAGCACTGATCCGGCTGGCTTTCCCGGATTCAAACCACGGGAAATGATGAACTGCGGGGCGCAACGCCCAGGTTCGTCGGGAGCGGCCTCCGGGGTGCGCCATGATCGGCCCCGAGATGTTCGATACCTCCCAGGGGGAGACCCCCGCACCCACCGAGGAGCCTCGCGGCTGCCTCTACGCGCTCTCCCAGCCACCGTTGATGATCTTCCTGACGGTGATCGGCGCCCTGCTGCTGGTGGCGGCGCTGCACGATCTGTTCCTGCTGTGACGCTCGGTTCCCGTCCGGTCGGCGGTCGCCGGACCCGGACTCGCCCTATCCCTCCGCTTCCTCGGCTTCCTTGCGGCGCGCCCGGTACGCGGCCACATGCAGCCGGTTGCCGCAGGTGCGGCTGGAACAGTAGCGACGGGAGCGGTTGCGCGACAGGTCGACGAACGCGTGCCCGCAGTCCGGGGCCTCGCAGCGCCGCAGCCGGTCCTGCTCGCCGGCCACGACCATGAAGGCCAGCGCCATTCCGCAGTCGGCCGCGAGGTGGTCGGCGACCGAGGCGCCCGGTGCGAAGTAGTGGACGTGCCAGTCGTAGCCGTCGTGGTCGGTCAGCTGCGGTGTCGTCCCCGCGGCGGCCACCAGCCGGTTGATCAGATCGGCGGCGGCCCGGGCGTCGGGGGCCGCGAAGACCTCGGCGAAGCGGCTCCGCACGTTCAGCACGGCCCGCAGGTCCCGGACGCCCAGCTCCCGCACACCGCTGATGTTGTGGTCGCGTACGAAGGCGTACAGCGCCCCGATGTCCGTGAGCCGGTCGGTCCCGTCGCCGGCCTCCGGCGCGGTGTTCACCAGATCGACGACGGTGTCGAGGGCGATCCGGGTGTCGTGGGGAATCAGCACGGTCCGCTCCCTGGACTGCCCACGGGCCGGTGCCCGCAGAATCCCGCCGACTGTAGCCGCTGCCCCCGCGCGACGCCCCGCCGTGCCGGGGCGGAAAGCGCCGGCGCCGGAGCCGCGGTGGGTTCCGCGGCGCCGGCGCCGGTGTCCTCCGTATGCGATTGTCCGCGCGGCGCCGTCTCCCCGAGTCGGACGGCGCCGAGCAGTCCTCGGCCTGGCTCAGCTCTCGGCCAGGATGTGGGACAGCTCGGTGTCGAGATCGAAGTGACGATGCTCGGTGCCCGGTGGCACCGCGGCGTCGGTCCGCTTGAGGAACGACTCCAGGGCCCGCGCCGGGGCCTCCAGCAGGGCTTCGCCCTCCGGCGAACTGAGGGCGATGCAGACGACGCCCTGGCCGTGGCTGCGGGACGGCCAGACCCGGACGTCGCCGGTGCCGGTGGGCCGGTGCAGCCCCTCGGCGAGCAGGTCGCGGGCGAAGACCCACTCGACCGTCTCTTCGGCTCCGGTGTGGAAGGTGGCGTGCACGGCGTAGGGATCGGCCGTGTCATACCGGAGGCCCGCGGGTACAGGCAGTGAGGACTCGCTCGATACAACGAGGCGCAGGTGCAGCTCGCAGCTGACCGTGGTGTTCATAAGCGCCATGGCCTTTCGCTCAGTGTGCGCTCGGGGATTCGCACGTCGGCGAAATCGAGATGCCACCTACGGTGCCGTTGTAAACCCCTCTGTCTGTTTTGTGGCGCTTCGGGTAACTCGTATGGCGGTGTGTTACTTCGGGTTGTACCGCCATTGAGGTGATGTGACGGAGAGGCGGCTTCCGCGTCTTTCGCCGACCTCCCGTGCCCGCCGGTGACCGGCCGGTGACCGGCGGGTGACCGGGCACCCGCTGACATGGGGTAACGTATGCGGTGCGTCCGGGCGATTAGCTCAGTGGGAGAGCGCTTCGTTCACACCGAAGAGGTCACTGGTTCGAACCCAGTATCGCCCACCCGGACCGGGGCCCCGAAGACCTACCGACAGGTCTTCGGGGCCTCGCCCGTTCCGCCCGGAAACGGGCTCGGAACGGGTTTGAAGGAAAGGCTCCGGGGCCTGTATGGTTCAGGCGTTCCCGGGCGATTAGCTCAGTGGGAGAGCGCTTCGTTCACACCGAAGAGGTCACTGGTTCGAACCCAGTATCGCCCACCGGGAAAGGCCGGTCCGTCATCGACGGACCGGCCTTCGCGCGTTCCGGGGCATCGCCGCGACGCCGGTGGATCGGTGAGCCGGGAGACCGGTGACGAGCCGGCCGCCGGACCGCCGTCAGGCGGCCTCCGCCGGTCGCCGCGGCCGCAGCGGCCAGCCCGCGCCCGCCGGGCCGCTCTCGGCGCCCCGCGAGAACCAGGACTGCTGCCCGCGTACCAGCTCCGCGTGCCACCCGGACTGGAGACCGTGCAGCTCCCTCGCGCTGAGCCGCTCCAGCCGCGCGGAGAATCTGCGGCCGACCGCCCGCGCCACCTCCAGGGCCGTCAGCGCCCACAGCGCCGTCGGCTCTCCGCCGCCCACGTCGTCGGGGTCCGCCGTCTCGGCCTTGTAGTGGTCGCGCAGGTCCGAGAGGGCGCGCGGGCCCTTGCGGTACCGGTCCAGCTGCGCGTCGAGGACCCGAGGGTCCAGCACGCAGAACGGCACGCCTTCCAGCTGACGGAGGAGCGAGGTGGCCCGGTGGCGGCGCAGCTCGCGGTCGAGGATCGTCAGATCGAACGGCGCGTCCATCACCACCAGCGGGCGGCCCGCCGCGCACTGCCTGCCCAGCGCCCCGGCCATCTCGGCCATCACGGGCGCCGGCCAGCGTCCGTTGCGGTGCAGCAGGTCCTCGGTGAGGCCGTGCGCCGCGATGGCCGCCTCGGGCACCGGCACCCCGGGGTCCACCAGCCACCGCGTCACCCGTGGCCGTACCCCCGCCATCTCCTGCACGACGAGGGCTCCCGAGAGGATCCGGTCCTCCTCGGTGTCTGTCCCCGTCGTCCCGGTCCCGAATGCGGCCAGCGGCCCTTCGAACCAACACGTCATCCCCGAACTCCTCGTGCCTCGGCGGCAGATGGCGCTCCCCCTGCCCGAATCGGTGCTACCCGGACAGGTCGTACGGTATGCGTCGTTTACGGTGGAGGACACCCCGCGCGGGCCGCCCCGGCGGCCGGGTGCCGGGAAACCGTTTCGCGAGCGGACCCGCGGGCTCGGTACGATTCAGACGCGCAGTGTCCGCTGTCGTACCCCGTAGGTCAGGAGAGACCGGTGTCAGACGTCCGTGTGATCATCCAACGCGATTCCGAGCGGGAAGAGCGCGTGGTGACGACGGGCACTACGGCGGCCGACCTCTTCCCCGGCGAGCGCACCGTCGTCGCCGCGCGCGTGGACGGCGAGCTGCGGGACCTCGCGTACGGCGTGGCCGAGGGCGAGGTCGTCGAGCCCGTCGAGATCTCCTCCGAGGACGGCCTGAACATCCTGCGCCACTCCACCGCGCACGTCATGGCGCAGGCCGTGCAGGAGCTGCACCCCGAAGCCAAGCTGGGCATCGGCCCGCCGGTCAAGGACGGCTTCTACTACGACTTCGACGTGGCGACCCCCTTCACCCCCGATGACCTCAAGGCCATCGAGAAGAAGATGCAGGAGATCCAGAAGCGCGGACAGCGCTTCTCGCGCCGGGTCGTCACGGACGAGGCGGCCCGCGAGGAGCTGGCCGACGAGCCGTACAAGCTGGAGCTGATCGGCATCAAGGGCTCGGCCTCGGCGGACGACGGCGCGGATGTCGAGGTGGGCGGCGGCGAGCTGACCATCTACGACAACCTCGACGCGAAGACCGGCGAGCTGTGCTGGAAGGACCTCTGCCGGGGCCCGCACCTGCCCACCACCCGCAACATCCCGGCGTTCAAGCTGATGCGCAACGCCGCCGCGTACTGGCGGGGCAGCGAGAAGAACCCGATGCTCCAGCGCATCTACGGCACCGCCTGGCCGTCCAAGGACGAGCTGAAGGCGCACCTGGAGTTCCTCGCCGAGGCCGAGAAGCGCGACCACCGCCGGCTCGGCAACGAACTGGACCTCTTCTCCTTCCCCGACGAGGTCGGCTCGGGCCTCGCCGTCTTCCACCCCAAGGGCGGCATCATCCGCCGGGCCATGGAGGACTACTCGCGCCGCCGGCACGAGGAGGAGGGCTACGAGTTCGTCTACACGCCCCACGCCACCAAGGGGAAGCTCTTCGAGAAGTCGGGGCACCTGGACTGGTACGCCGACGGCATGTACCCGCCCATGCAGCTCGACGAGGGCGTGGACTACTACCTCAAGCCCATGAACTGCCCGATGCACAACCTGATCTTCGACGCCCGGGGGCGGTCCTACCGTGAACTCCCCCTGCGGCTGTTCGAGTTCGGGACCGTGTACCGGTACGAGAAGTCCGGCGTGGTGCACGGGCTGACCCGGGCCCGCGGCTTCACCCAGGACGACGCGCACATCTACTGCACCAAGGAGCAGATGGCGGACGAGCTGGACTCGACGCTCACCTTCGTGCTGAACCTGCTGCGCGACTACGGTCTGACCGACTTCTACCTCGAACTCTCCACCAAGGACCCCGAGAAGTTCGTCGGCACCGACGAGGCGTGGGACGAGGCCACCGAGACGCTGCGCAAGGTCGCCGAGAAGCAGGGCCTGCCGCTGGTCCCCGACCCGGGCGGCGCCGCGTTCTACGGTCCGAAGATCTCGGTCCAGGCGCGGGACGCCATCGGCCGTACCTGGCAGATGTCGACCGTCCAGCTCGACTTCAACCTTCCGGAGCGCTTCGACCTGGAGTACACGTCGCCGGACGGCTCCAAGCAGCGGCCCGTCATGATCCACCGCGCGCTGTTCGGCTCCATCGAGCGGTTCTTCGCGGTGCTGCTGGAGCACTACGCGGGCGCCTTCCCGGTCTGGCTGGCGCCGGTGCAGGCCGTCGGCATCCCGATCGGTGACACGCACATCCCCTACCTCCAGGAGTTCGCCGCGCAGGCCAGGAAGCAGGGGCTGCGGGTCGATGTCGACGCGTCGTCGGACCGTATGCAGAAGAAGATCAGGAACCAGCAGAAGCAGAAGGTTCCCTTCATGATCATCGCGGGTGACGAGGACATGGCCAACGGGGCCGTCTCCTTCCGCTACCGCGACGGCTCGCAGGAGAACGGCATCCCGGTCGAGGACGCCCTCGCGAAGATCGCGAAGGCCGTCGAGGACCGCGTCCAGGTCTGACGGGCGGAACGACCGGCGCCTTCGGGCCGTCGGGCCGTATTTGGGCCTTCAGGAAGGGGGTCCCGGGGAGTTCTCGCTCCCCGGGGCCCCCTTCGCGCCGTCCCTGGCCCCCTCCTGGTCCTCCCGGTCGAAGACCTGGATCAGCCAGGACGAGAACGAGCCCGTCACCGCCCCGAGCAGCGCCAGGCCGCAGATCATCAGCGCCACCGCGAACAGCCTCCCCAGCGGCGTCACCGGGGTGACATCGCCGTAGCCGACGGTGGTGATCGCCGAGCAGGCCCACCAGACGGAGTCCCCGAAGGTCCGGATGGTGGCGCCCGGCGCGTCCCGCTCCTGCTGGAGGACGGCCAGCGCGGCGGCGAAGCTGAGCAGGGCCGCCGTCACCCCGGCGTACGCCATGACCCGCCCGTAGAGACTGAGCCGGGGCCGGCCGCGCCGCCGTTGCAGGGCCACATACGTGTTGACGATGCGCAGCGGGCGCAGCAGCGGCAGCACCAGGACGACGGTGTCCAGCCAGTGCGTCCGGACGAATCGCGGGCCCTGGCCGCTCAGCACCAGGCGCACTCCGTAGTCCGCCACGAAGAGCGCCCAGATCAGCAGCAGCCCGGCCAGCGCGGCATCGTGCCAGACGGGGTCGGAGTCCCGGACGAGCACGAGTACCGCGTAGCAGGCGAGGAAGAGGGGCGAGGCGACGAGCAGCGGCAGCTCCAGACGCCGCTCCCACGCTCGCTTCCGGTCGGGGCCGTTGCGGACATGCATCGTGCCAGCATCGTGGCGGCCGACGGGGCAGGCCCGCCGACACGCTTCGCCGGAGCCAAGTCATATGCTGCACAGCATGACGAGTGAGCCGGAGCAGCAGATCGGAGTGGGGACCCAGGACGCGTTCCAGCGCCTGTGGACGCCTCACCGGATGGCCTACATCCAGGGCGAGAACAAGCCCACCGGGCCGGGCGAGGGCGACGGCTGTCCCTTCTGCTCCATCCCGGCCAAGTCCGACGAGGACGGGCTGGTCATCGCCCGTGGTGAGCGGGTGTACGCGGTGCTGAACCTCTACCCGTACAACGGCGGGCACCTCATGGTCGTGCCGTTCCGGCACGTCGCCGACTACACCGAGCTGGACGACGCGGAGACCGCCGAGCTGGGCCTCCTCACCAAACACGCCATGACCGCCCTCCGCAAGGCGTCCGGGGCGCACGGCTTCAACATCGGGATGAACCAGGGCGCGGCCGCCGGTGCCGGTATCGCCGCGCATCTGCACCAGCATGTGGTGCCGCGCTGGGGAGGCGACACCAACTTCATGCCGGTGGTGGGCCACACGAAGGTGCTGCCGCAACTGCTCGCCGACACCCGCGCGATGCTCGCGGACGCCTGGCCGCACCAGCCGTGACGGCCGGTGCGGCGGGCGACCATCGGCGCGCTACGCGTCGTAGGCGTCGATCTTCTTCGGTGACGGGTCCTGCACCGCTCCTATCAGCGAGGACGAGCGGCTGCTGAAGCCCGCCGTGCTCACGCCGTGCTCGTCCAGCACCCGCATGGCCGCGTTGTGCGCGACCCGCAGCACCGGCGTGGCCGCCCTCATCGCGTCGTCGGCCATGAAGCGGTGGCGCCAGGGCTGCTCGGCCCAGGCGTGCCGCATACCGAACGGCTCGGGCAGCGACAGCTTGCCACCGAGGAAGTCCAGCACCGGCGGGTACCAGGTGAAGGGCGCGCGCACCGCCAGCCGGACCGCCTCGCGGGGCTCCACCAGGGGCAGATTCCGGGAGGTGGTCTCCCAGAAGCGGACCGCCTTGGCGCGTGTGACGCTCTTCGGCGAGGGCTTCGAGAAGAACAGCGAGTGCACCGGCCCCAGCGCATAGCCGGAGACCTCGATGCGCAGCGTCTCGTGGAGCACGGTGACCGAGATCATCATCGTGATGACCAACTGGCTGTCCCAGAGCGTGAACTGCACCCCGAGATAGTGCCGATTGCCGCTCCCGAACTGCTGGTGATTGCAGATGCGCTGAATCTCGTGGCTCTTGACCTGGTACGCCTCGACCTCCGCGCCGTCCGGCCGGGAGACGGAACCGGCGCCCTCACCGACCGGGCAGACGATCCAGTGCTTGACCGAAGGAGTCGGGAAACCACCGGAGTTGAGCGGCCCGCGCTCCAGCAGCTTCATCTTGTCGTGGATCGCGCGTATCACGTCGTAACTGCGGAACTGGTGGATCTCCTTGCCGGGGTCCTTGGGGACCAGCTCCTCGGCCAGCTGCCAGCTGCCCCAGCGCGTCCCCATGCCCAATATGCCCTTGGGGCCCGCGTAGAAGACCACATTGGACTGCTGCTCGGCGCTCAGCTTCTCCAGACCGAGGCGCAGCTCCTCGCGGGAGGAGTCGCCGGGATTGCCGGGCACCGCCTCGGGGATCTTGGCGCCGGTGCCGCCGCCGGAGAGCAGCCCGCTCCAGCGGTTGCGCAGATCCTGCGCCGCCGACTCGCAGATGCGCTTGGCCAGCCACCAGCCGATCACCGGGGCGACGATCAGGCCGCGCAGATACCAGCCCAGCACGCCGTTGAAGGGCAGCTTGATCAGGAACAGCACCGCCAGCACGGCGACCGCCGCCAGCAGCGCGGTGCCGAGCGCGCCGGCCCGCCGGTCCTTGGCCCCCGCCAGTGTGCGGCGCAGCTGGAACACGCCCAGCCAGATCAGCAGCCCCGGCAGGAAGAGCACCCCGGCCACCACGGTCACCGCCGTGAGCCGCTTGTCCCGCTCCTTGCGGATGTGGGTCGCCGCCAGACAGTGCTCGACGACGGTCTGCGGCGCCATCCCGAAGGACTGGATGAGAGCGCCCCGGCCGCCGCCCAGCGTCCGCGACTGCACGGCCTGGGAGAACGCCTCGCCGAGGTTCGGCTCGAAGAGCGTGAACTTCCCCTTGGTCACCTTCGACTTGTGCCAGTCGTTGTCGGCCTTGAGGATCTCCTCCATCGGGCTGTCCCGATAGGCCGCCGAGGCGAGGGCCTGGGTGGCCGCCGTCGTCCCCGCCGACCCCTGGAGCGGAATCTGCGCCCCCGGACTGAAGTCGAATACATCGTTGGCCACTTGCCGCCCCCTCACCGCACGGTTCCGCTGCCGCGGTCACTTCCCGGCCCGCGTGCCCCGCACACCTGCCGGAGCTGGGCACCTCAGAGTAACCGTGCGATGCCTGTCGCGTCAGCGGAGTTGGCGGGTCTACGCCACATGTCCACGACCTGTGCCCAAGAGCCGCCCGGAATCGGGGAAACAGCCGCGCCGCCCCGGCCGACCAGGCCCGATGTCGTCACGCGTTGATACGTTGATCTTCCCGGCGCCGCTCGGCGGGCAGCCGTTCCGCCACGCTCGGCGGCCCCGCTCCGTGGCGCTCGTACGACCGGCCGGTGCCGTACGGGAGCGACCGCGGCCCGACCTGATCCCCCGGCTCCCGCGATGCCCGCGGTGATCCTTCGCGCCGCGGTCCCTCGCGCCGCGCGCTCCGGTCACGGTGCGTCCATACGCCGGACGCGACGGCACGGCACGGGTGCCCGGCGGTGGCGTACGACGGTCGTGGCTACGATGGGCCAGCCGGTGGCCGTCGGGGCCGCACGGCACCGCCGAACCTCGGGAAGGCCATGCTGAACAAGTACGCGCGTGCATTCTTCACGCGTGTCCTCACACCGTTCGCCGCGTTTCTGCTCCGTCGCGGAGTCAGTCCGGACGCGGTCACGCTCATCGGTACGGCCGGAGTGGTGGCGGGTGCGCTGGTCTTCTTCCCTCGCGGGGAGTTCTTCTGGGGCACCATCGTCATCACCGTCTTCGTCTTCTCCGACCTCGTCGACGGCAATATGGCGCGCCAGGCCGGGATCACCAGCCGCTGGGGCGCCTTCCTCGACTCGACCCTCGACCGGGTCGCGGACGGCGCGATCTTCGCCGGCTTCGCGCTCTGGTACGCGGGCAGCGGGGACAGCGACACCCTGTGCGCCGTGGCGATCTTCTGCCTCGCCAGCGGCCAGGTCGTCTCGTACACCAAGGCGCGGGGCGAGTCGATCGGGCTGCCCGTCGCCGTCAACGGGCTGATCGAGCGCGCGGAACGTCTCGTCATCTCCCTCGTCGCGGCCGGCCTCGCCGGACTGCACGGCTTCGGCGTCCCGGGGATCGACATCCTGCTGCCGATCGCCCTGTGGATCGTCGCGGCGGGCAGCGTGGTCACCCTCGGTCAACGCGTCGTCACGGTACGGCGCGAATCCGCCGAGGCCGACGCCGCCGCGGCGGCCGAACGGCAGGGTGGCCCGCAGGAGAGCTCGGGAAGCACCACACGGGGGAGTGGGTCCGCGCCATGACCGCCCTGAGCGACCGGGCGACCGACGCGCTGTACGGGATCGGCTGGAGCACGGTGAGAAAGCTCCCCGAGCCCGCGGCCCGCGCGCTGGGCCGCACCGTCGCCGACACCCTGTGGAAGCGGCGCGGCAAGAGCGTGCTGCGTCTGGAGGCCAACCTCGCGCGCGTGGTGCCCGACGCCGGGCCCGAAAAGCTGGCCGCGCTGTCCAAGGCCGGCATGCGCTCGTACACCCGCTACTGGATGGAGTCCTTCCGACTGCCCTCCTGGAGCAGACAGCGCGTCAGCGACGGCGTCGAGATCAAAGACATCGACCTGCTGTTCGACGGCCTCGCCACCGGCCGGGGCGTCGTCCTCGCACTGCCCCACATGGCCAACTGGGACCTCGCCGGAGCCTGGCTCACCCGCGCGCGGGACGTGCCCTTCACCACCGTCGCCGAACGCCTCAAGCCCGAGACGCTCTACGACCGCTTCGTCGCCTACCGCGAGAGCCTCGGCATGGAAGTCCTGCCGCACACCGGCGGCTCCGCCTTCGGCCTGCTCGCCCGGCGACTGCGCGCCGGGGGCCTGGTCTGTCTGGTCGCCGACCGCGACCTCTCCTCGTCCGGCGTCGAGGTCGACTTCTTCGGCGACCGCGCCAGAATGCCCGCCGGCCCCGCACTGCTCGCCCAGCAGACCGGGGCACTGCTGCTGCCGGCCGCGCTCTGGTTCGACGGCTCGCCCGTGATGCGCGGACAGGTCTACCCAGCCATCGAGATCCCCGGGACAGGCACCCGCGCGGAGAAGACGTCTGTGATGACACAGGCGGTGGCCGACGCCTTCGCCGCCGGAATCGCCGAGCACCCGGAGGACTGGCACATGCTGCAACGTCTGTGGCTCACCGATCTCGAACCCGGCGCGACCGGCCCGGGCGGAGGCCCCCGGTGAAGATCGGCATCGTCTGCCCGTACTCCTGGGACGTGCCCGGCGGGGTCCAATTCCACATCAGAGACCTCGCGGAGCACCTCATCCGGCTCGGCCACGAGGTCTCCGTCCTCGCCCCCGCGGACGACGAGACCCCGCTGCCGCCCTACGTCGTCTCGGCGGGCCGCGCGGTCCCCGTGCCGTACAACGGCTCCGTCGCCCGGCTCAACTTCGGCTTCCTGTCGGCGGCGCGGGTGCGGCGCTGGCTCCACGACGGCACCTTCGACGTCATCCACATCCACGAACCCGCCTCGCCGTCCCTGGGACTCCTCAGCTGCTGGGCCGCCCAGGGCCCCATCGTCGCGACCTTCCACACCTCCAACCCCCGCTCCCGCGCCATGATCGCGGCCTATCCCATCCTCCAGCCCGCACTGGAGAAGATCAGCGCCCGTATCGCCGTGAGCGAGTACGCCCGCCGGACCCTGGTCGAACACCTCGGCGGCGACGCCGTGGTCATCCCCAACGGCGTCGACGTCGACTTCTTCGCCGACGCCGACGTCAACCCCGCCTGGCAGGGCGGCACCATCGGCTTCATCGGCCGCATCGACGAGCCGCGCAAGGGCCTGCCCGTCCTGATGAACGCCCTCCCGAAGATCCTCGCCGTCCACCCCGAGACCAGACTGCTGGTGGCGGGCCGCGGAGACGAGAAGGAAGCGGTGGGGCGCCTGCCCAGGGAGATGCGCGAACGCGTCGAGTTCCTCGGCATGATCAGCGACGAGGACAAGGCGCGGCTGCTGCGCAGCGTCGATCTCTACGTCGCGCCCAACACCGGCGGCGAGAGCTTCGGCATCATCCTGGTCGAAGCGCTCTCCGCGGGCGCGGCGGTGCTCGCCAGCGACCTCGACGCGTTCGCGCAGGTCCTCGACCACGGTGCCGCCGGCGAACTCTTCACCAACGAGGACGCGGACGCGCTGGCCGGGGCGGCGGTACGGCTGCTCGGCGACCCGGACAGACGCGCGGAGCTGCGCGCGCGGGGCAGTGCGCACGTACGGCGCTTCGACTGGTCGACGGTGGGTGCGGACATTCTGGCGGTGTACGAGACGGTGACGGACGGCGCGGCGTCGGTGGCGACGGACGAACGAACGGGCCTGCGGGCGAGGTTCGGCCTGGCGCGGGAGCAGTAGCCGGGCGGTACCGCCTGGCGGCGGCGGGTTGTCGGCGGGGGCCGGTGGTCGGGTGCGGGTGGGGTCCGGGTGTCCCACCGGGGCCGCCTGGCGGCGGCGGGCCCCCCTTTTCCGCCGGCCGCCCACCACGTGACGCCCCCACCACCACCCACCGCCCCCCACCCATGCCCTCGTCCACCACGTAGCCTGCCCGTCGTGACCTCTACCCTCGTCTGGATCGTCGTCGCCGTCATCGCGGTCGGGCTGTACCTCAGCTGGACCGCCGGGCGGCTCGACCGACTGCATACGCGTATCGACGCCGCCCGCGCCGCCCTCGACGCCCAGCTGTTGCGCCGGGCCTCCGTCACGCAGGAGTTGGCGACCTCGGGTGTGCTCGATCCGGCCGCCTCGATCGTGCTGTACCAGGCCGCCCACGCCGCACGGCAGGCCGAGGAGGAGCAGCGGGAGGTGGCGGAGAGCGAGCTGAGCCAGGCGCTGCGGGCCGTGTTCGGTGAGCCGGCGCAGGTGGAGGCGGTGCGGGAGGCGCCGGGCGGTGAGGAGGCCGCCGGGGAACTCGCCGCCGCGGTACGGCGCGTACCGATGGCCCGGAGGTTCCACAACGATGCCGTACGCGCGGCCCGCGCCCTGCGGCGGCACCGCACGGTGCGCTGGTTCCGGCTCGCCGGCCACGCCCCGTTCCCGCTCGCGTTCGAGATGGACGACGAGCCGCCCGTCGCGTTGGCCGACCGGCCGGGGACCTGAGCAGAACGATCCACCGGCTGTGCATTGGCCCTTGCTGTGGACTGGTCACCGGGAGTTCCCTGGTGGTGCAGAATTCCACCCTTTTCAGCCAGTGAGGTCGCCTCCGTGTCCACTACGCTTCCCGCCCCCGCCACGACCGCAGAACCCACCGCGACCGGCACCGCGCGCGTCAAGCGCGGTATGGCCGAGCAGCTGAAGGGCGGCGTGATCATGGACGTGGTCACGCCCGAGCAGGCGAAGATCGCCGAGGACGCCGGCGCGGTGGCGGTGATGGCGCTGGAGCGGGTGCCGGCCGATATCCGCAAGGACGGCGGCGTCGCCCGGATGTCGGACCCGGACATGATCGAGGGCATCATCGACGCGGTCTCGATCCCGGTGATGGCCAAGTCGCGGATCGGGCACTTCGTGGAGGCCCAGGTCCTCCAGTCGCTCGGCGTGGACTACATCGACGAGTCGGAGGTGCTGACCCCGGCCGACGAGGCGAACCACTCGGACAAGTGGGCGTTCACCACGCCGTTCGTCTGCGGTGCCACCGACCTCGGTGAGGCGCTGCGCCGTATCGGCGAGGGCGCGGCGATGATCCGTTCCAAGGGGGAGGCCGGTACGGGCAACGTGGTGGAGGCCGTACGGCATCTGCGCCGGATCAAGAACGAGATCGCGCGGCTGCGCGGGTTCGACCACAACGAGCTGTACGCGGCGGCCAAGGAGCTGAGGGCCCCGTACGAGATCGTCAAGGAGGTCGCCGCGCTGGGCAAGCTGCCGGTGGTGCTGTTCTCGGCGGGCGGTGTCGCCACCCCGGCGGACGCCGCGCTGATGCGTCAGCTGGGCGCCGAGGGTGTCTTCGTGGGTTCGGGCATCTTCAAGTCCGGTGACCCGGCCAAGCGGGCGGCCGCGATCGTCAAGGCGACCACGTTCTACGACGACCCGAAGGTCGTCGCCGAGGCGTCCCGCAACCTCGGTGAGGCGATGGTCGGTATCAACTGCGACACCCTGCCCGAGGGTGAGCGCTACGCGAACCGTGGCTGGTAAAGCGGCCATGACCGCACCGGTGGTCGGGGTTCTGGCGCTCCAGGGAGATGTCCGGGAGCACCTTTCGGCGCTGACGGCGGCGGGCGCCGAGGCCAGGACCGTACGGCGGCCCGTGGAACTGGACGGTGTCGCGGGGCTGGTGATCCCGGGCGGCGAGTCCACCACGATGTCCAAGCTGGCCGCGCTCTTCGGGATGCTGGAGCCGCTGCGGGCGCGCGTGCGCGGCGGGATGCCGGTGTACGGCACCTGCGCCGGGATGATCATGCTCGCCGAGAAGATCCTCGATCCGCGCTCGGGGCAGGAGACGGTCGGCGGGATCGACATGATCGTGCGCCGCAACGCCTTCGGCCGGCAGAACGAGTCCTTCGAGGCGGCCGTGGAGGTCGCGGGCGTGGCGGGCGGCCCGGTGGAGGGCGTCTTCATCAGGGCGCCCTGGGTCGAGTCGGTGGGGGCCCGGGTGGAGGTGCTGGCGGAGTACGGGGGGCATGTCGTCGCGGTGCGGCAGGGCGGCGCGCTCGCCACGTCGTTCCATCCCGAACTCACGGGCGACCATCGTCTGCACCGCTTCTTCACCGACATGGTGCGCTCCGCGCGGTGACCGCGTCCCGGTAGGATCGCTGCCGAACGGAGCAGGATTGGTTACGCGAAGGAGACAGGCAGATGTCCGGCCACTCTAAATGGGCTACGACGAAGCACAAGAAGGCCGTGATCGACGCCAAGCGCGGCAAGCTCTTCGCGAAGCTGATCAAGAACATCGAGGTCGCGGCCCGTACCGGTGGCGCCGATGTCGACGGCAACCCGACCCTCTTCGACGCCATCCAGAAGGCGAAGAAGAGTTCGGTTCCGAACAAGAACATCGACTCCGCCGTCAAGCGCGGCGCCGGTCTTGAGGCCGGTGGCGCCGACTACGAGACGATCATGTACGAGGGCTACGGTCCCAACGGCGTCGCGGTGCTCATCGAGTGCCTCACCGACAACCGCAACCGCGCGGCCTCCGATGTCCGCGTCGCCATGACCCGTAACGGTGGTTCCATGGCCGACCCGGGTTCCGTCTCGTACCTCTTCCACCGCAAGGGCGTCGTGATCGTCCCCAAGGGCGAGCTGAGCGAGGACGACGTCCTGGGCGCCGTCCTGGACGCCGGTGCCGAGGAGGTCAACGATCTCGGCGAGTCCTTCGAGGTGCTCAGCGAGGCCACCGACCTGGTCGCGGTGCGCAGCTCGCTCCAGGAGGCCGGTATCGACTACGACTCGGCCGACGCCAACTTCGTACCGACCATGCAGGTCGAGCTGGACGAGGACGGCGCGCGCAAGATCTTCAAGCTGATCGACGCGCTGGAGGACAGCGACGACGTGCAGAACGTCTTCGCCAACTTCGACGTCTCCGACGACGTCATGGAGAAGGTCGACGCCTGACAGCGCCTCATCTGACGGGCCGAAGGGAGCATCCCTCCCCTCGGCCCGTCGGCCTGTCTGCCCGTCGCGTTGTCGGTGCTGACCGATACTGTCTTGATCAGCGGGAACATATGACCGAGGGAGGGCGCGATGCGGGTGCTGGGTGTGGACCCCGGCCTGACCCGGTGCGGGATCGGGGTCGTCGAGGGCGTCGCCGGCCGTCCGTTGACGATGCTCGGTGTCGGGGTCGTCAGGACCCCCTCCGACGACGAGATCGGCCCCCGGCTGGTCGCCATCGAGCGGGGCATCGACGCCTGGCTCGACGAGCACCGGCCGGAACTCGTCGCGGTGGAGCGGGTGTTCGCCCAGCACAATGTGCGTACGGTGATGGGCACCGCCCAGGCCAGCGCGGTCGCCATGCTCTGCGCCTCACGCCGTGACATCCCCGTCGCCCTGCACACGCCCAGCGAGGTCAAGGCCGCCGTCACCGGCAGCGGGCGCGCGGACAAGGCGCAGGTCGGCGCGATGGTGACCAGGCTGCTGCGGTTGTCCGAGCCGCCCAGGCCGGCCGACGCTGCGGACGCCCTGGCGCTCGCCATCTGCCACATCTGGCGCGCCCCGGCGGTCAGCCGCCTCCAGCAGGCCCACGCGGCGGCCCGCGCCTCCCGCCTCCCCACCACCGCACCCGTACGGAAGGTCACCCGATGATCGCCTTCGTCAGCGGCCCGGTCGCCGCTCTCGCCCCCACCACGGCCGTGGTCGAGGTCGGCGGTATCGGCATGGCCGTCCAGTGCACACCGGGGACGCTCGCCACGCTGCGCGTCGGCCAGGAGGCGAGGCTCGCCACCTCCCTCGTCGTCCGGGAGGACTCCCTCACGCTGTACGGCTTCGCGGACGACGACGAGCGCCAGGTCTTCGAGCTGCTCCAGAGCGCCAGCGGTGTGGGTCCACGGCTGGCGCAGGCGATGCTCGCCGTGCACAGCCCGGACGCGCTGCGGCTGGCGGTCTCCACCGGGGACGAGAAGGCGCTGACCGCCGTCCCCGGCATCGGCAAGAAGGGCGCGCAGAAGCTGCTGCTCGAACTGAAGGACAAACTCGGCGCGCCGGTCGGTGCCACGGTCGGGCGGCAGGCCACCGGCAGCCCTGTCGCCTCCTGGAGCGATCAGCTGCACGCCGCGCTGATCGGCCTCGGATACGCGGCCCGGGAGGCGGACGAGGCCGTCGCCCTGGTCGCGCCGCAGGCCGAGGCAGCGCTCGCGGAGGGCCTTGAGCCGCCGGTGCCCCGGCTGCTGCGTGCCGCGCTCCAGAGTCTGAACCGCACCCGCTGAGCCGCGCCCGCGTTCCGGCGGGTCTTCCCGGCAGCAGCCTTCCCGTGTCCTACGCCCCGAGGTGAAACAGAGTGAACTGGGACGACACCAGCAGCGAGGCCGAGGCGCCCGACGCCACGGCCGAGCGGCTCGTCGGCGCGTCCGCGGACGGTGAGGACCAGGCCGTCGAGGCGGCGCTGCGTCCCAAGTCGCTCGGCGAGTTCGTGGGGCAGGAGCGGGTGCGGGAGCAGCTGGACCTGGTGCTCAAGGCGGCCCTGGCGCGCGGCGCCACCGCTGATCACGTACTGCTCTCGGGGGCCCCGGGACTGGGCAAGACGACCCTTTCCATGATCATCGCGGCGGAGATGAACGCGCCGATCCGCATCACCTCGGGCCCCGCCATCCAGCACGCGGGGGATCTCGCGGCGATCCTCTCCTCCCTTCAGGAGGGGGAGGTCCTCTTCCTCGACGAGATCCACCGGATGTCCCGGCCCGCTGAAGAGATGCTCTACATGGCCATGGAGGACTTCCGGGTCGACGTCATCGTCGGCAAGGGGCCCGGTGCCACCGCCATCCCCCTGGAGCTGCCGCCCTTCACCCTGGTCGGCGCCACCACCCGGGCCGGACTCCTGCCGCCGCCGCTGCGCGACCGCTTCGGCTTCACCGGGCACATGGAGTTCTACGAGAGCGCCGAGCTGGAGCGCGTCATCCACCGTTCGGCCCAATTGCTCGACCTGGAGATCGACGCCGACGCCGCCGCCGAGATCGCGGGCCGTTCCCGGGGCACACCGCGCATCGCCAACCGGCTGCTGCGCCGGGTCCGGGACTACGCCCAGGTCAAGGCCGACGGCTACATCACCCGTGAGGTGGCGGCCGTGGCCCTGGGGGTGTACGAGGTCGACGCCCGGGGGCTCGACCGGCTCGACCGCGCCGTGCTCCAGGCCCTGCTCAAGCTCTTCGGCGGCGGGCCGGTGGGGCTGTCGACCCTGGCGGTGGCCGTGGGGGAGGAGCGCGAGACGGTGGAGGAGGTCGCGGAGCCCTTCCTGGTCCGGGAGGGGCTGCTCGCCCGTACTCCGCGTGGCCGGGTGGCCACGCCGGCGGCCTGGACGCACCTCGGGCTCGTCCCTCCGTACCCCCAGGGCGCGAGCGGGCAGGCCGGTCTGTTCGGGGCCTGAGCGCACGGGAGCGGATACGGTCAGGAACCCCGGTGCGACGCTGGGCGTTGTTCCAATGATGCGGACTCGCTTAGACTCCGCCGATGCCGCACCTACAGGTCGGCATGCCCACCCCCGTATATCAGGCCGCTCGACAGCGCGGTCGTGCGAAGGAAGTTCCCTCCCGTGAGTCTCGCCGCCATCTTCCCCTTCCTCCTGCTCATCGGGGCCATGTTCCTGATGACCCGGTCCGCCAAGAAGAAGCAGCAGGCCGCTGTGCAGATGCGCAACGAAATGCAGCCCGGATCGGGTGTCCGCACCATCGGCGGCATGTACGCCACCGTCAAGGAGGTGCACGACGAGACGGTCCTCCTGGAGGTCGCGCCCGGCGTGCACGCCGTGTACGCGAAGAACGCCGTCGGGGCGGTGCTGGACGACGACGAGTACAACCGCATCGTGCACGGCGAGGACGACTCGGACACCCCGGTCGTCCCGGACGACGCCTCCTCGCTGACCGACCCCGACGTCGCGCGGATCGACCTCGGCAAGAAGCCCGAGGGCGAGAACGCCGAGGCGAAGGACACGGAGACCGGGTCCGCGGACGCCGCCAAGGCCGACGCCGAGGTCTCCGAGGCCAAGGACGCCGGGGCGAAGGACGCCAAGTCCGACGGCGAGGCCGACGCGAAGTAGTCTCGTCCTGGCCTGCGCGCCGTCCACCGGCGCTCCACGGCACGGGATCGCGCTGATTCATGCGGGGGCGGGTCCCCACAACACTTCGTGGCCGCTCCGGCGCACACCCGGCGCGGGGCGGTTGGACAGGGAGAAACGAGAAGGTGGCAGCACCTAATAAGGGCCGAAGGCAAGCGGGGTCCCCAGGCAGGCCGGGCCGCACCCTGGCACTGTTCCTGATTGCCGTGGTCGTCCTCACGGGCGGGATGTTCTGGTCCGGTCATGTCACGCCACGGTTGGGGATCGACCTGGCGGGCGGCACGAGCATCACGCTCGAAGCCAAGAACACGCCGGGCAAGCCGAACGCGATCAACAAGACCAACATGGACACCGCCGTCGGCATCATCGAGCGGCGTGTCAACGGTCTTGGCGTCTCCGAGGCCGAGGTTCAGACCCAGGGCGACAAGAACATCATTGTCAACATCCCCAAGGGTACGAACGAGAAGCAGGCCAGGGCGCAGGTCGGCACCACCGCCCAGCTGTACTTCCGGCCCGTGGTGACCTACGCGCCGAGCGGCCCGACCGCTCAGCCGTCGGCCAGCGGCTCCCCGAGCGGTTCCCCCTCTCCCTCCGCCGGCTCCTCCGTGAGCGGGGACAAGGACGAGACACCCAAGACGTCGGCCGACCCCAGTTCGAGCGCCACCACCCAGGGACGAGCTGTCACCGACGCCCTGAAGAAGGACGCGACGCCGAGCCCGACCGCCTCCGACTCGGACAAGGCCGGTTCCTCCGACTCCCCCGCCCCTTCCGCTTCCGCCTCCAGCGACCCGGCCTCGGCCGCCCTGGAGAAGAAGTTCACCGACCTCGACTGCACCAAGCGCTCCCAGCGCACCGAGATCAACCAGGGCGCAGCGCCCAAGGACACGATCGTGGCCTGCGGCGAGTCCGACGGCGCGTGGCAGAAGTACCTGCTCGGCCCGGCGGAGCTCGAAGGCACCGACGTGGACGACGCCAAGGGCGTGCTCGACCCGCAGCGCAACATGTGGATCGTCACGATGGACTTCACCGGCGCGGGCACGAAGAAGTTCTCGGCGATCACCAGCAAGCTCTCGCAGCAGCAGGCGCCGATGAACCAGTTCGCCATCGTGCTCGACGGCAACGTGGTCTCCGCCCCCTCGGTGAGCCAGCGCCTCGGCGGCAGCGCCGAGATCTCCGGCAGCTTCAACCAGCAGTCCGCCCAGGACCTGGCCAACATCCTGTCCTACGGCGCGCTGCCGCTCAGCTTCCAGGAGCAGAGCGTCACCACGGTCACCGCCGCGCTCGGCGGTGAGCAGCTCGACGCCGGTCTGATCGCCGGCGCCATCGGCCTCGCCCTGGTGATCATCTATCTGATCGCCTACTACCGCGGCCTCGCGGCCATCGCCATCGTCAGCCTCGGCGCCTCGGGCATCCTGACGTACACGATCATGTCGCTGCTCGGCCCCGCCATCGGCTTCGCGCTGAACCTGCCCGCCGTCTGCGGCGCCATCGTCGCCATCGGTATCACCGCGGACTCGTTCATCGTGTACTTCGAACGCATCCGGGACGAGATCCGCGAGGGCCGTACGCTCCGCCCGGCCGTCGAGCGTTCCTGGCCGCGCGCCCGGCGCACGATCCTGGTCTCCGACTTCGTGTCGTTCCTGGCCGCCGCCGTGCTGTTCGTGGTGACGGTGGGCAAGGTCCAGGGCTTCGCGTTCACGCTCGGCCTGACCACCGTCCTCGACGTGGTCGTGGTGTTCTTCTTCACCAAGCCGGTGATGACGCTCCTGGCCCGCACGAAGTTCTTCTCCAGCGGCCATCCCTGGTCCGGGCTCGACCCGAAGCGGCTCGGCGCCAAGCCGCCCCTGCGCCGCTCCAGGACCGCCAACCGCGTCAGCGCCCCCACCGACCCGAAGGAGGCGTGAGATGTCGCGACTCGGCGATCTCGGCGCCCGGCTCTACCGCGGTGAAGTCGGCTACGACTTCATCGGGAAGCGCAAGTTCTGGTACGCGCTCTCCATTCTGATCACCATCACGGCCATCGCCGGTCTGGCGGTGCGCGGGCTCAACATGGGCATCGAGTTCAAGGGCGGCGCCGTCTTCACCGTCCCGAGCACGAGCGTCTCCGCCACCCAGGCCCAGGAGGACACCGAACGGGCGTCGGGACACGACGCCATCGTCCAGGAGCTCGGCAACGGCGGCATGCGCATCCAGGTCACCGAGCTGGACACGCAACAGTCCGACAAGGTGAAGACGCAGCTCGCCAAGGACCTCAAGGTCGACGAGGCGGAGATCAACGCCGACCTGGTCGGCCCCAGCTGGGGCGCGACCATCGCCAACAAGGCGTGGACCGGGCTGGGGATCTTCATGATCCTCGTGGTGATCTATCTGGCGATCGCCTTCGAATGGCGCATGGCGGTCGCGGCGCTGATCGCCCTGATCCACGACCTCACCATCACCGTCGGTGTGTACGCGCTGGTGGGCTTCGAGGTCACGCCCGGCACGGTGATCGGTCTGCTGACCATCCTCGGTTACTCCCTCTACGACACCGTCGTCGTCTTCGACAGTCTCAAGGAGGGGTCCGACAGGATCACCAAGCAGTCCCGCTGGACCTACAGCGAGATCGCCAACCGCTCGATCAACAGCACGCTGGTGCGGTCCATCAACACCACCGTGGTCGCGCTGCTCCCGGTCGGCGGGCTGCTGTTCATCGGCGGCGGTTTCCTCGGCGCCGGCATGCTCAACGACATCTCGCTCTCGCTGTTCGTCGGCCTCGCCGCCGGCGCCTACTCGTCGATCTTCATCGCCACTCCGCTCGTCGCGGACCTGAAGGAGCGCGACCCGCAGATCAAGGCGCTCAAGAAGCGGGTGCTCGCCAAGCGGGCCGCCGCTGCCGCCAAGGGCGAGTCCGCGGACGGCTCGGCCGACGAGGAGGGTGACGGGGACGACGGCTTCGAGGGCGACACGCGCGACGGCGCCGTCGCGCCCGCCGGTGCCGTGGCCGGCCCCCGAGGCCGCGGTGGCCGGTCCGGAGGCCGCCCCTCCGGTCCGGGGAGGCGTCGATGACCGACACCAGCACCCGGGAGCTGCTGCTCAGCCGGATCCGGGACGTAGCGGACTATCCCGAGCCCGGTGTGGTGTTCAAGGACATCACCCCGCTGCTCGCGGACCCCAAGGCGTTCTCGGCCCTGACCGACGCCCTGGCCGAGCTGTGCGTACGCTCGGGCGCGACGAAGATCGTCGGCCTGGAGGCCCGCGGTTTCATCCTCGCCGCCCCGGTGGCCGTCCGGGCGGGCGTCGGCTTCATCCCCGTGCGCAAGGCGGGCAAGCTCCCCGGCGCCACGCTCGCACAGTCGTACGAATTGGAGTACGGCTCCGCCGAGATCGAGGTCCACGCCGAGGACCTGGACGAAGGTGACCGCGTCTTCGTCATCGACGACGTCCTCGCCACCGGCGGTACGGCCGAGGCGTCCCTCGAACTCGTCCGGCGGGCCGGCGCCGAGGTGGTGGGCGTCGCCGTCCTCATGGAGCTGGGTTTCCTGGGCGGCCGGGCCCGCCTGGAGGCCGCGCTCGCCGGGGCTCCGCTGGAGGCCCTGATCACGCTCTGAGCGGTTTCACGACCTCGCGGACGGGCACCCGGGAACAACCGGGTGCCCGTCCCGCGTTGTAAGCGGCCCGGCGTCCCCGGGACGAGAGGGACGGCCGAGGTCGATACCATGGAAGCTCCGGGCCTGACCGGGGTACCTGGATCCGCACGAGGAGCGCCCTTGCCAGAAGAGGTCCAGCCACTGGCCGCCGCAACGCCCGACCGCCCCGCCGACCGGGCCGCGACGGCATCAGCCGCGCCGCGTGACAAGGCCGCCGCCCAGGACAGGGCGGCGAAGCCGGCCGCGGACCCCGCCCGCTCCGAGCAGGCACCCCCGGTGAGCCCCGCCCCCGCGTCGCCCGCTCCCGAGCACCGCCCGGCCCCCGTCACCGCCCCCAAGCCGGGCCACGCCGCGTCCTCGCGCTCCGGCGGATCCTCCAACCGGGTACGGGCCAGGCTCGCCCGGCTGGGCGTACAGCGCTCGTCGCCGTACAACCCGGTCCTGGAGCCGCTGCTGCGGACCGTGCGGATCAACGACCCCAAGATCGAGACCGCCACCCTCCGCCAGGTCGAGAACGCCTACCAGGTCGCGGAGCGCTGGCACCGGGGCCAGAAACGCAAGAGCGGCGACCCGTACATCACCCACCCCCTCGCGGTGACGACGATCCTCGCCGAGCTGGGCATGGACCCGGCCACCCTGATGGCCGGGCTGCTGCACGACACCGTCGAGGACACCGAGTACGGCCTCGACACCCTGCGCCGCGAGTTCGGCGACCAGGTCGCGCTGCTGGTGGACGGCGTCACCAAGCTCGACAAGGTCAAGTTCGGTGAGGCCGCGCAGGCCGAGACCGTACGCAAGATGGTCGTCGCCATGGCCAAGGACCCGCGCGTCCTGGTCATCAAGCTCGCCGACCGCCTGCACAACATGCGCACCATGCGTTACCTCAAGCGGGAGAAGCAGGAGAAGAAGGCCCGCGAGACGCTGGAGATCTACGCCCCCCTGGCCCACCGGCTGGGCATGAACACCATCAAGTGGGAGCTGGAGGACCTCGCCTTCGCGATCCTCTACCCCAAGATGTACGACGAGATCGTCCGGCTGGTCGCCGAGCGGGCCCCCAAGCGCGACGAGTACCTGGCCATAGTGACCGACGAGGTGCAGTCCGACCTGCGCGCGGCCCGCATCAAGGCCACCGTCACCGGCCGGCCGAAGCACTACTACAGCGTCTACCAGAAGATGATCGTCCGCGGCCGGGACTTCGCGGAGATCTACGACCTGGTGGGCATCAGGGTCCTGGTCGACACGGTCCGCGACTGCTACGCGGCGCTCGGCACCGTCCACGCGCGGTGGAATCCGGTGCCCGGGCGGTTCAAGGACTACATCGCCATGCCCAAGTTCAACATGTACCAGTCGCTGCACACGACGGTCATCGGACCCAACGGCAAGCCGGTCGAACTCCAGATCCGCACCTTCGACATGCACCGCCGCGCCGAGTACGGCATCGCCGCGCACTGGAAGTACAAGCAGGAAGCCGTCGCCGGGGCCTCCAAGGTCCGCACGGACGTCCCCCGGAGCGCCGGCCGGGGCGCCGGTCAGGACACCGTCAACGACATGGCGTGGCTGCGTCAGCTGCTGGACTGGCAGAAGGAGACCGAGGACCCCAGCGAGTTCCTGGAGTCGCTGCGCTTCGACCTCTCGCGCAACGAGGTCTTCGTCTTCACGCCCAAGGGCGATGTCATAGCGCTGCCCGCCGGGGCCACCCCCGTCGACTTCGCGTACGCCGTGCACACGGAGGTCGGCCACCGCACCATAGGAGCCCGGGTCAACGGGCGGCTCGTACCGCTCGAATCGACACTCGACAACGGCGACCTGGTGGAGGTCTTCACCTCCAAGGCGTCCGGGGCCGGCCCCTCCCGCGACTGGCTGGGCTTCGTCAAGTCGCCCCGGGCCAGGAACAAGATCCGGGCGTGGTTCTCCAAGGAGCGCCGCGACGAGGCGATCGAGCAGGGCAAGGACGCCATCGCGCGGGCCATGCGCAAGCAGAACCTGCCGATCCAGCGCATCCTCACCGGGGACTCGCTGGTCACCCTCGCCCACGAGATGCGCTACCCCGACATCTCGTCGCTGTACGCGGCCATCGGCGAGGGCCATGTGGCCGCCCAGGGCGTCGTGCAGAAACTGGTCCAGGCGCTCGGCGGCGAGGACGCGGCCAACGAGGACATCGCCGAGAACTCCCCGCCCTCGCACAGCCGCACCAAACGACGCTCCAGCGCCGACCCCGGCGTGGTCGTCAAGGGCGTCGACGACGTCTGGGTGAAGCTCGCCCGCTGCTGCACGCCGGTCCCGGGCGACCCGATCATCGGCTTCGTCACCCGCGGCAGCGGCATCTCGGTGCACCGCGCCGACTGCCTCAACGTGGACGCGCTCTCCCAGCAGCCCGAGCGGATCAAGGAAGTCGAGTGGGCGCCGACCCAGTCCTCGGTGTTCCTGGTCGCCATCCAGGTCGAGGCGCTCGACCGCTCCCGGCTGCTCTCGGACGTCACCCGCGTCCTGTCCGACCAGCACGTCAACATCCTGTCGGCCGCCGTGCAGACGTCCCGCGACCGGGTCGCCACCTCGCGCTTCACCTTCGAGATGGGCGACCCCAAGCACCTCGGGCACGTACTGAAGGCGGTACGGGGCGTGGAGGGCGTCTACGACGTCTACCGGGTCACCTCGGCGCGCCGCCCGTAGGACAACGGCAGAGGGGCGCCGCGTACCCGAAGGTACGCGGCGCCCCTCTGCCGTGTGCGGACGGGCGCGCCGTCAGCCGCCGAACTCCTGCAAGCCCTTCAGCGCCTGGTCCAGCAGCGCCTGACGGCCCTCCAGCTCACGCGCCAGCTTGTCCGCGCGGGAGTTGTTGCCCGCCGCGCGCGCCGTGTCGATCTGACCGCGCAGCTTGTCGACGGCCGCCTGGAGCTGGCCGGTGAGACCGGCCGCCCGCGCCCGGGCCTCCGGGTTGGTACGGCGCCACTCGGTCTCCTCGGACTCCTGGAGAGCCCGCTCGACCGCGTGCATCCTGCCCTCGATCTTCGGCCGGGCGTCCCGCGGCACATGACCGATGGCCTCCCAGCGCTCGTTGAGGGCCCGGAAAGCCGCCCTGGCCGTCTTGAGGTCCGTGACCGGCAGCAGCCGCTCGGCCTCGACCGCCAGCTCCTCCTTGAGCTTCAGATTCTCCGCCTGCTCGGCGTCACGCTCGGCGAAGACCTCGCCACGCGCGGCGAAGAAGACGTCCTGGGCTCCCCGGAAGCGGTTCCACAGCTCGTCCTCGGCCTCGCGCTGGGCCCGGCCGGCCGCCTTCCAGTCCGTCATCAGCTCCCGGTAGCGGGCCGCCGTGCCGCCCCAGTCGGTGGAGCCCGACAGCGACTCGGCCTCCGCCACCAGCTTCTCCTTGGCCTTACGGGCGTCCTCGCGCTGCGCGTCGAGGGCGGCGAAGTGGGCCTTGCGACGCTTGGAGAACGCCGAGCGCGCGTGCGAGAAGCGGTGCCACAGCTCGTCGTCGGACTTCCGGTCCAGCCTCGGCAGGCCCTTCCAGATGTCCACCAGCGCCCGCAGCCGCTCACCGGCCGACCGCCACTGGTCGCTCGCCGCCAGCTCCTCCGCCTCGACGACCAGAGCCTCCTTGGCGACACGCGCCTCGTCGGTCTGCTTCGCCCGCTGCGCCTTGCGCTCCTCACGGCGCGATTCGACCGTCGCGACCAGCGCGTCGAGCCGTACCCCCAGCGCCGCCAGATCGCCCACCGCGTGATGCTCGTCGACCTGACCGCGCAGATGATCGATGGCCGCCGTCGCGTCCTTGGCGGACAGGTCGGTGGTCTTCACCCGCCGTTCGAGGAGGCCGATCTCGACGACCAGGCCCTCGTACTTGCGCTCGAAATAGGCCAGAGCCTCCTCCGGAGAGCCCGCCTGCCACGATCCGACGACCTGCTCGCCCTCGGCCGTCCGCACGTACACGGTGCCCGTCTCGTCGACACGGCCCCACGGCTCGCTGCTCACAGCGCCTCCTCCACCTGATGCCCGTGAGGGGAATGGCCCCCGGACATCGTCCACAGTTTCCCGGGGCGGGCCGCGCCCGCCCTGCACAACGCCAATCTAGGCGACCGGCCGCCCGGCTGTCCGCACTCAGCGCGGCCGAAATTCACAGGGTCACGCCTTGTCGACCGTGCCCTTCTCCACGGTGACGGCCTTCTTGGGCGCTCCGTCGCCGCCGTCGCCCTCCACTCCGGCCTTCGCCACGGCCTTCACGGCCTGGAGGCCGTCCGCGTCCATGGTCCCGAACGGGGTGTAACTGGGGGCGAGTTCGGTGTCCTTGTAGACCAGGAAGAACTGGCTGCCGCCCGTGTGCGGCTGGCCGGTATTGGCCATCGCCACCGTGCCGGCGGGGAATGTGACGGTGCCGTCCGCGCCCGCCTTGCCGAGGGCCGTCAGATTCTCGTCCTCGATCGTGTAGCCGGGCCCGCCGGTCCCGTCGCCCTTCGGGTCACCGCACTGGAGCACGAAGATCCCCTGGGTGGTGAGCCGGTGGCACTTCGTCTTGTCGAAGTACCCCTTGTCGGCGAGCGCCTTGAAGGAGTTCACCGTGTGCGGTGTCTTCTTTGCGTCCATCGCGATCTTGATGGTTCCCTGGTCCGTCTTGAGATCGAACGTGTACTTCGCCGACTTGTCGATCGTCATCTTCGGCTCGGGCTCGGCGCTCTCGGTCTCCGCGGGCGACGGCGAGGCCGCCTTCTCCGCCGCGGTGTCGCTCTTGCTGTCGCCGTCGGAGCTCTTGACCGCCGCGTACGCGCCCGCGCCGCCGATCACCACCACGGCCAGTGCGGCCCCGATGGCGGTGTTGCGGACCTTCGCCCGCTTCCGCGCCTCGGTCCTGCGCCGCTGCTGCCGCTCGAACTTCTCCCGGGCGAGCTGCCGCCGCCGCTGATCGCTGTTGACCACCGGGTCTTCTCCTCGAATGTCGTGTGATCACGTGCCGCCCGACCAGGCCAGGCACCTGGCCCCGTACGGTATATGGGTTGGCTGTGGAATGAGCAGCGCCGGTACGCTTCTGTCGGCCGCTTTCCCGCCATCGCGACCCACCCCGACCTACGACATATAAGGACGATCGTGCTCATTGCCGGGTTCCCCGCCGGGGCCTGGGGGACCAATTGCTATCTGGTCGCCCCCGCCGCGGGCGAGGAGTGCGTGATCATCGACCCCGGCCACCAGGCCGCGTCAGGAGTCGAGGACGCGGTCAGGAAGCATCGCCTCAAGCCCGTCGCCGTCATCCTCACCCACGGCCACATCGACCATGTCGCCTCGGTCGTGCCGGTCTGCGGCGCCCACGACGTACCGGCGTGGATCCACCCCGCCGACCGCTACATGATGAGCGACCCGGAGAAGGCCCTCGGCCGTTCGATCGGGATGCCGCTCATGGGCGAGCTGACCGTGGGGGAGCCGGACGACGTCCATGAGCTGACCGACGGCGCCGCACTGCCCCTGGCGGGCCTGGAGTTCACCGTCGCGCACGCGCCGGGCCATACGAAGGGGTCGGTGACCTTCGGGATGCCCGAGTCCACCGGCGGCGGCGCGGACGTACCGCCGGTGCTGTTCTCGGGGGACCTGCTGTTCGCCGGCTCCATCGGACGCACCGACCTGCCCGGCGGCGACCACGCCGAGATCCTCGACTCGCTGGGCCGGGTGTGCCTGCCGCTCGACGACTCGACCGTGGTGCTGTCCGGCCACGGCCCCCAGACCACCATCGGCCGGGAGCGCGCCACCAACCCGTATCTGCGCGAGGTGGCCGCAGGCTACGGAAGCGGCCCCACCGCCGCTCCGCGACGAGGAATGTGACACACCGATCCCCATGAGCACCTTCCAGGCCCCCAAGGGCACCTACGACCTGATCCCGCCCGTCTCCGCGACCTTCCTCGCGGTACGGGAGGCGATCTCCGCGCCGCTGCGCGACTCCGGCTACGGATACGTCGAGACGCCCGGCTTCGAGAACGTCGAGCTGTTCGCACGCGGCGTCGGTGAGTCCACCGACATCGTCTCCAAGGAGATGTACGCCTTCGAGACCAAGGGCGGCGACAAGCTCGCGCTGCGCCCCGAGGGCACCGCCTCCGTGCTGCGCGCCGCACTGGAGGCCAACCTCCACAAGGCCGGGAACCTGCCGGTCAAGCTCTGGTACTCCGGCTCGTACTACCGCTACGAGCGCCCGCAGAAGGGCCGCTACCGCCACTTCTCGCAGGTCGGCGCCGAGGCCATCGGCACCGAGGACCCGGCGCTCGACGCCGAACTGATCATCCTGGCCGACCAGGCGTACCGCTCGCTGGGGCTGCGGCAGTTCCGTATCCTGCTCAACTCGCTGGGAGACAAGGAGTGCAGGCCGGTCTACCGGGAGGCGCTCCAGGGCTTTCTGCGCGGACTCGACCTGGACGAGGAGACCCGTCGCCGTATCGAGATCAACCCGCTGCGGGTCCTCGACGACAAGCGCCCCGACGTACAGCGCCGGCTCGTCGGGGCGCCGCTGCTCCGCGACTATCTGTGCGACGCCTGCAAGGCGTACCACGAGGAGGTCAGGGAGCTGCTGGCCGCCGCCGGGGTGGCGTACGAGGACGACGAGAAGCTCGTGCGCGGCCTCGACTACTACACGCGCACGACCTTCGAGTTCGTCCACGACGGTCTGGGGTCGCAGTCGGCGGTGGGCGGCGGCGGCCGTTACGACGGGCTCTCCGAGATGATCGGCGGCCCGGCGCTGCCGTCGGTCGGCTGGGCGCTGGGGGTCGACCGTACGGTACTGGCGCTGGAGGCCGAAGGCATCGCGCTCGACGTGCCGAACGCCACCAGCGTCTACGCGGTGCCGCTGGGCGAGGAGGCCAGGCGGACGCTGTTCGCGCTGGTCACCGAGTTGCGCCGGGCCGGTGTCGCGGCCGATTTCTGCTACGGCGGCAAGGGGCTGAAGGGCGCGATGAAGAACGCCAACCGGTCGGGCGCCCGGTACACCGTCGTCGCGGGCGAGCGCGATCTCGCGGAGGGCGTGGCCCAGCTCAAGGACATGGAGACCGGCGAGCAGGTTCCGGTCGCGCTGGACGCCCTGGTCACGGAGGTGACCCGGCGGCTCGGCTGAGCGCGGGCAGCGGCGGGGCGAGGGCGTGCACCGTCCTCGCCCCGCCCTTCTTTATGCCGGGCGAACGGTGCCGCCGGGGTGCCTTGCGGCACAATGAGCCTGCTCCACAGTGCCCCGCGGGGGCTCACAGGACCTCAGTGACGGAACGGCGATATGACGAGTGCAGCGGTTGACGACGTCTCCTCCGGCCGGAGGAGCGAAGACGTCGCGGGTACGGTCGGCGGCAGCAGGGCCTTCGCCCTCCTGCTGATCATCACGGGAGCGGCCGGACTGCTGGCCGCCTGGGTGATCACCATCGACAAGTTCAAGTTGCTGGAGGATCCGGGTTTCACGCCGGGGTGCAGTCTGAATCCGGTGGTGTCGTGCGGGAACATCATGAAGAGCGCTCAGGCGTCGGTCTTCGGGTTTCCCAATCCGATGCTGGGTCTGGTGGCTTACGGGGTGGTGGTCTGTATCGGGGTGGGGCTGCTGGCGGGGGCGCGTTACCGGGGGTGGTTCTGGCTGGGGCTGAACGCGGGGACGCTGTTCGGGGTGGGGTTCTGCGCCTGGCTCCAGTACCAGTCGCTGTACAGCATCAATTCGCTGTGTCTGTGGTGCTGTCTGGCGTGGGTCGGCACCATCGTCATGTTCTGGTACGTCACGTCCCACAACATCCGGGCCGGCCTGCTCCCCGCGCCGTCCTGGCTGCGCGGGTTCCTGGACGAGTTCACCTGGCTCCTGCCGGCGCTGCACATCGGGATCATCGGGATGCTGATCCTGACCCGCTGGTGGGACTTCTGGACGAGCTGAGCCCCGCCGGGCCGGCGGAAGGGGCCCGGCCGGCCGCCCGTACGGGCGCTGTCAGTGCCCTGGCATAGGCTGCACACGTGGAGCCCGACCTCTTTACCGCAGCGGCGGAAGACCGCCAGGAGAAGGACCCGACCAGCAGCCCCCTGGCCGTCCGGATGCGCCCGCGTGTCCTGGACGAGGTGGTCGGCCAGCGGCATCTGCTGAAGCCGGGGTCGCCGCTGCGCAGGCTGGTGGGCGAGGGCGGCGGCGGTCCGGCCGGACCCTCGTCCGTGATCCTCTGGGGACCGCCGGGCACCGGCAAGACCACGCTCGCCCATGTCGTCTCCAAGGCGACCGAGAAGCGTTTCGTCGAGCTGTCCGCGATCACGGCGGGCGTCAAGGAAGTGCGGACCGTCATCGACGGAGCGCGCCGCGCCTCCGGCGGCTACGGCAAGGAGACCGTCCTCTTTCTGGACGAGATCCACCGGTTCAGCAAGGCGCAGCAGGACTCCCTGCTGCCCGCCGTGGAGAACCGCTGGGTGACGCTGATCGCCGCCACCACCGAGAATCCCTACTTCTCGATCATCTCGCCGCTTCTGTCGCGCTCCCTGCTGCTGACGCTGGAGCCGCTCACCGACGACGACGTACGCGGCCTGCTGCGCCGGGCGCTCACCGAGGAGCGCGGGCTCGGCGGCGCCCTCTCGCTGCCCGACGACCCCGAGGCGCATCTGCTGCGGATCGCGGGCGGGGACGCCCGGCGCGCGCTGACCGCGCTGGAGGCGGCGGCCGGCGCCGCGATCGACAAGGGCGAGCGGGAGATCACCCTCGCCACCGTCGAGGAGACCGTCGACCGGGCCGCCGTGCGGTACGACCGCGACGGGGACCAGCACTACGACGTGGCGAGCGCCCTCATCAAGTCGATCCGCGGGTCCGACGTGGACGCGGCCCTGCACTACCTGGCCCGGATGATCGACGCGGGGGAGGACCCCCGGTTCATCGCGCGACGGCTGATGATCTCGGCGAGCGAGGACATCGGTCTGGCCGATCCCACGGCCCTGCCGCTCGCCGTCGCCGCCGCTCAGGCCGTGGCCATGATCGGCTTTCCCGAGGCCGCCCTCACCCTGAGCCACGCCACCATCGCCCTCGCCCTCGCCCCCAAGTCGAACGCGGCGACGACCGCGATCTGCGCGGCGCTCGAAGACGTGCGCAAGGGGCTGACCGGGCAGATCCCGGCCCATCTGCGCGACGGCCACTACCAGGGCGCGGCCAAGCTGGGGCACGCCCGGGGCTATGTCTATCCGCACGATGTACCGGGCGGGATCGCCGCCCAGCAGTACGCGCCGGACCCGGTGCGGGACAGGCGTTATTACGAGCCGACGCGGTACGGCGCGGAGGCGCGCTACGCGGATGTGGTCGACAAGGTGCGTGAGCGGCTGCGCGGGGCAGGCGCCGGCTGAGCGGGACGCCCTTCGCGAAGCCGGGTGCGCGGCCCGGCCGGGCCGCGGCGGCCCGGCTATCGCCCCGCCGCGTCGAAGAGGGTGTGCATGGCGTAGCGCAGTTCGTTCACGTTGCGCACCGGCTCGGGGAAGTCGAAGCGGGCGTCGAAGCACTGGACGCCGGTGAAGCGCACCCGCAGTCCGAAGCGGTCGATCGCGACCGGTACGGCGGCGCTCCCGGCCGTGGTCCGCTCACCGCGTTCGCCCAGCAGCTCACGCAGGGAGCGCACCTCCGCGCCATGGGCGGAGTGCAGATGCTGGAGCAGCTCCGCCTCGTGCTCCACCAGCGGGTCGGCCGCGGCGGTGGCGAAGTCCTCCGGCTCGACCTGCTCAGCGCCCCAGAGGTCGTCCACGCAGGCTTCGCCGATCTCCAGGCGCAGCACCATCCGGCCGGGTTCGGCCTGCCGGGGTTCCCGGGTGAGCCAGCCGGAGAGCCAGGCGCGGCCCCGGATACGGTGGGGTACGGAGACGGGCGCGACATCCGTGACCTCCAGCACCGCGTTGAGTTCGTCGTCCTGGGCGTGGGTCGCGGCCCGTACGGCGGGGGAGTCGGCGGGGAAGACGAGGAACACCTCGCCGTCCGGCCCGACCGAGCGGTGGTCCGGCATCAGCTGGTAGGGGAGGGCCCCGTCCAGCCCCGGAATGATCAGTACGGCCGAGCATGTACTCTGTACGAGAGTTCGTGTGCGCTCGGCTGCTGACGGCATCCGATCGATTTCAAGCCCGCTGGGACGCGGCTGACCATGAGCTGATCGGACCTCCGTCGAATCGTCGCCTTCCTCTGTGCGGGCGTCGAGGCTGCTGTCTGTGATGCGCGTGGTGTTCCCAGGGCGAGACATGCGATCTCCTTAAGTAAGGTGAGCCTAACCTAACCTACAACGGAGGTCTGGAGAACGTGCCTAACCAGTCGCGTCCCAAGGTCAAGAAGTCACGCGCGCTCGGTATCGCGCTGACGCCGAAGGCTGTCAAGTACTTCGAGGCCCGTCCGTACCCGCCGGGCGAGCACGGCCGCGGACGCAAGCAGAACAGTGACTACAAGGTCCGTCTGCTGGAGAAGCAGCGCCTGCGTGCGCAGTACGACATCAGCGAGCGCCAGATGGCCCGCGCCTACGACCGCGCCAAGAAGGCCGGCGGCAAGACCGGCGAGGCGCTCGTCGTCGAGCTGGAGCGCCGCCTGGACGCCCTGGTCCTGCGGTCGGGCATCGCCCGCACCATCTACCAGGCCCGCCAGATGGTCGTCCACGGTCACATCGAGGTCAACGGTGGCAAGGTCGACAAGCCGTCGTTCCGCGTCCGTCCCGACGACGTCGTGATGGTCCGCGAGCGCAGCCGTGACAAGGTTCCGTTCCAGGTCGCCCGTGAGGGTGGCTACGACACGGACGGCGAGACCCCGCGCTACCTCCAGGTCAACCTGAAGGCCCTCGCGTTCCGTCTCGACCGTGACCCGAACCGCAAGGAAATCCCGGTCATCTGCGACGAGCAGCTCGTCGTCGAGTACTACGCCCGCTGACGCTCCGCGCCCGCTCACCCGGGCGCGACAGCATCATCCCGGCGAGTCGGCCCGTCGATTCCCCGCCCCGCGTGGTGGGGGAGTCGGCGGGCTTCCGCGTTCCCGGGGATGCCCCGGCCGGGTCCCCCGGCCTCGGGGGCGCACGGGGCGCCACACCGGAGGAATCGACCGACCGCGCTCCGTACCGTCGTTCAGGCCGCTTTCCGCCCGAACCCCGGCCGCCCGCCGGTAATCCGGTACGGGACGCGACCACCGGCGCGATAAGGTCGGAGGACGACTTTCCAGTCGCCTTCCAGATGACCGTCGACGATCAGGGAGCGGTGCGGCGTGACCGGTGGAGAGGTTGCCGGGATCCTGGTGGCCGTGTTCTGGGCCATCCTGGTCTCCTTCCTGGCCGTGGTGCTGGTGAGACTGGCCCAGACGCTCAGGGCGACGACCAGACTGGTGGCGGACGTCACCGAACAGGCGGTGCCGCTGCTGGCCGACGCCTCGGCGACCGTCCGCTCGGCGCAGACCCAGCTCGACCGGGTCGACGCCATCGCGTCGGACGTCCAGGAAGTCACCTCCAACGCCTCCGCCCTCTCCACCACGGTCGCCTCGACCTTCGGCGGACCGCTGGTGAAGGTCGCGGCCTTCGGATACGGCGTACGGCAGGCCATGGGCCGCAGGGGCGCGCCCGCCCCCGCCGAGGGACCGGTGGTCGTCGGCCGCACCCTGCCGGCCGTCCGGCGCAGGAAGAGGAAGGGCTGACGCAGCGATGTTCCGCCGTACGTTCTGGTTCACCGCGGGCGCGGCCGCCGGAGTCTGGGCCACCACCAAGGTCAACCGCAAGCTCAAGCAGCTGACCCCGGAGAGCCTCGCCGCGCAGGCCGCCAACAAGGCGATCGACGCCGGTCACAAGGTCAGGGAGTTCGCCGTCGACGTGAGGTCGGGCATGGTGCGGCGGGAAGCCGAACTGGGCGAGGCACTCGGCCTGGAGGCGACGGCCGACCCGGCACTGCCCGCGCCCCGGCGGCTCGCCGCCATCGAACGCCCCCGAACCACACACCCCTGCAACCCGCACAACCGGAATGAGGACCACTGATGGAGTCGGCTGAAATTCGTCGCCGCTGGCTGAGCTTCTTCGAGGAGCGCGGTCACACCGTCGTCCCTTCGGCGTCGCTCATCGCGGACGACCCGACTCTGCTGCTGGTCCCGGCGGGCATGGTGCCCTTCAAGCCGTACTTCCTCGGCGAGGTCAAGCCGCCCGCCCCGCGCGCCACCAGCGTGCAGAAGTGCGTCCGGACGCCCGACATCGAAGAGGTCGGCAAGACCACCCGGCACGGCACGTTCTTCCAGATGTGCGGCAACTTCTCCTTCGGCGACTACTTCAAGGAAGGCGCCATCGCCTACGCCTGGGAGCTGCTCACCAGCTCCGTGGCGGACGGCGGCTACGGCCTGGAGCCGGAGAAGCTCTGGATCACCGTCTACCTGGACGACGACGAGGCCGAGCGGATCTGGCGCGAGAAGATCGGCGTGCCCGCCGAGCGCATCCAGCGCCTCGGCAAGAAGGACAACTTCTGGTCCATGGGCGTGCCGGGACCCTGCGGCCCCTGCTCCGAGATCAACTACGACCGGGGCCCCGAGTTCGGCGTCGAGGGCGGCCCGGCCGTCAACGACGAGCGCTACGTGGAGATCTGGAACCTGGTCTTCATGCAGTTCGAGCGCGGCGCCGGCGAGGACAAGGAGAACTTCCCGATCCTCGGCGACCTGCCGTCGAAGAACATCGACACGGGTCTCGGCCTCGAACGTCTCGCCATGATCCTCCAGGGCGTACAGAACATGTACGAGACCGACACCCTGCGCGTCGTCATGGACAGGGCCACCGAGCTGACCGGTGTCCGCTACGGCGCCGAGCACGGCTCCGACGTCTCGCTCCGGGTCGTCGCCGACCACATCCGTACGTCGGTGATGCTCATCGGCGACGGTGTCACCCCCGGCAACGAGGGACGCGGCTACGTGCTGCGCCGCATCATGCGCCGCGCCATCCGCAACATGCGGCTGCTGGGCGCCACCGGGCCGGTCGTCGCCGCCCTGGTCGACGTGGTCGTCAGCACCATGGGTGAGCAGTACCCGGAGCTGGAGACCGACCGCAAGCGCATCGAGACCGTGGCTCTCGCCGAGGAGGCCGCCTTCCTCAAGGCCCTCAAGGGCGGAACCAACATCCTCGACACCGCCGTCACCGAGACCAAGGCCGCCGGCGGCCGGGTCCTCGCCGGCGACAAGGCGTTCCTGCTCCACGACACCTGGGGCTTCCCGATCGACCTCACCCTGGAGATGGCCGCCGAACAGGGCCTGTCCGTGGACGAGGACGGATTCCGCCGCCTCATGAAGGAGCAGCGGGAGCGCGCCAAGGCCGACGCCAAGGCCAAGAAGTCCGGCCACGCCGACCTCTCCGCCTACCGCGCGGTCGCGGACGCCGGCGGCTCCACCGAGTTCACCGGCTACACCGCCACCGAGGGCGAGTCGACGGTCGTCGGCCTGCTCGTCGACGGAGTCTCCTCGCCCGCCGCCACCGAGGGCGACGAGGTCGAGGTCGTACTCGACCGGACCCCGTTCTACGCCGAGGGCGGCGGTCAGCTCGCCGACCAGGGCCGGATCAGGCTCGACAGCGGCGCCGTCATCCAGGTCCGCGACGTCCAGCAGCCGGTCCCCGGCGTCTCCGTGCACAAGGGGTTCGTGCAGGTCGGCGAGGTGACCGTGGGAGCCTCTGCCTACGCCGCCATCGACCTGAACCGCCGCCGGGCCATCGCCCGCGCCCACAGCGCCACGCACCTCACCCACCAGGCGCTGCGCGACGCCCTCGGCCCGACGGCCGCCCAGGCGGGCTCGGAGAACTCGCCGGGCCGGTTCCGCTTCGACTTCGGCTCGCCCGCCGCCGTACCCGGCACGGTCCTGCTCGATGTCGAGCAGAAGATCAACGAGGTGCTGGCCAGGGAGCTGGACGTCCAGGCCGAGGTCATGTCCATCGACGAGGCCAAGAAGCAGGGCGCCATCGCCGAGTTCGGCGAGAAGTACGGCGAGCGGGTCCGCGTCGTGACCATCGGGGACTTCTCCAAGGAGCTGTGCGGCGGCACGCACGTCCACAACACCGCCCAGCTCGGGCTGGTGAAGCTGCTCGGCGAGTCGTCCATCGGCTCGGGCGTGCGGCGCATCGAGGCCCTGGTCGGCGTGGACGCGTACAACTTCCTCGCCAAGGAGCACACCGTCGTCGCCCAGCTCCAGGAGCTGGTCAAGGGGCGCTCCGAGGAGCTCCCCGAGAGGATCGCGGCCATGCTCGGCAAGCTGAAGGACGCCGAGAAGGAGATCGAGAAGTTCCGCGCGGAGAAGGTGCTCGCCGCCGCCGCCGGACTCGTCGAGAGCGCGAAGGACATCCGGGGCACCGCTCTGGTCACCGGGCAGGTACCGGACGGCACCTCGGCCGACGACCTGCGCAAGCTGGTGCTCGACGTGCGGGGCCGCATCAGTGGCGACAGGCCGGCGGTCGTCGCCCTGTTCACCACGGCCAACGGACGCCCGCTCACGGTCATCGCCACCAACGAGGCGGCCAGGGGCCGCGGTCTCAAGGCCGGTGACCTGGTGCGTACCGCCGCCAAGACGCTCGGCGGCGGCGGTGGCGGCAAGCCCGACGTCGCCCAGGGCGGCGGTCAGAACCCCGAGGCGATCGGGGTCGCCGTGGCGGCCGTCGAGCGCCTCGTCGCCGAGACGGCCTGACGCCGGTGAGACGCGGACGCCGACTCGCGATCGACGTCGGGGACGCCCGGATCGGGGTCGCCTCGTGCGACCCCGACGGGATCCTCGCCACGCCGGTGGAGACCGTGCCGGGACGTGACGTCCCGGCCGCCCACCGGCGGCTGCGCCAGATCGTGGCCGAGTACGAGCCCATCGAAGTGCTGGTCGGTCTGCCGCGCTCCCTCAACGGGGGCGAGGGCCCGGCGGCGGCGAAGGTACGCGCCTTCGCCCGGGAGGTCGCGCTCGGCATCGCACCGCTGCCGGTACGACTGGTCGATGAGCGGATGAGCACGGTGACGGCCAGTCAGGGGCTGCGCGCTTCCGGCGTCACCTCCAAGAAAGGTCGCTCCGTCATCGACCAAGTGGCGGCGGTCGTCATCCTCCAGAGTGCCTTGGAGGCCGAACGGGTATCAGGTAATCCTCCCGGCGAGAGCGTCGAAGTGGTCATCTGATCGCGGTACGGTAACGTTCCGCGCGATGCGACAGCGTCCGAACAGCTGCTGCACAGAAAAGAGACGAAACGAACGCCGTGCCGCGAGGCTCAGTGGTCGTCCGCTCGCGGCTCAAGGGGATCGATGACTGACTATGGCCGGGGCCCCGGCTCCGAACCGTGGCACCCCGAGGACCCCTTGTTCGGGGATCAGGGGTGGCCGGCACAGCAGGCCGCTGACGCCGGCGCTCCCTACGGCGGGCCGCAGCAGCCGCATCAGCAGTACCCGCAGCAGGCCCAGCATCAGACGTACGCGGGCGGCGCCGACCCGTATCAGCAGCAGTACCACCAGCAGCATCAGCAGCATCAGCAGCAGGGTGGGCAGCAGCAGTACGACCCCCAGCAGTACGACGCCGGGCAGTACGGTGCGCAGCAGTACGGCGATCCGCAGTACGGCAACGGCCAGTACGGCGACCAGGCGCATGTCCAGCAGCCGCAGCAGCACGCTCCGCAGCACCAGCAGCAGGCCCCGTACCGGGACGCCCCGTACCAGGACCCCCAGTACATCGAGCCGCAGTACAACGACCCGCAGTACAACGGCGGTTGGGACTCGGGGCAGCAGTCCGGGATGCCGTACGGAGGCAACGCCTCCGGCCCCTACGAGGGCCAGCAGGGCGGCTACGGCGAGAACCACGACCCCTACGCCACCCCCGACGCCTACCCCCCGCCCCAGCCCCCCGGCCAGCGCCGCACCGAGCCCGAACCGCGGGCCGAGGACCCGGCGCAGCCGGAGCAGGGCGAGGAGGAGAAGGAGGACCACCCCTTCTTCACCGGCGAGGGAGGCGACGGCGACAGACCCGAGGCCGCGGCGACGAGCCGCGGCGACGGCCGCGAGGGCCGGGGCAAGTCGAAGAAGAAGGGCCGCAACGGCGTCGCCTGTCTGGTGGTCGCCGTGGTGCTGGTGGGCGGAGTGGGCGGCGTCAGCTACGTCGGCTTCCAGTTCTGGCAGAGCAAGTTCGGGCCGCCGCCGGACTACACGGGCACCGGCTCGGGCTCGGTGCAGATCGAGATCCCGCAGGGCGCCGGCGGCTACGAGATCGGCGCCATCCTGGTGAAGAACGGGATCGTCAAAAGCCAGCGCGCCTTCGTCTCCGCTCAGCGGGTGAACCCGAAGGGCAACACGATCCAGGCGGGTGTCTACACCCTCAGCAAGGAGATGTCCGCGGCGAACGCCGTGAAGACCATGCTGAGCCCCAACAGCCGCAACGCTCTGATCATCCCCGAGGGCACGCGGAATGTCACGGTCTACGCCAAGATCGACAAGCAGCTCGGCCTCGCCGCGGGCACCACACAGGGCGTCGCGAAGAAGGAAGCCGCCAACCTCGGCCTGCCCAAGTGGGCCAAGAGCGGCTCCCCGATAAAGGATCCGCTGGAGGGCTTCCTGTATCCCGCCAGCTACCCCGTCGCCAAGGGCACCAAACCCGAGGCCGTCCTGAAGAAGATGGTCTCCAGGGCGAACGCGGAGTACAGCAGGCTGGATCTTGAGGAGAACGCGAAGAAGCACGACCTCGAAAATCCCTGGCAGCTGCTCACCGTCGCCAGCCTCGTCCAGGCCGAGGGCAAGACGCACGACGACTTCCGTAAGATGGCCGAAGTCATCTACAACCGGCTCAAGCCCAGCAATACGGAGACGAACCAGCTGCTCCAGTTCGACTCCGCGTTCAACTACCTCAAGGGCCAGAGCAAGATCGACATCAGCGAGTCCGAGATCAACAAGAATCAGGACCCGTACAACACCTACACCCAGAAGGGCCTCACCCCCGGGCCCATCGGCAACCCGGGCAACGAGGCGCTGGCCGCCGCCCTGAACCCGACGGACGACGGCTGGCTCTACTTCGTGGCGACCGACGGTCAGCACAAGACCGAGTTCGCCAAGACCTATGCCGAGTTCGAGCCACTCAGGGACAAGTTCAATGACCGGAACAGCAACGGCTGAGGGGCGCCGCGCGGCCGTCCTGGGGTCGCCCATCGCACACTCCCTCTCACCCGTGCTGCACCGGGCCGCCTACCGCGAACTCGGCCTCGCCCACTGGTCGTACGACCGTTTCGAGGTGGACGAGGCCGGGCTCCCCGGTTTCCTCGCCGGGCTCGACGTCTCCTGGGCCGGGCTCTCTTTGACCATGCCGCTCAAGCGCGCCGTCTTCCCGCTGCTCGACGCGGTCACCGAAACCGCCGCGTCGGTGGAGGCCGTCAATACGGTCGTCCTCGGCGCGGACGGCCGGCGCACCGGTGACAACACCGACATCCCCGGCATGGTCGCGGCCCTGCGCGAGCGTGGCGTCGAGAAGGCCGAGTCCGCCGCCGTCCTCGGGGCGGGCGCGACCGCGTCGTCCGCCGTCGCGGCGCTCTCCCGTATCTGTACGGGCCCGGTCACCGCGTATGTACGAGGCGAGGCCCGCGCCGCCGAGATGCGGGGCTGGGGCGAGCGGCTCGGCGTGGACATCCGTACCGCCCCCTGGTCGGAGGCCGCCGCCGCCTTCGACGCCCCGCTGGTGATCGCGACCACCCCGGCGGGCACCACCGACGCCCTCGCGGCGAGCGTCCCCGACCGCCCCGGCACGCTCTTCGACGTGCTGTACGAGCCGTGGCCCACCCCGCTGGCCTCGGCCTGGTCACGCGCGGGCGGCCGGGTCGTCTCGGGCCTCGACCTGCTCGTACACCAGGCCGTGCTCCAGGTGGAGCTGATGACGGGGCGGGCGCCCGCGCCGCTGGACGTGATGCGCGCGGCGGGCGAGAAAGCGCTGCGCTGACCGGCGCCGCCCGGTGGCGGGCGGTCGTCCGCGAGCCGGACGGATGCCCGTCCGAAGGCGGCGACGTGGGAGAATCGGCCCCGGCGGGCCGTGGCCGCGCACCCGGTCGTGCCGCCAGAGCCGCGACGGGCGACCGCCCGGCGCAAAGCCTGTCAGGAGGCACTGGCAGTCCAGGCGCGAGTATGAGGAGCACCGTTGAGCAGGTTGCGCTGGCTGACCGCGGGGGAGTCGCACGGCCCCGCACTCGTGGCGACACTGGAGGGTCTTCCCGCCGGTGTGCCCATCACCACGGAGATGGTGGCGGACCACCTCGCCCGGCGCCGCCTCGGTTACGGCCGCGGTGCGCGGATGAAGTTCGAGCAGGACGAGATCACGTTCCTCGGCGGCGTACGGCACGGACTGACCATGGGCTCGCCCGTCGCGATCATGGTGGGCAACACCGAGTGGCCCAAGTGGGAGCAGGTCATGTCGGCCGATCCGGTCGACCCCGCCGTGCTGGCCGAATCGGCCCGCAACGCGCCGCTGACCCGCCCCAGGCCCGGCCACGCCGACCTCGCCGGGATGCAGAAGTACGGCTTCGACGAGGCCAGGCCGGTCCTGGAGCGGGCCAGCGCGCGGGAGACCGCGGCGCGGGTCGCGCTCGGCGCCGTGGCGCGCTCGTACCTGAAGGAGACGGCCGGGATCGAGATCGTGTCCCATGTCGTCGAACTGGCCGCGGCCAAGGCCCCGTACGGGGTGTACCCCACCCCGGCCGATGTGGCGAAGCTGGACGCGGACCCGGTGCGCTGCCTGGACCCCGACGCGAGCGAGGCGATGGTCGCCGAGATCGACCAGGCCCACAAGGACGGCGACACGCTCGGCGGCGTCGTCGAGGTGCTGGCGTACGGTGTGCCGGTCGGGCTCGGCTCGCACGTCCACTGGGACCGCCGGCTGGACGCGCGGCTGGCCGCCGCGCTCATGGGCATTCAGGCGATCAAGGGCGTCGAGGTCGGTGACGGCTTCGGGCTCGCCCGGGTGCCCGGATCGCAGGCGCACGACGAGATCGTCCCGACCGACGAGGGCATCAGGCGCTCCTCGGGCCGCTCCGGCGGCACCGAGGGCGGGCTGACCACCGGTGAACTGCTGCGGGTACGGGCCGCGATGAAGCCCATCGCGACCGTGCCGCGCGCGCTCGCCACCGTGGACGTCGCCACCGGCGAGGCCACCAAGGCGCACCACCAGCGCTCCGACGTGTGCGCGGTGCCGGCCGCCGGCATCGTCGCCGAGGCCATGGTCGCGCTGACCCTGGCCGACGCGGTCGCGGAGAAGTTCGGCGGCGACAGCGTCGCCGAGACGAGCCGCAACGTCCGTTCGTACCTCGACCACCTCCAGATCCGATGAGCGCGCCGGTCGTCGTGCTCGTCGGCCCCATGGGGGTCGGCAAGTCCACCGTCGGCGAACTGCTCTCGAAGCGGCTCGGGACGGCCTTCCGCGACAGCGACGCCGACATCGTCGCCGCCCAGGGGCGCCCGATCGCCGACATCTTCGTCGACGAGGGCGAGAGCCACTTCCGGGAGCTGGAGCGGGAAGCGGTACGGCTCGCGCTGGCCGAGCACACCGGTGTGCTGGCGCTCGGCGGCGGCGCGGTCCTCGACGCGTCCACGCGCGAGCTGCTCGCCGGGCTGCCCGTCGTCTATCTGACGATGGAGGTCGGCGAGGCGGTCAGGCGCTCCGGGCTGAACACGGCGCGTCCGCTGCTCGCCGTCAACCCCCGTCAGCAGTGGAAGCTGCTGATGGAGGCGCGCCGCCACCACTACACGGACGTGGCGCGGGTGGTCGTCCCGACCGACGACCGCACCCCGGAAGAGGTGGCGGAGGCGGTGCTGGACGCGCTGAGGCTGACACGGGTGCCGGCGCAGGAAGCGGATCAGACCGACAACCCCGGCGGCCCCGGTGACCCCGGTGCCCCGGGCAAGGAGAAGCAGGCATGACGGAGCAGACAGTCACCCGTATCCAGGTCGGCGGCACGGCGGGACACGACCCGTACGAGGTGCTGGTCGGCCGGCAGCTGCTCGGTGAGCTGCCCGCGCTGATCGGCCCGAGGGCCAAGCGCGTCGCGGTCCTGCACCCCGAGGCGCTCGCCGGGACCGGTGAGGCGCTGCGGCAGGATCTCGCGGACCAGGGGTACGAGGCGGTCGCCATCCAGGTGCCCAACGCCGAGGAGGCCAAGACCGTCGAGGTCGCCGCGTACTGCTGGAAGGCGCTCGGGCAGACCGGCTTCACCCGTACCGATGTGGTCGTCGGCGTGGGCGGCGGCGCCACCACCGACCTGGCCGGGTTCGTCGCGGCCACCTGGCTGCGCGGGGTGCGCTGGATCGCCGTGCCGACGACCGTGCTGGCCATGGTCGACGCGGCGGTCGGCGGCAAGACCGGGATCAACACCGCCGAGGGCAAGAACCTCGTCGGCGCCTTCCACCCGCCCGCCGGGGTCCTGTGCGACCTCGCCGCGCTGGACTCGCTGGGCGTCCACGACTACGTCAGCGGTCTCGCCGAGATCATCAAGGCGGGCTTCATCGCCGACCCGGCCATCCTCGATCTGGTCGAGTCCGATCCCGCAGCCGCCCGTACCCCCGCCGGGCCGCACACCGCCGAACTGATCGAGCGTTCGATCCGGGTGAAGGCCGAGGTCGTCTCCAACGACCTGAAGGAGTCCGGGCTCCGCGAGATCCTCAACTACGGTCACACCCTGGCGCACGCCATCGAGAAGAACGAGCGCTACAAGTGGCGGCACGGCGCGGCCGTCTCGGTCGGCATGGTCTTCGCCGCCGAACTGGGCCGGCTGGCGGGCCGGCTGGACGACGCGACCGCCGACCGGCACCGCGCCGTACTGGAGTCCGTCGGGCTGCCGCTGACCTACCGGGGCGACCAGTGGCCCAAGCTGCTGGAGACCATGAAGGTCGACAAGAAGTCGCGCGGCGACCTGCTGCGCTTCATCGTGCTGGACGGTCTGGCGAAGCCGACCGTACTGGAGGGCCCCGACCCCGCGGTGCTGCTCGCGGCGTACGGGGAGGTGTCGGCGTGAGCCGCCGGGTCCTCGTCCTGAACGGGCCCAATCTGGGACGGCTGGGCTCCCGGGAGCCCGACGTCTACGGATCCACCTCGTACCGGGGCCTGGTGGACGTCTGCCGGACGCTCGGCGGCGAGCTGGGCCTCGATGTGGAGGTGCGCGAGACGAACGACGAGGGTGAGCTGATCCGCTGGCTCCACGAAGCGGCGGACGCGGCGCTCCCGGTCGTGCTCAACCCAGGTGCTTTCACGCACTATTCGTACGCGATGCGGGACGCGGCGGCGCAGCGGACCGCGCCGCTGATCGAGGTGCACCTCTCCAACCCCTACACCCGCGAGGAGTTCCGGCACACCTCGGTGGTCGCGGCTGTCGCCAGCGGTACGGTCGCCGGTTTCGGCATCGGCTCGTACCGGCTCGCGCTGCGTGCGCTCGCGGACGAACTGGCGGGCTGACGGGGGCACGAGGGGAGACGGCGGGGCACGTCGAGCGGTTCCCCGCCGTTGTCACTGAGGTCACCCGACAGGCTCGGCGGCGGCCGGGGGCGGTACCGTTCGGTAGCGCGCCGCCCCGGGCCTCGCACCAGCGGGCCGGTGGCCGCCGACCAGCGTCAGTCGCACGAGACGGAGTGGCACCGGATGCAGCATTCACTCGGGGATCCGCTGCCTTCTCCCCAGGGCCCGGGACCCGGCGGGTGGGGCCCGCCGCCCCCGCCGCACCCGGCTCCGGGGCACCTCCCCGGACCGCAAGGACATCAGGGGCACCACCCCGCCGACCGGCAGGCTCCGGCGCCCCACGGGCCGGGACCGGCGCCGCGGCAGACGCCCGACCCCGCTCACGGCACGTACGGGGCACCGCCCACGCAGCCGCCACCCATGCCGCCTCCTGGACCGCCTTCGGGTCCCCCCGCCGGCGCGCCGTCCGGGCCGCCGCCGGACGTCACCGGCCATGTCCGGCTGCCGCCGGGCGGCCCCGTCACCCTGCCCGCCCCGCCCCGGACCGAGGGCGGCACGGGCACGGCGACCCTCGCCGTCCTGCTGATCGGCCCGGCCGGCGCGGGCAAGACGACCGTGGCGCGCCACTGGGCGCACACCCGCCGGGCGCCCACCGCGCACATCAGCCTGGACGATGTCCGCGAGTGGGTCCGCGCCGGCTTCGCCGATCCGCAGAGCGGGTGGAACGAGCACTCCGAGGCGCAGTACCGGCTGGCCCGCCGCACCTGCGGCTTCGCCGCCCGCAACTTCCTGGCCAACGGCATCTCCTGCATCCTGGACGACGCCGTCTTCCCGGACCGCCCGGTGGTCGGCCTCGGCGGCTGGAAGCGCCACGTCGGACCGGGGCTGCTGCCGGTCGTGCTGCTCCCCGGTCTGGAGATCGTGCTGGAGCGCAACGCCGAGCGCAGCGGCAACCGGCGGCTCGCGGACGAGGAAGTGGCCGGAATCCACGGCCGGATGGCGGGCTGGTACGGCTCGGGGCTGCCGATCATCGACAACTCCGGCTACGACGTGGAGACCACCGCCCGGGTCCTGGACGATGTCCTGGCCCGCTCGCTGGCCAGCCCGCCCAGCTGGTGACACGGGGTCCCCGCGCCACCGGCGCGGGGTCTCCGGCCGGTGACGGGTACTCGCCCGTCCGGACGCGCTGAACCGGCCGGGTGACGGGGCCGCTCGTACGATCGGGTCATGTCAGACGTGTACGCGGCCCGCCGCGCGCGGCTGCGGGACCGGTACGCCGCGGCGGGCGGCACGGCGGCTCTGGTCTCGCGCCCCGCCAACGTCCGCTATCTCGCGGGCGGGGCGCCGCCGGGCGCCGTGCTGCTGCTCGGGCCCGGCGAGGACACGCTGCTCTGCCCCCCTGCCGCCACCGAGGACGACGGGGGTGTGCGGATCGACGATCGGCTGCGAATCTCGGTGCTGCCCACCGCCACCGGGGACCCCGCGGTCGCCGCCGCCGGGCTGCTCGGTACCTCGGCCGCCGGGTCGCTGGCCGTCGAGGAGCATCATCTGACGGTCTCCCGGCACCGGGCGATCGGCGCGGTCGCGCCCCGGCTGGTCCTCACGGATCTGGCCGGCGCCGTCGAACAGCAGCGGATCGTCAAGGACGAGGCGGAGATCGCCTGTCTGCGGATCGCGGCGGAGATCGCCGACCAGGCGCTGGGGGAGCTCCTGGAGTCGATTCTGGTGGGCCGCACCGAACGTCATCTGGCGCTGGAACTGGAGCGGCGCCTGATCGACCACGGCGCCGACGGCCCCGCGTTCCCCACCAGCGTCGCCACCGGCCCGCACGCGGGCCGCGCCGGGCACCGTCCCTCGGACCGGCGGGTCGAGGAAGGTGATTTCCTCTTCGTCGGTCTCGGCGCCGAATACCGCGGATACCGGTGTCTGATCGGCCGCACGTTCGTCATCGGGACCTCTCCCGCCGACTGGCAGATCGAGTTGTACGAGCTGGTCTTCGCGGCACAACGCGCAGGTCGGGAGGGGCTGGTGCCGGGCACGGGCTACCGCGACGTGGACCGCGCGACCCGGCAGCCGCTGGAGGCGGCGGGGTACGGCGAGGGGCTCGCGCCCCGTACCGGACACGGCGTCGGGCTGGAAATCGAGGAGGACCCGCAGCTCGCCCCCGCCGCCATGGGTAAACTGGACGCTTGTGTGCCGGTCACCGTCGGACCGGGGGTCCACCTCCCGGGCCGGGGCGGTGTCCGGATCGCTGACACGCTCGTCGTCCGCCCCGAGGCGGACGGCGGACCCGAGCTACTCACCATCACGACCAAGGAACTGCTCGCGCTCTAGGACCTGTCCTGGCGCGTCGCCTCGGTCGTCCACCAGCTTCAGTCCAGGAGATTCCGCAACCGTGGCTTCCACGAACGACCTCAAGAACGGCCTGGTGCTCAAGCTCGACGGGGGCCAGCTCTGGTCCGTCGTCGAGTTCCAGCACGTCAAGCCCGGCAAGGGCCCGGCCTTTGTGCGCACCAAGCTGAAGAACGTGCTCTCCGGCAAGGTCGTCGACAAGACCTTCAACGCCGGTGTGAAGGTCGAGGTGGCCACCGTTGACCGCCGCGACATGCAGTTCTCGTACATGGACGGCGAGTACTTCGTCTTCATGGACCTGGACACGTACGACCAGCTGATGATCGACCGCAAGTCGGTCGGTGACGCGGCGAACTTCCTGATCGAGGGCTTCACCGCCACGGTCGCCACCCACGAGGGCGAGGTGCTCTACGTCGAGCTGCCCGCCGCCGTCGAGCTGGTCATCCAGCACACCGACCCGGGGGTCCAGGGCGACCGCTCCACCGGTGGCACCAAGCCGGCCACGCTGGAGACCGGTTACGAGATCGGTGTCCCGCTCTTCATCACCACCGGCGAGAAGATCAAGGTCGACACCCGCTCGGGCGACTACCTCGGCCGGGTGAACAGCTAACCGTGGCTGCCCGGAGCAACGCCCGCAAGCGGGCCTTCCAGATCCTCTTCGAGGCCGACCAGCGCGGGGAATCCGTGCAGACGGTCCTCGCGGACTGGGTGCGCCACTCCCGGAGCGACGACCGACAGCCCGCGGTCAACGAGTACACGATGGAGCTGGTCGAGGGGTACGCGGAGTTCGCGGCCCGGATCGACGAGCTGATCTCCACCTACGCCGTGGACTGGACGCTCGACCGGATGCCGGTCGCCGACCGGAACATCGTCCGGCTGGGCGCCTACGAGCTGGTGTGGGAGGACGGGACACCGGACGCGGTGGCGATCGACGAGGCGGTACAGCTCGCCAAGGAGTTCTCCACCGACGAGTCCCCGGCCTTCGTCAACGGCCTGCTGGGCCGTTTCAAGGGGCTCAAGCAGAACCTGCGCCGCGCTTAGGCCGTCCGAGCGCCACGACGCACCGGAGGGCGGCCCCGTACACGGATGTACGGGGCCGCCCTCCGGCGTTGACGAGGTGACGTTTCTGCCGGTCAGCCCTCTTCGTGGGCGACCGCGCGGCGCGCGTCCGCGTCCAGCACGCCCCAGCTGATGAGCTGCTCGGTCAGGACCGAGGGCGACTGGTCGTAGATCACGGCGAGGGTGCGCAGATCGTCCTGGCGGATCGACAGGACCTTGCCGTTGTAGTCGCCGCGCTGGCTCTGGATCGTCGCCGCGTAGCGCTGGAGGGGGCCCGCCTTCTCCTGCGGGACGTGGGCCAGCCGCTCCAGGTCGAGAACGAGCTTCGGCGGCGGCTCAGCGGCTCCGCCGGGCGTCGTGCCGGGAAGGAGCTCCTGCACCGGGACCCCGTAGAAATCCGCCAGCTCGGCGAGGCGCTGCACCGTGACCGCACGGTCCCCACGCTCGTACGAACCGACCACCACTGCCTTCCAACGGCCCTGGGACTTCTCCTCCACGCCATGGAGCGAGAGGCCCTGCTGGGTGCGGATGGCGCGGAGTTTGGCCCCGAGCTGCTTTGCGTATTCGCTGGACATATAGCTCCCCGGACGCTGGAACATCGTGCGGCTCCGCCGCGTGGCTGGTAACTCACTGTGAGGTTACGCAGCGTTACTTGGATGCGTCAAGCCGAAAGTGGAGTGACAAGGTCGGCAACGGTTCCGTACCGCGCTCCGTACCGCGTCCCCACCGGGCCGCGGCGGGGGTGGGCCCGAGCGGGGGCCGGACGCCCTGCTAGCCTGGGTGGCGTAATTTCGACGTCCTTTAAGATCCGTCCCGTGAGGCGGAGAAGGAGGTCCGTTTCGTATGGACACCAGCCCCACCAGTGAGAGCGGCGCCCGCGCCGTCCTGGAAGCCCCCGACATCGCACGGGTGCTGACCCGTATCGCCCACGAGATCGTCGAACGCGCCAAGGGCGCCGACGACGTGACGCTCCTCGGCATTCCGACCCGAGGCGTCTTCCTGGCCCGCCGACTGGCCGAAAAGCTCGCGGAGATCACCGGCCGCTCGATCCCGGTCGGCTCCCTCGACATCACCATGTACCGCGACGATCTGCGCCTGCGGCCCGCCCGCGCGCTGGCCCGCACCGACATCCCCGGCGACGGCGTGGACGGCCGCCTCGTGGTCCTCGTGGACGACGTCCTCTTCTCCGGCCGCACCATCCGCGCCGCGCTCGACGCCCTCGGCGACATCGGGCGCCCCCGGGCCGTGCAGCTGGCCGTCCTGGTCGACCGGGGCCACCGCGAGCTGCCCATCCGCGCGGACTACGTCGGCAAGAACCTCCCCACGTCGCTGCGGGAGACCGTGCGCGTCCAGCTCGCCGAGGAGGACGGCCGGGACACCGTGCTGCTCGGCCTCCAGCGGCCCGCCGGCCCCGGCGAGCGGTAGCGCGCCCCACCGTCCCCCGTACGCCTCCGTCCCGTACGGACGCGTCCGCGCGCCGCCCCGACGGACGGGCCCGCGCGCCCGCATGCCCGCACCCCAGACAACCGGAGCACTCTCCCGATGCTGCGCCTTCCAGGGGCAAGCCCCCGCACGCCCGGCCATCTCATCTCCGCCGGTGACCTCAGCCGCGAGGAGGCCGTACTGATCCTCGACACCGCCGAGGAGATGGCCCGGGTCGCCGACCGGCCGATCAAGAAGCTGCCGACCCTGCGCGGCCGCACCGTCGTCAACCTCTTCTTCGAGGACTCGACCCGCACCCGGATCTCCTTCGAGGCCGCCGCCAAGCGCCTGTCCGCCGACGTGATCAACTTCTCCGCGAAGGGCTCGTCCGTCTCCAAGGGCGAGTCGCTCAAGGACACCGCGCTGACCCTGGAGGCGATGGGCGCCGACGCCGTCGTCATCCGCCACCCCGCCTCCGGCGCGCCCTACCGGCTCGCCACCTCCGGCTGGATCGACGGCGCGGTCGTCAACGCCGGGGACGGCACCCACGAACACCCCACCCAGGCGCTGCTGGACGCCTTCACCCTGCGCCGCCGGCTGGTCGGCGCGGACGCCGGCCTGGGACGCGACCTGGAAGGGCGGCGGATCACGATCGTCGGCGACGTGCTGCACAGCCGGGTCGCCCGCTCGAACGTCCTGCTGCTGCACACGCTCGGCGCCCACGTGACGCTGGTCGCCCCGCCCACCCTCGTGCCGATCGGCGTCGAGCACTGGCCGTGCGAGGTCTCGTACGATCTGGACCGGGTGCTGCCCACGTCCGACGCCGTGATGATGCTGCGCGTGCAGCGCGAACGGATGAACGCCGCGTTCTTCCCGACCGAGCGCGAGTACGCGCGCCGCTACGGCCTGGACGGCGACCGGATGGGCCGGATGCCCGGCACCTCGGTCGTCATGCACCCCGGGCCGATGAACCGCGGTATGGAGATCACCGCCGAGGTCGCGGACTCCGACCGCTGCACCGCCGTCGAGCAGGTCACCAACGGAGTCTCGATCCGGATGGCCGTGCTCTACCTGCTGCTGGGCGGCAACGAGCCCGCCGTCACCACTTCCCGCCCGTCGTCCGAGGAGACCAAGTAACCATGAGCAAGACCATTGTCCGGGGCGCGCGGATCCTCGGCGGCGAGGTGCGCGACGTCCTGATCGACGGCGAGACCATCGAGGCCGTGGGCACCGGGCTGGACGCCGCCGGCGCCACCGTCGTGGAGGCCGGGGGACAGATCCTGCTGCCCGGCCTCGTCGATCTGCACACCCATCTGCGCGAGCCCGGCCGCGAGGACTCCGAGACCGTGCTGACCGGCACGAAGGCCGCCGCCGTCGGCGGCTTCACCGCCGTCCACGCCATGGCCAACACCTTCCCCGTCGCGGACACCGCCGGGGTCGTCGAGCAGGTCTGGCGGCTGGGCAGGGAGTCCGGCTACTGCGACGTGCAGCCGGTCGGCGCCGTCACCGTCGGCCTGGAGGGCAAGCACCTCGCCGAGCTGGGCGCCATGCACGACTCCGCCGCGGGCGTCCGGGTCTTCTCCGACGACGGCAAGTGCGTGGACGACGCCGTGATCATGCGCAGGGCGCTGGAGTACGTCAAGGCGTTCGACGGCGTCATCGCCCAGCACGCCCAGGAGCCCCGGCTCACCGAGGGCGCCCAGATGAACGAGGGTGTCGTCTCCGCCGAACTGGGGCTCGGCGGCTGGCCCGCGGTGGCCGAGGAATCGATCATCGCCCGCGATGTCCTGCTCGCCGCGCACGTCGGGTCCCGGGTGCACATCTGCCACCTCTCCACCGCCGGCTCCGTCGAGCTGGTGCGCTGGGCCAAGTCCAAGGGGTGGAACGTCACCGCCGAGGTCACCCCGCACCACCTGCTGCTCACCGACGAACTCGTACGGTCCTACAACCCCGTCTACAAGGTGAACCCGCCGCTGCGCACCGAGGCCGACGTCCTCGCCCTGCGCGCCGCCCTCGCCGACGGCACGATCGACTGCGTCGCCACCGACCACGCCCCGCACCCGCACGAGGACAAGGACTGCGAGTGGGCCGCCGCCGCCATGGGCATGGTGGGGCTGGAGACCGCGCTGTCCGTGGTCCAGGAGACGATGGTGGACACCGGACTGCTCGACTGGGCCGGGGTCGCCGACCGGATGTCGTTCCGCCCGGCGCGCATCGGCCGTCTCGAAGGGCACGGCCGTCCCGTCTCGGCAGGCGAGCCCGCCAACCTGACCCTGGTCGATCCGGCATACCGTGGAGCGGTGGACCCCGCGGGTTTCGCCTCCCGCAGCCGCAACACCCCCTACGAGGGCCGAGAGCTGCCGGGACGCGTGACCCACACCTTCCTCCGGGGCCGCGCCACGGTCGTCGAGGGGAATCTGGCGTGACAGGCATGACAAGCGTGACCAGTGCGAAGCTCCTTCTGCCCCTGGCCGCCGAGCAGAAATCGGCGGACGTGACCGACTGGGCCGCCCGCATCGGCTGGGTGGTCGGCCTGCTGCTCTTCATCGCGCTCGTGTACTGGCTGATGCGCCAGGGCTGGAAATGGCGCGGCAGCCTCCAGTCCGATCTGCCCGAGCTGCCCACCCGCCCGGCCACCGGGACGCCGGAGCACCCGGGCGAGGCCCGCCTCCGTACAGAGGGCCGCTACCACGGCTCCACGACCGCCGGGCAGTGGCTGGACCGGATCGTGGCCCACGGCCTCGGCTCCCGCAGCCGTGTCGAGCTGACGCTCACGGACGCCGGTCTCGACGTCGTACGGCCCGGAGCGAACGACTTCTTCATCCCCGCGGAGCGGCTGCGCGAGGCCAGGCTCGACAAGGGCATCGCCGGCAAGGTGCTCGCCGAGGGCGGTCTGCTGATCGTCACCTGGCAGCTCGGCGACACGCTGATCGACTCCGGCTTCCGCTCCGACCGGTCGGCCGAACACGCCGCCTGGGTCGAGGCCATCAACTCCATGAACCACCTGATCACGACGGAAGGCCCCGCACGATGACCACCTCCACCCCGGGAACCGCCCGCGACGCGGTGTCTCCCGCCGTACTCGTCCTGGAGGACGGCCGCAGCTTCCGCGGCCGTGCCTACGGGGCCGTGGGGGAGACCTTCGGAGAGGCGGTGTTCTCCACCGGCATGACCGGCTACCAGGAGACCCTGACCGACCCGTCGTACCACCGCCAGGTCGTCGTGATGACCGCCCCGCACATCGGCAACACCGGCGTCAACGACGAGGACGCCGAGTCGAAGCGGATCTGGGTCTCCGGCTATGTCGTACGCGACCCCGCGCGCACCCCGTCCAACTGGCGCTCGCGCCGCTCCCTCGACGACGAGCTGGTCGCCCAGGGCGTCGTCGGCATCAGCGGCGTCGACACCCGCGCCCTCACCCGCCATCTGCGCGAGCGCGGCGCCATGCGCGTCGGCATCTTCTCCGGGGAGTCCCTCGCGGACGAGGCGACCCTGCTCGCCCGCGTCCGGCGGGCCCCCGAGATGACCGGCGCCGACCTCTCCGCCGAGGTCTCCGCCACCGAGGCGTACGTCGTCCCCGCGATCGGCGAGAAGCGCTTCACCGTCGCCGCGCTCGACCTCGGCATCAAGGGCATGACCCCGCACCGGATGGCCGAACGCGGCATCGAGGTGCACGTCCTGCCCGCCACCGCCACGCTGGACGAGGTGTACGCCGCCGCCCCCGACGGGGTCTTCCTCTCCAACGGCCCCGGCGACCCGGCCACCGCCGACCTCACCGTCGTCAAGGGGGTGCTGGAGCGCGGTACGCCGCTCTTCGGGATCTGCTTCGGCAACCAGCTGCTCGGCCGCGCGCTCGGCTTCGGCACGTACAAGCTGAAGTACGGCCACCGCGGCATCAACCAGCCCGTCCAGGACCGGACGACCGGCAAGGTCGAGGTCACCGCGCACAACCACGGCTTCGCCGTCGACGCGCCGCTCGACCGGGTCTCCGACACCCCCTACGGCCGCGCCGAGGTCTCCCACGTCTGTCTCAACGACAACGTCGTGGAGGGGCTCAGGCTGCTCGACCGGCCCGTCTTCAGCGTCCAGTACCACCCCGAGGCGGCAGCCGGCCCGCACGACGCCGCCTACCTCTTCGACCGCTTCGTATCCCTGATGGAGGACCAGCGTGCCTAAGCGCACCGATATCCAGTCCGTCCTGGTCATCGGTTCAGGACCGATCGTCATCGGCCAGGCCGCTGAATTCGACTACTCCGGTACCCAGGCGTGCCGCGTCCTCAAGTCCGAGGGTCTGCGCGTCATCCTGGTCAACTCCAACCCCGCCACGATCATGACGGACCCGGAGATCGCCGACGCCACCTACGTCGAGCCGATCACCCCCGAGTTCGTCGAGAAGATCATCGCCAAGGAGCGCCCCGACGCGCTGCTGCCCACCCTCGGCGGCCAGACCGCGCTCAACACCGCCATCTCGCTCCACGACGCGGGCACGCTCGACAAGTACGGCGTCGAGCTGATCGGCGCCAAGGTCGAGGCGATCAACAAGGGCGAGGACCGCGACCTCTTCAAGGATGTCGTCACCGCCGTCAAGGAAAAGATCGGCCACGGCGAGTCCGCGCGCTCGGTCATCTGCCACTCCATGGACGACGTCATCGGCGGGGTCGAGACGCTCGGCGGCTACCCCGTCGTCGTCCGCCCCTCCTTCACCATGGGCGGGGCGGGCTCCGGCTTCGCGCACAACGAGGAGGACCTGCGCCGGATCGCCGGCCAGGGCCTGATGCTCTCCCCGACCACCGAGGTGCTCCTGGAGGAGTCCATCCTCGGCTGGAAGGAGTACGAGCTGGAGCTGATGCGCGACAAGCACGACAACGTCGTGGTCGTCTGCTCCATCGAGAACTTCGACCCGATGGGCGTGCACACCGGCGACTCCATCACCGTCGCCCCCGCGATGACGCTCACCGACCGCGAGTACCAGATCCTGCGGGACGTCGGCATCGCCGTCATCCGCGAGGTCGGCGTGGACACCGGCGGCTGCAACATCCAGTTCGCGATCAACCCCGACGACGGCCGGGTCATCGTCATCGAGATGAACCCGCGCGTCTCGCGCTCCTCCGCGCTCGCCTCCAAGGCCACCGGCTTCCCGATCGCCAAGATCGCCGCCCGGCTCGCCATCGGCTACACGCTGGACGAGATCCCCAACGACATCACCGAGAAGACCCCGGCCTCCTTCGAGCCCACCCTCGACTACGTCGTCGTCAAGGTGCCGCGTTTCGCCTTCGAGAAGTTCCCGGCCGCCGACGCCAGCCTCACCACCACCATGAAGTCGGTGGGCGAGGCCATGGCCATCGGCCGCAACTTCACCGAGGCGCTCCAGAAGGCGCTGCGCTCCTTGGAGAAGGCCGGCAGCCAGTTCGACTTCACCGGGGAGCCGGGCGACCGGGCCGCGCTGCTGGAGACCGCCAAGGTCCCCACCGACGGCCGGATCAACACGGTCATGCGGGCGATCCACGCCGGAGCCACCCCCGAGGAGGTCTTCGACGCCACGAAGATCGACCCCTGGTTCGTCGACCAGCTGTTCCTGATCAAGGAGTACGCGGACGAGCTGGCCGCCGCCCCGAAGCTCGACCCCGAGCTGCTCGCCGAGGCCAAGCGCCACGGCTTCTCCGACGCCCAGATCGCCGGGATCCGCGGGCTGCGCGAGGACGTCGTACGCGAGGTCAGGCACGCGCTGGGCATCCGTCCCGTCTACAAGACGGTGGACACCTGCGCCGCCGAGTTCGCCGCGAAGACCCCGTACTTCTACTCCTCGTACGACGAGGAGAGCGAGGTCGCGCCGCGCGAGAAGCCCGCCGTGATCATCCTCGGCTCCGGTCCCAACCGGATCGGCCAGGGCATCGAGTTCGACTACTCCTGTGTCCACGCCTCCTTCGCGCTGAGCGAGGCGGGCTACGAGACCGTGATGGTCAACTGCAACCCGGAGACCGTCTCCACCGACTACGACACCTCCGACCGGCTCTACTTCGAGCCGCTCACCCTGGAGGACGTCCTGGAGATCGTGCACGCCGAGACGCTGGCCGGGCCCGTCGCGGGCGTCATCGTCCAGCTCGGCGGCCAGACCCCGCTGGGGCTCGCCCAGGCGCTCAAGGACAACGGCGTCCCCGTCGTCGGCACGTCCCCCGAGGCGATCCACGCCGCCGAGGACCGTGGCGCCTTCGGCCGGGTCCTCGCCGAGGCCGGGCTGCCCGCGCCCAAGCACGGCACCGCCACCACCTTCGGCGAGGCCAAGGCCATCGCGGACGAGATCGGCTACCCGGTCCTCGTACGGCCCTCGTACGTCCTGGGCGGACGCGGCATGGAGATCGTGTACGACGAGACGCGGCTCTCCTCGTACATCGCGGAATCCACCGAGATCAGCCCGTCCCGGCCCGTCCTGGTGGACCGTTTCCTCGATGACGCCATCGAGATCGACGTGGACGCCCTCTACGACGGCACGGAGCTGTACCTCGGCGGCGTCATGGAGCACATCGAGGAGGCCGGCATCCACTCCGGCGACTCGGCCTGCGCCCTGCCGCCCATCACGCTCGGCGGATACGACATCAAGCGGCTGCGCGCCTCCACCGAGGCCATCGCGCGCGGCGTCGGCGTGCGCGGACTGATCAACATCCAGTTCGCCATGGCCGGCGACATCCTGTACGTCCTGGAGGCCAACCCGCGCGCCTCCCGTACGGTCCCCTTCACCTCGAAGGCGACCGCCGTACCGCTCGCCAAGGCCGCCGCCCGCATCTCGCTCGGCGCGACCGTCGCCGAGCTGCGCGCCGAGGGGCTGCTGCCGGCCCACGGCGACGGCGGCACCCTGCCGCTGGACGCGCCGATCTCCGTCAAGGAGGCCGTGATGCCGTGGTCGCGCTTCCGTGACATCCACGGCCGCGGTGTGGACACCGTCCTCGGCCCGGAGATGCGCTCCACCGGCGAGGTCATGGGCATCGACTCCGCCTTCGGCACCGCGTACGCCAAGTCGCAGGCCGGGGCCTACGGGCCGCTGCCCGTCACGGGCCGCGCCTTCATCTCCGTCGCCAACCGCGACAAGCGCTCGATGATCTTCCCGGCGCGCGAGCTGGTCGCCCACGGCTTCGAACTGCTCGCCACCTCCGGCACCGCCGAGGTCCTCAAGCGCAACGGCATCAAGGCGACCGTCGTACGCAAGCAGTTCGAGGGCGAGGGCCCGAACGGCGAGAAGACGATCGTCCAGCTCATCCACGAGGGCGGCGTCGACCTCATCGTCAACACGCCGTACGGCACCGGCGGCCGGCTCGACGGCTACGACATCCGCACCGCGGCCGTGGCACGCGGCGTCCCGTGCCTCACGACGGTGCAGGCGCTGGCCGCCGCCGTCCAGGGCATCGACGCCCTCAAACACGGCGAGGTGGGCGTCCGTTCCCTCCAGGAACACGCCCAGCACCTGATCGCGGCACGCCAGGACTGATCAGCCAGCGGAAGAGGGGGACACCGGAAGCGGTGTCCCCCTCCTCATGAGGTCTGCAGAGGACACACCACCCACATGTACGAGATCTTCTTCCAGCTGGTCTTCCGCCGGATGGACCCCGAGCGCGCCCACCACCTGGCCGTCCGCTGGATCCGGCTCGCCGCCCGCGTCCCCGTCCTGCGCACCTTCGTCGCCGCCGCCCTCGCCCCCCGCTACGCGGAACTGCGCACCGAGGCGTTCGGGCTGCGGATGCACGGCCCGTTCGGGCTCGCCGCCGGCTTCGACAAGAACGCCGTCGCCGTGGACGGCATGGCGATGCTCGGCTTCGACCACGTCGAGATCGGCACGGTCACCGGCGAACCGCAGCCCGGCAACCCGCCCGCGCGCCTCTTCCGGCTGCTGCCCGACCGCGCGCTGATCAACCGGATGGGCTTCAACAACGAGGGCTCCGCAGCCGTGGCGGCCCGGCTGGCGGCCCGCAGAGCCGTCTTCCGCACCACCGTCGGCGTCAACATCGGCAAGACCAAGCTCGCCCCGGAGAGCGAGGCCACCGCCGACTACGTACGGTCGACCGAGCGGCTGGCCCGCCACGCCGACTACCTCGTGGTCAACGTCAGCTCGCCCAACACGCCGGGACTGCGCAGCCTCCAGGCCGTCGACCAGCTGCGCCCGCTGCTGACCGCCGTACGGGAGGCCGCCGACCGCACCGTCACCGGCCGGCGCGTCCCCCTCCTGGTCAAGATCGCGCCCGACCTGGCGGACGAGGACATCGACGCGGTCGCCGACCTCGCCGTGGAACTGGGCCTGGACGGCATCATCGCCACCAACACCACCATCGCCCGCGACACCCTCGGCCTGGCCTCGGACCCGGCGCTCACCGCCGAGACGGGCGGGCTCTCGGGCGCGCCGCTGAAGGCGCGCTCCCTGGAGGTGCTCAGGCGGCTCTACGCGCGCGTGGGCGACCGCGTCACCCTGGTCGGCGTGGGCGGCATCGAGGACGCCGAGGACGCCTGGCAGCGCGTGCTGGCGGGTGCCACGCTGGTGCAGGGCTACAGCGCCTTCATCTACCGGGGCCCGTTCTGGAGCCGCGCGATCCACAAGGGGCTGGCGGCACGCCTCGCCGTCTCCCCGTACGCCACCCTCGCCGAGGCCGTCGGCGCCGACACCCGGAAGGTGACCGCATGACCGCCCTGGCTCCCTTCGGCACCCGGCTGCGCCACGCGATGGACACCCGCGGCCCGCTCTGCGTCGGCATCGACCCGCACGGCTCGCTGCTCACGGACTGGGGCCTGAACGACGACATCGCGGGCCTGGAGCGCTTCACCCGCACGGTGGTGGACGCGCTGGCGGGGCAGGTGGCCGTGCTCAAGCCGCAGTCCGCCTTCTTCGAACGCTTCGGGTCGCGCGGCACCGCCGTCCTGGAGAAGGCGGTCGCGGAGGCGCGGTCGGCCGGGGCGCTGGTGCTGATGGACGCCAAGCGCGGCGACATCGGCTCCACCATGGGCGCCTACGCGGCGACCTACCTCGACCCCGCGTCGCCGCTCTTCTCGGACGCGGTGACGCTCTCCCCGTACCTCGGCTTCGGCTCGCTGCGTCCGGCGCTGGACGCGGCGCGGACGGCCGGCTGCGGTGTCTTCGTCCTCGCCCTGACGTCCAACCCGGAGGGCGCCGAGGTGCAGCGGGCCACCGCAGCCGACGGCCGGTCCCTCGCCGGGGTGATGCTCGGCCACATCGCGGCGGAGAACGCGGGCGCCGCCCCGCTGGGGTCGGTCGGCGCGGTCGTCGGCGCGACACTCGGCGACGCCGGGGTGGATCTCGCCGTCAACGGGCCGCTGCTCGCGCCCGGCATCGGCGCGCAGGGCGCGACCCCGGCCGATCTGCCCCGCGTGTTCGGCGCCGCGGTCGGCCAGGTGGTGCCGAGCGTCAGCCGGGGTGTCCTGCGTCACGGTCCCGACGCCGGAGCCCTGCGGGGGGCCGCTGAGCGCCTGGCGGACGAGGTGAGGGCGGCGGTCGGTGGCGCGTGAGCGCTCCGGCGGGGGTCGTACGGGTGACCGGACGGGGGCGTAGGAGCGCTCCGACGGGGCAGACGAGCTGTCGGATGCGAGGACGGATGTCTGGGATCATGTCCAAAAAGTTGGGCAAAATGCCGCAAAAGTCATCTGCGATCGATGCTGACCAGGACTTTTCGTCTGTTCTCGCTGACTCCGGCGGCCTTGGCCGCTAGTCTCCGTCAGGAGCCAACGTGCAGTGCGTTGCCCGTTGCTCGCCTGGTGTGGGGCGATTAGGTTCCTCACCGGTCCGTATCCGACAGTTCGACATCCGAGGTGACGTAGGCGTGGCTCTTCCGCCCCTTACCCCTGAACAGCGCGCAGCCGCGCTCGAAAAGGCCGCCGCGGCTCGCCGGGAGCGGGCCGAGGTCAAGAATCGACTCAAGCACTCCGGTGCGTCGCTTCATGACGTGATCAAGCAGGGCCAGGAGAACGATGTCATCGGGAAGATGAAGGTCTCCGCCCTGCTCGAATCCCTGCCCGGAGTGGGCAAGGTCCGTGCAAAGCAGATCATGGAGCGACTCGGCATCTCCGAAAGCCGCCGCGTCCGCGGTCTCGGCTCCAACCAGATCGCCTCCCTGGAGCGCGAGTTCGGCGGCAAGGTCGCCTGACGTTCCGGGGCACCCCCCGGAAGCTGGATAATCGCTGCATGGCAGCAGAGGTACGACCGCGGCTGACCGTGCTCTCCGGCCCCTCCGGGGTCGGCAAGAGCACGGTCGTCGCCCATATGCGCAAGGTCCACCCCGAGGTATGGCTCTCGGTGTCGGCCACCACGAGAAAGCCGCGCCCCGGCGAGCGCCACGGCGTCCAGTATTTCTTCGTCTCCGACGAAGAATTCGACAAGCTGGTCGCCAATGGCGAACTGCTGGAATGGGCGGAGTTCGCGGGCAATCGCTACGGCACCCCGCGCCAGGCGGTCCTCGACCGGCTGGCGGCGGGTGAGCCCGTACTCCTGGAGATCGATCTCCAGGGGGCCCGGCAGGTCAAGGAGTCGATGGCCGAATCCCGGCTGGTCTTCCTGGCTCCCCCGAGCTGGGACGAGCTGGTGCGCCGGCTTACCGGACGCGGCACCGAATCGGCCGAGGTGATCGAGCGCCGGCTGGAGGCCGCCAAGGTGGAGCTGGCCGCCGAGTCGGAGTTCGATACGACGCTGGTCAACACCTCCGTCGAGGATGTGGCGCGCGAGCTGCTAGCCTTGATGGCAGCTGCATGATCTTTTGTGTGCTGTCCGGATTCCGCAGCGGCGAGAATCGCCCGGCCCGCGGCGTGTGATCCGCAGTACGCGTGAATGCGCGACCACCTGTTTTTCCCTGAATTTTCTTCGGAAGGCAAGAGAGTGTCCTCTTCCATCACCACGCCCGAGGGCATCATCAACCCGCCGATCGACGAGCTGCTCGAGGCCACGGACTCGAAGTACAGCCTCGTGATCTACGCGGCCAAGCGCGCCCGTCAGATCAACGCGTACTACTCGCAGCTCGGTGAGGGCCTGCTGGAGTACGTCGGTCCGCTGGTGGACACCCACGTCCACGAGAAGCCGCTCTCGATCGCCCTGCGCGAGATCAACGCGGGTCTGCTGACCTCCGAGGCCATCGAGGGCCCGGCCCAGTAGGCGTCCCAACGGAACAGACTTTGTCACCACAGGCCCGGTAGAGCGACTGCCGGGCCTGTGGTGTGTCATGGGTGTCAGGCGGCAGATGTCATGGGAGCCGGCATGTCCTCGCGGGGCGGCCGGTTCGTGTGGGCCGACCGGATTCGTGTGCCGGTTCGTGTGGGGTCGGCGGAGGGGAGAGACACGGTGGACAGGCCGAGGGTCGTACTGGGGGTCGCGGGCGGGATCGCCGCGTACAAGGCGTGCGAGCTGCTGCGGCGGCTGACCGAATCGGGCCACGACGTACGGGTCGTCCCGACCGCCTCCGCCCTCCACTTCGTCGGCGCCGCGACCTGGTCGGCGCTCTCGGGCCACCCCGTCTCCACCGAGGTCTGGTCCGATGTCCACGAGGTGCCGCACGTACGGATCGGGCAGTCCGCCGATCTGGTCGTGGTCGCCCCGGCCACCGCCGACCTGCTCGCGAAGGCCGCGCACGGCCTCGCCGACGATCTGCTGACCAACACGCTCCTGACCGCGCGATGTCCGGTCGTCTTCGCACCGGCCATGCACACCGAGATGTGGGAGCACCCCGCCACCCGGGAGAACGTGGCCACGCTGCGCCGCCGCGGCGCCGTCGTCATCGAGCCCGCCGTCGGCAGGCTGACCGGTGTGGACACCGGCAAGGGCCGGCTGCCGGACCCGGGGGAGATCTTCGAACTCTGCCGCCGGGTACTGGCGCGGGGCGTGCCGGAGCCCGATCTGGCCGGCCGCCACGTGGTGATCAGCGCGGGCGGCACGCGCGAACCGCTCGACCCCGTGCGCTACCTCGGCAACCGGTCCTCGGGCAAGCAGGGGTACGCCCTGGCGCGTACCGCCGCGGCCCGGGGCGCGCGGGTCACCCTGGTCGAGGCCAATACGGGGATGACCGACCCGGCAGGCGTCGACGTGGTCCATGTGGGGACCGCCGTACAGCTGCGGGAGGCCGTGCTGAAGGCCGCCGCCGAGGCCGACGCGGTGGTCATGGCGGCGGCCGTGGCCGATTTCCGGCCACTCACGTACGCCTCGGGCAAGATCAAGAAGAAGGACGGCGAGGAGCCCGCGCCGGTCGCCCTGGTCCGCAACCCGGACATCCTCGCCGAGGTCTCCGCCGAGCGCGCCCGCCACGGCCAGGTGGTGGTCGGCTTCGCCGCCGAGACGGACGACGTGCTGGCCAACGGCCGGCACAAGCTGCGGCGCAAGGGCTGTGACCTGCTGGTGGTCAACGAGGTCGGGGAACGGAAGACCTTCGGGTCCGAGGAGAACGAGGCGGTCGTGCTGGCGGCGGACGGGGACGAGACACCGGTGCCGTACGGGCCGAAGGAGACGCTGGCGGACGTGGTGTGGGACCTGGTGGCCCGCCGGCTGCCCGGCGGCGCGGGAAGCGACGGCTGAACGGCCGCGGGGCGGGCGCCCGGCACGCCGCGCGGGCGGGCTGCTGACGCTCGACGGGCTGCTGGTCGCCGCGGTACCGCGCGGGGGCGGGCGTCGGGTCCTGATGACGCGGGCGCGTACCAGTGGCGCGCGGGAACGGCGCGTCACGCGGACGGCGTGCGCGGCCCCCGCCCGCGCTCCGGGGGCGGGCTCCGTGATCACACCCGAGGGCCATCGGAAACGCCGGAACGGCCTCTGGCCGGGGCGTTCTCCAGGGCCCATAATTCCAGAGCCACGGACGGTACGACTCCCACAGAACGAGACACGTGCCCCCGTGGCCCGAATCGACCGATAAAGTGGTCGTGGAACGTCGCGGAGCCGCAGCCCCCCGCCGGTCCGCCAATGATCAGCCAGCAGCCGCTGCAACCACAGGGAGCGATGTGTCCCGCCGTCTGTTCACCTCGGAGTCCGTGACCGAAGGTCACCCCGACAAGATCGCTGACCAGATCAGCGACACCATTCTCGACGCCCTCCTCGAAGAGGACCCCTCCTCCAGGGTCGCCGTGGAGACCTTGATCACCACCGGTCTGGTGCACGTCGCCGGAGAGGTGACCACCAAGGCCTACGCGCCCATCGCACAGCTCGTGCGGAACAAAATCCTGGAGATCGGCTACGACTCCTCCAAAAAGGGATTCGACGGCGCCTCCTGCGGCGTCTCGGTCTCCATCGGAGCGCAGTCGCCCGACATCGCCCAGGGCGTCGACACGGCGTACGAGAAGCGCGTCGAGGGTGACGAGGACGAGCTGGACAAGCAGGGCGCCGGCGACCAGGGGCTGATGTTCGGCTACGCCTGCGACGAGACGCCCGAGCTGATGCCGCTCCCGATCCACCTCGCGCACCGGCTCTCCAGCCGCCTCTCCGAGGTCCGCAAGAACGGGACCATCCCGTACCTGCGCCCCGACGGCAAGACCCAGGTCACCATCGAGTACGACGGCGACAAGCCGGTGCGCCTCGACACGGTCGTCGTCTCCTCCCAGCACGCGTCGGACATCGACCTGGACTCGCTGCTCGCCCCCGACGTGCGCGAGTTCGTCGTCGAGCACGTCCTCAAGGCCCTCGTCGACGACGGCATCAAGCTGGACACCGAGGGCTACCGCCTGCTGGTCAACCCGACCGGCCGCTTCGAGATCGGCGGCCCCATGGGCGACGCCGGCCTCACCGGTCGCAAGATCATCATCGACACCTACGGCGGCATGGCCCGCCACGGCGGCGGCGCTTTCTCCGGCAAGGACCCGTCCAAGGTCGACCGCTCCGCCGCTTACGCCATGCGCTGGGTCGCCAAGAACGTGGTGGCCGCCGGCCTCGCCGCGCGCTGCGAGGTCCAGGTCGCGTACGCGATCGGCAAGGCCGAGCCGGTCGGCCTCTTCGTCGAGACCTTCGGCACCGCCACGGTCGACACGGAGAGGATCGAACAGGCCATCTCCGAGGTCTTCGACCTCCGCCCGGCCGCGATCATCCGCGACCTCGAACTGCTCCGCCCGATCTACGCCCGTACCGCCGCGTACGGCCACTTCGGCCGCGAACTCCCCGAATTCACCTGGGAACGCCGCGACCGCGTGGACGCCCTGCGCCAGGCCGCCGGAGTCTGACCCACCGCCGTCCCCATGGGGCCCCGGACACCGACACGGTGTCCGGGGCCCCATGGCGTTGTACCGGCGGGAGGGACGTGGCCGCTTCACCCTTCACACGACGGGTCCTCGCCGTCCGGGGGCCCGTCGGGATCTTCGTTCGGCTTCGGATCCGGTTCCGGCTCCGGCTCCGGGGAGCCGAGCCGCGATCTGATCCGCTCCGCCGCTTCGGTTTTTCCGTGGAGCTTCGCGATCCTGACGAGCCGGGTCCCGAAGAGGGTCAGATCGGCGTCGTCAGGGCCGAAGCCGAACCAGTCCAGCAGGGTGTCGAGCGATGGCTCCGGTTCGGGGCCGGGGAATCCGGGCTCTGACGGGAGGCCTGCCTCGTCCGCGTACCACGGGTCCTCCTCCGGTCCGTATTCCCTTTCGCTCCACCGAGGCAGTGCTGACGGCACGAGGTGCTGGAACGTCGGATCGACGGTGTCATTGCGAGCGGCGGCGGAGAGGCTTGCCAGCAGCCCGATCCGGTCCACCGCTCCTTCCACCTGGTTGTCGTTCTTGGCCAGCCACCACACCACAGCGCTGCCGGTGTCCCTGAGCACGTCCTCACCCAGGTAGGCACGCTTGTTGCGTTCGTAATTACGTTCGTGCTCCCAGATATCCTCGTCCTTGCGGACGTCCGAGAGCCTTGAGAGCCGTGCCCGGTCGGGGTCGGGGAGGGTGAGCGAGACATCCTGCGCCATCGCGAGGACCCGCCCGGAGGGATCGGACTGCATGGTCCCCAGCGCGGCTTCGAGCTGATGCTGCACCAGCCCGCTGCGGGTCGGCTGCTGATTCGCCGCCACCGTACGGGCCCGTCGCAGCACGGCGTCCACCGCGAGTCCGCCGGGGTTGATGAGCGGAGCGTCGTGGTCGGCCTCCAGCAGGATCCAGCGCACAGTCGCACAGAACGCGAAGTCGTAGTCAGGTGTAGCGCTCGGCAGGGCCACGTCGGTGACGCGCTGCTCCTGACGCTGGATCGGTGGTACGGGCATATCGGGATCGAGGGTGAATTCGCGGGGAAACCCGTCGGACTCGTGGGTGAGGATCTTGTGGGTCACGGTGGCGACCACCGTGAGCAGGACGGCCGCCGCAGGCCAGGCCCACGGGGGCCAGCGGGACAGGAGGCCGACGATGACGAGAATCAGCCCCAGGATGATGGTGACGAAGACCGTCATGGTCTTACGGCCCGAACTCATGTGTACCCCCGTTTTGGGTCAGGCGCCGAAGTCACAGGGTTCGAGTCCCTGGGCTCTGTCGATCTTCCGGAGCAGTGAAGCGGCGGTGCCGGTACGGTTGACGGATCCGTCGGAAGGCTCGCGAGCCCAGTCGCAGGCCACCTGATAGAGGCTCCCGAGCGCGGAACTCTCGCCCCTGCACGCATCGACGAGCACATCGAGGACAATGTCCTGGTATCGGAGGTCGCCACACGCGGTCAGCCATCGGGCGGCGGTCGGCCGCCAGTCTTCGACTGACCGACGCCGCAGGACCCCGGCCCAGCCGGAGCTGAGCACCGCCCGTACGGAGGCCTGACCGATCAGCCGGGTCGGATCGGCCACCGCGAGAAAGACGTTGGCTTCAGCCCTCCACGGGTTATCGGGCAACTCGGTGTCGATCCGTGCCAGCAAAAGGCGGTACAGCCGGTTGTCGGAGTGTGCCAGGTGAAGCAGGGCACGCTGAGCGTTCTCTTCCACCGGCCTCTCCGCTCGTCGCACCAGATGGTGCAGCCGGACCATCGCCTGATCTGGGTGGGTCCGGGCCATCACCTCCGAACAGACCAGTACAAGGACCTGTTTGAGCTTCGGACTCAGCTCGGCGTTCTTGGACCAGGTGTAGATCAGCTGGCGGAAGGACCGGCCGTACTGATCGTCGGTGAGGCCGAGTGCCAGCGCCTGGGAAGCGGCCGGCATCAGACGCTGGGAAGCGGCCTGCTTCGTCCACTGGGTGGTCAGCTCGACCAGGTCGTCGGGCCGTCCCGTACGCAGCACCTGCTCGGCGAGCCGGGGAATCACCTGGCGCTGTTCCTCTGGTGCGAGAGCGTGCTCAGCCACACACTCACCGACCCAGTCGCGGAGCTGGGACCGTACGTCCGGCAGATACGTCCAGAAATGGTTCCGTACCGCGCGGTCGTAGCCCTCCCTGGTGAACCGGACCCGACCGGAGGCTTGGGTCTGAGCCTCAATGGACCCGAACTCGGCGTTGAGGTCGGAGTGTTCCAGCCGGGGACGGTCGTCCGGCGGATGATCCAGAGCCTTGAGCAGCGCGACGGTGGCGCTGAAGACCGTGGCGGGCGTGGTGTCGTGGAACATGGCCAGGGCGAGCAGCAGCGCCCGGTTCCGGCCCGTATGGCGGTCCGACAGGTCCGCCGCGACCCGGGCGGACTGGTCGGTCAGCGCGGTGAGGGCTTGTTCCACCCAGCGCGGGAACCCCCCTTCCGCGTTGCCCCCCGGGGCGTCCCGTGCCCGCCGGATCCGGTCGGCCAGCTCGGCCACGTCCCGCAAGGGAGCCCTGGCCAGGTAAGTCGTGAGCGAGGGAGTGCTCAGGGCGCTCTGCGGCGGGACGATGCCGTCGTACCGGAGTTGAACGGCGAGCACCCTGCGAGCCTCGGGGCGCCCGATGTCCGTGGTGAGCGGGAGCAGGTCACTGCGCCGCAGATGACCGAAGCGATGCGGCAGAATGACGGCGAGATGCGCCGCGCGTTCGATGAGCCTGCTTCTGAAGTCGGAGAGCCTGTCCTGGACTTCCAGATAGCGGCGCGGCTCGTCGTCCCGGGAGAGATCGAGGAGGAGCCGGTCCCCGCTGCTGATGACTCCATGGTCGAGGAGGGACGAAGAAGATGCGTCGTCCGGGGTGTCGGGCAGTTCGTGGAAGCTTCCGCCGGCATCGGGCAGTTCGTGCAGGAGCATCAGCGCGGCGGTGCGCCGGCCACTGCCGGGCGGGCCTGACACGAGAGTGGTGTGGTGGGTGTGCAACTGGCGACGGGCGTGCTGGAAGTGGACAGGTGGAACGAAGCGCTGGGCGAGCCGGTCACGGTCGTCCTCCGCGAACGCGCGCGTGCGTTCGGGCGCCTGTTCCCGCAGTAAGGACGCTGCCTCCAGATAGGAGGCCTCCAGATAGAAGTTCATCTGGGTTCCGTCACCGCTGTGCACCGCGCTCCGCGCCTCGTTGATGTACGAGCGCAAATCCCCGATCACTGTCGGCCGTCCCGTCCGGGCCCGCGCGAGCCGAACTGCTGCCGGAAGCCACCGTGGTTGTCCCCGGCCACGTGGTTCGTGCCATCGCCGACGATCTTCGCCCCGCTGACCTGGTCACCGTCTCCCATGATCTTCGCTCCCCGGACCTGATCGCCGGTCCCGGTGTGCAAAGGCGCGTGCGACTCATGCACATATGTGCCCACAGCCCCCGTCACCTGGCCAATTCCGCCGCTCTGGCCCTGGTTGCGGACACCGGATTCCGCGCGGGCGGCCGACGGCGCCGGGGACCGACGGTCGAGAGCTGCCAATGCGGGCACCTGACGGACGAGCCGGTCGCCCAACCGGGCCATATCGGCGTCCTGGGAGCGGAGCGAGAGCCGTTCGTACTGGCACTCCGCCATCTCGGCCAACGACGCGGGGAGCCGATGGGCGTCCAACTGTTCCGTACGGCGTCCGGTCATGAGCGGAACCACCAGGATGCCGGACCTGAGGGCTTCCTCGATCTCGCGTCGCACCCAGTCCCGCCGGTTGGTGAGCGCCCTCCTGCCCGGGTGGCTGCGGTCGGGCGCATCGAGCCAGTTCTCGTCGATCAGCGCCAGCAGGACACGGCTGCGGCGTACGGCTTCGATCAGCACGTCGGTGAAGTTCGAGCCCAACTCGATGGACTTCCCGGCAAGGAAGACACTTTCCTCGCCGAACCGGGACGACAGCTTTTCGTGGCAGTTGAACGCGGCGTCCTTGCCGCCCTCTGTGCGGTAGTTGATGAAGATCTCGTGCATGGTCCTGTCCTCACTTTCTGGCCGGTCTCTTCCGACCGGTCTGTCTTGCCGGGAGGGGATCAGCTGTCCGTGCGGGCCAGGGCCGAGGAGAGATCAGGGCTGATCTCCCGCACGGCGGGATGGGTCGGATACCGACGCAGGGTGTGGCCGAGCCGCTTCAGATCGGTGAGGATCGTCGCGGAGTGCGTCTGCCGAACCCCGGGAAGGGCCTCGTGTGCGAGGCGGCACGCGTGATCGATATCCCCGGCGGCGGCATGGGCGAGGGCGCGCCTGATCCCGTAGCGGGCACGGGTGCGCAACGCGTGGTCGGGGACCCGCACGTGTTCGCGGTCCAGTACGTCAGCGGCTTCTCGCGGTCGGCCCAGGTCGTACAGGCACCAGCCCGTGAACATGGACACCACATCGGGTACATGGGACGCGCCCAGGACCGGCGCCGCCGGATCGGCAGCATCCTCGGTAAGCAGTTCGCGTGCCGTGTCCAGGCTGCGCATACAGGCGTCGTACCGGCCCTCGGCCGCGAGGCTCTGGGCCAGGTGCTGCGCCGCGAGTCCTCTGACCCGCGGGGACGCGTCACTGCCCAGGGCCCGCTCCGACAGTTCGACGGCCTGCCGCGTGTCCCCCCGGTACAGGCAGATCAGGGCGCGACGTACCAAGGCGTATGTGGCGAGCCCCTGATCGTCGCCCGCTCGGGCGAGCAGCACCGCGCGATCGGTCCACCACAGGGCCGAGTGATCGTCCCCCGATTCCTGCGCCATCCAGCCCGCGTACTCCGCGTACCGGGAGGCGAGCAGCAGCAGTGCCGTTCGGCTGCGGGTCCCGCTGCGGACCGACAGCTGTTCGAGAGCGTGGGTCTGGGCGACCAACGTGGGAAGTACCGCGGCGGGACCGGAAGACTGCCCGATCCGCCGGAACTGGTCGAACAGCAAACGGGACGCGTCCACGACGGTCTGGGCCCCGGTGTCCGCCGGGTCGTACGTGCCCATGGCGTCGCCCCGCATCGACATGACCGTAGCGGCGCCCGCGACTATCACGCTCCGGCGTCGCACCCACTGGAACGAACTCGATCCGTCCTTGCCCAAGTGCATCAACCACACCTCACCTTCATGGCTTTGATCGCCTTCATGACCGGATTCGGGCAGGGGAGAGCGCGCCACCTGCCGGGATACGAGACCGGAGAGCGCTCCTCCGGCCGACAGCCGGGCGTCGCACAGCCGGGCCAGTTCGGGGGTGGGGGGTTTGAGTCCCCTCTCCACCTTGCTGAGGTGGCCCTTGCTGTAGTGCACGAGCTTGCTCAGCTGTTGCAGCGAGAGCATCGCCGCCAGTCGCCGACGTCGCAGTTCCTGCCCGAAGCCGTTCGGACCGTCCGACACTTCAGCCTCCGTCACTCCGCCGTCGGGCCGGCGTCGGTGACATGCATCAGCGTGCGGCAGCCGGTCGGGGCGGAACAAGGTCGATGGGGGTGTTTCCCGTTTCCTCTCTTCCGGAGCGAACCGGAACCAGGGGGGTGTGTCGAGGTGGTCACGTGACGTAGTGGCCCCTTCGCCGCCCGCCGCTGTCCGTGGCATCTGGTAGGTATGAAGCTGTGAGCAGCGACGACAAGCAGTCCGGGGAGCCCGCCGGGGGTGGGCCGGAGCAGCTTGCGCTGATTCGGGAGAGCGTGCGCGAGGCGAAGGTGCCGCGGGCCAAGCCGAGGACGTGGCGGGGGGCCGCGCTGGCGAGGGAGCTGCCCGTCGCGCGGGTGGTGGTGAACAAAGGGGTGCTCCACCTCGACCAGTTCTTCGACTACGCCGTGCCGGAGGAACTGGACGAAGCGGCGCAGCCGGGCGTGCGGGTGCGGGTGCGGTTCGGCGCCGGGGCCCACCGGGTGCGCGGCGGGCGGCGCGAAGGCGGGCGGCTGATCGACGGGTTCGTGGTCGAGCGGCGGGCCGAGTCGGACTACACGGGACCGCTCGCCGCGCTCGCCGGAGTCGTCTCGCCCGAGCCCGTACTCGGCGCCGGGCTGCTCGGCCTCGCACGGGCCGTCGCCGACCGGTACGCCGGAAGCCTCGCGGACGTCCTCCAGCTCGCCGTCCCACCGCGCAACGCGCGGGCCGAGGCCAAGCCCTCCCCGGAGCCGCTCCCGCCGCCCGTCGCCCCGGAAGCGGGCACCTGGGAGCGGTACGTCAACGGCCCCGCGTTCCTCGGCGCCCTCGCCGGTGGCGGTGCCCCCCGCGCCGTGTGGACCGCGCTGCCCGGACCCCACTGGGCGGGTGAACTGGCCCGCGCCGTCGCGGCGACGCTGGCGTCCGGGCGGGGCGCGCTCGTCGTCGTACCGGACGGACGGGCCGCCGCCCGGGTCGACGCGGCGCTCACCGCGCAGCTCGGCGAAGGGCGGCACGCGCACCTCACCGCGGAGGCCGGGCCGGAGAAACGCTACCGGGAGTGGCTCGCGGTCCGGCGCGGCTCCGTACGGGCCGTCGTCGGCACCCGCGCCGCCATGTTCGCGCCGGTACGGGACCTGGGACTCGTCGCCGTCTGGGACGACGGCGACAGCAGCCACAGCGAACCGCACGCACCCCAGCCGCACGCCCGCGAAGTGCTGGAACTGCGCGCGGCCCACGACAAATGCGCCTTCCTCGTCGGCGGAACGGGATGCACCGTCGAGGCCGCCCAGCTCGTCGCCACCGGCTGGGCCCTGCCGCTGGTGGCCGCCCGCGACCAGGTGCGTACGGCCGCCCCGCTCGTCCGCACGATCGGCGACGGCGACCTGGCGCGGGACGAGGCCGCGCGCGCCGCGCGGCTGCCCAGCATCGCCTGGCAGGCCGTCAGGGAGGGGCTGCGGTCCGGGCCGGTACTCGTCCAGGTCCCCCGGCGCGGCTACGTCCCCCGGCTCTCCTGCGAACGCTGCCGCACCCCCGCCCGCTGCCGGCACTGCGCCGGCCCGCTGGAAGCCCCGCGCGAAAGCGAGCTGCGCTGCGGCTGGTGCGGCCGTGACCAGCCCGGCTGGCACTGCGCCGAGTGCGGGAGCGACCGGCTGCGCGCGCGGATCGTGGGCGCCCGGCGCACGGCGGAGGAGCTGGGCCGCGCCTTCCCCGCCGTACCCGTCCGCACCTCCGGACGCGACCACGTGCTCGACTCCGTACCGGCCCGCCCCGCGCTCGTGGTCAGCACTCCGGGAGCCGAACCCGTCGCCGAGGGCGGCTACGCGGCGGCGCTGCTCCTCGACGGCTGGGCGATGCTCGGGCGGCCCGACCTGCGGGCCGGGGAGGAGGCCCTGCGCCGGTGGATCCACGCCGCGTCGCTGGTCCGCGGGCAGAGCGAGGGCGGCACGGTGGTCGTGGTCGCGGAACCGACGCTGCGTCCCGTGCAGGCCCTGGTGCGCTGGGATCCGGTGGGCCACGCGCGGCGCGAGCTGTCGGAGCGCGCCGAACTCGGATTCCCGCCGGTCTCCCGGATGGCCTCGGTAGCGGGGCCCCTCGACACCGTCGGCCTCTTTCTCGCCGGGGCCGAACTCCCCGGCGACGCGGAAGTGCTGGGGCCGGTGCCGCTGGCGGTGGAGCAGCCGGGGCGGGGCGTCGGCGGTGTGGGTGGCGCCGGTGCGGGCGGCGGGGCGCGGGCTCGGCGGCCCGGTGATCCGCCCGTGGGGGAGCGCTGGGAGCGGGCGCTGGTGCGGGTGCCGCCGGGGAGCGGGGCGGCGCTGGCGGCGGCGCTGAAGTCCGCGCGGGCGGCGCGCGGTGCGGCGGGCGCGGGCGCGGGGGGCGCTGTGCCGGTGCGGATTCGGATCGATCCGCCGGATATCGGGTGAGGTGGTACGGGGGCGTGGCCGTCTGGTGACGGCGGGTGCGGGTGCGGGTGCGGGTGCGGATGCGGATGCGGTGCTTGGTGGTGCGGTGTGTGGTGCGGGGGCCGGGGCCTCCGGAGGCGGGTGTCCGGACGGCATGATGTATGGCGCGTGCGGGTTGTCGTGACCCCTCGGCTGCGTTTCGCGCCGCACCTCACGCTTTATTGTCCGGACACCCGCCTCCTGCGGCCCCGGCCCCCTCCCGCCGGTGGGCCCCCTCCCCGCGCCCGGTCGTCTGTGGTGGGTGGGTTGGTCCCCCGCCCGCCTGGGCGGGGGACTTGTGGCGTCAGCCTCCTCGGGGGCCAGGGAAGGCCGACGGGCGCGGGTCGTCCCTGAGCGTGTGCGCCGTCACCGTCGGCTGTGGCGGCATGGAGCGGGCGGCCGGGACCGACGGGGTGGCGCCCGGCCCCACCGTGAGCGGCGGGCGGGGCGCCGTGGGGTCCTGGGGGCGGTCAGCGTCGGCCGCCACGGGCTGCTGCGTGGCCCGTCGCGTCCCGTAACGTCGGTGCACCGCCTGCTTGGTGACTCCCAGCGCCGAACCCACCGCGTCCCACGAGAAGCCCAGCGAGCGGTCGAAGTCCACCGCCGCGGTCACCAGTGTTTCGACGCTGTCCCGCAGCTCCTGGGCGAGCCGTACGGTCGGAGCGGGTGCCCTGCCATAGACGACGAAGCCCGTGGAGGGGCCCGACCGGCGTGGACGGTAGACATTGCCCAACTGGGCTGTGAGCGTGCGCAGTGCGTCCACCTGCCGCCTGACCCGCTCGATGTCCCGCACCAACAGGTGCAGACTTGCCCGGGCTTGTGCGTCGTGGGTTGCGTGGTCGGCCATGAACAAGCCTCTCGAACCGGCGTTGAATTACGGAGGGCCGCACCGGTGCGGCCCGCTCGGTCAATCTCTCTTGACAACGCGCCACCCGGCGATCTGGTCACGCTGCGGGGGCGTATGCGCATGTGCGCCGGGCGCGCAGGCCGTCGTACGCCCCCCGCTCGGCGCGATTCCCGCGCGGGCGGGCGCGCCAGGCGGGCCTTCCGCGACACGCACTAGACTGATGGGCCGTTCCTTGACCGCTCGCGTCAGCCCGAAGTACGTACGAGAGGCAGTCAGCCACCGATGAAGCTCGTCTTCGCCGGCACCCCCGAGGTCGCCGTACCCGCCCTGGACGCACTCATCGCCTCCGAGCGGCATGACGTCGTCGCCGTCGTCACCCGGCCCGACGCGCCGTCCGGACGTGGTCGCAGGCTCGTCGCCAGTCCCGTCGCGCAGCGGGCGGAGGAGGCCGGGATCGAGGTGCTCAGGCCGGCGAAGCCGCGCGACGAGGCGTTTCTGGCCCGGCTGCGGGAGATCGGCCCCGACTGCTGCCCGGTGGTGGCCTACGGCGCCCTGCTGCCCAAGAGCGCCCTCGACGTACCGGTGCACGGCTGGGTCAATCTGCACTTCTCGCTGCTGCCCGCCTGGCGCGGCGCCGCGCCCGTGCAGCACGCCGTGATGGCGGGCGACGAGATGACCGGCGCGGCCACCTTCCAGATCGAGGAGGGGCTGGACTCCGGGCCGGTCTACGGTGTGATCACCGAGCGGGTCCGGGCGACCGACACCAGCGGCGATCTGCTGACCCGGCTGGCCTTCGCCGGTTCCGGGCTGCTCGCCGCCACCATGGACGGCATCGAGGACGGCACCCTCAAGCCCGTGCCGCAGCCCACCGACGGCGTCTCGCTCGCTCCCAAGATCAAGGTGGAGGACGCCGAGGTGGACTGGGCGGCGCCCGCGCTGCGCGTCGACCGGGTGGTCCGCGCCTGCACCCCCGCGCCCGGTGCCTGGACCGTCTTCCGCGGTGAGCGGCTGAAGCTGGTCCAGCTGACGCCGGTGCCCGACCGTACGGAGCTGGAGCCGGGGGAGCTGGCCGTCGGCAAGAACAGCGTGCACGTCGGCACCGGTTCGCACGCCACCGAACTGCTCTGGGTCCAGCCGCAGGGGAAGAAGCCGATGCGCGCCGCCGACTGGGCGCGCGGGGTGCGGATCGCCCCGGGCGAGCGGCTCGGCCGGGCGGACGTAGGCTGAGAGGGACCGACTCGTGCCGGTCGGTCTTCATCTCACCGCGGAGCACCTTTGAACCAGCAGGCCCCCCGCCGTCCCGCCAAGCCGTACCGCCGCCCCAAGAAGGACCCCGTGCGGCTCCTCGCGTTCGAGGTGCTCAGGGCCGTCGACGAGCGGGACGCGTACGCCAATCTCGTGCTGCCGCCGCTGCTCAAGAAGGCCCGTGAGAACACCGGCTTCGAAGCGCGCGACGCCGCCCTCGCCACCGAGCTGGTGTACGGGACGCTCCGCCGGCAGGGGACGTACGACGCGATCATCTCGGCGTGCGTCGACCGGCCGCTGCGTGAGGTCGACCCGCCGGTGCTCGACGTACTGGCTCTCGGCGCCCACCAGTTGCTCGGGACGCGGATTCCGACGCACGCCGCCGTCTCGGCCAGTGTGGAGCTGGCCCGGGTGGTGCTCGGCGACGGCCGGGCCAAGTTCGTCAACGCCGTGCTGCGCAAGATCGCGCGGGACGATCTGGACACCTGGGTGGAGCGGGTCGCCCCGCCCTACGACGAGGACGCGGAGGACCACCTCGCGGTCGTCCACTCGCACCCCCGCTGGGTGGTCTCCGCGCTCTGGGACGCGCTGGGCGGCGGCCGGGCCGGGATCGAGGACCTGCTCGAAGCGGACAACGAGCGGCCCGAGGTCACCCTCGTCGCCCGGCCGGGCCGCTCCACCCCCGACGAGCTGCTGGCAGCGGTCGGCGAGGACTCCGGGCTGCCGGGACGCTGGTCGCCGTATGCCGTACGGCTCGCGGAGGGCGGCGAGCCGGGCGCGCTCGACGCCGTACGGGACGGCCGGGCCGGTGTGCAGGACGAGGGCAGCCAGCTCGTCGCCGTCGCGCTCGCCAACGCCCCGCTGGACGGTGCCGACGCGCGCTGGCTCGACGCCTGCGCGGGGCCGGGCGGCAAGGCGGCGCTGCTGGCCGCGCTCGCCGCCGGGCGCGACGCCTTCCTCCTCGCCGCCGAGAAGCAGCACCACCGGGCCCGGCTCGTGGAGCGCGCGCTCGCCGGGAACCCCGGCCCGTACCAGGTGATCACCGCCGACGGCACCCGGCCGCCCTGGGCCCCCGGCTCCTTCGACCGGGTCCTGGCCGACGTCCCCTGCTCCGGCCTCGGGGCGCTGCGGCGCCGCCCGGAGTCGCGCTGGCGGCGCCGGCCCGCCGACCTGGAGGGCTTCGCGCCGCTCCAGCGCGGCCTGCTGCGCGAGGCGCTGGGCGCGGTACGGGTCGGCGGCGTCGTCGGCTACGCGACCTGCTCCCCGCATCTCGCCGAGACCAGGGCCGTCGTCGAGGACGTCCTCAAGGGACGCGGCGGTCCGGCCGTCGAGGCCGAATGGATCGACGCGAGGCCGCTGATGCCCGGCGTACCGGCGCTGGGCGACGGACCGGACGTCCAGCTCTGGCCGCATCTGCACGGCACGGACGCCATGTATCTCGCGCTGCTGCGGCGTACGGCCTGAGCGCTGAGACGCGCGGATTGAGCGGAGTGCGAGGTATGGGCCCCGGCCGGGGCCCACCGCGCGGTCGGGAACACGTCCGGAGCATGGCAGGCTTGGCACATGGCCCAGATCAACCCCAGCATCCTGTCCGCCGACTTCGCCCGCCTCGCCGAGGAGGCGAAGGCCGTCGAAGGCGCCGACTGGCTCCATGTCGATGTGATGGACAACCACTTCGTGCCCAACCTGACCCTCGGTGTGCCCGTGGTCGAAGCGCTCGGCCGGGCCACGGACACACCGCTGGACTGCCATCTGATGATCGAGGACCCGGACCGCTGGGCCCCGCAGTACGTCGAGGCGGGCGCCGGGTCCGTCACCTTCCACGTGGAGGCGGCGGCGGCCCCCGTACGGCTGGCCCGCGAGATCAGGGCCAAGGGCGCGAAGGCGTCGATGGCGCTGAAGCCCGCGACGCCCATCGAACCGTACGAGGATCTGCTGCCCGAGCTGGACATGCTGCTGATCATGACGGTGGAGCCGGGCTTCGGCGGCCAGGCGTTCCTGGACATCATGCTGCCCAAGATCCGCCGGACCCGGGAGCTGATCTCCAAGCACGGTCTCGAACTGTGGCTCCAGGTCGACGGCGGCGTCTCCGCCACCACCATCGAGCGGTGCGCGGAGGCGGGCGCCGATGTGTTCGTCGCCGGGTCCGCGGTGTACGGGACGGACGACCCGGCGGCGGCCGTGCGGATGCTGCGCAACCAGGCGGCCGAAGCGACCGCCGCGGCCTCCTGGGCCTGCGGACACTGACCCGTCGGACGGGCGACCGGCCCCCGGGCCACGGGAACATGAACAGGGCCTTCACGGGCCGATCGAGGACCGCTGGATCTGACAGGATGAACAGCGAGCCCAGAGTGTGAACAGAAGTGAGGAGATCGCGGTGCCTGGTATGTCGGCAGGTCGGCCGGGGCTGCGGATGGGACCGGCGGAGCTGGTACAGGCGGCGGCCATGGCGCGCCGTTTCTACCTGGAGGGCAAGTCCAAGATCCAGATCGCCGAGGAGTTCGGCGTCAGCCGCTTCAAGGTGGCGCGGGTCCTGGAGACGGCCCTGGAGCGTGATCTCGTACGGATCGAGATCCGGGTCCCCGCCGAACTCGACGCCGAGCGCTCCGACGCGCTGCGCGCCCGCTACGGCCTGCGCCACGCGGTGGTCGTCGAATCGCCCGCCGAGGGCGAGGACGAGTCGCCCGACCCGGAGAACCTCGGGGAGGTCGCCGCCGAACTCCTCGGCGAACTGGTGGTCGAGGGCGATGTGCTCGGCCTCGCCTGGGGCCGCTCCACCATCCACATGGCCGCCGCGCTCGACCGGCTGCCGCCCTGCACGGTCGTCCAGCTCACGGGCGTCTACGACGCGGGCACCGCGGAGCGCGGATCCGTCGAGGCGGTCCGGCGGGCCGCCCAGGTCTCCGGCGGCGAGGCGCATCCCATCTACGCGCCGATGCTGCTCCCCGACCCGGCCACGGCCGCCGCGCTGCGCGGCCAGACCGGGATCGCGCGCGCCTTCGAGTACTTCGACAAGGTCACCGTCGCCGCGGTCTCCATCGGCTCCTGGGAGCCGGGCATCTCCACGGTCCACGACATGCTCACCGACGAGGAGCGGACGCACTACTCCACGCTCGGTGTCGCCGCCGAGATGTCCGCGCACCTCTTCGACGCCGAGGGGCGGCTCGTCGGCCGCGACCTGGGCGAGCGGTGCATCACGGTCGAGGCCGACCGGCTGCGCCGTATACCCGAGGTCGTGGCGATCGCGGGCGGGCTGCGCAAGGCCGAGGCGATCGGCGCCGTGCTGCGCTCCGGGCTGGTGACCAGCCTGGTCACGGACACCGCGGCGGCCGATTTCCTGCTGACGGAGTTCACCCCCGCGCCCAAGCCCGCACTGGAGCGCGCGGACCCCGACGCCGCGTGACGGTCCGGTCCTGGCGGATCGTACGAGTGCCCCCGCCGCGGGCTGGAGGTTCGGCCCGGGGCGGGTGCGGAGGCCCGCATGGGACAATCGAGTACGTGCGTTTTCCCCGGCTCCACCGACCGGGGCAACTCCGATCGACTGGGATGTTCTGCGCGTGCGTTTCCTCAATGACCAGCAGCCGCCGTACGACCTGACGTACGACGACGTCTTCATGGTGCCGAGCCGGTCGGCCGTGGGCTCCCGCCAGGCGGTGGACCTCTCCGCCCAGGACGGCACCGGCACCACCATCCCTCTCGTCGTCGCGAACATGACCGCGATCGCCGGCCGCCGGATGGCCGAGACCGTCGCGCGGCGCGGCGGTCTCGTCGTCATTCCGCAGGACATCCCGATCGAGGTCGTCACCGACGTCATCTCCTGGGTCAAGACCCGCCATCTCGTGCTCGACACCCCGATCGTGCTGGCGCCCCTGCAGACCGTGGGGGACGCGCTGTCCCTGCTGCCCAAGCGGGCACACGGCGCGGGCGTCGTGGTCGACGACGGGAACAGGCCCGTCGGGATCGTCACCGAACACGACCTCACCGGGGTGGACCGCTTCACCCAGCTCTCCGAGGTCATGTCGAAGGACCTGGTGCTGATCTCGGCCGACATGGACCCGGGCGAGGCGTTCCACACCCTCGACAACGCCAACCGCAAGCTCGCCCCCGCGGTCGACGCCGACGGCCGGCTGGTCGGCATCCTCACCCGTAAGGGCGCCCTGCGCGCGACCCTCTACACGCCCGCCACCGACGCCTCGGGCACGCTGCGCGTCGCCGCGGCCGTCGGTGTCAACGGCGATGTCGCGGGCAAGGCGGCGCAGCTGCTCGACGCGGGCGTCGACACACTCGTCGTCGACACCGCCCACGGTCATCAGGAGTCGATGATCGCCGCGGTCAGGGCGGTCCGCGCCCTCGACCCGAAGGTGCCGGTCGTCGCGGGCAACATCGTCTCCGCCCAGGGCGTACGGGACCTGATCGAGGCGGGCGCCGACATCATCAAGGTCGGGGTCGGCCCCGGCGCCATGTGCACCACCCGCATGATGACCGGGGTGGGCCGGCCGCAGTTCTCGGCCGTCCTGGAGTGCGCCGCCGAGGCCCGCAGGCACGGCAAGCACGTCTGGGCCGACGGCGGCGTCCGGCACCCGCGCGATGTCGCCATGGCGCTCGCCGCCGGCGCTTCGAACGTCATGATCGGCTCCTGGTTCGCCGGTACGTACGAGTCGCCCGGCGACCTCCAGCAGTCCTCCGACGGCCGGCTCTACAAGGAGTCCTTCGGCATGGCCTCCGCCCGCGCCGTACGCAACCGTACGAGCGAGGAGTCGGCCTACGACCGGGCGCGCAAGGCGCTGTTCGAGGAGGGCATCTCCACCTCGCGGATGTTCCTGGACCCGGCCCGTCCCGGCGTCGAGGACCTGATCGACTCGATCATCGCGGGCGTACGCTCCTCCTGCACCTACGCGGGTGCCGGCTCCCTGGAGGAGTTCGCCGAGAAGGCCGTCGTCGGCGTCCAGAGCGCCGCCGGATACGCCGAGGGCAAGCCGTTGCACGCCAGTTGGAGCTAGGGCCCTCGGGTCCCGTCCGGGCCCCCGCTTCACGCGGGGGCCCGTTCCGGCATATCCCGATTCCGGGGAAACCGGCATGAGCGCGCCGGGACGGGGTACACGCGCCCTGCGCCGTCGCGGCGCGCCGGAAGACGGAGCAGCGGAACAGGGGAGGCCGAAGTGGCCACGGTGAGTACGGTCCCGACCGGACGCACAGGGTACGGAAGCCGCCCGCGGGCCGAGGCGGTGGTTCCGGGGCTTCCCGATGTGCCCTGCCCGGTGGAGGTGGCGCCCCGGGACGCCCGGGAGCTGTCGAAGCTTTTCTTCGCCCGGCTGACCCGGCTGGAGGAGGGCACGCGCGAGCACCAGTACGTGCGCAACACCCTGATCGAGCTGAATCTCGCGCTCGTGCGCTACGCCGCCACCCGCTTCCGGCACCGCGCCGACCAGATGGACGACATCGTCCAGGTCGGCACCATCGGTCTGATCAAGGCGATCGACCGCTTCGAACTCAGCCGGGAGGTGGAGTTCGCGACCTTCGCCGTCCCGTACGTCGTCGGGGAGATCAAGCGGTTCTTCCGCGACACCAGCTGGGCCGTGCACGTACCCCGCAGGCTCCAGGAACTCCGCCTCGACCTGGCGAAGGCCACCGACGAGCTGACCCAGCGCCTCGACCGCGCGCCGACCACCGCGCAGCTGGCGCACCACCTCGGGCTGGACGAGGAGGAGGTCATCGAGGGCATCGTCGCGAGCAACGGCTACACGGCCGGCTCGATCGACATCCCCGCCGACGACACGTCGGACTCGCCGCCCCCGCTGGCCGACCGGCTGGGCGCCCCGGACGCCGCGCTGGAGACGGTGGAGGACGTCCAGGCGCTGAAGCCGCTCCTCGCGCTGCTGAGCGACCGGGAGCGGCTCATCCTGCGGATGCGGTTCGGCGACGAGATGACGCAGGCCGAGATCGGAGCCGAACTCGGCATCTCCCAGATGCAGGTGTCGCGCCTGCTCAGCCGCGTCACCGGCCGGCTCCGGGCGGGTCTGCTGGCCGCCGCGTAGCCGCGACGCGGCACCGCGCGGGCGCGTGGTCTACTTCGGATACGGCACCACGGGCACCCGGCCCGCGCCGTCCCCGACCGGTCACCGCGCAGAAAAGAACCACCAGCCGTGCGACTCAACGATCTCGACGAACGCATCGTCCACGCCCTCGCCGAGGACGCCCGCCGCACCTACGCCGACATCGGCTCGCGCATCGGTCTGTCCGCGCCCGCCGTGAAGCGGCGCGTCGACCGGCTGCGCGCCGCCGGGGCGATCACCGGCTTCACCGTACGGGTGGACCCGGCGGCGCTGGGATGGCGGACCGAGGGGTTCATCGAGATCTACTGCGGCGGCAACACCTCGCCCGAGGTCATCCACCGGAGCCTCGAACGGATGCCGGAGGTGGTGGCCGCCTCCACCGTCACCGGTGAGGCGGACGCGATCGCGCAGGTGTTCGCCGCCGACATGCGCCACTTCGAGCAGGTACTCGAACGGATCGCGGGCGAGCCGTATGTGGAGCGCACCAAGTCCGTGCTCGTCCTCTCCCCGCTGCTGCGCCGCTACTCCTCGGGCGCGCCGCGCTGACCGGATGACCAGGTGAGCCGGGCGGGGCGCCCCTCCCTCGGCAACGGATCGCCGACGGGCGTGGGAAAGACGCAACAGATCGATGGTCTGCGCGCAACAGGCGTGTCTTGTCGCGTGATCGGCCCGGACCGTACGGTCGGTGTGTTGCTCCCCACCACCCGCCCGGCGGCCCCGGCCGCCCCTTTCGTCACGCCCGAGGTCAGCCATGCCGCCCCTGCGCACCGCCCTGCTCCAGAGTTCCGGCCGCCCCGGTGCGGTGGCGGCCAACCTGGACGTCCTGGCGGCGGCCGCCGAGCGCGCCTCGGCCGCCGGGGCCGGGCTGCTGGTGTGTCCCGAGATGTTCCTGACCGGGTACGCCCTCGGTGACGCCGTCCCCCGGCTGGCCGAGCCGGCCAACGGCCCGGGGGCCGAGGCCGTCGCCGCCGTCGCGGCCCGGCACGGACTCGCGGTGGTCTACGGCTACCCCGAGCGGGAAGGGGAACGGATCTTCAACGCCGCGCAGTTGATCGGCGCCGACGGGACCCGGCTCGCGAACTACCGCAAGACACATCTCTTCGGCTGCTTCGAACGCGAGTGGTTCACACCGGGGGAGCACGCCGTCGTCCAGGCCGAAGTGGCGGGGCTCCGGCTCGGCCTGATGATCTGCTACGACGTGGAGTTCCCGGAGAACACGCGGGCCCACGCGCTCGCCGGCACCGATCTGCTGCTCGTGCCCACCGCCCAGATGCACCCCTTCCAGTTCGTCGCCGAGTCCGTCGTGCCGGTCCGGGCGTTCGAGAACCAGATGTACGTGGCGTATGTGAACAGGACCGGCCCGGAGGGCGAGTTCGAGTTCGTCGGGCTGAGCTGTCTGGCGGGGCCCGACGGCGCGACCCGGGCACGGGCGGGGCGCGGGGAGGAACTGGTCCTCGGCGAGGTGGATCCGGAGCTGCTGGCCGTCTCGCGCGCGGCCAATCCGTATCTCCGGGACCGTCGCCCCGCCCTGTACGGCTCCCTCGTCCGCCCCTCCCGCACCCCGTAGCGCCCGCAAGGAGCCCGTACCCCATGACATCCACGCCGCCCGCCGCCGACCGGCCCGCCGGGCCGGAGCACCCCGCCCCGCACGCCTCCGGCGAGCTGCCGCCCATCACCATGGTCGGCCCCGACTTCCCCTACCCGTACGACGACTTCCTCGCCCACCCCGCCGGGCTCGGCCAGATCCCCGCGACCGAACACGGCGCCGAGGTCGCGGTCATCGGCGGCGGGCTCTCCGGGGTGATCACCGCGTACGAGCTGATGAAGATGGGCCTCCGGCCGGTGGTGTACGAGGCCGACCGGCTCGGCGGCCGGCTGCGTACCGTCGGCTTCGAGGGCTGCGATCCCGAACTGACCGCCGAGATGGGCGCGATGCGCTTCCCGCCCTCCTCCACCGCGCTCCAGCACTACATCGACCTGGTCGGGCTGCGCACCCGGCCGTTCCCCAACCCGCTCGCCCCCGGCACGCCCTCGACCGTCGTCGATCTGAAGGGCGTCTCCCACTACGCCGAGACCGTCGAGGACCTGCCGCGGGTCTTCCGCGACGTCATGGACGCCTGGAACACCTGTCTCGAAGAGGGCGCCGACTTCTCCGGTATGAACCGGGCGCTGCGGGAGCGCGACATCCCGCGTATCCGGGAGATCTGGGCACGGCTGGTCGAGAAGCTCGACGACCAGACCTTCTACGGCTTCCTCTGCGACTCGCCGGCCTTCGCCTCGTTCCGGCACCGGGAGATCTTCGGCCAGGTCGGCTTCGGCACCGGCGGCTGGGACACCGACTTCCCGCACTCCATCCTGGAGATCCTCCGGGTGGTCTACACCGAGGCCGACGACCACCACCGCTCCATCGTCGGCGGCAGCGGACAGCTGCCGCTGCGGCTGTGGGAGCGCGAGCCGGGCAAGATCACGCACTGGCCCGCCGGTACCTCGCTCTCCTCGCTGCACGGCGGCGAGCCGCTGCCCGCCGTCACCCGGCTGCGGCGCGCCGCCGACGGCCGGATCACCGTGACGGACGCCTCCGGCGCCGTCCGTGGCTACCGCGCTGCCGTCTTCACCGCGCAGTCCTGGCTGCTGCTCTCCAGGATCGCCTGTGACGACGGGCTTTTCCCGATCGACCACTGGACGGCGATGGAGCGCACCCACTACATGGAGTCGTCCAAGCTGTTCGTCCCCGTCGACCGGCCGTTCTGGCTGGACAAGGACGAGGAGACGGGGCGCGACGTGATGTCGATGACGCTCACCGACCGGATGACGCGCGGCACCTATCTGCTGGACAACGGCCCCGATCGGCCCGCCGTCATGTGCCTCTCGTACACCTGGTGCGACGACAGCCTCAAATGGCTTCCGCTCTCCGCCGAGGAGCGGATGGAGGTCATGCTGACCTCGCTGGGCGAGATCTATCCGAAGGTCGACATCCGCCGTCATGTCATCGGGGCGCCGGTGACCGTGTCCTGGGAGAACGAGCCCTGGTTCATGGGCGCCTTCAAGGCGAACCTGCCGGGCCACTACCGCTACCAGCGGCGCCTGTTCACCCACTTCATGCAGGACCGGCTGCCCGCCGACAAGCGCGGGATCTTCCTCGCCGGGGACGACATCTCGTGGACGGCGGGCTGGGCCGAGGGCGCCGTGCAGACCGCGCTCAACGCGGTGTGGGGGGTGATGAGCCACTTCGGCGGCGCCACCGACCCCACCAACCCGGGCCCCGGCGATCTGTTCGACGCGCTGGCGCCGGTCGAGCTTCCCGAGGACTGATCCCCGGCCCGAGGACTGATCCCCGGCCGTGACGAGCGAGGTCTCACTCGCCCGGAGTGCGGGACCCGTCCTTGTCGTAGGCCGAGGTGCCGGAGTCCAGCAACGGCGACTGCTCCTTGAGGTGGGCGGGGGCGAAGGCCCGCAGCACGTGGTAACCGGAGATCACCACGATCGTGCCGAGGGCGATCCCGCCGATCTCGAAGGTGTCGGTGATCTTCAGGCTCACCCCGCCGACCCCGATGATGATCCCGGCGGCCGTCGGCACCAGATTGAGCGGATTGCGCAGGTCCACCCCGGCGTTGGTCCAGATCTGCGCGCCGAGCAGCCCGATCATGCCGTACAGGATGACGGTGATCCCGCCCAGCACCCCGCCGGGGATCGCCGCGACGACCGCGCCGAACTTGGGGCAGAGCCCGAAGAGCAGGGCGAAGCCGGCGGCGGCCCAGTAGGCGGCGGTGGAGTAGACGCGGGTGGCGGCCATGACGCCGATGTTCTCGGAGTACGTGGTGTTGGGCGGGCCGCCCACGGCGGTGGAGAGCATCGAGGCGGCGCCGTCGGCGGCGATCGCCGTGCCCAGTTCGTCGTCGAGGGGATCGCCGGTCATCTCGCCGACGGCCTTCACATGGCCGGCGTTCTCCGCGATCAGCGCGATGACGACCGGCAGCGCGACGAGGATCGCCGACCACTCGAAGCTCGGCGCGTGGAAGTCGGGCAGGCCGATCCAGTCGGCCCTGCCGACGCCGGACAGATCGAGCCGCCAGTGGTCCACCGCCTCCGCGCCGCCGGCGGTGGAGTGGATACGGCCGAAGACGCGGTCGAACAGCCAGGAGACGCCGTATCCGAAGACCAGCCCGAGGAAGATCGCGATCCGGGACCAGAAGCCGCGCAGACAGACCACCGCGAGCCCGGTGAAGACCATCACCAGCAGCGCCGTCCACTGGTCCTGCGGCCAGTACGTGGCGGCCGTCACCGGCGCCAGGTTGAAACCGATCAGCATGACGACCGCGCCGGTCACCACGGGCGGCATCGCCACGTGGACGACCCGGGCGCCGAAGCGCCGGACCACGAGCCCCACCAGGAAGAGCACGGCGCCGACGACGAGGATCGCGCCGGTGACGGTGGCGCTGTCGCCGCCCGAGGCCCGGATGGCGGCGGCCACGCCGACGAACGAGAGCGAGCAGCCCAGATAGCTCGGCACCCGGCCCCGGGTCGCCAGCAGGAAGATCACCGTCGCGACGCCGGACATCATGATCGCGAGGTTGGGGTCCAGGCCCATCAGCACCGGAGCGACGAAGGACGCCCCGAACATCGCGACCACGTGCTGCGCGCCGAGCCCCGCCGTACGGGGCCAGGAGAGCCGCTCGTCGGGGCGTACGACGGCGCCGGGGGCGGGCGTGCGCCCGTCTCCGTGCAGGGTCCAGCGCACGCCGAGATTCATGAGGGGCTCCACGTCAGTCATGGCCGAAAAAGATCAGTTCATATTAGTCGTGGTCCGGTCGGCCCCCGGACGCCCCCGCTCCGGAGACCGCCGCCCTCAGTCGGCCGCCGGGGTCGTCTCCACGCCGCCGCCCGCCGGCGCTTGCGCGCCCACCGCCTTCGTACGGCCGGAACGCAGCACCCCGGCGCCCAGCACCAGGCCGCAGGCGAGCAGGGTCACCAGACCGAAGGACACCACCAGCGAGGTCGCGTCGGCGACCGCGCCGATCGCGGAGGGCGCGACCAGTCCGGAGGTGTACGTGATGGTGGCCACGCCCGCGATGGCCGGGCTCGCGTTCGGCCCGGAGCGCGCCGCCGCAGCGAAGGCGAGCGGGACGACCGTGGCGATCCCGAGTCCGAGCAGTCCGAAACCGCCCATGGCGACCACCGGATGCGGGGCCACGATCACGAGGACGCCGCCGGCCGCCGCCAGCAGCCCGCCGACCCGTGTCGTCCGTACGGCACCGAACCGGTCGACCACCTGGTCGCCCACCAGCCGTGCGACGGCCATCGTGAGCGCGAAGGCCGTCGTCGAGGCGGCGGCGACGCCGGGCGAGGTGTCCAGGATGTCCCGGAGGTAGACGGCGGACCAGTCCATGCTCGCGCCCTCGGCGAAGACGGCGCAGAACCCGATCGCGCCGATGAGCAGCGAGGACTTCGGCGGCAGCGCGAAGCGCGGGGGCGGCTCCTCCTCGGCCGCCGGACGGATGTTCAGCACGCCCTGGCAGGCGACGGTGCCGAGCAGCGTGAGGGCGAGCGCGGCGAACAGATGGTGCAGCCGGGCGTCGGTGCCCAGGTGCGCCGCGAGGGCGCCGACCGCCGAGCCGATCAGCGCGCCCACGCTCCACATGCCGTGCAGACCGGAGATGATCGACCGGCCGAGACGGGACTCGGTCTCCAGACCGATGGCGTTCATCGCCACGTCCGACGTGCCCGCGGCGGCGCCGTACGCGAAGAGCGCCACGCACAGCGTGAGGAGATTGGGGGCGAGGGACGGCAGCGTCAACGCCAGCGTCCACAGCCCGAGCAGTCCGCGCAGCGCGTTACGGCCCCCGAAGCGGTGGCTGATCGCACTCGCCAGCGGCATCGCGGTCACGGACCCGATCGCGGGGAAGGCGAGCGCGAACCCCAACTGCCCGGCGCTGAGCCCCGCGTGGTCCTGGATCCAGGGGACCCGGGTCGCGAAGCTGCCGGTGACCGCGCCGTGCGTGCAGAAGACGGCGGCGATGGCGATCCTGGCCCGCCGCAACCGCTCTTTGTCGTAGACCACTTCAGCCGGCATCCGCGTCTTTTCCCTTCCGGTGGTGCGCCGACCTCCGGCGCCGCAGTAAACTATCAGGAAGCTTGCCTGATAAATAGGGCTTTCAATCGGAGCACCGGCGCCGGTACCGTCCGGGCCGGTTCTGTCTCATCTGGAAGGATCCCGGCATGGCCGCATCCCCGAGTACCGCCCGGGCCATCAACGACCGGCTGGCCCTCGGACTGCTCCAGCGGGAAGGCCCCCTGACGGCGGGACAGCTCAAGACCATGACCGGGCTCTCCCGGCCCACCGTCGCCGATCTGGTGGAGCGGCTCCAGGACTCCGGTCTGGTCAGGGTGGTCGGGGAGGCCGGCGACCGGCGCCGGGGTCCCAACGCCCGGCTGTACGGGATCGCCGCGGACCGCGCCCATCTCGCGGCCCTCGACGTCAGGACCGGCAGCGTCTCCGTGGTCGTCGCCGATCTGCTCGGGGAGACCCTCGCCGAGGCCACCGCGCCCATCGGCGGTGAGACCGCCACGGAAGCCGCCGTGGAACAGGCCGCCGCCCTGCTGGAACGCACGGCGCGCCAGGCCGGCGCCGTGCCCCTGCACAGCGTCGGCATCGGCGCCCCCGGGCTGGTCGACCCGGTCTCCGGGGAACTCCGCGAGACCACCGGGCTGCCCGCCTGGCACCGAAGGCTCGTCGCCGCGCTCCAGGAACGGCTGCCCGCCACCGTCCTGGTGGAGAACGAGACCAACCTCGCCGCCCTGGCCGAACAGCGACTCGGCGCGGCCAGGGGCCACGACACCTTCGTGCTGCTCTGGCTCGGCCACGGCGTCGGCGCCGCCGTGGTCCTCGACGGCAGGCTCCGCAAGGGTGCCTCGGGCGGCGCGGGCGAGATCGGCTTCCTGCCCGTGCCCGGCACCAGCCGGCTGCCCTCGGCGGCCGGCTGCGAGGGCGGCTTCCACTCCCTGGCGGGGTCGGCCGCCGTCGCCCAACTCGCGGCCGAATACGGCGTCTCGGCGGCGGCCGGCCCCCAGGAACCGCCCGCCGCCGCCCTGGTGCGCGCGGCGGTCGCGCGGGCGCAGGCGGGGGCCGGGTCCGGGTCCGGGTCCGGGTCCGGGTCCGAACGGCAGGACGCCGGGGCGTTCCTCGACGCGCTCGCCGACCGGCTGGCCATCGGCGCCGCGGCGGTCGGCGCGGTCCTCGACCCCGGCCGGATCGTGCTCGCCGGTGAGACCGGCCACGCGGGCGGCGACACGCTGGCCGCCCGCGTCGAGGACCGGCTCGCCCTCATGTCCCCGCTCCGTACGGAGGTCAGGGCCGGGACCCTCGGCGGCACCGCCGTGCTGCGCGGGGCGCTGCTGACGGCCCGGGAGGCGGCGCAGGACGAGCTGTTCACTCCATGAGACGCCCGCCTGCCTGTGAGTCACGCCACAGGGCTCACCCGGATGGCCGACGATCAGCCGTGGCACACTGGTCGGGTAACAGAAGCAGCGCACTCCGGGGTCGGTGCAATTCCGAACCGGCGGTTATAGTCCGCGACCCGTCCGCAGCCAGCGGCCGGTTGACCAGGTGAGATTCCTGGACCGACGGTGAAAGTCCGGATGGGAGGCAGTGCGCGGCGGGCCCTCACGGGCGCGTCGGTGTCCGACGACCGGTCCTTCGGAGGACCGGGTGTCCGGCCGTGGCGCCACCCATGTGCGTTCCCGCTTCATCTGTCGTCATCGACAGGCCCCGGAGTCCGTGCCCGAAGAGGCAGGAGGACCCGGTGGCCACGGAAGCCGAAGCCGTCACCGACGCGGACGCCATGCGGCGGGCCGTCGTACTGGCCGCGCGTGGACTCGGCTCCACCAGCCCCAACCCGGTCGTCGGATGCGTGATCCTCGACGCCGCGGGCCGGCTCGTCGGAGAGGGATACCACCGGCGTGCGGGCGGCCCGCACGCCGAGGTGCACGCCCTGCGCGCGGCCGGCGCACGGGCCCGGGGCGCCACCGCGTACGTCACCCTCGAACCCTGCGCCCACACCGGCAGGACCGGGCCCTGCGCCCGCGCGCTCGTCGACGCGGGCGTCGCCCGTGTCGTGTACGCGGTCGCCGACCCCACCCCGCAGGCCAGGGGCGGCGCCGAGACTCTGCGGGCCGCCGGCGTCACCGTCGAGCGGGGTCTGCTCGCCGACGAGGCGGCCGACGGCAACATCGCCTGGCTCACCTCCGTACGGCTCGGCCGCCCCCATGTCACCTGGAAGTACGCGGCCACCCTCGACGGCCGCAGCGCCGCCGCCGACTCCACCAGCCGCTGGATCACCTCCGCCGAGGCCCGCGCCGACGTCCACCGGCTGCGCGCCGAGGCCGACGCCGTCGTGGTCGGCTCCGGCACCGCCCGCTCCGACGACCCGCACCTCGCGGCCCGCGTCGCCGGGCCGGCCGAGGACCTCGTCCAGCCGCTGCGGGTCGTCGTGGACACCGAGGCCACCGCCGTGCGCCCCGGCGCCCGGGTGCTGGACGACGCCGCGCCCACCCTGGTCGCCGTCGCCGAGGACGCCGACGCGGGCGCGCTGCCCGACGTCGTACGGCTGCCGCGCTCCGACCGGGGCCTGGACATCCCCGCCCTGCTGGCCGCCCTGCACAAACGCGGGGTGCGCTCCGTACTCCTGGAGGGCGGCCCGGCGCTGGCCGGTTCCTTCGTCGCCGCCGGAGCGGTCGACAAGGTCGTCGGCTATCTCGCACCCGCCCTGCTCGGCGCCGGGCCGGCCGCCCTGGCCGACGCCGGAATCAGCACCATCACCGAGGCGTTGCGCCTGCGGCTGACCGAGGCCGTACGGATCGGACCCGACCTGCGGATCACCGCGGTCCCGGTCGCTCCCACCGCCGTTCCCACCGTCCCGAAGGAGCGTTGAGTGTTCACCGGAATCATCGAAGAGCTGGGTGAGGTCGTCGCCGTCGAGAACCTCGGCGACGCCTCCCGCTTCCGGCTGCGCGGCCCCGTCGTCACCGAGGGCGCCGGGCACGGGGACTCCATCGCCGTCAACGGCGTCTGTCTCACGGTCGTGGACCACGGGGACGGCGAGTTCACCGCCGATGTGATGGCCGAGACGCTGAACCGCTCCAGTCTCGGCGCGCTGCGGACCGGCTCCCGGGTCAACCTGGAGCGGCCCATGGCCGTCGGCGGCCGGCTCGGCGGACACATCGTCCAGGGCCATGTGGACGGCACCGGCACCGTCGTCGAGCGCACCCCCTCCGAGCACTGGGAGATCGTCAAGGTCTCGCTGCCCGCCGCCCTGAGCCGCTACGTCGTGGAGAAGGGCTCGATCACCGTGGACGGCGTCAGCCTCACCGTGGTCGACGCCGGAGCCGACCACTTCACCATCAGCCTCATCCCCACCACCCTCGCGCTGACCACCCTCGGCATCAAGGGACCGGGCGACCCGGTCAACCTCGAAGTCGACGTCATCGCGAAATACGTCGAACGGCTGCTGGCCCCCGGCCGGCCGGCCCCGGCCGAGGAGTCCGAACGGTGAACACCCTCTCCTGGCTGAACGGCGAGGCGTTCGCCGCCTTCGGCCAGCACATCCTCTGGTCCGACATGGTCGGCAACACCATCGGGCTGGCCGCCCTCGCGCTCGGCTGGCGCCGCTCGATCTGGACCTGGCCCGCCCAGTTCCTGTCCGGCGTCATCCTGGTCGGCGCCTACGCCTCCGCCGGACTCAGCGGCGGGATCGGCAAACAGCTCCTGGTCATCGGCGTGGCCCTGTGGGGCTGGCGCGCGTGGCAGCGCGGCAGGCGGCAGGCGCAGGACGGCTCGATCGCCGTCCGGTTCGCCTCCTGGCGCGAGCGCGGTCTGCTCCTCGCCGGGACCGCCGTGGGCACCCTCGCCGTCGGCGGCCTGTTCGTCGCCGTACCCGAACTCTCCTGGAACCCCTGGCCCGACGCGTACATCTTCGTCGGCACCCTCGCCGCGATGGTCGCCCAGGCCCGCGGACTCGTCGAATTCTGGTTCGCCTGGCTGCTCGTCGACATCGTCGGCGTACCGCTCGCCTTCAGCAGCGGCCTGGCCTTCTCCGGCCTCGTGTACGTGATCTACCTCGCCCTGGTCCTGTGGGGCATGCGCGACTGGTGGCAGCGCTCCCGCGCCGGCGCCCCGTCCCTGGAAGGAGCAGCAGCATGACCTCCAGCCCCCGGCCCCTCACGTGGTACTCCACCGACAACGCCGAGGACCTCGCCCTCGACCCGGTGGAGCAGGCCGTCCGCGACATCGCCGCAGGCCGCCCCGTCGTCGTCGTGGACGACGAGGACCGCGAGAACGAGGGCGACCTCGTCATCGCCGCCGAGAAGGCCACCCCCGAGATCATCGCCTTCATGATGAGCGAGTGCCGCGGCCTGATCTGCGCCCCCATGGAAGGCCCCGAGCTGGACCGGCTCGAACTCCCGCAGATGGTCGGCCACAACACCGAGTCGATGCGCACGGCCTTCACCGTCTCCGTCGACGCCTCGGCCGACCACGGCGTCACCACCGGGATCTCCGCCGCCGACCGCGCCACCACCCTGCGGCTGCTCGCGGCGGGCGACGCGGAGCCCGCCGACTTCGTCAGGCCGGGCCATGTCTTCCCGCTGCGCGCCAAGACCGGCGGGGTCCTCGTCCGCAACGGCCACACCGAGGCCGCCGTCGATCTGGCGCGGCTGGCCGGGCTGCGGCCGGCCGGCACGATCGTGGAGATCGCCGGCGAGGACGGGGTGATGCTGCGGCTGCCCGAGCTGATCCCGTTCGCCCGCAAGCACGGCCTGACGATCATCTCCATCGAGGACCTGATCGCCTACCGCCGCACCTCCGAACCCTCCGTGCGCCGCGAGGCCGAGGTCAGCCTCCCCACGGCGTACGGCGAGTTCACCGCGTACGGCTACCGCTCCACGACCGACGGCGTCGAGCACGTCGCCCTGGTGCACGGGGAGATCGGCGACGGCGAGGACCTGCTCGTACGGGTCCACTCCGAGTGCCTGACCGGGGACATCTTCAGCTCGCAGCGCTGCGACTGCGGTCCCCAGCTCCAGGCGTCCATGGAGCGCGTCACCGCCGAGGGCCGGGGCGTCGTCGTCTATCTGCGCGGCCACGAGGGCCGGGGCATCGGCCTGCTGTCCAAGCTGCGGGCGTACGAACTCCAGGAGCGCGGCCGGGACACCCTCGACGCCAATCTGGAACTCGGCCTGCCCGCCGACGCCCGCGACTACGCGGCGGGCGCGCGGATCCTCGACGACCTCGGGGTACGCAGCCTCCGGCTGATGACCAACAACCCGGAGAAGACCACCGCCCTCGTCCGGCACGGGCTGCGGGTCCTGGGCCGCGAGCCGATGCCCGTCCAGGCGGGGGAGCACAACCTCCGCTATCTGCGCACCAAGCGCGACCGGATGGGCCACGACCTGCCCTGGCTCGACCCGGCCGCCGCGTCGACCTGCGGCAATCAGTAGCACCCGACCAGACCGACCCCGTACGCCGGCCATCCGGCGTCCGTCCGGCATCCGAGGAGAGACATGAGCGGCAAAGGCGCACCCGAGCTGAGCGTGAAGAACTGCGGTGACCTGCGGGTCGCCGTGATCGCGGCGCAGTGGCACGAGAAGATCATGGACGGTCTGGTGGACGGCGCCCTGCGCGCCCTGCGCGACCTCGGCATCGACGAGCCGACCCTGCTGCGGGTGCCCGGCAGCTTCGAACTCCCCGTCGTCGCCAAGGTCCTCGCCGGCCGGGGATACGACGCGGTCGTGGCCCTCGGCGTCGTCATCCGGGGCGGCACCCCGCACTTCGAGTACGTGTGCCAGGGCGTCACCCAGGGCCTCACCCAGGTCTCCGTCGACACCGGAGTGCCCATCGGCTTCGGCGTGCTGACCTGCGACACCGAGGAACAGGCCCTGGACCGGGCGGGCCTCGACGGCTCGCACGAGGACAAGGGCCACGAGGCGGTCACCGCCGCCGTGGCCACCGCCACCACGCTGCGCACCATCGCGGAACCCTGGCGCCAGCAGGCCGCTGCGGGCCGCGTAAAGTAGGCCCCACCATGCCGAAGAAGACGTTCGAGGAGCTGTTCAGCGAGCTCCAGCAGAAGGCCGCCCACGGCGACCCCGCCACCTCCCGTACCGCCGAACTGGTCGGAAAAGGTGTGCATGCCATCGGCAAGAAGGTCGTGGAAGAAGCGGCCGAGGTCTGGATGGCCGCCGAGCACGAAGGCAAGGAAGCCGCCGCCGAGGAGATCTCCCAGCTCCTCTACCACGTCCAGGTGATGATGGTCGCGCGCGGAATCTCCCTTGACGACGTGTACGCCCATCTCTGAGCCTTGACCCGTGCCCGGCCCGCACCGGGCGGGCACCCGCTCCGCTCACTCCGCCACCCACCGTACGAAGGAAGCCGACCTCATGCTGCGCATCGCCATCCCCAACAAGGGTTCACTCTCGGGACCGGCGTCGGCGATGCTCCATGAGGCCGGCTACCAGCAGCGCAAGGAGAGCAAGGAACTCGTCCTGGTCGACCCGGAGAACGGAGTGGAGTTCTTCTACCTCCGCCCCCGGGACATCGCCATCTACGTGAGCTCCGGAAAGCTCGACATCGGCATCACCGGCCGCGACCTGCTGCTGGACTCCGAGGCCGAGGCGGAGGAGATCCTGCCGCTCGGCTTCGCCCGCTCCACCTTCCGCTACGCCACCCGCCCCGGCACCGCCACCGGCGTCGCCGACTTCGGCGGCATGACCGTCGCCACCTCCTACGAGGGCATCGTCGCCCGGCACCTCGCGGACCACGGCGTCGACGCCTCCGTCGTCCACCTGGACGGCGCGGTCGAGACCGCCATCGAACTGGGCGTCGCCCAGATCATCGCCGACGTGGTGGAGACCGGCACCTCGCTGCGCAACGCCGGCCTGGAGGTGATCGGCGAGCCGATCATGACCTCCGAGGCCGTCGTCATCCGCCGCACCGGCGCCGACCCCGACGAGCCCAAGGTCCGGCAGTTCCTGCGCAGGCTCCAGGGCGTACTCGTCGCCCGCTCGTACGTGATGATGGACTACGACTGCCGCGCCGAGCACCTGGAGCGCGCCGTCGCCCTCACCCCGGGGCTGGAGTCACCGACCATCTCCCCGCTGCACAACGAGGGCTGGGTGGCCGTCCGCGCGATGGTCCCCGCCAAGGAAGCGCAGCGGATCATGGACGGCCTCTACGACCTGGGCGCCCGCGCGATCCTCACCACGGCCATTCACGCCTGCCGTCTCTGAGCCCCGCGACCCTCCACCGGGAAGAGCGAGAACCCATGGCAGCCCCCGCGCCCCAGCCGGCCCCGTCCGCCCTGCCGGTCACCTTCCGGCCGACCCGCACCAGAGCCGTCCTGCTGACGGCGGGCGCCGCGATGTTCGTGGCGATCTCGGCCGTCGGACTGCTGCTCGACGACCTGCACCCGGGGGAGCGGCTGAGCTTCATCCTCACGGCCCTGCTCTTCTCCGGCGTGCTGGTGCTGCTCAGCCGCCCCAAGGTCGTCGCCGACGAGACCGGGGTGACTGTCGTCAATATCACGCGGACGCACCGCCTGGAGTGGGCCGAGATCCTGCGGGTCAATCTGCGGTCCGGCGACGCCTGGGTCTTCCTCGACCTCAGCGACGGCTCCAGCCTGCCCGTACTGGGCATTCAGCCCGGAGTGGCCAGGGCCCACGCCCTGCGCGACGCCCGCGCGCTGCGCGCCCTCGGCGAATCCCGCGCCGCCGCCGGCGCGGCCGGACCGGACCCGGCGCCGGCCGGCGACTGAGCCACTTGCCCCACACACCACTGCCCTCACCCGCCCGCTCTTGATTACTCTGGTGGTGGAGGCGCCGAGTGCGCCCCGCCCCGCACTCGACGGCCGCGACCGGCCCGCGGGGCATCCTGCGACCCGAGGAGTGACTCCCTCCAGCAATGGACGGATCGTCCGGTAGTACCTGCGCCGCCCCCTTCGAAGAGGCGGCGGCATGACCATCCCCCTTCTGCTGCTCGCCGCAGCATTCCTTCTCATCCTCGCCAACGGCTTCTTCGTGGCCGCCGAATTCGGCCTCATCACGGTGGACCGCCCCGACGCCGAGCGAGCCGCCGCGGCCGGCGACCGGCGCGCCCGTACCGTCGTCGAGGCCCTGCGGGAACTCTCCTTCCAGCTCTCCGGCACCCAGCTGGGCATCACCATCACCTCCCTCGTCGTCGGCATGCTCGCCGAGCCCGCCCTCGCGCGGCTCCTCGACGGGCCGATCGCCGCGACCGGGCTGCCCTCCGGGGCCGTCTCCGGGATCGCGGTGGTGATCGGCATGCTGCTGGCCTCCGCCGTCCAGATGGTGATCGGCGAACTCGTCCCCAAGAACTGGGCGGTCTCCCGACCGCTCCAGGTCGCCCGCTTCGTGGCGGGACCGCAGCACCGCTTCTCCGCTGTCTTCCGGCCGGTGATCTCGCTGCTCAACACCGTCGCCAACCGGCTCGTCCGGATGCTCGGTGTGGAGCCGACCGACGAACTCGCCTCGGCCCGTACGCCCGGCGAACTCGTCTCCCTCGCCCGCCACTCCGCGCGGGCGGGCACCCTCGAACAGGACACCGCCGACCTGTTCGTACGGACGCTCTCGCTCGGCCGGCTCACCGCGCAGCACGTGATGACGCCCCGCGTGAAGGTGAGCGCCCTCCAGTCCGACGCCACGGCGGCGGACGTCCTCAACCTCACCCGGGCCACCGGTCTGTCGCGCTTCCCCGTCTACCGGGAACGCATCGACGAGATCGTCGGCATGGTCCACCTCAAGGACGCCCTCGCGGTGCCTGTCCCCGAGCGGACGCGCACCCCCGCCGGGCGGATCGCCGTCCCGGCGCTGCTGGTGCCCGAGACGCTGCCCGTGCAGCAGCTGCTGGGGCGGCTGCGCAGCGAGCAGCCGATAGCCATCGTGGTCGACGAGTACGGCGGCACGGCCGGTGTCGTCACCCTGGAGGACATCATCGAGGAACTGGTCGGAGAGGTCCGCGACGAGCACGACGCCGAGCCGGACGGCCGTCCCGATCTGGCGCCCGCCGCGCCCGAGGACGGCAGGCCGGCCTGGGAGGCCGACGGCAGCTGCCGGGTCCTGACCCTGCGCCGGATCGGACTCGACGTCCCCGAGGGGCCCTACGAGACCCTGGCCGGGCTGGTCGCCGATCTCCTCGGCCGTATCCCGGCCCCGGGCGACCGCGCCGAGCTGCCCGGCTGGCGGCTCTCGGTGCGCCGGGTGGACCGCTACCGGGCCGAACGCGTCCGGCTCGTACGGACCGCCGGCGCCCCGGCGGGCCCGCTGCCCGAGCGGCCCGCCGCCGTACCGGCCGACCTGCCCGCCGACGGGTCCTGCGACCCGGCGGACGGCCCGTACGAGCCGGTGGCCGCGCACCAGCCGGTGCCCGTGCGCGCCGGAGCGATGGCGGAGGGCGGCCGATGAGCGCCCTGCAACTCGTCTTCGCCCTGCTGCTGGTCCTGGCCAACGGCTTCTTCGTCGGGGCCGAGTTCGCGCTCGTCTCCGTACGGCGCAGCCAGATCGAGCCGCACGCCGCACGCGGTTCCGCCCGCGCCCGGCAGGCGCTGTACGGGCTGGAGAACCTGCCGCGGATGATGGCGGCGGCCCAGTTCGGCATCACCGTCTGCTCCCTGACCCTGGGCGCCGTCGCGGAACCCACCGTGGCGCATCTGCTGGAGCCCGTGTTCGAGGCGGCGCGACTGCCCGAGGGCCTGATCCATCCCCTGGGCTATGTCATAGCCCTGGCCCTGGTGGTCTTCCTGCACCTGGTCATCGGCGAGATGGTCCCCAAGAACCTCGCCATGGCCGCGCCGGAGAAGACCGCGCTCTGGCTCAGCCCCGGTCTGGTCGGCTTCGCCCGGCTCTGCCGGCCGGTGACCGCCGGCCTCGGCGCCTGCGCCCGGCTGGTGCTGCGCGCCTTCCGCGTCGAGCCGAAGGACGAGGTCGAGGCCGTCTTCACCAGCGAACAGCTCAACCGGCTCGTCGAGGACTCCGGCCAGGCCGGACTGCTCGAACCGGAGGCGCAGGAGCGCCTGGAGGACGCGCTGGAGCTGGGCAGCCGCCCGGTCACCGACGTACTCCTCACCCGCGCCTCCCTGGTCACGGTGACCCCCGCCGTCACCCCGCGCGAGATCGAGGAGCTGACCGTGCGGACCGGCTTCTCCCGTTTCCCGGTCTGCGCGGAGGGCAGCGGCGCCTTCATGGGCTTCCTGCACGTCAAGGACGTCCTCGACCTGGAGGCCGTCGAACGGGCCGTGCCGCAGCACGTGTGGCGGCCGATGGCGACCCTGCGGGCGGAACTGCCGCTGGACGACGCGCTCGCCGTGATGCGCCGCGCCGCCACCCATCTCGCCCAGGTCGCGGACGCGTCCGGGCGGGTGCTGGGGCTCGTCGCGCTGGAGGACGTGCTGGAGAAGCTCGTGGGAGAGGTACGGGACCCCTCCCACCGGCAGGACGTCCAGCACGCGACCCTCGTGGGCGAGCAGCGCACCGACCGGGCGGACCAGGTCCTGGCCCGCTGAGCGTCAGGCCGTCATTCCTGGGGGCCGCGGTCGACCGGACCGCGGCCCGACAGGACCTCTCCGTACGCCTGCATCAGGTCCGGCAGCCGCAGCGTGGCCAGATCCTCGCGGGTGGGCGTGGAGCCGTAGCCGGAGAGCCGCAGATCGCGGTAGGCGCAGCTTTTCTCGTACAGGGTGCGTACGAAGCGGCCGTTGCCCAGTTCGTCGATCCAGCCCTGGTCGACCACATGCCCGCTGATCGAGCGCAGCTCGTCCGTGGACTCCTCGTCCCAGACGTCCCCGTTCTCCGCCGCCAGCACCCCGCCGATCGCGGTCAGTTCGAGCGGCCGGTAGCTGGGGAAGTCCACCCGGCTGGTGAAACGGGAGGAGAGCCCCGGATTGGTGGCCAGCAGCCGGTCCATGCCCTCGGGGTAGCCCGCGAGTATCACCACCAGATGGTCACGGTTGTCCTCGGCCCGCTTGAGCAGCACCTGAAGGGCCTCGTCGCCGTAGGCGTCGCCCTTGCTGTAGCCGGAGTTGGAGAGGCTGTACGCCTCGTCCACGAACAGCACCCCGCCGATCGCCGAGTCGATCAGCTCGTTGGCCTTCACAGCGGTCTGACCGAGGAACTCGCCCACCAGATCGGCCCGTTGGGCCTCGACCAGATGGTCGCCGCCGAGCAGCCCGAGGGCGTAGAAGATCCGGCCGAGGATGCGCGCGACGGTCGTCTTGCCCGTGCCCGAGGGGCCCGAGAAGACGAAGTGACGTTTGGGCGGCTGCACGGGCAGCCCCTCACCGGCCCGCAGCCGGGCCATGTTCAGCTGCGCGGAGATCGCCTTGACCTGCCGCTTCACCGGATCGAGGCCGACCATCCGCTCCAGCTCGGCGAGCGCCCGGGCGAGCAGCGCCGGATCGGTCGGCCCCTGGGGGAAGCGAGGCGGCGCCGGCGGCGCGGCCTTCTCGCGGACGGGGGCCGGTACGGGTACGGCGGCGGCCGGGCCCCCGCCGGCCCCCGGCGGCGACTCCCGGCCGAGCGGCACGTCGGAACCGGGCGGCCCGTCCGGCTCGCCCGGCGCCGTCGGCTGGGCCTCGGCGCCGTCGGCGGTGTCCTGGCCCAGTCCGGCGAGCGCCACGGAGGCGAGCCCCATCGGGTCGTCGGGCCCCTCGTACCCGTCGAGGTCGGTGATCGCGGCGAGCCGGGCCGCGGTGTCCATGAACGCCGGGTCGAGCCGGTGCACGGCCCGGTACAGCGGCAGGGCCGCCGCGCTGCGGCCGGTGCCCTCGTGGGCCCGCGCCAGCCAGTAACGCAGCTCCTTGCGCTGCGGCTGCTCGCTGCGGCAGCGCATCAGGGAGGTGGCGAGGACCGGCTCGGCCTGTCCGTACATCTCCAGCCGGACCCGGGCCATGCCGCCGAACAGCCCGGCCTCGATGCCGAGCAGCGGATCGTGGACCAGCGGTTCGGTGTGGCGGACCAACTGCTCCCAGTCCTTGACCAGATAGGCGCGGCAGGCATGCAGAAAACGCACCTGGGCGTCCGCGTCCACCGGTGGCAGACCGGCCAACGCCCGGTCCAGCTCGGGGACATGACGGCCGTCCAGCCAGTGGGAGGCGTGGGCGAGCAGCAGATCACGGCCGCTCTCCAGCACGGGCTGGACCCACCAGCCCAGCCAGTACCAGGAGTTCAGGGTGCGGCGGTGGCGGGAGCGCTGTTCGCCGAAGCGTTCGCGGTGGCGGTACATGTGCAGCAGGGCGGCGGTGGTGTCGACCCGCAGCGCGTGCAGCCCGAGCCAGCCGTCGGCCATACCGGGGTCGAGCCGGACGGCGCTCCTGAACTCCTCCTCCGCCTGCGGGTACGCCCCCATGGTGTACGCGTCCACGCCGCGCGCCCAGGCGAGGTCGGCCGGGGCTCCCGTTCCCTGCGTGCCGATATCCATCAGGTCCCCCACAAACCGTGCCCCCATGATGTCCCGCAGGGCGGGCGCCCATCGGCGGCGTGCCGAACCACTGTGTCGCGGACGGGAATTGACCGCACTCAGAGGCATCGTACCTGCGCAGAGGGTATGCGATTAAGGGTGCCGCCAGGGAGGAAGGGTCGTGACCCAACGTGATCGCGGCGCCGGTGACGGTGCGGGACGACCGGCGGGAAAAGCGACGATACGGGCAGAACGAAGCCCCCGGTCACGGGGGAACAACCGGGGGCTTCGCGTCTGCGGCGGCTCCGAAAAGCCGCACATTAAGAACGTAAGACCTGTCCGGCCCCCCGGTCAAGCCGAGTTGGGCACTCCATGGTGCCGGATCGCCGACTTTCAGCGGGACGGCCCGAGCTGATCACCCTGGGTGAGGGACCGGTCCGGTCCCGGGGACGCTCCGGGCCCCCGGGCCACCTCGTACCCCGACCGCGTCTCCCGTACCAGCGCGTCGGCGAACGGGCGGGACGGATCCACCTCAAAGTGGCGTGTCTCCGCCACCGTCCAGCCGTCCCAGAAGCCGGACTGGGCGGGGCCGTCGCGGCGACGGCCCCGTCGCCAGGATTCCTCGGCGCCCCGGTCCATCCAGAACAGCCGGGCCAGATACGGCCGTAGCGCCCGGCGCCCGGCCCCGACGCCCTCCACGACGACGACCGGCGCCGGCGGCAGGGTGCGGGGCGCGTCGAACCGGCGGGCCGTCCAGTCGTACGCCCGGAAGTGCGCGGTCGCGCCCCGGGAGAGCGGCTCGACGACCTGCTCGGTCAGCCGTTCCGTCCAGGCGAAGAGGTGACGATGGCTGGCCAGATCGTCCAGCCGCAGCACGGGCGCGCCGTCCAGCGCCGCCGCCAGCCGGTCGGCGAAGGTGCTCTTGCCGGAGCCCGCGTGGCCGTCGACCGCGACCAGCCGGACGGGGCCGCAGGAGGGTGGCGCGGCGCGCAGGGCCGCGGCCGACGTGGTCAGATCGTCCATACGGCCCAGCCTACGAGTCCGCGCGGCGCCGCCCGCACCGTCCCCGCGCGCCGCAGGCGATGCCGCACGGAGCGGTCTCCGGCGGACAGGCGAGCACAGGATCGCGGCCTCCGCGGTCGCCGTCGCGGTCGCGGCTCTCATGATCCGGCTCCGCACACGATCGACCGGACGGGCTCCGGCGCCGCGCCGGGGCAGCGCTTGCCGGAGGGGCGTCAGCTCCTACGTCGCGGACGCCGAGTCCGCCGTACCACCGCTTCCGGTCCGACGCACCCACCGCGGCCACTCGGGAAACCGCTCCTCCCGCGCCCACGGCGACGTCGCCGTCCGCGCCCCCGAGCGACCGGATGTTCGGGGGGCTACAGGTCCGCGAGCCAGCGATGCCCCGGGTGCACGCGGGCGAGCAGCCGGGCCAGGGCCTCGCGCTGAGCCGGGGCCAGGTGCGGGACGGTCGCGTCGAAGTCGGTTTGGTCCTTTCGGCGGACGTGTTTGGCCTTGAACAGCAGGACCAGTTCGGGCGCCAGATACGGGATGCCGTCCTGGGTGTGGTGGATGACCTCGCTGTAGGGAAGCCGGATCCCCTCATCACGGCGGCAGACCCAGGTGTCGCCGTCGTGCGGTTCACGGAACACGTCGAGCAGGTAGTTGCCGGTGGCCGGATCGCGGAGCCATGTCTGATGCACGGCGGCCAGTACCTCCGGTGTGGCGTCCTCCCAGATCCGGCCGCTGCCCGCCGCGTCGAAGACATATCCGGGGAAGCGGGGGCGGACCTTGGGAAAGCTCGCGGCCGGAATCGCGATCTCGATGTCCCCATGAGCCCGCGTCTGCCTGCCGCGGAACAGATCCAGCGCCCAGCCCGCCGCCACGTACCAGGGCGTGCCGATCCCGGCCAACCGCCGCGCGACCTCACTCGGGGACCAGCAGGAAGACCATCTGGCGTGGAGGGCTTCGATCTCGTCGGGTGACAACTCGGTGCCGCCGCTGGGCAGTAGCTCGCTCATCGCGGGAATCTATCAGTGGCCGCGAAGTCCCTGGCCGTGGTCGGTGAAGGAGACCGGCGGGACCTGACGGGACGTGGATCCGTACGCCGCCGGCGCTCACAGAAGGCCGGGGCCGGTTGGCGTCGGTTGCACGCGCGAGCCCACCGGCACCGGGGCGGCCCCACCGGCGCGACCGCAGGTCGTGCCACTGGCGCAGACCAATATTTCCTCGTCCGACGCGGGGCGAATCGCTGGCAGAAGCGCGCCGTGAGCCGCGATAGTGGACGACTCCGACCTCGACCCGGCCCGTCCGGCCGGACTCCGCCCGCTCCTCGCCTTCCGCCTCACCTCCCTCCTCCCCTTCTCCGCCTCTCGACCGGAGGTTCCCATGCCCCGTCCCCCCTCGCGCAGAACCGTTCTCGCCGCCGCGCTCGCGGTCGCCGCCGGCACCGGGGCGAGCGCCGCCGTCTCCGCCGCCGCGGCGGCCCCGGGCGCCCCCGACGCCCCGGCGGAGCCGCTCGTGGACAACGCCTTCTGGACCTCGTACGCCGACTGGCGCGCCGGTACGGGGCACGGCACCCGGGCCGTCCCCGGCGCCCGCCCCTCGCTGGTGATCGACGACCCGGCCGGCCGCCGCGACTACCAGGATCCGCACACCGGGAAGACCACCACCTGGGAGTACGCGAGCTGGACCTCGCCCGAGCACCGTTCCGAGGTCCCCGCCACCGAGGTGATCGCCTCCTGGAACGCCGGGACCCCGGCCGGCACCTGGCTCCAGATCGAACTGCGCGGCCGCTACTCCGACGGCACCGACACCCCCTGGTACGTGATGGGCCGCTGGACCTCCGGGGACGGCGACGACGACATCAGGCGCACCTCCGTGGACGGCCAGGGCGACGGGCGCAGCAGCGTCTGGACCGACACGCTCGCGGTGAACGACGCGGCGGGCGGGGACCGGCTCGTCTCGTACCGGCTGCGGCTCACGCTGCACCGCAGGCCGGGCACCCGGCTCACGCCCGTGGTGCACCGCGTCGGCGCGATGGCCTCCGACATCCCCGACCGGTTCACGGTCCCGGCCTCCACGCCGGGGCTCGTCCGTGAGCTGCCCGTACCGCGCTACTCGCAGAACATCCACGCCGGCCAGTACCCGGAGTACGACAACGGCGGCGAGGCGTGGTGCAGCCCCACCTCCTCGCAGATGATCATCGAGTACTGGGGGCGCGGGCCCACCGCGGAGGAACTCGCCTGGGTGAACCCGGCCTTCGCCGATCCGCAGGTCTGTCACGCGGCCCGGTTCACCTTCGACTACCAGTACGAGGGCTGCGGCAACTGGCCGTTCAACGCCGCGTACGCCGCGACCTATCGGGAGATGTCCTCCGCCGTCACCAGGCTCGGCTCGCTCGCCGAGGCGGAGACCCTCGTCCGCGCGGGCATCCCCCTGATCACCTCGCAGTCCTTCCTCAAGGAGGAGCTGACCGGGGCCGGATACGGGACCGCGGGCCATCTGATGACCCTGATCGGCTTCACCGCCGACGGCGACGTGATCGCCAACGACCCGGCCTCCCCGGACGACGCCGCCGTGCGCCGGGTCTACCGGCGCGCCGAGTGGGAGACGATCTGGCTCCGCACCAAGCGGTACAACGCGGCGGGCAAGGTCTCCTCGGGCACCGGCGGCGTCTGCTACGTCTACTGGCCCGCCGAGCCGTCCGCCGCCCAGCGCCGGGCCCTGCGGGCGGTGGGGCTGATCTGATCCCGGCACCGGGAGGGCGTGCGGGTACGGGGGTGGCGCGCGGTGGGGCGCCACGGTGTGGTGTACGGCACATTTCGTGGCCGTACACCCCCGTACGCCCCCGAATTCACGCGCCGGGACCCGCCGGGCGCCCGGGTGCGTGACGCGGGTCTCTTCCCGGCGGCCGGATTGTCCGGCACTGTGGTGGGGCCGCCGAGGGGACGGTGGCCGGGGGGACATCCACCGCCGTACGAACGAACGAGATGTCCATGACTGCCACCGCCACCGCCGCCCGCACGACCCTCACCGGCGCGCTCGACCGCCTCCGCGACCGGGCCCGCACCGGAGGCCCCGAGGACGACGGACCCGAGCTGGTCGAGCAGCTGCTCGGCTGGGCCCTGGTGGTGCTGCTCGCCGTCCTCGTCAGTCACACGGGTCTGCTGTAGCCGCTTGGGCGACCCGGAAGAGGCGGCCGTCGTGTCTCTGCGATACTGCGGGAATTCTCGGGTGGATTCTGTGGCAGACGGAGACCAGGACGCGCATTGATGAGCAGTCAACAGCGGGGCGCCTCCTTACGATCGCAGCTGCGGCGCTCCGAACTCATCGCGACCGGACGGAAGTTGTTCGCCCACACCTCGTACGACGCGCTGTCGATGGACGACATCGCCCGGCACGCCGGGGTCGCCAAGGGGCTGATCTACTACTACTTCAAGAACAAGCGCGGCTACTACCTCGCCATCGTCGAGGATTCCGTCGCGGAACTCGTCTCGCTCGCCGCCGGCGGAGGCGAACTCCCGCGCACCGAGCGGGTGCGGCGGACGGTCGAGGCGTATCTGCGCTTCGCCCAGGAGAACGAGGCCGCGTACCGCACCATCATCACGGGCGGGGTCGGCTTCGACACCCAGGTGCAGGAGATCAGGGACGCCGTACGCACCGGGCTGGTCGCGACGGTCGCCCAGGGCGCCTACGGCCGTCACGACATCCCGCCGATCGCCCGGCTCGCGCTGCTCGGCTGGCTCAGCAGCGTGGAGTGGCTGACGCTCGAATGGCTGGAGTACCGGGACGACCTCCGGCGCGAGGTGCCCCGGGATCTGCTGGTGCGGATGCTGCGGCACACGCTGAACACGATCGAGGAGTTCGCCCCCGAGTGCCCGGCGCCGCCGCCCGACCCCCAGTGGCGCCCGTTCACCGGCCGGACGGTCCCGGGCGGCGCGGGCGACGAGAGCGGCGAGAGCGGCGCGTAGGCGGTGCTCCGGGGCCCGGGCGGGCCGGGGCCACCGCCGCCGGGTGACACGGCCGCCGGGGGAGGGGGCCGCTCGGGCTCCCCGCCCCCGGCGAGTTCCGGACGGCCCTATTCGATGGCCTTGATCAGCTCACCGTCGCCGGTGTCCCCGCTCAGCTCCCAGAAGAAGGTCCCGCCAAGGCCCTGCTGGTCCTTGTACGCCATTTTCCCGGCGATGGTCGCGGGGGTGTCGTAGCTCCACCACTGGTCGCCGCAGAAGGCGTACGCGGTGCCCGCGACCGTACCGTTCGCCGGGCAGGACGTCTTGAGCACCTTGTAGTCCTCGATGCCCGCCTCGTACGTCCCGGGGGCCGCGCCGGTGGCGGTGCCGCCGGGCTCGGCGCGGGTGACGCCGCTCCAGCCCCGGCCGTAGAAGCCGATGCCGAGCAGCAGCTTCTCGGCGGGGACGCCCAGGCCCTTGAGCTTGCTGATCGCCGCGTCCGAGGTGAAGCCCTCGGTCGGGATGCCCTCGTAGGAGGTGAGCGGCGAATGCGGGGCGGTGGGGCCCTGCGCGGCGAAGGCGCCGAAGAAGTCGTACGTCATCGGGTTGTACCAGTCGAGGTACTGCGCGGCGCCCGCGTAGTCGGCGGCGTCGATCTTCCCGCCGTCCGAACCGTCCGCGGTGATGGCCGCCGTCACCAGATCCGTGCCGAACGCGCCGCGCAGCGCCGCCGCGACGTTCCTGAAGGCGTCCGGCCCGCTGGAGTCGCAGGTCAGCCCGCAGGCGTTGGGGTACTCCCAGTCGATGTCGATGCCGTCGAACACATCGGCCCAGCGCGGGTCCTCGACCAGATCGTGGCAGGACTTCGCGAAGCCGGCCGGGTCCTTGGCCGCCTCGGTGAAGCCGCCGGACCACGTCCAGCCGCCGAAGGACCAGATGACCTTGAGCCCCGGGTGACGTTCCTTCAGCTTGCGCAGCTGGTTGAAGCTGCCGCGCAGCTCCTGGTCCCAGGTGTCGGCCACGCCGTCCACGCTCTGGTCGGCGGTGTACGCCTTCTCGTAGTCGGCGTACGAGTCACCGATCGCGCACTTGCCGCCGGTGACGTTGCCGAAGGCGTAGTTGATGTGCGTGAGCTTGTCGGCGGAGCCGGAGGTCTCGATGTTCTTGACATGGTAATTCCGGTCGTAGACACCCCAGTTGGTGAAGTATCCGACGACCTTGTCGCCGGCGGCGGCCGGTTCGGCCACGGTGGTGGTGGCCGCCGCGGGCTGGGCGGTCGCCGTGTCGCGCGCCGAGGCACCGGCCGCTCCGGAGAGCAGGGTCACGCCGAGCGCGGCCGTACAGGCGGCGGCCGTCAGTGCCCGGAGGCGGGCACGGGGAAGGGTGGGCATGGAGTCTCCTCGTGGGGGAGAAGAGCGAGTGGGGGGGGAGGTGGTGCTGTGTGAGTGGACGTTAGAAGGACTAGACCACTGGGGTCAATGGTCAGGACCGGGTTCCCTGAACGCCCGAGCGGCGCGGGCGGCCGGGCGAGCCCGCGCGCGGGGCCCATGACCAGTGACGTAACAGCCCCGGTCGGGCATACTCAACGCGCCACGGCAGATGATCAGTCGCTCCGCGATCCGGTAGGGCGGCATCGGCCGGGCAGAATCACCCTCCGGGGGCCAACCCCGGACCTCAAGTCGGCGGCGCCCGCCACACCCTGCGCGGGCGACCGCCGTAGCGCCCGACAGGGAGGAGAGCGCCGCCATGTCCGACCGCGCCCCGCGACCGGTGGAACGTCAGCTGCCCACCGAGGAGTCCAAGGACCTCATCGCCCTCGTACGCGACATCAGCAGGCGGGAGATCGCCTCCGGGGCGGCCGAGGAGGAGGACGCCGGCCGGTTCCCGCGCGGACTCTTCGGCACACTCTCCTCGTCGGGCCTGCTCGGCCTCCCGTACGACTCCGCCGACGGCGGCGGTGACCAGCCCTACGAGGTCTACCTCCAGGTCCTGGAGGAGCTGGCCGCCGCCCGGCTCACCGTCGGCCTCGGCGTGAGCGTGCACACCCTCGCCTGCCACGCGCTGGCGGGGTACGGCGGCAAGGAACAGCGCGCCGCTCATCTCCCCGCCATGCTGGGCGGCGGACTGCTCGGCGCGTACTGCCTCTCGGAGCCCGCGGCGGGCTCCGACGCCGCCGCGCTCAGTACCAAGGCCGTACGCGACGGGGACGACTGGATCATCACCGGCACCAAGGCGTGGATCACCCACGGGGGCATCGCGGACTTCTACACCGTGCTGGCCAGGACCGGCGGCCCGGGGGCGCGGGGCATCACCGCCTTCCTCGTACCGGGCGACGCGCCCGGTCTCACCGCGGCGGCGCCCGAGAAGAAGATGGGCATGAAGGGCTCGCCCACCGCCCAACTCCACTTCGACGGCGTACGGGTGGCCGACGACCGGCGCCTCGGCGACGAGGGGCAGGGCTTCGCGATCGCGCTGTCCGCACTGGACTCGGGACGCCTCGGCATCGCCGCCTGCGCCGTCGGCCTCGCCCAGGCCGCCCTGGACGAAGCCGTCCAATACGCCGGTGGGCGCAGCCAGTTCGGCCGGCCCGTCGCCGACTTCCAAGGACTGCGCTTCCTGCTCGCCGACATGGCCACCCGCATCGAGGCGGGGCGCTCGCTCTATCTCGCGGCCGCCCGCCTGCGCGACGCGGGACGGCCCTTCTCCGCGCAGGCGGCCATGGCCAAACTGTTCTGCACCGACACGGCGATGGCGGTCACCGTCGACGCCGTACAGATCCTCGGCGGGTACGGCTACACCGCCGACTTCCCCGCCGAGCGCTATATGCGCGAGGCGAAGATGCTGCAGATCGTCGAGGGCACCAACCAGATCCAGCGCCTGGTGATCGCACGGCATCTGGCCGGTCCGGAGACCCGCTGACCGCCGGGCCGGTGCTCGCCGGCCCCGCGGGTCCACCCGGAAGGGCTCTCAGGCCGCGGCCCGTCGCGCCGCCGGCTTGAACGGCCGCGATCCCGGCCCTCCCACGTGGGAGAAGGGCTGGGTCCGCCAGTCCAGTCCCTGGGGGAGCGTCAGCAGCAGCGCGGTGTCCTGCTCCTGGACGTCCGACGACTCGTCGGCCGGGCGGGCGGCGGAGGCCGCGCTGCCCGTACCGGCGCACACCGACAGCACGAACGGATTCCACGGCGACGGGCACAGCGCGTGCTCCGGAAGCACGTCCTCGTCCGCCAGCAGCGCGATGGGCTGCGCGCAGTCCGGGCAGACGACCCGGTACATCTCGAACGTGTCGTACGCGTCGAGCTCGTCGTCATCGGAGTCGGCGAACTCGACCGGCTCCGGCTCGGTGCGTCCGGCGCGCTTCAGGCTCTGCATGGAGACATTCCCCCTCGGGTGGGCCGACCAGGCATGTGTGGTCTCGACCACAGCAAGCAATTCCCGTCGCGCGCGCCGGGTAACCGTATGGTCTCGACGGACCGGCCCATGACCCTGTGGTCTTCGTCACACGGCGGTCGCGGGCGCCCCGCGCACGCCCCGCCGACTGTGCCGGAGGCCACCTGGGGCAATAGGTTGAGCGGCATGGAGGAGCTGGATCGTCAGATCGTGGAGTTGCTCGTCAAGGACGGCCGGACGAGCTACACCGACCTGGGCAAGGCCACCGGCCTGTCCACCTCGGCCGTGCACCAACGGGTGCGCAGGCTGGAGCAGCGCGGTGTCATCCGGGGGTACGCGGCGGTCGTCGACCCGGAGGCCGTGGGGCTGCCGCTGACCGCCTTCATCTCGGTGAAACCCTTCGACCCCAGCGCGCCCGACGACATCGCGGAGCGGCTCGCCGTGATCCCCGAGATCGAGGCGTGCCACAGCGTGGCCGGCGACGAGAACTACATCCTCAAAGTGCGGGTCGCGACCCCGCTGGAGCTGGAGCACCTGCTGACCCGTATCCGCTCCCTGGCCGGCGTCTCCACCCGTACGACGGTCGTCCTCTCCACCCCCTACGAATCCCGGCCGCCCTCCTTCTGAACCCGGCCGCCCTCCTTCTGAAGGGGAACGGGACTCCGAGGGGAGCGGGACCTCCGTCCGGAGGGGCGGTACCGGCGGGAGCGGGGGCTTCCCCCGACCCCGCGCCGCGCCCCTGACCGGCACCCGCGAGACTGGTCACCATGAACCGTCGCACCGCCTCCCAGAGCGCACCCGACCGCACCGTCCTGCTGCGCCGGGGAGAAGTCCACAGCCCCGCCGATCCGTTCGCCACCGCCATGGTCGTCGAGCGCGGCCATGTCGCCTGGGTGGGTTCGGAGGGCGCCGCCGACTCCTTCGTCTCCGGGGTGGACGAGGTCGTGGACCTGGACGGCGCGCTGGTCACCCCCGCCTTCACCGACGCGCACACGCATCTGACGGCCACCGGCCTGGCGCTGACCGGGCTGGACCTGTCCGGCGCCGGGAACCTGCCGGAGGCGCTCGCGCTCGTACGGGCGTACCGCGAGGCGCGTCCGGCCGCCGACGGCGAGGTGCTGCTCGGCCACGGCTGGGACAGCGACAGCTGGCCCGAGCGGCGGCCCCCGTCCCGCGCCGAACTGGACGAGGCCGCGGGGGGCCGGCCGCTCTATCTGCCCCGCGTCGACGTGCACTCGGCCGTGGTGACCACGGCCCTGCTCGACCTGGTGCCCGGTGTGACCTCGCTGCCCGGCTACCACCCGCGGGACCCGCTGACCGACGCCGCGCACCACGCCGTGCGCGAGGCGGCCCACGGCGCCCTCGGCGCCCGGCAGCGCGCCGAGGCGCAGCGGGCCGCCCGGCGGCGGGCCGCCTCGCTCGGCATCGGCACGCTGCACGAGTGCGCGGGCCCCGACATCTCCAGCGAGGAGGACTTCACGGCGCTGCTCGCCCTGGCCGCCGAGGAGCCGGGGCCGCGCGTCCACGGCTACTGGGCCGAGCTGATCAGCGACGGGGAGGGCGCCCGGCGCGTGCGTGAACTGGGCGCGTGGGGCGCCGCCGGTGATCTCTTCGCCGACGGCTCGCTGGGCTCGCACACGGCCGCGCTGCGCGATCCGTACGCCGACGCCGCGCACACCGGCTCCGCCCGGCTCGACGCGGCCGCGATCGCCGCCCATGTCGCCGCCTGCACCGAGGCCGGTATCCAGGCCGGGTTCCACGCCATCGGGGACGCCGCCGTCGACGCGGTGGTCGAGGGGGTGCGCGCGGCGGCCGAGCGCCTGGGCATCGCCCGCGTGCGGGCCGCCCGGCACCGCGTCGAGCACGCCGAGATGCTCACCCCCGAGACCATCGCCGGCTTCGCCGAACTGGGGCTCACCGCCTCCGTCCAGCCCGCCTTCGACGCGGCCTGGGGCGGCCCGGACGGCATGTACGTGAGCCGGCTCGGCGCCGAGCGCGCCGCGACGCTCAATCCGTACGCCGCCCTGCTGCGCGCGGGTGTCCCCCTCGCCTTCGGTTCCGACAGTCCGGTCACCCCGCTGGACCCGTGGGGCACCGTCAGGGCGGCGGCGTTCCACCGCACGCCCGAGCACCGGATCTCGGTACGGGCCGCTTTCACCGCCCACACCCGGGGCGGCTGGCGTGCCGTCGGCCGCGACGACGCCGGAACGCTGGTGCCGGGCGCCCCCGCCGACTACGCGGTCTGGCGGACGGAGGAACTGGTGGTCCAGGCGCCGGACGACCGCGTGGCCCGCTGGTCCACCGATCCGCGCTCGGGCACCCCCGGCCTGCCCGATCTCACCCCGGGCCGGGCGCTGCCCGTGTGTCTGCGTACGGTCGTCTCCGGACAAACGGTATTTGTGCGACCGAACGAGTGACGTACGGACATTTCGTACCGCCGGTCGGTGGTCACCGCGTTCCGTCGCGACCTGCGGATCTCCCGCACTGACCTGGTGGTTCGGTGAAACGCCGCAGTTCACACGGGTATTGACAGTAAGCCGCCACCGGCGGGTAGGTTCGGCCGGGTCCACCACGGACGTCCGTCCGGTCACCTCCACGCGGTCGTCGAACGCCGCTGGGCCACGGGGCGGTGTGCCGCACCGGCGCACCACCACTGGGAGCCAGGTCCAGCGCCCGCGTCTCGTCGGCGAGGGAAGGATTCAGCCGGTCGGCAGGTGCGACCCGGGTGGGGCCCCGGCGTTCAGTAGACAACGGCTTTCGGTCGACCCGCAGCCAGCGGGTGCCAGGTCGGCCCGAAGGACGCCGGGTCCCGATCCGCAGCCCCGGTGCCCGCCCCGGCCCCGGCTTCCGGCCCGTGCGATATCCGGTTGCGCCCGTCATCGCCCGACATGCCCCCCTGGCCGTCCTCCTCCGCTCCCCGACACCCGGTCCCCGAGGTGGTCCCGCCGCCCGGCGTGCTCGCTAAGCTGGTGATCTGCGTACGGCTCTGCGTACGGCGATCCACATAGGGGCAGCAGTGAACGACGGTGACCAGAGGCGGTACGGCCCGCTCGGTACGGCCTTGGTGATCATCCCGACCTACAACGAGGCCGAGAACATCGCGTCGATCGTCGCCCGGGTGCGCGCGGCGGTGCCCGCAGCCGACATCCTCGTCGCCGACGACAACAGCCCCGACGGCACCGGCAAGATCGCCGACGAGCTGGCCGCCGCCGACGACCAGGTCAAGGTCCTGCACCGCAAGGGCAAGGAAGGGCTGGGCGCCGCCTATCTGGCGGGCTTCCGCTGGGGCATCGAGCGCGACTACGGCGTACTCGTGGAGATGGACGCCGACGGTTCGCACCAGCCCGAGGAGCTGCCCCGGCTGCTGACCGCGCTCAAGGGCGCCGATCTCGTCCTCGGCTCGCGCTGGGTGCCCGGCGGCCGGGTCGTCAACTGGCCCGCCACCCGCAAGATGATCTCGCGCGGCGGCAGCTCCTACTCCCGGGCCCTGCTCGGTGTCCCGATCCGCGATGTCACCGGTGGCTACCGCGCCTTCCGCAGGGAGACCCTGGAGGCGCTCGGCCTCGACGCCGTCTCCTCCCAGGGCTACTGCTTCCAGGTCGACCTGGCCCGGCGCGCGGTCGAGGCGGGCTGTCATGTGGTCGAGGTGCCCATCACCTTCGTCGAGCGCGAGCTGGGCGACTCCAAGATGAGCAAGGACATCCTGGTCGAGGCGCTCTGGCGGGTCACCGCGTGGGGCGTCGAGTCCCGGGCGAACCGGCTCCTCGGCCGGAAGCCCCCGCCCTCGTCCCGGTCTTGATCACCCGCTTACGCCGTCCGGACCGGCGCCCAGGCACACTGGGAGTATGACGACCGCGCAGCCGCAAAGCCCCCGTCCGAAGCGCTCCCGCGCCCGCACCCTGATCCCCCTGTCCATCGCCGCCTGGCTGGTGCTGGAGATCTGGCTGCTGACCGTGGTGGCCGACACGATCGGCGGCTTCGGTCTCCTGCTGCTGATCGCGGGCTCGATCGTGCTCGGCGCCGTGGTGATCAAGAGCGCCGGCCGGCGCGCCTTCCGGAACCTGACGGAGACCATCCAGCGCCAGCAGCGTCAGCAGCAGCCGGGCGCCGCCCCCGAGGTCGAGGGGGCCAGCGGGACCACCGGCAACGGCTTCCTGATGCTCGGCGGGCTGCTGATCATGGTGCCGGGGATGATCACCGACGTACTCGGCCTGCTGCTGCTCATCCCGTTCGTACGGATGGCGCTCGGCCGCTACGCGGAGCGGTCGCTGGAGCGCCGGGTGCGCGCGGCCTCGGTGCCGGGCGGTCTCGGGGACGCCTTCCAGCAGGCCAGGATGCACCGGCCCGACGGCAAGGTGGTCCAGGGCGAGGTCATCAAGCACGACGAGCGGCCGGAGGGCCGGGAGCGTCCCGAGGACCAGGGCCCGCGCCCGCCGCTGACTCCCTGACGCCGCCGCCGCGCAGCACAGAGCCGCGGGGGGGCCCCCCCCCGCGGGGGGGGGGGGGCCGGGGGGGGGGGGGGGGGGTTGGGGGGGGGGGGGGGGGGGGTGGGGGGGGGGGGGGGGGGGGGGGGGGGCCGGGGGGGGCGGCCCGGGTGTATTGCGCCGCGGGGCG
>NZ_JBIBBW010000010.1:118537-150586 GCF_042900885.1 Streptomyces sp. NPDC012835
CGCGGGGGCGGGGGGGGGCGGGGCCCCCCCGCCGCCCCGGCCCCCCCCCCCCCCCCCCCCCCCGCCCCCCCCCCCCCCCCCCCCCCCCCGCCCGGCCCCCCCCCCGGGGGGGGGGGCCCCCCCCGCGGCTCTGTGCTGTCGTGTTCTGCTGGTCGTGCGGTGTGTGTACGCGGTCAGGCGGACTTGCGGCTGTCCCGCGGATGCACGGCGATGTTCATGGCACCGGAGCGCAGGACGGCCAGCCTCTCGGCCAGCACCTCCTCCAGCTCCTCGCGGGTGCGCCGCTCCATGAGCATGTCCCAGTGCGTACGCGCAGGCTTGCCCTTCTTCTCCTCGGGGCCATCCCCGTCCACCAGGAGTGCCAGGGCGCCGCACGCCTTGCACTCCCACTCCGGCGGAATCTCCGCCTCCACCGAGAACGGCATCTCAAATCGATGGCCGTTCTGGCATGCGTACTCCACCGCCTGGCGCGGGGCCAGATCAATACCGCGGTCCGTCTCGTAGCTGGTAACCACAAGTCGCGTGCCGCGGAGAGCTCGCTCACTCATGAATCGTGCCTCCCGGGCTTGTCGCCCACAGGACAGACATCACTGTCGCTGTCGTCGTCATCCGGTCAACGTCCGGTCGGCGGTAAAGATTCCCGTTGCGGGTCTGCGTCGCCCGTCGTGCCGTTGCTTTTTCAAGGATTGCGTACCCACCAGCGCCCGGTTTGTCACGTCTAACAGGAGATGTCACCCAGCGATTCGTTTGTCGAGTACGCAGTAACGGTCCGCCTGGCAGGCCAACCGCGTACACTACCGCCCTTTGGGTTCAACGTCTAAATACGCTCCGGTACGGGGTTTCCCGCGGCCGCGATCGCCCGCCCGATCGGGACCCTTGCCAGCAGGCCGAACCCTAGCGCGAAGAAGACCACCAGGGAGAGGATCGCCTCCCGGTAACTTCCCGTGAGCTGATAGGTCACCCCGAACACCAGCGGCCCCAGCCAGCTCAGCCCCCGGTCGCTCATCTCGTACGCGGAGAAGTACTCGGCCTCCTTGCCGCTCGGCACGAGATGCGAGAAGAGGGAGCGCGACAGGGCCTGACTGCCGCCCAGCACCAGACCGATCGCGGCGGCCAGCGCGTAGAAGGCCACCGGCGCGCCGGCGGGCAGGAAGTACCCCACGGCGAGGATGAGCGTCCACACGGCCAGCGAGCCGAGGATCGTCCGCTTGGCCCCGTACGTCCTGGCCATCCGGCCCATGGCGAGCGCACCGGCCACCGCCAGGATCTGGACGAGCAGTACGGCGGTGATCAGCGTCGTCTGGTCGAGGCCCAGCTCCTCGGAGCCGTAGATCGACGCCTGGGAGATCACCGTCTGGACGCCGTCGTTGTAGATCAGATAGGCGAGCAGGAAGGACAGCGTCAGCGGATGGCGGCGCATGTCGCGCAGCGTGGCCATCAGCTGCCGCCAGCCCGTGCCCACCGCGCCCTCGCCCACGCGCGGCACCCGCCGGTCGCGCAGCCGGCGCAGCGGTACGACGGTGAAGGCGCCCCACCAGACGCCGGCCGTGGCCAGACAGATCCGTACCGCCGTCGACTCGGAGACGCCGAACGACTCGTGGCCGGTGTAGAGCGCCAGATCGAGCAGCAGGACCAGCGCGCCCGAGGTGTAGCCGAAGGCCCAGCCCCGGGACGAGACGGCGTCGCGCTCGTCGGGCGTGGCGATCTGCGGCAGGTAGGCGTTGTAGAGCACCATCGAGACCGCCAGCGAGGCGTTCGCCACCACCAGCAGCAGGGCCCCCAGCAGATAGCGGTCGCCGTCCAGGAAGAACATGCCGGCCGTGGCGCTCGCGCCCAGATAGGCGGCGCCCGCCAGCAGCGGCTTCTTGCGGCCCGTACGGTCCGCCGCCGCGCCCGCCAGCGGCATCGCGAGGATGGCGACCACGAGGGAGAGGGAGACCGTGTACGCGAAGACGGAGCCCGCCCGGACGGGGACGCCCAGCGGATGCACATAGCCCTCGGCGTCCGCCGCCGCCTTCGCCACCGAGGTCAGATAGGGGCCCAGGAACACGGTGAGCACGCTCGTCGAATAGACGGAGCACGCGAAGTCGTAGAAGTACCAGCCGCGTTGCTCGCGCCTGCGGGCCGCCGTCCCGGCGGCCGCGTCCACTGTCTCGGCGGTCATCCGCGCGTCCTCTCCGCCGTACGGACACGCCGCCCGGTCAGTGCCATGCGTCCCGAGCGGTCAACACGGTCCGCAGCGTCTCCAGTTGATCCGTCATGATGCCATCCACGCCGAGGTCGAGGAGCGCCTCCATCCGGTCCGCCTCGTTGACCGTCCAGACATGGACCTGGAGGCCGAGCGCGTGGGCCGTCCTCACGAAACGCTCGTCGACCACCCGGACGCCGCTCCGCGCCTCGGGGACCTGCGCGCACACCGCCCCGGCGCGGACCGGCGCGGGAATCCCGTACGAACGCAGCCGCAGCCCCAGCACCCCCCGCACGCCGTACGAGGTGGCCAGCCGGGGGCCGGCCAGCCGCGCCGCCCGCGCCACCCTGGCCTCCGAGAAGGAGCCGACGCACACCCGGTCCCAGCTGTCCGTCCGGCGGATCAGCGCGAGCAGCGGGTCCAGGGCGGGCGCCGCCTTGACGTCCACGTTCCAGCGGGCCTCGGGGAACTCCTCGAGCAGCTCCTCGAAGAGCGGCAGCGGCTCGCGCCCCGCCACCCGGGCCCGGCGCACCTCGGCCCACGGGAGATCCGCGATCCGGCCCCGGGCGTCGGTGACCCGGTCCAGCGTCGGATCGTGGAAGGCGACCAGTCGGCCGTCGCGGGTGGCGTGCACATCGGTTTCGAAGTGGCGGTAGCCGAGCGCGGCGGCCCGGCGGAACGCGGCGGCGGTGTTCTCCAGGCCGTCGGCCGCGCCGCCGCGATGGGCGAACGCGATCGGGCCCGGCCGCCCGGCGCCGGGCCGGTCGAGATAGGGATGGCGGGGTCGGGTCACCGCCGCAGTATGTCCTGCTCCGGTGGTTCCCCGGCGACAGCCGTGCTTCCGCCGTCCGCCCCGGGGACGGCGAACACGCGCAGGAAGAACTGCGCGAGCGGCCCGATGGCCAGCGCGTACGCCACCGTACCGAGGCCCACCGAACCGCCCAGTACGAAGCCGGTGACGACGACGGCCACCTCGATCGCGGTACGGACCAGCCGCACCGAGCGGCCGGTCAGCCGGTGCAGCCCGGTCATCAGACCGTCACGCGGACCGGGGCCGAAGCGGGCCGCGATGTACAGCCCGGTCGCCACACCGTTGAGCACGATCCCCGCGACGAGCAGCGCGACCCTGGCCGGCAGCCCGTGCGCCCCGGGGACCAGGGCGAGCGTCGCGTCGAGCGCCAGCCCCACGGCGAAGACGTTGGAGACCGTACCGAGCCCGGGCCGCTGCCTGATCGGTATCCAGAGCAGCAGCACGACCGCCCCCACCGCGATCGCCACGACCCCCATGGAGAGCCCGGTCAGCTCGGCCAGCCCCTGGTGCAGCACGCCCCACGGCTCCAGACCGAGACCGCCGCGCACCAGCAGCGCCGAACTCGCGCCGTACAGGGCGAGACCGGCGTAGAGCTGACCGAGCCGGCGGGCGAGACGCGGGGCCCGGAGGCCGGAGGCGATGGACACGATGCCGCCCTTTGATGCGATGGTGGACTGATACCTGTCACTCTGTGGCCGGTCGGACAACGCCAACCATGGCCAATCCGGGGAAGGTGGACTGATTTCCATGGCGCAGTGGACCTCGGCTGTCGGGTCGGCGCAGCTCGCCCGGCAACTCCATGCCCAGCAGCCCCGGCCCGCCGGGCCGGGCAGCCGCCGCCCGCCCGCCTACCGGGCCCTCGCTGACGGCATCAGGCTGCTCGTCCTGGAGGGCCGGGTCCCGGTCGCCGCCCGGCTGCCCGCCGAGCGCGAGCTGGCCCTGTCGCTGTCCATGAGCCGCACCACCGTGGCCGCAGCGTACGAGACGCTGCGCTCCGAAGGGTTCCTGGAGTCCCGCAGGGGCGCCGGGAGCTGGACCGCCGTGCCCGCGGGCAACCCGCTGCCCGCCCGCGGCCTCGAACCGCTGCCGCCCGAGTCGCTCGGCTCCATGATCGACCTCGGCACCGCCGCGCTGCCCGCCCCCGAACCCTGGCTCACCCGTGGCGTCCAGGGCGCCCTGGAGGAACTGGCGCCTTACGCCCACACCCATGGCGACTACCCGGCGGGAGTGCCCGCGCTGCGCCGGATGCTCGCCGACCGCTACACCGAGCGCGGTGTCCCGACCATGCCGGAACAGATCATGGTCACCACCGGCGCGATGGGCGCGATGGACGCGATCTGTCATCTGTTCGCGGGCCGGGGCGAGCGCATCGCCGTCGAGTCCCCCTCCTATGCCAACATCCTCCAGCTGATGCGGGAGGCGGGCGTCCGGCTGGTGCCCGTCGCCATGGCGGAGGGGCTGTCCGGCTGGGACCTGCCGCGCTGGCGCCAGGTGCTGCGCGAAGCGGCGCCCCGGCTCGCCTATGTGGTCGCGGACTTCCACAATCCGACCGGCGCGCTGGCCGACGAGGACCAGCGGCGGCAGCTGGTCGACGCGGCCCGCGCGGCGGGCACCGTACTGGTCGTCGACGAGACCATGTCCGAGCTGCGCCTCGACCCGGACATCGAGATGCCCCGGCGCGTCTGCGCCTTCGACCCGGCGGGCAGCACGGTCCTCACGGTCGGCTCGGCCAGCAAGGCGTTCTGGGCGGGGATGCGGATCGGCTGGGTGCGTGCCGCTCCCGACGTGATCCGCTCCCTCGTCGCCGCCCGCGCCTACGCCGACCTCGGCACCCCGGTGCTCGAACAGCTCGCCGTCAACTGGCTGCTGCGCACCGGAGGCTGGGAGGAGGCCGTCGCGCTGCGCCGGGCCCAGGCGCGGGAGAACCGGGACGCGCTGGTGAACGCCGTACGCGCGGAGCTGCCCGGCTGGGAGTTCGACGTGCCGGGCGGCGGGCTGACCCTGTGGGTGCGCACCGGCGGGCTGTCCGGTTCGCGGCTGGCCGAGGCGGGGGAGCGGGTCGGCGTGCGGGTGCCGTCGGGGCCGCGCTTCGGTGTCGACGGGGCGTTCGAGGGATACGTACGACTGCCGTTCACGGTCGCCGGGCCGGTCGCGGTCGAGGCCGCGGCCCGGCTGGCGGCGGCGGCGCGCCTGGTGGAGACCGGGGCGAGGACGGGAACGGACACGCCGCGCACGTTCGTCGCGTGAGAGCCCGCCGGGTCAGCCCTCGCCCGGCACGCCCGCGTGCGCCTGCTCCACCACCCGCTCCGCGCCGGGGCCCCCGGCGGCCTCGGGAGGCGCGGCCGGCGATGCGCTCCGGGGCGGCAGCAGATCCAGAACGGCCCGGCGGTGCGTCTCGCCCGTCGCGTCGTCGTACGGGTCGGGGGTCGCCGGGACCTGGAGTCTGAGCACCGGGCCCCGGCCCAGCCGGGCGTATCCCCGGCCGGGCGGCACCTCGGGGGTGGGCGTGGTGTGCGGCGGCGCCCCCAGCACCTCTTCCACCTGCGCGGGGGAGACCGGCCCGAGGACCACCCGGGCGCGGGTGTGCGACCGCACCGTCTCGTCGATCATGTCCAGGCTGTCGAGCTGTTCGGCCACGGCGACCGTCACCCGTACCGCGCTGCCGTGGCGCAGCGGCATCCGCAGCAGCTCCTGCGGATCGGTCCGTCCCTCGGCCGCCGCGAGATGGCCGAAGACGCTCGGCCGGTCCAGCAGGATCCACAGCGGGCGCCGGGTGTCGGCGGGAGCGGGCCGGCCCGACTGCCGGGCCCGGCTGGCGGCGATCAGCCGCCGCTCCGTCTCGTTGGCGGCCCATTCGAGGCCCGCGAGCGCCCCGGAGAGCCCGCTCTCCACCGCGAGGACGCCCGCCCGCCCGTCCAGACAGGCGAACTCCCCGGTGCCGCCGCCCTCCACGATCAGCACGTCACCGTCCTGGAGGGCCTGGAGCGCGAGACAGCGCAGCAGACTCGTGGCGCCGCCGCCGGGCTGACCCGCGATCAGCAGATGGGGCTCCGTCGAGCGCGGCCCGGTCCGCCAGAGCACCGGCGGCGCGTCCAGGCTCTCCCGGCCGGCCAGCACCGGCACGGTACGTCGCACCGACCCCTCGTCCGTGAACCCCAGCACGCTCTCACCGGGACCGGTGACGAAGCGCTGGGCGGCGATGGCGGTGGAGAGCGGGGAGAGCACGGTCAGCACGAGCTGATTGGCCTCCTCGTCCCAGTCGAAGAGGTATTCGCGGCCACGCCCGGACTTGGCGTGCAGCAGCTGCTCGATCCGGGCGCGGGCCTCGGGCTCGCCGTCCGGGAAGTACGGGGGGTAGGTCAGCCGGAGCCCGGTGAGCCTTCCGTCGCCGTCGAACGCGGGCGCGTCGAGGGCCCTGCTCCACTCGCCGCCGTGCGCGAAGAGCGGATCGGGGTCCTCCGGCACGGAGAAGTACGGCACGAGCGCCTCGTAGAGGGACTGGAGGCGCCGCACCTCCGCTTCGTCGGGCCCGGTCCTGACCGGTGTGCGGTCGCGCCCCTGCCAGCCCGCCACGCCCATGACCGCGATCAGGGCCAGCAGCGGCCCGTACGGCGTGAGCGCCACCACCAGGACGACGGCAGCGGCCAGGAACAGCGCGGGACCGCGCCGGTCCTTGGGCGTGGCGGACCACTTGCGCCGGCCGGCCGCGGTCAGCGTCCGCAGCCCGCGGGCGATCGTGATCAGGGGATGGAGGACATCGGTGGTGTTGTCGGCGGCCGCGCGCGCCATGTCGCGGCCACGGGCGATCCGGGCGCTGCCGCCGGTCAGAATGCGGGGGAGTGGTCGCCGGGCCACGTCTGTCTCCTGTTACGGGTGGGAAGGGGGCGGGGGACGGGGCGTCAGAACTTGATGCCGCCGAGGAGACCGGCGAGGCTGGCGCCGCCGGCCGTGATGCTCGGGGCGATGGCGGTGCCCGCGAGATAGAAGCCGAAGAGGGCGCAGACGATCGCGTGCGACGCCTTGAGCCCGTCCTTCCGGAAGAAGAGGAAGACGATGATTCCGAGCAGCACGACACCGGACATGGACAGAATCATGAGAGATCTCCTGGTTGCGGGGACAGTCACCATGAGCCCTTCCATGATCACCGAAAGTATCTATGTGATAAAAGGTGCAAAGGAGTGAAATGTCGGCTATTTCACTACACCGGCGCACATCGGGGTACCGCTCGGGTGGCGCGGCCACCGCACTACCGCTCCCGTGCGCGGGCAGTACTCTTTCCGTTCACTCGTACGGGCGCACCCGATGGCGCCCGGCAGGCAAGACGCAGCAGGTCAACGGCGTGAGACAGATCCCAGGAAAGGCGGTCCACCGATGAGCGAAGCACCGGATCCCGAGGTGATCGAACTGGCCACGAAGGTCTTCGACCTGGCCCGGCGCGGGGAGACGGAGGCGCTCGCCGCCTATGTCGACGCGGGCGTCCCCGCGAACCTCACCAACGACAGGGGCGACTCCCTGCTCATGCTCGCCGCCTACCACGGCCACGCTCCGGCGGTGGAGGCGCTGATCGCCCGGGGCGCCGACGCGGCACGGGCCAACGACCGGGGCCAGACCCCACTGGCCGGCGCGGTCTTCAAGGGCGAGGACGCGGTGATCCGCGCGCTGCTCGCCGGTGGCGCCGATCCAACCGGAGGAAACCCTTCCGCGGTGGATACCGCGCGGATGTTTGGGAAGACGGACCTCCTGGAGCTGTTCGGAGCCCGGTGAGACAGACGCCGTAAATGTGGTCGCGGTGGCGAAATCGCTCGGTCATCATGACGTCGGGCCCGCACGGGGCCACCGACGAGAGGCAGGGAAGATGGTCTGCGTTCAGCACAGGACGACGGTCGGCCGAACATGTCGCCGCGCGGGCCGGTAGCGCAAGGTGCGCCGTTGCGCCACGGGGCCCCGGGGACCGGGCAGAGCCCGGGTCCCCAGGGCTTCGAATCCCACTCCCCGGTCGCGTCGACAGCTTGATGTGAGGCTTTCTCCATGTTCGATCCAGTCATAGCGCCGAGCGGCACGCTGCTCGGCCTGTTGCAGCGGGGCCGCGGCGACGGCACGCTGCACGCGCTCGCCGCGCCCCGGGCGGAGGCGCTCGCCGCCCTCGACCACTGCGTCCTGAACGACCCCCGGCGTGACTGGCAGGTCGAGAACCGCTCGCTGTACTACGCCCGGCTCTACCTGGACATCCACGGCGGTCTCGACGCCGTGGAGCACCACCTCTTCCGGGCCGAGGACCACTTCGACACCGAGGAGTCGAGGACCGGGCTCTCGCTCGCCGTCCTCGGCCACCTCGCCTCGTACGGCAGGCGCGACGCCCTGGAGATGCTCAGGCGCTACGCCGCGACCGGCACCAACTGGGCCTGGGCGCTGGACGAACTGGCGCTGCGCGACGACGACACGGGCCTGCGCTCCCTCGCCGAGCCGGTCCTCGCCCGCTTCCCGGCCGGCCCCGAGGGCGACGCCGAACTGGCCGCCGCCGTCCGGGACGCCTTCGAACCCCGGCCCTGGCGGCTGTGGGCGGACGATCCCCGGCCCGAGGTCGGCGCCCGGATCAGGGCGGCCGGCGAACAGGGCTCGTTCGACCGGTGGCAGCGCCAGCTGCGACCGAGCGGACCGCGCCCCGGCTGGAGCGTGCGGGCCGTCTTCGAGTGGGCGCAGCAGGCGCTGGACCGCGGCACCCCGCTGCACGTCCCCGCCGCCCGCTGCCTCACCGCCGTCGCGGGACCGGACGACCGTGCCCTGATCGTCGAGGCCGCGCGCGGCGGCCAGGACGGGGCCCGCTGCGCCGCCCTGCACTACCTCGCCGAGATCCGCGACCCCGTCGTACTCGACCTGATCGAAGCGGCCGTCCTCGCGCGGAGCCGCACGGTCGCCGACGCGGCCGTCGCCGCGTTCGAGCGGATGACCGGTGACACGGCCGTCGACCGCGCCAGGGGCTGGGTCCACCGGCCCGACGCCCTCGGCGCGTCCGCCGCCGGGGTGCTCGCCGCCCGGGGCACGGCCAAGGACGCCCCGCTCGTGCTCGGCGCGCTGCGCGAGACCGTACGGGCCGAAGGCCCCGACGCCCAGCGGCTGTGGACGCTCGTGGACGGCGCCGGCCGCCTCGGCATCGTCTGCGCCGCCCCCGTGCTGCGCCACATCTACCGCGAGACCGCCTCCTCGCAGCTGCGGGGCCGCGCGGCGCGGGCCCTCGCCGCCACCGACCCCTCGTACGCCACCGGTTTCGCCGTCGAATGCCTGTGGGACTGTGAGGAGACCACCCGGGAGGTCGCCGCGCGGCACGCCGAGACCGGGGACGTACGGGTGGCGGAGCGGCTGCGCAGGCTCGCCTCCGACCCGGCCGAGGAGGACGAGGTGCAGACCGCCGTCCGCAGCCGGATGGGCCCGGACGCCGCCGCGCTGTAACGCCGTCACGGAACCCGCGCGGGGGACGCAGGTGCCGCGCGGGAGAATCGGATACGCGTGTCGTCACCGAGCCTCCCGCCCGGCGTCGACGCGGTGAGCCACCGCGCCTGCGACCGCCGGGCACGCCGCGTCAAGAACGAACCGGCGGCGTCCCGTTGGACGGCGCGGAGGCCGCGCCGAGCGGATTTGGCCACGGCCGGTTCAGCACCGTTTCGCCCGTTGTCGGTGCGAGGACCTAATCTGTGTGATGTGACTTCGCCAGCCTTGACGGAATACGTTCCGCCCCAGCTCAGCGCGGGGCCTCGGCCCGCCCAGGGCCCGGCCGCCGATGAAGGGCTCGCGCGGCGGCTCCGGGCGCTCGCCTGCACCGCTCCGCTGCACGATCTGGACACCCGCAAGGCCAATCTCGCGGGGGAGTACTCCGGCTACGCGATGGCCGAGGTCGCCCTCTCCGCGATCGATCTGGTCACACTCAACATGGACTTCGACACCGGGGCCGACCACGAACAGATAGTGGCCAGACTCCTCCCGCGCGTCGCGGCCCAGGCTCCGCACCGCCCGGCCGCGGAGCACGAGCGCGTCGCCCGCTGGGTCCTGGAGAACCTGATCAACGTGGGCAGCGTGGACCGGGGCTTCCGGGCGGTCTACGGCACGTTCGGCACGGACGGCGTCTACACCCGCAGGGACTACGACTTCAAGCTGATCGAAGAGGTCCCCGGCCACGACGGCACGGTCTTCCTGCGGACCACCGACGAAGCGGTCAACGTCCTGGTGGGCGCGCTCGACACGGACGTCACCAGCGCGCAGATCGCCGCCGAGGTCAAGCTGGAGGTGCTCATCAACCGCGGCAGGCTGGCGGACGCCCAGCTCGCCGCCGAGCAGGCCCGGTACCGCACCGTGCAGTACGCGGAGACGCTCCGCAGGACGCTGGAGGCGACCCGCCGCAACGTCCGCGCGGTCGACTGGCTCAACTCCGTACCGGACATGATCGACGAGGCCCTCGACCACGTCGCCGACCGCTACCGCCACGAGAACGCGATCCTCACCAACATCCGCAAGGCGCGCGACGAGGCCGAGACCGGCAACGACCCGAAGACCGCCGAACACAAGCGCCGCGCGGCCGAGCTGGTGGACATCGTCAAGGACTGCATCCGCCGTCACACCCAGCTCCAGTCCCGGCTGCTGGAGGCGGGGCCGCTGTTCCGCGCGGAGCAGGACCGCCAGGCGTTCGCCCGCCCCACCGCGCACACGGGCCTCGATCTGTACGGCCAGCTGGTCGCCCCGCTCCTGCCGCTCCCCGTCGAGCGGGCGACCCGGGTGACGGACGCCTTCTTCGCCCGGGGCACCGGCCTGCGCACACCCACCGCCGTCCGGGTCGGGGACCTGGTGGATCTCCTGCTGACGCCACCCGTCGAGCGGGAGAACCTGGGCGCGGAGATGCCCGAGCCCGACCTCATCGCCACCCCGGACGACAGCCGCTTCAGCGAGGAGCAGCTCGCGAGCGCGAAGGAGCTCCTCACCCTGGAGTACGACGCCCCGCGCCGCCTCTCCGGCCTGCTGGCCGAAGCCCGCCGCCGCGACCCCGATCTCCCCTATCTGGTGGCCCTGCTGGCCATCCACGCGGCGAGTCCCCCGGTGGGCACCGCCTACCGGCAGGGCGAGGAGCGCCTCCTCTTCGCGGTGGACGACGGCACGCCGCTGGACGACCCCGAGTTCGGCGGCGCGGACCTGATCGTGGGCACGGCGCTGCTGGACGCGGTGGGCATGACGGCGGACCGGGCGGAGGCGGTGTGAAGGCGCCAGCGGACCCGGGCAGCCGAACGCGGGAACGCCACCCGTACCCCTCCCACCCCCCATCCCCGGCGGACGCGAGGGAGGGGCCCCACCCACCCCAACTCACCCCGGTGGCAGCCAACACCCGCACGCCCCCACCCACCCCACCCCGGCGGGTGCGGGAGGGGGCCCACCGGCGGGAGGGGGCCCACCGGCGGGAGGGGGCCGGGGCCGCAGGAGGTGCGTGTCCGGACAATAAAGCGTGATGTGTGGCGCATGACGCACCCGCAGGAACACGACGATCCGCACGCGCCGTACATCATGCCGTCCGGACATGCGCCTCCGGAGGCCCCGGCCCCCGCACCACAACGCACAACAGCACCCGCCCGCACCCGCGCCCAGACACCGCACCGCACCGCCCAGACACCGCACCGCACCGCCCAGACACCGCACCAAGGAGCCGCACCCGTGAGCGACCACCACGCAGAGCACCGCGCCGCGTGGAGCGATCCTCCCGCCCCGGACGCGGCGGAGGCCGCCACTCCGACGCCCGGCTCCGCCATCACCTCCGCCGGCGCGCCCACCGCGCCCACCGCGCCCGTCACCCCCGCGGACGCCGCCGACGCCGCGCGTCTGGTCTCCTTCGGGCTTCAGCCCAAGCTGCTGCCCGCCCGCGACGCCGAATACGCCGACCTGCTGCGCCGCTACCGCGAGGACCCCGCCTTCGCCCGCGTCGCCGACGCCGTCGCCACCGGATTCGGCCTGGTCGTCCTGGAGGTCTCGGCGCGCGCGGGGATGGCCGTGACCGCGGGCGAGGACTCGGTCTTCGCGGTCCGCATGGGCGACTACGCCCGGCGCGCCTCTCCCGACTCCGCCGACCGCTTCCTGCACGGCCTGGCCCATCTCGCCGTCGCGGCGCTCGCCTTCCCCCGCCCGGAGGACCTCGCGGACGACGGATACATCGGCCGGATCACCGTCAACGGCGTGGACGCCTTCGTACGCCAGGCGTGCCGCAGGCTGGAGGAACGGGCGGAGGAGCAGGGCGAGAACACCGACCCGTCGACCGACGCGCCCGGTCTGGAGGCCGCTTGGCGCATCTACGCCAGGCGCAGCTCGACCGGCGCGACCAAGGACGCCCGCAGGCTGGCGGGTTCCACGACGGGCATCATCGGCAAGGCGGTCGCGTTCCTCACCGACTCCGGATTCCTCCAGCGGACCGGTGACGACGCCGGGGGCGCCTACCGCACCACCGCCCGCTATCAGCTCCAGGTTCGCGACATGGCGGGCCACGCGGCCATGGCCGAGCTGTTGGAGCTGGGCGTGGTGCCGGTGAGCGACGGCTCGGCGACGCTGCTGCCGCCGCCGGAGGGGGACGACCTGGAGCTGGCGGCCGACGCGGGACTCCCGTTCCACGCGAGCTGACGACCGAGCCGCGCCCGCGCCCCGCGGACCCACCGCACCTCCCCGCCATCTGACCCCGCTTCACCCTCCCCGCCAGCTGACCCCACCCGACTTCACCTCACCCCACCTCACCCCACCTCACCCCACGACGAGAGTCCGCCGAAATGTACGAGCTGTCCCGGGTCCGCCTCTACTCCATCGGCCCCGCCGGTGCGCGCTACGCCGACACCGTGCTCGATCTGCGCGGCGTGGGCGCGCCCGTGCCCCACCCCGCCCCCACCCAGGCGGAGTTCTTCGAGGAGGAGCCGGTGGGTCCGCCGCGCCGCCCGGCTCCGGCCGGGGTGCTCTTCCTGGAGAACGGCGGCGGCAAGTCCGTGCTGCTCAAGCTGATCTTCTCGGTGATGCTGCCCGGCCACCGCAACACGCTCGGCGGCGCCAGCTCCGGAGTGCTGCGCAAGTTCCTCCTCGCCGACGACTGCGGACACGTCGCCCTGGAGTGGCAGCACACCCTCACCGGCGAACTGGTCGTGGTCGGCAAGGCCAGTGAGTGGCGCGGCAGGCAGGTCTCCAACGACCCGCGCAAGTTCGCCGAGGGCTGGTACTCCTTCCGGCCGGGGCCCGGGCTCAGCCTGGACTCCCTGCCGGTCGCGGAGTCCACCGCCGTACGGCCGCCGGTCGAAGGCGTCTCCGGCGCCCGGGGCCGGCGCCGCACGATGAAGGGCTTCCGGGACGCCATCACCGAGGCCGGCAAGGTCTATCCGCATCTCGACATCCACTGGGAGGAGATCCACGACCGCTGGAACGAGCACCTGGGCGAGCTGGGCCTCGACCCGGAACTCTTCCGCTACCAGCGGGAGATGAACGCCGACGAGGGTGAGGCGGCGGGCCTCTTCGCGGTCAAGAAGGACTCCGACTTCACCGATCTCCTGCTGCGCGCGGTCACCGACACCCGGGACACCGACGGGCTCGCCGACCTCGTGGGGGGCTTCGGCAACAAGCTGGGCCGCCGCGCCGAACTCACGGCGGAGCGTGACTTCACGGCCGGTTCCGTGGACCTGCTCGGCCGGATCGTCGAGGCCACCGGGACCCGCGCGCGTGCCCGTGACGTCCACGCGGGCGCCGAGCGCCGGGGCCGTACGCTCGTACGGCGGCTCGCGGCCCGCTCCGACGAGGAGCGCGGACGGACCGCGGATCTCGCCCAGCGGGTCACCGCGGCCGCCCACACCGTGACCGCCGCGGAGGAGGAACGCGGCCGCGGCGCGCTGATCGCCGCCGAACTGGCCTACCGGCACGCCTCCTTGGCGCTGACCGCAGCCGAGAAGCGCGCCGCGGCCCAGCGCCGTGAGCTGACCGAGGCCCGTACTCTCCACTCGGCCTGGCAGGCCGCCGAGAACGTGCTGCGCCACCGCGCCGCCGCCGACCGGTCCGCGCGCGTGGCCGTCGCGATCCGGGAGGCGGAGCGGGACGCCGCGCCCGCGCTGGCCGCCCGTGCCACCGCGGCGGCCGATCTCGTCCGGGCGCTGCACGCCGCCGCCGAGGAGGGCGAGCGCCTGGCGAACGAGGAGGAGGAGCGCTCGGCCACGCTCCAGGAGTCGGGCGAGGCGGCCCATCGCGACGCCACGTCCGCCGCCACCGAGGCGCAGCGAGCCCGCAGCGAGGCCGGGCATCTGCGCCAGCGCCTCGCCGAGGTGGAGCAGGAGACCGCCGAGGCGGTACGGGCGGGCTGGCTGGACGACACCGCGCCGGACGCTGACCCGGCGCGCGCCGCGCTCGCCGCGAGCGACGCCGAGAAATCCGCGGTGGCCGCCTGGGACACGGCCCGCGACGCCGCTCGCTCCGCCGCCGAGCTGGCCAGGGAGAGCGCTTCGGCGGAGTCCCGCGCCGAACTGGCCGCCGCCCGCGCCGTGGACGGAGCCCGGGCCGCGCGGCAGGCGTACGACGCCGAGCGCGGGGCCGCCGCGTCCATCGCGAGGGACGAGCGCCTCGCGGAGCTGCTGAGTCTGCCCGCCCCGGCCGGGGCCTCCGCCACCTTCCCGGGGCAGCGGGCCGGTACGGAGGACGCAGCGCCCGGCGCCGGTACCCCGGTGCGCGGCGCGCACGGCGTGCTGAGCGCTCAGGGCGGGCTGAGCGCCGAGGATCTCGACCGGTACGCCGACGAGCTGCGCGAGCTGCTCGACCGGAGCGTCACCTCCGCCGAGCGTCATCTCTTCGAGCTGCGCACCGCCGCCGCCGACGACGCGCGGATTCTCGGCGCGCTCGGCGACGGCGGGCTGCTGCCGCCGGGGCCGGATGTGCTGGCGACCGTCGAGTTCCTCGGTGAGCACGGCATCCCGGCCCTGCCCGGGTGGCGCTATCTCGCCCAGTCCGTCGACCCCGCCGACCACGCCGCCGTGCTGGCGGCGCGGCCGGAGCTGGTCGACGGCGTCGTGATCACCGACCCGGACTCGCACGTGCGGGCCCGTGAGGCGCTCTCCGGCGCCGCTCTGCTGCCCCGCTCCACGGTCGCGGTGGGCACCGCCGCCGCCCTGCTGGCTCCCGTACCGGCGCCGGAGACGGCCGACGACGGGGTGTTCCTCGTCCCGCCGAACCCGGCGATGCACGACGAGCACGCCGCCGACGAGGAGCGGCACGCGCTGCGCAGCCGCGCCGCCGCCCGCGACGAGGAGATCCGCGCGCTCGCCGCCCGGCTCTCCGGTGACCGCTCGCTCGCGGCCAGGCTCGGTTCCTGGCGCGCCGACTGCCCGCCCGGCATGCTCACGGAGCTGGCGGCGGGCGCGACGGCGGCCGAGGAGGCCGCGCGGAGCGCCGACGCCGCGCTCGCCGAGGCCCGTACGGTACGGGCCGAGGCCGAGGAGGCCGCGGCCGACACCGCTCGGGTACGCGACGAACGCCAGGAGACCGCCCAGCGCGCCCGCCGCGCGGCCGATGTCCTGTCCGGTCTCGCGCACCGGCTCCGCGAACGTTCCGGCTGGCAGGCCAAGCTCCGTGAGCTGACCGACGACGCCGCGGAGTACGAGGCCCGCGCCGCGGTCTGTCTGGAGCGCGCCCGCGCCGCCGACGAGGACCGCAGGGCCGCTCAGCGCGCCGGCGACGACGCCCGCCGCACCGCCCGCGCCCTGCGCGCCGAGCGCGCCGAGATCGCCGGCGCGCCGGAGCACATCCCCGCGCCCGACCCGGGCACCCCGCGCGCCTCGCTGCCCGCCCTGCGCGAGGCGTACCGCGCCGCTTCCCAGCTGTACGAGAAGGTCGGGGTCGGCGCCGACCTGCGTGCCGAACAGGCCCGTGCGGAGAGCGACGAGAGCGCCGCCCTCGCCGAGCTGGACCGGCTCACCAACAAGGTGCGCACCCGCGCCGCACAGCTCCTCGAATCCACCGACGGCGCCGACGGCCCCTCCCGGCAGGCCGCCGCGGCCCGCGCGGAGGCCCTCGTCCAGATGCTGGAGTCGCGGGCCTCCACCGCGAGCGAGCAGCTGGGCCGCTTCCGGGGCGAGGCCGAGCGCCTGGCCCCCGAGGACGGCGAGGCGCACACCGAGCTGCCCGAGGAGCGGATCCCCGCCGACGCCGATCAGGCGCAGACGCTGCTGCGCACCGCCACCACCGAACTGGCCGTGCGGACCGAGGCGCTGGAGAGCGCGCGCGCCGCGCACGGCGAGCTGCTGCACGCCCACCGGGCCGCCGAGGACGCGGTCGGCGGCTTCGAGGAGACGGCCGCTCTCCTGCGCGACCTGCTGCGCGGCACCGTGGCGGACGACGGCGGCGACGAGGCGGCGCCGCAGCAGCCGGAGCCGTACCCGGGCACGCTGGAGGAGGCCCGCCAGTCCACCGCCGAGGCCCGCCGCTCACTGCGCGGCTGCGCCTCCGACCTCTCGGCGGCGGAGGGCGCCGTACGCGAGACCTGTGACGTTCTCGTACGGCACGCCAACTCGACCCGCTACGAGCAGGTCCGCACCCCGGCCAGGCAGCAGATCCGGGAACTGCCGGCGTCCGCGCTGCCCGAGCACGCGGCTTCCTGGGCGGAGGCGTTCGCGCCCAGGCTGCGGGTCCTCACCGACGAGCTGGCGCAGCTGGAGCGCAACCGCGACTCCATCGTCGACCGGCTGCGCGGCCTGGTGGAGTCCGCGCTGACGACGCTGCGTTCGGCGCAGCGGCTCTCCCGGCTGCCCGAGGGGCTGGGGGAGTGGTCGGGGCAGGAGTTCCTGCGGATCCGCTTCGAGGAGCCGGACCGGGTGACTCTGACCGAGCGGCTCGGCGAGGTCGTGGACGAGGCGACCCGCGCGGCCCTGAAGAAGAACTCCGATCTGCGCAGGGACGGCATGTCGCTGCTGCTGCGCGGTGTCCAGGCGGCGTTGCAGCCCAAGGGCATCGCGGTGGAGATCCTCAAGCCCGACGCCGTGCTGCGTGCCGAGCGCGTCCCGGTCGGGCAGATGGGCGATGTCTTCTCCGGCGGCCAGCTGCTCACCGCAGCGATCGCGCTGTACTGCACCATGGCGGCGCTGCGCAGCAACGACCGGGGGCGCGACAAGCACCGGCACGCCGGCACACTCTTCCTCGACAACCCGATCGGCCGGGCCAACGCCACCTATCTGCTGGAGCTCCAGCGGGCCGTCTCGGACGCGCTGGGGGTGCAACTGCTCTATACGACGGGCCTCTTCGACACGACGGCGCTCGCCGAGTTCCCGCTGGTGATCCGGTTGCGCAACGACGCGGACCTGCGGGCGGGACTGAAGTACATCAGCGTGGAGGAGCATCTGCGCCCCGGACTGCCGCAGCGGGACCCGGACGGGGAGACCGTGCACGGGGAGATCACCGCCACGCGGATGTTCAAACGGACGCCGGAGCCTGCCGGGGACCGCTGACCCCCGGCTGCCGCGCCGGGGCGGATATGCGGGACGCCCCGGCGGCCCCGGACGTCCCGGGCACCACCGACGCCAAGGATGCCCGGGACGCGGCGACCTCCCCGGCCGCGCCGCCGGTCTCCGGTGCCGTCACCGCGGCGCTCCCCGGCGCCGCGCGGCCGCGCGCCCGCGCCCCGCGCCCCGCCCGCGCCTCCTCGCGGGCCGCCCGCTTGGCGGCCCGCCGCGCCACGCGCCGCTCGCGGCGCAGCTGACGCGCCGTACTGCTGGGCGAGGACACCACGCCGTGGCGCTGGTTCCACACCTGACGGGTCACCCACACGTCCAGCACGCTCCAGGTCGCCCCCACCGTGGACGCCACACTGCTCAGCACCATCGGAAAGGCCAGCCAGGAGCCCGCGAGCGTGCTGAGGAACGCGACCATGGCCTGAATCAGTGTCACCGAGGCGATGATCACCGCCCGCACCGCGGCCGTCCTGACCGGATCGGGCATCCGGTAGCGCGCCGCCGGCTCCTCCACCCAGAGCGCCCGTGAAACTCTCTCGACCCCGCCCGCCGCCGCGGCAACCCGCCGCTCGTCCGTCTTCATGGACCGTCACTCCCCACCACTGACCGACTCAAGGGTGACTGCCCCGGTTCAAGCGCTTCACGCCGGCCCCGGAAACGAAATGGCGCCGAATGTGATGTGCGAACCGCCCGCAGTGCTCCCAACGTCCCCCTGATCACCGCACACAAGGACGAATAGCCACGTCGAAAGATTCCCGTCGGACCTCATGACCGAATGATTTCGGCCATCCCCGCTGCCCAGTACCTGCTGGCCTGTCCGTTCTCCCGACGCCCCGTGGCTGAAGTCAACTGGTGGAATACCGGGACAACTGATGATCAAGTCGGCTGTGGACGGCCGAAAAACATCCGGACGTGTCTTCGAGTTGCCGGTGTGACAGTAGTAGGCTCGCGCCGTTTGCTGACTGAGTACCCCCGCGACAGGCGGGGTTCCACGCATCTCCCGCCCCGGCGGGGTTCGACCAGGGGGAGGCCATGCGCTTTCGCGGGAAGTCCATCCGCCGGAAGATCGTGGCGTTGTTGCTCGTGCCGCTCATCGGACTCAGCGTCCTCTGGGGTCTGGCCACCACGCTCGCCGGATCCGAAGCCAAGCAGCTCATCGACGTGAGCTACGCCATCAAGACCATCGGCCGCCCCGTCGAGGACTCGATCAGAAACCTCCAGAGCGAGCGCAGACAGACACTGATCTACCTCGCCGACCCCCGGGCGGCGGACTCGCTCACCGAACTGCGCAGCCGCCGCACCGACACGGACCGCGCCCTCAACCGCGTCAAGCGCAACGCCGCCTCCGGCGTCCGCGACCGGATGGACGGCATCACCTCCGACCGGCTGTCCCACCTCCTCGACACCCTGGACGGCCTCGCGCTGATGCGCCGCTCCGTCGACGAGAGCACCATCACCCGCGAAGGCGCGATGGAGTTCTACAACCGCCTCGTCGACCCCGGTCACAACGTCCTCGCCTCGCTGTACGGCGACGAGGACGTGGACGGCGACAACTGGGGCCGCGCGCTCATCGGCCTCGACCGCGCCAAGGAGATGCTCTCCCGCGAGGACGCCCTCGTCGCCTCCGCGCTGAAGGCGGGCCGGATGACGGCCGAGGACGTACGCGGCACCTCCGACCTGGTCGCCAACCGCGTCCTGCTGTACGAGTCGAACCTCGCCGACCTGCCGCTCTCCGACCGGGCCACGCTGGAGCAGTACTGGCGCACCCCGGCCACCCTCGAACTGCGCCAGGCCGAGGACCGCCTCATCGCGGCCGGCGCCGCCGACGCGCCCAAGACGGTCAGCGCCGCAAGCTGGCAGGACATGACCGGCTCGGTCCTCGGCGACCTGACCAACGAGAGCCAGGAGGCGGCGGCGCTCTACCGCCAGCACATCGACCCCGTCCGCCGCGACGTGTTCATCCGCGTCGGATTCGCCGCCGTGCTCGGCCTGCTCGCCCTGCTCATCTCCGTCATCGTCTCCGTGCGTGTCGGCCGCGACCTGATCAGGGACCTCTCCCAGCTCCGCAAGGAGGCCCACGAGGTCTCCGGCGTACGCCTGCCCAGCGTCATGCGCAGACTCGCCGCCGGCGAACCGGTCGACGTGGAGACCGAGGCGCCCCGGCTCGACTACGAGAAGGACGAGGTCGGCCAGGTCGGCCAGGCCCTCAACACCCTTCAGCGCGCGGCTGTCGAGGCCGCCGTCAAACAGGCCGACCTGCGGCGCGGCGTCTCCGAGGTGTTCGTCAACCTCGCCCGCCGCAACCAGGTCCTGCTCCACCGTCAGCTCACGCTCCTCGACACGATGGAGCGCCGCACGGAGGACACCGAGGAACTCGCCGACCTGTTCCGTCTCGACCACCTGACCACGCGCATGCGCCGGCACGCCGAGGGCCTGGTGATCCTCTCCGGAGCCGCGCCGTCCCGTCAGTGGCGCAAGCCCGTCCAGCTGATGGACGTGGTGCGCGCCGCGGTCGCCGAGGTCGAGGACTACGAGCGCATCGAGGTCCGCCGGCTCCCGAGGATCGGTGTCGGCGGCCCCGCCGTCGCCGACCTCACCCACCTCATCGCCGAACTCATCGAGAACGCCACGGTGTTCTCGCCCCCGCACACCGCCGTCCAGGTGCACGGCGAGCGGGTCGCCAACGGCTTCACCCTGGAGATCCACGACCGCGGACTCGGCATGGCACCCGAGATCCTGCTCGACGCCAACCTGCGGCTCGCCGAGACACCCGAGTTCGAGCTGTCCGACACCGACCGGCTCGGCCTCTTCGTGGTCAGCCGCCTCGCCCAGCGGCAGAACGTTCGCGTCTCCCTCCAGCCCTCCCCGTACGGCGGGACGACAGCCATCGTCTTCCTGCCCGTCGCGCTGCTCACCGACGCCCCCGAGACCGAGGGCATGGGATTCCGGCTCGACCGCAAGAACGCCCCCGAACGCGAGCGGGGCCGGGGACGCGTGGAGAACGGCGGCGGCAGGCGCACCGCACTCGCACAGGTCCCCACCGGACTGGGCAGCGGCCCGTCCGTGCTCGACGGACCGGTCGAGCTCGAATCACCGGTCGGGGCTCTCGGCACCGAGAGCGGACCGGGACTCGGCGGAGGTGACGGTATCGGCGACATCGACGACACGGAGAGCGAGCGCGGCGGACTGTTCCGCGCCCGCGAACGGCTGCGCGGCACCGCCCAGGAGCCCCGCGACACCCACGACGGACGCGACGTCCGCGACCTGTACGACGTCCGCGAGCTGCGCGACGACAGCCGCGAACGCCGCGACGGCCGCGCCGTCCAGGAGCCGCGCGGACGCTCCCCCTACGACCGGGGCGCCCCGGACGCGGGCCCCGAGCGCGGCGGCGACCCCGAACTGCCCCGCCGCAAGCCGCCGACCCTGGTCGCGGACCGCGGGCGGCGCGTCGACGACCGGGGCCGTACCCGCCCCGGTCAGGAACCGGCGACCGGCGGCACGGGCCGTACCTTCTCCTCGGGCGTGCCGACGCAGACCTCGCGCCGCGCACAGGCGGACGAGCAGCCGTCGCTGATCGACGGGCTGCCCCGTCGGGTCAGGCAGGCCAGCCTCGCCCCCCAGCTCAGGGACATCACTCAGGACCGGGTCACCGACCCGGCACCCGCGGGGGGCCGCGAGCCCGAGCGGGACGCGGACGAGGTCCGCAGCCGCATGGCCTCGCTCCAGAGGGGCTGGCAGCGTGGTCGCCGACACAACGATGTCGAGGACACCGCGGGCTCCGGCGACACACAAGGAACCACATCGGAGGGGGACGGTCGATGACCGCACCGAACGCATCACCACGCCATTCCACCGACCCCAACGCGGCCGGGGAGCTGAACTGGCTCCTCGACGAGCTGGTCGAGCGGGTCGCCAGTATCCGCAAAGCGGTGGTCCTCTCCGGTGACGGCCTGGCCACCGGCACCTCCAAGGACCTCACCCGCGAGGACGGCGAGCACCTCGCCGCCGTCGCGTCCGGATTCCACAGCCTCGCCAAGGGCGTCGGCCGCCACTTCGACGCCGGCCGCGTCCGGCAGACCGTGGTGGAGCTGGACGACGCGTTCCTCTTCGTCACCGCCGCCGGCGACGGCAGCTGTCTGGCCGTCCTGTCCGACGCGGACTCCGACGTCGGACAGGTCGCCTACGAGATGACACTGATGGTCAAGAGGGTCGGCGTCCATCTCGGTACGGCGCCACGGACCGGCCTGCCCGCCGGAGGGTGAGCGGGCCGACATGAGTGAATCTGATCAGGATCAGCAGCACTGGTTCGACGGCGAAGCCGGACCGGTCGTACGCCCGTACGCGATGACGCGAGGCCGCACCAGCAGCGCGTCGCGCCACCGGCTCGACCTGATCGCGCTCGTCGTGTGCGAACCGGCCGCCGCAGACCCCGGCCGGGACCAGACGCTCTCCCCGGAACACGTGGAGATCGTCGACCGCTGCTACACGAGCCCCCAGTCGATCGCCGAACTCGCCGCGAGCCTGGACCTTCCCGTAGGGGTGGTCCGGGTCCTCGTCGGCGATCTCGTCGAGGACGAAATCGTCCGCGTAACCCGTCCCGTTCCGCCGGCCGAGCTGCCGGACGAGAGCATTCTCCGCGAGGTGATCAATGGTCTTCGGGCGCTCTAGCCACAGGCCGCGTCCGGTCGATCCCGTAACGCTGAAGATCCTGGTGGCGGGCGGTTTCGGGGTGGGCAAGACCACTCTGGTGGGCGCGGTCAGCGAGATCCGACCGCTGCGTACCGAGGAGGTACTGAGCGAGGCGGGCCGGCCGGTCGACGACGTCGACGGAGTCGAGGAGAAGACGACCACCACGGTCGCCATGGACTTCGGCCGCATCACCCTGCGCGAGGACCTGGTGCTGTACGTCTTCGGCACCCCGGGCCAGGACCGCTTCTGGTTCCTCTGGGACGAGCTGGCCCAGGGCGCCCTCGGCGCCGTCGTGCTGGCCGACACCCGGCGGCTCGCTGACTCCTTCGCCGCCGTCGACTACTTCGAACGGCGTGGCATCCCGTTCACCGTCGCGGTCAACTGCTTCGAGGGCGCCGACCGCTTCCCGGGCGAGACCGTACGGTCGGCACTCGACCTCGACTCCGAGGTCCCGCTGGTCATGTGCGACGCCCGCGACCGCGAGTCCGTCAAGGAAGTACTGGTGTCGGTCGTCGAACACGCCATGACCCGCGCGGCGCTCCAGCGCGAACACGCTCCCACCTGACCGGCCGCGCCACCACCGCACGGCCGCCGTGGCCCGTACCCCACCACCCGGGGTACGGGCCACGGCCGTGTCGCCCCCCCACGGGAACACGGTCAGTGCCCGCGCACCGAACTCCACGCCACCGGGAAGTCGAAATACGTGTCGGGGAAGGTCTCCGGCCGGTGCGTGAAGTGCCACCACTCCTCGGGCAGATGAGTGAACCCGGCCCCCGCCAGCACCGACCGCAGCAGATCCCGGTTCGCCCGCCGGACACCGGTCACCCGCGGATCATCCGTGTGCGCGAGGGTGTCGAAACAGTCGAAACCCGTTCCCATGTCGACCGAGTTGTCGGGGAAACGCGCCTGCTTCGGCCCGTGACAGGGCAGCAGCCGCTCGCCGGGAACATACGGCCTCGTCGGCCGGGCCGGCAGCCTCACCAGCGTGAGGTCCACCGTGCTGCCCCTGCTGTGCCCGGACTTCTCCGCGATGTAACCGTCCGCGAACAGCCGCGACTTGTCCACCCGGGGATAGAACTCGGCCTTCGCCCGCTCGTCCCGGAGATCCTCCGCCCACCGTACGAAATGATCGACGGCCCGCTGCGGCCGGTAGCAGTCGTACACCTTGAGCGAGTAGCCCTGACGCAGCAGCCGCGACTGCGCCCGGCGCAGCGCCTCGGCGGTGGCGCGGGTGACGACGCACAGCGGCTCCCGGTAGCCGTCCACCGGCTCGCCCATGAAGTTGTGCGGTGTCGGGTAGCGCATCTCCTGGATGATCGTCGGCGCGACCGTACGCAGGGCCACGAACTCGTCGGGAGCCACCGGGCCGGACCGCGCCCGCGCGGCGGGCGCGGTGGCCGTGACGGTCAGCAGGGCGACGGCGGAGGCGGCCAGGGACCGCAGGAAAACCCTCAGTCTTGTCATGGGCACTGTCGTCTACCAGTTCCGGGGCCCGGCGGAAAGAGCCATCGGATACAGTCCCCGCCCGTCGAACCGCCGAGGCCGCCGTTCACGCCCCCGCGCCCCGCACTCGCACCGGCCACCGCGGCTCCGCCCACCCGCCGCCGGGCGTCACCCGCTCCACCCGTACCTCCCCTCCCACCCACCGGGACACGTACCGCTCCACCTCGGCGGCTTCCCACCCGTCACCCGGGTCCCGCACCACCAGCCCGCCCCCGGTGCGCCCGGCGGCCGGCGCCCACACCTCCAGCTCCGGCCGCCCCCCGGCGTCCAGCACCGGGACCACCGCACCCGCCCGCGCCAGCACGGGAACACGGGACAGCGGCGCGTCCAGCGACACCTGCGCCCGGCCCCCGTACGCCCGCTCCGTCACCGTGTCGTACCACCGACCACCCGGCAGCCGCACCGCCCGCCGGTCCGCACCGCGCTCCAGCACCGGAGCCACCAGCAGCGCGTCGCCCAGCAGGAACGCGTCCCCGCAGTCCCGCAGCGCCCGGTCCTCCGGCTCCCCCCACCACACCGGCCGCGCGTACGGCGCACCCGTCAGCCGCGCCAGCCGGGCCAGCGTCACGAAGTACGGCCGCAGCCGCTCCCGTTCGACCAGCGCGGCCCGCGCGTGCGCCAGCACCTCAGGACCGAACTCCCACGGCTCCCTGCGCCCCGCGTCGATCGCCGCGTGCGTACGGAACAGCGGCAGATACGCCCCCAGCTGGAACCACCGCAGATACAGCTCGGGCGAAGGACTGCCGTCGAAACCCCCCACGTCGGGACCGGAGTACGGCACACCGCACAGCCCGAGTCCCAGCACCAGGGAGAGCGACGCCCGCAGCCCCGGCCAGCCCGTCGACACATCACCCGACCAGCTGCCCCCGTACCGCTGCATCCCGGCCCACCCCGAGCGCGAGAAGAGAAAGGGCCGCTCGTCCGGCCGCAGCCGCGCCAGACCCTCGTAACCGGCCCGCGCCATCGCCAGCGCGTACACGTTGTGCGCCTCACGATGGTCACCGCCACGGCCCTCCAGCCGGTGCACCGCCGAACGCGGCAGCGTCGGATCACCGAACGGCACGAACGCCACCGGCTCGTTCATGTCGTGCCACACCCCGGCGAACCCCTGCGCCAACCGCTCCTCGTACAGCCCGCCCCACCACTCGCGCACCGCCGGATCCGTGAAGTCCGGATAGCCGCACTCACCGGGCCACACCTCACCCCGCACCTCCCGCCCCCGCGCGTCCCGCACGAACGCGCCCGCCCCGCCGACCCGCGCACCGCTCTCGTACACCGCGTTGCCGCGCTCCGCCCGCACCGCGGGATCGACGATCGAGACCAGCCGCACCCCCTGCGCGCGCAGCTCGGCCGCGAGCCCCGGCAGATCGGGGAAGTGGCCCCGGTCGACCGTGAAGACCCGGTGCCCGTCGAAGTGATCGATGTCCAGATGCACCGCCGACAGCGGCAGATCCCGCTCCCGGTACCCCGCCACGACCCGCCGCACCTCCCGCTCGCTCCCGAACCCCCACCGCGCGTGCTGCGGCCCCAGCGCCCAGGACGGCGGCACAGCGGGCGCCCCGGTCAGCGCCGTCCAGCCGCGCAGCACCCGCGCCGGAGTCCCCGTCACCACCCAGCAGCGCAGCGGCCCGCCCTCCATCCGCAGCTCCGCCGTCCCCGGCCGGCCATGCCCGGACCCCGCCCCCTCCGCACCCTCGGCCAGCGTGACCCGGCCGTCCCACGAGTTGTCGTGGAACGCCAGATGGGTCCCGGCGTCCGCCACCACCAGCTGCACCGGCATCGTCACGTACAGCGGATCGTCGTCGGGACCGAAACCACCACCCGGATCCGTGTTCCACAACCGGTACGTGCCGTCCCGCAGCCGGGGCCCCGACGCCCGGCCGCCCAGTCCAAAGAACCGCGCGTCCGCCGCCACCTCACTGCGCTGAACCCAGCGCGCCGCCCCGCCCGCCACCGGCTCCCACCAGCGCGGCGGCAGCTCCCGGCGCAGCACGACCCCGCCCGGCGTACGGACCTCCACCCCGCCGTGCCGCGAGACCGTCACCGTCACCCGCTCCGACACCACCCGCCAGCCGCCGTCCGTGTCCGGTTCCAGCCCGGCCCGCGGATCCGGCTCCGGCGCCGCCCCGGCCAGCCCGTACGACGGCAGCGGCCCCGCGCCGTCCCACCCCCAGAACACGGCGCCGCCCACCATCACGCACACCTGGAGCTCCGCCCGCGCGAACCGCACGGTCCCGCCGCCCGGCAATGGCTCAGCGCCGGCCACCGGCCCCGGCACCCGCGCCCGCTCAGGGCCACGCGGAGTCAGCGCCCCGGCATCCGCGCGCCGGCCCCGCCAGGCCGACCGCACGGAACGCAGCCCCCGCACCGAGCCCATCCATTTCATCGAACGCACCAGCTCATGACCGTCCATGCCGCTCACCCTGCCATCGGCGCCGATGCCCCCGGGCCCCGTTCAACTCCCGTTCACCCGGCCCGCCGCCCGCCGCCCGGGCGCCCGGCCCCGGCTCCCCCTCTGGTGCCGGGGACGATCACATGGCATCGTCCGTGTCAGCCGCGTCCCGCGCCCACCCACGCGCGCACCCGCGGCCGGCGCACACCCCGCGCCCCCACCAGCGTCGAGCCAGCCGGGAGCCGACCCCATGACCACCAGCGCAACCCCCGAGGCCCTCTGGCGGCCCGGCCCCGAGTGGATCGCCGCCGCGGCCGTCACCCGCTTCCAGAGCTGGGCGGCCGAACGGTACGGAGCCCCTGCCGAAGGCGGCTACCCGGCGCTGCACCGCTGGTCCGTCGACGAGCTGGAGACCTTCTGGGCCGCCGTCGCCGACTGGTTCGGCGTCCGCTTCGCCACCCCGTACGCACGCGTCCTCGGCGACCGCGCCATGCCCGGCGCCCAGTGGTTCCCCGGCGCCACCCTCAACTACGCGGAGCACGCCCTGCGCACCGCCGAGGACCCGGCCCGCGCCCACGAACCCGCGCTCCTGTACGTCGACGAGACCCAGGAGCAGACCCCCGTCAGCTGGCACGAACTGCGCCGCCAGGTCGCCGCGCTCGCGAGCGAACTGCGCGCCCTCGGCGTACGCCCCGGCGACCGGGTCAGCGGCTACCTCCCCAACATCCCGCAGGCCGTCACCGCGCTCCTCGCCACCGCCGCCGTCGGCGGGGTCTGGACCTCCTGTGCCCCCGACTTCGGCGCCCGCGGCGTCCTCGACCGCTTCCAGCAGGTCGAACCCGTCGTGCTGTTCGCCGTGGACGGTTACCGCTACGGCGGCAAGGAACACGACCGGACACGGACGGTCGCCGACCTCCGCCGCGAACTGCCCACCCTGCGGGCCGTGGTCCACGTACCGCTCCTGGGCACCCCCGCGCCCGAAGGGGCCCTCACCTGGGCCGAGCTGACCGAGGGTCACGACGACACCGCACCGGTCTTCGAACAGGTCCCCTTCGACCACCCCCTGTGGGTCCTCTACTCCTCCGGCACCACCGGACTGCCCAAGGCGATCGTCCAGTCCCAGGGCGGCATCCTGCTGGAGCACTTCAAACAGATCGGCCTGCACTGCGACCTCGGCCCCGAGGACCGCTTCTTCTGGTACACCTCCACCGGCTGGATGATGTGGAACTTCCTCGTCTCCGGCCTGCTCACCGGCACCACGATCGTGCTGTACGACGGCAGCCCCGGCTTCCCCTCCGTCGACGCCCAGTGGGGCATCGCGGAACGCACCGGCACCACCCTCTTCGGCACCTCGGCGGCGTACGTCATGGCCTGCCGCAAAGCGGCCGTGCACCCCGGCCGCGACCACGACCTCTCCCGCGTCGCCTGCGTCGCCACCACCGGCTCCCCGCTGCCGCCCGACGGATTCCGCTGGCTCCACGACGAGGTCGCGGACGACCTGTGGATCGCCTCCGTCAGCGGCGGCACCGACGTGTGCAGCTGCTTCGCCGGAGCCGTACCCACCCTCCCCGTGCACACCGGGGAACTACAGGCCGCCTGCCTGGGAACGGACCTCCGGGCCTGGGACCCGCAGGGCCGGCCCGTGACCGGCGACGTCGGCGAACTCGTCGTCACCAACCCCATGCCCTCCATGCCCGTACGCTTCTGGAACGACCCCGACGGCCGGCGGTACCACGACAGCTACTTCGCCATGTACCCCGGCGTCTGGCGCCACGGGGACTGGATCACGATCACCGACCGGGGCAGCGTCGTCATCCACGGCCGCTCCGACTCCACCCTGAACCGCCAGGGCGTCCGGATGGGCTCCGCCGACATCTACGAAACAGTCGAACGCCTCCCCGAGATCCGCGAATCCCTGGTCATCGGCGTCGAGGAGGCCGACGGCGGCTACTGGATGCCCCTCTTCGTCCAACTCGCCGCGGACGCCGTCCTCGACGACGCGCTGCGCGACCGGATCCGCCGCACGATCCGCGAACAGCTCTCCCCGCGCCATGTCCCGGACGAGATCATCGAAGTCCCCGCCGTCCCCCACACCCTCACCGGCAAACGCCTCGAAGTCCCCGTCAAACGCCTCCTCCAGGGCACCGCGCCCGACCACGCCGTCAACCCCGGATCCGTGGACGACATCGAACTGCTGCGCTTCTACGAGAACCTCGCCCGCACCCGCCGCTGACCACACCGAGCCACCACTGTCCGACCCCACGACTACTCTGAGTGAGCATTGATCGACTGTACTCAGGGGGAGTCATGGCACACCAGGACCACGGCGGACGACCGGACAACAGCATGCGGCGCAGGCTGCGCCGCGAAGTCCCCGGCATCGTCGGCCTGCTGGCCGACGAGCGGGACTTCACCGCCATGCGGCGGTACCGCACCTTCACCTTCGACGACCACGCCGCCTACCTCCGGGAGATCGACGCCCTGCTGAAATCCCTGGCCTCCCAGGGGCTGCACACCACCGTCGCCCTCTTCGACCCCGAGGAGTACGGGGAGTTCTGCGCGGACGCCGGACTCGACCCGGACAGCGCGGCCGGCCGCAGCCGCTTCACCGCGGTCATCCCCACGAGCGGAGCCGCCGTCCGCTACACCGGCCAGCCCCTCGACGCCCTGATCCCCCAGCTCATCAACATCGCGGTCCGCAGGGCCACCTGGGAGTACACGACCACGCTGCTGGCCGACCTCGGGGTGTGCGCCGACTGCGGACAGGACATCGGGGGCGCGGCCTTCGACCGCGCCTCCCAACTCCTGCTGCGCCTGATCGAAGGCGCGGGCCCCGGCAGCCACCACCTGGTGTGCAGCGTCCCCGCCGCCGACGAACAGCTCCTCGCCGTCCTCCACACCCACCGGCCCGCGCCCCGCACCGGCCCGGACGAGGCGCCCGCCGGGTCCGACGAGGCTCCGGCCGGGTTCGACTCGGCCGAAGGCGCCGAATTCGTCAGCGTGCTCGCCACCGGCATCGCCCTGGAGACCGCCGGGGGAGTGGTGCTCCGCACGACAGCGCCCGGCACCCCGGACCGGCTCCGCGGTTGGCGCCTGCGCCGGGGCGGCCTCGTGCCGCTCACCGAGGGCGAGGTCTTCAGCGCCTACTGCACCGACGCGGACACCGGCGAGCCGCTCGCTCCCGAGCCCGGCGCGGAGTACCACGCGGGCTTCGACCTCGGCGAGGAGGACACCGGCACCCACCACTGACCCGCGACCGCCGACGACAGAGGGGCTTTCCGCCGCGAAACACGGCGAAAAGCCCCTCCGGAAGCCCCGATCGGAGCCCCACCCACCAGGACCGACCGGCTCACTCGCCGGACAGCACCGCCTGCGCGGCCGACCTGGCCTCCTCGGCGGTGTCCGCGGCACGCGCGGCGGAAGCGGCGCGCTCACACTGCGCCAGCGTGTGCTGCGCCAGGGCCGACCGCACGTACGGGATCGACGCCGCGCCCATCGACAGCGACGTCACACCGAGACCGGTGAGCACACAGGCGAGCAGCGGATCGGCGGCGGCCTCCCCGCACACACCGCAGCTCTTGCCCTCGGCCCGGGCGCCCTCGGCGGACAGCGCCACCAGGTCCAGCAGCGCCGGCTGCCACGGGTCCTGGAGACGCGACACCGCACCGACCTGCCGGTCGGCGGCGAAGGTGTACTGGGCGAGGTCGTTCGTCCCCAGCGACAGGAACTCGACCTCCTGGAGGATGGAGCGCGACCGCAGAGCGGCCGACGGAATCTCCACCATGGCGCCGAACTTCGCGTTCAGCCCCGCCTCGCGACAGGCGTCGGCGAACGCCTTGGCGTCGGTGCGGTCGGCCACCATGGGCGCCATGACCTCCAGGTACACCGGGAGCCCGGCGACCGCCTTGGACAGCGCGGTCAGCTGGGTCCGCAGCACATCCGGGTGATCGAGCAGACTCCGCAGCCCACGGACGCCGAGCGCCGGGTTGGGCTCGTCGGCGGGGGTGAGGAAGTCCAGCGGCTTGTCAGCGCCGGCGTCGAGCACCCGCACGACCACCCGCCCCTCGGGAAACGCCTCCAGCACCGCGCGGTACGCGGCGACCTGCTTCTCCTCGGACGGCGCCTGCTTGCTGTCGTCCAGGAACAGGAACTCGGTACGGAACAGCCCCACGCCCTCGGCGCCCGCCGCGACGGCCGCCGCGACATCCGAGGGACCACCGATGTTGGCCAGCAGCGGCACCTTGTGACCGTCCGAGGTCGCACCCGGCCCGGACGACGCGGTCAGCGCGGCCCGGCGTTCGGCGGCGGACCGCTCCAGCTCCGCCCGCTTCTCGGCTCCCGGGGAGACGAAGATGTCACCGGTGCTCCCGTCGACCGCGATCACCGTGCCCTCGGCGATCTCGCCGGCGCCCGGCAGCGCCACGACCGCGGGCACGCCGAGCGCCCGCGCCAGAATCGCGCTGTGACTCGTGGGGCCGCCCTCCTCCGTCACGAAGCCGAGCACCAGCGCCGGGTCGAGCAACGCCGTGTCGGCGGGGGCCAGATCACGGGCGATCAGCACATACGGCTCGTCGCTGTCGGGGACGCCGGGCATCGGAACGCCCAGCAGCCGGGCGACGATACGGTTCCGCACGTCGTCCAGGTCCGCGACCCGCCCCGCGAGGTACTCCCCGGCGTTGGCCAGCAGCGCGCGGTACGAGGCGAACGCGTCGTACACGCCACGCTCGGCCGTGCTGCCGACGGCGATCCTGCGCTCGACGTCGGCCATCAGCTCGGGGTCCTGAGCCATCAGGGCCTGCGCTTCGAGCACGGCCTGCGCCTCGCCGCCCGCCAGGTTGCCCCGGGCGATCAGATCGGCCGACACGGCCTCCACGGCCTGGTGGGCACGGCTCTGCTCGCGCTCCGCGTCCTCGACGGGGATCTGCTTGGCCGGCGGCTCCAGCACCGCGGTCCCCATGTGCCGGACCTCGCCGATCGCCACTCCGTGACTGACCCCGACGCCTCGCAGCGTTGTCTCCATCTCACCCGTCCCCGGTTATGCGGCGACCCGGTCGCCGCGTTGAATGAACGACGAGCGCCGCGCGCCCGTCCCTGACGTACGTCACCGGACTCACTGCCAGCCGAAGAGAGCGTCGCCGCCCGTCACCTCGCCGCTCTCGCGGACTTCGGACAGCGAGTCCGCCGTCGCCTCGAGCGCGACAACGGGGCAGATGGGCGACTTGCCGGCCTCCTCCACCGCGGCCGGGTTCCAGCGCACGATCTCCTGACCCCGTGTGACGGTGTCGCCCTTGTTGACCAGCAGGTCGAACCCGGCGCCGTTGAGCTGCACGGTGTCGATGCCCAGGTGCGTCAGCACGCCGTGCCCCTCCGCGTCCACGACGACGAAGGCGTGCGGATGAAGAGAGACCACCACACCGTCGACCGGGGAGACAGCCACGCCCGGCTCACGCACGGGGTCGATGGCGGTACCAGGACCCACCATCGCGCCCGAGAAGACCGGATCGGGGACAGCGGCAAGCCCGATGGCTTGTCCGGAGAGTGGGGCCGTCACGATAGTCATGCGGGGAGCCTCCCGGAGGCGGAGAAACATAAGGGGCGACCGTCACCCTCAGTGAGGGGACGGCGTGCTGTTCAGAAGGGTAAGTCATAGGAAGTGACGGTTCGGCGTGACAGCGGCCGGTTGACGCGGCCGACGGCACACCGGAATCGATTTGCCTGCGTCCGCCGGCGGCCTGTACTGTCGTACTCCTGCCTGACCCCAACGCGACTTTGAGTCGGGGGTCGGCGGCATCTATCAAGTCTTGATCCTAACTGTGGTTCCGCTTTTGCATGTCTGCGGAACGGTGGTCAGGAAGAACGAAAAGCCCTGGTAGAGTTTGAAACGCAAGAACGAAACACCGAAGGGAAGCGCCCGGAGGAAAGCCCCAGAAAATGTTCTGTGGGTGAGTACAAAGGAAGCGTCCGTTCCTTGAGAACTCAACAGCGT
>NZ_JBIBBW010000011.1:0-116130 GCF_042900885.1 Streptomyces sp. NPDC012835
GGGGGGACCCTGTGGGAGAGTAGGACGCCGCCGAACAATCATTGTGGGAATGCCCCGCACCAGGTATCTGGTGCGGGGCATTTCTGCGTTCAGGGCCTTTTTGGAGCGCCTGCCGGGACTTCACCGGCCCGGTTCCGGTCTCCCTTTGCGCTTTCCCCGGGCCAGTGACATCCCTGCCGTCCTCAGAGACGCCCCGCAGCCTTCAACGCGAGGTACGTATCCGCCAGCGCAGGAGCGAGACCGTCCGGGGAGGCATCCACGACGGAGACTCCATAACGCTGCAACTGCTCCCCCGTCCGTCGACGCCGGGTCTGTGACTGGGTGCCGGCGGCGGCTTCGTAGACCGCGTCCACTGTGCCACGTGCCGCGCTCATCGCCTGGATGTGCGGATCGGACACCGAGGCGACGACCACGGAGTGGCGGCGAGTGAGCTGGGGGAGGACAGGGAGCAGCCCCTCCTCGACCGCGGTCGCGTCGAGGCCGGTGAGGAGAACGACCAGCGATCGGCGTGGGGCGCTCTTGAGGACGGCCGCACTGAGCCCTCGGGCGTCCGTCTCCACCAGCTCGGGCTCCAGAGTCGCGAGCGCGTTCACCGTGGCGGGCAGGAGATCCCCCGCCGAGCGCCCCTGGACCCGCGCTCGGACGCGGCGGTCGTAGGCGAGCAGATCCACCCGGTCGCCGGCCCGTGAAGCCAGGGCGGTCAGGAGAAGCGCCGCGTCCATCGCCGCGTCGAGACGAGGGACATCACCCACCCGGCCGGCGGAGGTGCGGCCGGTGTCGAGCACGATCAGGATGTGACGGTCGCGTTCGGGGCGCCAGGTGCGTACCGCCACCGCTGACTGCCGTGCCGTCGCCCGCCAGTCGATGGACCGCGTATCGTCCCCCGGCACGTAAGCGCGAAGGCTGTCGAACTCGGTTCCCTCGCCTCTCGTCAGCACGCTGGTGCGGCCGTCCAGTTCTCGAAGCCTGGCGAGCCGCGACGGCAGATGCTTGCGGCTCGTGAACGGCGGAAGCACACGCACCGCCCACGGCACCTCGTGGTTGCCCTGGCGCGCGGCCAGCCCCATCGGGCCGAACGAGCGGACGGTGACCCGCTGCGCGTGGCGCTCGCCCCGGCGGGTGGGCCGTAGGACGGTGGTCACGCGGCGTCGCTCACCGGCGGGAACCGTCAACATGTGACGGGAACGGCTCTGCTCGGTTCCGGTGATCCAACTGCTCGGCTCCCAGGCGTCCCGGAGCCGGGCACGTAGCCTGCGACCTGCGCGGTTGGTGACAGTGAGGTGGACATCCGCGCTCTCTCCCAGTCGAACTGACGTGTCACCGCTTCGAGTGAACCGGAGCGATTTGACTGGTGCTGCCAAGGCGTAGTCGCACAGAATGGCGATTGAGAGGGGCGCATTCACGGCAAGGATTCCCGCCCAGCTGGGGGCGAGGATGCCGACGGGGAGGGAGCCGAGGGCGGCGAGCAGCGCGGTTCGTCCGGTGAGGGCCATGGTTCAACGCCTCACCTGGGGACGGGGACTTGGGCGAGGATCGCGGTGATGACGGAGTCGGCGGTGACGCCCTCCATCTCGGCCTCTGGCCGCAGTTGGACGCGGTGGCGGAGGGTAGGGAGTGCCAGGGCCTTCACATCGTCCGGGATGACGTAGTCCCGGCCGGTGAGCCAGGCCCAGGCGCGGGCGGTGGAGAGCAGGGCAGTGGCGCCTCGGGGCGAGACGCCGAAGGCGAGTGAGGGGGACTGACGAGTGGTACGGCAGATATCGACGACATAGCCCGCGATCTCGGGCGAGACGGTTGTCCTGGCCACGGCATCCCGGGCGGCTTCCAGGTCGGCGGGCCCGGCGACGGGCCGTACCCCCGCTGCGTGGAGGTCGCGCGGATTGAAGCCTTCCGCATGTCGGGTCAGGACATGGATCTCGTCTTCTCGTGACGGCAGAGGCACGGTCAGCTTGAGGAGGAAGCGGTCGAGCTGGGCTTCGGGAAGGGGGTAGGTGCCCTCGTACTCGACCGGGTTCTGTGTCGCGGCGACCAGGAAGGGATCGGGCAGCGGACGTGCTGTCCCGTCGACCGTGACCTGGCGTTCCTCCATCGCTTCCAGAAGCGACGACTGGGTTTTCGGCGGCGTGCGGTTGATCTCGTCCGCCAGCAGCAGGTTGGTGAACACCGGGCCGGGCTGGAAGGAGAACTCGGCGGTCCGGGCGTCGTAGACGAGAGATCCGGTGATGTCGCTCGGCATCAGGTCCGGAGTGAACTGGACGCGTTTGGTGTCGAGTTCGAGGGATGCCGCGAGGGCCCGTACGAGCAGGGTCTTCGCGACACCGGGGACTCCTTCGAGAAGGACGTGGCCGCGGCAGAGAAGGGCGACGACCAGCCCGGTGACGGCGGGGTCCTGGCCGACCACCGCCTTCGCGATCTCGGAGCGCAGGGCCTCCAGGGAAGCACGGGCGCTGTCCGCGCTGGCCGCCTTCTCGGTGGTCGTGGTTTTCCCGGCGGTCTGTGCGGTCGGGGCACTCATGAGGTGCGTACCTCTCTTTCGAGGGCGTCGAGTTGGTCCGCCAGGCGGATGAGAGCGGAGTCGTCGGCCGGCGCCGGGCCGAAGAGGAGAGAGGGCGGGTCCAGCGCGGTGGAGGGGATCCGCGCGGAGACGGGAGGGAGCAGGGTTTCGGGGGCGTGGGCCTCCTTGGGAGGCACGCCGAGGAGGGCGGCGAGACACTCGCGGGCGGCCGAACGCAGGGCGGACGCGGCGTGATCCCGGGCGTTCGTCCTGCGGTAGAGACGGGCGCGGCCCTCTGCGGCCTCGGAGGCCCTGGTGGCCACGGGAAGGCGCTCGGCCACGAGCGGGCCCAGTCTGCGGGCACGCCAGACGGCCGCGAGCACCGCGGCGAGAAAGAGCTGGAAGGTCCCCCAGAGCCAGCCGGAAGGGATCAGGTCGAGGAAGTCACTGCCGCCACCGTCTTCAGCGCTGTCACGCCCGTCGGCGGCGGAGGGGTCACTGAGCGAAGGGAGGTACCAGACGAGATGGGGCCGGGAACCGAGCAGTTGGAGGGCCAGCGACGCGTTGCCCTCATGGCCGAGGCGGTCGTTGAGGAGGATGTCGGGGGAGCCCAGGAGGATCATGTCGCCCGCGCCGGCTTCACCCAGCCGGAGAAGGGAGGCCACCCCGTCGGTCGGGTAGCAGGCGTCGCTGTCGAGGGCGTCGGTGACATAGCGCTCTCCGCCGAGATCGGCCCTGCCGGCCCGGGTGGCGGCGGGCAGGGCGCACCGGGGGGATCGCGCGGAGACCGGTACGGGGGCGACGGTGCGGACGCCGGGGGCCAGTGTGCCCACGGAGGGTGTCCCGGGGGCGAGCAGTACGGTACGGCCGGCCGAGGGCGCGATCGCGGCGCGCAGTACCCGCTGCTGGTGGGGCGTCAGCAGATCGGGGTCCGTGACCAGGAGCGTCGTATCGGAGCCGGACCTGGTGGCGGCCTCGTCCAGTGTGGTGGCCACCTCGACGGAGACACCGCCGCTGGTGAGCAGCTCGGCGACCGCGCGGCTGCCGGACCGGTCGGCGGAGCGGGGGTCGAGGCGGCCGTGCTGATCGCCGGAGCGCAGGACGGCCAGGGTGACACCGGCGGCCAGCAGGATGACGAGGGCGAGCAGCAGCCCGCGGCTGCGGTTCCAGATCTGGCGGGAGGTCGGGGAGAGCGAGGTGGGGCTGATGGTGGAGGTCACTCGGCGGGTCCTCCGGGCACGGTGCTCAGCTGGGGTTTCGTGCGCTCCAGAGCGAGATCGAGGTCGTGCAGGCGCTGGTACGCGCGCTGGTCGCCGACGCGTCCTCCGTATGTGACGTCGTCGAACTCCCTGGCGGCGGCGTGCAGTCGGTCCGCGTGGCCGGGGAGGGTGCGGGCGGCCTCGGAGGCTGCTTCGTCGGCGGTGCGGCCGGGGCGTGGGTCGAGGAGGGCCCGCTCTTCCAGGGAGCGGACGATCGCGCGCATCCGTTCCTGGACGGCTTCGGTCCAGCGTGCGGCGGCGGCGTGTTCCTCGGCGGTGGCGCGGTGTTCCTCGGCGCTGCGCGGGCCGTCGTCGAAGAGGCGTCCCGGTGCGTCCGAGATAAGGCGGGGGGTGCCCAGCCGCCACCAGAGGGCGGCGAGGAGGGCCCCGACGATCAGTGCGATGACGGTGAGGCCGAGCGCACCGCCGGGGGCCGCGCCGGAGACCGAGTCGAGGATGCGGCCGAGCCGGTCCCACAGGGCGTTCATCGCGCGGGAGAGGAGGTTCGGGTCGTTCTCGTGGTACATCGGTTTGGACAGCTCCCGCTCCGCCGCCTCGCGGGCGGGGAGACGCGGGGTGTCCAACGGTATGTCGCCGCTCGCGCGGATCAGCAGTCTGCGCGCTCCCCCCGGTATGGACACCGTGTCAGGCTCCGGGGGCGTCGTGGCCCGGCTGGTGTGGGCTGTTGCCGGACACACCCGCGGCGCGGGCCAGTTCGAGGTCGAGGGCCTCGCGCCGGATGCGCTGGTCCACGTAGAGGAGGACGCTGACACCGGCGGAGATCGGGTAGGTGATCGTCAGGGCGATCACGGAGCCGATGCCGCTGATGATCAGGAAGGGCCAGCCGAAGTCCGGTGCGTCGCCCGAGAGCAGGCTGTCGAGGAAGGAGCCGTCCACGGTCACCGCGATGACGCTGAAGGGGACGGCGATGACCAGAGTGATGAACATGACCAGCACGACGGTCAGTGCCTGGATGCCGAAGATGCGCCACCAGGCTCCGTTCACGAGCTTCGCGGAGCGGCGCAGGGAGGTCAGCACGCCCTGGCGCTCCAGCATGAGAGCGGGGGAGGCGAGGCTGAAGCGGACCATCAGCCAGACGACGGCGACGACGGCCGCGAGTCCGCCGAGCAGAGCCAGCATGGCTCCCGCCGCCGAGCCCACCAGCAGACCGGGGAGGATACCGACGGTCACGACGACGACGCTGATGAACGGCACCAGCAGGGTGAGCCCGAGCAGTTGGGGGAGCCGGGGGCGGGCCTCGTTCCAGGCTTCGGAGAGGGTGACGGGGCGTCCCAGCACGGATCGGCTGATCACGACGGTGAGTACCGCGGTGATGAAGAGGGTGCCGATGATCGTGATGATCAGGGAGGGGGCTTGGCCGACGATGCTCGACTGCGCCGATTCGGCGGACTGCCGGAGGGCTTCCGAGGGGGTCGCGTCCGGATCGATCTCGGCCGGCTCGGGAATGAGAAAGCGCTGTACGAGTATCTCGCCGATCTGCGAAATGACGGCGACGACGAGGCTGACGCTGAGCACCGTGCGCCAGTGCGCGCGCATCGTGGAGACAGCGCCGTCGAGGATCTCCCCGACGCTGAGCGGGCGCAGCGGGATCACACCCGGCTTGGCGGCGGGCGGCTTGCCCCAGCCGCCGCCCGGTCCGCCACCGGGGCCTCCGTAGCCCCAGCCGGCGGTGGGCCGGGGAGCGGCGCCGGGGCCGGTGCCCGGGGTGCTCGGCGGGGACCACTGCCCGGCCGGCGGCTGGGCAGTGGACCACTTCGAGGCGGCGGTGTCGTCGGCGGGTGCGGCCGGGCCGGGCACGGTGGCGTCCTGGCCTTCGGACGGGGCGGATCCGGGCGAGGCCCAGCCCGGAGTGTCGTTCACGGTCGTCCACCTCGTGGATTGGTCGCGGGATCGGCTCGGGAGCCTGGCCCTTCAGCGGTGCCCGGTCCCCGAGCGGGGCAACGGGCCGGCAGCCATCGTGCCACGCGCGGCTCCCGGGCGGACCGGGGCCCGTATCCCCTTTCGCCCTGGAAGCGTGCCTTCAATGTCCGTGCGGCAGCGGGCAGACTGAGTGGATGGCTGATCAGCACGCACAAACCCCGGTCGGCGCCGGGGCGCCCATGCTTCCTTCTCTGCGGTGGGACGAGCCGCCCGAGGGGCCCGTCCTGGTGCTTCTCGACCAGACCAGACTGCCGGCCGAGGAAGCCGAGCTGGTCTGCACGGATGTGCCCGCGCTGGTGGTGGCGATCCGTACGCTCGCGGTGCGCGGGGCGCCGCTGCTGGGTATCGCGGGCGCCTACGGGGTGGCCCTGGCGGCGGCGCGCGGTTTCGATGTGGAGCACGCGGCCGAGCAGCTGGCGGGGGCGCGGCCCACCGCGGTGAACCTCGGTTACGGGGTGCGGCGGGCGCGTGACGCCCACCGGGCGGCGGCCGCGCGGGGCGGCGGTCCGGAGCGCGCGGCCGCCGCGACGCTCGCCGAGGCGAGGAAGCTGCACCGGGAGGACGCCGAGGCCAGCACGCGGATGGCGGCGTTCGGGCTTACGCTCCTCGATGAGCTGCTGCCGGGCGGCGGGCACCGGATCCTGACCCACTGCAACACCGGGGCACTCGTCTCGGGCGGGGAGGGCACCGCGTTCGCGGTGGCGCTCTCCGCCCACCGGGCGGGCCGGCTGCGGCGTCTGTGGGTGGACGAGACCCGTCCACTCCTTCAGGGGGCGCGGCTGACGGCGTACGAGGCCGCTCGCAACGGCATGCCGTACACCTTGCTCACGGACAACGCGGCGGGTTCGCTCCTCGCGTCGGGGGAGGTGGACGCCGTCCTGATCGGGGCGGACCGGATCGCCGCCGACGGCTCCGTGGCCAACAAGGTGGGAAGCTATCCGCTCGCGGTGCTTGCCAAGTACCACCACGTGCCGTTCGTGGTGGTCGCCCCGACGACGACGATCGACCTGGCCACCAGGGACGGTGCGGCGATCGAGGTGGAGCAACGACCGGGTCAGGAGGTGACGGAGCTCACGGCGCCGCAGGTCGCGGTGGCGGGAGTGGAGGCGGGAGGTGGGATGCCGGTGGCGCCGCTGGGAACGCAGGCGTACAACCCGGCCTTCGATGTCACGCCGCCGGAACTGGTGACGGCGATCGTCACCGAAAAGGGCGCGCTGTCCCCGGTGACCGGGGACGGAATCGCGGAGCTGTGTGTCAGGTCACGCCAGGTAACGATTAGCTAATGGGATGATGTCGATATGAAGGGACGCGTCCTTGTCGTCGATGACGACACCGCGCTGGCCGAGATGCTCGGCATTGTGCTGCGGGGTGAAGGTTTCGAGCCGTCGTTCGTAGCGGACGGTGACAAGGCACTGGCTGCCTTCCGTGAGGCCAAGCCCGATCTGGTGCTGCTGGATCTCATGCTGCCCGGTCGGGACGGCATCGAGGTGTGCCGGCTGATCAGGGCCGAGTCCGGGGTGCCCATTGTGATGCTGACGGCCAAGAGCGACACGGTGGATGTGGTGGTGGGGCTGGAGTCCGGCGCCGACGACTACATCGTCAAGCCGTTCAAGCCCAAGGAGCTGGTGGCCCGGATCAGGGCGCGGCTGCGCAGGTCGGAGGAGCCGGCGCCGGAGCAGCTGACGATCGGTGATCTGGTCATCGACGTGGCCGGTCACTCCGTGAAGCGGGAGGGGCAGTCCATCGCCCTGACGCCGCTGGAATTCGATCTGCTGGTCGCGCTGGCCCGTAAGCCGTGGCAGGTGTTCACGCGTGAGGTGCTCCTGGAGCAGGTGTGGGGATACCGGCACGCGGCGGACACCCGGCTGGTCAATGTGCATGTCCAGCGGCTGCGCTCCAAGGTCGAGCAGGACCCGGAGCGGCCGGAGATCGTGGTGACCGTGCGCGGTGTCGGCTACAAGGCAGGGCCGAGCTGAGATGACCGGCGGCGCTGCTCCGAAGCCCGGTGAGCCGGGAGTCCGTACGGGGCGGGCTGCCGGGTCTCGGCATGCGTTCTCGCGGTTCGGGCTGCTGCTCAGGAGCGGTCGGCTGCTTCAGGACGGTTCGCCCGGCGCACCAGTGCTGCGTCTCGTGGTGCGCTGGGTGAGGCGGCCGCTGCTGCCGGCGGTGCGGCTGTGGCGGCGCAATATCCAGCTGCGGATCATCGCGACGACGTTGCTGATGTCGCTCGGTGTGGTGCTGCTGCTCGGTTTCGTGGTCATCGGGCAGGTCCGTAACGGTCTCCTGGAGGCCAAGGAGAAGGCGGCCCAGAGTCAGGCGGCGGGTGGTTTCACCGTCGCGAAGGAGAAAGCCGACTCGCCGGCGGCGCTCGGTGGCAGGGACGGCGACGCGACGAGCGGCCGGACGGGGAGGAACTCCGTCAACTGGCGCTCCGACCTGGTGGAACAGCTGGCCAGTGGGGGGCCCGGCGCCTTCAATGTGGTGGCGCTGAGTCCGGATTCCGCTGACGCGACCAGCCGCGCGCCCCGGGTCTCCGGCGGGGTCGACTTCTCCAGCGTTCCCGCGGATCTGCGGACGGCGGTCGCGCAGGGCAGTGGATCGTTCGAGAAGTACGCGCAGATCAAGTACTCCGGGGCCACCGAGGACCGGGATCCGGAGCCGGGGCTGATCATCGGCAAACGGCTGAACGATGTCGACGGCAACGCGTACGAGCTGTACTACCTCTTCCCGCTCTCGCAGGAGGAGCAGTCGCTCAATCTGGTCAAGGGCACGCTGGCCACCGCGGGACTCTTCGTGGTCGTGCTGCTCGGGGCCATCGCCTGGCTGGTGGTGCGGCAGGTCGTCACGCCCGTACGGATGGCCGCCGGCATCGCCGAGCGGCTCTCCACCGGCCGGCTCCAGGAACGTATGAAGGTCACCGGCGAGGACGACATCGCCCGGCTCGGTGAGGCGTTCAACAAGATGGCGCAGAATCTCCAGCTCAAGATCCAGCAGCTGGAGGAGCTGTCCCGGATGCAGCGGCGGTTCGTCTCCGACGTGTCGCACGAGCTGCGCACACCGCTGACGACGGTACGGATGGCGGCGGATGTCATCCATGAGGCGCGCGCCGACTTCGATCCGGTGACGGCGCGCTCGGCCGAGCTGCTCGGGGATCAGCTGGACCGTTTCGAGTCGCTGCTGTCGGATCTGCTGGAGATCAGCCGCTTCGACGCGGGGGCGGCGGCGCTGGAGGCCGAGCCGATAGATCTGCGTCAGGTCGTACGCAGGGTGATCGGCGGCGCCGAACCGCTGGCCGAGGCCAAGGGCAGCCGGATCCGGGTCCTCGGGGACGAGCAGCCCGTCGTCGCTGAGGCCGATGCCCGCAGGGTCGAGCGGGTGCTGCGGAATCTCGTCGTCAACGCCGTGGAGCACGGCGAGGGCCGCGATGTGGTCGTACGGCTGGGAGCGGCGGGCGGTGCGGTCGCCGTCGCGGTGCGCGATTACGGGGTCGGACTCAAGCCCGGTGAGGCGACCCGGGTGTTCAACCGCTTCTGGCGTGCCGATCCCGCTCGGGCCCGTACCACCGGGGGGACCGGTCTCGGGCTGTCGATCGCCGTCGAGGACGCGCGGCTGCACGGCGGCTGGCTCCAGGCGTGGGGGGAGCCGGGCGGGGGCTCCCAGTTCCGGCTGACACTGCCGCGTACGGCCGACGAGGCGCTGCGCGGGTCGCCCATACCGCTGGAGCCCGAGGACTCGCGGCGCAACCGGGAGAGCGCGGCCGCCCAGGATGTCAAGGAGAAGGCCCAGCGGCTGGCGGCCGTGCCCGGTCAGCCGGGGGCGGACCGCCCGTCGCTGACCGGGGCGCCGGTGGTACCGGCGCCCGCGCGGCCGACGGCCGCGGTGGACCCGGCGGCGCTGCCCGGCAGTGGCGCGCGGGTGGTGGCACGTCCCGCCGGGGAGCGGGGTCCCGGTGGGGAATCGGATGACGGGGGATCGGATGACAGCGGCTCCTCGGAACCGGCACGCCGGGCTCCGGAGCGGGAGGACACGGTTCGTGGGCGCTGACCGCGGTCGGTACGGGAGGGGGCGCGCGGCGCTGACGTCCGCCGCGCTGGGGGTGTGCGCGGCGCTGCTGGCCGGGTGCGCTTCGATCCCGGACCACGGGGGGGTGGAGCCGGTCAAGGCGTCGCCGCCGGGTGAGTCGCAGGTGCGGGTGTACGCGGTGCCGCCGCGCGAGAAGGCGCAGCCCGACGAGATCGTCGACGGCTTCCTGGAGGCCATGACCAGTGACGATCCCGACTTCGCGATGGCCAGGAAGTACCTGACGAAGGAAGCGTCCGCGTTCTGGCGGCCGGGGGCCGGTACGGCGGTGCTGCGCGCCGCGCCCGACCCGGCGGGTCCGAAGGAGCCTTCGGGCGGTGAGGCGGCCGGTCTGACGTACCCGCTGTACGGCGACCGGATCGCCGAGGTGGATTCCACACACGCCTACAAGCCGGTCGAGCCGACGGCGTACGACGGGGACATCCATCTGGTGCGGCAGACCGTGGGGAACACCAAGGAGTGGCGCATCGACTCGCTGCCGCAGGGGCTGGTGCTCGGCGAGTCGGACTTCCAGCGGAACTACCGCTCCGTCAACAAGTATTACTTCGCTTCCGGGGAGAACTGGCTGGTCGCGGATCCGGTCTACATCCGGCAGCGAATAGATCCCACGACCCGGATGGACCCGGTCACCCAGGCCGTCAGGGTGCTGCTCGACGGCCCTACGCACTGGCTGAAGCCGGTCGTGGACTCTCCGTTCCCCTCCGGTACCGCGTTGCAGAAGGGCGTCACCACGCTGGAGTTCGACGACCGGAACGCGCTGAAGGTGCCGCTGAACGAGAAGGCGGCCGGGGCGGGGCGGAGCCAGTGCCGGAAGATGGCGGCGCAGCTCCTGTTCACCCTGCGGGATCTCACCTCCACCCCGGTCGGTCAGGTCGAGTTGCTGGCGGACGGCTCGTCGCTTTGTGTGCTGAGCGGGGACCAGGCCGAGGAGTTCGCGCCGGACCGTGCGACGGGCCGGCCGGTCAATCCGTACTTCGTCGACGACCGGGGGCGGCTCTCGCTGCTTCAGGCGGGCGCCGATCAGCCGGTGGACCGTTCACAGGTCATCGGGCCTTTCGGTACGGGGGCGGTGAAGCTCTCGGCGGTGGGGGTGGCGCGCGACGAGAAGCACGCGGCGGGGGTGACGGAGGACTACAAGTCGCTGTACGTGTCGTCGATCCTCTCCGACGGTGAGCTGGGCGATCCGCTGGTGACCAGCGGGGGCAGCGGGAAGGAGGGCGCGCTGTCGGCGCCCAGCTGGGACGGGCGCGGCGATCTGTGGATCGCGGACCGCGACGCTGCCAGGCCGCGCCTGCTGCGGTTCACGGGCGGTACCGGGTCGGCACGGGCGGTGACGGTCGAGGGGCTCGACGGCGCGCGGATCAAGTCGTTGCGGGTGTCCGCGGACGGCGTGCGGATCGCGCTGCTGCTGACGAAGGGCGGACGGAACACGCTCCAGATCGGGCGGGTGGAGCGGCACGGTTCCAAGACCGATCCGACGGTGACGGTGACCCGGCTCCAGTCGGTGGCGCCGCAGATGGAGACGGTGACGGCGGTGTCCTGGGCGGGGCCGAGCCGGCTGGTGGTCGTCGGCAAGGAGGCCGGCGGGGTGCAGCAGGTGCGCTACATCCAGACCGACGGGTCGACCTCGGCCGCCGGGGTGCTGCCCGGGCTGAACCAGGTGACGGCGATCGCGGCGGCCGACGACGACCGGCAGCCGCTGGTCGCGGATTCGGAGGACGCCGGGATCGTACGGCTGCCCAGCGGGACGAACTGGCAGACGATGGTCGAGGTGGGGACGTCGCCGGTGTATCCCGGCTGACGGCTCTGTCCCGGTCAGGGCCCTGCTGGGCCCCGGCCGGGGATCCCGGGCGGATCTCGTGGGACGCGCGATTCCGGTGGGGCACGGGTACGGGTGTCCGGTTTTCCACAGGGGTAGCCGGGCGCCCGCGACGTTGGCACAGTGTCCCTCATGCGGGCGTGGTGGCGTGAGATCACCGGGTTGGTGCTGCCGGTGGCCTGTGGCGGCTGCGGCAGCCCCAGGACACCTCTGTGCGAGGACTGCGGACGGGCGCTGTACGGGACCTGGCCGTGCCGGGTGCGGCCGGTCCCCGAGCCGGCGGGGCTGCCGCCGGTGCACGCGGCGGCGCCTTACGAGGACGCGGTGCGGGCGGTGTTGCTGGCGCACAAGGAGCGTGGTGCGCTGGGGCTGGCGGCGCCGCTGGGGCGCGCGCTGGCGGGGGCGGTGCGGGCCGCCGCACCGCCGGGTACGGGGGTGGGGCCGCTGCTGCTCGTACCGGTGCCTTCCACGCGGCGGGCGGTGGGGGCGCGGGGGCATGACGCCGCGCGCAGGATCGCGCTGGCCGCCGCCGGTGAGCTGCGGCGGGCCGGGCGGCCCTGCCGGGTGCTGCCGGTGCTGCGGCAGCGGCGCGCGGTGGCCGACCAGGCGGGCCTCGGTGCCCGTCAGAGGCTGTCGAATCTGTCGGGGGCCCTGGAGGTCGCCGTGGGAGGCGCGGGCCTGCTGGAGGGCGGCCGGGTGGTGCTGGTGGACGATCTCATGACAACCGGAGCCTCGCTGGTCGAGGCGGCCCGGGCGCTGCGTGGCGCCACCGGGCCCGGCATTCCCGGATACCCGCCGGTGAGCGCCGCTGTCGTGGCCGCGCCGCCGCTTTCCTTCGAAATAAACCGGAACTGACATCGGGTGCGCATCGACGCAGGTAAACGGGGCAGGAGAACAGCTGAGGAGAGATATCCACCGGTAGCGGGTGCCGACACCCGTCCGGGGGGTCTATGTTCGGTTATGAGGAGTGGCGCCCATCATGACTCGATGAACGCACTGGTGTACTTCGGCGCTTTTCGGGCCCTCGAAATCCGGAGGGTGGGGATCTTGCCGAGGGGGGAGGAGGAGGTGCAAGCCGCCAAGTCCGAGGCTCCGGTGCTGACCGGGGCCTGGTGCAACAGGGAGTACCTCCGCAACGAGGCGGAGTGATCCGGGAACGGAGTTCTGCGTGGACATCGTCGTCAAGGGCCGCAAGACCGAGGTGCCCGAGCGGTTCCGCAAGCACGTGGCCGAGAAGCTGAAGCTGGAGAAGATCCAGAAGCTCGACGGCAAGGTGATCAGCCTCGACGTCGAGGTGTCCAAGGAACACAATCCGCGTCAGGCCGACCGGTGCGACCGGGTGGAGATCACGCTTCATTCCCGAGGCCCGGTGATCCGGGCGGAGGCGGCGGCGGCCGATCCGTACGCGGCGCTGGACCTGGCCACCGGCAAACTCGAAGCGCGGCTGCGCAAGCAGCACGAGAAGCGCCACAACCGCCGTGGCAGCGGCCGGCTCTCCGCGGCCGAGGTCCCCGATGTCGTTCCTGGCGTGGCCCAGTTGAACGCCAACGGCGAGACCGCCGCCGAGGAGGAGGCGGCCGAAGCCGCCACCACGACCACCATGGTCGCCTCGCTGGAGGTGCAGGGCGAAGGGCCCCTGGTGGTCCGTGAAAAGACCCATGTCGCCGCACCCATGACCCTCGATCAGGCGCTCTACGAGATGGAGCTGGTCGGGCACGACTTCTATCTGTTCGTCGACTCCGACACCAAGGAACCCAGCGTCGTCTACCGGCGCCACGCCTACGACTACGGCGTCATTCATCTGCGGACGGACCCGCTGGCGGGATCGGACGCGGGCGGCGCCGGCGGCGCCCTCGGCGGCTGATACCGGACGGAAATACCGCTCGAAACCACCGTAATCCGGTCGGAACCGACCCAGAATCAGACTGAAATCCGTGCTCCGGCAGTGCCCCTGAGCGCTCTACGCGCCCTCGGGGGCACTGTCCTGCGTGCCGGAGGACCCGCGCGCCGTCGTCCGGGCATGAAATCATGGCGTGGCAAGCCAACAGGTGGTCTGCGAACTGCGGTTGGCCGGCTCTCAGGATCTCGGGCCCCGGCCTTCAGGGGAGGGAACGATGGCGGACAGCTTCGGACCGGTGCACCACGCGGGCGGCGCCCAGGGCTCGGCGGGCGGCGTCGGGGCCGACACCCGGGCCGAGTGCGGCGGCTCGGACAAGGAGCCGATCCGGGTCCTGGTCGTGGACGACCACGCGCTCTTCCGCCGGGGGCTGGAGATCGTCCTCGCCCAGGAGGAGGACATCCAGGTCGTCGGTGAGGCGGGCGACGGCGCCGAGGCCGTCGACAAGGCGGCGGATCTGCTGCCGGACATCGTGCTGATGGACGTACGGATGCCCAAGCGCGGCGGTATCGAGGCGTGCACCTCCATCAAGGAGGTGGCTCCCAGCGCCAAGATCATCATGCTGACGATCAGTGACGAGGAGGCCGACCTCTACGACGCGATCAAGGCGGGCGCCACCGGCTACCTCCTCAAGGAGATCTCCACCGACGAGGTGGCCACCGCGATCCGCGCTGTCGCCGACGGGCAGTCCCAGATCAGCCCCTCCATGGCGTCCAAGCTGCTGACCGAGTTCAAGTCGATGATCCAGCGCACCGACGAGCGCAGGCTCGTCCCGGCGCCGCGCCTCACCGACCGTGAGCTGGAGGTCCTCAAGCTGGTGGCCACCGGAATGAACAACCGTGATATCGCCAAGGAGTTGTTCATCTCCGAGAACACCGTGAAGAACCATGTGCGCAACATCCTGGAGAAGCTCCAGCTGCACTCCAGGATGGAGGCCGTGGTCTACGCGATGCGGGAGAAGATCCTCGAAATCCGCTGACGCGGTCACGGGCCCCGGCCCCTTCCGGCGCCCCTCCTGTCGCGTCCCTCCCGGCCCGCCTCTGCCCCCTGGTCGACCACCCCTCCCGGCGGCCGCTCAGAGCGCGCCGAGCGCCTCGGTGAGAGGGCCGCGCAGTCCGGGCGCCTCGACCCGCTCCAGCCGTACGGCCGAGCAGCCCACCCACTGCGCCGCCTCCCGGAGCGCCCGCGCCATCGGCTCCACGGCCTTCGGGCCGTCCAGCGAGACCTGCTTGGCGACCAGCGTCCGCCCCTCGCGCGCGGGGTCGACCCGGCCCAGCAGCCTGCCCCCCGACAGCAGCGGCATCGCGAAGTAGCCGTGAATCCGCTTCGGCTTGGGGACGTACGCCTCCAGCCGGTGGGTGAAGCCGAAGATCCGCTCGGTGCGGGCGCGGTCCCAGACGAGCGAGTCGAACGGCGACAGCAGCGTCGTACGGTGACGCCCGCGCGGCACGGTCGCCAGCGCGGCCGGATCGGCCCAGGCGGGCTTGGCCCACCCCTCGACCGTCACCGGCACCAGCCCCGAATCCGCGATCACGGCCTCGACCTGCTCGGCCTTGAGCCGGTGATAGTCGGCGATGTCGGCCCGCGTCCCCACCCCGAGCGAGCGCCCCGCGAGCCCCACGAGCCGGCGCAGGCACTCCGTGTCGTCGAGCCGGTCATGGAGGAGATCGCCGGGCACGGCCCGCTCCGCCAGGTCGTACACCCGCTTCCAGCCGCGTCGCCCGACGCACACCACCTCGCCGTACATCAGGGCGCGCTCGACGGCGACCTTCGCCTCCGACCAGTCCCACCACAGCCCGCCGTTCTTCGCGCCGCCCAGCTCCGTGGCCGTCAGCGGGCCCTCCGAGCGCAGCTGCTTGATCACCGCGTCGTAGGAGCCGTCCGCCAGCTCGTGGTGCCAGTGCGGGCGGGCACGGTAGGCGCGGCGGCGGAACGCGAAGTGCGGCCACTCCTCGATGGGCAGCACGCACGCCGCGTGCGACCAGTACTCGAACGCGTGCGGGTGGGCCGGGGACGTGCCGGCGGGCGACGGTGTCCAGTAGGCGTCCTCGACCTCCTTGCGGCCCACGGCGCCCAGCCGCGCGTACGGAATCAGCTCGTGCGACCGCGCGAGCACCGAGATGGTGTCCAGCTGGACGGCCCCGAGATGGCGCAGCACGCCGCGCACCCCGCCGCGCCGGTCGGGAGCGCCCAGGAACCCTTGGGCGCGCAGCGCGATACGGCGGGCTTCGTCGGCGGACAGCTCGGCGGTGGCGGGCGGCACGATCGTCATGGTCCGCACGATAGACGGCGGCACTGACAACCGGCCCCGCCCGGTGGCTCTCAGCGCGCGGGCAGGTACGGGTACGGGCCCGGCAGCCCCAGGTCGGACGGCAGCAGCCCGCCGACCCAGCAGTCGCGCAGCGTCTCCTTGTTGAACACCCCACCGCGCAGGGTTCCCTCCAGCGCGAAGCCCGCCTTCTCGGCGACGGCCCGTGACCCCGTGTTGCCGACCTCGGCCCGCCACTCCACCCGCACCGCGCCCAGCGTGACGAAGGCCCAGCGGGAGACGGCGCGTACCGCCTCCGTCATGTAGCCGTGGCCGCGGTGGCGCCTGGCCGTCCAGTAGCCCACCTCCCAGCTGCCGGAGCGGGGGAGGTGCAGCGCGACCGAGGCGATCACCTCCGCGCCGTCGCGCGGCTGTACGGCGAAGGTGTACGCGGTGTCGCCGCGCCAGCCGTCCGGGACCATCCGCTCGACGAAGTCCTGGGCGTGCCGGCGTTCGTACGGCGACGGCATGGTCGTCCAGCGCTGGATGTCGGGATCCTGACAAGCCGCGTTCACGGTGTCTATGTCGGCCGGGGTGAAGGGACGCAGCAACAGGCGCTCGGTCGTGAGGGTGACGGGTTCCATGCGGCGATTCTGCGGACCGTGCCCCCTGGGTACGAGTGGTTTTCCCCTTCCACCGGCACCTTCGCGCGCTTCCGAGCGTTCTTCAGTGCGGGTGGCGGCGGGCCTGCCCGGCGGCGGCCCTCCCGGCGCGGGCCGGTCCTCGCTTACGATGGCCGTTGCGGTGGGGCCCGCCTGCCGTGCCCGCGCCCGTGTCCGTACACGACCCACGTGCCAGGCCCGACCGGCAAGGAGACCAGCCTCAGTGTCCGTCTTCCACAAGCTCATGCGTGCAGGCGAAGGTAAGGTCCTGCGCAAACTGCACCGCATCGCGGACCAGGTCAACTCTATCGAAGAGGACTTCGTCAACCTCTCCGACGCCGAGTTGAGGGCGCTCACCGCCGAGTACAAAGAGCGGTACGCCGACGGTGAGAGCCTGGACGACCTGCTTCCCGAAGCGTTCGCGACCGTCCGTGAGGCGGCCAAGCGCGTCCTCGGCCAGCGCCACTACGACGTACAGCTGATGGGCGGCGCCGCGCTGCACCTCGGTTATGTCGCCGAGATGAAGACCGGTGAGGGCAAGACCCTCGTCGGCACGCTGCCCGCGTACCTCAACGCGCTGTCCGGCAAGGGCGTCCACCTGATCACGGTGAACGACTACCTGGCCGAGCGCGACTCCGAGATGATGGGCCGCGTCCACAGCTTCCTGGGCCTCCAGGTCGGCTGCATCATGGCGAACATGTCGCCCGCGCAGCGCCGTGAGCAGTACGCCTGCGACATCACGTACGGCACGAACAACGAGTTCGGCTTCGACTACCTGCGCGACAACATGGCGTGGTCGCAGGACGAGCTGGTGCAGCGCGGCCACAACTACGCGATCGTCGACGAGGTCGACTCGATCCTGGTGGACGAGGCCCGTACGCCGCTGATCATCTCCGGCCCCGCCGACCAGGCCACCAAGTGGTACGGCGACTTCGCCAAGCTGGTCACCCGGCTGACCAGGGGCGAGCCCGGCAATCAGCTCAAGGGCATCGAGGAGACCGGCGACTACGAGGTCGACGAGAAGAAGCGCACCGTCGCCATCCACGAGCCGGGCGTCGCGAAGGTCGAGGACTGGCTGGGCATCGACAACCTGTACGAGTCGGTGAACACCCCGCTGGTGGGTTATCTGAACAACGCCATCAAGGCCAAGGAACTGTTCAAGAACGACAAGGACTACGTCGTCATCGACGGCGAAGTCATGATCGTCGACGAGCACACCGGCCGTATCCTCGCGGGCCGCCGCTACAACGAGGGCATGCACCAGGCGATCGAGGCGAAGGAAGGGGTGGACATCAAGGACGAGAACCAGACGCTCGCCACGATCACCCTCCAGAACTTCTTCCGGTTGTACGGCAAGCTCTCCGGTATGACCGGTACGGCCATGACCGAGGCCGCCGAGTTCCACCAGATCTACAAGCTGGGCGTCGTGCCGATCCCGACGAACCGGCCGATGCAGCGGGCGGACCAGTCCGACCTGATCTACCGCACCGAGGTGGCCAAGTTCGCCGCGGTCGTCGACGACATCGCGGAGAAGCACGAGAAGGGGCAGCCGATCCTGGTCGGCACCACCTCGGTCGAGAAGTCCGAGTACCTCTCCCAGCAGCTCAGCAAGCGCGGCGTCCAGCACGAGGTGCTCAACGCCAAGCAGCACGACCGGGAGGCGACGATCGTCGCCCAGGCCGGCCGCAAGGGCGCCGTCACAGTCGCCACCAACATGGCCGGACGAGGCACCGACATCAAGCTCGGCGGCAACCCCGACGACCTGGCGGAGGCGGAGCTGCGCCAGCGCGGCCTCGACCCCATCGAGCACGTCGAGGAGTGGGCGGCGGCCCTGCCGGCCGCGCTGGAGAAGGCCGAGCAGGCGGTCAAGGCGGAGTTCGAGGAGGTCAAGGAGCTGGGCGGCCTCTACGTCCTCGGCACCGAGCGCCATGAGTCGCGCCGGATCGACAACCAGCTGCGCGGCCGTTCCGGACGTCAGGGCGACCCGGGCGAGTCCCGCTTCTACCTGTCCCTCGGCGACGACCTGATGCGGCTGTTCAAGGCGCAGATGGTCGAGCGCGTCATGGCCATGGCCAATGTGCCGGACGACGTTCCCATCGAGAACAAGATGGTGACCCGCGCGATCGCCTCCGCGCAGTCGCAGGTCGAGCAGCAGAACTTCGAGACACGCAAGAACGTCCTGAAGTACGACGAGGTCCTCAACCGGCAGCGCGAGGTCATCTACGGCGAGCGCCGCCGGGTCCTGGAGGGCGAGGACCTCCAGGAGCAGGTGCGCCACTTCATGGACGACACGATCGACGCGTACATCCAGGCGGAGACCGTCGAGGGCTTCGCCGAGGAGTGGGACCTGGACCGGCTGTGGGGCGCCTTCAAGCAGCTCTACCCGACGAAGGTCACCGTCGAGGAGCTGGAGGAGGCGGCGGGCGACCGCGCCGGGATCACCGCCGAGTTCATCGCGGAGTCCATCAAGGACGACATCTACGCCCAGTACGAGGACCGCGAGAACCAGCTCGGCTCGGACATCATGCGTGAGCTGGAGCGGCGCGTGGTGCTCTCGGTCCTGGACCGCAAGTGGCGTGAGCACCTCTACGAGATGGACTACCTCCAGGAGGGCATCGGCCTGCGGGCGATGGCGCAGAAGGACCCCCTGGTCGAGTACCAGCGCGAGGGCTTCGACATGTTCAACGCCATGATGGAGGGCATCAAGGAGGAGTCCGTCGGCTATCTGTTCAACCTGGAGGTCCAGGTCGAGCAGCAGGTCGAGGAGGTCCCGGTGCAGGACTCCGCCGAGCGCACCTCGCTGGAGAAGGAGGACGCCGTGCCCGCGGGCGCCGCGCGTCCCGAGATCCGCGCCAAGGGGCTCGACGCTCCGCAGCGGCCCGACCGGCTGCACTTCTCCGCCCCCACCGTGGACGGGGAGGGCGGCATCGTGGAGGGCGACTTCCAGAGCGCGGACGGTCCCACGCGTTCCACGTCGGACGGTATGACGCGCGCCGAGCGCCGGAAGGCCCAGAAGGGCACGGCCGGCGGGCGTCGCCGCAAGAAGTAGCGGAAGCAGGCAGGGGCGGGGCCCGCCGGGCCCCGCGGCGCGCGGCCCGGCGGGTCTCGGGCCGCCCGTCCTGTCCCGTACCACCTGCATCCGGGCCGGGGCCGTCGCACACTCGCTGTGCGGCGGCCCCGGCCCGCTGTCGTGGTCACGCGGGCGACCCTGCCGTGGTCACGCGGGTGAGCGGCCCGGCTCGGCGCCCGCTCATGATCCGGCGGCGGCCCGTTCGCCGCCGACCTCGACCGCCGCGCACCGCCAGCGCAGATCGGCGCTCTGCTCCAGCCGGAACGCCAGAGCGCGCACCTGTTCCCCCGCCGCGATGCTGGCGGACGCCTCCACCACGCCGGCGCAGGGCTGGAACCCCCGGCAGGTGCGGACCACGGGGCGTGCGCCCCGCGCCCTGAGCGGGGCGGCGGGCGCCAGGCGTACGAGCTGCTCGTACGCCTCGCCGACGGTGTGGCCCAGCATCCAGTGCACCGGGCGGTGGCCGCTGAGGACCGCGAGCAGCCGCTCGGCGAAGAGTTCGTGCGGCGGGAGGTGCGTACGCCGGCGCGGGCGTGCGCTGGCGGGCCTGCGCTGATCGCGCCTGCCGGGCGGCCTGCCCGGGGCGACTGCCCTGGCCGCCGACCGGTCGGCGGCCGTTCCGCGCGGGGGAGCGGCGTGTGTCGCGGAGCCGGGAGTGGTGGCCGTCGTGCTGGTCCTGTTCACGCAGATCGCCCCCGTTCTGCCCGACCGGCGCGATACCGGTCGGTAACTTGTCGTTGGGGGATCTTTTACGGTTCCTTGGCGGGCGGACGCAAGGACCCCGGGCGTGGACAGCGGCGGGTCGTCGAATCACCTATCCGGGTGGCCCACGGGCGGTGCCGGCCCCGATGACGCACCGGCGAGCGGGTTCCGGTGGACGCCCACGAGCGCCGAGGTCATCACCCCGAAGGGGGACGCGCGCACGTATCCTTTGAAAGCTCTCCCTCTACCGAAAGCGGCCAGCCATGCGCGTCTACGTCCCCCTGACCCTTCCCGGTCTCGCAGAGGCGCACAGGACGGGCGAAGTGGGGCCGGGACCGCTGGTCGCCTACGCGGTGACGCCCGGACTGCGCGAGTGGTACGTCTCCGACGACATCGAGGAGCTGGAGTACGCGGCCCTCAACCGGGCCGCCGCCGCCTCGCTGAGGCTGCTCGCCGCCGACCCCGGGGCCCGGCGCCGCAGGGTGGTCGTCGCGGCGGACGTGCCGGACCGCGAGGCCGTGGCCGACCCGGACCTGGCGCTGGACCCGGCCGGCCTCGGCGAGGTGCGGATCGCCTCGGCGATCGCGCTCGCGAAGGCGGCGGCGGTGCACGTCGACTCCGACGAAGCGGACGCCGAGGTGAGCGCCGCCGCCGCGGCCCTGGGCGCGGCCGACCACGGCGACGACGACGCCCGGTTCACGGTGGACGGGGCGGAGGACCACGAGTTGCTCTGGTACGGAATCCAGGAGATCCCGAACCTGCTCGGCTGACGCACCGGGCGAGCGCACCCCGGCGCACGACGCGCGGGTCGGTGCACCCTGGCGCCAGGACGCGGCCGGGGCCGCTGTCAGACCCTGCCGGTACCGTTCTGGGCATGGGGAAGCAGCACGCGCATCTGGTCTGGGACTGGAACGGCACCATCCTCGACGACATCCGGGCGGTCGTCGGGGCGACCAACGCGGCCTTCGCCGAGATAGGTCTGGAGCCGATCTCCCTGGACCGCTACCGCGAGCTGTACTGCGTCCCGATCCCGCGCTTCTACGAGCGGCTGACGGGCCGGCTCCCCAGCGACGCGGAGTGGGTCGCGATGGACGAGACCTTCCACCGGCACTACACGCGGCGCCGCTCCGGCTGCGCGCTGACCGCGGGCGTGGAGGAGCTGCTCGCGGCATGGTCGCTCGACGGCGGCAGCCACTCGCTGCTGAGCATGTACGGCCATCAGGAGCTGGTCCCCGTGGTGCGGGGATACGGGATCGAGCGCCACTTCCTCCGGATCGACGGACGCACCGGCCCCTCCGGCGGCAGCAAGGCCCTGCACATGGAGCGCCATCTGACCTCGCTGGCCGCCGAGGGCGCGATATCCGCCGCCCGTACGGTGGTGATCGGGGACGCGGTGGACGACGCGGTCGCGGCGGCGCACGTCGGCGCGCGGGCCGTGCTGTACACCGGGGGCACGCACAGCCGGACCGCCCTGGAGGCGGTCGGCGTCCCGGTGGTGGACAGCCTCGCTGAGGCCGTCGCCGTCGCGCGGGACCTGACGTGACCGCCGGGGCTCCGGCCGTTCACGGCGGTCCCGAAGACCACCGGTCCCGTTCCTGTCGCTGTCCACAGCGTCCAACTCGGCGCACCGCTTTTGTACACAAGCGGCTCATGACGGCCCCCCGGTGGAGAGCGATAGCCTTGGGCTCGTGATCAGCGCGATACGCCGTGGGGGCAGCGAAGCCCCCGGCCTGCGCCCGGAGCGCCACCGCGCCCGGGCGGTCGTTGGTCACCAGGAGCGACACGCCCTGAATCCCGGGCCGGCGGCCGAAATTGGCCAATAACGCCCCGGACATCTCTCATCGCGGCATAACGTCGACTCAGACCGGAAACCTCGCGTCGTGGCGTTGTGTCGCTTCCTTCACCTACGTCACGCAATGGCGCGCGACAGGAGCCAGAGGACATGCAGACCAAGCTGGACGAAGCCAAGGCCGAGCTGCTCGAACAGGCGGCCCGGGCCGCTGAGAACAGCCCGGCGGGGGGTACGGGAGGGCCGGGGCGCGGCCCCAGAAAGGACAACGCCTCGGCCGGGTCCCGCACCGCCGGCCACGGAGAGGGTCCCGCCGGCCGGGACGCGATTCTGGCGTACCTCCAGCGCTACTACCTGCACACCGCCCCCGAGGACCTGACGGGACGCGACCCGCGCGACATCGGCGGCGCCGCGCTCTCCCACTACGGGCTCGCCCGGAGCCGCCCCCAGGGGACGGCCAGCGTCCGGGCGCACACCCCGACGGTCGAGGAGAACGGCTGGACGTGCAGCCACTCCGTCGTCGAGGTCGTCACCGACGACATGCCCTTCCTCGTGGACTCCGTCACCAACGAGCTGACCCGGCAGAACCGCGGCATCCACGCGGTCGTCCACCCGCAGATCGTGGTGCGCCGCGATGTCGCCGGGAAGCTGATCGAGGTGCTTCCCGAGGGGGCGGCCACCTCCGGGGAGCTGCCGCACGACGCGGTCACCGAGTCCTGGATCCATGTCGAGATCGACCGCGAGACCGAGCGCGCCGACCTCAAGCAGATCACCTCCGACCTGCTGCGCGTCCTGTCCGACGTCCGCGAGACCGTCGAGGACTGGGAGAAGATGCGCGGCTCCGCGCTGCGCATCGCCGACGAGCTGCCCGGCGAGCCCACGGCGGGCGACCTGCGCGACCAGGAGGTCGAGGAGGCCCGGGAGCTGCTGCGCTGGCTCGCCGCCGACCACTTCACCTTCCTCGGCTACCGCGAGTACCAACTGACCGACGGCGACGCCCTGTCCGCCGTACCCGGCACCGGCCTGGGCGTGCTGCGCTCCGACCCGGTCCACAGCGAGAGCGACGACCACCCGGTCAGCCCGTCCTTCAGCCGGCTGCCCGCCGACGCCCGCGCCAAGGCCCGCGAGCACAAGCTGCTCGTCCTGACCAAGGCCAACAGCCGGGCCACCGTCCACCGGCCCGGCTACCTCGACTACGTCGGCGTCAAGAAGTTCGACGCCAAGGGCAATGTCGTCGGGGAGCGCCGCTTCCTCGGGCTGTTCTCCTCGGCCGCGTACACCGAGTCCGTACGGCGGGTCCCGGTGATCCGGCGCAAGGTCGCCGAGGTCCTGGAGGGCGCCGGCTTCTCGCCCAACAGCCACGACGGCCGCGACCTGCTCCAGATCCTGGAGACCTACCCGCGCGACGAACTCTTCCAGACGCCCGTCGACGAACTCCGCTCGATCGTCACCAGCGTGCTCTACCTCCAGGAGCGCCGCCGGCTGCGGCTCTACCTGCGCCAGGACGAGTACGGGCGCTACTACTCGGCCCTCGTCTACCTGCCCCGCGACCGCTACACCACCGGGGTCCGGCTGCGGCTCGTCGACATCCTGAAGGAGGAGCTGGGCGGGACCAGCGTCGACTTCACCGCCTGGAACACAGAATCGATTCTCTCCCGGCTGCACTTCGTCGTCCGGGTCCCCCCGGGCACCGAGCTGGCCAAGCTCACCGACGCCGACACGGACCGGATCGAGGCCCGCCTCGTGGCCGCCGCCCGCTCCTGGGCCGACGCCTTCGGCGAGGCGCTGAACGCCGAGTACGGCGAGGAGCGCGCGGCCGAGCTGCTGCGCCGTTACGGCTCCGCCTTCCCCGAGGGGTACAAGGCCGACCACTCCCCGCACGCCGCCGTGACCGACCTGACCCATCTGGAGGCGCTCGACAAGGCCGAGTCGGACTTCTCGCTCGCGCTGTACGAGCCGGCGGGCGCCGAACCCGGCGAGCGACGCTTCAAGATCTACCGCTCGGGCGAGCAGGTCTCCCTCTCCGCCGTCCTCCCGGTCCTCCAGCGGCTCGGCGTCGAGGTCGTCGACGAGCGCCCCTACGAACTGCGCTGCTCGGACCGCAGCCACGTCTGGATCTACGACTTCGGCCTGCGGCTGCCGCAGAGCGGGGCCACGGGCGTCGACTACCTGACCGAGGACGACCGCGAACGCTTCCAGAACGCCTTCGCCGCCGTCTGGACCGGAGCCGCCGAGAACGACGGCTTCAACTCCCTCGTCCTGGGGGCCGGTCTGGACTGGCGCCAGGCGATGGTGCTGCGCGCGTACGCCAAGTACCTGCGCCAGTCGGGCTCGACCTTCAGCCAGGACTACATGGAGGACACCCTCCGCAACAACGTCCACACCACCCGGCTGCTGGTCTCCCTCTTCGAGGCGAGGATGGCGCCCGAGCGCCAGCGCGCGGGCATCGAGCTGACGGAAGCGATGCTGGAGGAGCTGGACGGAGCCCTCGACCAGGTCGCGAGCCTGGACGAGGACCGCATCCTGCGCTCCTTCCTCACCCTCATCAAGGCCACGCTGCGGACCAACTTCTTCCAGGGGAAGGAAGGCAGGGGCAAGGACAAGGACAAGGAGAAGGGGGACGCCGGGTTCCACGACTACGTGTCGATGAAGTTCGACCCGCAGGCCATCCCCGACCTCCCGGCGCCCCGCCCGGCGTACGAGATCTGGGTGTACTCCCCGCGCGTCGAGGGCGTCCACCTGCGCTTCGGCAAGGTCGCGCGCGGCGGGCTGCGCTGGTCGGACCGGCGGGAGGACTTCCGTACCGAGATCCTGGGCCTGGTCAAGGCGCAGATGGTCAAGAACACGGTGATCGTGCCGGTCGGCGCCAAGGGCGGCTTCGTCGCCAAGCAGCTGCCCGACCCGGCCGCCGACCGGGACGCCTGGCTCGCCGAGGGCATCGCCTCGTACCGGATCTTCATCTCGGCACTGCTCGACATCACCGACAACATGGTCGCGGGCGAGGTCGTGCCCCCCGCCGACGTGGTCCGCCACGACGGGGACGACACCTATCTCGTCGTCGCCGCCGACAAGGGCACCGCCAGCTTCTCCGACATCGCCAACGAGGTCGCGGTCTCCTACGACTTCTGGCTCGGTGACGCCTTCGCCTCCGGCGGCAGCGCCGGATACGACCACAAGGGCATGGGCATCACGGCGCGCGGCGCCTGGGAGTCCGTCAAGCGGCACTTCCGCGAGCGCGGCCACGACACCCAGACCGAGGACTTCACCGTCGTCGGCGTCGGCGACATGTCCGGTGACGTCTTCGGCAACGGCATGCTGCTCTCCGAGCACATCCGGCTCGTCGCCGCCTTCGACCACCGGCACATCTTCCTCGACCCGCACCCCGACGCGGCCACCTCCTACGCCGAGCGCCGCAGGCTGTTCGAGCTGCCGCGTTCCTCGTGGGCCGACTACGACAAGTCGCTGCTGTCGCAGGGCGGCGGGATCCACCCCCGTACCGCCAAGTCCATCCCCGTCAACGCGCATGTGCGCGAGGCCCTCGGCATCGAGCCCGGCGTCACGAAGCTGACCCCCGCCGAGCTGATGAAGACCATCCTCCAGGCCCCCGTCGACCTGCTGTGGAACGGCGGCATCGGCACGTACGTCAAGGCGTCCACCGAGACGGACGCCGACGTCGGCGACAAGGCCAACGACGCCATCCGCGTCAATGGCGAGGACCTGCGGGTCAAGGTCGTCGGCGAGGGCGGCAACCTGGGACTGACCCAGCTCGGCCGGATCGAGTTCGCCCGGCGCGGGGCGGGCGGCGAGGGCGGCCGGATCAACACCGACGCCATCGACAACAGCGCCGGCGTGGACACCTCCGACCACGAGGTGAACATCAAGATCCTGCTCAACGGCCTGGTCACCGAGGGCGACATGACCGTCGAGCAGCGCAACAAACTGCTCGCGGAGATGACCGACGAGGTCGGCGCGCTCGTCCTGCGCAACAACTACGCGCAGAACACCGCCCTCGGCAACGCCCTGGCCCAGGCGCCCTCCCTGCTCCACGCCCACCAGCGCTTCATGCGCCGGCTGGTGCGGGACGGGCACCTCGACCGGGCGCTGGAGTTCCTGCCCGCCGACCGCCAGGTCCGCGAGCTGCTCAGCTCCGGCCGGGGCCTGTCCCAGCCCGAACTGGCCGTCCTGCTCGCCTACACCAAGATCACGGCGGCGGACGAGCTGATCCACACGGATCTGCCCGACGACCCGCACCTGCGCAAGCTGCTGCACGCGTACTTCCCGCAGCCGCTGCGCGAGCGGTTCGCCGAGCAGATCGACGCGCACGCGCTGCGCCGCGAGATCATCACGACGGTGCTGGTCAACGACACGGTCAACTCGGGCGGTTCGACGTTCCTGCACCGGCTGCGCGAGGAGACCGGGGCGTCGATCGAGGAGATCGTACGGGCGCAGACGGCGGCCAGGGAGATCTTCGGGCTGAGCGCCGTCTGGGACGCGGTCGAGGCGCTGGACAACCAGGTCCCGGCCGATGTGCAGACCCGGATCAGGCTGCACTCGCGGCGGCTGGTCGAGCGCGGTACGCGCTGGCTGCTGGGCAACCGGCCGCAGCCCCTGAAGATCGCCGGGACCATCGCGTTCTTCGCGGCGGGCGTGGAGCGGGTCTGGGCGCAGCTGCCCACGATGCTGCGCGGCGCGGAGCTGGAGTGGTACCAGTCCATCCTGGCGGAGCTGACGGACGCGGGTGTTCCCGAGGAACTCGCCGTACGGGTGGCGGGATTCTCGCCTGCCTTCCCGACGCTCGACATCGTGGCGATCGCCGACCGTACGGAGCAGGACCCGCTCGACGTCGCCGAGGTGTACTACGACCTCGGGGACCGGCTGCGGATCACCCAGCTGATGGACCGGATCATCGAACTGCCCCGGGCCGACCGGTGGCAGTCCATGGCCCGCGCCTCCATCCGCGAGGACCTGTACGCGGCGCACGCCGCGCTGACGGCGGACGTGCTGGCGGTGGGCAACGGCAGTTCGACGCCGGAGGAGCGGTTCACCGCCTGGGAGCTGAAGAACGCGGCGATCCTGGGCCGGTCGCGTGCCACCCTGGACGAGATCCAGGGCTCGGACGCCTTCGACCTGGCGAACCTGTCGGTCGCGATGCGGACGATGCGCACGCTGCTGCGTACGCACAGCTGACGCGTCGGCCGGGCGGTTGGCCCAGCCGCCGTCCGGGCCGGGGCCTTCGGGCTCCGGCCCGGACGGGGGCCGGGCCCCTCCCGTACGTACCGGCCGGTCAGCGCGACGGCGTGGTGACGTAGGGGCGACGGGTGTCTCGTGGGCGTGGTGGCCCATGCCCATCAGGCGTTCGGCGCAGGACCGGCAGGCGTACAGGGGCGTTTCGCCGTACGGGCCGATCAGCTCGCCGACCCGGCTCACCTGAAGGCCGCCACGGTCGCAGCGGAAGCAGTCGCCCAGGTGCACCGGGGCGGCGGCGTCCCGGGCCGTCACAATTCTTCGGCCGTCCGGCGCCGGCTCCGGCACGCGCACGGGCAGGGCCGGGGGCCCGAGAGCGCCAGCGCGCGGGCCTGCGCCTGGACGTACGTCGTGCCCGTACAGCGGTGCGGGGAGCGCAGCTCGAAGATGTCGGCGGCCAGGCACGGCGGGCACGGGGCGGGCACGCCGGGCTCCCCGGAGGGGGGCGGCCTCCCCGAGGGGCGGGCCGTGCCACAGCATCGTCGTTCCGCTCTCCTCGCACCGGGTGCCCAGGAGGTATCCGGTGGGGACATGGGGGCCGGTGCCCGGTTCCCGCGTCATCGGGCCGCCCGTTCGGTCTGGCGCAGGGTGGCGCCCTGGTCGCACGGTTCGCTGTGGGTGCATGTGGGGCATGTGATGAGGTGGTTCAGTAGGTTTCGCCAGGCGTGTGTGTGTGGGTGTGCGGGGTTTTCGAGTCGTTCGGCTCCGGCGCGCAGTATGGTCGCGACGGCGTCGGGGAGGCAGAGGCGGTCCGGGCTTTCCAGGGGTGTGGCCCAGTAGGGGGCGGCCATGCGCTGTGGTGTGGCGTCGATTTGGGGGACGGCCAGCCAGGCGCCGCGGCCGAGTACCGCGGCGTGGGGGGAGAGCCATGTTTCGGTTGTCCTGGGTGGTACGAGGGCGTAGTACCAGAGTCCGTGGCGGCAGATCACGGGCCCGTCGAGTGCGGCGGTCAGTCCGGCGCGTACGCCGTCTTCGGTGGTGCTGCCGAGGGCGGCGTGTACCAGGTCGGGGTGCATTTTGACGGCGTCGAACCGGTGCCCGGTCGGCAGCATGGCCGGGCGCTGTTCCTTCCAGTCGCGGAGTGGGATGTCGGGGTCCTTGGCGGTCAGGGACAGCCATCGGGCGACGGCCTTACGGGCCCGGCGCCGGGGACCCGCCGGGGGATGGGGTCGGTGGGGGCGCGTGGGTGCGCCGTGGGGATCGGACATGGTCGACTCCGGGTGACGGGGCGTATGTTCTCCGTCACATCGTGTCGACTGGGGAAGCCCGTGGTGTTCCTCTCTCGGGAACACCGAGCCGCTTCCCGGGTGCTACATGCCGACCCATGCGGCCATGGCGGAAAGGGAGTCGGAGGCGCGGCGCTGCCGTCGCACCAGCACGCCGATGGTCTCCCGCATCAGCGGATGGTACCGAGCCTGCTGAGGAGCGATCTCGCGTGCCCGGCGCAGTGCGCGTTGCGCGGCCTCGGCCTTCCCCATCTGCGCGTAAGCCCTGCCCATCTCCATGTAGTAGCGCCCCATGCGCATCTTGGGGTGGCCAACGGGAAAGCGGAGTTTTCTGGCTTCCTGGACCGCTCCGCCGAGCTGCCCCAGTTCCACTCGGGTCGCCACCTCGTAGTGCAGCACGTTCGTCTTGCCGAAGGAGGTCCAGTACACGTGGGGCACATCGCGGCCGATCTGGTCCGCTGCCCTATTGGCCAGCTCCATGTAGCCGCTGACGCTTTCCTTGTTCTGGGCCTGGGCGGAGGCGATGGCCGACGCGAGATGGAGGGTGCCGGTGACAGCCAGGGCATCCACCGGCCGCCGGCTCTCTGACTGTTCGACCAGGGCGTGACCGCGCTCGATGATCCGTCCCGCCATGTGGTTGTCCCCGCGACGCAGCAGGATGCTGGACCGCTTGGCCAGCCGAACGGCGAGAAGCAGCGGGTCCTGTGCCTGTTCGGCCATCCAGCCCATGCGCTCCAAGGCGATCGAGGCGAGGTGGTGGTAGCCGAGCCGGTAGGCGAACTCGTAGCTGACCCAGTAGCACCAGCTGAGAGTCGCGCTCGCGCTCCGGTACTCCGCACTTCCCAGGGGCAGCACATTCACGGCGGTGATCAGTTCACCCAGGAGTCCGGGCAGGCGCGCGCCGACGTTCTTGTACTCCGTGGCGCACGCCCCGGAGCACAGGACCGCGACATCGTCGGCGATCCTGGAGATCGGACGAGGGGTGATGTCCGGGTCCGGTCCGAGGTCATACATGTCGAGCGCGTTCGACAGCGGACTGATCAGCCGGTCGAGGTGGTCCTGCCGCAACTCCGAGATGTAGGGCTGGCCGTAGAGGACGGCGACATCTACCTGAAGGGCTCGGGCGCAAGCCGCGACGACGGCGGTACTCGCCGGCGAGAGACCGGCCTCGACCTTCGCGATCGTGCTGCGTGAGAGGAACGCGTCGCGCGCCAGCGCGGTCTGCGACATCTGGCGGAGCTTCCGGTAGTCCGCGATGCGTGCGCCGGTGTGCTCCTGACTGCTGTGCGCCATGCTGAACTCCGTTCTGAACCGGTTACTCAGAACGGTAAGCCCAGGCGGCCACGTGTCGGCGGCCAAGTGGGCTCTGAACGACTCGCGTTGACGCCCGGCTCAGCACGAGCCGGGCGCCCCCTGGCCGTAGTGCCGCAGTACCGAGGCACCGCCGGTCGCCCGTTCGGTCTGGCGCAGGGTGGCAGCCTGGTCGCACGGTTCGCTGTGGGTGCATGTGGGGCATGTGATGAGGTGGTTCAGTAGGTTTCGCCAGGCGTGTGTGTGTGGGTGTGCGGGGTTTTCGAGTCGTTCGGCTCCGGCGCGCAGTATGGTCGCGACGGCGTCGGGGAGGCAGAGGCGGTCCGGGCTTTCCAGGGGTGTGGCCCAGTAGGGGGCGGCCATGCGCTGTGGTGTGGCGTCGATTTGGGGGACGGCCAGCCAGGCGCCGCGGCCGAGTACCGTGGCGTGGGGGGAGAGCCATGTTTCGGTTGTCCTGGGTGGTACGAGGGCGTAGTACCAGAGTCCGTGGCGGCAGATCACGGGCCCGTCGAGTGCGGCGGTCAGTCCGGCGCGTACGCCGTCTTCGGTGGTGCTGCCGAGGGCGGCGTGTACCAGGTCGGGGTGCATTTTGACGGCGTCGAACCGGTGCCCGGTCGGCAGCATGGCCGGGCGCTGTTCCTTCCAGTCGCGGAGTGGGATGTCGGGGTCCTTGGCGGTCAGGGACAGCCATCGGGCGACGGCCTTACGGGCCCGGCGCCGGGGACCCGCCGGGGGGTGCGGTCGGTGGGGGCGTGTGGGTGCGCCGTGGGGATCGGACATGGTCGACTCCGGGTGACGGTATGCGTGCGTGTCGTCACATCGTGTCGAGGTGGGAAGGGCTGAAGTACCCCAAGCTGGGGTACCCCGAAGATGCCCTGAGCTTGACTACTCCAGGCCGAACCAGGTACTCAGCGAGCGGAGTTCCTCCGTCGTCCGCCGATACTTCATAGTCAGCAGCAGCGCCGCGTCGCGAGCCATGGGTTTGTACCGCGTCACCTGGGGTGCGGCCCTGCGTGCCTCCTGCAAGTTCCTCAGAGCCTCGTCCCGGCGGTCGGCCTCGATGTGAACCCGGGCCACGTTGATGTGATACGCACTCATCCGTGTGGGAGGGACGGTGTCGGGGAGTTCTCTGTTCTTGCCGATGACCTTGTCGGCCTCCGCGATCTGTTGTAGCTCCAGGCGGGCCTGGATCTCATGGATGGCCAGGTTGCCCTGGCCGAACACCACGCTGTGGTGCCGCCGATCGTGCGCGTGCGGCAACTCGGCGAGCAGATTCCGTGCTGCCTCCATGTGATGGTCGGTCGCTGCCTTGTCGCGTTGCCTGGACGCGAGGGTGACCTCCCGCAGCCGCATCCCGCCGAGGACGGTCACGTACTCGGCACCACGTCCGCGCCCCTCATCCGTGAGCTGCTCACGGGCTGCTCGCAGTACGCGCAATCCGGCGTCGTATTCGTGAGCGGACTTGAATGTCTCCACCCTCTTGTACTCGGCAAGAGCCGTGAGGAGCGGGTCTCCCGAGAGGTCGGCGGCCCACCGCAGACGGTCCTCCACCTGGCCTCGCAGGTCCGGGTATCCGAGTCGGTACGTGAGTGTGTGGGCCAGGTCGTAGGCCAGCGAGAGCAACCGTGCGGCCTGCTGCTGCTCACGGCCCGTGCGCAGGTGCACGGAAGCGGTCAGTTCTTCGAGCAGCGCGGGAAGAGACTCCCCGAGTCTGGTGAGACGGCCACGAACCCTGTGTTCGGTCACGGCCTGGACCTCGGCGTGGAGTTCGGACAGCGGGCGAGGTAGTTCGAACCAGTCGGCGGGCAGGTCCCAGTGCCGAAGTGCCGCGCGAACCTCGGTTATGGGGGCGTGCACTTGCTGATCCTGCGGCAGCCGGCGATAGGGCTGACCCGTCAGGTCTTCGACCGTGACGTGAAGGACTCGCGCGACGCCTGCGAGGATGCTGGGGGTGGGCGGACGCTCGCCGCGCTCGACCTTACGGATTGAGCCGAGAGACAGATGAGCGTGCTCGGCGAGTTGCCGCTGTGTGTAACCAGCCAGCTTCCGACGCGAGGCCATGCGCGCGCCGATATGAATATCAGTGGGCTCCGGCATACTGCACTCCGTTCTGACCTGGATACTCAGAACGGTAAGCCCAGCCGCCTCCGGGCGGACACGGCTCGCTCCTCAAGTGGGCCCTGCCCCATTACGGTTGACGCCCGGCGCAGCGCGATCCGGGCGACCTCCCGCCGTAACGCCGCCAGCGCGTCACCCCTTCTTCCTGCCCTTGCCCCCCTTTCCGGTGAACTCCTCGTACGCCGCGAGGACCTCCGCCACCGGGCCGTCCATCCGCAGCGTCCCCGACTCCAGCCAGATCGCCCGGTCGCAGGTGTCCAGGATCGACTGGTTGCTGTGGCTGACCAGGAAGACGGTGCCCGCCTCCTCGCGCAGTTCGGCGATGCGCTGCCGGCTGCGGCGCTGGAACTTCGCGTCGCCGGTGGACAGCGCCTCGTCGATCAGCAGGACGTCGTGGCTCTTGGCGGCGGCGATCGAGAAGCGCAGCCGGGCGCCCATCCCCGAGGAGTAGGTGCGCATGGGCAGGGAGATGAAGTCGCCCTTCTCGTTGATGCCGGAGAACTCCACGATGTCCGCGTAGCGTTCGCGGACCTGCTCCCGCGACATGCCCATGGCCAGCCCGCCCAGGATGACGTTGCGCTCGCCGGTCAGGTCGCTCATCAGCGCCGCGTTGACCCCGAGCAGCGAGGGCTGGCCGCGCGTGAAGACCCTGCCCTGTGACGGTGGGAGCAGTCCCGCGATGGCCTTGAGCAGCGTCGACTTGCCGGAGCCGTTGGAGCCGATCAGGCCGATGGCCTCGCCCTTGTACGCGGCGAAGCTGACGCCCTTGACGGCGTGCACCTCGCGTACGCCGGGGGCCGACCGGCGCGAGACGATCCGGCTGAGCGCTGAGGTGGCGCTGCCCCGGCCGCCCTTGGCGCCGTGGACCTTGTAGGTGATGTGCACGCCGTCGACGACGACGGTGGGGGTGGGTTCGGGGTCAGCCACGTCCGTACTCCTCCTCGGCCTTCCAGAAGAACAGGAATCCGCCGACGCCCGCGAGCGCGGCCCAGCCGACGGCGACGGCCCAGATGTGCGGGGGCAGTTGGCCGGCGGTGTAGCTGTCGATGAGCGCGAAGCGCATCAGGTCGATGTAGACGGCGGCCGGATTGCACTCCAGGGCCACCGTGACGGCGTGGGGGAGGTGGTCGCCGTTCGTCACCCGGTCGACGCTCCACATCACCCCTGACACATACATCCAGGTCCGCAGCAGGAACGGCATCAGCTGCGAGATGTCGGGGGTCCTGGCGGCCAGCCGCGCCACCACCATCGAGACCCCGGTGTTGAACAGCGCCTGGAGCAGCAGCGCCGGCACCGCGAGCAGCCAGCCGAGGCGCGGGTACTGGCCGAAGCAGGCGAGGATCACCACCAGCGCGCCCATCGAGAACAGCAGTTGCTGGAGCTGCTGGAGGGCGAGCGCGATCGGCAGGGCGGCGCGCGGGAAGTGCAGGGCCCGTACGAGACCGAGGTTGCCGGAGATCGCGCGGGTGCCCGCCATGATCGAGTTCGAGGTGAAGGTCCAGATGAAGACGCCCGTCACCAGGAACGGGACGAAGTCCGGCACATCGCGCTTGGTGTCGAGCAGCACTCCGAAGATGAAGTAGTAGACCGTCGCGTTGAGCAGCGGGGTCATGATCTGCCAGACCTGGCCCAGCTTCGCCTGGCTGTACTGGGCGGTCAGCCGCGCGGTGGCGAACGCGGTGATGAAGTGCCGGCGCGACCAGAGCCGGCCGACGTACTCCGGCAGGGACGGGCGGGCGCCGCTGACGGACAGGCCGTGCCGGAGGGCCAGCGCGGTGAGGTCGGTCACGGGGGTGGGCCCGGGGGCCTGTGGGGAGGGCGGTGCGATCGTCTGGCTCACAGGTGTCGCTTTCGACGGTGGCTGGTTCGACGGCGGCCGGGCCGCGCGGTGCGCTGGCGCGGGGGCCTGGAGGTGCGGGGGCGCTGAGGCAGGGCGGAAGCAGGGGGTGTCCGGTGGCGACCAGGGACGGAACGGGACCGTATCGTCGTAACGACAAGGTAGAGCGGCGAGCGTCGCAACGCAACCGTGTCGTCGTAACGTCGATGAGGCTATGCTCGACGTGATGACCAAGGAATCCCGCCCCCCGGCCGCCGCCCGCACCGCCCGCCGTGCCCCGGCGGGCGCCGCCGTGCTGCGGGAAGAGGTGACCGACGCCATCCGCGCGGCCGTCTTCGATGAGCTGGCGGCGGTCGGGTTCGCCCGGATGTCCATCGAGGGCATCGCGCGCCGCGCCGGGGTCGGGAAGACCGCCGTCTACCGGCGCTGGAAGTCCAAGCTGGCGCTCGTCCTCGACCTGGTCTCGGCCTTCGCGGCGCAGGGGCTGCCCGCCCCGGCGACCGGTTCGCTGTACGGGGATGTGCGGGCCCTGCTCGAAGTGGCCTCGCACGCCCTGCGCCACCCGGTCGCCTCGCAGGTCATCCCGGATCTGCTGGTGGAGGCGGCCCGGCACCCGGAGATCTCCGACGCGATCAAGGCGGCGCTGCTGGACGGACAGCGGGGCATCGTGGCGGTGATCGTGCGGGAGGCGGTGGAGCGCGGCGAACTGCCCGAGGGCGCGGACCCCGACCGGGCTCTCGATCTGATCGTCGGACCGCTCTACTGGCGGCTCGTGGTGGTACGGGGCGAGCTGCCCCGGGGCTATCTGGACGACCTGGCGGCGTCCGCGGTGCTCGCGCTCAGCCGCTGAGCGGGCGCGGCAGTGCGGGGAGGCCGTTCTCCCGGCCTCCCCGCACCCGCTCCGGTGAACGGTGGAAGCGGCGCTACTTCACCGCGCCCGCCATCACGCCGGACACGAACTGCCGCTGGAACGCGAAGAACACGGCCAGCGGAATGATCATCGAGACGAACGCACCCGGCGCCAGTACGTCGATGTTGTTGCCGAACTGCCGTACCTGCTGCTGGAGCGCGACCGTGATCGGCGGGTTCTTGGAGTCCGCGAAGATCAGCGCGACCAGCATGTCGTTCCAGACCCACAGGAACTGGAAGATGCCCAGCGAGGCGATGGCCGGTCCGCCGAGCGGCATCACGACCCGGGTGAACAGTCTCAGCTCACCCGCCCCGTCGAGCCGGGCTGCTTCCAGCAGCTCCCTCGGGATCTCCGCGAAGAAGTTCCGCAGCAGGAAGATCGCGAAGGGCAGTCCGAAGGAGACATGGAAGATGATCACGCCGAAAGTTGTCTCAAAGATGCCGATGGCGCCGAACAGCTTCGCCACCGGGACCAGCGCGACCTGTACGGGCACCACCAGCAGCCCCACGACCACCAGGAACCACCAGTCGCGGCCGGGAAAGTCCAGCCAGGCGAAGGCGTAAGCGGCAAGCGAGCCGATCACCACGACCAGGAGCGTCGAGGGAACGGTGATCATGACGGTGGAGAACAGCGAGTTGGTGATCGTGTCGTTCTCCAGCAGCCGCGCGTAGTTCGCGGTGGTGAGCTGGGCGGGGGCCGTGAAGACCTTCCACCAGCCGCTGGCGTTGATGTCGGAGGCGTCGCGCAGCGAGGAGATCAGCAGACCGAGCGTCGGCATCAGCCAGAACAGGCCGACGAGGACCAGGAAGACCCGCATCACCCCGCCGCCCGCGCGGGCCGCGATCCGACCGCCGAGGGACTGCTTCGCCCCGACCGAGGTGGACTGAGTGGTCATCGGCGGGTCTCCTTCCGCATGCGCCGGATGTTGAACAGCATCACCGGCAGCACCAGCAGGAGCAGCAGGACGGCGATGGCGCTGCCGACCCCCAGATCCGCGTCCGTGCCGAACGACGAGCGGTAGAGCTGGAGCGCCAGCACGTTGGCGTCGGCCTGGGAGGAGCCCGGTGGGATGATCAGGACCAGGTCGAAGATCTTCAGTACGTTGATCATCAGCGTGACCATGACGACCGCGAGGACCGGGGCCAGCAGCGGCACGGTGATCCGGCGGAAGACCTGCCACTCGGTGGCGCCGTCCACCCGTGCCGCCTCCATGAGCTCCCGGGGCACGCTCGCCAGACCCGCCGCGATCAGCACCATCGCGAACCCGGCCCACATCCACAGATAGCTGCCGATGATCGCCGGGGTGACCAGCGAGGGGCCGAGCCACTCCACCCCGTTGTACGGCTCCTTGAAGTTGGACTCGGGCAGCCGCAGCTGGGCGCCGTCGGCGGACGCGGGGAGGGTGAACGTACCGTCGGCGCCCGCTGTCGCGGTGGCGACCACCTTGCCGTCCTTCACCGCCTCCACCGTGAGCCCCTTGAGCCCCAGCTCCTCGGGGTCGATGACGTTGGGCTTCCCGCCGCCGCCCGGCGTGAAGTCCAGCCACGCCGTGCCGGTGACCTTGCCGTCCCCGGGCTTCGCCGCCCGCGCCGGGGCCGCGTCCGAGGGCATCTTGGCCGGGGGCACCCCGACGAGCGGCAGCAGCACCTGCGTACCGGCGCTCACGGGCTCCTTGGTGACGAACGAGCCGCCGCCGCCCGCCTTCAGCGGATGCGCGGGCAGCGGATGCGCCTTCGGGTAGCCGGCCGCGTCGCTGAAGGTGTCGTGCACCCCGACCACCACCGCGTTGGCGACCCCCCGGCTCGGGTCCTGCTCGTACACCAGCCGGAAGATGATGCCGGCGGCGAGCATCGAGATCGCCATCGGCATGAAGACGATCAGCTTGAACGCCGTGCCCCAGCGGACCCGTTCGGTGAGTACGGCGAAGATCAGCCCGAGCGCGGTGGCGACGGTGGGGGCGACGACGACCCAGATCGCGTTGTTCTTGACCGCCGTCAGGATCGTGTCGTCGGTGAACAGCTGCACATAGTTGTCGAGTCCGGCGAAGCTGTTGCCCGACTTGTCGAAGAAGGACCGGTAGACCGAGAACCCGATGGGGTAGACCACGAGCGCGCCGAGCAGCACCAGCGCGGGCAGCAGAAAGCCGACCGCGACGATTTTACGTGTGCCTGTCACGCTCTTACGTGTACGGGGAACGGGGGGCGCCGCCGCGGCGCCCCCCTTGACCGGGGAAGTCATCCCGTCAGCTCTGGTACGCCTTGGCCGCGGCTGCTTCCAGCTGCCGCTGGACGCCCGCGACGTCCTTCGGGTTCTTCAGGAAGTCCTGAAGCGCCTTCCACTCGCCCTTGCCGGGCGTCCCGCCGAACGACTGCGGCATCTGGTCCGACATGTCGAACCGGAAGTCGTCGCCCGCCGCGATCAGCGCCTTGGCGATGTCGCGCTGGACGTCGTTGGGGTAGGCGGCGAGGTCCAGGGACTTGTTGGGCGAGACGAAGCCGCCCGACTCCGCCCAGATCTTCGCCGCGTCGGCCGAGGCCAGGAAGGTCAGCAGCGCCTGCGCGCCCTTGGTGTCCTTCAGCGCCACGGCCGCGTCGCCGCCGGTCACCACCGGCGAGTCGGTGCCGACCGCCGGGAACGGGAAGACCTTCGCGTCCGTACCGATCTCGGCGTCGGTCTCCGCGATGTTCACACCGACGAAGTCGCCCTCGAAGACCATCGCGCCCTTGGGCTGGTCACCGCCGGTGAACGTCTGCGTGACGGACGTGGGGAACTCCGTCTGGAGCGCGCCGTCCGTGCCGCCCGAGATCAGACTCGGCTTGCCGAACAGCTGGCCGAGGGTGGTCAGCGCGTCCTTCACCGACCCGTCGGTCCACATGATCTCGTGCTTCGCCAGCTGGTCGTACTTCTCCGGACCCGCCTGCGAGAGGTAGATGTTCTCGAACCAGTCGGTGAGGGTCCAGCCGTCCGCGCCGCCCACCGAGACCGGGGTGACGCCCGAGGCCGAGATGGTCTCGGCGGTCGACAGGAAGTCCTTCCACGTCTTGGGCACGGAGGCGCCCGCGTTCTCGAACGCGGTGTTGTTGTACCAGACCAGCGACTTGTTGGCGGCCTTGAAGTAGACGGCGTACTGCTCGCCGTCCACCGCGCCGAGGTCCTGCCAGCCCTTGCCGTAGTTCTTCTCCAGCTGGGCCTTGGCCTCGGCACCGACCGGCTTGGCCCACTTCTTCCCCACGGCCTGCTGGATCGCCCCGACCTGGGGCAGCATCGCCACGTCCGGCGGGCTCCCACCGGCTATTTTCGTACCGAGGAAGTTGACGATGGGGTCCTGCGCGGGGACGAAGGTGACCGTCGCCCCGGTGCGCTTCTCGAACTCGGTCAGCACCTTGGTGAAGTTCTTCTGCTCGGAGCCCGTCCAGACAGCCGCGACCTGGATCTTCTCGCCGTCCAGCTTGGGCAGTTCGACCGTGACGGCCGCCGGCTTGCCCCCGGCGTCGCCCGAGCCCTTGTCGTCGTCCGCGTCGCCGCCGCAGCCGCTGAGGGCCACCGCGCCGACGGCGACGAGCGCCACGGCCGCCCGGCGGGAGACCGGCCCCGGCCGGCCGGCTCCTCCGCCGGAGCCTCTTCCGGCACCAAGAACCTTGCTCGTTGTCCGAGTTGTGCGCATCACTGCCCCGTCTCTTCCCGTGTGCGTACGGATCTACGCAGGCGGGACCGGCATCGCGGCCGTGACGTGGCGGCGCTGCTCCCGTCCCGTGGGCACAGTCCTACGCCGGGTGACCGGGCGCCGCAATAGCGATCCCGGCCTCAACTCCTTGATCGTAATGGCCTCGTGACGTGCCGGACGCTCCCGGACCGACGGGTTGGACAGCGGTTTCTCAGGGGTCCTCGGGGGGCGTCAGGGATGCGCCGGGGTCAGTGGTGCCACCGGGGCGGCGCCGACCGATCGGGCCGCCCGCTCCAACGCGCTGGCCAGCAGCGCGAGATCGGTCGGACCGTTGCCCAACTCCCGGACCGGGCGCCTCGTCGGCGGGTCGCCCATCCGCTCCCACTCCAGCACCACGACGGTGGGCCGCTGCGTGGCCGTACGGGGAATGCGACCGGTCACCCGGCCGCCCTGGAAGGGGGTGACCCGGCCGTCCGGATGACCGAGCCGGCCGCGCCCGGGGGCCGGCTCGTCCGGGCCCGGCACGGCGGGCGGCGCGTCCAGCACGACCCGCAGCCGCGCGCCGTGCGCCAGCTCCGTGTCCACCGTCCGCTCCGGCCGGGCCGAGGCGGCCACCAGATGCACCCCGAGACGCTCGCCCTCGCGGGCCACGGCCTCCAGGGCCCGCACGACGGAACCGGCGGCGGGCCGGCCCGGGCTGCCCAGCGCCGGCGCCACCAGCGCGTCGAAGTCGTCGACCAGGACCACGAGCCGGGGGAGGGACGCGGGCGGCTGCTCCTGGACCCGGCCCCGCTCCTGCGGGAGCGATTCGGGGCGCAGCCGCAGCGTGCCACTGGAGGAAGGGTCCCGGTCGGGGCGCTGGCCGGAGCGGGACTCCGGGTGCTGGTCCCCGCGCTGCTCCATGCGCTGCTCCATGCGCTGATCGGCGCGGTACGTGTCGTGGCGCGTCCGGTCCGTACGGTGCCCGTCGCCGCGGCGGCCCGCCCGCTGTTCCGCCGCGCTCGGCCGGCGCCGGCCGAGCGTCCGGTCCGCCGTCTCCCGTTGGCCGTGCCACTCGGCGAAGTCCAGCCGCCCCAGCAGCTCGGACCGCCGCTTCAACTCCGCGCCCAGCGCCTGCGCGAAGTGCCGCATGCGCACCGGGTCGGAGGCGATCAGATGCTCGGCCACGTGCGGCAGATCGGTGCAGACGGACAGCCCGCCCGCCGCGCCGTCGCGCTCGCTCCCCGCGCCGTCCACCAGCAGCAGCCCCAGCCGGTCGGGGCGCGCGGCGGCGGCCAGCGAGGCGGCGATCGAGCGCAGCAGCTCCGTACGGCCGCTGCCCGGGGGCCCCTCGATCAGCAGGTGGGGGCCCTCCTCCAGCAGATCGAAACTCACCGGACCGCGCGGACCGGCGCCGAGCACCACCGTGCAGTCGTCCGTACGGTCCGCTGCGGACGCCCAACGGGCCATCAGGGAGGCCGGGGTGGCGCGGGCGAGTCCCAGCTCGTCCAGCAGCCTGGACGAGCGCGGCAGCGCCGCCGCCGGCCGCTCCCTGCCGCTCCCGGCCGCAGCGAGCAGCGGCGCCAGCGCGCGGCCGAAACGCTCGGCCCAGGCGGGCGAGACAGCGTCCACCACCGCGACCGTGCCATGCCCGGCGGGCTGCCCCACCGCCGTACGCAACAGCCGCAGCGCCGTCGCCACATCGCCGCTGAGCAGGGCGACGGCCCCGCACTCGCGGAACGGCAGCGAGGCCGCGCACGCCGTCTCGTAGGTCGCGGCGACCGGGGAGTCCGGCGACGCCGACGGCGTCTCGGCGAGACAGAGGACATGGACCCCGGCGGCGGCCCCGGCCCCGGCCAACTGCGCCGCCGACTCGCGCAGCGCGGCGGAACCGGGGTCGCCGTCGACGATCACCAGCGTGTGCGGACCGTCGTGCCGGGCGCCCGCCTCCGTGACCGTCCACGGATCGGCCGAGGCCCAGCCGGGGCCCAGCGGCCCGTCGTCGAGGCGGCGGGTCAACTCGGCGATCCTGGCGGCGGCCTGCTCGCGGTCGTAGGCGAGCAGCAGCCGGCAGTCCTGACCGTGGGCGGGGCGTACGTGCGGGAGCCAGCCCAGCCAGCCCCAGTCGCGTCTGCGCTGCTCCAGGCTCTGGGCCCGGTCCGCGCTGATCAGCACGATCTCCAGATCGGCCGGGGAGTGCAGCGCGGCGAGCTGCGCCACGACCCAGCGGGTCAGACCGGTCAGCCGCTCGCGGGGACCGGCGAGACCCAGCGAACCGGCCTCGCGCAGGCCGACCGTCACCGGCACCAGCGGCAGCGACCCGCGTCCGTCGCCGGCCGGCCGGTCAGCCGTGCCGAGCCGGACGGCGAGCGCCTCCGCGTGACGGCTGCCACGCTCCCACAGCCGGGGGCCGGGGCCGAGGGCGGTCAGCAGCACGGCGGCCGGATCGGGCCAGGTCTCGGGACGGGGGGCGCGGCCGGCGGCCCCGGCGGGGCTCCGGGGGCCGGGGGCGGTCTCCGGCAGCTCCTCGCCACGGCTCCCGGCGAGCCGGCGCGCCCAGGCGCCTATGCCGCGCCGCTTGGTCGTCTGGTCGGGCGCGTCGAGGGCCTCCGGCGGCTCCGTCCCGCGCGGGGGCGTGTCCTGCCGCCGCGAGCGGGTGGGGGCCGCCGCCGGGGCGCCGCTACGGCTGGTGCGGCTGTGCGCGTGGGGGCCGTCGTCGCCCCGCCCGCCGTCCCGCGGCCACGGTGAACCGTCCGGGATGGTCGGGCCGCCCTGGCCGTCCTGGGCCGCGGCCCTGCTGTGGGTGCCACGGGATTGGTGGGGCAGTTGGGACGGCTGGTACGGGGTGCTCGTGCCCCGCGCCGGTACGTCACCGGGCGCCTGGGGAGAGCCGGGGCGGGTGGCGGGCGAGCCGGGAAACCCGGAAGGGGCGCCGGGGGTGCCGGGGGCGCTGGGCGGGGGGCCCTGTCTGCTGCCGTAGTGCGTGTCCGCGCTGCGCGGGTCCGGTACGCGCGGGGCGCCCGGCGGGTTCCCGTACTGCGAACCGCCGTACTGCGGGCCCGGGACGCCGCTCGACTGCCCCGTCCGAGGGGCCCGGACCGTACCGCCGCCGCCCGGCCCGGCCGGTCCGCCGCCGTGCGCCGGGGCGGGCTCGCGCGGGCCGCCCGCGTGCCGCGGGCCGGGCTCGCCGCCGGCCGGTGCGCCGGGGCCGGGGCCGTCCGCCGGGTGGCCGCCCGCTCCGTACCTCTCCGCCGCCCTGCCGCCGTGCTCGCTTCCGGCCGGGCCGGCTTCCGCGTCCGATGCCCTGTCCGTGCCCGTACCCGTATCCGGGGCCGTGACCGTGCCGCTGTCGGTGCCCGTGTCGCCGCCGCCCTGCGCCGGGGCCGCGATCCGCAGATGGCCCTCGCCGTCCGGCGCGGTCGGCAGTCCGGCCGCACGGACGCCGGGGGTGAGGCGGAGCGCCGACTCACCGATCCGCAGCAGCGCGCCGGAGGCGAGCGCGACCGGCCGCTCACCGACCCGGGACCCCTCCAGCCAGGTGCCGTTGGTCGAGCAGAGGTCCGCGACGGTGACCGAGCCGTCATCGGCGACCGTCACCGCGCAGTGCAGCCGGGAGACGTCCGGGTCGTCCAGCGGCACGTCGGCGTCGGCGGAGCGGCCGATCCTGACCTGGCCGCCGTGCAGCAGGTGCACGCCGCCCGCGTCGGGGCCCGCGACCACCTGGAGCTGGGCCGGTACGTCGTCCACCGGCGCGTCGTCCTCGCCGGGGAGCTGGAGGGAGATCACGGCGCCGTCTATCAGCGGCGGCTCGCCCAGCGCGCAGCGCTGCGCGTCCAGACGCTCCCGGCCGGAGTAGACGACGACGGTGCCGGAGGCATCGGGGCCGGAGGCGGCGGTGGCCAGGCCGGAGGCGACGGCGGCCAGCGCCGTCCCGGCCGGGGCGGTGACGAGCACATCGCACGCCCGCGCGGCGGCATGGCCGCTGCGCGGCGCGAGGACGGTCAGCCGGATCTGCATCGCCGTCAGCGGTCCCTTCTGCGCGGGGTGCCCGGCAGGAGAGCCCTCTGTCCGCCCCCCACCACGCACGGACGCGTCGTCCGGTACAGGTCGGCACGGGCGATGTGGTCCCCACGCCACTCGTCACGTGCTGGGGGCATCCTCGCACCTGCCGCTGACAACACGCCCGCCGACCGGCGACAAGTGATCTTGAATGGTCGGCGGTTGGCGCAAAAGTGCCTGCTTGGATGCCGCTTCGATACGGCTTGGGATCGTCTGTGATCCGTGCCGCGTGGCCACCGTGCTGTGCGCCCCTGCGAGAGGAACCGCTGTGACGCGTACCGCTGTGACGGGTGCCGCTGTGACGCGTACCGCGCCGACCCCGCTCCGCTCCCCGGCAACCATCCGTACGATGCCGACGTCTTCCCTTCGGACACGATCGTTCCGCCGCTGGTCCGGCGTCCGCCGACGGTCCGGCGGGAGCCGGATCGCCACGGTGCCGGAGGACGATCGGCGGCGATCCGTCCGGCCGGTCTAAGGTGGGCCGGGAACGTGTGAGTGACGACCTCGATCAGCAGGGAGCGCATGGAGTGCGGCCCGTAGGCAGCAAGTATCTGCTCGATGAGCCCATCGGCCGCGGTGCCACCGGCACCGTGTGGCGGGCTCGTCAGAGGGAGACCGCGGGGGCCGAGGCGGCGGTGGCCGGGCAGCCGGGGGAGACCGTCGCGATCAAGGTCCTCAAGGAGGAGCTGGCGAACGACGCGGACGTGGTGATGCGCTTCCTGCGGGAGCGTTCCGTCCTGCTCCGGCTGACCCACCCCAATATCGTGCGCACCCGCGACCTGGTGGTCGAGGGCGATCTGCTCGCGCTGGTCATGGATCTGATCGACGGTCCCGACCTGCACCGCTATCTGCGCCAGAACGGCCCGTTCAGCCCGGTCGGCGCCGCCCTCGTGACCTCCCAGATCGCCGACGCGCTCGCCGCGAGCCACGCCGACGGCGTCGTGCACCGGGACCTCAAGCCCGCCAACGTCCTGCTGAGGACCGACGGCGACCAGCTGCACCCGATGCTCACCGACTTCGGTATCGCGCGCCTCGCGGACTCCCCGGGCCTCACCCGTACCCACGAATTCGTCGGCACGCCCGCCTATGTCGCGCCCGAGTCCGCCGAGGGCCGCCCGCAGACCTCGGCCGTCGACATCTACGGCGCCGGCATCCTGCTGTACGAACTGGTCACCGGGCGACCGCCGTTCGCCGGGTCGACCGCGCTCGAAGTGCTCCAGCGCCACCTCAGCGAGGAGCCCGTCCGCCCCGCCACCGTGCCCGAGCCGCTGTGGACGGTCATCGAGCGCTGCCTGCGCAAGAACCCCGACCAGCGCCCCAGCGCCGAGAACCTCGCCCGCGCCCTGCGCACGGTGGCCGCCGGGGTCGGGGTGCACTCCACCCCCGCCCAGGCCGACGCGGCACTCGGCGTCGCCGCGCTTCTCGCGCCCGACCCGTCGCCCGCGCCGGTGCCCGTACCCGAGACCTTCGGCGGCGGCGACGCCGACGCGACGCAGGTCCTGCCGGGCAACGTGGGCCCGTACGACCCGAACGCCGCGACCAGCGTCCTGCCGAACACCGGCCCCGACGCGGCGACCAGCGTCCTGCCGACCGGCGCTGCGGGCCCCGGCTCCGGCCACCCCGACCCGACCGCCGTGATGCCGCCCGTACCGACGGAGCCGGACGGGCCGCACCCCTGGCAGAACCAGCTGCGGGCGGCCCGCGACCGCAACGACCAGACGCAGGTCCAGTACCTCGACCCCAGCGAGGATCCGCTCCGCCGCCGCCCGCAGCGGCAGCCGCAGCAGCAGGCGCCTTACCCGCACCAGGGCCGGCCCCAGGGACAGCGGCAGGGCCCGCCCCAGGGCCAGCAGTACGGGCAGCAGCAGTACGCGCCGCCTCCCCAGCAGCCGCAGCAGCAGCGCTACGCCCCGCCCCCGCAGGCGCCGCCCGAGCGCCGGCAGGAGCGCCCCGCGCCCCGCCCGGAGCGCGAGCCCCGGGAACCCCGGGAGCCGCGCCAGGAGCGCCGGCGCAGCGCCAACCCGATGCGGATCCCGGGCCTCGGCTGCCTCAAGGGCTGCCTGTTCACCCTGGTCCTGCTCTTCGTCGCCGGCTGGCTCCTGTGGACGCTGACGCCGCTTCCCGACTGGTTCGACACGGGCAAGGGCTACTTCGAGACGATCAGCGGGGGAATCTCGAAGATCGCGAACTGGATCTCCGACCTGAGTGACGCCGTCTCCGGCTAGCCGGCGACCGTCCGGTCCGGGGGGCGGAAACCCCGGATCGGTACATAACACCGGCCGAGGAGAGGGCTCGGCGTCGACAAGGGCACGGAGCACCCCGACACCCGCGTACTTTGAGGGGCAACGCCAGCCGGTGAGGGAGCAGTCTTGGCACGGAATATCGGCAGCCGGTACACCGCCCATCAGATCCTAGGGCGGGGCAGCGCCGGCACGGTGTGGCTCGGCGAGGGGCCCGAGGGTCCCGTCGCCATCAAACTGCTGCGCGAGGACCTGGCCTCGGACGAGGAACTGGTCGGACGCTTCGTGCGGGAGCGCACCGCCCTGCTCGGGCTCGACCACCCGCATGTGGTCGGCGTCCACGAGCTGGTCGTGGACGGCAACGACCTGGCGCTCGTCATGGAGTTGGTCCGCGGCACCGACCTGCGGACCAGACTGGACCGCGAACGGCGGCTGGCGCCCGAGGCGGCGGTCGCGATCATCGCCGACATCGCCGACGCACTCGCGGCGGCGCACGCCGCTGGGGTCGTCCACCGCGACGTCAAGCCCGAGAACATCCTCCTCGACATGGAGGGCCCGCTCGGGCCGGGCGGCGCGCACCCCGCGCTGCTCACCGACTTCGGCGTCGCCAAACTGATCGACACGCCCCGGCGCACCAAGGCGTCGAGGATCATCGGCACGCCCGACTACCTGGCGCCGGAGATCGTCGAGGGGCTGCCGCCCCGCGCGGCCGTCGACATCTACGCGCTGGCCACCGTCCTGTACGAGCTGCTCGCCGGCTTCACGCCGTTCGGCGGCGGCCACCCCGGCGCCGTGCTGCGCCGCCATGTCACGGAGACCGTCGTCCCGCTGCCGGGCATCCCCGAGGAGCTGTGGCAGCTGCTCGTGCAGTGTCTGGCGAAGGCCCCGGCCTCCCGGCTGCGCGCCTCGGAGCTGGCGGCGAGACTGCGCGAGCAACTGCCGCACCTCGCGGGCATTCCGCCGCTGGAGGTGGACGAGCCGGACAGCGGACCGACCGAGCAGCCCTACGAGGAGCCGCAGGCGGACGCTCCGCCGGAGCCGCGCCGCCGGGGCGCGGTCCCGCTCGTGCCGGGCGCGACCCCCGACTCCAACCGCGACACCCACACGAGCATGCGGGTGCCGGGCCCCGACGAACTGGCGGGCGGCGCGCGTGGCACGGCCCGCGCGCCCCGCGCGCCCGGCCAGCGCCGGCCCGGCTCGGCCCGCCACAAGGCGGGGGCGGTCCGCAAGCGCCGGATCGCGCTGGGGGCGGGGGCGGTCCTGCTGGTCGCGGCGGTCGGTGTGGGCGGCTGGCTCGCCACCGGCGGCGACGGTACGGACGGGGTTCCGGGCGACTCGAAGCAGACGACGTCGCCGGTGCCGTAGCCTCGCGCGGGCCCGGAGAGCGGGCCGGAGGGCGCGTCGCCGCCGTGCCGAAGGGCGCGTCGCCGTCGTGAAAGAGACCGTGCCCGGTACGCGGCGGCGCCGTTCGGGCCGGGGCTCGTGCGGAGCGAGCGAATCGGGCCCGGTCCACGGCGGGCGGCGGCACGGAGCGCCCGGAGGTGAACCGAGCCCTCAAAAAGAAGGGGTTAGGCTGGACCCGTGGCAGTCGTCGATGTATCCGAAGAGCTGAAGTCCCTCTCCTCGACCATGGGGTCGATCGAGGCCGTCCTGGACCTCGACAAACTGAGGGCAGACATCGCCGTGCTCGAGGAGCAGGCGGCGGTCCCGTCCCTCTGGGACGACCCCGACGCGGCGCAGAAGATCACCAGCAAGCTGTCGCACCTCCAGGCCGAGGTCCGCAAGGCGGAGGCGCTGCGCGGCCGTATCGACGACCTCGCGATCCTCTTCGAGCTGGCCGAGGACGAGGACGACGCCGACACCAAGGCCGAGGCCGAGTCCGAGCTGGCGTCGGTGCGCAAGGCGCTGGACGAGATGGAGGTCCGCACCCTCCTGTCCGGTGAGTACGACGAGCGCGAGGCCCTGGTCAACATCCGCGCCGAGGCGGGCGGCGTCGACGCCGCCGACTTCGCCGAGCAGCTCCAGCGCATGTATCTGCGCTGGGCCGAGCGGCACGGCTACGGCACCGAGGTCTACGAGACGTCGTACGCGGAAGAGGCCGGCATCAAGTCGACCACCTTCGTCGTCAAGGCGCCGTACGCGTACGGCACGCTCTCCGTGGAGCAGGGCACCCACCGGCTGGTCCGCATCTCGCCCTTCGACAACCAGGGCCGCCGCCAGACCTCCTTCGCGGGTGTCGAGGTGCTGCCGGTCGTGGAGTCGAGCGACCACGTCGAGATCGACGAGTCCGAGCTGCGCGTGGACGTCTACCGCGCCTCGGGCCCGGGTGGGCAGGGCGTCAACACGACCGACTCGGCTGTCCGCATCACGCACCTGCCGACCGGCATCGTGGTCTCCTGCCAGAACGAGCGCTCCCAGATCCAGAACAAGGCGAGCGCCATGAACGTCCTCCAGGCGAAGCTGCTCGAACGCCGCCGCCAGGAGGAGCAGGCCGCGATGGACGCGCTCAAGGGCGACGGCGGCAACTCGTGGGGCAACCAGATGCGTTCGTATGTTCTGCACCCCTATCAGATGGTCAAGGACCTGCGCACCGAGTTCGAGGTGGGTAATCCGCAGGGGGTACTCGACGGCGAGATCGACGGTTTCCTCGAAGCCGGAATTCGCTGGCGCAAGCAGCAGGAGCGCTAGAAAGCGCGAGAACGCGCCGGAACTCACGATTTATCGACATGTACAGCAGTGAACTGCCGCCCTTGGGGCGGCAGTTCCCTTTTATGTCACAGTTGCATCCCCGCACGTCGGACAAGTGGCCCGATTTCCGGGCATCGCGCTCGCAACGACCTTGACGCTCATTTGAAAACCCGGAACTCTGACGTTTGGCATGCGTATTTCCGGGGCGCGTGTGACCGGGGGCCGGAGTGCGAAGGACCCCCAGTGGCCACGGGCCCGGACGCTGCACCACTGACGAATGACCTACTGGGGGTAGCAACCAGATGACCAAGAAGACGCGGATGCGCGTGGCACGTGTGGCGGCCGGCGCGGTGATCGCCGCGGGTGCCTCGCTGACGATCGCGGGCGCCGCTCAGGCCGTCTCCGGCAGCGGCAGCGCCGACTCGTCGCTGATCGGCGGTCTCAGCGAGACCGACGGCGGCACCTCGGACGGTGGCACGGACGGCGGCGGCGACCCGGGCGGCGTCGACGGCGGCGTCGACGGCGGCACGACGGACGGCGGCACCACCGACGGTGGTACGACGGACGGTGGTACGACCGACGGTGGTACGACCGACGGTGGCACCACCGACGGTGGGACCACGGACGGTGGCGCGACGGACGGCGGCACCACGGACGGTGGCGCGACCGATGGTGGGGCCACCGACGGCGGCACCACTGATGGTGGCGCGACGGACGGCGGGGCGACCGACGGCGGCGCGACCGACGGTGGCAGCACCGACGGTGGTACCACCGGCGAGACCACCACCGGCGGCACGGACGGTGGCACCACCGGCGAGACCACCACCGGTGGCGGCGACGGCGGCTCCACGACCGGTTCCACCGGCGGCAGCTCCACCGGCGGCAGCTCCACCAGTGGCGGCTCCGCCTCCACCGGCGGTTCGACCGAGGGTGGTTCCGCCTCCACGACCGGCGGTTCGACCACCGGCGGCAACGGCGCCGACACCGACAGTGTCGGCTCGCAGCCGGTGCAGCAGGGCGAGGCCAAGGAGGAGCTGGCGGAGACCGGCGCCGCCGAGACCACGTTCCTGCTGATCGGCGCCGCGACCATGATCGCGGGTGGCATCGGCTTCCGGATGCTGCCGCGTCTGGTCGCCGGTGGCCGCACGGCCGCGTAAGGCCCGTACCGCACCCGTACCACGGGCAGGTACGGAAGGGCCCGGACGCTGGTTCAGCGTCCGGGCCCTTCCCTGTGCTGTCCGCGCACCTTCGCGCCGAGGCCGTACGGGCCGGGGCCTCGGTCAGGCGGGCTGGTGCGCCGCCACCAGCGCCACCGCCGCCACGAGCAGTACCACCAGCGTCAGCAGAGCCACCGGGCTCAGGCCCCCCAGGGGGCCCTGCTGCTGAAGTCGGTCCCGGTGGGCTCGGCACACGCGGCATCGGCCCTCGGCGACCGGCCCCGCGCAGTTGGCGCACACCAATCGGTCGTAGGTCATGCGCTTTCCTCCTCAGCGAGCGGCGGAGCCGCCGGCTACATGTCACTCCGCTCAACGCTCGGGGGAACGAGACCGTTCCCCCCTCCCACTGTGCCAGTTCCCGGCCGTTTCGGCGCGGTCGGCCGGATCCCGCCGGTCCGCCACCCCTGGCGGTGGCGGCTCATCCGTGATAAATCACCCCAAGCGCGGACCTGGTGCCCTCCTGCCCGGGCACCCAACCCCGGACGCGGACTGCGCGCCCCTGTGCGGTTCGCGTAAGGTCTCGCTCACCTACTCCCTGCCGACCGTGGTGCATCTCGTGATTCGATTCGACAACGTCTCCAAGACCTACCCGAAGCAGAACCGGCCCGCCCTGCGGGATGTCTCCCTCGAAATCGAGAAGGGGGAGTTCGTCTTCCTGGTCGGCTCGTCCGGTTCCGGCAAGTCGACCTTCCTGCGGCTCCTGCTGCGCGAGGAGCGCACCAGCCACGGCATGGTGCACGTCCTCGGCAAGGACCTCGCGCGCCTGTCGAACTGGAAGGTGCCGCAGATGCGCCGTCAGCTCGGCACCGTCTTCCAGGACTTCAGGCTGCTGCCCAACAAGACCGTCGCGCAGAACGTCGCGTTCGCGCAGGAGGTCATCGGGAAGCCGCGCGGCGAGACCCGCAAGGCCGTGCCCCAGGTGCTCGACCTGGTCGGTCTCGGCGGCAAGGAGGACCGGATGCCCGGCGAGCTGTCCGGTGGTGAGCAGCAGCGCGTCGCGATCGCGCGGGCCTTCGTCAACCGTCCGATGCTGCTGATCGCGGACGAGCCGACCGGCAACCTCGACCCGCAGACCTCCGTCGGCATCATGAAGCTGCTGGACCGCATCAACCGCACCGGCACCACGGTCGTGATGGCGACCCACGACCAGAACATCGTCGACCAGATGCGCAAGCGCGTCATCGAGCTGGAGAAGGGCCGTCTGGTACGAGACCAGGCGCGCGGCGTCTACGGCTACCAGCACTGACGGCTGCCGGCCCCGAGCGACGACGGCTGCCGGATCCGGGTATCCGAGCACCGAGTATTCGAGCACCGAGCATCTGAGCACCGAGTATCAAAAGCTGAAAGGACGCCATGCGCGCCCAGTTCGTCCTGTCGGAGATCGGCGTCGGTCTTCGCCGGAATCTCACGATGACTTTCGCGGTCGTCGTCTCCGTAGCCCTTTCGCTCGCTCTGTTCGGCGGCGCGCTGCTCATGAGCGAGCAGGTCAACGTGATGAAGGACTACTGGTACGACAAGGTCAACGTCTCCATCTTCCTCTGCAACAAGAACGACGCGGCGACCACGCCCAAGTGCGTCAAGGGCGCGGCCACCGGCCAGCAGAGGGATCAGATCAAGGCCGATCTGAAGAAGATGGACAACATCGTCCAGAGCGTCCATTACGAGACGTCCGACGAGGCGTTCAAGCACTACAAGGAGCGGTACGGCGACAGCCCCCTCGCCGCCACCATCACGCCCGACCAGATGCCGGAGTCGTTCCGCGTCAAGCTCAAGGACCCCGAGAAGTACCAGGTCGTGGCAACGGCCTTCGCCGGCCGGGACGGTGTCCAGTCCGTCCAGGACCAGCGCAACATCCTCCAGAACCTCTTCGACCTGATGAAGGGGATGAGAGTCGCCGCGCTCGGGGTGATGGCGCTGATGCTGGTGATCGCGCTGATGCTGATCGTCAACACCGTGCGCGTATCGGCGTTCAGCCGCCGCCGGGAGACCGGGATCATGCGGCTCGTCGGTGCCTCCAGCTTCTACATCCAGATGCCGTTCATCATGGAGGCCGCCTTCGCCGGACTGATCGGTGGCGCCGTCGCCTGCGGAATGCTGCTCGTCGGCCGCTACTTCCTGATCGATCACGGTCTCGCCCTCGCCCAGAAGATGGAACTCGTCAACTTCATCGGCTGGGACGCGGTGCTCGCCAAGCTCCCGCTGGTGCTCGCGATCGGTCTGCTGATGCCCGCCGTTGCGGCTTTCATAGCGCTGCGCAAGTACCTCCGGGTGTGACAAGCGCCCCTGGCGCGCTCCCGCCAAGCTCCTTTGGGGCGTCCGCCGTTGTCCTACACTCGACGCCATGTCGGGCTCAGATGCGTACCGAAGATCCCGCGGCGTGGGCCGCGGGGCGGCTCTGACATTGGTCTTCGCGAGCGTGCTGGCCGCTGGTGCGGCCACCAACTCGCTGCCGCGCAGCCAGGAGAAGGCCCCCCGCGTCGCCGCCCGTCCGGTGGCCTCGACGGTCGACCGCGACGAGATGACCCGGGCGGCGACCGAGGCCATGGCCGACGGCAAGTCGGCCACGGAGGCGGCCGAGGAGGTCGTCAGCCGCAGCGGCGACCGCTGGGGAGCGGTGTACGACAAGAAGGAGTACGAGGAGTTCCAGCAGGCCCTCGACGGCGAGTACACCGGGGTCGGGCTCTCGGCCCGGCGCACGGCGGGCGGGCTGATCGAGGTCACCCGCGTCCAGCCCGGCGGCCCCGCCGCGCGGGCGGGCATCGGCCCCGGGGACACGGTCCGGAGCGTCAACGGCACGGGCGTCTCGAAGCGGCCCGTCACCGAGGTCATGGCGCTGCTGCGCGGCGACAAGGGCGGTACGGGTACCGTCCGCGCGGGCGGTAAGGACACGGCGGACGCCGCGGGCGCCCCGGCCGGCGGGACGGACTCCGCCGTCGGCACCCGGGTCGCGCTCGGCCTGGAGCGGGACGGCCACCGCTGGACGCAGAACCTGCGCCGCGCCCGGCTCACCACCGAGGCCGTCACCGTCGACCCGATCGAGGGCGGTGCGCGGCAGATCAAGGTCAACGCGTTCACGAAGGGCTCGGGCGAGCGGGTGCGCGAAGCCGTCCTGGACGCCCCGCGCGGCGCCGGCGTCCTGCTGGACCTGCGGGGCAACGCGGGCGGGCTGGTCGACGAGGCGGTGACCGCCGCCTCCGCCTTCCTCGACGGCGGTCTCGTCGCCACGTACGACATACGGGGCGAGCAGCGCGCCCTCTACGCCGACCAGGGCGGCGACACCGAGCGGCCCGTGGTGGTGCTGGTCGACGGCGGCACGATGAGCGCCGCCGAACTGCTCACCGGCGCCCTCCAGGACCGCGGCCGGTCCGTCACCGTGGGCTCGCCCACCTTCGGCAAGGGCTCGGTCCAGATGCCCAGCAAACTGCCCGACGGCTCCGTCGCCGAGCTGACCGTCGGCCATTACCGCACCCCGGCCGGGCACGGGGTGGACGGCCAGGGCGTCACGCCGGATCTGCTGGCGGGCCGCAGCGCCCAGGAGCGGGCCAGAACCGTGCTGAGCGGCCTGGGCGGTCTCGGCGGCAAGGAGTAAAGGAGTTGCGCCGGGGTGCGAAAATGGCGGGACTATGGCTAAGGAAACTGGGCGCAAACTGATCGCGCAGAACAAGAAGGCGCGGCACGACTACCTCATTCTCGACACCTACGAGTGCGGTCTCGTGCTGACGGGTACCGAAGTGAAGTCCCTGCGCCAGGGGCGGGCCTCCCTGGCCGACGGCTTCGTACAGATCGACGGCCACGAGGCGTGGCTGCACAACGTCCATGTCCCCGAGTACAGCCAGGGGACGTGGACCAACCACACCGCCCGGCGCAAGCGGAAGCTGCTCATGCACCGCGCCGAGATCGACAAGCTGGAGTCGAAGTCACAGGAGTCGGGTCACACGATCGTGCCCCTGGCGCTGTACTTCAAGGACGGCCGGGCGAAGATCGAGATCGCGCTGGCCAAGGGCAAGAAGGAGTACGACAAGCGTCAGACGCTGCGGGAGAAGCAGGACCGGCGCGAGACCGACCGGGCGATCGCGTCGGCCAAGCGGCGCCAGCGGGCGTGAGGCGTCGGCGGGCCGTGCGGCTCCAGTGGCCGTGAGCGTGGACCCGGCCGCGCGTCCGGCGGAATAGGCTGGCACGGTCGTGCGTTGGTCACGTAGGATGGAACACGTACCGGCGCACAGCGGGTACACGCTCATGAAAGTGAGCACCGCCCATGAAAATGGGCTTTTGAAAAAAACACATGGGGATGATCGGTTTCGACAGCGGATGTCGAAGCAGGGGAAGCGAGTCGAGGAAGCGGCAATGATCTCGTTAACCATATGTCGCAAACAATAATCGCCACTTCCAAGCGCGATTCCTCCGCCTTCGCCCTCGCTGCCTAATTAGCAGCTAGCGAAGACTCTGCGGAGTGTCAGCCCGGGGCTGTTCCCGACCCGGTTCCTGGCATCAACAAGGGAACTAAACCTCTGAGTCCGGTCACGGGACACAGAGGGAAACCAAACAGTGACTGAGCCCGTCGGAGACTTGTCCGTGTGATCTCCGGGGCCGAGAAAAGCGTAGCGGACTGCACTCGGAGAAGCCCTGGTTCCGCACCGTTGGACGCGGGTTCGATTCCCGCCATCTCCACAATTCCCATGTTTTTGATCAAAAAGCGACGAAGGCCCCGCTGCTCAGGCAGCGGGGCCTTCGTCGCGCGCTGCGAGTGGTGGGGGATTGGGTCCAGTGGGGGAACAGGTGCGGCACAGCGCCTCGAAGGGGCAGGCGCGCGAGCCGGACGACAGCGCCGTCGAGCGGCCGGACCGCCCGCGTGCTCCCGGCGGGTCCGCCGGCCGGGACCGCTACCTGGATCTGCTGCGCGCCGTCGCGCTGGTCCGCGTCGTGGTGTTCCACCTCTACGGCTGGGCCTGGCTGACGATCCTCTTCCCCTCCATGGGCGTCATGTTCGCGCTGGCCGGGTCGCTGATGGCCGGATCGCTGTCGCGACGCACCCCCTGGGGCGTCGTCCGGGCCCGGCTGCGGCGGCTGCTGCCGCCGCTGTGGGCCTTCGCGCTCCTCGCCGTACCGCTGATGTTCGCGACGGGGTGGAAGCCGGTGCGCGAGGAGGGCCTGTGGTGGTTCCTGCGGCTGGCGAACTACCTCGTACCGCTCGGCACACCGCCGTACCCGTACGAGAGCGCCGGCGGCGGCGACTGGCTGGACACCTCCTGGGCGGCGGACGCCGCCGGGCCGCTCTGGTACATCCGCGCGTACCTCTGGTTCGTACTGCTCTCCCCGCTGCTGCTGCGGGCGTTCCGCAGGCTGCCATGGGCGACGCTGCTCCTGCCCGCCGTCCTCACCGCGATCGTGAGCGGCGAATTCGTCACCGTGCCGGGCGAGGCGGGCGAGATCGTCATCGACTTCGCGATCTACGGCGGCTGCTGGGTGCTCGGCTTCGCCCACCACGACGGACTGTTCCGGCGCGTCCCGCGCCGCGTCACGCTCTCGCTCTCCGGCATCCTGATGGCCTTCGCGCTGTGGTGGGCGTCCGGCCATCTCACCGACGAGGGCTGGAACTTCGACGAGATCCCGCTCGCGCAGGCGACCTGGTCGCTGGGGTTCTGCGCGATCCTCCTCCAGTACGCGCCGTCCTGGCGGGAACTGCCGGGCGGGCTGGCGCGGTTCGACCCCGTGATCACGCTGGCCAACAACCGGGCCGTGACGATCTACCTCTGGCACAACCTGATGATCCTGGCGACCTTCCCGCTCATCGACCAGCTCTGGAAGGTCCCCGGCATCGACGCCTACGCCGCGGAGCTGGACGCCGCCTACGGGGTGCTGCCCCTGCTGCTGGTCTGGCCGCTGCTCGCCCTGATGATCCTCGCCGTGGGGTGGGTGGAGGACATCGCGGCGAAACGGCGCCCGAGGCTGTGGCCGGACGGCGGGGAGCGGGCGGCCACGGCGCTGGGCGGGCGCTGACGGCGCGTCGGGGGTGGCGGGGGCCCGATCGGGTATCGGCGGGGCGGGTGCCGGTCTTCGGGTCGCCCACGGTCACCTCGCGGAGGCGGCCACCGGGAGGTGGACACCGGCGAGCCGGGCGTCCCGCGGGGCCGGACGAGTGTGGGTTGTCGTCAAGGTGCGGAATATGCGGTCTTCGGATGGGGCAGATGGGGATCGTTGGACGGGACACCCCCGTGGCAAGAGGGAGACAACTGATGGTCGCACTGCAGGACACCGTGGGCCCCTACGGAATCTGGAGCTTCGAACTGCGCTCCGAGGACGAGGGACTGCGGGGCGAGATCCCCGAGGCGGCAGCCGAGTTGGAGGAGCTGGGGTTCGGGGCCGTGTGGCTCGGGGGCAACAGCGGGGTCGGGCACGCGGTGCCGTTGGTGGAGGCCACGACGCGGCTCACCGTCGCCACCGGCATCCTCAGCATCTGGCAGTACGAGCCCGGTGAAGCCGCCGCCCGCTTCCAGGAGCTGGAGGCCGCCCGGCCGGGGAGGTTCCTGCTCGGGATCGGGGCCAGCCACGCCAAGCTCGCCGCCCAGTACAAGCGTCCCTACTCCGCGATGGTCAGCTACCTGGACGGGCTGGAGGAGGCCGGGGTGCCCGCCGGGCGCGTCGTGCTCGCCGCGCTCGGGCCGAGGATGCTGGAGCTGTCGCGGGACCGGGCCGGCGGGGCGCATCCGTACCTTGTCACGCCCGAGCACACCGCGCACGCCCGTGAGCTGCTCGGGAAGGAGCCGTTGCTGGCGCCCGAGCTGAAGGTCGTCCTGGAGCGGGACCCGCAGACCGCGCGGACCATCGCCCGGAACTACCTCGCCTCCTATCTGGAGCTGCCCAACTACACCAACAGCTTCCTGAAACTCGGCTTCACCGAGGACGACTTCACCGGCGGCGGCAGCGACCGGCTGATCGACGCGGTGTACGCGTGGGGCGACGACGCGCGGGTACGCGAGCGCGTCGAGGCGTTCCGCGCTGCCGGAGCCGACCATGTCGCCCTCCAGATCGTCCGGGCCGGTGGCGCCAGCGGCCTTCCCCGCGAGGAATGGCGGCGACTCGCCGCCCTCCTCGCCTGACACGGTGGCGAGGCGGCGGCGGCGAGGCGGCGGCGCCGGTCCTGGCCGCGCCACGGCTCCGGAGCTCCGGGCCCGGTAGGGACGTACGCCGTACCGCCGCCTCCGTCCTGCGGCGGTATACCGTCGCAGGACGGACGCCAGGACCGGCCGCTTCGCGGTCGGCGGTGCGGAGAGGCGAGGAGAGGCATGGACCGGGACGGCCCCCAGGACGGTCCGCTCGCGGGGTTCACCATCGGGGTCACCGCGGCCCGCCGCGCCGAGGAGCTGGGCGCGCTGCTGGAGCGGCGCGGCGGCTCCGTCGTACACGCCCCCGCCCTGCGGACCGCCCGGCTCGCCGACGACACCGAGCTGCTCTCCGCCACCGAGGAGCTGATCGCGCGGCCGCCGGACGTGGTCGTGGCCACGACAGCCATCGGACTCCGGGGCTGGCTGGAGGCCGCCGACGGCTGGGGGCACGGCGAGGAACTCCTCGGCTGTCTGCGCCGGGTCGAGCTGATCGCGCGCGGGCCCAAGGTCAAGGGCGCCATCCGGGCCGCCGGGCTCACCGAGCAGTGGTCACCCGCCTCCGAGTCCCTGGCCGAGGTGCTGGAACGCCTCCTCGGCCAGGGCGTCGAGGGCCGCCGGATCGGACTCCAGCTGCATGGCGAGCCCCTGCCGGAGTTCGTGGACGCGCTACGGGACGGGGGCGCCGATGTCGTCGTCGTACCCGTCTACCGGTGGCTGCCGCCGGACGACCTCGCCCCCGTCGACCGGCTGATCGAGGCGGTCGTCGCCCGCTCGGTGGACGCCGTCACCTTCACCAGCGCGCCCGCCGTCTCCTCGCTGCTCTCGCGCGCCGAGGAGCGCGGACAGCTGGCGGAGCTGCTCGCGGCCCTGCGCCACGACGTACTCGCGGCCTGCGTCGGGCCGGTCACGGCGCTGCCGCTCCGGACGCGCGGCATCGACACCGTTCAGCCGGAGCGCTTCCGGCTCGGGCCGCTGGTGCAGGTGGTCTGCGCCGAACTGCCGCGACGGGCCCGCACGTTGCCGGTCGCCGGTCACCGCGTCGAGATCCGCGGCCGCGCGGTGCTGGTGGACGGCGAGCCGCGGCCGGTGCCGCCCGCCGGCCTGGCGCTGCTGCACGCGCTCGCCCGGCGGCCCGGCTGGGTGGCCTCCCGCGCGGAGCTGCTGCGCGCGCTGCCGGGCGCCGGACGCGACGAGCACGCCGTCGAGACGGCGGTGGCCCGGCTCAGGGCGGCGCTGGGCGTGCCGGAGCTGATCCACACCGTGGTCAAGCGCGGCTACCGGCTGGCGCTGGACCCGACGGCCGGCTCGGCGCACGGGGAGGGCTGAAGCGGGCGGCCGGCGGATACGGCTGACGAGGGCAGCCGGGGGGTACGGCTGACGAGACCAGCCGACGGGTATGGCTGACGAGACCAGCCGACGGGTATGGCTGACGGGAATGAGGGCGCCACGGCGCGGGCTCGCTACGGTACGGAGATGGTCAACGCCCCCTCCCTCCGCCTCCGGCCCGCCACCCTCGACGACGCCGAAGCTCTCACCGAGGCCCTGGTCCGCAACCGCGAACACCTGCGCCCCTGGGAGCCCGCCCGCCCCGCCGACTTCTTCACCGCGCGCGACCAGGCCCGCCGGCTCGCCGATCCCTCGCTGCGGCGCTGGCTGCTGGTCGACGGTCCGCGCGTCGTCGGCACGGTGACCCTGTCCAACATCGCGCTCGGCTGCTTCCGCAGCGCCCATCTCGGCTACTGGATCGACGCCGACCACACCGGCCGGGGCCTGGCGACCCGCGCAGCCGAGGAGGTGTGCCGAGCGGCCCGCGACGAGCTGGGGCTGCACCGCGTCGAGGCGGGCACGCTGCTCGTCAACACCGCCTCGCAACGGGTGCTCGGCAAGTGTGGCTTCGAGCTGATCGGCACCGCGCCGCGCTATCTCCACATCGCGGGGGAGTGGCGCGACCACCGGCTCTACCAGCGCATCCTGCACGACAGCCCGCCCGACCCCGCCGCCTGACGCCCAGACCCCGCGCCGCCGCCCGCGTGACGGGTTCGACCCGGGGCGCGGCTGCCTCGATCCGGTGGCCACCGGTGCACCAACGTGCCGAGGATGCGGACGGCTTGATTCCGTCGTATTGCTCGGAGGGTGGCTGATTGCCGACGGTCCGCTGCCGGAGGGGACGCCAGGACCGTACGGGACGAGCGCGGCCCTCTCGTGGGGGAGTTGAGTGCCGTGCCGCGCAATGAGGCGCTGCCGGCGGCCGTGGCCAGGGGTGCGGTGGAGCCGCTCACCGATCCGGCGGCGTGGTCTATACCTTATTTTCGCAAGGTTATTGCGCGATTTTCGGCCAAGTCTGCGCACTTCCTGCCCGACTCACCAACACGATCTCCATGAGTCGTACATGAATTCTCCGTGGGTCTCGGATCGCCGCGAACCAGCACATGCCGCCGTTCGGTCCCCTCTAAAGATCTTGAAAGATTTTCCCGTGCCGTTGAGTACGGGCATCACGGCCTCCGTAGTGATGAGGGAGAAGCAGCCAAGAAGGTCTCGACCGGGAGGTTTAGGTGCGCAAGGATGCGGCCGTGGCCGATGACCGCCCTCACCGGGCCCGACACCGGAGCGCGACACCGCGCGCCAATTCTCCCGCTCCCGACGAGGAGTTGATGCGAGCGCTGTACCGCGAACACGCCGGTCCGCTGCTCGCCTACGTCATGCGCCTCGTCGCGGGCGATCGTCAGCGGGCCGAGGATGTCGTACAGGAAACGCTCATCCGTGCCTGGAAGAACGCCGGTCAGCTCAACAGGGCGACCGGCTCTGTCCGACCCTGGCTGGTGACGGTCGCCCGGCGCATCGTCATCGACGGTCACCGCAGCCGGCAGGCCCGGCCGCAGGAAGTCGATCCGTCGCCGCTGGAGGTCATGCCCGCGGAGGACGAGATCGACAAGGCGTTGTGGCTGATGACGCTCTCGGATGCGCTGGAGGATTTGACCCCTGCCCACCGGGAAGTACTCGTGGAGACGTACTTCAAGGGGCGTACGGTCAATGAGGCTGCCGAGACCCTCGGCATACCCAGCGGGACCGTGCGTTCCCGGGTGTTCTACGCACTTCGTTCCATGAAGCTCGCACTGGAGGAGAGGGGGGTCTCGGCATGACCACGCACGAGCAGTACGGACTGGGCGACGAAAGTACTGTGCATGAAGCCATCGGAGCGTATGTTCTCGGCATTCTGGATGATGCCGAGGCGACGGCGTTCGAGGCGCATCTGGCCGGCTGCCGGATCTGCGCCGTCCATCTGGAGGAGTTCTCCGGCATGGAGCCGATGCTCGCCATGCTGGCGGACGCGCCCGACTCGTTCTCCGCACCCGATCCGTTCTCCGTGCCCGGCCCGCTCGGCGCGCCCGCCAAACCCGTCGTCGTACCGCCGGCGCGGCTGCCGACGCCGTCCGTCTCCGTGCGGCCCGGCCCGCAGCTGCTCGACAAGCTGGTCGACGAGGTCGCGGCCAAGCGCGCCAAGCGCAAGCGCCGGGGGCTGTATCTCGTGGCCGCCGCCGCTGTGCTGATCATCGGGGGGCCGCTGGGAGCCGTCGTGGCCACCTCGGGCGACACGTCGCCCGGCAGCAGTCAGGCGGCGCCCCGCAACCCCGCCGAGGACTTCGGCAGGATGCCGGACAAGGTCGCCGCGACGGACCCCGCCACCAAGGTCAGCGCGAGCGTCGCCACCGAGTCCAAGCTGTGGGGCACCTTCGCCTCGCTGGAGCTGAAGAACGTCAAGGGCCCGCTCAAGTGCAGCCTGATCGCCGTCTCCAGGACCGGCGCCGAAGAGGTCGTCACCTCCTGGGCGGTGCCCGAATGGGGGTACGGAATCCCCGACAGTCCCAACGAGAACGGCAAGAAGCCGCTCTACGTGGAGGGCGGTACGGCCATGGACAGCAAGGACATCGACCACTTCGAGGTCCGTACGTTCGACGGCGACCGGCTGGTGGAGATCCCTGCCTGACATCCCCGCCCCCTTCGCGTACGGTTGACGGCTGCCCAACGCACGTCATGAAGGGGGCCTCGGTGGCCGCGCAGGATGCCGCTGTTCAATCGGCTGGACCCGCCGTCGATCCCGTGCGCGACACGGGGCACGACTCCGTACGCGACCGTGAGATCGGTGTCGAACAGCACCATCTGGACCAGGTGTACCGCCGCCTCGAGGAGAAGATCGACGAGGCGGAGTTCCTCATGAACGACGCCGCCAAACGGGGACAGGTCGGCACCCCGGGAGCCCTCGCGGAGCGGGACGCACAGGTCTTCCGGGCCGGCATCCATCTCAACCGGCTCAACAACGAGTTCGAGGACTTCCTCTTCGGCCGGATCGACCTGCTGCGGGGCAAGGACGGCAAGAAGGGCCCGGACGGCGCGTACACCTCGGTCGAACCGGCCGACGACGCGATCCGGGCCGATCACACCGCCGAGATCGCCGAGACGCTGCACATCGGCCGGATCGGAGTCCTCGACTCCGACTACTCGCCGCTGGTCATCGACTGGCGCGCGCCCGCCGCCGCGCCGTTCTACCGCTCCACCCCGGTGGACCCGGGACGCGTGGTGCGGCGCCGGGTCATCCGCTCCAAGGGCCGCAGGGTGCTCGGGGTCGAGGACGACCTGATGCGCCCGGAGCTGACCGCCTCGCTGGACGGCGGGCCGCTCGCCGTCATCGGCGACGGCGCGCTGATGGCCGCGCTGGGGCAGGCCCGCAGCCACACCATGCGGGACATCGTCTCGTCCATCCAGGCCGAACAGGACCTGGTGATCAGGGCCCCCGCCGCCTCCGTCACCGAGGTCGCGGGCGGGCCGGGCACCGGTAAGACGGCGGTCGCGCTGCACCGCGCCGCCTACCTGCTCTACCAGGACCGCCGGCGGTACGCGGGCGGCATCCTGATCGTCTCCCCGACGCCGCTGCTCGTCGCGTACACCGAGGGCGTGCTGCCCTCGCTTGGCGAGGAGGGGCAGGTGGCGATCCGCGCGGTCGGGTCGCTGGTGGACGGCGCCGAGGCCACCGCCTACGACGAGCCGGCCGTGGCCCGCGTCAAGGGCTCCGCACGGATGATCAAGGTGCTGCGGCACGCGGCGAGAGGCGCCCTGGAAGGGGCCACGGGCGCGGCCGGCGGCCGCCGGGGCCGGGGCGGGCGGCGCGGCGGCGGGCAGGACCGGTCGGGGCAGCTCGCCTTCGGCGAGAGCGAAAGCCGGAGCGAGAGCGGTAACGGGACCGAGAACGGGAGCGAGGAGCGCGGGTCCGGCGCGGACGGCGCCGCCGCCGGAGTGCGGACGGACCGGCTCCGGGTCGTCGCCTTCGGCCGCAGGCTGGAGCTGGAGGCCGAGGAACTGCACCGTATCCGGCAGTCCGTGCTCAGCGGCAGCGCCCCGGTCAACCTGCTCAGACCCCGCGCGAGACGGCTGCTGCTCGACGCCCTGTGGGCGCGGTCCGGCGCCGCGTCGCGGGCCGGGGAGTACCTCTCCGCGGGAGACGCGGAGCTGGCCGCCGAACTGCGCGGCGGCTTCGACGACGACATCACGTCCGAGGACGCCTTCGTGGAGTTCCTGGACGCCTGGTGGCCCGAGCTGACCCCGCGCGGGGTGCTCGCGGCGATGGCCGACGAACGGCGGCTGGGCCGCTGGTCGCGGCGGGTGCTCAACCAGGGCGAGAGCCGGCGGCTGGCCCGCTCGCTGCGGCGGCTGGGCCCCGAGGGCAAGGGCGCGCTGTCCGTGCACGACGTGGCGCTCCTGGACGAGCTGGAGACACTCCTGGGCGCGCCGCCGCGCCCGCGCAAGCGGCGCGACCTCGACCCGCTGGACCAGCTCACCGGGCTGGAGGAGCTGATGCCGCAGCGCGAGGAGTCGCAGCGCGAGCGGGCCGAGCGGCTGGCGGCGGAGCGTACGGAGTACGCGCACGTCATCGTCGACGAGGCGCAGGACCTGACCCCGATGCAGTGGCGGATGGTCGGCCGCCGGGGCCGGCAGGCCACCTGGACGGTGGTGGGCGACGCCGCGCAGTCCTCGTGGTCCGACCCCGACGAGGCCGCCGAGGCCCGCGACGAGGCGCTGGGCGCCCGGCCGCGCCGCCGCTTCACCCTGACGGTGAACTACCGCAACCCGGCCGAGATCGCCGAGCTGGCGGCGAAGGTCCTGGCGCTGGCCATGCCGGGCATGGACTCGCCGCGAGCGGTGCGCTCGACGGGCGTACGGCCGCGCTTCAGCGTCGTACCCGACGGTGACCTGGCCGCGACCGTACGGGAGGAGGCGCGCCGGCTGCTGGAGCGGGTAGACGGCACCGTGGGTGTCGTCGTCGCCATGCACCGGCGCGAGCAGGCGGCGCGCTGGCTGGCCGGACTCGGCGAACGGGTGGTGGCGCTCGGCAGCCTTGAGGCCAAGGGACTGGAGTACGACGCGACGGTCGTGGTCTCCCCGGCGGACATCGCGGACGAGTCCCCGGCCGGCCTGCGGGTGCTGTACGTGGCGCTGACCAGGGCGACGCAACAGCTCACGGTGGTCTCGGCGGCCCGCGACGAGCCGGACGCCGACGGCGTCCCCGACCTGCTGCGCGACTGAGCCGCCGGCCCGTGGCGGCCCCGGCGAGCGGTTCGACTCGGACGGGAGTTCGAGTCGATGGGCGATGGACTTCGGGTCAACTCGCGTGAAGGGAATCGCTTGGCGGGGTGGTTTGTTAGCCTGGGGGTGGCACCGACTCGATCCAAGCCCCCGGGCTCAACCTTCGTCGCTTCGAGCGACCACTTGCCGCGAGGCGAGCATGGCGGGTCGGTGCCACCCTTCACGTCAGCGTCACAGGACGCGCCGAGCAGGCCCCCGCCGCAGCAGTGGCGGGGGCCTGCCGCTGTCTCGCATCATGGACGCCGGGTTCCGTAGATAAAGGTCTTTACCTGTTACTCATCGGTAGGTGCGACCATCTGAAGGTCTCTCCGGTCCCGCACCGGACGGGACGGCAATGAGGCTGAGGAAAGAAGAGGAACACGGTCATGGCAACGGCGCCCAGCGTCTCGTACTCGATGACGGTAAGGCTGGAGGTTCCCGCGAGCGGTACCGCGGTCTCCCAGCTGACCACGGCCGTGGAATCCTCCGGTGGCTCGGTGACCGGTCTTGACGTGACCGCCTCCGGCCACGAGAAGCTGCGGATCGATGTCACCATCGCCGCCAGCTCCACGGGACACGCGGACCAGATCGTCGAACAGCTGCGGGGGATCGAGGGCGTGACCCTCGGCAAGGTCTCCGACCGTACGTTCCTGATGCACCTCGGCGGCAAGATCGAGATGCAGTCCAAGCACCCCATCCGCAACCGTGACGATCTCTCCATGATCTACACACCCGGTGTGGCGCGGGTCTGCATGGCCATCGCGGAGAACCCCGAGGACGCCCGCCGGCTCACCATCAAGCGCAACTCGGTGGCGGTCGTCACCGACGGCTCAGCGGTGCTCGGACTGGGCAACATCGGCCCGAAGGCCGCGCTGCCCGTGATGGAGGGCAAGGCGGCCCTGTTCAAGCGGTTCGCCGGTATCGACGCCTGGCCGCTCTGCCTGGACACGCAGAACACCGACGAGATCGTCGCCATCGTGAAGGCCATCGCGCCCGGCTTCGCGGGGATCAACCTGGAGGACATCTCCGCGCCGCGGTGCTTCGAGATCGAGGCCCGGCTGCGCGAGGCGCTGGACATCCCGGTCTTCCACGACGACCAGCACGGCACCGCGATCGTCGTCCTCGCCGCGCTGACCAACGCGCTGCGCGTGGTGGGCAAGGGCATCGGGGACGTACGGGTGGTCATGTCGGGCGCCGGCGCGGCCGGTACGGCGATCCTGAAGCTGCTGATCGCGGCGGGCGTCAAGCACGCCGTGGTCGCCGACATCCACGGCGTGGTGCACGCGGACCGCGCGGACCTGGTGGACGCCGCGCCGGATTCGCCGCTGCGCTGGATCGCCGACAACACCAACCCCGAGGGCATCACGGGCACGCTCAAGGAGGCCGTGCGCGGCTCCGACGTGTTCATCGGCGTCTCGGCCCCCAACGTGCTCGACGGGGACGACGTGGCGGCCATGGCCGAGGGCGCCATCGTCTTCGCGCTCGCCAACCCCGACCCGGAGGTCGACCCGGCGCTCGCCCGCGAGACCGCCGCCGTGGTGGCCACCGGCCGCTCCGACTTCCCCAACCAGATCAACAACGTGCTGGTCTTCCCCGGTGTCTTCCGCGGCCTGCTGGACGCCCAGTCCCGTACGGTCAACACGGACATGATGCTGGCCGCCGCGACCGCCCTCGCGAACGTGGTCGGCGAGGACGAGCTGAACCCGAACTACATCGTGCCGTCGGTCTTCAACGACAAGGTCGCGGGCGCGGTGGCGGGAGCGGTCAGCGAGGCCGCCAGGGCGGACGGCGAAGCCCTCGCCTGACGGCCCGCGCTTCGGTGCGGCGGCCGGGTGCGTCCGTCCACCCGGATGGGCGCACCGGGGCGGTGAACTGCGTGATCACGGTCACGCTACCGACGACTGCGGTACATCTCACGTCCGTCCGGTGCCCGGCGCGTCGCGATTCGCCGGGCCACGCGGGCCCCTCTAGGCTCTGCCAGACAGGACCGAGGCTCCAAAGAGTCTCCACAGAGTCGACGGAACGTCACGACGACGAGGCACTGGTGCTTTTCGTGTGACTCCGGAGAGTGCCGGATTGGCTTTCCCGCCGCTGGTGGGGGCAGGATGCGTATTCGGGCGCGAGGGTCTGTCAGCAGACCCGGGTCCGGGGACTGTCCGAGGGCCCTGGCAGCATCGGCTTCGATCTCACGCCTTACAGGCAAGAAGAACACGGGAGTAACAACATGAACCGCAGTGAGCTGGTGGCCGCCCTGGCCGACCGTGCCGAGGTGACCCGCAAGGACGCCGACGCCGTGCTGGCCGCTCTCGCCGAGACGGTCGGTGAGATCGTCGCCAAGGGCGACGAGAAGGTCACCATCCCCGGCTTCCTGACCTTCGAGCGCACCCACCGTGCCGCTCGCACCGCTCGTAACCCGCAGACCGGCGACCCGATCCAGATCCCGGCCGGCTACAGCGTGAAGGTCTCCGCGGGCTCCAAGCTCAAGGAAGCCGCCAAGGGCAAGTAACACCCATGGCCGGACAGCGCCGGTAGAAGGCGCTGGGCCACGCACAGGGGCGGCCGTCCGATCCGGACGGCCGCCCCTGCTGTGTTAGGCCGTCAGAAGGCCGCTCAGCAGCACGGACGCCGGTGGCCCCGCTCCTGTGAGGAGCGGGGCCACCGGCGTCGTCGGGGCCGCCAGGCGGAGGGTCGGTCAGACGACCGCGCCGCTGGGAAGTTCCACCTTGGCGCCCAGCTCCACCAGCTTGTCGAGGAAGTTCTCGTAACCGCGGTTGATCAGATCGATGCCGTGCACCCGTGAGGTGCCCTGGGCGGCCAGCGCCGCGATCAGGTACGAGAAGCCGCCGCGCAGGTCGGGGATGACCAGATCCGCGCCCTGGAGCTTGGTGGGGCCCGACACCACGGCGGAGTGCAGGAAGTTGCGCTGGCCGAAGCGGCAGTCGGAACCGCCCAGGCACTCCCGGTAGAGCTGGATGTGGGCGCCCATCTGGTTGAGCGCCGAGGTGAAGCCGAGCCGTGACTCGTAGACCGTCTCGTGGACGATGGACAGTCCCGACGCCTGCGTCAGCGCCACCACCAGCGGCTGCTGCCAGTCGGTCTGGAAACCGGGGTGCACGTCCGTCTCCAGCGCGATCGCGTTGAGCGAGCCGCCCGGGTGCCAGAAGCGGATGCCCTCGTCGTCGATCTCGAAGGCACCGCCCACCTTCCGGTAGGTGTTCAGGAAGGTCATCATCGACCGCTGCTGCGCGCCCCGGACATAGATGTTGCCCTCGGTCGCCAGCGCCGCGGACGCCCAGGAGGCGGCCTCCAGACGGTCCGGCAGCGCCCGGTGCGTGTAGCCGTCCAGCCGGTCGACCCCGGTGATCCGGATCGTCCGGTCGGTGTCCATCGAGATCATCGCGCCCATCTTCTGGAGCACGCAGATCAGATCCTCGATCTCCGGCTCCACGGCGGCGTTCGACAGCTCGGTGACGCCCTCGGCCAGGACGGCCGTCAGCAGCACCTGCTCGGTCGAGCCCACCGACGGGTACGGCAGCCGGATCTTGGTGCCGCGCAGCCGCTGCGGCGCCTCCAGGTACTGGCCGTCCGCCCGCTTCTCGATCGTCGCGCCGAACTGGCGCAGCACGTCGAAGTGGAAGTCGATCGGCCTGCCGCCGATGTCACAGCCGCCCAGGCCGGGGATGAACGCGTGGCCGAGCCGGTGCAGCAGAGGTCCGCAGAAGAGGATCGGGATGCGCGACGAGCCGGCGTGGGCGTCGATGTCGGCGACGTTGGCGCTCTCGACATGGGTCGGGTCGAGGATCAGCTCGCCCGGCTCGTCGCCGGGGCGCACGGTCACGCCGTGCAGCTGGAGCAGCCCCCGTACGACCCGGACATCGCGGATGTCGGGGACGTTGCGCAGTCGGCTCGGGCCGCTGCCGAGCAGCGCCGCGACCATGGCCTTCGGAACCAGGTTCTTCGCGCCTCGGACGCGGATCTCGCCCTCCAGCGGGGTTCCACCGTGGACAAGCATTACATCGTCTGTGGCGGTCATGAATCTCGCGTTCCGGAGTGGGCGGGCAGGTGGTCAAGGAAAAGGGTAAGGGGCGCAAGCCCCTGTCCCGTAAGGCCCGGGGCGGGTGGGACACGTAATGGACATGTAACCGTAGAGCGGCGCCACGCAATGTGGGGGAACCCTCGCGGAGGGTCACCGGGTGAGTTTCGCGCGGCTCCGCGCTTCCTTCGCCGTCCGGCGCTCTGAGCTGGGTTCACGCCCACTCCTTCGGGTGTGCCCCACGGAGGACGAAGATGCGGGATCATGTGTCGCATGACGGAGGTGTCCTCGCTCACAGGGCGGTTGCTGGTGGCGACCCCCGCCCTGGCGGACCCGAATTTCGACCGCGCGGTGGTCCTCCTGCTCGACCACGACAAGGAGGGCTCCCTCGGTGTGGTCCTCAACAGGCCCACCCCGGTGGGCGTCGGGGACATCCTGGAGCCGTGGGGGAAGCTGGCGGGGGAGCCGGGGGTGGTCTTCCGGGGCGGACCCGTCTCGCTGGACTCGGCGCTCGCCCTCGCCGTCATCCCCGGCGCCGAGGGGCCGTTGGGCTGGCGGCGGGTGCACGGGGCGATCGGGCTGGTCGACCTCGACACCCCGCCCGAGCTGCTGGCGCGGGCGCTCGGCTCGCTCCGGGTCTTCGCCGGATACGCGGGATGGGGTCCGGGCCAGCTGGAGAACGAACTGCGCGAAGGCGCCTGGTATGTCGTGGACTCGGAGCCGGGTGACGTGTCGTCGCCCCGGCCCGAGAGGCTGTGGCGGGCGGTGCTGCGCAGACAGCGCGGTGAACTGGCGATGGTCGCGACATATCCGGACGATCCCTCCCTCAACTGAGCGAGTGGCCGGTTTGCGCCGCCCGCGGCCCCGGCGTGTCGGCGCGATGCGTGAGCGTTCGGCTCCGGAGTGCACGGACCCGGGCCGTCATGAACCGCCCGGCGTGGGTACCCTTGGCTCCCATGAGCACTCTTGAGCCCGATCGCGGGGCAGGCACGGGCACCCTCGTGGAGCCGACACCGCAGGTGTCGCGTGGCGACGGCGACCACGAGCGCTTCGCCCACTATGTGCAGAAGGACAAGATCATGGCGAGTGCCCTGGAGGGCACTCCCGTGGTGGCGCTGTGCGGGAAGGTCTGGGTACCGGGGCGCGACCCCAAGAAGTATCCGGTCTGCCCCATGTGCAAGGAGATCTACGAGTCCATGGGCCCCGGCGGGGACAAGGACAAGGGCAAGGGCGGCAAGGACGGCGGCAAGAAGTAGCCGGCCGCACCCCCGTCACAGGACGGCCCCCGGAACGCGCGTGCACGGCGCGCTCCGGGGGCCGTTCGCGTTTGCTGGTCACGAATTGGTCGAGACCACTTGTGGGCGTGTTCCGGCCGTGCGTAACCTCCTGCCAGTTGTGCAGCACGAAACGCTCGTTGCGTATGTTGCAACGCCGACTCGTAGGGATCCCGGATGAAGTTCTCTGCCCGCCTGGCCCCGCCCCTCGCGGCACTCGTGCTCGCCGGCCTCACCGTCACCGGCTGCGCCCCGGGGACCTCCGACACCGGCGCGACCAAGGACGACAAGAGCGGCACCCTGCGTGTCTGGCTCTTCCAGGAGGTCGGCAACAAGCCCAAGGAACGCGTCGTCGACGCCGCCGTGGCCGCCTTCCGGAAGAAGCACGCGGACGCGAAGGTCGAGATCGAGTACATACCCGTCGAGACCCGCGCCCAGCGCGTCAAGGCCGCGTTCAACGACCCCGAGAGCGCGCCCGACCTCATCGAGTACGGCAACACCGACACCGCCGGGTACGTCAAGGACGGCGGACTCGCCGACATCACCGCCGAGTTCGACGCCTGGGACGAGGCCGAGGACACCGATCCGACGGCCAGGGAGTCCGTGACGGTGGGCGAGGGGATCTACGGAGCGCCGCTGTTCGTCGGCGTACGCGCCCTGTACTACCGCACCGACGTCCTCAAGGAACTCGGCCTCCCCGTGCCCGCCTCGCAGGCCGCGCTGATCTCCACGGCCGAGAAGATCCACCGGGCCAAGCCGGGACTGTACGGGCTCGCGGTGGGCGGCGCCTACACCTACGGCGCCATGCCCTTCGTCTGGGCCAACGGCGGCGAACTCGCCGAGAAGAGCGGCGCCACGTACAAGGCCGCCGTCAACAGCCCGGCCGCCCGCAAGGGCATCGAGGCGTACACCTCGCTGTTCGGCGACGGCAACTGTCCGGCCGCCAAGTGCGCCTCCATGGGAGGCAACGCGACCGTCACCGCTTTCGCCTCCGGCAAGGCCGCCATGGCCATCGGAGGCGATTTCAGCCACGCCGCCGTCGAGGCGGGCGCGGTGAAGGGCAAGTACGCCGTCGTCCCGCTGCCCGGCGTCGAGAAGGGCTCGATCGCCCCGGCCTTCGCGGGCGGCAACAACATCGGCGTGCTCAGGAGCAGTTCGCACCGCACCCTCGCGGTGGAGCTGATGAAGTCGCTCACCGGCAAGAAGACCCAGGCCGACCTGTTCGACGCGATGGGCTTCCTGCCCACGTACACCGACGTCCTGGCGGCCTCGGCCGAGAAGCAGCCGTTCGTCGAGCCGTTCGTGAAGTCCCTGGAGGCGGGCGCCAAGTTCGTCCCCGCGTCGGCCGGCTGGGCGCAGATCGACTCCTCGCTGGTGCTGCCGACGATGTTCCAGGAGATCGTCAGCGGCCGTAAGAGCGTCGCCGCCGCCTCGGACGACGCCGCCCGGAAGATGGACGCCGCGTTCTCCTCGGCGGGCTGACCACCATGGCGAACGACACGGTGGCGGACGCCGCCCCCCGCACCCGTACGCCCGTGCGCGCCCCCGCGCGCGGGCGCCGGCCCCGGCGGGCCGGGGCCGGCGGCTGGACCCCCTGGCTCTACCTCGCGCCCGCGCTCGTCGTCCTCGGCGGGCTGCTCGTCTACCCGATCTACCAACTCGGCCTGATCTCCTTCCTGGAGTACACCCAGGCCCAGGTCAGCGGCGGACAGCCCACCACCTTCAAGGGCCTGGGCAACTACGCCACGCTCTTCGGGGACGGCGAGTTCTGGCAGGTGCTGCTCGCGACCGTGCTGTTCGCCGCCGCGTGCGTCGTCACCACCCTCGCGACCGGCTGCGCGCTCGCCGTCCTGCTGACCCGCGTACGGGCGCTGCCGCGCCTCGCGCTGATGATCGCCGCGCTCGGCGCCTGGGCCACCCCGGCGATCACCGGCTCCACCGTCTGGGTCTTCCTCTTCGACCCCGACCACGGGCCCGTCAACCGGCTGCTGGGGCTGGGCGACTTCTCCTGGACGTACGGCCGGTACAGCGCCTTCACGCTGGTCCTGCTCGAAGTGGTCTGGTGCTCGTTCCCGTTCGTGATGGTGACCGTGTACGCGGGCATCAGGGCGATCCCCACCGAGGTCCTGGAGGCCGCCTCGCTCGACGGCGCCTCGCAGTGGCGGACCTGGCGCTCGGTCACCGCGCCGATGCTGCGGCCGATTCTGGCCGTGGTCACCATTCAGTCGGTCATCTGGGACTTCAAGGTCTTCACCCAGATCTATGTGATGACGGGCGGCGGCGGAATCGCGGGGCAGAATCTCGTGCTGAATGTCTACGCCTATCAGAAGGCGTTCGCTTCCTCGCAGTACAGCCTCGGTTCGGCCATCGGCGTGGTCATGCTGGTGATTCTGCTGGCGGTCACGCTCGTATACCTGCGCATCGTCCGACGCCGGGGAGAAGAACTGTGAACCAGCCCAGTCCCACCCCGACGGCCGCCGCCGGTCCGCGGGGACCGGCCCGGCCGGGCCTGACCGTACGCCGCCCCTGGCGGCTGCTGGCCGAGGCGTCCGCCCTCGTCATCGCCGTGATCGTGGCCTTCCCGCTGTACTGGATGGTCCTGTCGGCGGTGAAACCGCAGGGCGAGATCCAGTCCACCTCGCCACGGCCCTGGACGCTCTCGCCGTCGCTGGACTCGTTCCGCCGCGTCTTCGAACAGCATGAGTTCGGCCGCTACTTCCTCAACAGCCTGCTGGTCGCCGGAACGGTCGTGATCGCCTCGGCGCTCATCGCCTTTCTCGCGGCGACCGCCGTGACGCGCTTCCGTTTCCGTTTCCGCACCACCCTGCTCATCATGTTCCTCGTCGCGCAGATGGTGCCGGTCGAGGCGCTGACGATTCCGCTGTTCTTCCTGATGCGGGACGCCGGACTGCTCAATACGCTCGGCTCGCTGATCCTGCCGCATCTGGCCTTCTCGCTGCCCTTCGCCGTATGGATGCTGCGGGGATTCGTCAAGGCGGTCCCGGAGGCGCTGGAGGAGGCCGCTTACATCGACGGCGCGAGCCGCACCCGCTTCCTGTGGCAGATCCTCTTCCCGCTGGTCTTCCCGGGGCTGGTCGCGACGAGCGTCTTCTCGTTCATCTCGACCTGGAACGACTTCCTCTTCGCCAAGTCCTTCATCATCAGCGACACCTCCCAGTCGACCCTGCCCATGGCGCTGCTGGTCTTCTTCAAGCCGGACGAGAACGACTGGGGCGGGATCATGGCCGCCTCGACCGTGATGACCGTTCCGGTGCTGGTCTTCTTCGTACTCGTACAGCGGCGCCTGGTCTCCGGACTGGGCGGCGCCGTCAAGGACTAAGGACGGACGACATGGACATGGACCTGATTCCCGAGCCCCGGCGCACCTGGCCGGCCCCGCGCGGCGCCGCCGCCGCGGCGTTCCCCCTCGACGCCGAGACCGCCGTCGAGGCGGGAGCCGGTACCGAGGGCGTCGCGCGCTGGCTGCGCGCGTACGTGGGCGCGGCGACCGGGCTGCCGTTCCCCGACGCCGCGGTCGCGGCGGCGGCCGACAACCGGATCGTGCTGGAGATCGACCCGGCCGCCGGGCCCGAACCGGGCCCCGAGAGCTACCGGATCGCCGTGGACGACGCGGAGATCCGGATCACCGGCGGCGGCGCCGCCGGGGTCTTCTGGGGCGCGCAGACGCTGCGCCAGCTGCTCGGCCCCGACGCGTACCGCGCCGCGCCCGTCGACGCCGGGCGGCAGTGGTCCGTACCGGCCGGGGTCATCGAGGACGCGCCCCGGTTCGCCTGGCGGGGACTGATGCTCGACGTGGCACGGCACTTCACGCCCAAGGACGGCGTGCTGCGCTGTCTGGATCTGCTCGCCGCCCACAAGCTGAACGTCTTCCACTTCCATCTCACCGACGACCAGGGCTGGCGGATCGAGATCGAAAGCCACCCGAAGCTGACCGGAACGGGGGCCTGGCGGGCCCGAACCCGGTGGGGCCACCGTGCCTCGGAGCTGTGGGAGGAGAAGCCGCACGGCGGCTACTACACGAAGGACGACCTCCGCGAGATCGTCGCGTACGCCGCCGCGCGGCACATCACCGTCGTCCCCGAGATCGAGATCCCGGGGCACTCCCAGGCCGCCATCGCCGCCTACCCGGAGCTGGGCAACACCGACGCCGGCGACACGTCCGCCGTCACCGTCTGGGACAGCTGGGGCGTCAGCCCCCACGTACTCGCCCCCACCGACCGCGTCCTGCGCTTCTACGAGGACGTGTTCGAGGAGGTCCTCGACATCTTCCCCGCCGCGACCTCGCCGTTCATCCATGTCGGCGGGGACGAGTGCCCCAAGGACCAGTGGCGCGCGTCCCCGGCCGCCCAGGCCCGGATCAAGGAACTCGGACTGGCCGACGAGGACGCCCTCCAGGCGTGGTTCATCCGCCACTTCGACCAGTGGCTCGCCGCGCGGGGCCGCCGCCTCATCGGCTGGGACGAGATCCTGGAGGGCGGAACGCTGGAGACCGGTGCCCCGGGCGGCGGACTGTCCCCGGGCGCCGCCGTGTCGTCCTGGCGGGGATACGCGGGCGGGATCGCCGCCGCCCGGGCCGGCCACGACGTCGTCATGTGCCCCGAGCAGCAGGTCTACCTGGACCACCGTCAGGCGTCCGGCGACGACGAACCGATGCCCATCGGCTACGTACGCACCCTGGAGGACGTCTACCGTTTCGAGCCCGTTCCCCCGCAGCTCACCGGGGAGGAGGCGGCCCATGTGCTCGGCGCCCAGGTCAACGTCTGGACCGAGGTGATGCAGGACCGTTCCCGCGTCGACTACCAGGTCTTCCCCCGGCTCGCCGCCTTCGCCGAGGTCGCCTGGTCGGCCCTCCCGGCCCCCGGCGAGCGCGACTTCGCCGACTTCGAGCAGCGGATGGCCGCGCACTACCGGCGGCTGGACGCCCTCGGGGTCGAATACCGGCCGCCCGGCGGCCCGTTGCCCTGGCAGCGGCGGCCCGGAGTGCTGGGGCGTCCGATCGACGGGCCACCGCCCACCGTGTGAGCCGACCCGCCGTGTGACCCGACCGTGTGAACTCGCCCGCGTCGCCGCCCCGCCCGTCCGCCCGGTTCCCAAGTCGCCCCGGGGGCCGGTCGGCGAAGCCCCGCCCGCCCCGCGACACCCGGCACACACGCTCTCCGTGCCGCCGGGATCGCCCCGTTACGTCCCCCGCCGGGGTGGCCCTCCGCCGCGCCGTCGCCCGTACCGGGCGCGGCGGGGCCCACCCTCCGGGCGGGCGGCGCTACTTCGGCGCCGGGCCCCGGAGCCGGAGAAGGACGGCATTTCGTAGGTGACGCCGAAGAGGCACGAAACCGGACCTTCCTCCTGGGCAGGGACGGATGCGTCCTTCGTGGACCCTCGCGTCGGCAGGTCCCGAAGATGTGCCAGAGTTGCCACGTCCCGACTGTGAGCACGTACGGTACGGCAACACAGGCGGGAGACCGGGACACCGGAAAGGGGCAGCTGGGTTGACCACGCACGCACCGCACACGGCGCAGTTCGTGACGTTGCCGGCCTCGCTCGACGAGGCCGTGGCGGCGCTCACCGCGATGCCCGCCGCCGTGCCCGTCGCGGGGGGAACCGATCTGATGGCGGCCGTCAACAAAGGCCAGCTCAGGCCCGCGGGACTGGTCGGCCTCGGCCGGATCAGCGAACTGCGCGGCTGGCACTATCAGGACGGCCACGCGCTGCTGGGCGCGGGTCTGACCCACGCGCGCATGGGCAGGCCCGACTTCGCGGCCCTGATCCCCGCGCTCGCCGCCTCGGCGCGCGCGGCGGGCCCGCCCCAGATCCGCAACGCCGGGACGCTCGGCGGGAACATCGCCACCGCCGCGCCGACCGGCGACGCCCTGCCCGTACTCGCCGCGCTCGAAGCCGACCTGGTGGTCGCCGGCCCCGACGGCGTCCGACGTGAAATTCCTGTGTCGCATCTGCTGGCCGGCCGGGAGATGCTCGCGCCCGCCGAGCTGATCGGCTTCGTGCGCGTCCCGTTGCTCCACGCGCCGCAGGTCTTCCTCAAGGCGACCGGGCGCACCGGCCCCGGCCGGGCCACCGCTTCCGTCGCCGTCGTGCTCGACCCGGCGCGGCGCGGAGTGCGCTGCGCGGTCGGCGCGATCGCGCCGATGCCGCTGCGCCCGCTGGAGGCGGAGCGCTGGATCGCCTCGCTGATCGACTGGGACGGCGCGCGGGGGCTCGCGCAGGAGGCGCTCGCCGCCTTCGGCGAGTACGTCGCCGCCGCGTGCATCCCGGATCAGCCGCCACCGGCCGACGGCGGAGAGGCGCCACCGCCCTCGGCCGCCATACTGCATCTGCGGCGTACGGTCGCCGCGCTGGCCCGACGGGCACTGGGGAGGGCATTGTCGTGACCACCAACGAGAACCCCAGTTCCGGCTCCGGGGTCCCCGGCGGACCGGGCGGCTGGCAGCCGGTCCCGCAGGGCGGTGAGTACGACGGCGAGTCGACCGGCTTCGTACAGCTGCCCCCCGAGGACACCCTGGACGCGCCGCTGGCCGCGCCGGGGCACGGTTACGTACCGCCGAGCATCGACCCGCTGACCCACGGCGACCCGGCGGCGCTCGACCCGTCGGCGCCGGGCGGCTGGGCCGCGCAGCCGGTGGCCGGGGCGGGCGCCACGCAGTGGCCCGAGCCGCAGCGCGACGACGCGGAACACGACGGCTACGGACAGGGCGGCTACGGCCACGGCGGTTACGGTCCCGGCGGCTACGCCCCGCAGGGGACGAGCCACTGGAACTTCAGCGAGGTCGTACCGGAGTCCGGTCCGGGGGCCGCTGACGGCGTTGGCGGAGGCGAGGGCGTCGGCCCTGTGCCGACGGGCCAGTGGACCATCCCGGTCGCCCCGGGCGATCTCCCCGACGAGTCGGGCGAGTTCAGCACCTCGATGCTGACGTCCTCGTGGGACGGCGGCGCTCCCGCGGCGACGCTGCCGGGCGGCGCCACCGCGCCCTGGTCGCCGGAGGCCCTGGCCGAGACCGCACCACCGGCCGAGACGCCCGAGCCCGCCGCCGTCCACGAGTCCACGGCCGTCGTGCACGAACCGGCCGAGGTCCACGAGACCGCCGCCGTGCACGAACTCGCCGTGCACGACGACGCCACGCCGGAGGACCCGGCCGGGGCCGCGCCCGAGCCGGGCCCGGCGCCCGAACCCGAGTTCCCCGCCGAACCCGCGCCCCTCACCGAGCCCGCGCCCCTCACCAGCAGCAACGACAGCGCCGAACACCCGGCGGGCTCCTACGTGCTGCGCGTCAACGGCACCGACCGGCCCGTCACCGACGCCTGGATCGGCGAGTCGCTCCTGTACGTGCTGCGCGAACGTCTCGGCCTCGCGGGCGCCAAGGACGGCTGCTCGCAGGGCGAGTGCGGCGCGTGCAACGTCCAGGTCGACGGCCGGCTGGTCGCCTCCTGCCTCGTCCCCGCCGCCACGGCCGCCGGTTCCGAGGTCCGTACCGTCGAAGGGCTGGCCGCCGACGGCGAACCCTCCGACGTCCAGCGGGCGCTGGCCAGGTGCGGGGCGGTGCAGTGCGGCTTCTGCGTCCCCGGCATGGCCATGACCGTCCACGACCTCCTGGAGGGCAACCACGCCCCCAGCGAACTGGAGACCCGGCAGGCGCTCTGCGGCAACCTCTGCCGCTGCTCCGGCTACCGGGGGGTGCTCGACGCGGTGGACGAGGTCGTCGCCGAGCGCAGGGCCAGCGCGGAGGCCGCGGCCGCGGCCTCCGAGGAGGCCCGCGTACCGCACCAGGCGCCGCCCGACGGCGGCGGCGCGCACCCCGGCCGGCATCCCGCCGGCCGGCACCAGCAGCACTCCCCGAACCAGCACCACACCCCGCACTCGCCCGACGGAGGCATGGCGTGAGCAACGACGCGGCCACCGGGGCCCCCACGCTCGACGGCCCGCAGCAGGAGCCGCCGGCGCACGGTCTCGGTGCGTCCCTCCCCCCGGCCGACGCGCGCGCGAAGACCGAGGGCACCTTCCCCTACGCCGCCGACCTGTGGGCCGAGGGACTGCTGTGGGCCGCGATCCTGCGCGCCCCGCACCCGCACGCCCGCATCATCTCCATCGACACGGCCGCCGCCGCCGAGATGCCCGGCGTACGGGCCGTCGTCACCCACGAGGACGTCCCCGGCGACTCGGCCTACGGCAGACGGGTCGCCGACCGGCCCGTCTTCGCCGCCGACATCGTGCGCCACCACGGCGAGGCCATCGCCGCCGTCGCCGCCGACCACCCCGACACGGCCCGGCTCGCCGCCGCCGCCATCGCCGTCGAGTACGAGGTGCTCGACCCGGTCACCGACCCGGAGAAGGCGTTCGCCGCCGAACCGCTGCACCCGGACGGCAATCTGATCCGGCACATCCCACTGCGCTACGGCGACCCCTCGGTCACCGGCGAGGTCGTCGTCGAGGGGCTCTACCGCATCGGCCGCCAGGACCCGGCGCCCATCGGCGCCGAAGCGGGGCTCGCCGTGCCGAGACCGGACGGCGGCGTCGAGATCTACACCGCCTCCACCGACCCGCACACCGACCGCGATCTGGCCGCCGCCTGCTTCGGGCTCGACCCCGAGCGGGTGAAGGTCGTCGTCACCGGGGTCCCCGGCGCCACCGGCGACCGCGAGGACCCCGGGTTCCAGATCCCGCTGGGCCTGCTCGCCCTGCGCACCGGCTGCCCGGTCAAACTCGCCGCCACCCGCGAGGAGTCCTTCCTCGGCCACGCCCACCGCCACCCCACCCTGCTGCGCTACCGCCACCACGCCGACGCCGAGGGCCGCCTCGTCAAGGTCGAGGCGCAGATCCTGCTGGACGCGGGCGCCTACGCCGACGCCTCCTCCGAGTCCCTCGCGGCGGCCGTCGCCTTCGCCTGCGGCCCGTACGTCGTCCCGCACGCCTTCATCGAGGGCTGGGCCGTCCGCACCAACAACCCGCCCTCCGGCCATGTGCGCGGCGAGGGCGCGATGCAGGTGTGCGCCGCCTACGAGGGCCAGATGGACAAGCTCGCCGCCAGGCTCGGGGTGGAACCGGCCGAACTGCGGCTGCGCAACGTCCTCGCCACCGGCGACATCCTGCCCACGGGACAGACGGTGACCTGCCCGGCGCCGGTCGCCGAACTGCTCACCGCCGTACGGGAGTTCCCGCTGCCGCCGCTCCCCAAGGACACCCCCGAGGCGGCCTGGCTGCTGCCCGGCGGCCCGGAGGGCGCGGGCGAGCCCGGCGCGGTACGGCGCGGGGTCGGCTACGCGCTGGGCATGGTCCACATGCTCGGTGCCGAGGGCGCTGACGAGGTCTCCACCGCCACCGTCAAGGTCCACGACGGAGTGGCCACCGTCATCTGCGCCGCCGTCGAGACCGGCCAGGGCTTCGCCACCCTCGCCCGTCAGGTCGTGCAGGAGACCCTGGGCATCGAAGAGGTCCACGTCGCCTCCGTCGACACCGACCAGCCCCCGGCCGGCCCGGCCGCCCACGGGCGGCACACCTGGGTCTCGGGCGGCGCGGTCGAGCGGGCCGCGAAGATGGTCCGCACCCAGCTCCTCCAGCCGCTGGCCCACAAGTTCGGCATGTCCACCGAGCTGCTCCAGATCACCGACGGCAAGATCACCTCGTACGACGGGGTGCTGTCCACCACGGTCACCGAGGCGATGGACGGCAAGGAACTCTGGGCCACCGCCCAGTGCCGCCCCCACCCCACCGAGCCCCTGGACGCCTCGGGCCAGGGCGACGCCTTCGTGGGCATGGCCTTCTGCGCGATCCGCGCGGTCGTCGACGTCGACATCGAACTCGGCTCGATCCGCGTCGTGGAGATGGCCGTGGCCCAGGACGTCGGCCGGGTCCTGAACCCGGCCCAGCTCGCCACCCGTATCGAGGCCGGCATCACCCAGGGCATCGGCACCGCCCTCACCGAGAACCTCCGCACCAACCGGGGCGTCGTCCGCCGCCCCGACCTCACCGGCTACGCCCTGCCGACCTCCCTCGACGCGCCGGACATCCGCATCGTCAAGCTCGTCGAGGAACGCGACGTGGTGGCCCCCTTCGGCGCCAAACCGGCCAGCGCCGCCCCCGTCGTCACCGCCCCGGCGGCCGTGGCCTCGGCGGTCCGCGCCGCCACCGGCCGCCCGATCAGCCGCCTCCCGATCCGCCCCCAGGCGGCGGTGGCGGCGCCCTGAACGCCGGAGCGGCCGCTCCCCACCCGGGGAGCGGCCGCTCGTCCTGCTGTTCGCCGCCGAGACCGTGGGGGGATTCGAACCCCCGTAACTCGAGTTGCAGTCGAGCCCCTGAGCCACTCGGGCACACGGTCGTGCGTGTCACGCTTTCCTGCTGTCTCCGACCGTAGGCGCCCGGCCCGCGGCGCTCAACAGATCCCGGCGGTACGCAACGCGACTGCCATACGCCGTTCACGGACGGGGCACGGTCGTACGCCGGTCGTACGCCCAACGGACCAGCGCGGATACGCCGCCCGACAGGGTCCAAGCCGGTCTACGGCCCTTACGCTGGGCCCATGACCGCCCCCGACCCAGCCGACGCCGCCGTCGCCCCCGACCTGCCCGCCCCCACCGCCCCCGCTCCCGCCGCGCCCATGGCCTCGATGCCGCGCGAAAGGGGCGTCCTGGGGCCGGAGCACCGGGCGCTCAGCGTCGGGATCGTCTCCGTCGTCCTGCTGATCGCGTTCGAGGCGACCGCCGTCGGGACCGCGATGCCGGTGGCGGCGCGGGAGCTGAACGGCATCCCGCTGTACGCGTTCGCCTTCTCCGCGTACTTCACCACCAGCCTCTTCGCGATGGTGTTCTCCGGTCAGTGGGCCGACCGCCGCGGCCCGCTCGCGCCGCTCGCGACCGGGATAGCCGCGTTCGGCGCCGGGCTGCTGCTCTCCGGGACGGCCTCCACCATGTGGCTGTTCATCCTCGGCCGCGCCGTCCAGGGCGTCGGCGGCGGGCTGGTCATCGTCGCGCTGTACGTGGTGGTCAGCCGCGCCTACCCGGAACGGCTACGGCCGGCGATCATGGCCGGGTTCGCCGCGAGCTGGGTGATCCCCTCCGTGGTCGGACCGCTCGCCTCCGGGACCGTGACCCAGCACCTCGGCTGGCGCTGGGTGTTCATCGGCATCCCCGTGCTCGTCGTCCCGCCGCTGGCGCTCGCGCTGCCCGCGATCCGGGCGAGGGCCTCGGGCCCCGCCGACACGACGGCGCCCGCCCCCGCCTTCGACCGGCACCGGATCCGGCTCGCGCTCGCGATATCCCTGGGCGCCGCGCTGCTCCAGTACGCGGGCCAGGACCTGCGCTGGCTCTCCCTCGTCCCCGCCGCCGCGGGCATCGCGTGCCTCGTTCCCGCCGTCCTCGGGCTGCTGCCCGCCGGCACCTGGCGGGCGGCGCGCGGGCTGCCCGCCGTGGTGCTGCTGCGCGGCGTCGCCGCCGGGGCGTTCGTCGCCGCCGAGAGCTTCGTCCCGCTCATGCTGGTCACCCAGCGCGGCCTGTCGCCGACGATGGCCGGGCTCTCGCTGGCGCTCGGCGGGGCGTCATGGGCGCTGGGCTCGTACGTGCAGTCCCGGCCGCGCCTGGAGCCGTACCGCCAGCGGCTGATGGTGGGCGGGATGGTGCTGGTCGCGCTGGCCATCGCCATCGCGCCGACCGTACTGATCAAGGCCGTCCCCGTCTGGGTCCTCGCGGCGGGCTGGGGCCTCGGCTGTCTCGGCATGGGCGCGGTGATCGCCTCGACGAGCGTGCTGCTGCTCAAGCTGTCGGCGCCGGAGGAGGCGGGCGCCAACTCCGCCGCGCTCCAGATCTCCGACGGCCTGTCCAACGTCCTCCTGCTGGCGGCAGGCGGCGCGGCCTTCGCCGCCCTCGGCGGCGGCGCGGTGGGCGCCCACGCCACCGCCGACGCCGCCGGCACGGGCGCCCACCCGGCGGCGTTCGCGGCGGTCTTCCTGCCGATGGCGTGCGTGGCCCTGGCGGGGGCGTGGGTGGCCACGCGGGTGCGGGGGCCGGTGCGGTGAGCGGTCGCGGCCCCCGGGCCCGGGGTGCGGTGGGGCGCTGCACGAACGGCTCGCCCGGAGCCGTCGCGGCCTCGATGTGACCACCGTCGCACCTGTACGTCCACCCCTCGGTTCATACGAGGACCGGGCCCCCTCGCGGGTAGGGTGGCCCGGTCCTCGTACGTGCGGACCCCGCCCACGCGGCACCCACGCGTGCCGACCCCGAGCGCCCGAACCGGAGACCGTGACTACTACCGCCTCCTCCCACCACCTCTCGCCCGCGTTCCCGGGCCGCGCCCCCTGGGGCACCGCCAACAAGCTGCGCGCCTGGCAGGAGACCGCCCTCGGCCGTTACCTGGAGACACAGCCGCGCGACTTCCTGGCCGTCGCGACCCCCGGCGCCGGGAAGACGACCTTCGCGCTGACCCTGGCGTCCTGGCTGCTGCACCACCACGTCGTGCAGCAGATCACCGTCGTCGCACCCACCGAGCACCTCAAGAAGCAGTGGGCCGAGGCCGCCGCGCGGATAGGCATCAAGCTGGACCCGGAGTACAGCGCCGGGCCGGTGAGCAAGGAGTACGACGGCGTCGCCATCACCTACGCCGGTGTCGGCGTGCGCCCCATGCTGCACCGCAACCGCTGCGAGCAGCGCAAGACCCTGGTCATCCTGGACGAGATCCACCACGCCGGCGACTCCAAGTCCTGGGGCGAGGCGTGCCTGGAGGCGTTCGAGCCCGCGACCCGGCGACTCGCGCTGACCGGTACGCCGTTCAGGTCGGACACCAACCCGATCCCGTTCGTGGCGTACGAGGAGGGAGACGACGGCATCCGCCGCTCGTCCGCCGACTACACGTACGGATACGGCAACGCGCTCGGCGACGGCGTCGTCCGGCCCGTCATCTTCCTCAGCTACAGCGGCAACATGCGCTGGCGCACCAAGGCCGGTGACGAGGTCGCCGCCAAGCTCGGCGAGCCCATGACCAAGGACGCCGTCTCGCAGGCGTGGCGCACCGCGCTCGATCCGCGCGGCGACTGGATGCCCAACGTGCTGCGCGCCGCCGACCAGCGGCTCACCGAGGTCCGCAAGGGCATCCCCGACGCCGGTGCGCTGGTCATCGCGAGCGACCAGGACTCGGCGCGCGCCTACGCCAAGCTCATCCGCGAGATCACCGGTACGAAGGCGACGGTCGTCCTCTCCGACGACACCGGCGCTTCGAAGCGGATCGACGAGTTCAGCGCGAGCGACGACCGCTGGATGGTCGCGGTCCGGATGGTGTCCGAGGGCGTCGACGTCCCCCGCCTCGCCGTCGGCGTGTACGCCACCACCATCTCCACCCCGCTCTTCTTCGCCCAGGCCGTCGGCCGTTTCGTGCGCTCCAGGCGGCGCGGCGAGACGGCCTCGGTCTTCCTGCCGACCGTCCCCGGCCTGCTCGGCTTCGCCTCCGAGATGGAGGTCGAGCGCGACCATGTGCTCGACAAGCCGAAGAAGGGCGAGGACGATCCCTACGCCGAGTCCGAGAAGGAGATGGCGGAGGCCGAGAAGCTCCAGGACGAGGACACCGGCGAGCAGGAGGAGTTCTCCTTCGAGGCGCTGGAGTCGGACGCCGTCTTCGACCGGGTCATGTACGAGGGCGCCTCGTTCGGCATGCAGGCGCACCCCGGCAGCGCGGAGGAGCAGGACTACCTCGGCATCCCCGGACTGCTGGAACCCGACCAGGTGCAGATGCTCCTCCAGAAGCGCCAGGCCCGGCAGATCGCGCACAGCCGCAAGAAGCCGGACGCCGAAGCGGACCTGCTGGAGCTGCCCGCCGAGAAACGGCCGGTGGTCTCGCACAAGGAACTGCTCGGGCTGCGCAAGCAGCTCAACACCATGGTCGGCGCCTACGTCCACCAGAGCGGCAAGCCGCACGGGGTGATCCACACCGAGCTGCGCCGGGTGTGCGGGGGCCCGCCGAGCGCCGAGGCGACGGCGGGACAGCTGCGGGAGCGGATCGCGAAGGTCGGCGAATGGGCCACCCGGATGCGCTGAGGTCCTGTGGGCGAATGCGGTGACGGCGTAAAGATATGCGTCAGAGGCCGTAGCACTGAGTGACCGGTGCGCGTGGGAGTGTGTACGTCGATGGCCGTTGTCCGGGTGGGCAACGGCCATCGACGTGTCCCGACACAATCCGATACATCGCCCGAATCGACCCTTCTTCGGTACGGGCGCGGCCCGTCGGCGGCGCCGCTCCTCCACGGAAGATCAACTCCGTACGGTTACCGCCCCGTCGCCTCCTGTGCCCGGATTCTGGACGAGGTCTTCCGCTGAGCGGTGTCCATGGTTACTGTCCCCGCAATGTAAACGCCGCGTGGCAACTTCCCCGCGCTGCGCGTCCGGTGGCGCCCCGGCCCACCGGCGGCCTCTCCGCGCGTCACCGACGGGACCGGTGCCGCGGGCCGTGAGAGTGCCGTCGTCACTCACTGGTGAATTCTCACTCCGAAGGAGAGGGCGTCGTGACCGCGGAGACCTCCCAGACGCTCGACAGAGGGCTACGGGTCCTCAAGTTGCTCGCCGACACCGATCACGGCCTGACCGTGACCGAGCTGTCCAACAAACTCGGCGTCAACAGGACCGTCGTCTACCGGCTGCTCGCCACGCTCGAACAGCACGCCCTGGTCCGCCGCGACCTCGGCGGCCGGGCCAGGGTCGGCCTCGGCGTGCTGCGGCTGAGCCGGCAGGTGCACCCGCTGGTACGGGAGGCGGCCCTGCCCGCCCTGCGCTCGCTGGCCGAGGACATCGGGGCGACGGCGCACCTGACGCTCGTCGACGGGGCGGAGGCGCTGGCCGTGGCCGTCGTCGAGCCGACCTGGACCGACTACCACGTCGCCTACCGGACCGGCTTCCGCCACTCGCTGGACCGGGGCGCGGCGGGCCGCGCCATCCTCGCCGCGCGGCAGGAAGCACTCGGCGAACCGCGCTGCACCCTCACCCACGGCGAACTGGAGGCGGGCGCCAGCGGGGCGGCGGCGGCGCTGGTCGGGGTGACGGGGATCGAGGGCAGCGTGGGCGTGGTGATGCTCGCGGACGCGGTCCCGGAACGGGTCGGCCCGCGGGTGGTCGACGCGGCGAGGGAAGTGGCGGACGCGCTGCGCTGACGCGGGGCGCCTACGCGGGACGCCTACGCGGGGCGCTCACGCAGGGCGCCGACGCGCGGTGGAGCGGGGCGGGCCGACGTGGGCGGGCCGCGCGGCCACCGCACCGCGCGCCGGCCGCCACCCGGCGTCGGCGACCCCGGCCTTCGCCCCACCGGCCTCGGAGCGGGACGCGGTGCGCGGCAGATAGATTGACACCGTGTTCTCTCGCCTCTCGCGCCCCACCGCCCTCATCCTCTGCGCCGTCCCGATCGTCGCGCTGTTCGTCGTCGCCGGGGTGGCACCGCTGCCGTACGCCGTGGCGCAGCCGGGCATGACGGCGAACGTCCTCGGCGCGAACGACGGCCGGGAGGTCATCACCGTCAGCGGCGCGCCCACCCGGAAGACCGAGGGCCAGCTGCGGATGACGACGATCGAGGCGACCGGCCCCTCCACCGACATCGGCCTCGGCGATGTGGCCGAGGGCTGGTTCCGTACCGACCGCGCGGTGCTGCCGCGCGAGGCGGTCTACCCGTCGGGCAAGTCCGACAAGGAGATCGAGAAGCGCAACGTCCACGACATGGTCGCCTCCCAGGACTCCGCGACGAGCGCGGCCCTCGCCTATCTCGGCAAGGACGCGAAGTCGGTCGACGTGAGCCTCCACCTCGCCGACGTCGGCGGCCCCAGCGCCGGGCTCCTGTTCGCGCTCGGCATCGTCGACAAGCTCGACGGCGACGGCGCGGGCGGCGACCTCACCGGCGGGCGCACCATCGCCGGTACGGGCACGATCTCCGACGCCGGCGAGGTCGGCGCGGTGGGCGGCGTCTCCCTCAAGACCCAGGCGGCGGGGCGCGACGGGGCGACCGTGTTCCTCGTCCCGAAGGCGGAGTGCGCGGACGCGCGGAGCGAGCTGCCGAAGGGGATGCGGCTGATCCCCGTCACCACCCTGAAGGGCGCGGTGTCGGCGCTCAAGGCGCTGGAGAAGGACGAGAAGGTCCCGGCCTGCTGAACGGCCGGACCCGCTCCCCGCACCGCCCGTGACCCCGCGGGGTGGCCTCCGGGCCCGTGCTCTACTCCTGGCGAAACGCCGGGAAACCGAAACGCAGGGCTACGGGCTGCCCGTTGGCGTGCGCGTCGGTGCCGGTCACCGAGTAGACGACCGTCCGGCTGAGATCGCGCGTGGCGACGACGGCGGTGTTGTATCCGGGGCGCGCGCCCGACTTGCCCCAGACCTCGCGCCCGTGAACCTCGAACCGCTCCAGCCCGGCGGACTTGGTGGCCTCGGTGAGGCCCTCGGGGAGCGTGAACATTTCCCGCAGCTGCGGGCGCGGAACGACTGCGCCGCGGAACAGCGCGGTCAGCAGCCGTTCCAGATCGTCCACGGTCGAGATCATGTCCCCGGCGGCCCACCGGTCGCACACGTTCCAGTCCGTCACGTCCACCCGCTCGCCGGCGAGCAGTTGATACCCCCGGTTGTGCGGGCCGTGGATCCGCGGATCGGTGCCAGGGAACGAGGTGTGCCGCATCCCGGCGGGCCGCAGGACGTACCGGGCCGCCCCTTCCTCGTACGGCCGCCCGGTCACCTTCTCGACCAGCATCGCGAGGACCGTGTAGTTGATGTTCAGGTAGTGCTGCCGCTCCCCGGGCCCGAACTCGGGCCCCTTCGCCACCCCCGAGGCCACCACGGTCTCGGGGGCGAGCGTGTCGAAGCGGTGCGCGTACTGCTGCTCCCACGCCTCGCCGAAACCGTCCCCCGCCTGTATCCCGCTGGTGTGGTTGAGTAACTGCCGCACGGCGACGGGTTCGAACTCCGGCGGCAGCAGACCCGGCAGATAGCGCTGCACCGGCCGGTCGAGGCCGAGCGCGCCGTCGGCGGCGAGCCGCAGGACCAGGGCGGCCGTCACGACCTTCGTCACCGATCCGGCCCGGAACAGCCCGTCCGCGATGGCCGGACTCTGCCGACGCACCTCCCGCACCCCGGCGCTCCCCTCCCACCGCCCGTCGCTCCCACCGGCCCGCACGACCGCGCTCGTCGCCTCATCGTCCGGCAACCCGACGAGCGCGGCCCGCAACGCCTCGGCCTGCGGATGCACGGCTCGTCGTCCCCCGTCACGCGGACGCTCCGACCGGGTGACCCCGAAGGCGCGGGCGGGCCCGGCGGCCACTTCCAGGGCGACGGCGGCCGATGCGGCGGCGAGCAGGGTTCGGCGGTTCAACGGACGTGAGTTCACGGTGGGAATCCTCCGGTGAAGGGGTCGGTACGCCCTCATCCTGGCGGCCTTGAGGCCCCCGGCGGATCCTCAGCGAGGACGGCACCGACCCTGACGGAGCTCCGGGACAACCCGGATTTCCCACGGGTGATCCGATCCGCCGACCCTCTTCGCGTACGACCCATCCGACGCACTACGGTGCGCGCGTGAGGACCACCGCCACATCGACACGGCGATCGGCGCACAGGTCCGCCCGACCAGCACCACCTGGTGGCACGGGTCGTGAGATCCCCTGATCGACATGTGCGCCACGAAGTCGCTCCACGCGGCGGGGCCGAAGCCGAGGCGGAGGAGGCCGATGTCCACACATCAGCCCAGAGCTGTCCCCAGCGGATGCCTTGAGGCTCATGTCTCTCCCCGTACTCGCCCGGTGGAGGCGGCCGATTCCCCGAAGAGTGAGAGCCTGCGCCCGGACAGTCCCATCACGCAGGTCCGGCGTCTGCACCCCTTTGGGATCGACGATCACCCTGCTGAGGAACTGGGCTTCCGTCAGCCCTACCGACTGCCGTCTTTGAGCCTGAGCACCCTGAACGGTCCTCCGAGACCGGAGTTCTCGTCATGGTCGAGGGGCAGAACGTCAGTGGACAACGGTCGACGGGGGCCGAACACAGCCCGCGCGTCTGCCTCGGTCTGCGACAGGCCGTCGATGACGGAGTTCCTGTACGAACCCAGCTCGACTGCCTCGGCCCGGCTCGTCCGCCCCTTCGGCCGCGCCGCTGTCCGTCCCGCCGCCGTCCACGCCCACTGCGTACACCTCCGAAACGTGACCTCGCCACGTAATCCCCCCACCCTCGCGAAAGGTCACGCCGTACAGCTGGACAGATCACGGACAGACCCTGGAAGATCACGGACAGATCCTGGGCAGATCCCGGACAGATTCCGAGCGGAGACGCGCCGGTGCCGCGGACGTGGCACCGACGCGTCTCCCTCGCCCCGCCCGTGTGGCCGGGGGAGCCGGGCTCCGCTGCGTCAGCCCTCCTTGATGAAGCCCTCCTTGATCAGCCAGTCCTTCGCCACCGCGTGCGGATCCTGGCCCTCCACGTCCACCAGCCCGTTCAGCTCCTGCGCCACCGACGTGTTCAGCCGCTCCGACAGCGGATCGAGCAGCTTCGCGATGGCCGGGTACTTCTTGAACGTCGCCGAGTGCACCACCGGCGCCGCGTCGTAGATCGGGAAGAAGTGCTTGTCGTCCGTGAGGGTATCGAGGTGGAGCGACTTGATGCGGCCGTCCGTCGTGAAGACCTCGCCCAGCAGGCAGGAGCCCTTGGAGACCTGGGTGTAGACGATGCCGGCGTCCATCTTCTTGATGTTCCCGGCGGGCAGCTTCATGCCGTACGCCTTCTGCATGCCCGGCAGACCGTCGTCGCGGGAGGCGAACTCGTTCTCCACGCAGATCGTCACCGCCGACGGGTCCTTCTTCGCCAGCGCCGCCACATCGGACAACGTCTTGAGCTTGTACTTCTTGTTGTTGGCCTGGTTGATGCCGAGGGAGTACGTGTTGTTGAGCGTGGACTGCGGCAGCCAGGTCACCCCGTGCCGGCGGTCGGCGTCGCGGACGGCCTCCCACTGCTTCTGGCCGTTCACGATCGGTTTCGAGTGACCCAGATAGGTGATCCAGGCGGTGCCCGTGTACTCGTACATCGCGTCGGCGTCGCCCTTGACGATCGACTCGCGGGCGCTGATCGAGCCGGGAAGGTTCGTACGGTCCAGGACCTCCGCGCCCGCCGCCTTGAAGATCAGGCCGATCATCTCGCCCAGGATGATGTTCTCGCTGAAGTTCTTCGAGGTGACCGTCAGCGACGCGCCCTTGAGGGGCTGGCCGGCGCCGCGCGGGCCGGGCTTCACGTCGTCGACCATCGGGGAGCCGCTCTTGAGGCCGCAGCCCGCGAGCCCCGTCCCCGCCAGCAGCAGCGCCATCGCGGCGGGCAGCGCCCGCCGGACGAGCCGCCCGCGCCCCGGGGCGGGGAGCCGCGCTGTGAACCGGGTGTGCCGCATCAGTTCTCCTCCAGTCCGCGCGGTGTGAGCACGACTTCCACCAGCGAGGCCAGCCAGTCCACGATCAGCGCCAGACACACCGTCAGTACGGAGCCGACGACCAGCACCGGCATGCGCTGCGTCTGGATGCCCGAGGTGATCAGGTCACCCAGCCCGCCGCCGCCGCCGAAGGTCGCGAGTGTCGCCGTACCGACGTTCAGAACGAGCGCCGTCCGTACGCCCGCCAGGATCAGCGGTACGGCCAGGGGAAGTTCCACCCTGGTCAGCGTTCCGCGCGCCGACATGCCGATGCCCTTGGACGCCTCGACCAGATCCGGGTCGATGGCGCGCAGACCGGCCACCGTGTTGGAGAGGACCGGGAGCACGGCGTAGATGACCATGCCGGTGATCGCCGTCGACTGCCCGATGCCCAGCCAGATCACCAGCAGCGCCAGCAGACCGATCGCGGGCGCCGCCTGCCCCACGTTGGCGATCGCCGTGACCAGCGGAGCCGCCTTGCGCAGTCCGCGCCTGGTCAGCGCGATCCCCAGCGGCAGCGCGATGATCAGCACCCAGAAGGTGGAGATCGCGGTGAGCTGGATGTGCTGGCGCAGCCGCAGCGGCACATTGCCGCCGCCCAGGGAGTTCCTGGCGATCGAGTCGAGCTGCACATTGCTGATGTACAGCCAGGTCAGCAGCAGGATGACCAGGACCACCGCGGGCACCGTCACCAGCTTCCGCCAGGTGATGCGGTGCTTCGGCGCCGCGGGCGGCTGGGTGGGTTCCTTCTCCTCTTCCCAGAGCGGTGGGGTCTTCGCGTCCGGCTCGTCGGACCGGTGCTCCTCCTGCGCGGGGGAACTCATACGTCGGCACCGTCCTCCAGCTGCTGACCGCGCTGACCCTGCTGACCGGTGAGGGCTTCGGCCTGCTCGTGCTCGTGCTCGAAGGCGGCCAGACGGTCGGCCTCCAGCATCTCGTGCACGGAGTTCATCAGGGTCTCCATGTCCACCACCCCGATGTACTCGCCGCGCCGGCCGGTGACCGCCACCCGCCCGCCGCTGTCGGTCAGGACCGCCTCCAGCGCGTCGCGCAGGGTCGCGTCCCTGGTCACCGTGTCGTGCACCAGCTGGCCCGCGCGGGCCAGCGACCCCTTGGCGCGCATCAGGTCACCGCGCCTGAGCCACTTGTACGGACGGCTCCTGCGGTCCAGCATCAGCAGCTCGTTGTGCGGGCCCGAGCGCAGCTTGTTGAAGATCGACTGGAGCGGGTCGTCCACGGTCACGGTGGGGAAATCGGCGATCTCCACCTCCCGCACCCGGGTCAGGTTGAGCCGCTTCAGCGCGGCGCCCGCCCCGACGAAACCGGAGACGAAGTCGTCCGCCGGGTTGGTGAGGATCGCCTCCGGGGTGTCGAACTGCGCGATGTGCGACTGCTCGCGCAGCACCGCGATCCGGTCCCCGAGCTTGATCGCCTCGTCGAAGTCGTGGGTGACGAAGACGATGGTCTTGTGCAGCTCGTGCTGGAGCCGGATCAGTTCGTCCTGGAGGTGGTCGCGGGTGATCGGGTCGACCGCCCCGAACGGCTCGTCCATCAGGAGTACGGGCGGATCGGCCGCCAGCGCCCGCGCCACGCCCACCCGCTGCTGCTGGCCGCCCGAGAGCTGGCGCGGATAGCGGCCGTGGAATTCGCGCGGATCGAGCCCGACCAGGTCGAGCATCTCCTCCACCCGGTCCTTGACCCGGGATTTCGACCAGCCGACCATCTTGGGGACGAGCGCGATGTTCTCGGCGACGGTCATGTGCGGGAAGAGTCCGGAGGACTGGATCGCGTAGCCGACCTTGCGGCGCAGCTTCACCGGGTCGATGTTGGTGACGTCCTCGTCGCCGATCCTGATCCGGCCGCTGGACGGCTCGATCAGCCGGTTGATCATCTTCAGGGTGGTCGACTTGCCGCAGCCGGACGGGCCGACCAGGACCACCGTCTCGCCGGGCCTGATCTCCATGTGGACGTTGTCCACGGCGGGCTGCCGGTTGCCCGGATAGCGCTTGGTGAGCCCCTCCAGCACGATCCCGGCGCCCGAACCGGTGCCCGGAACCGTCCCCGGTCCGGCTCCCGGAGCCGTCCCCCCGTCCGACGCGGAGCCGGCCACCGGCCCGGCCCCCGCCTCCGGGACGTCTCCGGGGGCGGCGCCGTCCGCCGGGTGGCTTCCGGCGCCGATCTCGGCGTCGTTGTTCTCAGACACGGATCCCCCTCGGGATGGTCAGTCGGCCGAGCAGGATGTACGCGGCGTCGAAGAGCAGGGCGAGGATGACGATGCCGATCGTCCCCGCGAGGACCTGGTTGAGCGCGTTGGCACTGCCCAGCGAGGCGATCCCGCGGAAGATCTCATTGCCGAGCCCCGGCCCGGAGGCGTACGCGGCGATGGCGGCGATCCCCATCAGCATCTGGGTGGAGACCCGGATGCCGGTGAGGATCGGCGGCCAGGCGAGCGGCAGCTCGACCCGGAGCATCCGGGCCGTACGGGACATCCCGATGCCCTTGGCCGCGTCGACCAGGGCCGGATCGACGCCGCGCAGTCCGACGATGCAGTTGCGGACGATCGGCAGCAGCCCGTACAGCGTCAGGGTGATCACGGTGGGGGCCACCCCGAGACCGACCAGCGGAATCAGCAGACCGATCGCGGCCAGCGAGGGGATCGTCAGCAGCGAGGCCGTGGAGAGGATGGCCAGATTCCCGCCCCAGGGGCTGCGATAGGTGACGATCCCGATCAGGATGCCCAGCACGGTGGCGATGACCATGCACTGGAATACGGCGCTGACGTGCTGGAACGCGTCTGTGAGCAGTTGTTGGTGCCGACTGCTGAGATAGTCCCAGAAGTTCACTCAAGCCCCTCTCGTTTCACCTTCTGGCTGGAACCTGCCCCGCTTCTCCTTCTCGAACCAGTTACTCTTCGCCCTTCGTCACGCCCTGCCTTTCGTCATGCTCCGCCGTCCGTGTCCGCCGCCGCCTGTTCCACGAGGGGGATGATCCGCAGCGGCACCGGGTTCTCCATGACGATCGCCGTGGCGGCCCGGACAATGCCATCAAACCCGACAACCCGGTCGATCACTCGTTGGAGATCGGCGTTCGAGCGCGCCACGAGCCGGCACAGCATGTCGCCCTGGCCGGTGGTGGTGTGCAGTTCGAGCACTTCGGGCACGGTCGCCAAGTGGGCCCGTACCGCCGAGCCCTTTCCCTGTTTGATCTCCAGCGTGGCGAAGGCCGTGACGGGGTAGCCCAGGGCCGCCGGATCGACGGTCGGGCCGAACCCCTTGATCACTCCATTCGATTGAAGCCGGTCGAGCCGCGCCTGTACGGTCCCGCGCGCCACTCCCAGCCGGCGCGACGCCTCCAGCACCCCGATCCTGGGCTCCCGCGCGAGGAGTGCGATCAGCCGGCCGTCGAGTCCGTCGATGCTCATGACCCGTCTCCTTGTCACTCAGTGGCACTAAACATGGTCATCCTGTGCGAACAGTCTGGTGTTTCCCGCTTTTCGCTGTACAGGTTGCCCAGTGAAAACGCGAACTATTGCGCACCTTGTGGAACGGCGGCACGCTGACCCCATGGCTGACACCTCGATGAGCGCTGACATCTCGGCGAACGACGCCGCCACCCCCGACACCGCCCGCACGGCCGACCCCTTCCCGGTCAAGGGAATGGACGCGGTCGTCTTCGCCGTCGGCAACGCCAAGCAGGCCGCCCACTACTACTCCACGGCCTTCGGCATGAAGCTGGTCGCCTACGCGGGACCGGAGAACGGCAGCCGCGAGACGGCGAGTTACGTACTCACCAACGGCTCGGCCCGCTTCGTGTTCACCTCCGTCATCAAGCCGGCCGGCGAGTGGGGCCGCTTCCTCGCCGAGCATGTCGCCGCGCACGGCGACGGCGTGGTGGACCTCGCCATCGAGGTCCCGGACGCCCGCGCCGCCTACGCCTACGCCGTCGAGCACGGCGCCCGGGGCATCGAGGAGCCGCACGAGATCAAGGACGCGCACGGCACCGTCGTGCTGGCGGCCATCGCCACGTACGGCAAGACCCGGCACACCCTGGTCGAGCGCTCCGGCTACGACGGCCCCTACCTGCCGGGCTTCGACGCCGCGGAACCGATCGTCGAGCCCCCCGCCAAGCGCACCTTCCAGGCCGTCGACCACTGCGTGGGCAATGTCGAGCTGGGCCGGATGAACGAGTGGGTGGGCTTCTACAACAAGGTCATGGGCTTCACCAACATGAAGGAGTTCGTGGGCGACGACATCGCCACCGAGTACTCCGCGCTCATGTCGAAGGTCGTCGCGGACGGCACCCTCAAGGTGAAGTTCCCGATCAACGAGCCCGCGATCGCCAAGAAGAAGTCGCAGATCGACGAGTACCTGGAGTTCTACGGCGGCGCCGGCGTCCAGCACATCGCGCTCGCCACGAACGACATCGTCGCCTCCGTACGGGCGATGCGCGCCGCCGGCGTCCGCTTCCTGGACACCCCCGACTCGTACTACGACACCCTCGGCGAGTGGGCGGGCGAGACCCGGGTGCCCGTCGACATCCTGCGCGAGCTGAAGATCCTGGTCGACCGGGACGAGGACGGCTACCTGCTCCAGATATTCACCAAGCCCGTCCAGGACCGGCCGACCGTCTTCTTCGAGATGATCGAACGGCACGGCTCCATGGGCTTCGGCAAGGGCAACTTCAAGGCGCTCTTCGAGGCGATCGAGCGCGAGCAGGAGAAGCGCGGCAACCTCTGACGGGCCGAGGGGGGGCATCCTGCCCCTTCTCGCCGTACGCGGGTGGAGCGGGGCCCGGCCTTTCCCGACAGTGTCCTCCTCGGCCGGGCCCCGCTCACCTGTGCCGGGCCGTAGCGCGCCTACCCGCGGGCGGCGGCGCTCCGTGCCTCGGCGGCGAGGGTCCGGACCCGGTCCGGCGACAGCGCGGCGGGATGGCGTACGGGCGCGGGCACGCCCCGGCAGGCGCCGCACTCCCCGTCGCTCAGCGCTTCCGGCCGTCCCGGTGTCCGGCAGGTGTCACACTCCACCATGACCGCCATCACCCGGCCCGAGGCCACTGGCATGTCCGGCGGCTCGGGCGGCAGCTTGGCGGTGAGCCGGGATCGTACGAGCCCGGCCGCGTGGTGTACGGGCGCGGGCAGCCCGTCCGTGAGGGCGCGCAGCAGATCCTCCTCACCGGCCCCGCGTACGAGCCACTCGGCGGCCAGTGGTTCCAGCGCCGCGCAGTCGGCGGCGGACAGCGACAGTGCGGGACATCGCCGCCCGACGGAGGCGAGTACGAGATACGCCCGTGACCGCCGTGCCCGCGTGCCGGGCGCCGCGACCGGGGCCGGGGCGGGAGCCGGGGCCGAAACCGGCGCCTGGTCCGGTGCCGCGACGCTCGCCGCCCCTGTACCCGACTCGCCCGCATCGACAGGCGCACCCCAGGCGTCGTCACTCCGGGCGGCGCGCGAGAACCACGTACGGGTGACCCACCGCCCGCCCCCCGCTCCCACCAGAAACTCCCGCCGCCGGAGGAGATGTCCGGCCCGCTCAAGGAAGTTCAGAGCCGTCCGTAAGGCGCACTGCCCGTACTCCATCACCTTGGCCAGCGCTTTCACCGACATATCGGCCCCGTCGGGCAGCCGGTCGATGAACCCGGCGATGGCCGCCTCACGTCCGGGCAGGAGCGCGAAGTCGTCTGCGGAGGAGGCCGGTTGACCGGCAACCGAACGTTTGCCGTATCCGGGACTGGCCATGGGATAGGAAGCGGTGTGCACGCGCGGCGGCGCAACACTAAACTGCGGAGCAGCCACAAAGATCAACGCCTTGATCGAGCTGGTGAGGTCTCCGTCAGGTGCTCCTACACACCGGGCGGAGGCCGTTTTCCGTTCAGGGGGCACGCTAGACGGATCTCACCCTGCGTGGCAACCCGATCGCGAAAAGTCAACCTCCGGGGTAGGGAGGGTGGGGGGAAACAAGAACCCACCACTCCTCACAAGCAGGGCTCGACCCCCGAAGCTCAAGCCCCGGGCCGCCCCACCACCCTCATCCCCCCCAGCTCAGCACCGCACGAACCCCCACCCAGAAGCCCGAAGCTCAAGCCCCAGGTTTGTCGCGGAGAGGCTGCGCGGCACCATGGAGGCCGGCTCCGCCCGCGTGGACGGCCCCCGATGACTGCCCGTGTTGAGTGGGCGTCGGGGGGCTTCCCTTTTTCTGTGACATCCCAGTGCGATTCGCAACCAGCTACCGCGCCGCCGGCATGTGACCAAGTCTCCAGTCATCCAGGCGTTTACGGATGCTGGAGACCATGGGGAGGGAATCTATGTCTTCGGACTTGAACCAACGAACGTCCGTGGATTCCTCCGAAGCGGCTAGTTTCCCAGACGCGGGACGCCCCAGGAAGCAGACGGAGAATTCTTGCCTCACTTCACCATCGTCATAGGAGAATACGTGATGGGGGTTGGTGTACGTGCCTACTATGCCGATGATCTCAATATTGATTCCGGTTTCTTCGTGCGTCTCTCTGACTGCACAGTCCGGCAAGGACTCTCCGATGTGCATGGCTCCTCCGGGGAGTGCCCACATGCCGTTATCGACTCGCCGTTGGAGTAGCACGCGCCCGGCATCGTCGACGACAACGACTGATGCGGCCGGGACCAGACTGTTGGCAGTCGGAGCATTCGGATCGTTCTCGTAGTCACGCCTCCCCATGATGAGCATCCCCCCATGCCGCAGTGGACCGGTTCCATAATTCCTCAACGTGAGAGGCGAAGCGATCGAATATGCCATCATCCTGATGGCGACGCAGATGCAGCGTGGGGGCGTCATGCCCCACGTTGTGAGTCAGCAGAGGCGTGACGATCATGTCGTCATCGAAGCGGAAGACAGGCAAGTAGGCGTTACCTCTGCTATATCTCGCATCAATGCCTTGCTGCCCCTTGATCTTCTCCAGCTCGGCAAGTGTTACCCGGATGCGGGTGGACAGGGTGAGCTTCACGCCTTCATCTTTCTCGCGCAATCGCGTAAGTTCGCTTTCAGGGTCACCTAACAGGAAACGCACTCGGCACCCTTGGGCCGCCTTGCGCTTGAGTGAAGCGCCGAATTGGGCTTGTTCGAGCCATAGGAAGTAATTCGTGTATCCCGCGAAGGTCATTTCTTCCTCGGCGCTAGCGATCAGTGAGCGCCATAGCGACGCCGGGCAGCCGGACCGATACGGGTAGACGGAAACAATCTCACGGTCCGGACCGACCTTTATCGCCTTTGTGGCGGCTGCGGGCCAGAGTTCTGCCTCCTCCTCGCCGAGCACTTCACAGACAGCCCACCTATGCCGGGCCCTGGGAATCCTTCCCGTCTCAGTGATCCATCGTCCAACGGTCTTGATGTCGACGCCGCACCTCTCGGCCAACTGTCGATCACTAATCCGAGCATGAAGCATGGCGCGGCGAAGCGCTTCGTTCACGGCCACCTCCTGGGACGTTAGGCACGTTTCGCACGGTAGCTCTGCTTCGTTCCTGACGTTCGTCGAACGGCGTAGAAACGCACCACCGGGGGCGGAAGTCTCGGTGGGCGGCCCGCTCGCCGCGTAGCCGGTCGGCCCCAGGGGCTACTTCGTTCGTTCCACTCCAACATCCACTCCGTTTCGAGGAGATCAAGTGACGACTGCTGTCGAACAGCCCACCGTGCCGTGGGGCGCCAGCCGCCTCGCGCCGTACCCGACCACCATCCAGCGCCCGCATGCCATGGTCTCCGTCGACCCGACCACTCAGCTCGGTGTCTTCAAGGACCGCGCGGGCCTGGTGGTCGAGATGGGCGCGCACGGCACCAGCAAGGGCACCGAGACCTCGACGACCACGAACTCGGACTCGAAGAACGACCAGGGGCACGACCAGGACTCCGAGCAGGACTGACGACATGACCGAGGAGAGGCCGGTCCTGGTGGCCACCGAGGCGGATGATCTGACCGCCGACATGGTGATCACCGAACTCAACCGGCGAAACGTGCCCGTGGTCCGGTTCAACCCTGCGGACATCGGCGCCGGTCTGACGGTCTCGGCTCGGTTCAGCACCCGCCCGGCCTCTATGGCCGGGCGGGTGCGCACCCGTTCGAGAACCGCCGACCTGACCCGCGTCCGAGCCGTGTACTGGCGCCGTCCCGAGTGGCCGGCCTTCTCGCACCTCGGACCGGATGACGCGCGGTTCGCGGCTGCGCAGGTGCGCTTCGGGCTTGGCGGTCTCCTCTACGCGATGGACTGTCCGTTGTGGGTGAACCATCCTCAGCGGATCGCCGCCGCCGACTACAAGCCCGCGCAGCTCGCCCTCGCCCAGCGGCTCGGGCTCGGGGTCCCCGCGACGCTGGTCACCAACGACCCTGACGAAGCGCGCGGGTTCATCACCAGCGTCCAGGGTGACGTGCTCTTCAAGACGCTGCGCTGGACTCCGTACTCACGAGACGGAGTGCAGGTCACCGGCTGGGCCGACCCCGTGTCCCCCGAGGAGATCGACGAGACCGTGCGCGTCACCCCGCACCTGTTCCAGGCTCGCGTGGACAAAGTCGCCGACATCCGCGTCCTGGTCGTCGGCCGACACACGTTCGCCGTACGGATCGAGTCCGATCTGCTGGACTGGCGCAAGGACTACAGCGCGCTCACCTACAGCGTCGAGCACCTCCCCGACCGGGTGAACAAGGCGCTGCACCACTACCTGGAATTCCTTGGTCTCGTATCGGGGAGTTTCGATCTCGCGGTGGATCGAGAGGGCAGCTATTGGTGGCTGGAGTTGAACCCGAACGGCCAATGGGGGTGGCTGGAGACGGAGACCGGCCTCCCGATGTCCGCCGCATTCGCCGACCTGCTCTCACAAGGAGAAACCTGATGACCGACTCCGGCCCCGAGCGCCGCCGCCTCGCCGAACTGCTGGTCCGGAACGGCGTCCTCACCTCGCCCTGGCTGCGTGCGGCCGTCGAAGCCGTACCGCGCGAGCTGTTCCTCCATCCCGGGGTGTTCCTCGACGAGGGGAGCGCCTGGAGGCCCGTCACGGCGATCGGCACCGACGCCGCCGAGTGGCTCGGGATCGCGTACAGCTATGACACTCTCACGACCCAGCTCGACGGACACCTGACCGCCGACCAGGCGGGCGAGCCGGTTGCCGGGGTGCCCACGTCCTCTTCAACCGTGCCGGCCACCGTGATCGGCATGATCGAGAGCCTCGGCCTGGAGTCCGGCCACCGGGTGCTGGAGATCGGCACCGGCACCGGATACTCCTCCGCCCTCATGTGTCACTACCTCGGCGCGGACAACGTGGCCACGGTCGAGGTTGACCCGGAGGTAGCCGAGCGCGCGGATGCGGCGCTGGAAGCGCTCGGATTCTCGGCGTGGACTGCCACCGGCGACGGCCTCCTGGGGCACCCGCGGCGCGCTCCGTACGACCGGGTGATCGCCACCTGTGCCGTCCGGCGCATCCCGCACACCTGGGTCCGCCAGACCAAGCCCGGCGGCGTCATCCTGAGCACCGTGGGCTCCTGGCCGTACGGGACCGGTCTGGCGAAAGTCACCGTGGACGACGAGGGCAACGCGGAGGGGCGGATCGTCGGTCGTTCCTCGTTCATGCAGGCGCGCTGCCAGGCTGTCATGCCGGTAGCCGGTGACCTGTCGGCCCGCACCGCCTACACGGACAGTGAGAGGGGGACGAAGGCTTCACCGACCCTCCTGGACGACTGGATGCCGGCCTTTCTCGCCCAGCTCGCCGCGCCCGGAACACATCTCGTCCGTGCCGCCCGGAGCGACGGAACGCCCCTGCTCTACCTTTTCGACCCCGACCGGGAGTCCTTCGCCGAGTTCATCGCCCATGACGGCAGGTGGACGGTTCGGCAGGGTGGCCCTGTGCCTCTGTGGGACCGGATCGAGGAGGCGCTCGTCGCCTGGGAGGCCGCAGGGAACCCCGAGATTGACTCCGTTCACCTCCGCATCACTCAGGCGTCCCACCACTATTGGATCGAAGGGGCGCCTGACCTGAACTGGGAGCACCGCCTCGACTGAGCCGAGGGGGGCCTTCGTCGAGGCGCTACCCTCGCGGATGAGCAGCCTTCGAGTCATAGGGAAACGGAATGGACGACGAACCGCTGTCCGAGTGGGCGGACCGTCGTGACGCCAAGATCGGACGGCTCCGCGCCGTCCCGCTGGTCCCCGGCGACGGCCCGCAGGCCGGGCACGTGAACCCCGAGGCACCTCGCCTGATCCAGCGTTGGAACGGGCACGCGTGGGAGGCGCACGGCTTCGCAGCCAACCTCGCGGAGGCGAAGCGCATCCAGTACCCCGACTCGAAGATCGAGACTCCGGCGCAGGAGCCGGGCCCGGCCCCCAGGCCCCTCGGCCCAGGCACCGGCCGACACCGAAAGCCTCAAGCATCCGGACCCGAGCGGCGCTGACTCTCAGGCGCTCCCCCTGCTCGCTCGTTTCCCCGGAGACAGGCGGAAGCCCTCTTTCACCATCCTCCGCATCTGCCGGCACGCGGGGCCGAAGGCGGGCCGGCCCCGGCCAAGGCCGACCGCAGGACCAGGCGGCGCACACAGGAAAGCGGGGCCCGGTCTCCTAGACCAGGCCCCGCTCCCGGCAGTACGCCGCTGCCGCCGTCCTCTCAGGAAGGCGACGGCCTCACCACCGGCTCCGAAGGCACGGCCGGGGTGGCTGGGGACGCCGGTGCCGAGGGGGAGGCCGGGGCGGTCGTCGCCGCCGGGGACTTGCGCGTCAGCGTGGGCGGCTCGGGGCCCGTACCGTCCACGTCCGCCGGTCCGCCGTCCGCCGGTTCGCCCAGCGCCTCCAGCGCGTCCAGCGCCGTCGGCACCAGCAGCGGCGAGAAGTGCGGATTGACGCGCAGCGCCTCCCCGATGTGGCGGCGGGCCGGTCCTTGCATCCCCAGCGCCCGTTCGATCTCGCCCCGGTGGTACGAGAAGAGCGCGCTGCGCGGTCCCTGGTTCGTCGCCCGCTTCGCGTACTTCAGGGCCTCCTTCGCCTGGCCCGCCCGGAACAGCGCCCAGCCCAGCGCGTCCGCCGCCTCCATGCTCCGGTGCAGCTGACCCCACTCCGACTTCATCCGCAGGACGGCGGCCTGCGGATCGCCGTGGTCGGCCTCGAACCTGGCGAGGACCAGCTCCTCGTTCACCCCGTTGCCCTGCGAGGCCACGGTCCGCTCGCGCAGCGCCTCGTACTGGGTCCTGGCATCGCCGTCCAGCCCCATCGAGTCGTACAACTCGCCCAGTTCCAAGGCGTATTCGGGACGCGGCAGTTTCCGCAGCGCGGCCTGGTAGCCACGGGACGCCTCGTCGGTCCTGCCCAGCGAGGCCAGCGTCCGCGCCCGGCCCGCCAGCGAAGCGGCGTGGTCGCGCGTCACCGCGAGCGCCGCGTCGAAATGGCCCAGCGCCTCGGTCGGCTCGCCGCGCTCCCAGGCCAGCTCGCCCAGCGTGTGGAGCGCCCGCGCCTTCTCGGCGGGCGTCGTGGCGCTCGCCACGGCCTCGGTCGCCTTGGCCGCCGCGTCCTCGCGCCAGCCCTTGTCGCGGTAGACCTCGGCGGCGCGGGTGAGGACCGGCGAGTCGGTCCGCAGATCCTTGAGCTTGCTCAGCGCGCGCCCGGCCGCCGCGTACTCCCCGAGCCCGCTGTACGCGGTGATCAGGACCGGGTACGCCGCCCACTGCCCGGGGTGCTGTGCGCGTACGGTCTCGCCCCACCGCTTGGCGGCGGCGTAGTCGTGCCGGGCGTTGGCGAGCGCGCCGAGCCCGAGCAGCGCCGCCGGATCGCGGGCGGCGCCGGTCTTGCCGTCGTCGTCCCGCCCCTTGCCCGTACCGCCGCCGCCTCCGCCCCCGCCGCTCTCCCCGTCCCCGCTACTCCTGCCGGCGGCCGGCTCGGTCACGGCGAGCGAGCGCCGCAGCGCCCGTTCCGCCTTCGGGTAGTACGCCGGGTCCGCGAGTCCCACCCCGTGCTGCACATAGGCGGAACCGAGCACCGCCCACGCCGCGCCGTCGTCGGGGTGCGCGCGCACCCAGGTCTCCCGGTCGCGGATGAGCGCCGCCAGATCGCGGGGCGCCGCGGGCGCCCCCGCGCCCACCGCCGCCATCGCCCGCGCCTCCGGGCCGGGAGCGGCGGCTTCCCGGTCCGGGTCGGGTACGAACACCAGCACACCAGCGACCAGTACGGCCCCGACCCCGGCCGCCAGAGCCGCCCTCCTGATCTGCCTGGTCTGCTCCGCCTTCATGACGTTCATACGGATTACTGTGCGTCAATATGACTGGATGGTCCGGGCTTGCCGGGTGGATCGCAGACGGGTTCACACCGATGGCCCCGGATGCGACGCTGGGACCATGGATGATCTCCTCGCACAGCTGCGGGCCGGGCTTCCCGCCGACGCCCTGATCACCGACCCCGACATCACGCCGTCCTACGCCCACGACATGGCGAGCTTCTGCGCGGCGGGAGCGCCCGCGGTCGTCGTCCTGCCCCGTTCGGTCGAACAGGTCCAGCACGTCATGCGCACGGCGACCGCGCTGCGCGTACCGGTCGTCCCGCAGGGCGCCCGTACCGGGCTGTCCGGAGCGGCGAACGCCACGGACGGGTGCATCGTCCTCTCCCTGACCCGCATGGACCGCATCCTGGAGATCAGCCCGGTCGACCGGATCGCGGTCGTCGAGCCGGGCGTCGTCAACGCGGCCCTCTCCCGCGCGGTCGGCGAACAGGGGCTCTACTACCCGCCCGATCCCTCCAGCTGGGAGATGTGCACCATCGGCGGGAACATCGGCACGGCCTCGGGCGGGCTGTGCTGCGTCAAGTACGGGGTCACCGCCGAATACGTCCTCGGGCTGGACGTCGTCCTCGCCGACGGACGGCTGATGACCACCGGCCGCCGTACCGCCAAAGGCGTCGCCGGATACGACCTGACCCGCCTCTTCGTCGGCTCCGAGGGCAGCCTCGGCATCGTCGTCAAGGCCGTGCTGGCGCTGCGCCCCCGGCCGCCCCGGCAGCTGGTGCTCGCCGCCGAGTTCCCCTCGGCCGCCGCCGCGTGCGACGCCGTCTGCCGGATCATGGAGCGCGGCCACACGCCGTCCCTGCTCGAACTCATGGACGGCACGACGATCCGGGCCGTCAACGCGATGGCGCACATGGGCCTCCCCGAGACCACCGAGGCGCTGCTGCTCGCCGCCTTCGACACCCCCGACCCCGCGGCCGATCTGGCGGCGGTCGGCGCGCTGTGCGCGGCGGCGGGCGCCACCGAAGTGGTGCCCGCCGAGGACGCCGCCGAGTCGGAGCTGCTGCTCCAGGCACGGCGGCTGTCGCTGACCGCGCTGGAGACCGTCAGATCGGCCACGATGATCGACGACGTGTGCGTACCGCGCTCACGGCTGGCCGCGATGCTCGACGGCACGGCGGCCATCGCGCGGAAGTACGGCCTGACCATCGGCGTCTGCGCCCACGCGGGCGACGGCAACACCCACCCCGTCGTCTGCTTCGACCAGGCCGACCCCGACGAGTCGCGGCGGGCCCGCGAGTCGTTCGACGAGATCATGGCGCTCGGCCTGGAGCTGGGCGGCACGATCACGGGCGAACACGGCGTCGGCGTCCTGAAGAAGGAGTGGCTCGCCCGGGAACTGGGCCCGGTGGGGCTGGAGATGCAGCGCGGGATCAAGCGGACCTTCGACCCGCTGGGCCTGCTCAACCCCGGCAAGCTGTTCTGAGCCGAGGACGCCGCGGCGCGGTGGGTACGTGACGGCCCCCGCGGCCGTCCGTCCGCCTCGCCGGACCGTCCCCCGACTACGCATCGTCGTCCACCGACTCGTCCGAGGGCCACGGGTCCCGCAGCCACAGCTCGTCCGCCGGCAGCGGGGACAGCAGCGCGCTCAGCCCCTCGTCCATCCCGAGCCGCCCGGCCTCGGTGCCGGGCTCCACGATCCGCAGCGTGCGCTCCACCCAGGCCGACACCGGCGCCGAGGGGGCCTCCAGCAGAGCGTCGCCCTCGGGCGAGGAGAGCGCGAAACACAGCACGGACCGGCCGGCGACCCTCGTCGGCCAGATCCGTACATCCCCGTGGCCGCACGGCCTGAACACCCCCTCCACCAGCAGCTCGCGGGCGAAGGTCCAGTGCACGGGGGTGTCCGAGCCGATGTGGAAGGTGACATGGACGGCGTACGGATCGTCCGTGCGGTACGTCAGCCGGGCCGGTACGGGGATGCTGCGTTCGGGTGACAGCACCAGATTCAGCTCCAGTTCGCGTTCCACCACGGTGTGCATGGGCGGTACTTCCTCTCCTGACGGGGGCCCCGCACCGGGGCCGTACCGGATGAGAGGCGTCAACCCCGCGGCTATGACGCGACTCGCGGCGACTTTCGCGAATTGTTTTTCGCGGGCCCGCCCGCCCGGCGGCGATCACGCGCACCTGTGCGAGGCGCGGGCGCGGTGCGAGGGCCTCCTGTGGGCACGGCTGTTCGTCGTTTCGTACGCCGTGGCGAACGGATGCCACCCTGCGGCCTTACGCTGCGCATCGACGCCCTCCGGCCGGACGTCCACATGCGATTCTTTCTGTCGGTCTCCTTCTTGAGGGCCCCGCGTTCTTCGTTAATGTCTTCCTTGGACAAGCGGAGGCACGCGCCCGGTGGGGTACGGCAGCGGACAGCCCGGACAAGGTCAACCATGGTGCGAACGAACGGAGTTGGGGTCAGTGGCTACTCCTCCTGGTGACGGCGGGAACGTACCCCGGGAAGGGTTCTACCCGGATCCGTCGATCCCCGGATACGTCCGGTACTGGAACGGCGCCGCCTGGGTGCCCGGTACGAGCCGGCCCGCGCCGCCGGACGAGGAGGGGCCGCGCACCGTGCGCCCGGCCGCACGGGTGCGGCCGGGCGTCGACGAGACCGGCCCGGTCTTCCTGGACGAGCAGTCGGCCGAACCGCCCCGGCAGGAACCGTCCTCCGCCTGGCAGGCCGACGTCTCGCGGCAGGCCGGCTACGGCGGCGACGGCGACACCCGGGTGGCCTGGGGAGCGCCGGGCCAGGACCCCCGGATTCCCCGCACCGCGCCGACCGCGGGGGCCGTCGACCCGAGGATCGAGGCGGCGGCCCCGGCCACCGGCCCCGGCGACGCGACCGGCGACCCGACCGGCGGCGCGCTGCCCGGCATGCGCGCCCCGGACCCCGGCCCGGCGGCGGGCGCCGACGACGGCCCGGACCGCACCGCCGACGGACCGCCGGCCGCCGTCGTCGCAGCGTCGGGCGCAGCCACGGGAACGGGTACGGGTACGCGGACGGGTACGGGTACGGGTACGGACGGCGACGCCGGTACGCCGGCCCGGCCGCTGGTGCCGCCCGCGGGCGCGCAACCCCCGGTGGACAGCACCGTCGCCCTCCGCGCGCTGCGGGCGGCCCGGCGCGCGAAGGCCGAGGGCGACGCCGCGGCCGGCCGCAACGGCCAGAGCGAGGGCACGATGTCCATCCGCGCCCTGAGCCAGGGCGCCACCGAAGCGAGCAAGGCCGCCAAGGCGCTCCCCAAGGCCCCACCGCAGAGCCAGTCGCCCCGGCTGCCGCAGGGGCAGCCGTCGCTGCCCTCCCGCGACCGGCCGCAGCCCGCCCCCGTACCGGAGGTCCGGGGGCCCGCCGTACCGGACGGCCCCATCTCCACCGGCAACGGCGGCGGCGCCGCCTCGTGGGCGCAGCAGGCGCACCCGCTCGGCGGGTCCGGCGGCGCGGACGGGTCCGTCGCGCCCTGGAAGCCCCCGGTCGATGACCCCTTCCTGCGGGCGGCCCGCGCGCAGGCGGCCTCCCGGCCGGCCGGTCTCGGCAAGCGGCTCGTGGCCCGGCTGATCGACAGCCTCGTGCTCGGGGTGGTGGTCGGCGCGCTCGCCGTGCCGCTCGTCTCCCGAGCCCTCGCCCACATCGACGACAAGATCGAGGCCGCCCGCAGGACCGGGCAGACCGTCACCGTCTGGCTGCTCGACGGCACGACCGCCGGGTATCTCGGCGCGGTACTGGTCGCCCTGCTGATCGTCGGCGTGCTGTACGAGGCGCTGCCGACCGCCAAGTGGGGGCGCACGCTCGGCAAGAAGCTCTGCGGGCTCGACGTGCGGGACATCGAGTCGCACGAGGCGCCGGGCTTCGGGGCCGCGCTGCGCCGCTGGCTGGTCTACGGGGTGCTGGGGCTGGTGGTGCTCGGCGTGGTCAATGTGCTGTGGTGTCTGTTCGACCGGCCCTGGCGCCAGTGCTGGCACGACAAGGCGGCCCGTACCTTCGTGGCGGGCTGACGGGCTGACGGGCTGACGGGTTCATGAGCTGACGCGTTCATGGGCTCACGGGTTCATGGCCTCACGGCCTGACGGCCGATGAGGCTGACGGGCGGTCGTCGCGGGCGGTCGGCCGCTCCGGGGCGCCCCGGGTCGCTCCGGGGCATTCCTCCGAACGGCCGTCACGCCGTTGCGGCCCCCTGCCCGCCGGGGTGCACTGCCCCCATGAGCAACGATCAGCCGCCGCCCGGCCAGCCGCCCGAGGACGACCCGTTCCTCAAGAAGCCGCCACCGTCCGAGGAGCCGGGAAGCACCCCGCACACCCCGGGCGGCACCCCGCGCGAACCGGGCGGCACCCCGCCCGAGCCGCCCCACGAGCCCCCGCACGGCCCCCCTCCGATGGGGTCCCCCTACGGGGGCGCCAGCGGCCCGCCCCCGGCGTCCCCGCACGACCCGAACGCCGACCGGGGTTCCCCGTACGGCGGCTCCCCCTATGGGGGCTCTCCCCACGGGGACTCTCCCTACGGGGGCTCGCCGTACGGCGGCACCGACCCCCTCGCCGGGATGCCGCCGCTCGCCCCGTTCGGCAAGCGGCTGCTCGCACGGATCATCGACGTACTGATCATTTTCATCCCGCTGGCGATCATCTCGGCGTTCACCGGGGGCGCCTGGGGCTCCACCAACGGCAACGGCGAGTGGGACAACGTCACCAATCAGGTGAACACCGGCCGGCACTGGATCTGGTCGCTGATCTCCATCGTCGCGTACGTCGGCTACGACACCTATATGACGAAGAAGTACGGGCAGACCCTCGGCAAGCGCTGGATGAAGATCCGGGTGGCGCTGCTGAACAACGGCGCGCTGCCGGACACCAACTCCTCGCTGCTCCGCGCGGCCGTGCTCTGGCTGCCCGCGCTGATCTGCTGCTTCATCCTCTGGTGGATCATCATCCTGGTGACGGTCCTGGTCAGCAGGCCCTATCGGCAGGGCCTGCACGACAAGGCCGCCAGGACGGTCGTCGTATCAGCGACGCAGTGACTGCGGGCGGCCGATCCGGGCCTGGTCCGCGGCGGCGGAAGGGGGCCGGCCCGGCGCGTTCGACATCCCGGTCCGTCCCGTACGGGAAGCCCCTGGGGCGGTTCCCCCGGAGGTCCGCCGGGCGGGGGAGGCGCCGTGGCCGCGCGGGGCGCGCGCCCCGCCCCGGCCGGGCAGCGGCAGGACCACGGCGACCAGCAGTCCGAGGGCGAGCGCCGCGACCCCCACCAGCGCGGCGCCGACGCCCGTGGTGGTGCCGGAGAGCAGGAGCATGACGAGCGCGGAACAGACGATGGTGGCGGAACCGTAGGCGAGCTGTGCGGCAGTCGGACGCGGCATGGCGGAATCCGTCCCTCGGACATCGTTTCGGGTGCCTGTTGTGGGGATCTTCGGGGGGTGTCTCGCGTATCGGTGTCTCGCGTATCGGGCACACGGGTCGTGAGTCGCTCGCAGGGGCAGGCGCACGGCGGTCGCCGGGCGGGTCGCGCTGTCAGCCGACTCTACGACGCCGGATGCCCGAGGGGAACGGGAAGTAGGCGCGCCCTCACCGATGGTGCCGATGCACGGGGGGCGCACCGATTCATCTCTCTCCGACAACTGGCCGAAACCGTCTGTCTGTTGTCCGATTTTCTCCACGCTGGACGCCGTGTCCGGATAACGGAATCCGGCGGGCGCATAATGCAGTTGACCGGTGCAAGTCAAGGGCTGTCTTTTCTCCGCCAACTCCGGTCCAATGTCGTCACTTATGACGCGTCTACGCGCGCGGATCCCCCATTTCCGGTCCGCGTTCCGCGTGCGCCGGGGAGGACAACCACCAAGTGATCAGCAATCGACGGGCAAGAAGAGTGTCCGCGGTGATCGTGGCGCTCGCCGCCACCGCCGCCACGGCTTCGGGCGTCACCACGGCCCAGGCCCAGGACGGCCCGGCCGCTCCCACGCCGATCGAGCGCCGCGACCCGGCGCCCCAGAAGGGCGAGGTCGAACACGACCTGGACGGCCCGTTCAGCAAGCAGCAGTCGAAGCAGCGCGAGGCAGCGCTCCAGCAGGTCATCTCCGGTGACGCCACGGTGCAGAAGCGCGGCGGCTCCCAGGTCGTCAAGCTCGACGACAAGAAGTACGTCGAGCTGGGCCGGGAGAAGACCGACAAGATCTTCACCATCCTCGTGGAGTTCGGCGACCAGGTCGACGACACGACGATGTACACGCCGCAGGGCCCGGACGGCCCGCTGCCGCCCGTCGTGAAGTACGGCGGCACGCCCGGCCCGCTGCACAACGAGATAGCGGAGCCCGACCGCAAGGTCGACAACTCCACCGCCTGGCAGGCCGATTACAGCCAGTCGCACTTCCAGGACCTCTACTTCGGCCAGGGCAAGGACGCCCAGGGCAAGCAGAAGGACTCGCTGAAGACCTACTACGAGAAGACGTCCTCCGGGCGCTACTCGGTCGACGGCCAGGTCTCCGACTGGGTCAAGGTCCCCTGGAACGAGGCGCGCTACGGTTCCAACTACTGCGGCTCCACCAACTGCGCCAACGTCTGGGACCTGGTCCGCGACGGCGTGAACGCCTGGACGGCCGACCAGAAGGCCCAGGGCAAGACGACTGCCGAGATCAAGGAAATCCTCTCGCAGTACGACCAGTGGGACCGGTACGACTACGACAACGACGGCGACTTCAACGAGCCCGACGGCTACATCGACCACTTCCAGATCGTCCACGCGGGCGAGGACGAGTCCGCGGGCGGCGGCGTCCAGGGCACCGACGCCCTGTGGGCGCACCGCTGGTACGCGTACGGCACCAACGCGGGTTCCACCGGCCCCTCGGACAACAAGGCCGGCGGCGCGCAGTTCGGTGACACCGGCATCTGGGTCGGCGACTACACCATGCAGCCGGAGAACGGCGGACTCGGCGTCTTCGCCCACGAGTACGGCCACGACCTGGGCCTGCCCGACCTGTACGACACCGCGGGCGGCGAGAACTCCACCGCCTTCTGGACGCTGATGTCCTCCGGCTCCTGGCTCGGCACCGGCAAGGACGCGATCGGTGACCTGCCCGGCGACATGACCGCGTGGGACAAGCTCCAGCTCGGCTGGCTCGACTACGCGGAGGCCAAGGCGGCCACCAGCTCCACGCACAAGCTGGGCGTCTCGGAGTACAACACCAAGAACCCGCAGGCGCTCCTGGTCGAGCTGCCGAAGAAGACGAAGACCACCACGGTGGTGAAGCCCGCCGAGGGCGCCAAGCAGTGGTGGAGCGGGATGGGGGACGACCTCAAGAACACCCTCACCCGTTCGGTCGACCTGACCGGCAAGTCGGACGCGGCGCTGGAACTCCAGGGCTGGTGGGACATCGAGGCCGACTACGACTTCCTGTACACGGAGGTCTCCACGGACGGCGGCGTCAGCTACACCCCGGTCGACGGCACGGCCGACGGCGTGGCCCTCCCGCGCGACGCGGCCGACAAGCCGGTCCTCACCGGTGTCTCGGGCGCGCACAAGAAGCTCGTCTTCCCGCTGGACGCCTACGCCGGTCAGCGGATCGACCTGCGCTTCCGCTACCAGACCGACGGCGGCGTGAGCGGCCACGGCTTCACCGCCGACGGGATCACCCTGACCGCCGACGGCGCCCCGGTCTTCACCGACAACGCCGAGACGGACGACGCGGGCTGGACCCCGAAGGGCTTCTCGCGCATCGGCGAGTCGTTCACCGAGGACTACGACCAGTACTACATCGCCGAGAACCGGCAGTACGTCTCGTACGACAAGACCCTCAAGACCGGCCCGTACAACTTCGGCTTCAACGCGCCGAACGACGGCAAGGTCGAGCACTACGCCTACCAGAACGGCCTGTTGGTCTGGCTGTGGGACACCTCGCAGAAGGACAACAACACCAGCCAGCACGAGGGCGAGGGCCTGATCCTGCCGATCGACGCCCACGCCAAGCCGCTGAAGTGGTCCGACGGCACGCTGATGCGCGCCAGGATCCAGGCGTACGACTCGACGTTCAGCTGGTGGCCGACCGCCGGTCTGACCCTGCACAAGGCGGACAAGGCGACCCGCGTCGCGCCGCGGCTCGGCGCGCCGGTCTTCGACGACCGGAAGGGCACCTACTGGTACGCCGAGAACCCGCGCGCGAGCGTCAAGGTTCCTGACACCAACACCAAGATCAGCATCGTCAGCCAGCCGCTGGATGGGCAGACGATGACGGTCAAGGTCGGCAAGTCCGGTAAGTAACCCTAGGTAATCCCAGGTCAAGGCCGTGATCGGCCGTCGCCCCCTAGCGGGCGGCGGCCGATCGTGTTTAGGTGCCTCCTACGGATCTCTTATTGACACGACGTCTCACGACCTGTCCCGGGACAGCTCGCGCGGGAGGGGAAGCAGATGGCAGGCGGAGGCTTCAGCAAGCTCCCGAACGGCACGGTGGTGGTCGCGGTGACGCTGCCGAGACCCACGGCCGAGGGCGGCACGGTGCGCGTCCTGGTGCACTCGGTGAACCGGGCCCGCGCCCTGACCCGGCTGCGCAACCTCGGACTGCGCGCGGTCTATCTGCGGGGCAACGCGAACCCGCCGACACTGGACGAGATCACCGCCGTACTGCATCACCCGGACGGCTTGCTCTGGCGCACCACCCCGGAGTGCCGGGAGCAGCTGTGGCAGCCGATACGCGCCCTGCTCAGACCCCCTGCGCCCGCCCACTGACCCCTGTTTCCCCGGCCCGTCCGTCCCCGTACGCGGAGTGACGGAGGCGGTACGGACTTGCTAGGTTGACCCGCCGACCAGCAAACCGTCACTGTCAGGAATTCGGGGATCACCTGTGCGTAACACCCGCCGACCGGCCGCCCTCCTCCGCCCGCTGATCGCCACGGCCGCGCTGCTGACCGCCGCGACCGCCGTGACCGGCTGCGGCAGCGGCCCGGCCGACGGCTCCGGGAGCGGCTCCGACAAGAACGCCGCCTCGTACGAGAAGGCGGGTGACCTCGTCAAGGAGGTCAACAAGGCCATGCGGGCGACGGCCTTCCACGCCTCCGGCACCTCCACCGCGCTCGGCGGCGGCACCCAGGAGACCTGGTCCGACCCGGAGCAGGGGCTGCACATGAAGTCGAGCGGCGACGCCGGAGCCGGCGAGATCTTCTGCAAGGGCAGCAAGAACTTCATCAGCGCCTCCCTGCTGGCGGCGAGCGTGCAGCAGTCCGGCCAGAAGATCACCGTGCCCGGCCGGCTCTCCGACGTGTACGTGTCCAACGACACCGGTCAGAGCTGCGACGCGTACTACCGCATCGACGAGAGCGCGAAGTTCGCCAAGGACAGGAGCGGCGAGGTCGACGGCGAGAAGACGGTGGCCCTCACCATCTCGGTCAGCGGCACCTCCGACACCTACCACGTCGCGGCGGAGGGCACCCCGTACCTGCTGCGGATGGACTCGATCAGGGACGGCAAGGCCAGCACCACCACGTACGGGAAGTTCGGACGGAAGAACACCATCACCATGCCGACCGACACGATGCCCATGGACGAGTTCCGCAAGCAGGTCATGGGCTGACCGGGACCTGCGGGCTCCGGCCCGCCCGCCAGGACCCCACCGGCGCGCCGGGCGTCCCCTACGGGGCGAGCACCGGCGTGCCGGTCAGCTCCACGCCCGCCTCGCGCAGCTCCGCCAGGGCGCGCTCCGTGGTCTCCTTGGCCACCGCCGCCGTCAGATCGAGCAGCACGCGGGTGGCGAAGCCCTCGCGGGCGGCGTCCAGCGCGGTGGCGCGGACGCAGTGGTCCATCGCGATGCCGACCACGTCGACCTCCGTGACCTCCCGGTCCCGCAGCCACCGCGCCAGCCCCACGGCGTTCTCGTCGGCGCCCTCGAAGCCGCTGTAGGCCGCCTCGTAGGCACCCTTGTCGAAGACCGCCTCGATCGCGCCGGAGGCGACGACCGGGGCGAAGTTCGGGTGGAAGCCGACGCCCTCCGTGCCGGCGACGCAGTGCACCGGCCAGCTGTTCACGAAGTCGGGGACCGCCGGGGGAGTGGCGAAGTGCGCGCCCGGGTCGACGTGGTGATCACGGGTGGCGACCACATGCCGGTAGCCGGCGGTCGCCCGGCCGACCAGATCCGTGATGGCGGCGGCGACCTCGGCACCCCCCGTCACCGCGACGCTGCCGCCCTCGCAGAAGTCGTTCTGGACGTCCACGACGATCAAGGCGCGGTGCATGACGTAATCCTTCGGTAGTGGGGGTCGGGGAGACCCGGGGACGGGGTCGGGGCGGGAGGTGCGGGCACGGGCCCCTTGCGGGAGGGGCTGACCAACTGCTACCACCGCCTCGCGGACCTCACACGTGGTGACTCAGACTTCGCGGGGGACCGCGTACTCCGTCGGGATCACCGGCTCGCCGCGCGACAGCTGCACCGCCGACAACGGCAGCGCGGCACGCGCCGCGATATGGCGCTCGCGCACCGCGTCCAGCGGCTCGGGCGCCGCGATCTCACCGCCCTTGACCAGCTCCACCAGCAGCAGACGGTCCAGCAGCTCCGGGGGTACGGGACCGGTACCGATCACCTCGGCCTCGGCGCGCCCCTCCGCGTCCAGCCGGCGCGCGGCCCACTTGCGGCCGCCGATCGACGTCTTGCCGCCCAGCGACTTCTTCGCCACCGGGTGCAGCGGTGCCCGCGGGTCGGAGGAGGACGCGCGCGCGACGATCTTGTAGACCATGGAGCAGGTGGGGTGCCCGCTGCCGGTGACCAGCTGGGTGCCCACGCCGTAGGCGTCCACCGGCGCCGCGGCCAGCGAGGCGATGGCGTACTCGTCCAGGTCCGAGGTGACCACGATCCTGGTGTTCACCGCGCCCAGGTCGTCCAGCTGCTGCCGTACCCGGTGCGCGACCAGCAGCAGATCACCCGAGTCGATGCGGACGGCGCCCAGCTCCGGCCCGGCGATCTCCACGGCGGTCCGCACGGCCTCGGCCACGTCGTACGTGTCGACCAGCAGGGTCGTCCCCCGGCCGAGCGAGTCGACCTGCGCCCGGAACGCGTCGCGCTCGCTGTCGTGCAGCAGGGTGAAGGCGTGCGCGCTGGTGCCCACCGTCGGGATGTCGTAACGGAAACCGGCCGCCAGGTCGGAGGTGGTGTCGAAGCCGCCCACGTACGCCGCGCGGGCCGCGGCGACGGCCGACAGCTCGTGCGTACGGCGGGCGCCCATCTCGATCAGCCCGCGCCCGCCGGCCGCCGCCGCCATCCGGGAGGCCGCCGCGGCGATCGCCGAGTCGTGGTTGAGGATCGACAGGATCACGGTCTCCAGCAGCACGCACTCGGCGAAAGTGCCCTCGACCCGCAGGATCGGCGAGCCGGGGAAGTACACCTCGCCCTCCGGATAGCCCCAGATGTCACCGCTGAAGCGGTACGAATCGAGCCAGTCGAGTGTCGGCCCGTCGACGATGTCCTTGTCCCGCAGGAAGGCCAGCAGATCGGAGTCGAAGCGGAAGTTCCGCACGGCTTCCAGCACCCGCCCGGTGCCCGCCACCACCCCGTACCTGCGCCCTTCGGGCAGCCGCCGGGTGAAGACCTCGAAGACGGAGCGACGATCGGCCGTCCCGGCGCGCAGCGCCGCCTGGAGCATCGTCAGCTCGTACTGGTCGGTAAAGAGCGCGGTCGACGGCACGCCGACCCGGCGCAGCCCTGGATCCCCAGTGTTCATATGACGATGCTACCTCGAATACTCGTCAGAGTGACGATTTGGGTCCGGCGTTTGTGCGACAGGCCGCCCAGGGTGGCAGCATGGGTCCTGTGGGGCGGCGGGGCCGGGCGCGCGGCAAGCGGCTCGTGCCACCCGGCGCGCCCCGCAGGTGCGGCAGGTCCAGCAGGTCCCGGCAGAGAAGAAGGTCGTCCCGAACCGTGAGTGTTGCTCCGACTGAGATCGAACGCCCCGAATCGGCAGAGGAGACCTTCGCCGTCCCCGAACCCGATGTGCCGTGGGTGACGATCGTCCACAACGACCCGGTGAACCTCATGAGTTACGTGTCCTACGTCTTCCAGACCTATTTCGGCTACTCGAAGGACAAGGCCCACAAGCTGATGCTCGACGTCCATCACAAAGGCCGCGCGATCGTCTCCAGCGGCAGCCGCGAGGAGATGGAGCGCGATGTGCAGGCGATGCACGGATTCGGGCTCTGGGCGACCCTCTCGCAGGACCGCGCCTGATGGCCGGGCAATTCGAGGCGATCCCGGGCGGCGGCGCGGCCGTCGCGCTCGACGAGGTCGAGATCTCGATTCTGCGCTCACTGGCCGTACAGCTGCTGGAGCTGATCGGGCCGGGTGACGAACCGGCCCAGGGCGAGGACCCGCTCGCCGCCCTCTTCGCCCCCGGCCCCAGCGAGCCGCCCGCGGACCCGGCGCTGGCCCGGCTCTTCCCGGACGCGTACGGCGATGACGACGACGAACTGCGCGAGTACTCCTCCGAGTTCAGGCGCTTCACGGAGAACGACCTGCGTGACCGCAAGCGCGAGGACGGCATGGCGCTGGTCAGCTCGCTGGACGCGCTCACCGTGACCGGCGAGGGCGGCGCGGTGCTCAAGCTCAGCGCCGAGGACTGCCGGCACTGGCTCGGCGCGCTCAACGATCTGCGGCTGACGATCGGCACGCGGCTGGAGGTCACCGACGAGGACGAGGGCGGCGAGCTGTACCGGCTGCCGGACTCCGACCCGCGCAAGCCGATGGTGATGGCGTATCTGTGGCTCGGGGCGCTCCAGGAGACGCTCGTCGAGACGCTGATGCCGTAGCGCACCACCTGAAAGGGCCTCCTCATATCCTCAGATAAGGCTCAATTCGATATAACAATCACATCACTGCGAGGCTGATCCTTGCGGTGGTGTGATTGTTTTGTCCTTATCTTCCTGTGAGCTGCGTCACGGAACCTTCTGTGGGTGACTGTTGCCGCCGTGATAAATCTTCACGACCCCCCGGGGACGCCACCCCTGTCCCCGGGGGTGCCTTCGTCGGCCGACCGCCGATGGCACTCCATCCATGTCCGGGGGGACCAGGAACTGATCCGCGGCCGACGAGCGCGGCGCGGACCAGTGTGGAGAAAGGCAACACGACCATGACCTCAGCGCAGGTCGACAGGGAACATCCCGGCGACGGCGCCACGGGCGGCCCCACCGGCGCGAACGTGCCGGAAGAGGATTACGAGCGCGGGCTCGGCAGCCGCCAGGTCCAGATGATCGCCATCGGCGGCGCCATCGGCGTCGGCCTCTTCATGGGCGCCGGAGCGAACATCGCCAAGGCCGGCCCCAGCATCATCCTCATGTACGCCCTCGCCGGCGTCGTCATCTTCTTCATCATGCGGGCCCTCGGCGAGCTGCTCCTCTACCGGCCCGTCTCCGGCTCCTTCGCCGAGTACGCCCGCGAGTTCCTCGGCCCCTTCTTCGGCTTCGCCACCGGCTGGACGTACTGGCTGATGTGGGTGGTCACCGGCATGGCCGAGCTGACCGCCGCCGCCATCTACATCCACTTCTGGTTCCCGCGAATCCCGCAGTGGGTCAGCGCCCTGGTCTTCCTCGTGGTGCTGTTCGGCGTCAACCTGATCTCGGTGAAGATCTTCGGCGAGGTCGAGTTCTGGTTCTCGATGATCAAGGTCACCGCGATCATCGGCATGATCGTCATCGGCCTCGGCGTCCTCACCCTCGGCTTCTCGGACGCCGGCGAGACCGCGGAGGCGTCCAACCTCTGGGCGCACGGAGGCGTCTTCCCCAACGGCATCGGCTCCAGCCTGATGACGCTCCAGGGCGTGATGTTCGCCTACCTCGCCGTCGAACTGGTCGGCGTCACGGCGGGCGAGTCCGAGAACCCGGAGAAGACCCTCCCCAAGGCCATCAACACGCTGCCCTGGCGCATCATCGTCTTCTACGTCGGCGCCCTCAGCGTGATCCTCGCGGTCGTCAAATGGACCGAGTTCTCGGCGGGAGCGAGCCCCTTCGTCCACGCCTTCGAGAAGATGGGCATCCCGCTCGCCGCGGGCATAGTCAACTTCGTCGTCCTGACCGCGGCACTCTCCTCCTGCAACTCCGGGATGTACTCCACCGGCCGGATGCTGCGCAACCTCGCCGCCAACGACGAGGCGCCGAAAGCCTTCACCAGGCTGAACTCCCGCCGGGCCCCGGCCGTCGGGATCAGCGTCTCCGTCGCCCTGATGGGCATCGGGGTGATCCTCAACTACATCGTGCCGGAGAAGGCGTTCGGCTATGTGACCTCCGTGGCGACCGCGGCGGGCATCTGGACCTGGACGATGATCCTCATCAGCCACATCCGCTACCGGCGCGGAGCCAGGGCCGGCGTCCTGCCGCTCTCGTCGTTCCCCGCGCCCGGCGGCGCCCTCTTCAGCTGGGTCGCGGTCTTCTTCCTCGGCTTCGTCACCGTCCTGATCGCGCTGGACGACGACGCGCGGGTCTCCCTCTACGTGGGCGCCGTCTGGGCCGTCGTCCTGGCCGCGGGCTGGCAGTACCTCAAGCGCGGCGGCTCCCCGGCCCCGCGCGAGGCCGAGCCGGGGTACGCGACCACGGGCGACCAGCCCTGACCCGCACCGCCCACGCACCACCCCGCCCACGCACCGCCGCGACGGCCCGGGACCACGGTCCCGGGCCGTCGCCGCGCCGGTCGGCCTAATATTTTCACCATGCTCACCATCACCCAGGCCCTGCACGACCAGATCGTCGCGCACGCGCGAGCCGACCACCCCGACGAGGCGTGCGGCGTGGTCGCCGGCCCCGCCGGGAGCGGACGGGCCGAGCGGTTCATCCCCATGCTCAACGCGGCGCGCTCGCCCACCTTCTACGAGTTCGACTCCGCCGATCTCCTCAAGCTCTACCGCGCCATGGACGACCGCGACGAGGAACCGGTGATCATCTACCACTCGCACACCGCGACCGAGGCGTACCCCTCCCGCACCGACATCACCTACGCCAACGAGCCGGGCGCCCACTACGTCCTCGTCTCCACGGCCGACACGGACGACGCGGGCCCCTTCCAGTTCCGCTCGTACCGCATCGTCGACGGCGAGGTCTCCGAAGAGGACGTCGAGATCGTCCCCGGCCAGGTCCCCGGCCCGCAGCCCGCCTGACGAACACCCCTAGTCCACGATGCGAGAACACCTACCGGAGCGCGGACCGGGAATCGATACGATGACCGCATGGTTTCCCACGACGTGAGCGACAACACGCCGAGCACTCCGCTGCTCGTCGCGCGGCTGCACGTCGACCTGTGCCGCCTCGCCAGTGCCATCTGTCCGGCCGGCGCCACCGCCTGAGCCACCGGCCCCGGACGCGCTCAGCCGCACCGCGATCAGCGACCGCACCACCCACACCCCTCGCGCGGGGGGCCGAGCCGCGCGCCCGACACGTCACCTCCCGACAGGAGCCCACGCCATGTCCATCGAGGTCCGCATCCCGACCATCCTCCGCACCTACACCGACGGCGCCAAGGCGGTCAACGGCACCGGCGACACGCTCTCCGAGCTCTTCGCCGACCTCGAAACCCGGCACGCGGGCATCCGGGAACGGCTCATCGACCCGGCCAAGGACAACCAGCTCCGCCGCTTCGTGAACGTCTACCTCAACGACGAGGATGTCCGCTTCCTCGACGGCATCTCCACCAAACTCGCCGACGGCGACACCGTCACCATCCTCCCGGCCGTGGCCGGCGGCGCGCTCGAAACCCACACGGCCTGATGCGGTACGACTCCCCGCTGGCGGCGGTCGGCAACACGCCTCTCGTACGGCTCCCCCGGCTGTCCCCCTCGGACACCGTACGGATCTGGGCCAAGCTGGAGGACCGCAACCCGACGGGCTCGATCAAGGACCGGCCCGCGCTCCACATGGTCGAACAGGCCGAGAAGGACGGGCGCCTCACCCCGGGCTGCACCATCCTGGAGCCCACCAGCGGCAACACCGGCATCTCGCTCGCCATGGCGGCCAAGCTCAAGGGCTACCGCATCGTCTGCGTCATGCCGGAGAACACCTCCCGCGAACGGCGCGACCTGCTCGCCATGTGGGGAGCGGAGATCATCCCGTCCCCCGCGGCGGGCGGCTCCAACACAGCCGTACGGGTGGCGAAGGAACTGGCCGCCGAGAACCCGTCCTGGGTGATGCTCTACCAGTACGGCAACCCCGACAACGCGGGCGCGCACTACGCCACCACCGGCCCCGAGATCCTCGCCGACCTCCCCTCCGTCACCCACTTCGTGGCGGGCCTCGGCACGACGGGCACCCTCATGGGCGTGGGCCGCTATCTGCGCGAGCACGTCGAGTCCATCCAGATCGTCGCCGCCGAGCCGCGCTACGACGACCTGGTCTACGGGCTGCGCAACCTCGACGAGGGCTTCGTCCCCGAGCTGTACGACGCCTCCGTCCTCACCACCCGCTTCTCCGTCGGCTCGGCCGACGCGGTGACACGCACCCGCGAACTCCTCCAGCAGGAAGGCATCTTCGCGGGCGTCTCGACCGGCGCGGCGCTCCACGCGGCGATCGGCGTGGGCCGCAAGGCGGTCAAGGCGGGCGAGAGCGCGGACATCGTGTTCGTCGTGGCGGACGGGGGCTGGAAGTACCTGTCGACGGGCGTGTACACGGCGGCGACGACGGAAGAGGCGATCGAGACGCTACAGGGCCAGCTCTGGGCGTAGCTCCGCGGTTGGCGGGGGCGCTGTCGGCGGGGGCCGGTGGTGGGGTGCGGGGGTGCGGGTGGGGTCCGGGTGTCCCGCAGGGGGTACATCCGGGGCGGCATGATCTACGGCGCGTGCGGCTGGTCGTGAGGGTGACGGGTGCGTGAGGCGCCACACATCACGCTTTATTGCCCCGGACGCACCCCCCGCGGGCCCCCCTTTCCCGCCGGCCGCTTACCACGTGACGCGCCGCACCGGCCCACCCACCCCTCACCCAAGGCGGTGGTGGTGCGGGCCCGCCGGGCGGGAGGGGGTCGGGGGCGCAGGAGGTGCGTGTCCGGACAATAAAGCGT
>NZ_JBIBBW010000012.1:0-5592 GCF_042900885.1 Streptomyces sp. NPDC012835
GCTGATCTGGCGGGTCCGCCGATGGGTGATCCGTTGGAGGTTCCGCTGCCGGGTCAGGTGCTGGCCGATGGCACGGACCGGTGGGTGTGGGGGACCGGGAGCGGGCTGGAGGTGGTTCTCGCTCCGGGGGACGGGAATCAGGGACCGCGGCTCCAGTTGGTGGAGGGGGACTGGCTGGTCGGTTTCCGTCCGGGGCCGTCGACCGCTGAGCTGGGCCGGCTGGCGGAGTTGGTGACGGGTGACCGGGGTCGTGCTCCGGATGTGCAGCGGTGGGTGCGGGCGATCCGGCTGGTCTACGGCCCGCTGCTGGAGAACGACAGCGCCGCGTTCGAGGCGTTGCTGCGCGGCTTCTCCGCGCTCGATCAGGCCCGGGCCGCCAGTGGGTTCCAGACCCCGCTGACGTGGGGTGACCTGCGGTCCGGGATCAATGCGTACTTCGCCTCCCAGGGGCAGGGGGTGCCGCCGCTTCCGGTGGCCCTCCAGTTCCTCTTGGTGTCGGTGGCGGCTTCGGTGGGCGTCGACCTGGAACTGTCCGGACTCTCCATCGTTCCGCAGCATCAGGCCCTGCGGGCCTGGGACCACTCCGCCACGGGAGATGCCTTTGGCGGCGGTACGGCGCGGGACGAGGAGATGACGCACTTCGCGCCGGGCCCCTCGGCACCGGCACCCGCCGTGAACGTCCCCGCGCCTCCGGCGGTGTCGGGCGCCTTCACCGGGCCGACCGATGTCATGTTGTCGGCGCGGACGGTGATCGCGGACGATTCCGGTGGTGCGAGGGGCCGTAACTGGACGCGGAAGACCGTGAGTCGGGTGTTGCCGGAGGTACGGGTCATCGAGACCCGGCCGGGTGTGGACGCGGTACTGACCAGGAGCGGTCCGGCGCCGTGGCCGAATGACGCGTATGTGGTGGTGGCGGAGGGCGAGAACGGCCGGGTGCGTCTGCCGGACGGCCGGGTGCTGGACGCGCAGGGGGTCGCCGAGGCTTTGGCGGCCGACCCGGAGTTGGCCAAGCTCTCCCGCGACGTGCCGGTGGTGCTGGCCGTTCCGTTCGCGGGGAACCAGTATCAGGAGATGCTGCGGACGGTGGCCGACCGGCTGGACCGGACGGTGTGGGGCCCCAGCGGTGACGGACGGCTGATCGCCGACGCGTCCGGGGACGCGCACGTTCTGGTGCTGGTCGACCGTGACGCGGCTACGCCGGTCGGTGAGTGGCTGTCGGTTCCGCCTTCGGCCAGCACGACGTATGTGGATCGTGAGTGGACGGCGCTGGACGGGACGAAGTTCCGGGACAGCGACGTGTATACGCGGCCGTTGATCGATGAGAACCGTGGCCGGTACGGCCGGATGGCGGTTCCGCAGCAGGACAAGGCGCGGATGCGGGAGGAGAGGTTCAAGACCTTCCGGCAGATGCGCCGGCTGGTCCACCGGACGCCTCCGGAGCACGGCTACCAGGACACCGGTTCGGAGACCGTTTCCATGCCGGCGGCGGTGTACCTCTACGCAGGCCACGGGCATCCCGGCCGCTTGAGGATCCCTCTGAGGGATGGCCGCACGGTGTCCCTGGGCAAGCGGGAGGCCGCCGAGTACATCGCGGGGCTGCGTGAGGTGCGGGAGCTGCCGCCGGGGCATCGGATGCACCTGGAGATTTGCTGGGGTGCGACGGACGGTGACGGGCGGCAGAACTATCCCGCCTACGGTCCTTCGCCCTATATCGATGATCCGCTGGATGATGTTTCGCTGGTTCAGCATGTCGCGAACCTGAGCCGGATGGTGACGGACGGCAGCACCAGGCAGACCGGGATGGACAACACCCAGCGGGTGTCTCTCGAATCGGCGAGCGGTGAGCGGGGTCGTCGGGTCACCGCTCATCCCGAGCCGCTGGACCACCATTTGGACCGGCTGGCGCAGATGGCCGGGCTGGGCACGGTCGCCGGGGCGCAGACGCGTGCGACGACGCTGCGGCTGGTGCGGGCGTTGCGGTCGGTGTTCGGCAATGAGATCGAGAACGACCGTGGTGTGGTGGGTGGCCGTTACGAGCGGGTGCTGAAGGGCATCGGCGCGCTGGAGCGGATGCGGGCGAACGACGAGTCGATCAGCCAGTTCACCCCGTTCCGCCTCGACATGTGGGCCTTCTTCGTCCGCGAACACACCGGCAGTTCCCCGGACCTGGCCGGGTATCTCGCGTTGCTGGACTTCGCCTCGGCCCAGGTGGCTGCCGATCCCGAAGCGAAGCTCACAGAAGCCGTACCGGCGCCGGTTCTCGGGGTCACCCTCAAGCAGCTGGCCGAGAAGGGCGAGCAGGTGATCCGGCATGTGCAGTCGGTGCCGGCGCCCGCGACGTTCACGCCCCGGCATGTGGCGTCCACCCTCTGGGCCACGGCCCGTGCCGCTCAGATCTTCCGCTCGCTGACGCCCCCGGAACGCGAGGCGATGGGCCGCAAGGTCCTGCACCTCGACGCGACGGTCCCGTGGGACCGGTCACAGCAGGAGGCGTTGTGGGCGGTGACGGCCAAGGCGATCGCGGAGGGCAGGGACGCCTCCGATCTTGATCTGCTGGCCGCGTATCAGCTGAAGGAGGCAGGGGCTTTCGGTCCGGCGGCGCTGCTGCGGCAGGGGCCGAATGTCCAGGGTGTGAACTGGTCCGGGACGAAGGCGCCGGCCGGGGTCAACTGGGGCAACTTGCGGCATATGACGTACGGGCCCGCCGGGACCGCTCTGCGGACGGTTCAGCCGGAGTGGGCCGGTCCCGGCAAGCCCATGCCGATGCTGAACGTGGTCGAGGTCGACCAGGCCGGGAACATCGTGCTGCACCTGCCCGGCCGCGCCCCTGTCCGCGTCTCGGAGGGCGAGTTCCTGGCGTTGCTTGGCCTGGATCCGGCGATGCGTACGGTGGGCCTGAGCACGCCGGTGCTGTTCCTGACCACGGGTCCAGGGGCGCTGACGCCGCAGATGGGCCAGCGGTTCTCCCAGCTGACCGGGCGGCCCGGCTACAGCTACAGCGCGCCGATGATGCTGACCAGCGCCGACCCGGCCACCCCGCTCGGCATTCTCGCCCTCGGTGACCCGGTCACCAAGGTTCCGGGCCAGTGGACCGCCGTCACCCGGCAGCTCGCCGCCGCCGCCGCTGGAACCACCACGGCCGACGGCGACCTGATCCTGTTCGGCTCCACAGCGCCCACCGCGCCCACCGCGCCCACCGCGCCCACAGCGCCCACCGCGCCCACCGCGCCGGCACAGGCACAGGCATCGGCACAGGCACCGGACACCGGGGCGCGGCCGACCGGTCAGGAAGCGTTGCGGAGTGTCACAGCGTCGCGGGATTCCCTCTCGTCACCGCTCGGTCGTGGTGAGTTGACGGAGATGGTGCGCCGGGTGGCGGGCCGGGGGCGGACGACGGTGCTGTCCGTGGAGCAGTGTCTTGTGCTGTTGGGGGCGTTGCGGGACGCGTTGTATCCGGGGGGTGTGCGTCCTGCGGTCGCGCTGGACGACTCGGTGGTCGGCGGAACCTCGGCGGCGTCGTCCCTCGCGGTGGGTCCGGGGTGGCGTGGGGTGCGTTCGTGGGGCGTGGTGGGGGACGCGGTCGCCGCTGCGGGGCCCGGTGCGGTGGCGTTCGTGCTGGCGCGGCGGCAGGGTGGTGCGCTGGGGCATGCCTGGGCGGCGTACCACCTGGGCGGGGCCGACGGTGTGGTGTGGGTCGATGTGTCGGCCGGCGCCCACGGTCAGGTGTCGGTGCTTCCGCCGGAGGTGGCGGCGTCCGACGCGCGGGCGGTGGTGATCGATCCGGCGGGGCGGGTCGCCGAGGGGGCGCTGCCGGAGTTCGCGCAGTCGTCGTCCACGACGCACGCGGGGCTCGACGCGGCGCTCGGGCGTGAGTACGGCGCCCTCGGCCTGGAGGTCGAGAAGCGTCAGGTGTTCGTCATCACCGGGATCGGGGACGTACCCGCCAAGCAGGTGCTGGCCACCGCTCCCGGCTTCAAGATCGTGACGGATCATGCCGGGGTCTGGCGGTCCGCCGACGGACGGCTGCACCTCCTGTATCCCAAGCCGGCGGAGGGCGAGGCGAAGCCCACCCATGCCTCGTATCTCATCGGGGAGATCGTCGTCGAGCCGATGGCGGTGCTTCCGGGCGAGCGCAGGCAGCCCCAGGAGGTGGCGCTGGCGCGGCTGGAGCGGGTGGAGCGGGTACTGGACGCCAGGGACCAGCCCGACGCCGCGCCGCAGATCGCACTGGCCGCCCTTCTTCCCGCCGGGGACGGCTGGACGACCACGGCGCTGGGGGCGAAGGCCGTGGTCGGCCCGACCCCGGTCAGGTCGAATCTCGCCTATGTGCAGCCCACCACGGGGTTCCCCGCGCTGGGCCTGGGCGTGCTCCAGGACGCGGCTGCGGACCGGCTGCCGGTGGGCCCCATCGGGTCGGTGGACTCGTCGGGCCGGGAGTTCGCGATGAAGGCCACCGCTGATTTCCTGCGTGGCTTCACCGGCCGGGGCAACGTGCCTGAGTGGGCTGTTCCCTTCCTCTCGGTCATCCCGGATGTCGACGACATCTGGGGCTATCTGCGGTTCGCCTACGCCCACACCGTCGCCCGGCCGTCGGGCGCGATCCTGAATCAGGCCCCTGTTCCGTTCATGGCCAAGAACGGCCTGGCGGTGGCGTCGCGTCCCGCGCTGGACCGCGTCCTGCGCGCGCTGCGGCCCCGCACCCGGATCTTCCTCAACATGCACCACGACGGCATCAGCGGTCATCTCGCGGTCACGCTCGGGAAGCTGCTGGAGTCCTATCGGAAGGCGCTCACGCCGGACAAGCCGCTCTTCCCGGGCTTCTTCGACGCGACGATCGGCGATGTGCCTTCTCCGCGTGAGCATGTGTCGTCCGTGCTGACGGGGCGTACTTCCGAGGGCAGGGTCGTCACGCAGAAGCAGATGGTCGACATGGACGACGACCAGTATCCGACGCTGGACACGGATGACGGCCGGCTGGAGATTCCGCTGGTCCTCACGGAGCTGCGGCACTTCGCCTACAGCGGTCAGCTGATGACGCCGGAGGACATCCGGCGGGCCGTCGCCGAGTTGTCGCAGCTCAGCCGGGAGGCGTATCAGCGGGCCGAGCGGTTCGCCGCCCCGCTGCCCAGGGATGTCCTCCTTGACGCTGTCGTGCGGATTCTGGACAACCCCGCTGTCCAGGGCCTCGCCGCCTTCGTACAAATGGTCCTGATGGCAGGACTGCCCCAGACCAGCGGCGCCCCCCGACGGCTGATGTCCGTGAGCGACAGCCAGAAGATCGCCCGTGCGCTGGGTGCCTACGCCCTGGGGACTCCGCTGCCCGTCGGCCACCCCGTACACCAGGCGCTTCGGGTGGCCGTCGATGAGGCATCCGGTGTCGTCGACACCGTTCCCCCGGCGCATCAGCCACGGGTCCGGGCATTCGTCGAGGCGGCGCGCGGCGCCCTCGGCGTGCTGGCCGATCCCGAGCGGACGCCGCCGAAGGTGGAGTGGAAGGCGGAGCTCGTCGCGCTGGACGGGTCGCGGGTTCCGCTGGACCGGGTGGTGGTGGACAAGCACCGTGATGCTGGTGGCCGGTTGGTGGGGGTGTCC
>NZ_JBIBBW010000013.1:1638-4899 GCF_042900885.1 Streptomyces sp. NPDC012835
CACGGGCTTTTGCTCGTCCTTCGGGTTGCCGGCCCCAGTGAACTCGCCCTGTTTGGGGTGGGGTGGTGGGTGGCTGGTCGTTGTTTGAGAACTGCACAGTGGACGCGAGCATCTGTGGCCAAGTTTTTAAGGGCGCACGGTGGATGCCTTGGTACCAGGAACCGATGAAGGACGTGGGAGGCCGCGATAGGCCCCGGGGAGCTGTCAACCGAGCTTTGATCCGGGGGTGTCCGAATGGGGAAACCCGGCAGTCGTCATGGGCTGTCACCCGCTGCTGAACACATAGGCAGTGTGGAGGGAACGAGGGGAAGTGAAACATCTCAGTACCCTCAGGAAGAGAAAACAACCGTGATTCCGGGAGTAGTGGCGAGCGAAACCGGATGAGGCCAAACCGTATACGTGTGATACCCGGCAGGGGTTGCGTATGCGGGGTTGTGGGAGTTCTCTTGATCGGTCTGCCGGCCGGTCGGCGAGTCAGAAACCGTATGGGTAGGCGAAGGACATGCGAAAGGTCCGGCGTAGAGGGTAAGACCCCCGTAGCTGAAATCTGTACGGCTCGTTTGAGAACCACCCAAGTAGCACGGGGCCCGAGAAATCCCGTGTGAATCTGGCGGGACCACCCGCTAAGCCTAAATATTCCCTGGTGACCGATAGCGGATAGTACCGTGAGGGAATGGTGAAAAGTACCGCGGGAGCGGAGTGAAATAGTACCTGAAACCGTGTGCCTACAAGCCGTGGGAGCGTCGCTGGCAGCACTTGTGCTGTCAGTCGTGACTGCGTGCCTTTTGAAGAATGAGCCTGCGAGTTTGCGGTGTGTTGCGAGGTTAACCCGTGTGGGGAAGCCGTAGCGAAAGCGAGTCCGAACAGGGCGGTTTAGTAGCGCGCTCAAGACCCGAAGCGGAGTGATCTAGCCATGGGCAGGTTGAAGCGGAGGTAAGACTTCGTGGAGGACCGAACCCACCAGGGTTGAAAACCTGGGGGATGACCTGTGGTTAGGGGTGAAAGGCCAATCAAACTCCGTGATAGCTGGTTCTCCCCGAAATGCATTTAGGTGCAGCGTCGTGTGTTTCTTGCCGGAGGTAGAGCACTGGATAGGCGATGGGCCCTACCGGGTTACTGACCTTAGCCAAACTCCGAATGCCGGTAAGTGAGAGCGCGGCAGTGAGACTGTGGGGGATAAGCTCCATGGTCGAGAGGGAAACAGCCCAGAGCATCGACTAAGGCCCCTAAGCGTACGCTAAGTGGGAAAGGATGTGGAGTCGCAGAGACAACCAGGAGGTTGGCTTAGAAGCAGCCACCCTTGAAAGAGTGCGTAATAGCTCACTGGTCAAGTGATTCCGCGCCGACAATGTAGCGGGGCTCAAGCGTACCGCCGAAGTCGTGTCATTGCAGCATGAGGGCCAACGCCCGCTGTGATGGGTAGGGGAGCGTCGTGTGCCGGGTGAAGCAGCAGCGGAAGCTAGTTGTGGACGGTTCACGAGTGAGAATGCAGGCATGAGTAGCGATACACACGTGGGAAACGTGTGCGCCGATTGACTAAGGGTTCCTGGGTCAAGCTGATCTGCCCAGGGTAAGTCGGGACCTAAGGCGAGGCCGACAGGCGTAGTCGATGGACAACCGGTTGATATTCCGGTACCCGCTTTGAAACGCCCAGTATCGAATCCATTAATGCTAAGGCCGTGAAGCCGTCCTGGAGCCTTCGGGCAAAGGGAAGTGGTGGAGCCGCTGACCCGAGGTGGTAGTAGGTAAGCGATGGGGTGACGCAGGAAGGTAGTCCAGCCCGGGCGGTGGTTGTCCCGGGGTAAGGGTGTAGGGCGTTGTCCAGGTAAATCCGGATGACATGAAGTCTGAGACCTGATGCCGAGCCGATTGTGGTGAAGTGGATGATCCTATGCTGTCGAGAAAAGCCTCTAGCGAGTTTCATGGCGGCCCGTACCCTAAACCGACTCAGGTGGTCAGGTAGAGAATACCGAGGCGTTCGGGTGAACTATGGTTAAGGAACTCGGCAAAATGCCCCCGTAACTTCGGGAGAAGGGGGGCCATTCTGGGTGATGGAATTTACTTCCTGAGCTTGGGGTGGCCGCAGAGACCAGCGAGAAGCGACTGTTTACTAAAAACACAGGTCCGTGCGAAGCCGTAAGGCGATGTATACGGACTGACGCCTGCCCGGTGCTGGAACGTTAAGGGGACCGGTTAGTCAATCTTCGGGTTGGCGAAGCTGAGAACTTAAGCGCCAGTAAACGGCGGTGGTAACTATAACCATCCTAAGGTAGCGAAATTCCTTGTCGGGTAAGTTCCGACCTGCACGAATGGCGTAACGACTTCTCGACTGTCTCAACCATAGGCCCGGTGAAATTGCACTACGAGTAAAGATGCTCGTTTCGCGCAGCAGGACGGAAAGACCCCGGGACCTTTACTATAGTTTGATATTGGTGTTCGGTTCGGCTTGTGTAGGATAGGTGGGAGACTGTGAAGCTTGGACGCCAGTTCAGGTGGAGTCGTCGTTGAAATACCACTCTGGTCGTGCTGGATGTCTAACCTGGGTCCGTGATCCGGATCAGGGACAGTGTCTGATGGGTAGTTTAACTGGGGCGGTTGCCTCCTAAAGAGTAACGGAGGCGCCCAAAGGTTCCCTCAGCCTGGTTGGTAATCAGGTGTTGAGTGTAAGTGCACAAGGGAGCTTGACTGTGAGACCGACGGGTCGAGCAGGGACGAAAGTCGGGACTAGTGATCCGGCGGTGGCTTGTGGAAGCGCCGTCGCTCAACGGATAAAAGGTACCCCGGGGATAACAGGCTGATCTTCCCCAAGAGTCCATATCGACGGGATGGTTTGGCACCTCGATGTCGGCTCGTCGCATCCTGGGGCTGGAGTCGGTCCCAAGGGTTGGGCTGTTCGCCCATTAAAGCGGTACGCGAGCTGGGTTTAGAACGTCGTGAGACAGTTCGGTCCCTATCCGCTGCGCGCGCAGGAGTCTTGAGAAGGGCTGTCCCTAGTACGAGAGGACCGGGACGGACGAACCTCTGGTGTGCCAGTTGTTCTGCCAAGGGCATGGCTGGTTGGCTACGTTCGGAAAGGATAACCGCTGAAAGCATCTAAGCGGGAAGCCTGCTTCGAGATGAGGACTCCCACCCCCTTTGAGGGGTTAAGGCTCCCAGTAGACTACTGGGTTGATAGGCCAGATGTGGAAGACCGGTAACGGTTGGAGCTGACTGGTACTAATAGGCCGAGGGCTTGTCCTCAGTTGCTCGCGTCCACTGTGT